>NZ_CP094459.1:2424031-3636047 GCF_022809715.1 Burkholderia pyrrocinia
CGGGGAACGCGTTGAAACGCGCCTTGAATTCCGGCAGCGGGATGTCGCCGGCGAGGTGCGCGAGCGTCGGCGAATTGACGGCCTCGACGTGCAGTACCTTCGCGCGCACCTGCGCCCAGGTGGCCATCACCTCGTCGAGCCGGTACAGCAGCGGCCCCGGCATCTTGTGCGCGGGGTCGGCCAGCAGGTGGTAGAGGCCGTCGTCGCCGCGCTTCGACCAGTGCGCGGCGAGGAACGCGGCGCGGCGCGGGTCGAGCCGCGGATTGGTCCTGGTCAGGCGCGCCGCCACGTCGTCGAGGGACGCGTACGGGCGCAGCGCGGGCGGCTCGCGCAGTTCGTCCAGCCAGCCGCGCAGCCGGCGCGGCGCCTGCCCGGCCCGCGCGGGCGCGAGCCCGAAACCCTCGAGGTCGACCACGCGCCGCACGCGTTCCGGCCGCGCGCCCGCGTACAGGCACACGACGTTCGCGCCCATGCTGTGTCCGATCAGGTTGACTTCGCCGGTCGGCGCATAGTGATCGACGAGCGCATCGAGGTCGCCCAGGTATTCGTGGAACCAGTAGTGGCCGCCGCCCTGTCGCGCGACCGGCCAGTCGGACAGCCCGAAGCCACGCGCATCGGGTGCGATCACCTGCCAGTCGCCCGCGAGCGCATCGACGACGAACTGGAACGACGCCGCGACGTCCATCCAGCCGTGCAGCATGAACAGCGTCGGCGCATCGGGCCGGCCCCAGCGCCGCACATGCAGCTTCACGCCGCGCACCGTGACGAAATCGGAAACAGAACTCGACGCACTCATTGCAGCCGCCAGAAAAAAGAATGATCGTTCGATTATAGCGGTGGTGCCACAGTTCAGGCGGTCGGCATTCGAGGCACTTCTCTAGCGTAGCGGCGGTGCGAGGGCCGGCCGGACCGGCCGCGCGTCCCGCCGGGAAACGCGATCCGCCGGGCGAGCGGGCCGGCCGGCGGCGGCACGCGTGCGGCGACAAACGATACGCAGCCGGACGCGATCCGGCTAACGCGCCGCATTTCCGGCCGCTGCGTCCTGCGCGGCCAGTTCGTCGAGTTCGGCCTGCTCGAATCCGGCGTCACGACGCGCATCGAAGTTGAACGGGCCGCGCAGTCGTGGCGCGTGGTATTGCTCGGCAAGCTGGCGGTAGGCCGACACCGGATCGCGGCCGGTTTCGTCGCACAGATGCCGGAACCAGCGGTTGCCGATCGCGACATGACCGACCTCGTCGCGCAGGATCACATCGAGGATCGCAGCCGACGCATCGTCGCCCGCCTGTACGAGCCGCGCACGGATCGGCGGCGAAGCATCGAGCCCGCGGGCCTCGAGCGTGCGCGGCACGAGCGCCATGCGCGCCAGCACATCGCCCTTGGTCCGCTCGCACATCTCCCACAGCCCGTTGTGCGCGGGAAAATCGCCGTACGCATGCCCGAATGCTGCCAGCCGGTCGGACAGCAGCGTGAAGTGATAGGCCTCCTCGGCCGCGACCTTCAGCCAGTCCGCATAAAACGCGTCCGGCAGGCCCGCAAAGCGCCAGACCGCATCGAGCGCCAGATTGATCGCATTGAATTCGATATGGGCGAGCGCGTGCAGCAGCACCGCGCGCCCTTCGGGCGAACGCATGCTGCGCCGCTCGAGCTGGCGCGGCTCGACCAGCGTCGGACGTTCCGGGCGCCCGGGCAGGCCGGCCGGTTCACGCAGTTCGAGCGACGGTGCGATCGCGGCCTGCCCGGCCAGCAGCGCGTCGTACAGCGAACGCACCTGCGCGGCCTTGGCCGCGGGTTCGGATGCGCGCAGCGCGTCGAGCGCGGCGTGGCGCACGCAAACCGGCGCATGACCGAAAGAAGAAGACTCCATGCTCATAAACGGGGACACCCTGCATGCGCATCGCGGGAGCGCACGCACGCGACGGTTTACAATATGCGATCGTTCCGCGGCGCCATGCGCCGGGCAAACCAGACGCGCCATTCTACCGGCGCCCATCACCGAAGAGACAAGGAGACTCCGTGACGATCTACAAGCTGGGCGATACGGCCCCGACGATCCACGAAAGCGTATTCGTCGCCGATACGGCGGCCATCATCGGCAAGGTCGTGCTCGAGGAAAACGCGAGCGTCTGGTTCGGCGCGACGATACGCGGCGACAACGAGACGATTGCCGTCGGCGCCGGCAGCAACGTCCAGGAAGGCGCGGTACTGCACACGGACCCCGGCTTTCCGCTGACGATTGCCGAAAACGTGACGATCGGGCACCAGGCGATGCTGCACGGCTGCACGATCGGCGAAGGTTCGCTGATCGGTATTCAGGCGGTGGTCTTGAATGGAGCGGTCATCGGCCGCAACTGTCTGGTTGGTGCCGGTGCGGTCGTGACGGAAGGCAAGACGTTCCCGGACAATTCGCTGATTCTCGGCGCACCGGCGAAAGTCGTGCGCGAGCTGTCGGCGGAAGACATCGCGCGGCTGCGCGCGAACGCGAAGACGTACGTCGAGCGGCGTGCGCATTTCAAGGAGCAACTCGTGCGGATCGGGTGATTCGCGCGGATTTCAAGGAAGAAGAGTGAGCGACCAGTTACAGAAATTCATGTTCAATGCGGCGCCCGTGCGCGGCGAGATCGTTTCGCTGCGCAATACGTGGCAGGAAGTGCTCGCCCGCCGCGACTACCCTGCCCCCGTGCGCACGGTGCTCGGCGAGATGATGGCCGCGTGCGCGCTGCTGTCCGCGAACCTGAAATTTCACGGCACCCTGATCATGCAGATCTTCGGCGACGGGCCGGTCCAGATGCTGGTCGTCCAGTGCGGTTCGGATCTGTCGATGCGGGCCACCGCGAAGTTCTCCGGCGACGCGGCGCAAACGATCGGCGACGACACGAGTTTCGCGTCGCTCGTCAACGCGAGCGGCCACGGCCGCTGCGTGATCACGCTCGACCCGGCCGACAAGCTGCCGGGCCAGCAGCCGTACCAGGGCATCGTGCCGCTGAACGGTGTCGACGGCCCGCTCGAATCGGTATCGCAGGTGCTCGAGCATTACATGCACCACTCGGAGCAGCTCGACACGCGGCTGTGGCTCGCGGCCGATCGCGACCGTGCGGTCGGCATGCTGCTGCAGAAGCTGCCGGGTGACGGCGGCATCGTGCCGCGCAACGCAGAAACCGATATCGACACGTGGGAGCGCGTCTGCACGCTCGGCGGCACGCTGTCCGCGAAGGAGCTGCTCGAAGTCGAACCGGAAGTCGTGTTCCGCCGGCTGTTCTGGCAGGAGAACGTGCAGCACTTCGAGCCGGCCGGCACGCGCTTCCAGTGCTCCTGCTCGCGCGAGAAGGTCGGTGCGATGCTGCGCATGCTCGGCCGCGACGAAGTCGACAGCGTGATCGTCGAGCGCGGCCACGTCGAGATCCACTGCGAGTTCTGCAACCAGCGCTACGAATTCGATCCCGTCGACGTCGCGCAGTTGTTCGCGGCGCCCGGCGTCGAGACCGGCATCGCGCCGGCAACCGGCCAGCGTCACTGAGCGGCGCGCCCGATGCCCGCCGTCCGGGTGCGGGCGCATAATGACGCACGAGCGCCGCACGCACGACGCCGAAGGCTCGGCCTTCGGCGCAAGCCGCTTCCCGCCGTCGGCGCGCTGCAGGAGAAACACATGAATCGCCCGTTTCGCACCATCGTCCTGACGAGCGTTGCCGCCGGCACGCTCGCGCTTGCCGGCTGCGCGATGCCGCCGCCGCCCTCCACGATCCTGAGCCGCCTGCCCGAACCGGGCGCGTCGGGCGGCCAGCCGCCGGCGCTGTCGAGCGCCGAACGCAAGCGCTACGACGAGATCGACCGGCAGGTGCTGCGCGAACAGAACAGCGCGATGGCGGCCGAGGCAGCCGCGCGCGCGTGGGCCTATTATTCGCCGCCGCCCGTGACCGTCTATGGCGGGTATTACGGCGGATGGGGAAATCGCTGGGGAACGGGCATCGGCTACGGCTATCCGGGCTGGTGGTGGTAAGCGATCGCCCGGACGATTGAACACTGGCAGGAAATAAAAAAGCGCGGCATTTCCCGCGCTTTTTCAATGGGTTCGAGCTGCCGCGCTCAGTGATGCGCGGCCTTGCCCTTGTCGCCGCCATGATGCCGCGACGGCTTCGCGATCGACTGCGGATTCGGCACGACACGCACCGGCGCCGCCGACACGGCACCGCGCGTCGACGTGTTCGAAGGCGTGTTGTTCAGCGGCACCGCCGGTGCATTCGGCGACACGAACTGCACGAATACTTCGCCGTCCTTCACCATGCCCATCTCGTAGCGCGCGCGCTCCTCGATGGCCGCGGTACCGCCCTGCAGATCCTGCACTTCGCCTGCGGTCCGCTCGTTGCGCAGCTTCTCGTCCGCATTCTTCTGCAGCTGGTCGCCGAGCTGCTGACGCAATTCATGCACCCGCAGCCAGCCGCCGTGTCCCCACCATAGGGGGTACTGAATGAGCGCCAGCAAGGCAATCAGGACGACAGTGACAAGCCGCATGTAAGAGACGCAGATATAAGAAGCGCCGCTCCGCGCACATGCACAGAGCGGCGTCGATATGACGAACCCGATATTAGCGCGTTAGCGCAGGTTATAGAAAGCCGATTTACCCGGGTAGCTCGCGATGTCGCCGAGATCTTCCTCGATGCGCAGCAGCTGGTTGTACTTCGAGATGCGGTCGCTGCGCGACAGCGAACCCGTCTTGATCTGACCGGCGTTCAGGCCGACCGCGATGTCCGCGATCGTCGAATCTTCCGTTTCGCCCGAGCGGTGCGAGATCACGGCCGTGTAGCCCGCGCGCTTCGCCATTTCGATCGCCGCGAACGTTTCGGTCAGCGTACCAATCTGGTTGATCTTGATGAGGATCGAGTTCGCGATGCCCTTCTCGATGCCTTCCTTCAGGATGCGCGTGTTCGTGACGAACAGGTCGTCGCCGACGAGCTGCACCTTCTTGCCGAGGCGATCGGTCAGCAGCTTCCAGCCTTCCCAGTCGCTTTCGTGCATGCCGTCCTCGATCGACACGATCGGGAACTTGTCGGCGAGCGTCGCGAGGTAGTCGGTGAATTCGGCCGACGACAGTTGCAGGCCTTCGCCCGCGAGCTGGTACTTGCCGTCGTGGTAGAACTCGGATGCCGCGCAGTCGAGCGCGAGCAGCACGTCCTCGCCCGCACGGTAGCCGGCCTTTTCGATCGCCTGCAGGATCGTCGACAGGCACTCGTCGTTGCTGCCGAAGTTCGGCGCGAAGCCGCCTTCGTCGCCGACTGCCGTGCTCATGCCGCGGTCGCTCAGGATCTTCTTCAGTGCGTGGAACACTTCCGCGCCGCAACGCAGGGCTTCACGGAACGTCGGCTGGCTCACCGGGACGATCATGAATTCCTGGATGTCGAGGCTGTTGTTCGCGTGCGCGCCGCCGTTGACGATGTTCATCATCGGCACCGGCAGCTGCATCGCGCCCGAACCGCCGAAATAGCGGTACAGCGGCAGGCCTGCCTCTTCGGCGGCAGCCTTCGCGACGGCCATCGACACGGCCAGCATCGCGTTCGCGCCGAGGCGCGACTTGTTGTCGGTGCCGTCCAGCTCGAGCAGCGTCTTGTCGAGGAACGCCTGTTCCGACGCGTCGAGGCCCATGATGGCTTCGGAGATTTCGGTGTTGATGTGCTCGACTGCCTTCAGCACGCCCTTGCCGTTGTAGCGGCCGGCTTCGCCGTCGCGCAGTTCGATCGCTTCACGCGAGCCCGTGGACGCGCCCGACGGCACCGCCGCGCGGCCCATCGTGCCCGATTCGAGCAGCACGTCGCATTCGACGGTGGGGTTGCCGCGCGAATCCAGAATCTCGCGGCCGATGATATCTACGATTGCACTCATGGGTTTCCTCTGAGAATGACGATGGATTCTTCAAACTGCGACGGCGCGCGTGCCGGAACCGCTTTCGCTACTGACGCGCGAAGCCGCCGCAAGGTTCATTCGATCTTTAATTGAAATCGTTTTCCAGGAACGGGTTGCGCTTCACCGCCTGGTCGAGCGTGACGAGGGTCTCCAGCAGCGCGCCCATCCGGTTCAGCGGCACCGCGTTCGGGCCGTCCGACTTCGCCTCGGCCGGATTCGGGTGCGTTTCCATGAAGAGGCCCGCGACGCCCGTCGCGACCGCCGCACGCGCGAGCACCGGCACGAATTCGCGCTGGCCGCCCGAGCTCGTACCCTGCCCGCCCGGCAGTTGCACCGAGTGGGTCGCGTCGAATACGACGGGCGCGTTCGTTTCGCGCATGATCGCGAGCGAACGCATGTCCGACACGAGATTGTTGTAGCCGAACGAGACGCCGCGCTCGCACGCCATGAAGCGGTCTTCCGACAGCCCCGCTTCACGTGCCGCGTCGCGCGCCTTGTCGATCACGTTCTTCATGTCGTGCGGCGCGAGGAACTGGCCCTTCTTGATGTTGACGGGCTTGCCCGAGCGCGCGCATGCGTGGATGAAATCGGTCTGGCGGCACAGGAACGCGGGCGTCTGCAGCACGTCGACGACCGACGCGACCTGCTCGATCTCTTCGATCGAATGCACGTCGGTCAGCACCGGCAGCCCGAGCTGGCGCTTCACCTCGGACAGGATCCGCAGGCCCTCGTCCATTCCGAGGCCGCGAAACGACTTGCCCGAGCTGCGATTCGCCTTGTCGTAGGACGACTTGTAGATGAACGGAACGTTCAGCTTCGCGCAGATCTCCTTCAGGCGGCCCGCCGTGTCGATCGTCATTTGCTCCGATTCGACGACGCAGGTACCCGCGATCAGGAAGAAAGGCTTGTCGAGACCGACCTCGAAATCGCACAGCTTCATGCTTTCACTCCGCGCGCTTGCTTGTTGGCGAGCGCGGCTTCGACGAACGACTTGAACAGGGGATGACCGTCACGCGGCGTGGACGTGAATTCCGGGTGGAACTGCACGCCGACGAACCACGGGTGCATCGAGCGCGGCAGCTCCATCATTTCCGGCAGATCCTCGCTCGGGGTACGCGCGCTGATGATAAGGCCGCCGCTTTCGAGCTGCGGCACGAAGCGGTTATTGACTTCATAACGGTGGCGATGACGCTCGTTCACGTCCTTGCCGTAGATTTCTTCCGCCATCGTGCCGGGCTTGATCGGGCAGCGCTGCGAGCCGAGGCGCATCGTGCCGCCGAGATCGGATTCCTCGGTGCGCGTCTCGACCTTGCCGTCGCGGTCGTACCACTCGGTGATCAGCGCGACCACGCGTTCCGGCGTGTCCGGATCGAATTCCGTGCTGTTCGCCTGCTTCAGGCCGACGACGTCGCGCGCGAACTCGATCACCGCGAGCTGCATGCCGAGGCAGATGCCGAGATAAGGCACCTTCGCCTCGCGCGCATAGCGGATCGCCGCGATCTTGCCTTCGGTGCCGCGACGGCCGAAACCGCCCGGGACCAGCACCGCGTCGAGGTGCTTCAGGCTGTCGACGCCGTTCGTCTCGATCTCTTCCGAGTCGATGTACTCGATGTTGACCTTGGTCGACGTGTGCAGCGATGCGTGACGCAGCGCCTCGATCAGCGACTTGTACGATTCGGTCAGGTCGACGTACTTGCCGACCATGCCGATCGTCACTTCGTGCTTCGGGTTCTCCAGCTTCTCGACGAGTTCCGACCACATGCTCAGGTCGGCATCGTGCGGCGTCAGCTTCAGCTCGTCGCAGATGATCTTGTCGAGGCCCTGGTCGTGCAGCATCTGCGGAATCTTGTAGATGCTGTCGGCGTCCCACACCGAGATCACGGCGTCTTCCGGCACGTTCGAGAACATCGAGATCTTCTTCGATTCGTCGTCGGGGATGCGGCGATCCGCGCGGCACAGCAGCACGTGCGGCAGGATGCCGATCTCGCGCAGCTTCTGCACGCTGTGCTGGGTCGGCTTCGTCTTCAGCTCGCCGGCCGTCGCGACGTACGGCACCAGCGTCAGGTGCACGAAGCACGCGCTGTTGCGGCCGAGGCGCAGGCTCATCTGGCGCGCGGCTTCAAGGAACGGCAGCGACTCGATGTCGCCGACCGTGCCGCCGATCTCGACGATCGCGACATCCGGCTCGCCGCAGGTGGCCGATGCGGCCCCGCGCTCGATGAACGCCTGGATCTCGTTCGTGATGTGCGGAATGACCTGCACGGTCTTGCCGAGATAGTCGCCGCGGCGTTCCTTGCGGATCACCGATTCGTAGATCTGGCCGGTCGTGAAGTTGTTGGCCTTGCGCATCTTCGTGCTGATGAAGCGCTCATAGTGGCCGAGGTCGAGGTCCGTCTCCGCTCCATCTTCCGTCACAAACACTTCGCCGTGCTGGAACGGGCTCATCGTGCCGGGGTCGACGTTGATGTAGGGATCGAGTTTGAGGAGGGTGACTTTCAGACCGCGCGATTCGAGGATCGCGGCGAGGGAAGCGGCGGCAATGCCCTTGCCAAGGGAAGAAACTACGCCGCCGGTGACGAAAACATATTTGGTCATCGCTGGATGCTCGCGGGAAAAACGGATTATACCGTAAAGCCCGCCCTTTTCTCAGCAACTGACGTGATGATCGCGCCCTTTCGGGCGGACCCGCGCCAACCGCGCGCCGGGGGGAGAACCGGCCGGCCGGTCGGCGCGGCGGGCACCCGCCACGGCGCGTACCAGCCGCCGGACGAAGCGTCAGGCGCGCCTCGCGAGCGGCGCGCCGCCCTCTTCCGCCTTCAGCGAATTCAGCATCCGCTGCAATGCACGGGCGGTCTCGAGCGGCCTCTCCATCGGGAACAGGTGGCTGCCCTCGAGCCATTCGACGTGCCCGCGCGCCGCACGGCGTGTCGCGTCGAGCCCGACCTGCCGCACCTCGCGCGAACGCGTGCCGGCGAGAAAACCGATCGGCACCGGCGCGCCGTGCGCGAGCCGCGGGCCGAGCGTGTGCGGCAGCGTCCGGTAGATCAGGTATTCGACCTGCCGGTCGAACGCGAGCGCACGCTCGCCGTCGGCACCGGCCTGCGGAATGCCGTAGTCGATGTAGTCGGCCAGCATCCGTTCGTCCCAGCGCGCGAACGCGGGCTTCTCGCGGAAATGCCGCCAGACTTCGTCGCGGCTCACCCAGTGCGTGCGCCGGTTGCGGGTCGCGGCGGCCGGCGACAGCCGCTCGTCGAGCCCCGCCCACTGGCTCGCGCGCAACGCGCCCGCACGCCAGCCCGCGATGATCGGCGAATCGATCATCACAACGCCGCGCACCCATTGCGGCTTCTTCAGTGCGGCCATCAGCGACAGGTAGCCGCCGAGCGAATGGCCGACCAGCCAGACGGGACGCTCGTAGCGGCTGCCGATGTCGTCGAGCAGCTGTTCGACGAGATGCGGCCAGTCGCGCGTCACCGGGTAGCGGCGGTCGTGGCCGATCCGTTCGATGTAGCGCAGCTCGTAGTCGTCGGCCAGTTCGGCGAAGATCGTCCGGTACGTCGACGCCGGAAAGCCGTTCGCATGCGAGAAGTGGAGGATGTCCTTCAAATGCCGATGTCTCCTTTGTCGACGGGAGTGAGTGCTTTGGCATTTACTCCCGTCCCATGCTTCGCGTTCTGCCGGGCCCGTGCTTCGGCACTTTTCGCGGGGCCCCTGCATTCTCTATAAACCGGCCCTCGCCCCGCTCAACGGTCCATCCAGTACCGCCGCCGTACGTCGCGATAACGCTCGAATGCGAACCCGCCGTCGGCCGGTGCGACGTCGAACCGCACGGCGCCGTCGAGATCGGTGCGCGGCAGCGGAATCCCGCGTGCCTCGTAGCGCGCGAGGACGGTCCGGTGCGGATGTCCGAAACGATTGCGATAGCCTACAGGAAATACCGCGACGCGCGGCCCGACCGAATCGAGGAAAGGCTCGACCGACGACGTGCGGCTGCCGTGGTGCGGAACGACCAGGATCTGCGCGGCCAGCGCGTCGCGCGCGGCGTCCACGAGCTGGCGTTCGGTGCGTGCCTCGATGTCGCCCGTCAGCAGCGCGGACGTGCCGCCCGCGTCGATGCGCAGCACGCACGATTGCCCGTTCGACGCGCCCGTGCCCGGGCCGCCCGGTGGCCAGAGCATCGTGAAGACGACGCCGTCCCAGGTCCAGCGCTGCCCGGCCGCGCACGGCAGCCGGTCGACGACGCCGGCGGCCGTCGCGTCGCGCCACAGCCGGTTCTTCGGCGCAATGCCGGCCAGCAGCTGGCGCACGTCGGCTGCCGCATAGACGGCCGGCGCGCCGCCCGCGTGATCGGCGTCCGCGTGACTGAGCACGAGCGAATCGATCACCGCGATGCCGCGCGAGCGCAACGCCGGCGCGACGATCCGCGCGCCGGCATGCGTCGACTCCGCGCCCGGCCCCGCATCGAACAGCAAGGTTCGGCGTGCGGTCTCCACCAGCACCGACGCGCCCTGCCCGACGTCGAGCACGGTCAGCCGGAAGCCGCCCGGCGGCGGTGCATCGGATGCCGGCGCGACGAGCGGCAGCCACGTGAGCAGCGCCGCCCAGCGCAACGGCCAGCCGCGCGGCATCAGCGCCCATGCGACGCCCACGCACGCAAGCGCCAGCACCGGCCAGTCGGGCATGCGCAGCCAGAACACGCCGGCCGGCCAGTCGGCGAGATACCCGAGCAGCGTCATCATCGGTTCGAGCGCCGCATGCGCAAGCCGGAACGCGTACGCATCGAGCGGTGCGGGCAGTGCGATGCCGGCCAGCACGATCGGCGTCACGACCGTGCTCACCCAGGGAATCGCGAATGCATTGCCGAACGGGCCAGATAGCGAAATCTGCGCGAACCACGCCGCCGTCAGCGGTGCGAGACCGATCGTCACCGCATACTGCACGCGCGTGGCCTCGGCGATACGGCGCGCGGCGCGCGTACCCCACGCACGCAACCGGCTCGACAGGCCGGCCGTATCGTTGCCCTCCTCGCCTTGCGCGTCGACCTCGCGCGCCGCGCGCCAGCCGGCGACGGTCAGCAGAATGACGGCGACCGCCCCGAACGACAGCCAGAACCCGGCCGACAGCACGGCCCACGGATCGGCAAGCAGCACGCCGCCGAGCGCCGCGCACAGCACCGCCGACGTCGGCACGCTGCGCCCGGCCAGATACGCGATGCCGCCGGCCGCGATCATCCACCACGCACGCTGCGCCGGCACGTTGAAACCGGCGAGCGCCGCATAGCCGGCCGCGGCCGCCAGCGCGGCAAGCGATGCCGCATACGGCGCCGGCAACACGAGCGTCGCGGCCCGCGCACGCCAGCGCAGCCGGCGCCAGACCATCGACACCAGCCCGCCCGCGATCGCGCCGACGAGCCCGACGTGCAGGCCGGAGATCGCGACCAGATGGCTCGTACCCGTGTTGCGCAGCACGCGCCAGTCGTCGTCGCCGATGCCGGACTGGTCGCCGATCGCGAGCGCGGCGACGATGCCACGATGGCCGGCGTCGACACCGAGCGTCTCGCCGATGCGCGCCCGCAGCACGTCGCGCAGCCGATCGATCGATGCACGCCAACCCGATGCATGCGCATCGAGCAATACCGACCGCCGCGGCGCGCTGACGTAACCGATCGCGCGAATGCCGGCGGCGAGCCACGCCGCCTCGCTGTCGCGCACGCCGGCATTGGCCTCGGCGTGCGGGCGCTTCAGGCGCACGACGAAGCGCCAGCGCTGCGCGGCACGCAGCTCGGGAAGCGGATCGCGCGTCGCGGATGCGCCATACGCGCGCCACGACAGCCGGATCAATGGCGGGAAACGGGCCAACCCCGCATCGTTCGACTCGACCGCGAGCAGCAGCCGCGCGCCCGTGTCGTCGACGACGGGCAGCCCCCGGATCACGCCGGTGACGACGATGTCGCGCCCTTCCCAGTCGACGGGCAAGCTGTCGCGCAGCCGCCATTCGGCCCGCGCCGCCGCGTAACCGAACCCCGCCACGCAGGCCGCGAGCGCACACAGCATCCATCCGAGCGCGATGGTCGTGCGCGTGCGCCGGCGACGCATGCACCACGCTCCCAGCGCCGCGCAACCGGCAAGCACGACCGCACAGATCGTCCATGCGATCGCGCCCGGCAACGCCGCCTGCCGCTGCAGCACGACGACGCCGAGCGCGAACGCGATCCACCACATGCGCATCGCGCCTCCTCGTCGACCTGGCGCCGCCATTGCGAATGCGGCGCCTTCCGGCAACGATTATGCGGACGAAAGTGCGAGTCGCGGCAGCGCGGCGAGCGCGTTAGCCGAAGTGGATAGGCCGAGTGAACTGGCGTCGAGACCGCGCAGTTCGGCGAGCACGTCACCGATGCGCGGCACCTGGTCGGGCGTGTTGCGGGATTTGTACGCCCATTCGGGCGCGATGTCGGGCGCGTCCGTCTCGACGACGATCGCGTCGAGCGGCAATTCCGTGGCGAGCCGACGGATCTGCAACGCGCGCGTGAATGTCACGTTGCCGCCGAAGCCGAGATGCAGCCCCTGCGCGAGATACGCTTCGGCCTGCTGGAAACTGCCGTTGAATGCATGCGCGATGCCGCGCCGCACGCCGAAGCGGCGCAGCCCCGCGAGCACGCGGTCCTGCGACTTGCGCACGTGGCACAGCACGGGCAGGTCGAATTCGCGCGCCAGCTTCAGCTGCCCCTGGTAGAAGAACTGCTGCCGGTCTTCGTCGAGCCCCGGCACGAAATAGTCGAGGCCGATCTCGCCGATCGCGACGAAGCGCGGATCGTCGAGACTCGCTTCGATCTCCATGCGCAGCCGGTCGAGATCCTCGTCGCGCGCGTGCGGCGTATACATCGGATGGATGCCGAGCGCATAGACGGCACCCGGCGTGCGCTGCGCAAGTTCGCGCACCGTCGTGAAGTTGTCGCGCCCGATGCTCGGGATCACGATGCGCGACACGCCGGCCGCGCGTGCCACCTGCGCGACCGCGTCACGATCGGCGTCGAACTCGGCGGCATCGAGATGGCAGTGCGTATCGATCCACATGACGGCATTCCTGTACCCCTCGCGCCGCGCCGGGACGAACCCGGCGGCCCGGCCAGGGGCGTTGGCTTACACCGGCAGCGCCGGCTCCTCGTGCAGCACGCCGTCACGCAGCCGCATGATGCGGTCGCAGCGCGCGGCGAGATCGGGATCGTGCGTGACGATCACGAAGCTCGTTTCGAGCGTCTCGGACAGTTCGAGCATCAGGTTGAACACCGTGTCTGCCGTCGCGCCATCGAGGTTGCCGGTCGGCTCGTCGGCGAGCACGCACGCAGGCTTCGTGACCAGCGCACGCGCGATCGCGACGCGCTGCCGCTCGCCGCCCGACAGCTCGCCCGGCCGGTGCTTCGCGCGCGGGCCGAGACCGACGCGTTCGAGCATCGCCTGGGCCTGCGCGCGCGCGTCCTCGGTCGTCATCCGGCGGATGCGCAGCGGCATCGCGACGTTGTCGAGCGCGGTGAACTCGGGCAGCAGGTGATGGAACTGGTAGACGAAGCCGAGCGCGCGGTTGCGCAACTCGTTGCGCTCGCGCTCGGCGAGTTGCGTAAACGGCTTGCCGAGCAGCGACACTTCGCCCGCGCTCGGCTCGTCGAGCCCGCCCAGCACGTGCAGCAGCGTGCTCTTGCCGGAGCCCGACGCGCCGACGACCGCGAGCTTCTCGCCGCGCCGCACCGTCAGCTCGGTATTGTTGAGCACCTGCACGTTGAAGCCGCCCTGCACGAACGCCTTCGTGATCCCGCGCGCCTGAAGCACGTATTCCTGCATACCTGCCGAATCCTGTCTGTTGTGTTGTTCTGAATCCGCGAATGCGGTTGCGCGGTCATTCATAGCGGAGCGCCTCCGCCGGCTTCACCTTCGCGCCGCGCCAACTCGGATAGAGCGTCGCGACGGCCGACAGCGCGAATGCGATCAGCCCGATCCGGATCACGTCGCTCGCGACGAGTTCCGACGGCAGCTCGCTGATGAAGTACACGGACGGCGGCAGGAACTGCACGCCGAACAGGTGCTCGATCATCGGGATCAGCCAAGGGATGCTCCACGCGATCAGGCAGCCGAGCGCGACGCCCGACGCCGTGCCGACGAAGCCGATCGTCACGCCCTGCACGACGAAGATCTTCATGATCGACCCCGGCTGCGCGCCGAGCGTGCGCAGGATCGCGATGTCGGCCTGCTTGTTGGTCACGGTCATCACGAGCGACGACACGAGGTTGAACGCGGCCACCGCGATGATCAGCGTCAGGATGATGAACATCATCCGCTTCTCGATCTGCACGGCCGAGAACCACGTCTTGTTCTGCTGCGTCCAGTCGCGGATGTACAGGCTGCCCGACAGCGTATGCGACAGCTCGACCGCGACCTGCGGCGCCTTCTGCATGTCCGTCAGCCGCAGCCGCACGCCGGTCGGCGCAGCCATCCGGAACAATGCCTCGGCGTCGCGGATGTTGATCATCGCGAGCGTGCTGTCGTATTCGTAGTGGCCCGACTCGAACACGCCGACGACCGTGAACTGCTTCAGGCGCGGCATCATGCCGGCCGGCGTGATCGAGCCTTCGGGCGCAACCAGCGTGACCTTGTCGCCGACCGTCACGCCGAGGTTGCCGGCGAGCGCGTCGCCGAGCACGATGCCGAACTGGCCCGGCACGAGCGCGCCGAGCTGCCCGGCCTTCATGTCCTTGCCGATGTCGGACACCTGCGGCTCGAGCGTCGGCTCGACGCCGCGCAGCATCACGCCGCTCACCGCGTCCTGGCGCGTGAGCAGCGCCTGCGCGTCGACGTACGGCGCCGCGCCGACCACCGACGGATTGCGGCGCGCTTCCTGCGCGGTCAGTTGCCAGTCGGGCATCGAGCCCGTCGGCGAGAACACCTCGACGTGCGCGAGCACCGACAGCATGCGGTCGCGCACTTCCTTCTGGAAGCCGTTCATCACCGACAGCACGACGATCAGCGCCGCGACGCCGAGCGCGATGCCGAGCATCGATACGAGGGCGATGAAGGAAATGAAGCCGTTGCCGGTCGTGCGTTTGCCGGCGCGCGTATAGCGCCAGCCGATCTGCCATTCGTACGGAAGTTTCAAGCGAATCCTTTCTGCTGGTTACGGCGGGAAGGCGCCCCGCGGCCGGACCGCCGCCCGGCGGCGGCCACCGGCCCGGGCCCGGTCGAAAAACGGCCGCCGGACGCGAACGGGCCGTCTGCCGGCCCGATCACGCGCGCAGTTTGCCATACAATGCGCACCATCATGCACGACCGACGCCTCCATTTTCTCGTTCCGTTCGCGCTGCCGTCGGCGGCCGATGCGGCCTCGTCCCTGCACACGCTGGACAGCCCCGCGCTCGAAAAGTTGCTCGCCCGCGCACGCCTCGTCGAGCGCGTGGCCGGCGAGGACTTCCAGCGCACGCTGCCGCACGAGCGCTGGCTGGCCCGCCAGTTCGGCGCGACCCAGGGCAACGCCGCGGACGAGGCGCCGCTCGCGCCCTACATGTTGCTGGCGGACGGCGGCGACCCCGGCGCACAAGCATGGGCATGCGTCGAGCCCGTGCACGTCGAAATCGCGCACGATCACCTGGTGCTCGTCGATCCGGCAGCCCTCGCGCTCGACGACGGCGACGCGGCCGCGCTGCTCGCGGTCGCGCGGCCGCTGATCGAGGAGCTCGGCGTGCGGCTCGAAGCGCCGAACCCCGCGCGCTGGTACCTGTCGAGCGAACAGCTCGCACGGCTCGCCGGCGCCGCGCCGCTGCGCGCGAGCGGCCGCAACATCGAGATCTGGCTGCCGCACGAGGCACACACGGGCGAACGCTCGCGGATGTGGATGAAACTGCAGAACGAAGTGCAGATGGCGTGGTTCCAGCACCCGGTCAACGAAGCCCGAGAGGCGCGTGGCCTGCCGGCCGTCAATTCGATCTGGTTCCATGCGCAGGGCACGCTGAAGCCGGTCGGCAAGCCGTTCGCGCGCGTGCTGTCCGCGTCGCCCGCCGCGCTCGGCCTCGCGCGCGCCGCGCAGGCCGAAGCCGGCGCCCCACCCGCCGCGTTCGACGCGCTGCCCGCCGGCGACGGCGCGACGCTCGTCGAACTGCCGGCGTTGACCACCCCATTCATCGAACAGGACTGGGCGCGCTGGCACGACGGGCTCGCCGCGCTCGAGCGCGACTGGTTCGCGCCGGTGCTCGCCGCGCTGCAGAACGGCGCGCTCGCCAGCGTCGAATTCACGCTGTGCGGCGATACGAGCTCCGTGACGCTGCACGCGACGCGCAGCGACCTGCGCAAGTTCTGGCGCCGCCGTGCGCTCGCCTCCCTGTTCGAATAACAAGCAGACCCCGAATGACCCGGATCGTTACCCGCCCCGTCGCGCCCGCCGACGCCGAAGTGCTCGCGCGCCACGGCCTGCATCCCGTCCTCGCGCGCCTGTATGCGTCGCGCGGCGTGCAGTCCCCGACCGATATCGAGACCGCGCTTGCGCGCCTCGTCCCGCCCACCGAGCTGAAGGGCTGCGCCGACGCGGCGTCGCTGCTTGCCGACGCGATCGCCGACAAGCGACGCCTGCTCGTCGTCGCCGACTACGACTGCGACGGCGCGACCGCGTGCGCGGTGGCGGTACGCGGCCTGCGGATGTTCGGCGCGCAGATCGACTACCTGGTACCGAACCGCTTCGAATACGGCTACGGCCTCACGCCCGAGATCGTCGAGCTCGCGGCCGCGCGCAAACCCGACCTGCTGATCACCGTCGACAACGGGATCGCGAGCGTCGCGGGCGTCGAAGCCGCGAACGCGCGCGGCATCGACGTGCTCGTGACCGACCACCACCTGCCCGGCGACGCGCTGCCCGCTGCCCGTGCGATCGTCAACCCGAACCAGCCCGGCTGCGCGTTCCCGAGCAAGCACATCGCCGGCGTCGGCGTGATGTTCTACGTGCTGCTGGCGCTGCGCGCCGAACTGCGCCGGCGCGGCGCATTCGCGAGCAAGGAAGCGGAGCCGCGCCTCGACGGCCTGCTCGACCTCGTCGCGCTCGGCACCGTCGCCGACGTCGTGCGGCTCGACGGCAACAACCGCGTGCTCGTCGCGCAGGGGCTGCAGCGCATCCGCAACGGCCGCATGCAGCCGGGCATCGCCGCGCTGTTCCGCGCCGCCGCGCGCGAAGCGCGCACCGCGTCGGGCTTCGACCTCGGCTTCGGCCTCGGGCCGCGGCTCAACGCCGCGGGGCGGCTGTCCGACATGTCGCTCGGCATCGAATGCCTGATCACCGACGACATCGGCCGCGCATGGGATCTCGCACAGCAGCTCGACGTGATGAACCGCGAGCGCCGCGAGATCGAGGCCGGCATGCAGCAGCAGGCGCTCGCCGATCTCGCCGACGTCGACCCGGCCGACGCGTGCACGATCACGCTGTTCAACCCCGCATGGCACCAGGGCGTGATCGGCATCGTCGCCGGGCGGCTCAAGGAAAAATTCCACCGCCCGTCGTTCACGTTCGCGCACGCGGACGACGAAGGCAAGCGGGTCAAGGGGTCGGGCCGATCGATCGCCGGCTTCCACCTGCGCGACGCGCTCGACCTCGTGTCGAAACGCGAACCGGACCTGATCGTCGCGTTCGGCGGCCATGCGATGGCGGCCGGTCTCACGCTCGATACCGAGAACGTGCCGCGCTTCGCGGCCGCGTTCGAGGCCGTCGCACGCGAATGGCTGTCCGACGACGCGCTCGCCCGCGTGATCGAGACCGACGGCGAACTCGAGGACGCTTACTTCACGCCGCAGTTCGTCGGGCTGCTCGACGAAGCCGTCTGGGGGCAAGGCTTTCCGGCCCCGCTTTTCTCGGGCGAATTCGACGTCGTGTCGCAATCGCTCGTGAAGGAAAAGCACCTGAAGCTGCAGCTTGCGCGCGGCCGCCAGCGCTTCAACGCGATCTGGTTCAACCACACCGAGCCGCTGCCGGCGAGCGCGCTGATCGCGTACCGCCTCGTCGCCGACACGTGGAACGGCGTCACGCGCGTCCAGTTGATCGTCGAACACGCGGCCGGCTGAGCACGGGCCGCCCGGCCCGCAGTGCCCGCCGATGCATGCACGCCGCACCGGACGGGGCCGCGGCACGCGTGCGAGCACCGTTTGCGTCACCGGGCAACCCTGCCGATCGGCTATAATTCCGCTTTTTTACGAAGCAAGAAAAGCGAACGATCATGGAAGCGGAACGTCTCAACGCGATCGAAAGCTCCCTGCTCGACCTGCGCAACCGCGCGGGCGAGCTCCGGGGGTATCTTTGACTACGACGCCAAAGCTGCGCGTCTGACCGAAGTCAACAAGGAACTCGAAGACCCGAACGTCTGGAACGATTCGAAGAACGCCCAGGCACTCGGCCGCGAGAAGAAGCTGCTCGAAGGCGTCGTCACGACGCTGACGGCGCTCGATAGCGACCTGCGCGACGCGCTCGACCTGTTCGAGCTGGCCCGCGAGGAAGGCGACGAGGACACGCTCGTCGCGTCGGAAGAGGATGCCGCGAAGCTCGAGGCACGCGTTGGCGACATCGAATTCCGCCGGATGTTCTCGAACCCGGCCGACCCGAACAACTGCTTCATCGACATCCAGGCCGGCGCCGGCGGCACCGAGGCGTGCGACTGGGCGTCGATGCTGCTGCGCCAGTACCTGCGCTACTGCGAACGCAAGGGCTTCAAGGCCGAAGTACTCGAAGAGTCCGACGGCGACGTCGCCGGCATCAAGAACGCGACGGTCAAGGTCTCGGGCGAATACGCATACGGCTTCCTGCGCACCGAAACGGGCATCCACCGTCTCGTGCGCAAGTCGCCGTTCGATTCGTCGGGCGGCCGCCATACGTCGTTCTCGTCGGTGTTCGTGTATCCGGAAATCGACGACTCGATCGAAGTCGAGATCAACCCGGCCGACCTGCGCATCGACACGTACCGCGCCTCGGGCGCCGGCGGCCAGCACATCAACAAGACCGACTCGGCGGTGCGGATCACGCACATGCCGACCGGCATCGTCGTGCAGTGCCAGAACGACCGCTCGCAGCACCGCAACCGCGCGGAAGCGATGGCGATGCTGAAGTCGCGCCTGTACGAAGTCGAGATGCGCAAGCGCCAGGCCGAACAGGACAAGCTCGAATCGAGCAAGACCGACGTGGGCTGGGGCCACCAGATCCGCTCGTACGTGCTCGACCAGAGCCGCGTGAAGGACCTGCGCACGAACGTCGAAATGAGCAACACCCGCGCGGTGCTCGACGGCGATCTCGACGACTTCATCAGCGCGAGCCTCAAACAGGGCGTGTAAGCGCCGCGGCGCGCACCTGGCCAGGTCGCGCCGCCCTTGCCCTTCCCGTTTGCGTTGCCGCATCCAATCCGAATTCCGACCATCATGACCGAACCGACCCAAACGCAGCCCGCCGTCGCAGCGGACGAAAACCAGATCATCTCCGAGCGCCGCGAGAAGCTGCGCGCCTTGCGCGAGCAAGGCGTCGCCTACCCGAACGACTTCCGGCCGACGCACCACGCGGCCGATCTCCAGGCGAAATTCGCCGACTCGGACAAGGCCGCGCTCGAAGCGAACCCGGTCGAGGTGTCGGTTGCCGGCCGCATGATGCTCAAGCGCGTGATGGGCAAGGCAAGCTTCGCGACGGTGCAGGACGGTTCGGGCCAGATCCAGTTCTTCGTGACGCCGAACGACGTCGGCGCGGAAACCTACGACGCATTCAAGAAGTGGGACCTCGGCGACATCGTCGCCGCGCGCGGCGTGCTGTTCCGCACCAACAAGGGCGAGCTGTCGGTCCAGTGCAAGGAGCTGCGCCTGCTGTCGAAGGCGCTGCGTCCGCTGCCGGACAAGTTCCACGGCCTCGCCGACCAGGAAATGCGCTACCGCCAGCGCTACGTCGACCTGATCGTCACGCCGGAAACGCGCGACACGTTCCGCGCACGCACCAAGACGATCGCGTCGATCCGCAAGTTCATGGATTCGGCCGACTTCATGGAAGTCGAGACGCCGATGCTGCACCCGATCCCGGGCGGCGCGGCCGCGAAGCCGTTCGTCACGCATCACAACGCGCTCGACATGCAGATGTTCCTGCGCATCGCGCCGGAGCTGTACCTGAAGCGCCTGATCGTCGGCGGCTTCGAGCGCGTGTTCGAAATCAACCGCAATTTCCGGAACGAAGGCGTGTCGCCGCGTCACAACCCGGAATTCACGATGATGGAGTTCTACGCCGCGTACACCGACTATCGCTGGCTGATGGACTTCACCGAGCAACTGATCCGCCAGGCGGCGATCGATGCGCTCGGCACCGCGACGATCCAGTATCAAGGCCGCGAGCTCGACCTCGCGAAGCCGTTCCATCGCCTGACGATCACGCAGGCGATCCAGAAGTACGCGCCGCAGTACACCGACGGCCAGCTGTCGGACGACGCGTTCCTGCGCACCGAACTGAAGCGCTTCGGCGTCGACGTCGGGCAGCCGGCGTTCCTGAACGCGGGCATCGGCGCACTGCAGCTCGCGCTGTTCGAGGAAACGGCCGAAGCGCAGCTCTGGGAACCGACGTTCATCATCGACTACCCGGTCGAGGTGTCGCCGCTCGCACGCGCATCGGATACGGTGCCGGGCATCACCGAGCGTTTCGAGCTGTTCATGACCGGCCGCGAGATCGCGAACGGCTTCTCGGAGCTGAACGATCCGGAAGACCAGGCCGCACGCTTCAAGAAGCAGGTCGAGCAGAAGGATGCGGGCGACGAGGAAGCGATGTTCTTCGACGCCGACTACATCCGCGCGCTCGAATACGGGATGCCTCCGACCGGCGGCTGCGGGATCGGCATCGACCGCCTCGTGATGCTGCTGACCGACAGCCCGACGATCCGCGACGTGCTGCTGTTCCCCCATCTGCGCCGCGAAGACTGACGGCCGCGCCCGTGCGCGCCGCACCCCGTGGCGCGCACGCCTCAGCTTTGTAACGACGCGTAAATCCCGCCAGCCGGCGTCCGCCGGCCTTCGTTCCTCCCCCGTTTTATTCCCTTGTCGCGACGGCCTGCTCAGGGTTTTCCCGGCAACAATCGCCGGCGCCCTGCTGCAATTCGTTACACCTTGATACGGTGCGCCCCTCGCCGCTCGACGACACTCCTTTTGCGTCACCACGCATGACAACGGGACCAGAACGAGGCGCCGGAACGCCGAGTCTGCTCGATCCCGAAGCGTGGGATCCGGCCCGGCGCCGACGTGCCGATCCGGATCAACATCGGAGAAAAAAATGGACAACCAGAATCAGACCACGCCGCAAAAGCAACGCCTCCATCCGCTGATCGCCACTGCAGCGGGCGCCGTCATCGTCGCCAGCCTCGCCGCGACGGCAGCGATCACGGGCGTATTCCCGAAGGCCAGCAGCAGCAACGAACAGAACGGCCAGACCCAGGCCGCGCTGATCGCGTCGCAGCCGGCCGTCGATACGGCCGCGGCCGCCAGCGCCGCGCTGGCCGCGCAAGCCCGGCAGCAGGCGGCCGAACAAGCCGCCGCGCAGCAGAAGGCGATCGCGCAGGCCGAACCGAAGCCCGCGCCGCGTCCGGCGACGACGCACCGCCGTCACACGCCCGCACCGCAGCCGCCGCAATATGCGCAGCAGCCGTCCACGCCTGCCCAGGCGGCCTACTGCCAGAGCTGCGGCACGGTCGTCGCGATCACGCAGACGCGCACGCCGGGCCAGAGCTCGGGGATCGGCGCCGTTGGCGGTGCCGCTGCCGGCGGCCTGCTCGGCAACCAGTTCGGCAACGGTAACGGCCGCACCGCGATGACGATCATCGGCGCGCTGGGCGGCGGTCTCGCCGGCAACCAGGTCGAGAAGCAGGTACGCGCGGAAACCGACTATCAGGTGCAAGTGCAGATGGAAAGCGGCGCGACGCGTACGTTCACGTACCACAACCCTCCGCCGTTCGGCCAGGGTCAGCGCGTGCGGATCGAGAACGGCACGCTGGTCGGCGCGTAAGCGGCCGCTGCCCGCGCGTCGTGCCCGGGCAAGCGACCTGAAAACGAAAACGGCTCGCGAGCGATTGCTCACGAGCCGTTTTTCATTGCGGGCCGTGTGCGCCATTGCGGCGCACGCCGTGCTCAGTCTTCGTCGTCGAAGTCCGATTCGTCGATCCAGTGCGCCTGGATCGCTTCGAGGATCTTCTCGCCGGAATGCTTCGGATCATCGTCGAAGCCGTCGAGTTCAAGCACCCATTGGCGCAGGTCGACGAAGTTGATCCGCTGCGGGTCGATGTCCGGGTACTTGTCCGCCAGCGCAATGGCTAGTTCGCGCGAATCGGTCCATTTCATCGCCTGCCTCCGGTTTGTCAGTGATTTTCCTTCGCGTGGTTGATCGAGTACTTCGGAATCTCGACCACCAGGTCCGAATCTTCGTTCACGATCGCCTGGCACGACAGGCGCGACGTCGGCTCGAGGCCCCACGCCTTGTCCAGCAGGTCGTCCTCGTCCTCCTCGGACGGCGCCAGATCGTTGAAGCCCTCGCGGATCACCACGTGGCACGTCGTGCACGCGCACGACTTCTCGCATGCATGCTCGATCTCGATTCCGTGGTCGAGCAGGTTGTCGCAGATACTCTTGCCGGGCGTCGCGTCGATCACTGCGCCGTCCGGGCACAGTTCGACGTGAGGCAGCACCACCAGTTGAGGCATGTCCGTTCCGTCAGTCAGGGTGCGGCGACAGGCGCCGCACGGTTCATTATCGCGCGGGCCGTCGCCGGCCGATGCGCAGTTCGTCAGTTCAGATCTCGTCGAGCCGGCGGCCCGACAGTGCGCGCTTGATGCTCTTGTCCATCCGGCGCGCCGCGAATTCGTCGGTGCCGTCGGCCAGCGTCTTGGTCGCCGCTTCGATCGCATTCGTATCGTCGCCTTGCGCAACCGCGCGCAGCGCCGCGGCGAGCGCGTCGATCTGCGTGCGCTCGCCCGCATCGAGCAGTTCGCCGTCGGTCGCCAGCGCGGCCTGCGTCGCCTCGAGCATCCGCTCGGCCTCGACCTGCGCTTCGCGCAGCGCGCGTGTGCGCATGTCGATTTCGGCGGTCTTGAAGCTGTCCTCGAGCATCTTCGCGATGTCGTCGTCGGCGAGGCCGTACGACGGCTTCACGACGACCGACGCCTCGACGCCCGACAGCTGTTCGCGTGCGAACACCGACAGCAGGCCGTCCGCGTCGACCTGATAGGTCACGCGAATCCGCGCGGCGCCGGCCGTCATCGGCGGAATACCGCGCAGCTCGAAGCGCGCAAGCGACCGGCAGTCGGCGACGAGCTCGCGCTCGCCCTGCACGACGTGGATCGCCATCGCGGTCTGGCCGTCCTTGAAAGTCGTGAATTCCTGCGCGCGTGCGATCGGAATCGTCGAGTTGCGCGGAATGATCTTCTCGACGAGGCCGCCCATCGTCTCAACGCCGAGCGACAGCGGAATCACGTCGAGCAGCAGCCAGTCGTCGCCGGTGCCGCGATTGCCCGCGAGCAGGTCGGCCTGGATCGCAGCACCGAGCGCGACGACCTGGTCCGGATCGAGGTTCACGAGCGGCGGCTGGCCGAAATATTTCGCGACTGCGTCGCGAATCACCGGCATGCGCGTCGCGCCGCCGACGAGCACGACGCCCTTGATGTCGGCCGGCGTCACCTGCGCGTCGCGCAGCGCCTTGCGGGTCGGTGTGAGCGTGCGCTGCACGAGCGGCTCGACGAGCGATGCGAACGTGTCTTGCGAGACCGTCTGCACGACGTGCGCGCCGCCCGACAGCGTCACGTCGAGCGACGCCTGCGGCGCGGACGACAGCGCCTCCTTCAGCACACGCACACGGTCGAGCAGCAGGCGCACGTCCTCAGGCGCGAGCGTCCTTGCGTCGATACCGGCCTGCGCGAGCACGTGACCGAACAGCGCGTGATCGAAGTCGTCGCCGCCGAGTGCGGAATCGCCGCCCGCGGCCAGCACTTCGAACACGCCCTTCGTCAGCTTCAGGATCGACAGGTCGAACGTGCCGCCGCCGAGGTCGTACACCGCGTAGAGGCCTTCGGACGCGTTGTCGAGGCCATACGCAATCGCCGCGGCAGTCGGTTCGTTCAGCAGGCGCAGCACGTTGAGGCCCGCGAGACGCGCGGCATCCTTGGTCGCCTGGCGCTGCGCTTCGTCGAAATACGCGGGCACCGTGATCACCGCGCCGACCAGATCGTCGCCGAGCGAATCTTCGGCGCGATAGCGCAGCGTCGCGAGAATCTCGGCCGACACTTCGACCGGGCTCTTCACGCCGTCGACGGTACGGATCTGCACCATGCCCGGCGCGTCGACGAATTCGTACGGCGCATTCGCCGCGCCTTCGACCTCGGCCTTGCCGCGGCCCATGAAGCGCTTGACCGACACGATCGTGTTGCGCGGATCGGTCGCGGCCTGCTCTTTCGCTTCGTGGCCGATGCGGCGGCCGCCCTTCTCGAGGTAACGGACCACCGACGGCAGCAGCACGCGGCCCGCTTCGTCCGGCAGCACTTCGGCCACGCTGTTGCGCACGGCCGCGACGAGCGAGTTCGTCGTGCCGAGATCGATCCCGACGGCGAGTCGCCGCTGGTGCGGCGCCGGCGCCATGCCCGGTTCGGAAATTTGCAGTAAAGCCATCTTGGTTCGTTCGGGCGCTCGGCCCGTTTGCTGCGCGTGCCGCAAGGCACGCGGTTAAGTTTCGAGGCGCTCGATCTGCGTGCCCACTTCCGACGCGACACGTTCGATGAACATCAGCTGGCGCACGGCCTCGGCGGCCGCCTGATCGGCGCCGCTGTCGAGCAGCGTGCCGAGGCGCTCGACGCGTACGCGCTTCTCGTCGCGCAACTCGGCGAGCAGCGTGTCGAGTGCGTCGACGTTGCGGGCGGCCGCGGCATCCTCGATGCCCTCGCGCCACTCCATCTGCTGCATCAGGAACGCCGGTTCCATCGCGGTGTTGTTTTCAGCGCCGATGTCGACGCCGCGCAGCGACAGCAGATAGGACGCGCGCTTCAGCGGATCGCGCAGCGTGCGGTACGCCTCGTTCGCGCGGGTTGCCCATTGCATCGCGATGCGCTTTTGCGCGTCGCCGGCCGCCGCGAAGCGGTCCGGATGCACCTGCGTCTGCACTGTCCGATAGGCGGCGTCGAGCGTCGCCTCGTCGAGCGCGAATTGCGCCGGCAGGTGAAACAGGTCGAAATGGCTGTCTTTCAGCGAGACCATCGTCGCGTTCAATTCCGGTTCGTCGCGCGGCAAACGCCGCACATTAAAAAGGCGGCCCGTGCCGCCTCTTGCCCGCATTGCGCGGAGATCCGCGTCACACGCGGAACGATTCGCCGCAGCCGCACTCGTCCTTCACGTTCGGGTTGTTGAACTTGAACCCTTCGTTCAGGCCTTCGCGGGCAAAGTCGAGCTCGGTGCCGTCGATGTACGCGAGGCTCTTCGGATCGACGACGACCTTCACGCCATGGCTCTCGAACACCTGATCCTCGGGAGCCAGCTCGTCGACATACTCGAGCTTGTACGCGAGCCCCGAGCACCCGGTCGTGCGAACGCCAAGCCGCAGGCCAACACCCTTGCCGCGACGGACGAGGTATTTCTGGACGTGCTGTGCTGCTTTTTCGGTCAGTGTAATTGCCATGATGTCCTTGCGCGACGCGCCACCGGGACCCGCCGCGTTCCTTCTGAACCCAACCCGCTCGATGCCGCTCAGGCCGCTGCCTGATCGCCTTCCTTCGTGTCGTGGCGCTTCTTGTAGTCGGCCACGGCTGCCTTGATCGCGTCTTCCGCGAGGATCGAGCAGTGAATCTTCACCGGCGGCAGCGCGAGCTCTTCGGCGATCTGCGTATTCTTGATCGACAGCGCCTCGTCGAGCGTCTTGCCCTTCACCCATTCGGTCACGAGCGAGCTCGACGCGATCGCCGAACCGCACCCGTAGGTCTTGAACTTCGCGTCTTCGATCACGCCGTCCGCGCCGACGCGGATCTGCAGCTTCATCACGTCGCCGCAGGCCGGCGCGCCGACCATGCCCGTGCCGACCGTGTCGTCGTCCTTCGCGAACGAACCGACGTTGCGCGGGTTTTCGTAGTGATCCAGAACCTTGTTGCTGTAAGACATGACTCAGACTCCTTGACTCGTTACGTCTGCGTGCGCGAATCCGCCCGCGGATATGTTCAGTGTGGCGCTTAGTGAGCGGCCCATTCGATCGTCGACAGGTCGATGCCTTCCTGGTGCATTTCCCAGAGCGGCGACAGTTCGCGCAGCTTCGCGATCTTGCTGTTCAGCAGATTGATCACGAAGTCGACTTCCTGCTCCGTCGTGAAGCGGCCGACCGTGAAGCGGATCGAGCTGTGCGCGAGCTCGTCGTTGCGGCCGAGCGCACGCAGCACGTACGACGGCTCCAGCGACGCCGACGTACATGCGGAGCCCGACGAAACCGCGACGTCCTTGATCGCCATGATCAGCGACTCGCCTTCGACGAAGTTGAAACTGATGTTGAGGTTGTGCGGGACACGGTGTTCCATGTCGCCGTTCACGTACGTTTCCTCGATTTGCGACAGGCCGCGCAGCAGCTTGTCGCGCAGCATGCGGACGCGCTCGTTCTCGGTCGCCATTTCTTCGCGCGCGATGCGGAACGCTTCGCCCATGCCGACGATCTGGTGCGTCGCCAGCGTGCCCGAACGCATCCCGCGCTCGTGGCCGCCGCCGTGCATCTGTGCCTCGATGCGCACGCGCGGCTTGCGGCGCACGTACAGCGCGCCGATGCCCTTCGGGCCATAGGTCTTGTGCGCCGAGAACGACATCAGGTCGACCTTCAGTTTCGCGAGGTCGATCCCGACCTTGCCGGTCGACTGTGCAGCGTCGACGTGGAACACGATGCCCTTCTCGCGACAGATTTCACCGATCGTCTCGATGTCCTGGATCACGCCGATCTCGTTGTTCACGTGCATCACCGACACGAGGATCGTATCGGGGCGCAGCGCGGCCTTGAACACGTCGAGGTCGAGCAGGCCGTCATCCTTCACGTCGAGGTAGGTGACTTCGAAACCGTCGCGCTCGAGCTCGCGGCACGTATCGAGCACGGCCTTGTGCTCGGTCTTCACCGTGATGATGTGCTTGCCCTTGCCCTTGTAGAAGTTCGCGGCACCCTTGATCGCGAGGTTGTCCGATTCCGTTGCGCCGGACGTCCAGATGATCTCGCGCGGATCCGCGTTCACAAGTGCGGCCACCTGCTCGCGCGCTTCCTCGACCGCACGCTCCGCGTCCCAGCCGTAAGCGTGGCTGCGCGACGCCGGGTTGCCGAACTGCTCGCGCAGGTACGGCACCATCTTGTCGACCACGCGCGGATCGACGGGCGTCGTCGCGCTGTAATCCATATAGATGGGCAGGTGGAGAGTCTCTTGGGTCATCTGTCGCTCCGGGTATTCTGTGCAGGGACTATGTGCGTTATGGGGTATGGCGGGCGCCTTCGCGCTCACGAACTCGCGATGTTGAACACCGAATTGGGGCCGAGCGGCATCGTGCGCACGGGCTCGGCCGGTGCGGCGACGGGCTCCGGCGTACGCCGGTCGCGCAGCACCGCGGGTGCGCCCTCGCGTGCGCGCTGCTGATCGACGAGATCCTGCAGCGACACGGAATCGAGGTATTCGACCATCTTCTGGTTCAGGGTCGACCACAGCTCGTGCGTCATGCAATGGCCGTCGGGCTGCTTCGAGCCGTCGCACGTGCCTTTGCCGCCGCACTGCGTGGCGTCGAGCGGTTCATCGACCGCGATGATGATGTCGGCAACGGTCACGTCCTGCGCGCGACGCGCGAGGTTGTAGCCGCCGCCCGGGCCGCGCACGGATTCGACGATTTCATGCCTGCGCAGCTTGCCGAACAGCTGTTCGAGATACGAGAGCGAAATCCGCTGGCGCTGGCTGATGCCTGCAAGCGTCACCGGGCCCTGCTCCTGGCGCAGTGCCAAGTCAATCATCGCCGTGACGGCGAAACGGCCTTTGGTGGTGAGTCTCATGGTGTCTAGGGGACTGCAATCTTGACGATTTTGGTCAAGTATAAATATTTGACAGATTTAGTCAAGTATCCATGCCTTTGATAGGGTATTCGCAGATCGCTGAATACCGCGATCAGCGCTGCGTGCGGGCCCGAAGCGTCTGCAGCAGGCCCGCGCACGCGCGTTCGACCTGATCGAGCACCTGTTCGAAGCCCTGCGCGCCGCCGAAATACGGATCGGACACTTCGGTTTCAGACGAGTCCGGCGCGAATTCCATCAGCAGGCGCACCTTGTCGCGATGCTGCGGCGGGCAGCGGCGGTGCAGTTCCGCAAGATTCGCTTCGTCCATCGCGAGCAGCAGGTCGAAACGCTCGAAGTCCGCCGCACTCACCTGCCGCGCGCGCAGCGCCGACAGGTCGTAGCCGCGGCTGCGCGCGGCAGCCTGCGCACGCGTATCGGGCGGCTCGCCCACATGCCAGTCGCCGGTGCCGGCCGAATCGATCGCGATCCGGTCCGCCAGCGCGGCAGCGTCGACCTGGTGGCGCATCACGCCTTCCGCGGTGGGCGAGCGGCAGATGTTGCCGAGACAGACGAAACAGATCGCAACGCGGGTCATCGCACTATCGGAAAGCCGCGGCGGACCGCGTGGAACAAGAACGCGCCATTATACAAAGGCGCCCGAAATCGCGCCGCCGCGCAAAGCGACGGCGCCCAGCATTACAGCGCCTTCGGCGCGGCGAGCACGACGTCGCCGGATGCCGCCGGCAGCGGCTTCGCCGCGTCGTCGACCAGCCCGAACGACACCGCGCGCGCCAGTTCGGCAGACGCCTGGTGAACCGCGAGCGGGCCGCGCGCCGGCGCATCGGCCATCGCATGCAGATAGGCAGCCGCGGCCAGCGGGACGACGATTGCCAGCGGCCAGTACATCGATATTGTCTTTTTCATGATGCGGACCTCCTTGACCTCGTTCCCCGAAAACCGATTCCGGGGACTACAGACAAGATTCTATAGACCGCATCTATCGAGATAAATATGTAAATAGCGAACGCACTGTTGTCGCCGGATGAACAGTGCTCAGCCGAGGTGGCTTTTCGATGCCGCGTACAGTTCGCGGAACGTGCGCCCGGTCGGCGTCGGCATGTCGCGCGTATCCATCCAGCCGCCCATCATCGGCAGACGCCGCAGCATGCCGCCGTTGCCGCCCAGCCGCTCGAGGACGCGCACCGCGAGCTTGGTCGTCAGCGCGTACAGCGTCGGCCGCCGCGCGACGAAGCCCCATGCGGCGAGCGCGGTCCGCTCGCGCCACGGCCGCAGGTGCCGCTCGACCTGTTTTTCGCGCAGCGTGCGCAACAGGTGCGACAACGGAATCCCGACCGGGCACACGCTGTCGCATTCGCCGCACAGCGTCGCGGCCTGCGGCAGGTCGAGCGTGCTCTCGAGCCCGACGTAGCTCGGCGTCAGCACCGACCCCATCGGCCCCGGGTAGACCCAGCCGTACGCATGGCCGCCGACCTTCTGGTAAACCGGGCAGTGGTTCATGCACGCGCCGCAGCGGATGCAGCGCAGCATCTCCTGGAACTCGCCGCCGATCAGGCCCGTGCGGCCGCCGTCGACGAGCACCACGTAGTTGTGTTCGGGGCCGTCCTCGTCGCCCGCGCCGCGCGGGCCGGTCAGCAGCGAGAAATAGTTCGACGTCTTCTGCCCCGTCGCGGAGCGCGGCAACAGGCGCATCGCGGTCGCCAGATCCTCGAGCGTCGGCAGCACCTTCTCGATGCCCGTCACCGCGACATGCACGCGCGGCATCACCGTGCACATCCCCTCGTTCCCTTCGTTCGTCACGATCGCGACCGAACCCGTCTCGGCAATCACGAAGTTGCCGCCCGTCACGCCCATGTCGGCCGACATGAAATGCGGGCGCAGCACCTCGCGCGCCTCGCGCGTCATGTCCGGAATCTCGGTGAGCCGCGCGCGATGGTGCGTGCGCGCGAACAGGTCGGCGATCTCGTCCTTGTCCTTGTGCACGACGGGCGCAATGATGTGGCTCGGCGGTTCGTTGTCGTTGATCTGCAGGATGTATTCGCCGAGATCCGTCTCGATCGACTGCACGCCCATCTCCGCGAGCACCGCGTTCAGACGCATCTCCTCGGACACCATCGACTTGGTCTTGATGACCTTCTTCACGTCGTGCCGGCGCGCGATGTCGGCCACGAGCCGCGCGGCATCCGCGGTCGTTTCGGCGAACAGTACCGTCGTGCCGCGCCGCGTCGCCTCGCGCTCGAATGCGTCGAGCCACACGTCGAGGTTCTCCAGCGCGCGGTTGCGGCGCGCCTTGAGCGCGGCGCGCGTGGCCGGGAAGTCGATCGCGGTCATCGCGTCGGCGCGCGCGGACACGAACTTCGTCGACAGCTTCTTCAGGTTCTGCTGCAGGCGCTGGTCGGCCAGCTTCTGGCCGGCGCGCGCCTTGAAATGCATCGATTGGACTTGCATCGCGGTATCGGGGGAAAAGTGAGCGGAACCGGGCGTCAGACGTCGCCCGCCAGCACCTGCGCGACGTGCAGCACGCGCGTGTCGCGGTCGCCGGTGCGGCGCAACCGCCCTTCGATGTTCAGCATGCAGCCGAGATCGCCCAGCACGACGGCGCCCGCGCCCGACGCACGCACGTTCGCGCATTTCTCGTCCGCGATGGCCGCCGAAATATCGCCGTACTTGACCGCGAACGTGCCGCCGAAGCCGCAGCAGTGCTCGCAGTCCTTCATCTCGGTGACCGCGATGCCGCGCTGCGCGAGCAGCGCGCGCGGCTGCGCCTTTACGCCGAGTTCGCGCAGGCCCGAGCACGAGTCGTGATAGGTGACGGGCCCGGTGAAGTCGCCCGGCTCGAGCGAGACCTTGGCGACGTTCGCGAGGAAATCGGTCAGTTCGTAGACTTTCTGCTGAAAGCGCGCGTAGCGCCCCATCAGTTCGGGGTCGTCGCGGAACAGGTCGCCGTAGTGCGTGCGTATCATCCCGCCGCACGAACCCGACGGCGCGACCACGTAATCGAACTGCTCGAACTCGCGCAGCGTCTTTTCCGCGAGATCGCGCGCCAGCGCGCGCTCGCCGGAGTTGTAGGCCGGCTGGCCGCAGCAGGTTTGCGCGGGCGGCACGATCACCTCGTAGCCGGCGTCGCGAATCAGCTTGAGCGCCGAGAAACCGATTTCGGGGCGCATCAGATCGACCAGGCAGGTCACGAACAAACCGACTCGCATACGTGCTCCTTCGAGAAAACGGCTCTCATTATCCGCCGTTTGGCCGGCAAGACCAACGCGGGCTTGCGCGCAAGCCCGCGCGGCGCGAAGCGAGGACTTCCTCGAACGGCGTTCGCTTTTTTCACAATACGAGATACAATCAGCCCAACACCGCCTGACGCGTCAACCGATTCCTCCCCGACATGAGCCAACCCACCCCGGATTCAAAAACGTCGATCCAGGTGATCGAACGCATGATGCGGCTGCTGGACGCGCTCGCCGCGCACAGCGACCCCGTCAGCCTGAAGGAGCTTGCGCAGCGGACGGAGCTGCATCCGTCGACCGCGCACCGCATCCTCAACGACATGGTGACCTGCCGTCTCGTTGACCGCTCCGATCCCGGCACGTACCGCCTCGGCATGCGGCTGCTCGAGCTCGGCAACCTCGTGAAGGCGCGCCTGTCGGTGCGCGACGCGGCGCTGATGCCGATGCGCGAGCTGCACCGTCTCACCGGGCAGACCGTGAACCTGTCGGTGCGCCAGGGCGACGAGATCGTCTATATCGAGCGCGCCTATTCGGAGCGTTCGGGGATGCAGGTCGTCCGCGCGATCGGCGGCCGCGCGCCGCTGCACCTCACGTCGGTCGGCAAGCTGTTCCTCGCGGCCGACGAAACGTCGCGCGTGCGCGCCTATGCAACGCGCACGGGGCTGTCCGGCCATACGCAGAACAGCATCACCGACATCGCGAAGCTCGAGCGCGAGCTGACGATCGTCCGCCAGCAATCATGCGCACGCGACAACGAGGAACTGGAGCTCGGCGTGCGCTGTATCGCGGCCGGCATCTACGACGATTCTGGCAAGCTCGTCGCGGGCCTGTCGCTGTCGGCACCGGCCGATCGCCTGCAGGACGCGTGGCTCGGCCAGTTGAGCCGCACGGCGCTCACCATCTCGGAATCGCTCGGCTATCGGCCGGCGCCCGCGAAGGATGCGGACGGGCTGCAGCGGCAGGCATAAGCCGCCTTCACCACCCCGGTTCTCTCCAACGAAAAAACCCCGCGATTGCGGGGTTTTTTCTTGCAGCTTCTTGCAACCAATCGGCGCGGCGGCGGGACCGCCGCCGGCGATCAGGTGCCGCCGTTCGGCGTGTTGGCCGCCGTCAGGCGCTCGCCGCCGCCGGCATCGAGCCAGTTGCGCAGGCGCGCCGCGTCGGCGAAGCGCGAATACTTGCCGTACGAATCGAGCAGCACGATCACCATCGGCCGGCCATGGATCGTCGCCTGCATCACGAGGCACTCGCCCGCTTCGTTGATGAAGCCGGTCTTCTGCAGGCCGATGTCCCACGAGCCGTTGCCGCGGATCAGTGCGTTCGTGCTGTTGTAGGCGAGATTGCGCTTGCCCGTGTACACCTCGTAGCTGCGATCGGTCGAGAACTGGCGGATCATCGGGTACTGGTACGCCGCATTGACCATCTTCACCAGATCGCGCGCGCTCGACACGTTCGAGCTCGACAGGCCGGTCGAATTCTCGAAATGCGTATCGGCCATGCCGAGCGCCTTCGCCTTCGCGTTCATCGCGGCGATGAACGCCGGACGGCCGCCCGGGTAATAACGCGACAGCGCGGCGGCCGCGCGGTTTTCCGACGCCATCAGCGCGATATGCAGCATGTCCTCGCGCGACAGCACCGAGCCGACCGACAGGCGCGAGCCCGTGCCCTTCTCGTAGTCGCGATCTTCGTCGGTGACTTCGATCTGGTCGGTCATCGGCGTCTTCGAATCGAGCACGACCATCGCCGTCATCAGCTTCGAGATCGACGCGATCGGCACGACGGCGTGCGAATTCTTGTCGAACAGCGGCTCGCCGGAATTCTGGTCGACGACGTACGCGACGCTCGAGCGCAGCGCGAGCGCGTCCGGCGTGTCGTGCAGGCCGAACGCCTGGCCGACGGTCGGACGGCGCGGCTGGAACGCGATCTGGCGCACTGCGCCGCGGTGGCCGCCGTGCACGCCCGCTGCGAGCGTCATGCGCTTGCGCGACGCTTTCGCGCGCGGCGCATCGGCCGCGGCGACCTTGGCGGATTGGCTGGATGCGGCCTTGACCGACTTCTTCTTCGCGGACGAAGCAGGAGCGACGGCCTTTTTCTTGGCGGCTTGTTGGGTCTTCGCAGTGGCGGCAAAGGCGTCAGCAGGCGCGACGGACGCGGCGGTCGCCAGCAAGGCGACGGCGACCGACACAGCCGCGCCGAGCGTCATGCTCTGCAACAATCTGCGCGGTGAAAACGATTCGGCTTTCATTGGGGTCTGGACAAAGCGGGCGGGAGGTTTCCGCAAGTGTAGTTAAAGCTTAAAAAAAGAGCAATATTAGGCACTTACCGATCGTCGTTAAACCGGAATGTAAGGGTCGGCCAACCTCAGACCAATCGACCCTCCCGCTCCCATCGAAAAAAATCATGGAAAGCACTGCCCGACAGCGCCCGTCTCCCGATTACCACACGGTTAATTGAGATAACGTCACTTTCGGGGCAATTTAAAGCGGGGAAACTACGTATCCGGCGCTCGGGGCGTGCCTGCAGCGCCTCTTGACCATGACGACGGCACGTCGCCACGGCATGTGCATCGAAACGGCGCGTTTTCGACAGGAACGGAAGGATAACGTTCCACAAGCCTGTCAGGTTTACCTGTGCGTGCTCATGGTGCGCTGCGCCTGCCCCGCGCCCGTGCGCACCATTTGGGATCGAGCGTGAAACCGATTCCGAACGGCCATGATAACTCGTTGTTTTATCGATAATTTGTCACGATTGTGCAACGCACAAAAAATACTTGACATCCGTTTTCTCTGCCCTAAAATACGTTTCATTGCTGCGTTGCACAAAGGACGCGCATCCGAGGTTCCCCATCGTAGTGCCCCTTTACCCTGCGATCGACGCGATCGCTTTTCAGGAGCTTGACATGTCCTTGCTGACCCCCGAGCAAATCGCCGCCGCACAGAAAGCCAACCTCGAAAGCCTGTTCGGTCTGACGACCAAGGCGTTCGAAGGCGTCGAAAAGCTGATCGAACTGAACCTGCAGGTCGTGAAGTCGACGCTGGTCGAGAGCCAGGAAAACGCACAGCGTCTGCTGTCGGTGAAGGACGCTCAGGAACTGATCGCACTGCAAGCGAGCCTGTCGCAGCCGGTCGCGGAAAAGGTGCTGTCGTACGGCCGTCACCTGTACGAAATCGCATCGTCGACGCAAGCCGAGTTCACGAAGGTTGCCGAAGCGCAATTCGAAGAGCAGAACAAGAAGGTCCAGGCACTCGTCGACAACGTCGCGAAGAACGCCCCGGCCGGTTCGGAAACGGCTGTCGCCGCGCTGAAGTCGGCACTGAACGCTGCGAACACCACGTACGAAACGGTTCAAAAGGCAACGAAGCAAGCCGTCGAGATCGCTGAAACGAACTTCAACGCTGCTGCTGCCGTCGCAACGAAGGCTGCCACCGCCGCCGCTGCGCGTCGTTCGAGCAAGCCGGCCGCGTAAGCGTCCCCTGCTCCTGAAAGAGCCGCGCCCAGCGCGGCTTTTTCGTTTCCGGCGCCGGAAACGGCGCGAACCGGCCGCCGTTCGCTACGCTCGAACGGCCGTTCGATCGCCGCGCCGGCCGCGAGCAAAAGAAAACGCCGCCGCCCGGATTGCCCGGGCGGCGGCGTTCTTCATGGCCAGCGCATGACCGGCCGTGCCGGTCGCGTTACTTCTTGCGTTGCGGCGGCAGGTCCGTACAGACGCCTTCGTACAGCTCGGCGGCCATGCCAATCGATTCGCCGAGCGTCGGGTGCGGATGGATCGTCTTGCCGATGTCTTCCGCGTCCGCGCCCATCTCGACGGCGAGGCACACTTCGCTGATCAGGTCGCCCGCGTTCAGGCCGACGATCCCGCCGCCGATCACGCGATGGGTTTCCTCGTCGAAGATCAGTTTCGTGAAGCCTTCGTCGCGGCCGTTCGCGATCGCGCGGCCCGAAGCGGCCCACGGGAACACCGCCTTGCCGTACTTGATACCTTCGGCCTTGCACTGGTCTTCCGTCTTGCCGGCCCACGCCACTTCCGGATCGGTGTACGCCACCGACGGAATCTGCAGTGCGTCGAAGTACGCCTTCTCGCCGTGCGCGGCTTCCGCTGCGACGTGGCCTTCATGCACGGCCTTGTGCGCGAGCATCGGCTGGCCGACGACATCGCCGATCGCGAAGATGTGCGGGACGTTCGTGCGCATCTGCTTGTCGACGTCGATGAAGCCGCGATCCGCGACGGCGACGCCGGCCTTGTCGGCACCGATCTTCTTGCCGTTCGGACTGCGGCCCACCGCGACGAGCACGAGGTCGTAGCGCTGCGCTTCCGCCGGCGCCTTCTCGCCCTCGAACTTCACGTAGATGCCGTCTTCCTTCGCTTCCGCGCCGACCGTCTTGGTCTTCAGCATCACGTTGCCGAAGCGCTTCGCGTTGTACTTTTCCCAGACCTTCACGAGATCGCGGTCCGCGCCCATCATCAGGCCGTCCATCATTTCGACGACGTCGATCTCGGCGCCGAGCGTCGCGTACACCGTCGCCATTTCGAGGCCGATGATGCCGCCGCCGATCACGAGCATGCGCTTCGGCAACTGGCGCAGTTCGAGTGCGCCCGTCGAATCGACGACGCGCGGGTCTTCCGGCATGAACGGCAGCTTCACGGCCTGCGAGCCCGCGGCGATGATCGCCTGCTTGAACTTGACGACCTTCTTGCCGTTTTCGCCCTGCACTTCCATGTGATACGGATCGACGAATGCGCCAACGCCCGTGACGACTTCGACCTTGCGCGCCTTCGCCATGCCGGCGAGGCCCGTCGTCAGCTTCTTGACGACGCCGCCCTTGAAGTCGCGCAGCTTGTCGAGGTCGACTTCCGGCTTGCCGAACGTGATGCCGTGCGACGCGAGCGCCGCGGCTTCGTCGATGACGAGCGCCGTGTGCAGCAGTGCCTTCGACGGGATGCAGCCCACGTTCAGGCACACGCCGCCGAGCGTCGAGTAGCGTTCGACGAGCACCGTCTTCATGCCGAGATCGGCTGCGCGGAACGCGGCCGAGTAGCCGCCGGGGCCGGCGCCGAGCACGAGCATGTCGCATTCGACGTCGACTGCGCCGGCGTAGCTGCCGGCTTGCGGCGCGGGTGCCGGGGCGGCTGCGGCCGGTGCCGGAGCAGCCGCTGCGGGCTTGGCCGGTTCGGGTGCTTTCGCGGGTGCGGCGGCGCCTGCCGATGCTTCGACGATGGCGATGACCGTGCCTTGCGAGACTTTCTCGCCGGCCTTGACCTTGACTTCCTTGACGGTGCCGGCGACGTCGCTGGGCACTTCCATGGAGGCTTTGTCCGATTCGAGCGTGATGAGCGTCTGCTCTTTTTCGATCACGTCGCCCGGCTTCACATTGACTTCGATGACATCGACGCCGCTGAAATCGCCGATATCCGGAACCTTGACTTCGATGAGACTCATTACTGTCCCCTTCTTGATTAGCTGCAGACAGAGGGGGGAGAAACCCGCGGGAGAACTACGGCCTGGCAAAAGAACGGCGACCTGGGGCAGAACCACCTTTGCCGTCCGCCCAAGGACGCGCCTTTCTTTTGGTCACTTTTCTTTGGAAGACAAAGAAAAGTGACCGCCGCCCCGCGCAGGGGCGACGCTGGCAGACCGTCAGGAAAACAAGTTCAACGACGAAGCGTGGATAACCAACATAAACCCCACGCCCCCGCGAGCACCTCCCCGCTCATCAAAGAATGATGCGCCGGAAATCGCCGAGCAACGCGCCGAGATACGCATTGAACCGCGCGGCTTCCGCGCCATCGATCACGCGATGGTCATACGACAGCGACAGCGGCAGCATGAGACGCGGCACGAACTGCTTGCCGTCCCACACCGGCTTCATCTGCCCGCGCGACAACCCGAGGATCGCCACTTCCGGCGCGTTGATGATCGGCGTGAAGTTCGTGCCGCCGATCCCGCCGAGCGACGAGATCGAGAAGCAGCCGCCCTGCATCTGGTCCGGCTTCAGCTTGCCTTCGCGCGCGGCCTTCGACAGGTCGCTCATTTCCTTCGCGATGTCGACGAGACCCTTCTTGTCCGCATCGCGGATCACCGGCACGACGAGGCCGTTCGGCGTATCGGCGGCGAAACCGACGTGGAAGTACTGCTTGAACACGAGGTTGTCGCCGTCGAGGCTCGCGTTGAAGGTCGGGAATTTCTTCAGCGCGGCGACGACCGCCTTGATCACGAACGCGAGCATCGTGAACTTCACGCCCGCCTTCTCGTGCTCCTTGTTCAACTGGACGCGCAGCGCCTCGAGATCGGTGATGTCCGCTTCGTCGTTGTTCGTGACGTGCGGGATCATCACCCAGTTGCGATGCAGGTTCGCGCCCGAGATCTTCTTGATGCGCGACAGCGGCTTCGCCTCGAACGGGCCGAACTTCGAGAAGTCGACCTTCGGCCAGGGCAGCAGGTTCAGCTCGCCGCCGCCTGCCGGCGCGGCCGCTGCCGCGCCCGGTGCTGCGCGCTGGCCCGTCATCACGCCCTTCACGAAGCCCGTGACGTCGTCCTTCGTGATGCGGCCCTTCGGACCCGAGCCCTGCACGCGTGCGACTTCGACGCCGAGTTCGCGCGCGAACTTGCGCACCGACGGCGACGCGTGGCTGGCGCGGTATTCGCCCGGCGGCGCTGCGGCAGGTGCGGCGGCAGCCGGTGCCGGCGCAGCCTTCGCGGGTGCGGCGGCGGGTGCCGGAGCCGCTGCAGCAGCGGCCGGTGCCGGTGCGCTCGCCTGCGGTGCGGCAGCCGGTGCGCCTGCGGCTTCGAGCAGCACGATCAGCGCGCCTTCCGACACCGAATCGCCCACCTTCACCTTGATGTCCTTCACGACGCCGGCAGCCGGGCTCGGCACATCCATCGTCGCCTTGTCCGATTCGAGCGTGACGAGCGACTGCTCCTTCTCGACCGTATCGCCGACCTTCACGCCGATCTCGATCACCGGGACGTCCTTGTAGTCGCCGATGTCGGGCACCTTCACTTCGAGCGTGCCGCCGGCCGCTGCCGGTGCGGCAGCCGGTGCAGCCGCGGCCGGTGCCGGCGCTGCTGCCGGAGCCGGGGCTGCTGCCGGCGCAGCTGCGCCGTTCGGCTGTGCGGCCGCGCCGCCTTCGAGCAGGATGATCAGCGTGCCTTCCGACACCGAGTCACCCACCTTCACCTTCACTTCCTTGACCGTGCCCGCCGCGGGGCTCGGGACGTCCATCGTCGCCTTGTCGGACTCGAGCGTGACGAGCGACTGCTCGGGCTCGACCGTGTCGCCCGCCTTCACGAGCACTTCGATGACGGGCACGTCCTTGTAATCGCCGATATCCGGCACCTTCACTTCGATCGCTTGACTCATCTGTATCTGTCTCCATGGCCGCGCGCGCTCCTCGCGGAAGCGACGCGCGACATCACACGGCGTGTGCGTTAAACGGTCATCGGGTTGGGCTTGGACGGATCGAGGTTGTACTTGGCGATCGCGTCCGCGACCACCTTGCGCTCGATCGTGCCTTCGTCGGCCAGCGCGTTGAGCGCCGCGACGGTGACCCAGTGACGGTCGACCTCAAAGAAGTGACGCAGCTTCTCGCGGGTATCCGAGCGGCCGAAGCCGTCCGTGCCCAGCACGACGAAGCGGCGATCGATCTGGCCGCGAATCTGGTCGACCAGCGCGCGGACGTAGTCGGTCGATGCGATGACCGGGCCCTGCGTGTCCTTCAGGCACTTCTGCACGTGCGACAGGCGACGCTCCTCGGTCGGATGGAGCAGGTTCCAGCGCTCGACCTGGTGGCCTTCGCGCGCGAGCTCGGTGAAGCTCGGCACGCTCCACAGGTCGGCGGCGACGCCCCAGTCGTTCTTCAGCAGGTCGGCGGCAGCGATCACTTCGTTGAAGATCGTGCCCGCGCCGAGCAGCTGGACGCGCGGCGCCTTCTTGTCGGCATCGGCCTTCCTGAACGCGTACATGCCCTTGATGATGTCGGCCGCCACGTGCTCGCCCTGCGGAATCGCCGGGTGCTCGTAGTTCTCGTTCATCACCGTGATGTAGTAGTACACGTCTTCCTGGTCCTGCACCATGCGGCGCAGGCCGTCCTGGATGATCACGGCCAGTTCGTAGCCGAAGGTCGGGTCATAGCTCACGCAGTTCGGCACCGATGCCGCCCACAGGAGCGAGTGGCCGTCTTCGTGCTGCAGGCCTTCGCCGTTCAGCGTCGTGCGGCCCGCGGTACCGCCCAGCAGGAAGCCGCGCGAGCGCATGTCGCCCGCGGCCCATGCGAGGTCGCCGATCCGCTGGAAGCCGAACATCGAGTAGAAGATGTAGAACGGCACCATGATCTCGCCGTGCGTCGAGTACGACGTCGCCGCCGCGATCCAGTCGCACATGCCGCCCGCTTCGTTGATGCCTTCCTGCAGGATCTGGCCGGTTTCCGATTCCTTGTAGAACATCAGCTGGTCGGAATCTTCCGGCACGTACTTCTGGCCTTGCTGGTTCCAGATGCCGATCTGGCGGAACAGGCCTTCCATGCCGAACGTGCGCGATTCGTCCGGGACGATCGGCACGACGCGCTTGCCGAGCGCCTTGTCCTTCAGCAGGATGTTCAGGATCCGCACGAACGCCATCGTCGTCGAGATCTCGCGGCCTTCGCCCGTGCCCTTCAGCAGCGGCTCGAACGCGTCGAGCGCCGGTACCGGCAGCGACGTCGCCTTCTCGCGGCGGTGCGGCAGGTAGCCGCCGAGGTCCATGCGCTGCTTGCGCATGTATTCGAGTTCCTTCGAGCCTTCCTCGAATTTCAGGTACGGCACGTCGGCGATCTGCTCGTCGGTGATCGGCAGGCGGAACTGGTCGCGGAACTTCTTCAGTTGCTCGACCGGCAGCTTCTTCTGCTGGTGCGTGATGTTCATCGCCTGGCCCGACTCGCCCATCCCGTAGCCCTTGATGGTCTTCGCGAGGATGACGGTCGGCGCGCCCTTCGTGTTGCTGGCTTCGTGGAACGCCGCATAGATCTTGTGCGGATCGTGGCCGCCGCGGTTCAGCGCCCAGATGTCGTCGTCCGACCAGTCGGCGACCAGCGCCTTCAGCTCAGGCGAGTTGAAGAAGTGCTCGCGGACGAACGCGCCCGACTCCGACTTGTACGTCTGGTATTCGCCGTCGACGACTTCCATCATGCGGCGCATCAGCGCGCCCGTCTTGTCGCGCGCGAACAGCGCATCCCAGCGGCTGCCCCAGATGACCTTGATCACGTTCCAGCCGGCGCCGCGGAATTCCGATTCCAGTTCCTGGATGATCTTGCCGTTGCCGCGCACCGGGCCGTCGAGACGCTGCAGGTTGCAGTTGATCACGAACACGAGGTTGTCGAGCTTCTCGCGGCTCGCCATCCCGATCGCGCCGAGCGATTCCGGTTCGTCCGTCTCGCCGTCGCCGAGGAACGCCCACACCTTGCGGCCCTCCGTCGTCGCGATGCCGCGCGCCTGCAGGTACTTCATGAAGCGCGCCTGGTAGATCGCCATGATCGGGCCGAGACCCATCGACACGGTCGGGAACTGCCAGAAGTCCGGCATCAGCCACGGGTGCGGGTACGACGAAATGCCGTTGCCGTCGACTTCCTGGCGGAAGTTGTCGAGCTGCTCTTCCTTCAGGCGGCCGAGCAGGAACGCGCGCGAATACACGCCCGGCGACGAGTGGCCCTGCACGAACACGAGATCGCCGCCGTGCTGGTCGGACGCTGCGTGCCAGAAGTGGTTGTAGCCGACGTCATAGAGCGTCGCGGCCGACGCGAACGATGCGATGTGGCCGCCGACGTTCGTGTCCTTGCCTGCACGCAGCACCATCGCCAGCGCGTTCCAGCGCGTGTACGAACGGATGCGGTGCTCGATGTCCTGGTCGCCCGGAATCTTCGCCTGGGCTTCGACCGGAATCGTGTTGATGTACGGGGTATTCGCGGAAAACGGCAGGTGCTCGCCGTGCATGCGGGCGAACTCGATCTGCTTTTCGATCAGGTAGTGCGCGCGGCCGGTGCCCACGGAGGAGATCACGCCATCGAGCGACTCCAGCCACTCAACGGTTTCTTGCGGGTCGTCGTCACGTTCGGCGGCGACATATTTCATCACTTCGTTCGGTACAGCGGACATTCTCGTCTCCTGGGTCCTGGAATGTGAGGATCGCTCTCGTGCAGACGACGCGACGCGACCGGCTGCGGGCAAGCTCCAGCGGATTGTAATGAGCGTGCGCGGGCCCGCGCAACAAAATTTTCGAATCGTGAGATCTTTTCTCGTAATGCGGAATATTGCTGCGCCGCACCCATGCTTCGGGGCTCCGCGGCACGTCCCGGCGGCATAAATCCGTTTCCGTTCAACATATCCGGTATGGGTTTTCCATGTATTGCGCTGCGCTACAATCCTGCCATGTTGACCGATCGGCTTTTCGCACGCTCGGCGCGACCGTCGGGCCCGCCGGCGGAGTCGCAGCCGTCCCGTTGGCACCACGGACCGTGGTGGTCCAATTCCTATTTGCTGACGCCGCTGCTGTCGATCCTCGTGTTCCTCGTGGTGATGAGCCTCATCCTGTGGAGCCTCAATCGCCGCGAACAGCAGCAGCAGGAAGACACCCTCTTCCGTAACGTCGCGTGGGCGCAGCAGCAGATCCGCCTGTCGATGACGGGCGCGCAGGAGCAGCTCCAGGCGCTGTCGCGCGATCTCGCGTCGGGCCGCCTCGACCAGAACGCGTTCCAGATGGCCGTCGCGGACGTGATGCAGACGCATCCGGAAATCCTCTACCTGAACTGGTACACATCGCCCGGCGTGCAGCGCTGGCCGGCCGTGCATCCGCCGCTGCTCGGCCAGCGGCTCGCGAAGCCCGGCGACGCGCAGATGCAGGACGCCGTGCGCGGCGCCTATGACGAAGCGCGCAGCACGCGCCGCCAGGCCTATTCGCCGCTGATCTACGACGACTTCGGCAACGGCTTCATCACGCTGCAGACACCCGTGATGCGCGGCGACCGCGAATATCTCGGCTCGATCGCCGCGGTGTTCTCGGTCGAAGGCATCCTGAAGCACGACATCCCGCAGGAGCTATCGTCGAAGTACAAGATCTCGATCACCGACTCGAACAACCGCGAGCTGTCGTCCACGTCGACGCGCCCGCGCCTGCCGCGCGACTCGCACTACGACCTGCCGCTCGATCCGCCCGGCCAGGGGCTGACCGTGCGCGTGTACGCGTTCCCGCAGCTCACGAACCTGACCAACAACACGCTCGTGTGGCTCGTCGCGGGGCTGTCGTGCTTCGTGCTGTGGAGCCTCTGGAGCCTGTGGAAGCACACGCGCCAGCGCTTCGAGGCGCAGCAGGCGCTGTACGCGGAAGCGTTCTTCCGCCGTGCGATGGAAAACTCGGTGCTGATCGGCATGCGCGTGCTCGACATGCACGGCCGCATCACGCACGTGAACCCCGCGTTCTGCCGGATGACCGGCTGGGACGAAACCGACCTCGTCGGCAAGGTCGCGCCGTTCCCGTACTGGCCGCGCGACGCTTACCCGGAAATGCAGCGCCAGCTCGACATGACGCTGCGCGGCAAGGCGCCGAGCTCGGGGTTCGAGCTGCGCGTGCGGCGCAAGAACGGCACGCTGTTCCATGCGCGCCTGTACGTATCGCCGCTGATCGACAGTTCCGGCCGCCAGACGGGCTGGATGTCGTCGATGACCGACATCACCGAGCCGAAGCGCGCGCGCGAGGAACTCGCGGCCGCGCACGAGCGCTTCACGACGGTGCTCGAAAGCCTCGACGCCGCGGTGTCGGTGCTGGCCGCCGACGAGGCCGAGCTGCTGTTCGCGAACCGCTACTACCGCCACCTGTTCGGCATCCGCCCCGACGGCCATCTCGAGCTGTCGGGCGGCGGCTTCGACCGCGCGCAGGCATCGTCCGACTCGATCGACATGGTCGACGCATTCGCGGGCCTGCCGGCCGCCGCGCTGACGAGCAGCACCGCCGATGCGCAGGAGGTGTACGTCGAGAGCATCCAGAAGTGGTTCGAGGTGCGCCGCCAGTACATCCAGTGGGTGGACGGCCATCTCGCGCAGATGCAGATCGCGACCGACATCACGACCCGCAAGAAGGCGCAGGAACTCGCGCACCAGCAGGAAGAGAAGCTGCAATTCACGAGCCGATTGATGACGATGGGTGAAATGGCGTCGTCGATTGCTCACGAATTGAATCAGCCGCTCGCCGCGATCAACAACTACTGCTCGGGCACGTTGGCGCTCGTCAAGAGCGGCCGCGGCACGCCCGAGACGCTGCAGCCCGCGCTGGAAAAGACCGCGCAGCAGGCGCTGCGGGCGGGGATGATCGTCAAGCGGATCCGCGAATTCGTGAAGCGCAGCGAGCCGAAGCGCCAGCCGGCGCGCGTCGCGGACATCGTCGCCGACGCGGTCGGGCTCGCCGAAATCGAGGCCAGGAAGCGCAGGATCCGGATCGTCACGGAAATCCTCGCAAGAATGCCTATTATTTATGTCGACCCCGTGCTGATCGAGCAGGTGCTGATGAACCTGATGAAGAACGCGGCCGAGGCGATGGCCGACGTGAAGCCGGCGTCGGCGGACGGCGTGATCCGCGTCGTCGCCGACATCGATGCGGGATTCGTCGACATCCGCGTGATCGACCAGGGTCCGGGCGTCGACGAAGCGACCGCCGAACGCCTGTTCGAACCGTTTTACAGCACCAAGTCCGATGGCATGGGCATGGGGCTGAACATCTGCCGTTCGATCATCGAATCGCATCGGGGGCGTCTGTGGGTGGTCAACAACGTCGAGCCGGATGGCCGCATTTCCGGCGCGACGTTCCACTGCAGCCTGCCCATTGGGGAACCCGCTGATCTCGGCCAAGGGGGGCGCGAGGCATCGGCATCACATACCGTAACGGGAGAACTATGAATAGCCCTGTCACCACCACTCAGGAAACCGTCTTTGTCGTCGACGACGACGAGGCCGTACGGGACTCGCTGCGCTGGCTGCTGGAGGCGAACGGCTATCGCGTGCAATGCTTCTCGAGCGCCGAGCAATTCCTCGATGCATACCAGCCTGCGCAGCAGGCCGGCCAGATCGCATGCCTGATCCTCGACGTGCGGATGTCGGGCATGAGCGGCCTCGAACTGCAGGAACGCCTGATCGCCGACAACGCCGCGCTGCCGATCATCTTCGTCACCGGTCACGGCGACGTGCCGATGGCCGTGTCGACGATGAAAAAGGGTGCGATGGACTTTATCGAGAAACCGTTCGACGAAGCCGAGCTGCGCAAGCTCGTCGAGCGGATGCTCGACAAGGCCCGAAGCGAAAGCAAGAGCGTCCAGGAACAGCGTGCCGCGAGCGAACGCCTGTCGAAGCTGACCGCGCGCGAGCAGCAGGTGCTCGAACGGATCATTGCGGGCCGCCTGAACAAGCAGATCGCCGACGATCTCGGCATCAGCATCAAGACGGTCGAAGCGCACCGCGCGAACATCATGGAAAAGCTCAACGTCAACACGGTGGCCGACCTGCTGCGCCTCGCGCTGTCGAAGAAACAGGCCTGAGCGCTCGCCGGCCGCGGCGGCACTGCCCGCCCGGCCCGCTGCCGCCCCGCGCGATGCGGCCCACTCGCGCGGCGGCGGCCTTTCCTCCCGGCGCGCGAGCGCCGCGGCCATGACGCTTTCCGCTTATTCGCTGTCGGACGGCAGCAGGCGAACGGTATAATTGCGTGTTTTGCTGCGGCGCTTCGGTGCCGTACGCACGCATTCCAACTTCCCGGCAGGACCCACCACCATGACAGCCCTCCTCATCGACGGCAACGCCCTTTCGAAGACCTTGCGCGCGCAGGCCGCCGAACGCGCCGCCGCCCTAACCGCACGCGGCCACCAGCCCGGCCTCGCGGTGATCCTCGTCGGCGAGAACCCGGCGAGCGAAGTCTATGTGCGCAACAAGATCAAGGCATGCGAGGACAACGGTTTCTTCTCGCTGAAGGACGCGTACCCGGCAACGCTGTCGGAAGCCGACCTGCTCGCGCGCATCGACGAACTGAACCGCGACCCGAAGATCCACGGCATCCTCGTCCAGTTGCCGCTGCCCGCGCACATCGACAGCCACAAGGTGCTCGAGGCGATCGCGCCGGAGAAGGACGTCGACGGCTTTCACGTCGCGAACGCCGGCGCGCTGATGACCGGCAAGCCGCTGTTCCGCCCGTGCACGCCGTACGGCGTGATGAAGATGTTCGAGGCGCACGACATCGCGCTGCAGGGCGCGAACGCGGTCGTGATCGGCCGCTCGAACATCGTCGGCAAGCCGATGGCGATGCTGCTGCTCGAAGCCGGCGCGACCGTGACGATCTGCCACAGCAAGACGCGCGACCTCGCCGCGCACACGCGGCAGGCCGACGTCGTGGTTGCCGCGGTCGGCAAGCGCAACGTCCTGACGGCCGACATGGTGAAGCCCGGCGCGACGGTGATCGACGTCGGCATGAACCGCGACGACGCGGGCAAGCTGTGCGGCGACGTCGATTTCGCGGGCGTGAAGGAAGTCGCCGGCCACATCACGCCGGTGCCGGGCGGCGTCGGCCCGATGACCATCACGATGCTGCTGATCAACACGATCGAAGCCGCCGAGCGCGCCGCCGCCGCGGCCGCCTGACCCCTGCCCGTTCAGCCGGCGCGCGGTTCCGTGCGCCGGCGTCTCGCCAGCCGCACCGCGCCGGCTGCACCACGCCGGCTGCACGTTGCTCGACGGCCTTCCCCCGCATCCGCCCCTGCGTCAATCGCACCGTTAGAAACTAACGATTGGAAAGCGCACGATGCGCCCCAATAATGTCGGTATCGGGCGCCATCGCGCCGTTACCCTTTTCATCCCGGTTCATCCGGCAACAAACAGGGAGTCTTATGTCCGCCAGCGCCAATACAAATCCGCTCCTCGACTTCTCCGACCTGCCCCGCTTCGGCGAAATCCGTCCGGAACACGTGACGCCCGCGCTCGATACGCTGCTCGACGCAGCCAGCCGCGCGGTCGAGGCCGCGAGCGCGCCCGCGACGCCGTCGACCTGGGCCGCCGTCGTCGAGACGGTCGAGCAGGCGACGGAGCCGCTCGGCCGCGCATGGGGCATCGTCGGTCACCTGAACGCGGTCGCCGACACGCCCGAGCTGCGGGCCGCATACGGCGAGAACCTGCCGCGCGTGACCGAGTTCTGGTCGAGCGTCGGCCAGAATCTCGCGCTGTACGAGAAATACAAGGCGATCGCCGCGAGTGCCGAATACGCGACGCTGTCCGCCGAGCGCAAGAAGATCCTCGACAATGCACTGCGCGATTTCCGCCTGTCGGGCGCCGAACTGCCCGAAGACCGGAAGCCGCGCTTCGCGGAACTGCAGGAACAGCAGGCCGCGCTGTCGAAGGCGTTCTCCGACCACGTGCTCGACGCGACCAACGCGTACGCGTACTTCGCGCAGGACGACGCCGAACTGGCCGGCCTGCCCGGCGACGCGATCGAAGCCGCCCGCGAAGCCGCGCAGAAGGACGGCAAGGACGGCTGGAAATTCACGCTGCACTTCCCGTCTTACTTCCCGGTGCTGCAGTACGCGGACAACCGCGCGCTGCGCGAGACGCTCTACCGCGCCTATGCGACGCGCGCGTCGGAACTCGGGCCGCAGTACGGCGGCGGCAACGCCGAATGGGACAACACGGCAATCGTCGCCGACGAGCTGAAGCTGCGCCGCGAAGAGGCGCAGATGCTCGGCTACCGCAACTTCGCCGAAGTGTCGCTCGCGCCGAAGATGGCCGAATCGCCGCAGCAGGTGATCGCATTCCTCGAGGATCTCGCGACGCGTGCGCGCCCGCATGCGGACAAGGACTGGGACGAACTGCGCGCATTCGCCGCGAAGGAACTCGGCCTCGCCGAACTCGCGCCGTGGGACGTCGCGTACGCGGCCGAAAAACTGCGCCAGCAGCGCTATGCGTTCTCGGAAAACGAGGTCAAGCAGTACTTCCCGGAGCCGGCCGTGCTGAAGGGCCTGTTCACCGTCACCGAGACGCTGTTCGGCGTGCGGATCAAGCCGGACGACGCACCGGTGTGGCACAAGGACGTGCGCTTCTTCCGCGTCGAGAACCGCGACGGCTCGCTCGTCGCGCAGTTCTATCTCGACCTGTACGCGCGCGAAGGCAAGCGCGGCGGCGCATGGATGGACGACGCGCGTTCGCGTGCGAAGCGCGGCAGCACCGTGCAGACGCCGGTCGCGTACCTGACCTGCAACTTCTCGGCGCCGGTCGGCGGCAAGCCCGCGTGCTTCACGCACGACGAAGTCATCACGCTGTTCCATGAGTTCGGCCACGGGCTGCATCACATGCTCACGCGCGTCGACGAGCTCGGCGTGTCGGGCATCAACGGCGTCGAATGGGATGCGGTCGAGCTGCCGTCGCAGTTCATGGAGAACTTCTGCTGGGAGTGGGACGTGCTGTCGTCGATGTCGTCGCACGTCGACACGGGCGCCACGCTGCCGCGCGAACTGTTCGACAAGATGATCGCCGCGAAGAATTTCCAGAGCGGGCTCGGCACGCTGCGCCAGATCGTGTTCTCGATGTTCGACATGCTGCTGCACGTCGACTTCGACCCGGCGGGCTCGACCGGCGTGACCGCGTTCGCGCGCGAGATCAACGAGCGCTATCACGTGATCCCGCAGGCGGCGTTCTCGCGCTGGCCGAACACGTTCAGCCATATCTTCGCGGGCGGTTATGCAGCCGGCTACTACAGCTACAAGTGGGCCGAGGTGCTGTCGGCCGACGCGTACGCGGCGTTCGAGGAAGCGGCCGCCGCGAGCGGCAGCGTGCTCGACGCGGCGACCGGCACGCGCTATCGCCGCGAAATCCTCGAGGTCGGCGGCAGCCGTCCGGCGATGGATTCGTTCAAGGCGTTCCGCGGCCGCGAGCCGGAAATCGATGCGCTGCTGCGCCACAACGGGATGGCCGCGCCCGCGCACTGAGTACGCCGCGCCGCCCGGCCGTTCGGGCTGCATCGACAGGCACCGCTTCGGCGGTGCCTTTTTTCATGGTGCCGGCGATTCGTCGTCGAACAGCGAGAACTGCCCGTGACGCTCGGCCGTGTCCTCGTCGATGCGTACGCCGACGCCGAGCAGCCGCACGGCCTGCGCGCGCCGCTGCAGCCCCTTCGCGAGCAGCGTGACGGCCGTATCCGCATTCGTCGCGTCGGCCACGCACTCGACCGTCGTGCGCTGGAAATCGGCGAAGCGGATCTTCACGTACAGCTTGCGGATCGACCGCGCGGCACCCGCGCGCGCGATTCGTGCGTCGAGCTGCACGACCAGGCGGCGGATTTCCTCCGCGCATTGCTCGAGCGTCGTCAGGTCGGTCACGTAAGTCGTCTCGACGCTGACCGATTTGCGCTCCTGGTCGGCCTGCACGGGCCGCTCGTCGATCCCGCGCGACAGCTCGTACAGCCGCCGCCCGAACGCGCCGAATTCGCGGTGCAGGTCGATCAGCGGCCAGTCGCGCAATTGCGCGCAGGTCTGGATGCCGAGCCGGTCGAGCCGCGTGGCCGTCACCTTGCCGACGCCGTGCAGCTTGCGCACCGGCAGCGCCGCGACGAACGCGTCGATCTCGTGCGGCCGCACGACGAACAGGCCGTCGGGCTTGTTCCAGTCGGATGCGATCTTCGCGATGAACTTGTTCGGCGCGACGCCGGCCGACACGGTCACGCCGACGGTGTCGTGCACGCGCTGGCGGATCTCCCGCGCGATCAGCGTCGCGCTGCCCTGGCACCGCTCGGACCCGCTGACGTCGAGGTACGCCTCGTCGAGCGACAGCGGCTCGACGTCGGGCGTGTAGTCGCGATAGATCGCCATGATCTGCCGCGACGCCGCGCGGTACTTGTCCATCGCGGACGGCAGGATCAGCAGGTCCGGACACTTGCGCATCGCCAGCGCCGACGACATCGCCGAATGCACGCCGTAGCGCCGCGCCTCGTAGTTGCAGGTCGCGATCACGCCGCGCTGGTCGGGCCGGCCGCCGACCGCAAGCGGCCGATTGCGCAGCGACGGGTCGTCGCGCATCTCGACCGACGCGTAGAAGCAGTCGCAATCGCAGTGAATGATCTTGCGCATGCGCGGCAGCGCGTCGCCAGGCGGCGGTGCGTGCGGATCGGCAGGCGGAATGGTGGTCGGGTTCACGGTGCCGATACTGTACAAAAACACAGTGCCGGTTTCAACTGTCGCGTGCAGCCGCGCCCGGCTGCGCCGTACCGGCCCGCTTTGCGCGGATCGTACCGGCCGTGCGCGGAGAGCGGCGCCTATACTCGTCTGCCGCGACACACGAAACGCAAAGGTGACGAATGAAGACGATCGGACTGATCGGCGGAATGAGCTGGGAATCGTCGGCCGAGTACTACCGGATGATCAACCGGCACTCGAAGGCGCTGCATGGCGGACACCACAACGCGAAGAGCGTGCTGGTGACGGTCGATTTCGCGGAGATCGAAGCGCTGCAGCGCACGCACGACTGGGCCGCGCTCGGCGAACGGATGGCCGACGCCGCGCGGCAGCTCGAAGCGGCCGGCGCCGATCTCGTCGTGCTGACGACCAATACGATGCACCGCGTGCACGACGCGATCGAAGCCGCGGTGACGCTGCCGTTCCTGCACATCGCCGATCCGACGGGCACCGCGCTGCGCGACGCGGGCGTCGAGCGCGTTGCGCTGCTCGGCACGCGCTATACGATGGAGTTGCCGTTCTATGCGGACCGGCTGCGCGAAAAGTTCGGGATGGACGTGCTCGTACCGGACGAACGCGGGCGCGACGACGTGCACCGGATCATCTACGACGAGCTGTGTCACGGCGTCATCTCGCCCGAATCGCGCGCGACGTACGTGACGATCATCGAAGGACTGGCGAAGCGCGGTGCGCAGGCCGTGATCCTCGGCTGTACGGAAATCACGCTGCTGATCGGCGCGGACGACTCGCCGCTGCCGGTATTCGACACGACCGCGCTGCATGCGAAGGCGGCCGTTGAGTGGGCTGCGCAATAGCGACGCGCAACGACGCGCGCGCAGAAAACAAAAAACCCGGCACGAGGCCGGGTTCCTGTCGACGAAGCGCGCATCGGTCACTTGCGCTGCACATCGTCTGGTGTGCTTGGTTGCGGGGGTAGGATTTGAACCTACGACCTTCGGGTTATGAGCCCGACGAGCTGCCAGACTGCTCCACCCCGCGTCAGAGAAATAAATTATAGGGTGAGGGAGTACTTACGTCAACACTTTTGTCACAATTTCTTCTCCCCTCCCCGATCCAGCGATGCGTGACACCTTCGCCGCTTCGCGCATCGCGCGCGTTCGCGCCGCGTGCTCGCGGTAAGATGGCGGCCTTCGCATTCACCCCGCACGCACACTCCCGTTCATGAAAATCGCCACCTGGAACGTCAACTCGCTCAACGTCCGCAAGCAGCACGTGCTCGACTGGCTCGCGCAAAGCGGCACCGACGTGCTGTGCCTGCAGGAACTGAAGCTGCCGGACGAGAAATTCCCGCGCGCCGATCTCGAAGCGATCGGCTACCGCAGCTGGTTCACGGGCCAGAGGACCTACAACGGCGTCGCGATCCTCGCGCGCGACACGCTGTCCGTCGACGAATCGGACATCGTGCGCAACATTCCCGGCTTCGACGATCCGCAGCAGCGCGTGGTCGCCGCGACGATCGACGGCGTGCGCATCGTGTCCGCCTATTTTCCGAACGGCCAGGCGCTCGACTCCGACAAGTTCGTCTACAAGATGCAGTGGCTCGACGCGCTGCACGCATGGCTGAGCACCGAGCTGCAGCGCCACCCGAAGCTCGCGCTGCTCGGCGACTACAACATCGCGCCGGAAGACCGCGACGTGCACGATCCCGCGAAATGGGAAGGCCAGAACCTCGTGTCGCCGCAGGAACGCGCGCACTTCACGAAGCTGATCGAGCTCGGCTTCGTCGATGCGTTCCGCCGCTTCGAACAGCCCGAGAAGACCTTCACGTGGTGGGACTACCGGATGATGGCGTTCCGCCGCAACGCGGGGCTGCGCATCGACCACATCCTGCTGTCGCCGGCGCTCGCCGCAACCTGCACGTCGTGCGAGGTCGACCGCACGCCGCGGACGTGGGAACAGCCGTCCGACCACACGCCCGTCGTCGCGGTCGTCGGCTGATCGCGCAGTAGCCCGCGCGCGTTCAGCGCCGCGCGGGCGCCGGCCCGAGATGGGCCCACAGGAACCCGAATTCGGCCGCGTCGGATTCGGCGCGTTCCAGATCGTCGGCGCTGCCGTGGCCGCCGTCGGTGTTCTCCCAGTACCACACCCGTTCGTGACCGAGCGCATGCATGCGCGCGGCCATCTTGCGCGCATGCGCGGGATGCACGCGATCGTCGCGCGTCGACGTCGTCAGCAGCAGCGGCGGATACGCGACGCCTTCGCGCACGCGGTGATACGGCGAATACGCGGCCAGCGCCGCGCCCTCGCGCGGATCGTCCGGGTCGCCGTATTCGTCGAGCCACGCGGCGCCCGCGTGCAGCTTCGGATAACGCCGCATGTCCAGCAGCGGCACGCGGCACAGCACCGCGCCGAACAACTCCGGCCGCTGCGCCATGCACGCGGCGACCAGCAGCCCGCCGTTGCTGCCGCCCTCGATCCCGAGCTGCGCGGCGGTTGTCACGCCGGTGGCAGCCAGATCCTCGGCCACCGCGATGAAGTCGTCGAACGAACGCTGCCGGTGTTCGCGCTGCGCGTCGACGTGCCAGCGCGGCCCGAACTCGCCGCCGCCGCGGATGTGCGCGAACGCCAAGACGCCGCCGCGCTCGAGCCACCCGATGCCGAACGCATCGCTGTAGCCCGGCAGGTTCGGGATCGCAAAGCCGCCATAACCCGACAGCAGGCACGGCCGCGCGACGCGCGCGGCGCCGCCGGGCGCATCGAGGGCGTCCAGCGCATCGCGCGGCCCGATCAGCGTGTACGGCACCACCGTGCCGTCGCGCGAGCGCGCGCTTGCACGACGCACGACGAGCCCGGCCGCATCGAACTGCACCGGCGGCCGGTCGAGCAGCACGCGGCGCGACGGCGCATCGGCCGCGCGATCGGCAAGATCGGCCAGCCAGCATTCGGGCGGATCGAGATAGGTGTCGACGTCCACGTAGACTTCGTCGTTCAGCGTCGACTCGACGGGCTCGACGTCGATCTGCGCGTCGCCCGGCCAGTCGAACGGCCGCGCGTCCCACGTCCACGTGCCGTCGTCGGCCTGCCGCGGCTGCCACAGCATCGTGCGGTTGTGCACGTCGTCGAGCCAGCTCGCGATCAGCATCGTGCGCGTGTGCGTCCACGTGCAGGCGGAAGTCGACGGTTGCGGCGCGAACAGCGTCGTGAGCTCGCGCGACCCGGCCAGGAACGCCTGCTCGCGGATCGCGAGCAGCGACCCGCCCGCATGGCGCACGCCGCCGCAGTCCCAGTCGAGGCGCGGCTCCAGCACGAGCCAGCCCTCCCAGAACCCGACCTCGACATGCGTCGGCACGTCGTAGCGCGCCCACTCGCCCGCGTCCGTCAGCCGGTACGCATGCGAGTCGAAGAAATCGACGCTGCGCCATGCAACATGGCGGTTGTCGATCGGATCGAACCCAGCGCCCGCGCTGATATCGTCGGGTTCGCCGCGGAATACGACGGGCGCGTCGGCAAGCGGCGTGCCGCGCGCCCAGCGCCGCGCTTCATACGGATAACCGGCCGCGGTCGTATGCGCGTCGCCGCGATCCCAGCTCACGTAGACGGTATCGCGGTCGATCCAGCCGATCGTGTGATGCCCCGGCTCGTCGATCGTGAAACCGCCGTCGACGAAACGGCGCTCGACGAGATCGAACTCGCGCACGACGACCGCGTCGGCACCGCCCGGCGACAGCGACAGCAGCGCGCGATCGCCGTCCGGATACAGGATCGCGTCCTGCTCGAACACCCACGACTCGCCCTCCTCGGTACCGAGCGCGTCGACGTCGAGCAGCGTTTCCCACGCCGGACGGCCGGCGCGCCAGTCGTCCCAGCGCGTGCGGCGCCACAGCCCCTTCGGATGGAGATCGTCCTGCCACAGGTCGTAGGCCCAGTCGCGCCAGCGGGTCGGAATCACCGGGCGTTCGCGCGGCAGATACGCTTTCGCGAGACGCGCCGTGAGCGCGCGAAATGCGTCGTCGTCGCGCAGCGCGGCGCGCGTGCGCGCATTCTGCTCGTCGACCCACGTGCGGGCGCGCTTGCTGTCGAGCGCTTCGAGGAAACGGAACGGGTCGGCCCCGGCGGGCCAGCGGAAGGAATCGGACATTGCGGATCGGCGGATTGGGAAACTGCGTGCAAACCGCGATTATGTCCGATCGCGGCATGCGCGACGCCCGCGCATGCCGCGAATCGTGCTCAGGGCTCCAGGTGCAGTTCCTGGATCTTGCGCGTGATCGTGTTGCGGCCGATGCCGAGCCGCTCCGCGGCCTCGACCTTGCGGCCGCGCGTGAAGTCGAGCGCCTCGCGGATCACGGCCGCCTCGAAGCGGCGCGCGAGCTCGTCCATCACGTCGGCCGAGTTCTCGCGCAACAGCCGCGCGACTTCGGTGCGCAGGCCATGCTCCCACACCGGATAGCCGGCCGGCGCGCCGCCGCTCGGCGCGGCCGCGACAGGCGCGGATGCCACCGGCGCCGCACCGATCATCGGTTGCGCGAGCGCGGCATCGCCGCTGCTGCCGCGCGCATCCGCGCCGTCGCCCGTCGCGACGACCGGAGCACCGGTCGGCACGAGGTCGGGCGGCAGGTCCTTGATCTCGACCGTCTGCGCGGGCGCCATCACGGTCAGCCAGTTCGCGAGGTTCTCGAGCTGCCGCACGTTGCCGGGAAACGCCAGCGACGTCAGGTACGCGAGCGCATCGTCGGACACGCGCTTCGGCTCGACGCCGAGATCGCGCGCGCTCTTCTGCAGGAAGTGGCGCGTGAGCAGCGCGATGTCCTCGCTGCGTTCGCGCAGCGGCGGCAGGCGCAGCCGGATCACGTTGAGCCGGTGGTAAAGGTCTTCGCGGAACAGCCCCTGCCGCACGCGCGATTCGAGATTCTGGTGCGTCGCGGCAATCACGCGCACGTTCGCGCGCAGCGGGTTGTGCCCGCCGACCCGATAGAACTGCCCGTCCGACAGCACGCGCAGCAGGCGTGTCTGCAGGTCGAACGGCATGTCGCCGATTTCGTCGAGGAACAGCGTGCCGTTCTCGGCCTGCTCGAAGCGGCCCTGCCGCGTCGTCTGCGCGCCCGTGAACGCGCCGCGCTCATGGCCGAACAGCTCGGATTCGAGCAGGTCCTTCGGAATCGCCGCGGTGTTCAGCGCGATGAACGGCCCGTTCGCGCGCGGGCTGTGACGGTGCAGCGCACGCGCGACGAGTTCCTTGCCGGTGCCCGATTCGCCGGTGATCAGCACCGTCGCGGCCGAATGCGACAGGCGGCCGATCGCGCGGAACATGTCCTGCATCGCGGGCGCCTGGCCGAGCATCTCGGGCGCCTCGGCGACGCGCTCGTCCTGCGGCGCACCGCCGCGCAGGCTTTCCTCGACCGCGCGGCGAATCAGCTCGACCGCCTTGTCGACGTCGAACGGCTTCGCGAGATATTCGAACGCGCCGCCCTGGAACGCCGCGACGGCACTGTCGAGATCGGAGAACGCCGTCATGATGATGACGGGCAGGCCCGGCAGCCGCTCGTGCATCGCCTGCAGCAGCTCGAGGCCCGAGCCGCCCGGCATGCGGATGTCGGACACGAGCACTTGCGGCGTCTCGTGGTCGAGCGCGGCCAGCGCGTCGCGCACGTTCGCGAAGCTCTTCGTCGCGAAGCTGTCCCGGGCGAGTGCCTTTTCAAGCACCCAGCGGATCGATTGGTCGTCGTCTACTATCCAGATCGGCTTCATAGGTCGGTCAGGTATGGGTGAATCCGGTGAATCGTGCTGTCGCCGCTCAATGGTCGAGCGGCAGCAGAATCTGAAATTCGGTACGTCCGGGCCGGCTCTCGACCTCGATCATCCCGTCGTGCTGCTGCACGAACGTCTGCGCGAGCGTGAGGCCGAGGCCGCTGCCGTCGTCGCGCCCGGACACGAGCGGGTAGAAGATCCGGTCGCGGATCTCTTCCGGAATGCCGGGCCCGTTGTCGATCACGTGCAAGTCCAGTGCCAGCTTGTACAGGCGCTTCGCGATCGTGATCTTGCGCGCGATGCGGGTGCGCAGCTCGATCTTCGCGTCGCCCTGCGCGATCCGTTCGCGCAGCGCCTGCGCGGCGTTGCGCACGATGTTGAGCAGCGCCTGGATCAGTTGCTCCTTGTCGCCGCGCAGATCCGGCACGCTCACGTCGTAGTCGCGCTCGATCGTGAGCCCGCGCGGGAATTCCGCGAGCATCACCGCGCGCACGCGTTCGCACACTTCATGAATGTTCACGTCGCCGACGATGTGCGGATGCCGATGCGGCTCCAGCAACCGGTCGACGAGCGTCTGCAGGCGGTCGGACTCCTTGATAATCACCTGCGTGTATTCGCGCAGCTCGCCGCGCTCGCGCTCGCCGAGTTCGAATTCGAGCAGCTGGGCTGCGCCGCGAATTCCGCCGAGCGGGTTCTTGATCTCGTGCGCGAGGTTGCGGATCAACTGCTTGTTGACCGCGGTCAGGTCGTGAATGCGCTCCTCGCGATCGGTGCGCGACTGACGCTCGTTCTCGAACAGCTCGACGAGTACGAAATCGGGCGCGGTCTCGAGGAAGCCGACGATCGCGTGCACGTGCAGCGGTTCGCGGCCGGGCCGGTCGAGCACGGTATCGAGGTGCGTCGCGTGAAAGCGCTCCTCGCCGATCGCGGTGATCGTCGATGCGAGCTCGTTCGCGTTCGGAAAAATCTCGCCCCACGGCCGCTGCGCGAGCTGCCTGCGCGAGATGTCGAGCATTGCCTCCGCCGACGGGTTCGCGAACGCGATCCGCAGCGTCTTGCGGTCGAGCACGATCACGACCGTCGGCAGCGCTTCCAGCCCCGCAAGCAGGCCCGAACGCGCAAGCCGCTCGTCGTCCGTCAGCCGCTCGGGCTGCCCCGTCTTCGCCTTGATCAGATTCTTCAGAACCATCTGCGTGCTTGTCGCGCCTCAACGGGCCAGAAAATGAAAATCGTCGGAACAAAAAAGGGACGGCTGGACGCCGCCCCTTTCAGACTCCGCCGTTCCCGCCGCAGGCTGCGCGACGGGAACGAACCGGCAAAAAGGCGCTGAATCGAAGCGCCATCGCCGATTACAGCGAGTAGTACATCTCGAACTCGATCGGGTGCGTCGTCATGCGGAACTTCGCCAGTTCCTGCTCCTTCAGCGCGAGGTACGCATCGATCATGCCGTCCGTGAACACGCCGCCGCGCGTCAGGAACTCGCGATCCTTGTCGAGTGCTTCGAGTGCCTGGTCGAGGCCCGCGCAGACGGTCGGGATCTTTGCATCCTCTTCCGGCGGCAGGTCGTACAGGTTCTTGTCCGCTGCTTCGCCCGGATGGATCTTGTTCTGGATCCCGTCGAGGCCGGCCATCATCAGCGCCGTGAAGCACAGGTACGGGTTCGCCATCGGATCCGGGAAGCGCGTTTCGATGCGGCGGCCCTTCGGGTTCGACACGTGCGGAATGCGGATCGATGCCGAACGGTTGCGTGCCGAGTAGGCCAGCTTGACCGGTGCCTCGAAGTGCGGGACCAGACGCTTGTACGAGTTCGTCGTCGGGTTCGTGATCGCGTTCAGCGCACGGGCGTGCTTGATGATGCCGCCGATGTAGAACAGCGCCAGTTCCGACAGGCCGGCGTAGCCGTTGCCCGCGAACAGGTTCTGGCCGTCCTTCCAGATCGACTGGTGAACGTGCATGCCCGAACCGTTGTCGCCGACGACCGGCTTCGGCATGAACGTCGCCGTCTTGCCGTACGAGTGCGCGACGTTATGGATGATGTACTTCGACCATTGCGTCCAGTCCGCACGCTGCACGAGCGTCGAGAACTTCGTGCCGATTTCGTTCTGGCCCTGGCCCGCCACTTCGTGGTGGTGCACTTCGACCGGGATGCCGAGCTGTTCGAGCAGCAGGCACATTTCCGAACGCATGTCCTGGAACGTGTCGACCGGCGCGACCGGGAAGTAGCCGCCCTTCGTGCCCGGACGGTGGCCCGTGTTGCCGCCTTCGAATTCCTTGCCCGACGACCACGGCGCTTCTTCCGAGTTGATCTTCACGAAGCAGCCCGACATGTCCGTGTTCCACTGGACCGAGTCGAAAATGAAGAATTCCGGTTCCGGACCGAAGTAGGCCGTGTCGCCGATGCCCGTGCTCTTCAGATACGCTTCGCCGCGCTTCGCGAGCGAACGCGGATCGCGCTCGTAGCCCTTGCCGTCGGCCGGCTCGACCACGTCGCAGGTCAGCACGAGGGTCGACTCTTCATAGAACGGGTCGACGAATGCGGCGCTCGGGTCCGGCATGAGCAGCATGTCCGACGCCTCGATGCCCTTCCAGCCCGCGATCGACGAACCGTCGAATGCATGACCGCTTTCGAACTTGTCTTCGTCAAACGCCGAAACCGGCACCGACACGTGCTGTTCCTTGCCGCGCGTATCCGTGAAGCGGAAATCGACAAACTTGACGTCCTCGTCCTTCACGAGCTGCATGACGTCGGCGACGGTTTTACTCATAACCTCTTCTCCTGATTGAACAATTCCGGCGGACTGGGAACCGCCTCGTTTATCGAGCTGATCGGGGTCTTGCTTTGGCGCAGCGCGCCCCGATTCGACCGAATTCTATAAAGCAGCTTCCGTGCCACCCATGCGCAAGACTGGCACGAATCGCGCCGGCGCTCGCCGCGACGGGGCTGCGCTGCGCGATTCCGGGGCCTGGCGCCGCACCGGCCATCAACCGGAAGCACCGTAATGGTGCAATCTTCGCGATGCGCCGCGCCCGTCGAATCATTCTGGTGCATGCGCGCAATTCTGCACTCTTTTGGTGAGCGCGTGTGCGGTGCGTCCACCGTACCGCATGCGGACATCCGGGCCGCGGCGCCGCGCTAGAATGTTCGTTTGACCGATCAGGAGACTCCCACCATGAGTACGCTCGACCAGCTTTACGCGAAGGCCGACGAACGCCGCGCACAAGGCGCGCTCAACTACGCCGGCGCGCTGCTGCCGGTCGAGGCATTCGAACTGCTGCAGCTCGACCCGTCGGCGCGCCTCGTCGACGTGCGCACCCGTGCCGAACTCGACTGGATCGGCCGCCCGCTCGTCGGCGACGGCCAGTACCTGCACCTCGAATGGACGCGCTACCCGGGCGGCGTGCCGAACGCCGAATTCGTCAACGAACTGAAGGCGGCCATCGCGCCCGATACGCCCGTGCTGTTCCTGTGCCGCAGCGCCGCGCGCTCGAAGCTCGCCGCGGTCGCGTCGTCGCAGGCCGGCTTCACGAAGGCGTTCGACCTGCTCGAAGGCTTCGAGGGTGCAAAGGACGCCGAAGGCCACCGCAAGACGGTCGACGGCTGGTGCTTCCGCAAACTGCCGTGGATCGGCGCCTGACGGCGCACGCGCCCGACCGGTTGCGACAGCCTCATCGTCGAGCCGGGCGATGACATGCCGATGACGGGCCGCATTGCGCGGCCCGTCGCTTTTTGTACGCCCGCTCCCGGTCAGGCGCGCGACGTGTCGGGCTCGACGACGTCGCCGCCGAGCAGGTGCACGCCTTCGCGCAGCTTCACGAACGCGGCCGCGACCGCTTCCGGCTCCCCTTTCACGCCGAGGTCGATGTGACGGCGCGCGTAGATGCCGCCGCGCTCCGTATCGCCGACGCTCGGCAGGCTGAACACACGCACGCCCGGGAAGTCGCGCTCGATGCGCTCCATCAGCGGCGTGAGCGTCGATTCCGGCAGCTCGAACACGTACAGCGAGCGCTCCGCGTGCGGCGTCGCGTGATGCAGGTGCGCGTATTTCGTATCGAGCACCCATTCGATCATCGGCCAGGCCATCACCGGGAAGCCCGGCACGAAATGCAGATCGCCGACCGAGAAGCCGGGAATCCGGTTATAGCCGTTCGGGATGATCGTCGCGCCCACCGGAAACACGCCCATGTTGAAGCGGTGCTGGTTCTCCGGCGAGTCGAAGTCGACCGGCGTGGCCGGATCGGCATGCGTTTCCCGGATCCGCTCCGAGATCAGCACCTTCGCTTCCGGATGCAGTTCGAGCGGCACGCCGAGCGCGGCGGCCGCGCACTGGCGCGTGTGGTCGTCCGGCGTCGCGCCGATGCCGCCCGTCGAGAACACGATGTCGCCCGACGCGATCGCGCGTGCGAGCGTCGCCGTGATGCGTGCCGGATCGTCGCCGACATATTCGGCCCAGTCGAGCGCGAGGCCGCGCGCGCCGAGCAGCTCGATGACCTTCGCCAGATGCTTGTCCTGCCGGCGGCCCGAAAGGATTTCGTCGCCGATGATGATGATGCCGATGCTCATGCCTGCCCCATGTCGATTGCGGTGGCGCGCGCGCTCGCGCGCAGGTCCTCCAGCGCGCGCAGGCAATAGTGCCCGAACCACAGCGCCGAGAAGACGAGGATGAAAGCGTAAACCCAGATCATGGCCGCCGCGACGAACGGGAACAGCACCATCATCCAGACCGACGATACCCATACGAAGGTCGGCACGGTGCCGAGCAGCCCGGTCGCGACGCCGATGCCGATCAGCGGCCAGCGATGCTGCCGCACGAGCGCGCGGCGCTCGTCGCGGCTCGCGTGCAGCGCGAGCGCGTCGTAGGTCATCACGCGGTAGGTGAGCCAGCCCCAGATCACCGGCGGCAGCAGCGCGAAGAACGGCGGGATCAGCCACAGCGGGATCGTGACGACGAGCACGACGACGCCGGCCAGCGCCGCCCACAGCGAATTGAACACGCTGCCGAAGAAAGTGCCGCCCCGCTTCGCCTCGAGCGCCGCGAACTGCCGGTTCGACAGGTGCTTGATCACGACCGGCATCGAAATCGTCGCGATCAGCAGCAGCACGGTCAGCACGATCAGCGGAATCGCGAGCGACACGACCACGAACGGCGCGACGACCGCATGCAGCTGCGACATGCCGATCATGTCGAACGCGCGATACAGCGCGGCCGTCAGCACGAAGCCGTCGAGCGCGCCGCGCGCGAGGTCCAGCAGCGTCTGCCACGAGAACCACAGCAGGACGCCCCACAGGACGGCGGAGACGAGAAACGGCATCAGGGTGAGCCAGAGCATGCGCGGGTGCAATGCGCTCGCCAATGCCCGGACGAAGGAACGCAGCAAATCGTTCATGCGAGCCTGTATCGACGGAGAAAAACGGGGAAAGGATAAACCACGCGGCCCGCATGCGCCAAAGCGCATGCGGGCCGCGTGGGAGAGCCGCTCAACGGGAGTGTGGCCGGATCAGGCCGACGCCGCGCCGCGCTTCGCGGGGGACAGGCGCCGGAAGATTCGCACGAACGCGAGGCCGTGCTGCGCCCAGAAGCCTTCGCCGTAGGACACGCCGTCGACCTGTTCGCGGATGCCGGTCGGTTCGACCGTGCGGTTCCACGACGCGGTGCCGAACATCATGTCCCACCACGGGAACAGCACGCCGAAGTTGCAGCCGTACTTGGTGCCTTCGTGGCCGTAGCCGACCGCGTGGTGGCGCCGATGGAAGATCGGGCTCACGAGCAGGCGCTCGCCGAGCCAGCCGAACGACAGCCGCGCATTCGTATGCTGGATGCTCTGCATGAAGTTCGTGAACGCGGTCAGCACGACGAACTGCGACGGCGTCACGCCGATCACGAGCGCGATCGCCGCGAAGAAGCACGACTGGATCACGTCGTCGAGCAGGTGGTTGCGGTCGTCGCACCACAGCGACATCTGCCGCTGGCTGTGGTGCACGGCGTGCAGCTCCCACCAGATGCCGAACTTGTGCTGCCAGCGGTGATACCAGTAGCCGGCGAAGTCGAGCACGACGAGATAGATCGCGAACGCGACGATCGGCTGCGAGGTCACGCCCGGCCACAGATAGTCGAGGTTGACGTTCGCGACGCCGTGCAGGCGCAGCCATGCCTGGAAGTTGTCGAATACCGGCTGCAGCGCGAAGAAGAAGAACAGCGTGTAGATGCCGAGCTTCGAGATCGCCGTATAGATCACGTCGACCCGCACCGCGCGGCGGTTCTTCCAGCGCTCGACCGGCAGCAGCGCCTCGAGCGGGCGCAGCAGCGCGAACATCAGCACCATCTGCAGCGCGCCGATGATCACCCAGTACAGCGCGTCGTAGGTGTCCTCGTCATAGTCCATCAGGTTGAACTTGAAGAGGAGCGGCTGCACGACGTCGACGTACAGCCAGGTCTGGATGTCCGACACGAACGCATCGATCAGGTGCAGCATCGTTCGCCCCCGCCCGTTACGCGCCGTTCGCCGCCTTCCACGGCGCGCGGTCGTAGAAGTAGATGCCGTGCGGCGAGCGGCCGACGGAGATCGTCTGCACCAGCTTGCGCGACGCCAGGTCGATGATCCCGACCTTCTTCGCGAAGCGGAACGTCACCCACAGCGTCTTCTTGTCGGCGGACAGCTCCATGTCGTCGGGGCCCGGCAGCAGGCCGGTGATGTCGCCGACGTTGGTGAGCGTGTTCTCGTCGATGATGCTGATCGTGTTCGCGACCCGGTTCGTCACCGCGACGTGCGTGCCGTCGGCGAGCGAGCGGAAGTTGTGCGCGCCCTTGCCGGTCTGGATCGTCTTCACAACCTTCTGGTTGCGCCAGTCGACGACCGCCACGTAATCGGCGCCCGTCATCCCGACGAGCAGGTACTTGTCGTCCGGCGTGAGCCACAGGCCCGCCGGCACCTTGCCGACCGGCATCTTCCACTTGACCGTCTGGGTAGCGAGGTCGACCGCCGCGATCTCGCCGGACACCTGCAGCGACACGAGCACCGTCTTGCTGTCCTTCGTAAACGCGAGGTGGCTCGGCATCACCGCGAGCGGCAGGCGCTTCGCGATCTTCAAGTCACGGCCGTCGTAGCTGTAGATGTCGAGGCGATCGAGGCGCAGCCCGGTCGACACGAACCACTTGTGATCGGGCGAGAAGCCGAGCTGGTATGGATCCTCAATGCCTTCGACCGTGCGTTGCAGCTTGCCCGTCTTCGGATCGACGAACATCAGGCTGTTCGAGACCGAATTCGCGACGATCAGCGACGAATTGTCGGGTGCCGCCATCAGGTGGTGCGGTTCCTTGCCGGTCGGCATCGTGCCGACGACCTCGCGGGTCTGCTGATCGATCAGGGAAAGCGTCGCTTCGGCCGAATTGAGGACGATCACGTTATTCGCGTGTGCGGCGGGCGCCAGTACGGCGGCGGCCAGCGCGAGCGTGCGGCCGAGGGAAAGGAAAGTGCGCATGAAGACTCACGTCGTGGAACAACCGTCATTGTAAAACGCTCAACCGGCCTCGCCGGTTGACCGAAATCGGCGTTGCGCCACTTCGACGCATGCCGCGGCGACCGGACAGGCCGGCGCGGCATGCGCAGTACGGGCGGCCGGGGCCGGCCGCCGGTGCGGGCCTGGAAAACCGATGTTGCGCTAACGCTGCATCGACTCCCAGACCTTGTGCAGACGCTTGACAGAGACCGGCATCGGCGTGCGCAGTTCCTGCGCGAACAGCGAAATTCGCAGTTCCTCGAGCAGCCAGCGGAATTCCGCGAGCCGCGGGTCGGCGACGCCGCCGCGCTGCGACACCGCGCGCTGGTACTGCTGGGCAAGCGGCAGCAGGTCGGCTGACTGCTTCGCGTCGCGCGCCGGATCGGCCTTCAGCTTGTCGATCCGCAGCGCGATGCCCTTCAGGTAGCGCGGGAAGTGCGCAAGCTGCACGTAAGGCGTATCGATCACGAAGCGCTTGCCGACCAGTGCGGCGAGCTGCTGCTGCAGATCGGCGTGGGCCTGCGCGAACGGCTTCGCCTGCGCGAGTTTTTTCACGAGCCCCGCATATTCGGCGAGGATCTGCCCGACCAGCCGCGCGATTTCCTGCGCGAGCAGGTTCAGGCGGCTGCGGCCCTCGTCGCGCCGCGCGTGGAAGCTCGCGTCGTCGTCGGGCAGCGGGTCCTGCAGGCACGCGCGGTCGAGCGCCGTGTCGATCAGCTGGTCGCGCAGCTCGTCCTGCGTGCCGAGCGACATGTACTGCATCGCCATCTCGCGCAGGCCCGGCAGGTTCTTCTCCAGGAACTTGATCGGCTCCTTCAGCTGCAGCGCGAACAGCCGCCGCAAGCCGGCCCGGTGGATGCGCGCGGCCTCCTCCGGCGAATCGAACACCTCGACGTCGCAATGCGTGCCGCGGTCGACGAGCGCCGGGTAGCCGTACAGCGTCTGGCCGCGCCGGCGGATCTCCAGCAGCTCGGGGAGCTTGCCGAAATTCCACGTCGTCAGGTTCTCGTACAGCGCCGTCGCGCCGGCTTCCGCCGGTGCCGCCGTCTGCGGCGCCGCGCCCTTGCCGGCCTTCGCGCCGCGGCCGGCGGCACCGGCCGCGGCGGCGGGCGCCGTGGCCTGGCCGGCTGCCGGACCGGCATCGGCCTCGCCGCCGGTCGAGATCGTCGACGCCGCGGCGATCTTCTGGAACTGCTGCTGCGCCTGCGCGCCGAGTTCCTGGCGAAGCTGCGCGAGATTGCGCCCCATCGCGAGCTGGCGGCCGTGCTCGTCGATCACCTTGAAGTTCATGAACAGGTGCGCGGGCAGCGTCTCGAGCTTGAAATCGGCCGTCTTCATCGCGACCTGCGTCTCGCCGCGCACGTCGGCGATCAGCGCCTCGACGAGCCCGCCCGCGCCGAAGCGCTCGCGCCCCATCCGCTCGACGAAGCCGGCCGCATACTCGGGCAGCGGCACGCAGTGGCGGCGCAGCTTCTGCGGCAGCGACTTCAGCAGCAGCTGCACCTTTTCCTTCAGCATCCCCGGCACGAGCCACTCGCAGCGGCGCGCGTCGACCTGGTTCAGCGCGTACAGCGGCACCGCGAGCGTCACGCCGTCGCGCGGCGTGCCGGGCTCGAAGTGGTACGTGAGCGCCATCTCGACACCGGCCATCGTCGCGCGCTTCGGGAACAGCTCGGTCGTCACGCCGGCCGCCTCGTGGCGCATCAGGTCGTCGCGCGACAGGTACAGCAGCCGCAGCTTGTCCTCGGGCTGGCCGCCCTGCTTCACCTCGTCGCGGTACCAGCGCTCGAACGCGACGCCCGTGTGGATCCCTTCCGGAATCGCCTGGTCGTAGAACGCGTAGATCAGCTCGTCGTCGACCAGCACGTCCTGCCGGCGCGACTTGTGCTCGAGCTGCTCGATGTCGGCGAGCAGCTTGCGGTTGTGCGCGAAGAACGCGAGCTTCGTGTCGAACTCGCCTTCGACCAGCGCGCCGCGGATGAACAGTTCGCGCGCACGCACCGGATCCTGCTTGCCGAACGCGACGCGCCGGCGGTGGTAGATCGGCAGCCCGTACAGCGTCGCGCGCTCGTACGCGCTGACCTGCGCCGGGCGCTTTTCCCAGTGCGGCTCCGACAGCGATTTCTTCAGCAGGTGCGCGCCGATCTTCTCGACCCATTCGGGCTCGATCTTCGCGAGGCAGCGCGCGTACAGCCGGCTCGTCTCGACGAGCTCGGCCGCCATCACCCAGCGGCCGGCCTTCTTCGCGAGCACGGAGCCCGGCCACAGGTAGAACTTGATCCCGCGCGCGCCGAGATAGTGCGGATCGTCGTCGGCCTTCAGGCCAAGGTTGCCGAGCAGGCCCGTCAACAGGGCCAGATGAACCTGTTCGTAGGTCGCCTCGACTTCGTTGAGCCGCCAGCCGTGCTCGCGCACGACGGTCAGCAACTGCGAATGGACGTCGCGCCACTCGCGCAGCCGCAGGTGCGACAGGAAGTTCTGCCGGCACGCGTCGACCAGCTGGCGGTTCGACTTCTTGTGCGCGACGGCTTCCTCGAACCACGCCCAGATCTTCAGCCACTGCAGGAATTCGGAACGCTCGTCGGCGAACCGGCGGTGCGCCTGATCGGCCTGCTCCTGCGCTTCGATCGGCCGATCGCGCGGGTCCTGCACGGACAGCGCGCTCGCGATGATCAGCACCTCGCGCAGCGACTGCTGGTCGCGCGCGGCAAGAATCATCCGGCCCACGCGCGGGTCGAGCGGCAGCCGCGCGAGTTCGCGGCCGAGCGGCGTCAGCGCGTTGTCGTCGTCGACCGCGCCGAGCTCGTTGAGCAACTGGTAGCCGTCCGCGATCGCGCGGCCCGGCGGCGGCTCGAGGAACGGGAACGATTCGATCGCCGTCAGGTGCAGCGACTTCATCCGCAGGATCACCGACGCGAGCGACGAGCGCAGGATTTCCGGATCGGTGAAGCGCGCACGCGCCTGGTAGTCGCTTTCCTCGTACAAGCGGATGCAGACGCCGTCGGCCACGCGGCCGCAGCGGCCCGCGCGCTGGTTCGCGGCGGCCTGCGAGATCGACTCGACCTGCAGCTGCTCGACCTTGTTCCGGTACGAATAGCGCTTTACGCGTGCGAGACCGGTGTCGACGACGTAGCGGATGCCCGGCACCGTCAGCGACGTTTCGGCGACGTTGGTCGCGAGCACGATGCGGCGCGCGTTCGACGCCTTGAACACCTTGTCCTGGTCGGCCGCCGAGAGCCGCGCAAACAGCGGCAGGATCTCGGTGTGCGGCGGATGGTGCTTGCGCAGCGCCTCGGCCGCCTCGCGGATCTCGCGCTCGCCGGGCAGGAACACCAGCACGTCGCCCGGGCCTTCGCGACACAGCTCGTCGACCGCGTCGACGATCGCGTCCATCAGGTCGCGCTCGGCCTCGCGCGCGGTCTTCACGCGGTCGCGGCCGGCCGTGCCTTCGGCATTTTTCACGGCCGGGCGATCCTCGGCCACAGGGCGGTAGCGCATCTCGACCGGATACAGCCGCCCGCTCACCTCGATCACGGGCGCCGGGCGCTCGTCGGTGCCGAAATGGCGCGCGAAGCGATCGGCGTCGATCGTCGCGGACGTGACGATCAGCTTCAGGTCCGGCCGCCTCGGCAGGATTTCCTTCAGGTAGCCGAGCAGGAAGTCGATGTTCAGGCTGCGCTCGTGCGCCTCGTCGATGATCAGCGTGTCGTACGCTTTCAGCAGCGGGTCGGTCTGCGTCTCCGCGAGCAGGATGCCGTCCGTCATCAGCTTCACGGACGCGCCCGGCGCAAGGTTGTCGGTAAAGCGCACCTTGTAGCCGACCACCTCGCCGAACGGCGTGCCGAGCTCCTCGGCGATCCGGCGGCCGGTCGACGACGCGGCGAGCCGGCGCGGCTGCGTATGGCCGATCAGGCCCGTGCCGCCGGCGCCGAGGCCGCGGCCGAGATCGAGACAGATCTTCGGCAACTGCGTGGTCTTGCCCGAGCCGGTTTCGCCGCAGACGATGACGACCTGATGACCGGCGATCGCGCGTGCGATTTCGTCGCGCTTGCCCGACACGGGCAGGCTCTCGGGGTACTTGATCGGCGGAACGGGATTCGGTGCGACGGCGGCGCGCGGCGGACGCTCGCGGCGCGGGGTGCGTGCATCGGGTGCGTTCGTCGTGGCCGGCTGGCGCGCATCGCCGCGGCGTTCGTCGCCGCGCGGCCCGCGTGGCCCGCGTGGCGATTGGCCCGCCTGCTTTTCCTGCTGCTGGCGCGGCGCCTGGCCCTGCTGCTGGCGCGCATCGGCCGCACCATCCGGGTGCCGGGCCGACGGCGCTTTGGCCCGCGTCGGCGCGGGACTTTTAGGTACATTCGACATGGGGGCGCATTATAATCCCGCCCATGAATTCCCAAACCGACCTCCCTCCCGCCCAGACCGGCGCCGCGACGCCGCCGGCCGCAGACGATTCGGCCGTCAGCCACGCGCAGTTCGTCGACTGGATGCGCTCCGTCGCGCCCTATATCCACAAGTTCCGCAACAGCACGTTCGTCGTGGGGTTCGGCGGAGAAGTGGTGCAGCAGGGGCTGCTGAACGCGCTCGTGTCCGACATCGCGCTGCTGCAGGCGATGGGCATCCAGATCGTGCTCGTGCACGGCTCGCGCCCGCAGGTCGAGGAGCAGCTGAGCCTGCATGGTGTCGAATCCGAGTTTTCGCACGGCCTGCGCATCACCGATGCGCGCGCGCTCGAATCCGCGAAGGAAGCGGCCGGCGAAGTGCGTCTCGACATCGAGGCCGCGATCAGCCAGGGTCTGCCGAACTCGCCGATGGCGCACGCGCACATCAGCGTCGTGTCGGGCAACTTCGTGACCGCGCGGCCGGTGGGGATTCTCGACGGGGTCGATTTCGCGCATACGGGCATCGTGCGCAAGATCGACGCCGAATCGATCCGCCATTCGCTCGCGAGCCGCAAGCTCGTGCTGCTGTCGCCGCTCGGTTTCTCGCCGACCGGCGAGGCGTTCAACCTGTCGATGGAAGACGTCGCGTCGGCCGCCGCGATCGCGCTGCGCGCCGACAAGATCGTGTTCCTGACCGACGGCCCCGGCATCGTCGACGACGAAGGCGGGCTGATCCGCGAAATGTCGCTCGACGCGGCGGCCGAGCTGCTCGACTCCGGCAACATCCAGGGCGACGACGCGTTCTTCCTGAAGCACTCGATCCGCGCGTGCCGCGGCGGCGTGACGCGTGCGCACCTGATTCCGCAATCGCTCGACGGCAGCATGCTGCTCGAACTGTTCCTGCACGACGGCGTCGGCACGATGATCTCGTACGAGAACCTCGAAAGCCTGCGCGAAGCGACGCCGGACGACGTCGGCGGCATCCTGTCGCTGATCGAGCCGCTCGAGTCGGACGGCACGCTGGTGCGCCGCGGCCGCCACCAGATCGAACGCGACATCGACCACTTCTCGGTGATCGAGCACGATGGCGTGCTGTTCGGCTGCGCGGCGCTGTATCCGTATCAGCAGGAGAAGATCGGCGAGATGGCGTGCCTGACGGTCGCGCCGGAAGCGCAGGGCTCGGGCGACGGCGAGCGCCTGCTCAAGCGCATCGAGCAGCGCGCCCGCGCGCGCGGCCTCACGCACATCTTCGTGCTCACGACGCGCACCGAGCACTGGTTCCTCAAGCGCGGTTTCGTCAAGGTCAGCGTCGACGACCTGCCGGAAGACCGCCGCAAGCTCTATAACTGGCAGCGCAAGTCGCTCGTGCTGATGAAACAGCTCTGAGCGGCGCAAGACGCCCGCCCTCCCCCAGTCCGATTACAGGAGAAGTACACGATGGCCCGTATGATTCAATGCGCGAAGCTCGGCAAGGAAGCCGAAGGTCTCGATTTCCCGCCGCTGCCGGGCGAACTCGGCAAGCGCATCTATGAAAGCGTCTCGAAGGAAGCCTGGCAGGGCTGGCTCAAGCAGCAGACGATGCTGATCAACGAAAACCGCCTGAACATGGCCGACCCGCGGGCACGCCAGTACCTGATGAAGCAGACCGAGAAGTACTTCTTCGGCGACGGCGCGGACCAGGCGTCCGGCTACGTGCCGCCGACGGAAGGCTGATGACGTGATGCGTGGAATCGGCAGCCTGCCGGCCGCCTGATCCAGAGAAAACGGCACCGTGTATCGCACGGTGCCGTTTTTCATTTTGGGTCGCGCGATCGACGCGACTCAACCGGCCGGTTTCAGCGCGCCGCCGTCGCCCGGCTGCTGCGGCCGCCGCTCGCGCTTTCTGCGCTTCCGCCTTCGGCACCCCATTCGGCCGCGTCGCTGCGCTCGGCGGTCGACAGCTCGTCCGCGCGATACCCGGTGCGGTTCAGCAGCGCCAGCATGCAGGCGAGCGACACGAGCGCGTAAAGTCCCGACGCGACCGCGACGCCGACGATGCTGCCCGTCGAATTGAGGATCGCCTGCGCGAGCACGGGCGTACCGCCGCCGACGACGAGCGCGCTCAATTGATACGCGAGCGACAGGCCCGTGTAGCGGATGTTCGCCGGAAACACGCGCGCGAGCACGCCGCCGACCGCGCCGTAGAACATCGCGGACGGAATCGTCGAGATGCACATGCCCGCGACGGCCACCCAGTACGAGCGCGTCGCGAGCGCATGGAACATCACGGGCATCAGCACGATTTCCGGAATCAGGATCCAGCACATCGCGCGGCGCATGTCGATCTTCGACACGAACCACGCGCCGACCGGCTGCATCAGGAACTGCACGACGAGCGAGATCGACAGGATGCCGAGGAACGTGCCCTGCGCGTAGCCGAGCTCCTTGGTCGCCCACGACAGCGCGAACGTGCTGCGGAAATACGTGACGTTGATCACCGGCAGCGTGCCGGCCGCGAGCAGCACGACCACCCAGTGATCGCGCACGACCTCGCGCAGCGGCAGCTTCACCGTGCGCTTGCGCGCAAGCACGCGCTGCATGTCGGCCGATTCCTCGAGCTTCAGCCGGATCACCATGCCGATGATCACGAGCACCGCCGACAACAGGAACGGAATGCGCCAGCCCCACATCAGGAAGGACGGCGTCGGCAGCGCGCTCAGCGCGAAGAACGCGGCCGTCGCGAGCAGGTTGCCGGTAGGCGAGCCCTGCTGCGCGAACGCCGCGTACAGGATGCTGCGGTGCTTGGGCGCGTTCTCGCTCGCGATTAGCACCGCGCCGCCCCACTCGCCGCCGACCGCGATGCCCTGCAGCACGCGCAGCACGACGAGTCCGGCCGGCGCCCATACGCCGATCTGCGCATAACCCGGCAGCAGGCCGATGCCGGTCGTCGCGAGGCCCATCATCACCAGCGTGATCACCAGCGCGGTCTTGCGGCCGACGCGATCGCCGAGATGCCCGAACACGATCCCGCCGAGCGGCCGCGCGGCGAAGCCGGCCCAGAACGTGACGAACGCGAGCAGCGTCGCGACGCCGGGGTCCATCGTGCTCGAAAAGAACACCTTGCCGAACACGAGCGCCGCGGCCGTGCCGTAGATGTAGAAGTCGTACCACTCGATCGTGGTGCCGACGAACGCCGCGAAGGCGGCGCGCCCGGGCCGCGGCTGCGGCTGGACGGCGGGCGGGGATTGCGGACGGCTCATCGATGTCTCCAGGTTGGTGTTCGGGGGCGCGACTGCCGCGCGCCTTTCCCGGTTGGCCGGCATTGCGCCGCCGGCCGGCGGCGTTGTGTCGGTCGGGTGCACCTAGTCGGGCGCCTGGCCGGGTGCCGTTTTCAGCACGCCGGCATCGAGCAGTTGCTGTTGAAGCGCGCGATCGACGCCGAGCCGATCGAGCACCGCGCGCGTGTCGCGGCCGAGCGCGGGCGGCGGCGTTCGATAGGTGGCCGGTGTGCGCGACAGCTTCACCGGCGACGCGGTGCCGCGATACGCACCGATCTCGACGAACAGGTTCCGGTGCAGCGCATGCGGATCGTGCGCGACGTCGGCCACCGTTCGCACCGGCCCGCACGGCACGCCGGCCGCCATCAGGTCGCGCGCGAGCGGCTCGCACGCGTGCGCGGCGAGCCGCGCCTCCAGTTCGGCCTTCAGCTCGGGCCGGTGCGCGCAGCGGCTGCGGTTGTCGACGAAACGCGGATCGGCCGCGAGCGCCGGCGCGCCGAGATGCGCGACGAGCCGCGCGAACTGCCGGTCGTTGCCGACCGCGAGGAAGATCGGCACGGTCGCCGTGCGGTAGCTGTCGTACGGCGCGATGTTCGGATGCGCGTTGCCGCTGCGCGCCGGTACGCGCCCCGAACCGAAGAAGTTCGGCAGGTGCGGATGCAGCAGCGACACGCCGCAGTCGTACAGCGCGATGTCGATCGACTGCCCGCGCCCGCTCTTCTCGCGCTCCGCCAGCGCCAGCAGGATGCCCGCGAGCGCGTTGAGCCCGGTCACCATGTCGACGATCGGCAAACCGATGCGCGTCGCGTCGCCGTCGCGCTCGCCGTTGACGCTCATCAGCCCCGCCATCGCCTGGATCACCGCGTCGTAGCCGGGCAGCCCGCCGAGCGGACCGTCCGCGCCGAAGCCCGTCACCGCGCAGTGGATCAGGCGCGGGAAGCGCGGCTGCAGGTCGCGCGCATAGTCCATCCCCCAGCGCGCGAGCGTGCCGGGCTTGAAGTTCTCGACGAGCACGTCGGCGTCTTCGAGCAGGCGCCACAGGATCGCGCGCCCTTCGTCGCGCGACAGGTCGAGCGCGAGCCCTTCCTTGTTGCGGTTGACGCCCATGAAGTACCACGCGGTATCGCCGAGGAACGGCGGCCCCCAGCCGCGTGTTTCGTCGCCGTCCGGCGGCTCGATCTTGACCACCGTCGCGCCGTGGTCGGCGAGCGCCTGCGTGCAGTACGGGCCGCCGAGCACGCGGCTCAGGTCGACGACCTTCAGGCCGTCCAGCGCGCCTCGCGTCGCGTTCATCGTTCGACCTCCGGCAGCAGGTCGAGCGCCGTGTCGAGCGTGATCGGCGTGCCGCGCAGCAGCGCGTCGAATGCGGCCGATTCGTCGTCGCGCGACGCCGGCGCGAACGGATCGACCGGCAGCAGCTTGTGGCGCACGATCAGGTGCGCGAGCGCGAGGCGCCGGAAATCCGGCGCGAGCCGCACGCCCTCGCAGGCCATCAGCACGGCCGCGCTCGTGTAGTACAGCGCGGATGCGGCCTGCCGCACGCGCGAATCGTCGCCTTCCGCCGCGACCCGCGCGAGCGCATCGCATGCGCGCGCGAGAACGCGCCGCAGCGCCTCGCGGCTCGCGTCGGGCAGCGGCGCCGCGCCGAGCCGGTCGCCGAGAAACGCGCGCAGCGCGTCGAGCGCGTGCTCGCGCTGCGCGGCCCGCGCGACGTCGAGCGCGACGATGTTGCTCGTGCCCTCCCAGATCGAGCCGAGATGCGCATCGCGCACGACCCGCGCATCGCTCCACTCTTCGATGTAGCCGGTGCCGCCGCGCACTTCCATCGCGTCGCCCGTCACGCGGCGCGCATCGCGGCACGCACGGAACTTGATCAGCGGCGTCAGGATCCGCACGCAGCGCGCGGCCTGCTCGTCGCCCGCATCGGCCTGCGGCAGCAGCAGCGCGATCTGCATGAACATCGCGCGCGCGGCCTCGGCCGGCAGCAGCATCTTCATCAACTGGCGCTGCATCAGCGGCATCTCGATCAGCTTGCGGCCGAACGCTTCGCGGTGCGCGGCGACGTGCAGCGCCTCGTTCAGCGCGCGCCGCATCAGCCCCGCCGCGCGCACGCCGTTCGACAACCGCGACATGTTGATCATGTCGGCCATCTGGTGGAAACCGCGGCCGATCTCGCCGATCAGGTAGGCCTGCGCGCCTTCGAGCGCGATCTCGCCGCTCGCCATCGACCGGCTGCCGAGCTTGTCCTTCAAGCGCACGATCCGGTAACGGTTGCGCGTGCCGTCCGGCAGCGTCTTCGGCAGCAGGAACAGCGCGAGGCCCTTGATACCGTCCGGCGCGCCGTCGGGCCGCGCGAGCACCATCGCGAGATCGGCATCCGCGTTCGAGCAAAACCACTTGTCGCCCGTCAGGCGCCAGACGGTCTCGCCGTGCGCGTCGGTCTCGCGCGCCGCACGCGTCGCGATGCGGCCGACGTCGGAGCCGGCCGCCTGCTCGGTCATGAACATCGCGCCCTGGTACAGCGTGTCGAAATCGCGCGACGCGAGCATCGGCAGGTAACGCGCGACGAGCGCCGGATCGCCGAAGCGGCGCAGCGTGCGCGTCAGCGAATCGGTCATGCTGACCGGGCAGCACAGCCCGAATTCCGCCTGCACGAACAGGAACGTCAGCGCGTACTTGACGAGCGGCGGCACGGATTCGGGCTGGTGGCTCAGCGACGCGAGCCCGAGCTCCGAATACGCGACGCGTTCGAGCGCGACATACGCGGGATCCTTGTCGATCCGCTGCACGGCCTCGCCGCGCCGGTTGCGGTGCTCGAGCACGGGCGGGTGCTTGTCCGCGCGCGACGCCCATTCGTCGAGCTCGCCCGACACGCGCGCGCCGAGCGCACGGAGCTGCGGCTCGAGTTCGGCATAAAGCGCGTCGCCGAGATGCAGCTTCAGCAACGCGCCGAGATCGGGATCGGCGGTGAAGAAATCGATGCCCCGGCTGTCGGGGATGTTGGATGCGCCGGTATCCGGCGTGCGGGCGGTGTCGTTCATGCGTATGTCTCCTGGGTTGCCTGCACGTCGGCCGGACCTGACGCCGCGGCGCGCGGCCAGCCTTGTGCAAAGCCTTCCGCAGAGCGTAGGCGCGCGATCGATAAGCGTCCAATACAGGATTTATCCGGTACGATAGATATCGCTTATCGATGCCGACGCCGGGAGAAGACACCATGGAACTGAGGCAGTTGCGCTACTTCGTGGCGGTTGCCGAGGAGCTGCATTTCGGGCGCGCGGCGAAGCGCCTGTTCATCTCGCAGCCGGCGCTGAGTTTCGACATCCGCAAGTTCGAGGAAGCGCTCGGCGTGCAGCTCTTTTCGCGCACCAACAAGACCGTCGCGCTGACCAACGCGGGCGAGGTGCTGCTCGGCGAAGCGCGCCGGCTGCTGCTGCAGGCGGCCGAGGCCGAGCGCCTGACGGTGCGCTCCGCGTCGGGCCTCGCGGGCCGACTGCGGATCGGCTTCGTCCATTCGATGCTGTATCGCGGGCTGCCCGACGCGGTGCGGCGCTTCGAGGCCGACTACCCGGGCGTCGAGGTCGTGCTGAGCGAGATGAACACGCACGCGCAAGTGCAGGCGATCCAGCGCGGCCAGATCGATCTCGGTTATGCGCACTGGGGCCACTTCCCGCCCGAGGTCGAATCGGCGCCCGTCTATGCGGAACCGTTCGTCTGCTGCCTGCCGGCCGCGCATCCGCTCGCGCGCCGCAGGCAGGTCGCGGTCGCCGCGCTCGCGGCGGAACCGTTCATCCTGTTTCCGCGCGACGCCGCGCCGCACTATCACGACCTGATCATCGCGCAGTGCGTAAACGCCGGATTCAGCCCGCTGATCCGCCACGAGGCGCGGCTGTGGCAGACGATCCTGTCGATGATCGAGTTCGGGATGGGCATCGCGCTGGTGCCGCGCGTGCTGCAGCAGGTGAAAAGCGACCGGCTCGCGTTCCGGCCGCTGAAGGACGCGTCGCTCGAATCGCGCACGCTCGCGCTGAAGCGCAGCGGCACCGCCGAACCGGTGGCGCTGCGCTTCGCCGACTACGTGCGCGCATCGATCGATGCACTGCCCGCGCTCGCAGGCTGAGCAGGAGGCCGGATTGCGCATGCTGCATGCCACATGCGGAACGCCGGTCAATCGAACGGCACCGCGCGACGGTTCGATCCTCGATCTCGTCGAGCCGTCGACGGCCGGCTGACCGATCGTTGCGCGGGCCTGAAAAAAATTTGCAGAAAGGGCTTTACGAACCCCAAAAGCTCTGACATAATTTCAGCTTCTTTGGGCGGTTAGCTCAGCGGTAGAGCACTGCCTTCACACGGCAGGGGTCACTGGTTCGATCCCAGTACCGCCCACCAAAGAATTCAAGGGCCTGCGTCTCACGACGCAGGCCCTTTTCGTTTTGGCGTCGCGCTCGTCGAATCGCGCGCATCCGGACAGCGGTGCCGACGCGGCACCGCATCCATATGGCGCCAACTTACCGCGCGCACCCCACCCGCTCCGCCGTCGCATCAAACGCGCGCGTCGCCTTGTCGACGATCTCGTCGACCTCCGCCTCGCGAATCACGAGCGGCGGCGACAGCAGCATCCGGTCGCCGGTCGCACGCATGATCAGGTTGCCGTTGAAGCAGAAGTCGCGGCAGATCGTGCCGATATCGACATCCGCACCGAACCGCTCGCGCCTGCCGCGGTCGCGCGCAAGCTGAACGCCCGCGACCAGCCCCGTTCCCGCAATCTCCCCGACGATCGGATGGTCGCCCAGCGCGTCGCGCAGCCGGCGCTGGAAATACGGACCGATGTCGCTCTTCACGCGCTCGACGATCCCTTCGTCGCGCAGCAGCTTCAGGTTCGCGACCGCGACGGCCGCGGCGACCGGATGGCCCGAGTACGTGAGACCGTGGTTGAATTCGCCGTTGTCGATGATCGGCTGCGCCACCCGCTCGTGGATCCCGACCGCACCCATCGGCACATAACCCGACGTGAGGCCCTTCGCCATTGTGATCAGGTCCGGCTCGAAGCCGAAGTGCTGGTGTGCGAACCATTCGCCGGTGCGGCCGAAACCGCCGATCACTTCGTCGGCCACCAGCAGGATGTCGTACTTGCGGCAGATCCGCTGGATTTCCGGCCAGTACGTCGACGGCGGGAAGATCACGCCGCCCGCGCCCTGGAACGGCTCGCCGATGAACGCCGCGACGTTCTCCGCGCCGAGTTCGAGAATCTTCGCTTCGAGCTGCTGCGCGCGCGCGAGGCCGAACGCCTCGGGCGTTTCGCCCGGCTGCGCTTCGCCGAAGAAATACGGCTGGTCGATGTGCACGATGTGCTCGACCTTCGACGGCATCTGCTCGTGCATGTAGCCCATGCCGCCGAGCGTGGCGCCCGCGATCGTCGAGCCGTGGTAGCCGTTCTTGCGCGAGATCACGTATTTCTTCTGCGGCTTGCCCTGCACGCGCCAGTACTGATGCACGAGGCGCAGCACGGTGTCGTTGCCTTCCGAGCCGCTGTTGCAGTAGAAGAAGTGGTTGAAGCCGGCGGGCGTCACTTCCGCGAGCATCGCGGAAAGCTCGATCACCGGCGGGTGCGTCGTCTTGAAGAAGGTGTTGTAGAACGGCAGTTCCTGCAGCTGGCGATACGCGGCGTCGGCGAGTTCCTTGCGGCCGTAGCCGACGTTCACGCACCAGAGGCCGGCCATCCCGTCGATGACCTTGTTGCCATCCGAGTCCCACAGGTAGACGCCGTCGGCCTTCACGATCACGCGGCTGCCCGCGCGGTTCAGCGCGCCCATGTCCGAGAACGGGTGGATGTGGTGCGCGGCGTCGAGCGCGCGATATTCGGCGGTCGTGTGCGCGGCCGGTCGCGGTGAAACGGCTTCGTTTCGGTCGGTCATGTTTCCTCCGTAAAGCAGTGCCGCACGCTCATACGTGCAGCAGCAGATGGCGGCGCTCCCACGAGCTGATCACGCGGAAGAACGCTTCGTATTCGGTTTCCTTCAACGCCAGGTAGGCCTTCACGAACTTGTCGCCGAGGATGCCGGCGAGCGGCTCGCACGCGGCCATCAACGAGATGCCCTCCTCGAGATTGCGCGGCAGCTGGTACGGCAGGTCGTAACCGTCCGATGCGATCGGCTCGGTCGGCGCGAGCTGCTGCGTCATGCCGAGATAACCGGCGGCGAGCGTCGCCGCGAACGCGAGGTACGGGTTGCAGTCGACGCCCGGAATCCGGTTCTCGATGCGTCGCGCCACCGGGCTCGACTGCGGGATGCGGAAGCCGACCGTGCGGTTGTCGTAGCCCCACTGCACGTTGATCGGCGCGGCCATGAAGCGCGACAGCCGGCGATACGAGTTGATGTACGGCGCGAAGATCGGCATCAGCGCCGGCGTGTATTTCTGCAGCCCCGCGAGATAGCTGTGGAACAGCGGCGACACGGCGCCGTCTTCGTCGGCGAACAGGTTGCGCCCCGTGCGCGCATCGGCAAGGCTCTGGTGGATATGCATCGCGGACCCCGGCTCGTTTTCCATCGGCTTGGCCATGAACGTCGCGTACATGTTGTGCCGCAGCGCAGCCTCGCGCACCGTGCGCTTGAACAGGAACACCTGGTCGGCCAGCGGCAGCGCGTCGCCGTGCACGAAATTGATCTCCATCTGCGCGGCGCCGACTTCGTGGATCAGCGTCTCGATATCGAGGCCCTGCATCTCGCAGTACTCGTAGATGTCCTCGAACAGCGGATCGAACTCGTTGACGGCCTCGATCGAATACGACTGGCGGCCGGTCTCCGCGCGCCCCGTACGGCCGACCGGCGGACGCAGCGGCAGGTCGGGATCGGCGTTCATGTCGACCAGATAGAACTCAAGTTCCGGTGCGACCACGGGCTTCCAGCCCTTCGCGTCGTACAGCTCGAGCACGCGGCGCAGCACGTAGCGCGGCGAGATCTCGACGGGCGAGCCGTCGAAATGCACGCAGTCGTGGATCACCTGCGCGGTCGGATCGACAGCCCACGGAATCAGGCAGATCGTCGACGGATCGGGCACGCACACCATGTCGGGATCGGTCACGCCGGTCAGCGAGCCGTCCTCCGGATAGTCGCCGGTGACGGTCTGCACCATCACGGCCTGCGGCAGCCGCATCGATTCGCCGGATTCGAATTTGTTGCGCGGGATGATCTTGCCGCGCGCGATGCCGGCCATGTCGGGAATGATCGCCTCGACCTCGGTGATGCGGTGTTGTCGCAGGAATTCGCTCAGTTCGGGTTGCATGATCGGCCTCTTTCAGTCGACGTCGGATGCGGCCGGCGACGGCGTCGCGCCGCCGGCCGCATGAATGCGATGCGTCATGCGCGCGCGGCACGCCGCGCCGAATGCCGCGAAGATGTCGCGCGACAGCGGCTGTTCCGCGAAACGCCATTCGGGATGCCACTGCACGCCGAGCGCGAATGCGCGCGCGCCGCGCACGCTGACGGCCTCGACCAGTCCGTCGGGCGCGCTCGCTTCGACGACGAGCCCCGCGCCGAGACGCTCGATGCCCTGGTCGTGCAGCGAATTGACCGTCGCCTCGTGCGCGCCGCGCGCGACCCGCTGCAGCAGGCCGCCCGGCGCGAGCTGCACGACGTGCGCGGGGCCGTACTGCCGTTCGAGCGGATCGGCCGCCCGCTCGCGATGGTCGTCGAAGCCGGTCGTCGCGTGCAGCCGCTGATGCAGCGTGCCGCCGTACGCGACGTTCAGCTCCTGCATGCCGCGGCAGATCGCGAGCACCGGCACGCCCGCGTCGATCGCCGCGCGGATCAGCGGCAGCGCGGTCGCATCGCGCGCGGGATCGTGCAGCGTGTCGGGCGTACTCGCAGTGCCGCCGTAATGATGCGGCTCGACGTTCGAGTAGCTGCCGGTAAACAGCAGCCCGTCGACCGCCGCGACAATCGCATCGGCCGGCTGGCGCGCGCCGAGCGCGGGCAGCACGAACACAAGCGCGCCTGCGCCGTCGACGAGCGCGGCAAGGTACTTCTCGCCCGCCGTGTGATTCGGATGCGCACCGCGCAGGATGCGGTCGGCGGTGACGGCTACGATCGGGCGCACACGCATGGGCGTTTCTCCGGTGATCGTGCGCAACTCGTTCGCGCGCGGGACGACAAGGGTCCGCGGTTGCACCGCACGCGCGCACCACGACGCGACGCATGGGCATGCGCGATCCCGCCGCGCGGACGATGCGGCAACAGGCGATGCGGCCCGGGACGAAAGCGGAAAAGGACGCTAGGGCAACAACGATGCGCTGCCGTCGCACTGCACCGCGCTGAACACTTGCGCGGTCACGAGGTTGTAGCGGCGCAGGCCGCGATGGGAAACAGCGAAGAAACGAGGCTCGCGTAAAGGGGCGGCACGCGTGCCGCGATCAGCATGCCGGATCGACCCGGCCTGAGGCGGCGCGCCCGCCGACGGACTTCGGGTCCGGCGTATCGAAGGGCTGGCGGCTTTCACGATCGTACTCGACTGACTGACGGATGCAGAACACGTGTCGCGATGAAGCGCATGCGGCAATGCCGCGCGGCGACACGTCGGCAAGGTGTCTCGCAACGGATTCCGGCACGGTGCAACCATGATCGATGGCTCCGCCGCCGGTGCGCGTGCGAGACGACTTCCTGACATTCAGCTTATATCACCTAAAAATTGCGTCAAATTTTCAGGTCCCGATGACGATATCGATCAGACAAAAAAAACGGCATCGATCGCCGGGATCGATGCCGTGTTGTGCATTGCGTCGGCGCGGATACTGCGCGCCGGCGGGCTGTCGCCCGCTGCTCCGCCGCGCCGCCGCAAGCGGGCGGGCCGTGCTCAGCGATACGCGAGCGCGGTTTCGACGAGCGTCTGCAGCAGCGGCACGATCCGCGCTGCACGCGCTTCGTCGTACGCGTACGGACGCATCTCTTCCATGTAGGTGATCTGCGACAGCTCGAGCTGCACGGCTTCTACACCGGTGTCAGGCACGCCGTAGTGACGCGTGATGTAGCCGCCCTTGAAGCGCCCGTTCGCGACGGCCGTATAACCGCCATGTGCGAGCACGCGCTCGGCCAGTGCCTCCGCGAGACCCGGCGCCGCGCTCGCGCCGCCCGACGTGCCGAAGTTGAAGTCCGGCAGGCGGCCTTCGAAGAAGCGCGGCACGTGCGAGCGGATCGAATGCGCCTCCCACACGAGCACGCGGCCGTGCTCGCGCTTCAGGCGCGCGACTTCGCCCTGCAGCGCGTCGTGATACGGACGCCAGTAAAGGTCGCGGCGACGCATGATCTCGTCGTTGCCGGGCAGCGCGTTCGCCGGATACAGCGGCGCCTTGTCGAACGTATCGACCGGCACGAGCCCCGTCGTGTCCTGCCCCGGATACAGGTTCTCGTTGTCGGGCGGACGGTTCAGGTCGACGACGTAACGCGCATGCGACGGCACGAGGATCGATGCGCCGAGGCCCGCCGCGAACCCGTACAGCCGCTCGAGATGCCAGTCGCAATCGTCGACGAAGCGCGCGTCGGGCGTCATCGTCGCGGCGATGTCGTCGGGGATGTACGTGCCTGCGTGCGGAATCGAGATCAGCAGCGGCAGCGTGCCCTGCTTCAGCGTAATTACAGCCGGTTGTTCAGTCATGTCGCATCACCGTTAGAGTCTGCCGGCGCACGCGGGCGGCGTGCGCCGGTTGCCGCGCGTCAGCGCAGCAGTTGCGCCAGCGCGGCGCGGTAGTCTGCATACGCGACGGTTTCGTCGCGATGGCGGCGGCCGCTCACGACGCGCTCGCCGCCCGTGTAGACGTCGAGCACGGGCGTCTCGCCGTGCTCGGCGAACACGATGCCCGACAGCCAGGACGCGCTGCCGTGCTCGGCGATCGCCGGATGATCGGGATCGAGCACGAGCCAGTCGGCGCGGCAGCCTTCGCGCAGCGCACCGACGCGCCGCCCGCTGGCCTGCGCGCCGCCCGCGAGCGATGCATCGAACAGGCGATCGGCGACATGCGCCTGCGTGTCGCTCGCCAGCACGTTGCGCGCGCGGTGCACGAGCCGCTGCCCGTATTCGAGCAGGCGCAGTTCCGCGCGCCAGTCGACCGATGCGTGGCTGTCCGAGCCGACGCCGATCACCCCGCCCTGCGCGAGATAGTCGACGGCCGGGAACACACCGTCGCCGAGGTTTGCTTCGGTCGTCAGGCACAGGCCGGCGACCGCGCGACGCTTCGCGAGCGCTGCGGTTTCGGCCGCGTCGATGTGCGTCGCATGCACAAGGCACCAGCGCGCATCGACGTCGAAGCGATCGAGCAGCCATTGCACGGGGCGCGCCCCGTATGTACGGACGCAATCGTCGACTTCGGCCGTCTGCTCGGCGATATGGATATGCACGGGCGCGTCGTCGGGCAGCCCGTCGAGCAGCGCGCGCAGCCCGTTCTCGGACACCGCGCGCAGCGAGTGCGGCGCGACGCCGTAGCGCAGCCCGCCGTGCTCGGGCGCGGCGCGACGCATGGCGTCGAGCAGTTCGCGCAGGCCTTCGGGCGTGTTGATGAAGCGGCGCTGGTCGTCGCGCGGCGGCTTGTTGCCGAAGCCCGCGAACTGGTACGACACGGGCAGCATCGTGATGCCGATGCCGGCCGAGCGCGCGGCGTCGACCACGCGCGTGCCGAGTTCCGCGATCTGCGGATAGCGCGAACCGTCCTGCGCGTGATGCACGTAGTGGAATTCGCACACCGACGTGTAGCCGCACTTGAGCATCTCGACATACAGCCAGCGCGCGACCGCCGCGAGCGCGTCGGGCGTGATCTTCAGTGCGAAACGGTACATCAGGTCGCGCCAGCTCCAGAAGCTGTCGGCGGGATTCGCGCGGTATTCGGTGAGCCCTGCCATCGCGCGCTGGAATGCGTGCGAATGCAGGTTCGGCATGCCGGGCAGCACCGGCCCGGCCGCACGCGCGACGCCTGCCGGTGCGTCGGTGTCGGGCGTCACTTCGGTCAGCGTGCCGGCTGCGTCCCAGCGCAGCAGCACGTTGCGGCGCCAGCCATCGGGCAGGTAGGCATGGTCCGCGAACAACATGGTGTCGGTCATTGCGAGTCCTCATTGACCGGAATCGACGCTCCAGCGTTCGATCCGATCCCATTCCACGGTTGGCAGGTGCCGGCGCATCGGCGCTGGCTCGTGCCCCGTTGCAGTCGACCGGACCGCACGTGCTTCAGCGCCTGGTCCGGTCCCATGCAAATCTATCCGTTCATCCGGCGAAACACGGTCGCGCCGCCGCGCACGACCCGCTCGCACAGCGGCCGGCCGATCCAGTAGGCGAGCTCCGACAGCGAACCGACCGACCACGCGGCAAAGTCGGCCTGACGCCCCACCTCGAGCGCACCGTGCCGATCCGCGCGGCCGAGCGCCGCGGCCGCATGGCGCGTGACGCCCTGCAGCACCTCGGGCACCGTCATGCGGAACAGCGTGCAGCCCATGTTCAACGTCAGCAGCAGCGATTCGAGCGGCGACGTGCCGGGGTTGTGATCGGTCGCGAGCGCGATCGGCACGCCGTGCTTGCGCAGCAGCTCGATCGGCGGCATTTGCGTTTCGCGGATGAAGTAGTACGCACCGGGCAGCAGCACGGCGACCGTACCGGCCGCCTTCATCGCCTCGATGCCGGCTTCGTCGAGAAATTCGAGGTGGTCGGCGGACAGCGCGCGGTAGCGCGCGGCGAGTGCCGTGCCGCCCGCGTTCGACAGTTGCTCCGCATGCAGCTTCACGGGCAAACCGCGCCGCGTCGCGGCCTCGAACACGCGCTCGGTCTGCGCGAGCGAAAAGCCGATGCGTTCGCAGAACACGTCGACCGCGTCGACGAGCCCCTCGTCGGCCAGCGTCGGCAGCATCCGTTCGCACACTTCGTCGATGTATGCATCCGCGCGGCCCGCATATTCGGGCGGCAGCGCATGCGCGCCGAGGAAGGTCGTGTAGACGCTGACCGGGAAGCGTTCGCCGAGCTGGCGCGCGACGCGCAGCATCTTGCGCTCGCTCGCGAGGTCGAGCCCGTAGCCCGACTTGATCTCGATCGCGGTCACGCCTTCGGCGAGCAGCGGCTGCAGGCGCGCGGCGGCCTGCACGAACAGCGTCGTCTCGTCGGCCGCGCGCGTCGCGCGCACCGTCGACACGATCCCGCCGCCCTGCCGTGCGATTTCCTCGTAGCTTACGCCCGCGAGGCGCTGCGCGAATTCGTCAGCGCGCGTGCCGCCGTATACGAGGTGCGTATGGCAGTCGACGAGGCCCGGCGTCACCCACGCGCCGTGCAGATCCTCGCGCTGCCAGTGCGCATGATCGTGCGGCAGCGCGGACAACGCGCCGAGCCAGGCGATCGTGCCGGTTTCGTCGACGGCGATCGCCGCATCGTCGATCGTCTCGTCGGGATGGCCGTGCGGACACAGCCTCAGGTGATGCCAGACAGTCGGTTTCATGCGTTCAGCCTCGTTCGCCGACGGCGAGCGAGACGGCAAGCAGCGCGCCGCCCCCGCTCACGACGACGTCAAACGCACGCCGCGGCCCATCGAGCCGCAGCGTGTCCATTTCTTCCAGTGCGTAGTGCGTGCCGTCGATTTCGACGCCGACGGCACCGGTCGCGCAAAACAGCAGCACGGTATCGGCACGCTCGATGCGATGCGCGCCTGCGCGCCATACGTCGAGCGCGCCGCGCGCGGCCGAACGGCGCGTCATCAGGTTGAAGTCGCGCGTCGCGCCGTCGTGCAGCGTCGCGTCGATCGCCGTCTCGCCCGCGAAATCCGCGCGCGCCAGCGGCGTATCGAGCACGTGACGTGCACCGCCCGCTTCGACAAGCGTCATGCCCGCGCCGGACAGCAGCACGAGCGTGCGGTCGATCCCGTCGAAACGCGAGAACGGCCCGGCCGCGCCGACGTCCGCGACGCTCACGCGCCACGCGAATGCGTCGAGCGCGGCGCCCGGTGGAAAGGCGCCGATCTCGCGCGTCACGCCGCCGCCGTTCTTCCACGGCGACGCGACGAGATCCGCTGCGCGGATCATCGCGGCGGCCAGCGTCACGTCTACCGGCGCCTGAGCGAGCGCCGTCATGCTCAGCGGCCGAGCATCGGCAGCTTCAGGCCGGCTTCACGGGCCGTCTGCTGCGCGAGTTCGTAGCCGGCATCCGCATGGCGCATCACGCCCGTCGCCGGGTCGTTCAGCAGCACGCGGCCGAGACGCTCGTGCGCTTCAGCCGTACCGTCGGCGACGATCACGACGCCCGAGTGCTGCGAGAAGCCCATGCCGACGCCGCCGCCATGGTGCAGCGACACCCACGATGCGCCGCCTGCCGTGTTCAGCAGTGCGTTCAGCAGCGGCCAGTCGCTGACCGCGTCCGAACCGTCCTTCATCGATTCCGTCTCGCGGTTCGGGCTTGCGACCGAACCCGTGTCGAGGTGGTCGCGGCCGATCACGATCGGTGCCTTCAGTTCGCCGTTCTTCACCATCTCGTTGAACGCCTGGCCGAGACGGTAGCGATCCTTCACGCCGACCCAGCAGATCCGTGCCGGCAGGCCCTGGAACGCGATGCGCTCGCGTGCCATGTCGAGCCAGTTGTGCAGGTGCGGATCGTCGGGGATCAGTTCCTTCACCTTCTGGTCGGTCTTGTAGATGTCCTCCGGATCGCCGGACAGCGCGACCCAGCGGAACGGGCCCTTGCCTTCGCAGAACAGCGGGCGGATGTACGCCGGCACGAAGCCCGGGAAGTCGAACGCGTTCTCGACGCCCATTTCCAGCGCCATCTGGCGGATGTTGTTGCCGTAGTCGAGCGTCGCCGCGCCACGGTCCTGCAATGCCAGCATCGCGCGCACCTGGACGGCCATCGACTGCTTCGCGACCTTCACGATGCTCTGCGGATCGACCTTCTGCGCTTCGCGCCATTGCGCGACGGTCCAGCCCTGCGGCAGGTAGCCGTTGATCGGGTCGTGCGCGCTCGTCTGGTCGGTCACGCAATCCGGCGTGATGCCGCGCTCGACGAGTTCCGCGAACACGTCGGCTGCGTTGCCGAGCAGGCCGATCGACACCGGCTTGCCCGTGCGCTTCGCTTCGTCGATCATGCCGAGCGCCTCGTCGAGCGTCGTCGCCTTCTTGTCGACGTAGCGCGTCTTCAGGCGGAAGTCGATACGCGTCTCGTCGCATTCGACCGCGATCATCGAGAAGCCGGCCATCGTCGCGGCCAGCGGCTGCGCGCCGCCCATCCCGCCCAGGCCGCCCGTCAGGATCCAGCGGCCCGACGGATCGCCGTTGAAGTGCTGGTTCGCAACCGAGAAGAACGTTTCATAGGTGCCCTGCACGATGCCCTGGCTGCCGATGTAGATCCAGCTGCCGGCCGTCATCTGGCCGTACATCATCAGGCCCTTGCGGTCGAGTTCGTGGAAGTGATCCCACGTCGCCCAGTGCGGCACGAGGTTCGAGTTCGCGAGCAGCACGCGCGGCGCATCCTTGTGCGTGCGGAACACACCGACCGGCTTGCCCGATTGAATCAGCAGCGTCTCGTTCTCTTCGAGATCCTTCAACGACGCGAGAATCTGGTCGTAGCATTCCCAGTTGCGCGCCGCGCGGCCGATGCCGCCGTACACGACGAGCGCGTGCGGATGCTCGGCGACTTCCGGATCCAGGTTGTTCTGGATCATCCGGTAGGCCGCTTCGGCCAGCCAGGTCTTGCAGGTCTTCTCGCTGCCGCGCGGCGCGCGGATCGTGCGCGTCGGATCGAGACGGGGATCGATGTGTTTCGGATGGTTCATGACGACTGCTCCCGAAGGAAAATGAATATCAAATAGGAATCAGAAATGCCCGGTGAAGCGATAACGGCTGCCGGGATGCCACAGATTCGCCACCGAGGCGACGACGCCCTGCGACCAGGTGCGCCGATGTAAAACCAGACACGGCTCGACGTCGTCCATCCGCAGCTGCTCGCGCCGCTCCGGCGCCGGGGCCGCCGCTTCGATCCGGTACTCGACGCGCTGCAGCGGAGCCGCGCGCATCAGGTACAGGTTCGGCGTCGTGTTCGTGAAATCCTGCTCGGCGTAATCCGGCGCGACCGCCGGATTCACCCATCGTTCTTCGAGCTGCACCGGCTCGTCGTTCTCGAAGTGCAGCACCTGCGAATGAAACAGCTTCGTGCGCACGGCCACCTGCATCTCGTCGGCGAGCGCCTCGTCGGCGCGGATCGTCTCGAGGCCGAGCACGCTGGCGTGATACGCATGCCCGCGCGCGCCGACCTCCTCCGAGATGCTGCGGATCGCCACCAGCGTCGACTCGTACTTCGGCCGCGCGACGTAGGTGCCCGCGCCCTTCATGCGCGTGAGCACCTGCTCGGCCGTCAACTCGCGCAGCGCGCGGTTGACGGTCATGCGCGCAACCTTGAACTCGCGCGCCAGCTCGTTCTCGGACGGCACCTGGTCGCCCTCCTCCCACTCGCCGGCGTGGATGCGGCCCAGGATGAAATCCTTGATCTCCTGGTAGACCGGCGCGCTCATCGGCTTACTGTTCCGATGCGAACGAGAACGGGCTGATCTTCGCGAACGCGCGTTCGCCGACCAGCTGCGCGATCGCCGCGATGTCCGGCGCGAAGTAGTGGTCGAGCTCGTAGTGCGCGACCTTGCTGCGGATCGTTTCCATCGCGGGCGCCAGCTTCGGGCTCGTGTGATACGGCGCGCGCAGGTCGACGCCCTGCGCGGCGGCCAGCAGTTCGATCGCGAGGATGTGCTTCGTGTTGTCCGCGATGTCGGCGAGCTTGCGCGCGGCGAACGTCGCCATCGACACGTGGTCTTCCTGGTTCGCGGAAGTCGGCAGCGAGTCGACCGACGCCGGATGGGCGAGCGTCTTGTTTTCCGACGCCAGCGCGGCGGCCGTCACGTGCGCGATCATGAAGCCCGAGTTCACGCCGCCGTCCCGCACGAGGAACGGGGGCAGGCCCGACAGCGTCGCGTCGATCAGCAGCGCGATGCGGCGCTCGGCCAGCGCGCCGATTTCCGCTGCGGCCAGCGCGAGGTTGTCGGCTGCGAACGCGACCGGCTCGGCGTGGAAGTTGCCGCCCGACAGCACTTCGCCGGTGTCCGGGAAGATCAGCGGGTTGTCCGACACGGCGTTCGCTTCGATCAGCAGCACGTCGGCCGCATGGCGCATCTGGTCCAGGCACGCGCCCATCACCTGCGGCTGGCAACGCAGGCTGTACGGATCCTGCACCTTGTCGCAGTCGCGGTGCGACTGGTTGATCGGCGAGCCTTCGAGCAGGTCGCGGTACGACGCGGCCGCGTCGATCTGGCCTTGATGGCCGCGCAGTTCGTGGATGCGCGCGTCGAACGGCTTCACCGAGCCGGCGGCCGCGTCGACCGACAGCGCACCCGCGACGAGCGCGGTGCGGTACAGGTCTTCGATCGAGAACATGTTGTCGAGCGCCAGCGCGGTCGATGCCTGCGTGCCGTTCAGCAGCGCGAGACCTTCCTTCGCCTGCAGCGTCAGCGGCGCGAGGCCCGCGACGCGCAGACCGTCGAGCGCGCTGGCACGCTCGCCGCGGATGAACACTTCGCCGACGCCGAGCAGCACGGCCGACATGTGCGCGAGCGGCGCGAGGTCGCCCGATGCGCCAACCGAACCCTTCACCGGAATCAGCGGCAGCACGTCCGCGTTGAACAGCTTGATCAGCGCGTCCATTACTTCGCGGCGGATGCCCGAGTGGCCGCGGCCGAGGCTCGACAGCTTCAGCGCCATCAGCAGGCGCACCGACGAACGCGCCATCGGCTCGCCGACGCCGACCGCGTGCGACAGCACGAGGTTCTTCTGCAGCAGTTCGAGCTGGTCGTGCGGGATGTGCGTGCTGGCCAGGCGGCCGAAGCCCGTGTTGATGCCGTAGGCCGGCTCGCCCTTCGCGGCGATGTCGGCGACGGCCTTCGCGCCGGCGTCGATCTTCGCGAAGCTGGCCGGGTCGAGCGTCAGTTGCACGGATTCGCGTGCGATCCGGCGCAGTTGCGGGAGGGTCAGATGGCCGGGAGTCAACGTAATCATGTGAGCAATCCTGTCTAGACAAGTTCGGAATGGATTGAAGTGTAGCCAGCCAAACTTGTCTAGACAACCCGTTTTTCGCCGATTTCGACTTGGGAGTTTCCCTGATGTCCGGCGTGGCCTTGACGGGCCGGCCCGAAGAACCCGGGCATTAACATATGTTGCAATTATTTTGTCTTTGGCAACATACGGATCACCATTCGCCAAGGAGCCCCGCCATGACCTTCCCGCCGCGGTTCGCCGCCCTGTTCCGCCGCAGCCTGCTCGTCGCCGCGTGCACGCTCGCGTGCGGCGCATCGCTCGCCGCCGAGCCGCTGTCGGGCACGCTCGAGAAGATCCGGCAGAGCAACCTGATCTCGATCGGCCATCGCGAAACGTCGGTGCCGTTCTCCTATGTCGACGCGGGCGGCAAGGTGATCGGCTTCTCGCAGGACCTGTGCGACCGCGTGATCGCCGCGGTGAAGGCGCGCACCGGCAAGCCCGACCTGCAGGTGCGCTTCATCCCGGTCACGTCGCAGAACCGCATCCCGCTCGTGCAGAACGGCACCGTCGACCTCGAATGCGGCGTGACCACGAACCTGGCCGCGCGCCATGCGCAGGTCGCGTTCTCGACCACCTTCTTCGTCGCGACGACGCGCCTGCTCACGCGCACGACGTCGGGCATCCGCGACTTCTCCGACCTCGCCGGCAAGACGGTCGTGACGAACCAGGGCACGACGTCCGAACGCCTGCTGCGCAAGATGAACGAGGAAAAGAAGCTGAACATGCAGGTCATCAGCGCGAAGGACTACGGCGAAGGACGCCTCACGCTCGAATCGGGCCGCGCGGCCGCGTACATGATGGACGACGTGCTGCTCGCGGGCGTGCGCCAGCTCGCCGCGAAGCCGGCCGACTGGCAGATCGTCGGCACGCCGCAGTCGTCGGAAGCCTACGGGTTCATGCTGCGCAAGGACGATCCGCAGTTCAAGGCGCTCGTCGACGGCGTGCTCGTGCAACTGATGAAGCGCGGCGAGATCGACGCGCTGTACGACAAGTGGTTCATGAAGCCGGTGCCGCCGAAGGGGCTGTCGTTCGACTTCCCGATGAGCGACGTGATCAGGGCGCGCTACGCGGCGCCGAACGACACGCCGCTCGAATGAACGCCGCTCGTTGACGCCGGTTCACGCGCGCGTCCACGCGACGCATGCCGCGTAGCCGGGCGCCGCGTCGACCCACGCCGCGTCGAACGCCGCGACGCCGGCGGCGGGCGCGGCCGGCTCGACGATCGTCGTCGCCGGTGTCGCCGCATCGCGCGGCGGCACGACCGCGAACGCGCGCAGCCCGCCGCCGATGCCGGTGCCGAGCGCCTTGAGCAGCGCCTCCTTCGCGGACCAGACTCGCATGAATTCGCCGGCGCGCGCGTCGGGCGGCAGGCCGTCGAGATACGCGGCCTCGGCCGGCGCGCAGACTTCGCTCGTCAGCGCACGCCAGTCGGTCGTGCGGCTGCAGGATTCGATGTCGACGCCGACACGGCCCGCGGGCACCCACGCGAGCAGTGCATGATCGCCCGCGTGCGACACGTTGAAATCGAGCGTCGTGCCATGCGCGGGGTCCGGCGACGGCCGCCCCGCTTCGTCGACGACGATCGCGACCGCGTGCGGCGCGACACCGAGGGCCGCGCCGAGCACGTCGCGCAGCGCGGCGCGCGTCGCGGCGCTGCGCACCGCATCCTCGTGCCGCATGAAGCGTGCGGCCCGTGCACGCTCGGCATCGCTGAGCGCCGCATACGCGGGCGACGCCAGCGGCACGCGCCAGTCGAAATCGATGCGCGCGATCCGCACGCCGGCGCGGGACGCGGCGGCCGGCACGTCGAGCGCATGCATGCGCCACGCACGGGGGGTGTCGACCGGGAAAGCGGAATCGGACGGAAGGGACATCGGCACGCGGCAGCCTGGGCTGTGGAATGAAACGTCCGATGTTAATCGATCGCGCCGGCGCACGAACCGGCGTGTACGCGGATTGCCGCGCCCGCATCGAACTGCTCGAGGAAGGTGCCGTGAGCCGCACGGCGCTGCCCGCGCGCTTCGCGGGGCTGTCTGCGCCGATGCTCGCGATCGGTACCGAACGACGGATGCTTCACGAACGACACTCGAAGGCCGCGCGCAACAACGTGCCGCGTAGGCACCCCATTGCGCGGCCGCCCCGCTTCATCCGTTCGCGGCAACGCCCGGCACGCCGCCACCCGTCAACCGCGCACGCAACGCCGGATGCAGCGCGTGCACGCTGCCCGGCGCATCGGCCGGCAGCACGCCGTGTTGCAGCCAGTACAGCGCGACGGGCCACAGCGTGTCGGTGAAGCGGCTGTGGAAAAACGCGAAATGGCCGATCGCGTCGACGCCGATGTCGGCCGGCGCAATCCGCAGGTGCGTGACGTCGCTGCCCGTGTAGTAACCGACCAGCCGCTCGATTGCGTCGATCGTGCCGAACGCGTCGTCATCGGTACCGATCGCGAGCATCGGTGCCGACAGCCCCGCGAAGCGCGCGGGCAGCGCCGCACGGCTCACTGCTCCTTCCTCGAACAGGCCGCCGACGTAGCCGTCCTCGAAACGCGGCCGCGAACGCGCCCACGACAGCGCGATGCCGCGCGGCGTGTCCTCCATCCAGCCGAGCCGCTTCGCGGGCACGTAGCCGAACACGGCCGCGAGCGCCGGCATCGCGACATGCCACTTCCACCACATGCGCCGCCGCTCGGCCGGCAGGTAATCGCGCCAGTACGCATACTGCGCGCCGACGGTCACCGCATGCCGCACGTGCACGTTCGATGCCGCGAGCCCGAGCACGCAGCCGCCGATGCTGTGCGCGACGACGTCGATCGGCTGGCCCGGAAACGCGTCGCGTGCGTATTGCAGCGCGGCCTCGCAATCGAGCTGCCCCCAGTCGAGCCAGTTCGCGCGCAGCTTCGCGAGCCGCGCCGGGCGCGACCCGCCGATGCCGCGATAGTCGTAGACGAGCACGTCGCGCCCCTGCGCGAACAGCCAGGCCGCGAAACGGAAGTAATAGTCGCAGCGCACCGACGTCGCGCAATTGACGACCGTCACGGGCCGCGCCGCACCGCCGCCGCGATGGCGCCACACATGGCCGCGCAATGCATAACCGTCGGCCGCGCGCAGCGTCACGGGCTCGGGCGGCAACGCGCCCGCCGCGCGACTGCCCGGTGCCGCTCCGTCTCCTTCGTTCGAAATCGTCATCCTGTCTCCTGTCGATCGCAGTTAGCGCTTTAGCGCTTACTGCGATCCCATGCTTCGCGGTCGACCAGAGTTAGCGCTTTAGCGCTTACTCTGGTCCCATGCTTTGCGGTCGGCCAGAGTCAGCGCTTCAGCGCCCGCTCCGGCCCCGTGCTTCACGCTCCGAGCCGGCGCGAGCCACCGCCCGCGCCCATCGGCCAGCCTCCATTGAACTTGACGCGTGCCGCGTTCTCAACCAATCTTCCTGCTCCGTTCGCATGAGTCACGCGCATGTCAACGCCTCTCGTCCGCCTCCCGTCGCTCGACCTGGTCCGCGGTTTCGTCGCCGTCGGCCGCCGCATGAGCATCACGCTCGCCGCGCAGGACCTGTGCGTCACGCAGTCGGCGGTCAGCCGCCAGGTGCATGCGCTCGAAGCGCATCTCGGCGTCGTGCTGCTGCAGCGCGGCTACCGGAAGATCGCGTTCACGCCGGAAGGCGAACGGCTGTTCCGCGTCGCGGATGCGGCGCTGCACAGCCTGCAGGACACCGTCGCGTCGCTCGCCGCCTCGCGCGAACGCCAGCCCGTCACGATCACCGCGAGCATCGGCGTCACCGCGCTGTGGCTGCTTCCGCGACTCGGGCGGCTGCAGGCGCGCCTGCCGGAGATCGACCTGCGCGTCGCCGCGAACGACAAGGTACTCGATTTGCGCGCCGAGGGCATCGACCTCGGCATCCGCTATTGCCCGCGCGACCGCGCGCCGGCCGGCGCGCTGCGCCTGTTCGACGAGATCGTCGTGCCGGTCGCGCATCCCGCGCTCGCCGCGCGGCCGGTCACGAGCGCGGCCGCGATCGCCGACCACGTGCTGCTCGAATTCGACGGGCCGCCGCAACCGCAATTGCAGTGGCGCACGCACCTGCACGCGGCCGGGCTCGGCGACGCGCGCCCCAAAGGCGTGCTGCGCTTCAACCAGTACGACCAGGTGATCCAGGCCGCGATCGCGGGCCAGGGTGTCGCGCTCGGCCGGCTCGCGCTGGTCTCGCCGATGCTCGCGGACGGGCGGCTCGCGGTGCTCGGGCCGCACACGCAAGCGCTGTCGGATGCGTACGGCTACTGGCTGTTCCAGCACGATCCGGCCCCGCGCCGCGAAGTCGCCGACGTGCGCGACTGGATGCTCGCCGAAGCGGCCGAATGCGCTACCGCGATGCGCGCGCACGACATGGCGTCGACGTAAGCCGGCGCAGGCTTTCCGGATGACCGTGACCACGGCCGGCCGCCGCCACCTCGCCCGGCCGCACCCCGTCACATTCCCTACACGCATGCCAACCTGACCGAATGATCGCTTGAGCGACGCCGTACCCGATCGTCTAATCGGATCGAGCGCGGCCGTTTCGCCGCGCGCCTACATCCGGAGACACGCATGACCCCGATCGAGCAGGAAGTCCGGCGCCGCTGGCTGCCCGTGCTGGCGGGCGGCCTGATCATGGGCGCCGCGCTCGGCATCCGCCATGTGCAGGGCCTGTTCCTCGCGCCCGTATCGCTCGACCATGGCTGGTCGCGCGAAGCGTTCGGGCTCGCACTGGCGCTGCAGAACCTGATCTGGGGCGTCGCGCAGCCGTTCACGGGGATGGTCGCCGACCGCTTCGGCTCGGTGCGCGTGATCGTCGCCGGGATGCTGCTGTATGCGGCCGGGCTCGTCATGATGGCGCACGCGGCGTCGACCGGCATGTTCACGGTCGGCGCCGGGCTCGTGATCGGCATCGCACTGTCGGGCTCGGCATTCGCGTCGATCTACGGCGCGCTGAGCCGCCTGTTTCCGCCCGACCGGCGCGGCTGGGCGCTCGGCGTTGCCGGCGCGATCGGCGGGCTCGGCCAGTTCTGCATGGTGCCCGTCGCGCAGGAACTGATCGGCGGTATCGGCTGGCGGCACGCATTCGTCGCGCTGGCGCTCGTCGCGGCGCTGCTCGCGCCGCTCGCCGTGCTGCTGCGCGACCGGCCCGCGCAAACGGCCGCCGCCGGCCCCGACCAGTCGATCGGCGAAGCAGTGCGCGAGGCGTTCGCGCATCGCGGTTTCTGGTTGCTGAATGCGGGCTTCTTCGCGTGCGGCTTCCAGCTCGCGTTCATCGCGACGCATCTGCCCGCGTACCTGCTCGACCACGGGCTGCCGGCGCGCCACGCGAGCGTCGCGCTCGCGCTGATCGCATTGACCAACGTGGCCGGCACCTATGCATGCGGGCATCTCGGCGGGCTGCTGCGGCGCAAGTATGTGCTGTCGGTGCTGTACCTCGTGCGCGCATTCGCGATGGCCGCGTTCGTCGTCGTGCCGCTGTCGCCCGCGAGCGTCTACGTGTTCGCGGCCGTGATGGGGTTCACCTGGCTCGGCACGGTGCCGCTGACGAACGGCGTGATCTCGCAGGTGTTCGGCGTGCGCTACATCGCGACGTTGTTCGGTTTCGTGTTCTTCGGCCACCAGCTCGGCAGCTTCTTCGGCGTCTGGCTCGGTGCGATCGTGTACGACGCGACGCATTCGTACCTGCCGCTGTGGATCGGTTCGATCGCGCTCGGCGTGCTCGCAGCGCTTCTGCACCTGCCGATCGACGACGCGCGTGTCGCGCGCCCGGCATCGGGCAACGCGGCATGGGCATGATCCGCGCGGCGCTGGCGGCCGGCACGCTCGCGTTCGTCGCGTGGTGCGGCGCGGCCTACTTCGATTCAGGTATCGCGTACGCGCTGCTCGAACGCGTCGCGTTCTGCAACTGACGCGGCGAACCGTACCGCGCGGGCAGACGATCAGCGACGTTTCGGCAATGCGGCCAGCGCGTCGAGCGCGCGAACGCGCGCGGCGGCGTGATCGACGAGCGGCGCCGGATAGTCGATGCCGGGCCGTATGCCGGCCGCGTCGAGCTGCAGCGGTGACGCTTCCCACGGCGCGTGGATCGACGCGGTGTCGAGGCTCGCGAGTTCGGGCACCCAGCGCCGCACGTATGCGCCGTCCGGGTCGAACTTCTCGCCCTGCGCGACCGGATTGAAGATGCGGAAATACGGCGCGGCGTCGGCGCCGCAGCCGGCCACCCACTGCCAGCTCGCCGCGTTGTTCGCGGGATCGGCGTCGACCAGCGTGTCCCAGAACCACGCTTCGCCGGCGCGCCAGTCGATCAGCAGATGCTTGACCAGGAACGACGCGACGACCATCCGCACACGGTTGTGCATCCAGCCGGTCGTCCACAGCTCGCGCAGGCCCGCATCGACGAGCGGATAGCCGGTCCGGCCGCGCTGCCACGCGCGCAGCGCCGCGGCATCGTCACGCCACGGCATCGCGTCGAACTGCGCGCGGAAGTTGTCGGTCGCGAGCGCCGGGAAGTGATACAGCAGCGCGTAGCTGAATTCGCGCCAGCCGAGCTCGCTCAGGAACTTGTCGGCGCCCGCAACGTACGCCGCGCCGCCTGCATTCGCGGCGCCCTGCACCGCGTGCCACACCTGTCGCGGCGATACGTTGCCGAAGCGCAGGAACGGCGACAGCCGGCTCGTCGCGGGCCGGTCGGGACGATCGCGCGCATCCGCGTAGCCGGCAAGCGATGCCGTCAGGAACGCGTCGAGCCGTTGATGCGCACCGGCCTCGTCGGGCGCGGGCCATGCGTCGCGCAGGCCGCCGGCCCAGTCCGGCACGGGCGAGCGCAATGCGAGCGCGTCGAGCGCCAGCGCACGGCCACGCACGGTTTCAGGCCATGGTTGAAACACGATCCGTTCCGGCTCCGGCAGCGGCGCGGCGACCGTGCGGTCGCGGCGCACCGCGCGCCAGTACGCGGTGAACACCTGGTACGGCGCACCGCTGCCCGTCAGCACCTCCCACGGCTCGTTCAGCAGGCTGCCGTTACTGCTCTCGACCTTGACGCCGCGTGCCTTGAGCGACGCCTTCAGCGCCGCGTCGGCGTCGCGTTGCGGCTGCGCGTAGCGGCGGTTCCAGTACACGGCGGCCGCGCCCGTGTCGTGTACGACGCGCTCGATCTCGCGCTGCGCGTCGCCGCGCAACAGCAGCAGGCGCCCGCCGTGACGCGCGAGCGCGGCGTCGAGCCCGGCCAGCGACCCGTGCAGCCACCAGCGCGCTGCGCCGCCCGGCGGGCGCCCCGAACCGGCGCCCGTATCGTCGACGAACACGCACACGAGCGGCCGGCCTGACTCGACCGCGCGCGTCAGCGCGGGCTGGTCGGTCACGCGCAGATCGTCGCGAAACCAGACGATCGCGGGAGCAACGGACGACTTGGCGGGCACGGGCACCTCGATGCGGAAAGCGGAACAGGATGCGTATTGTCGCGGCTATGCCACACGGTGTCGACGCTCGACATGCCGACGTGCCGATGACGGCGACGGCCATCGCACCGCGTCGCGTGCCCGGTGAAACGCGTTAGTCCATTCCGACGATTCTTCGCCGCGTCCGCCGGCCTACGCTCGATGTCGGGTGCATCTGCACCGCGATGCGCGGTACGTGCCGGCCGTGTTCGCAGGTGCGACCGGCTGATTCGACTGATCAGGCCACGGCGCGCGCGTCGCCGATCGCTTCGTCAATCGAGCCGGAACGCCGCCTCGAAACGCGCGGCGAATGCGTCGAACTCGGTTTCCGGCAGATGGTTGATGCCGCCCGCGCGCTTGCGCCCGCCGCCGGTCGCAAAGCCGCGGCAGAACTCGTCGGCGCCGAGCGGCCGGCCGTCGGGCACGCGCACGCTGACGACGAGCCCGCCATCGGCGCGCGGCGACAGCACCGCGAGCGCCGCATGCGGCGCGTTGCGCATTCGTTCGTTCGCGAGCATCCCGGTCGCGCGCCGTGCCCACGGTTGATCAGGCATCCGTACCAGCGTCGCGCCCGGCACTTCGCGCAGCGGCGCAAGCGCGCATGCGCGCGCCATGTCGTCGCGGTAGCCGTCGCGCAGTGCGGCGAACACGGCGGTCCCGCGCACGAAATCGAGCGGATCGACGCACGGCAACATCGCGTCGGCGAGCGCCGCCGGATCGAAGTGCAGATCGCCGATGCAATCGCCGTATGCGTTGTAGTTCAGGTAGAGCCCGAGTTCAGCGAGCGTGCAGCGTTCGGCGTCGTCGATCCCTTGCTCGCGCGCGAGCGCGTCGCCGAGCGCCGGCAGTTCGTCGCCGAATGCCGCGACGATCGCCCAGCGCACATGCCGGCCGCCGAGATGGCGGTTCACGAGCGCGCTCGTGCAGACATCAGCCGCCGTGTCGATATGCGCGTGAAAGCCCGGATCGGCGGGTAGCTCGCCTGCGAAGTGATGATCGAAATAGCGGACTGTCGCCCCTTCGCGCAGCAGTCGCGCGCACGCGTCGCGGTTCTGATCGTGCGACACGTCGAGCACGGTGACACTATCGCCGGCCCGCGCATCGATCCGCTCGAGCAGCCGGATGTCGCGCTTCACGCCGGTCACGAGCGTGCCGCGCACGCCTTCCGCGAGCCACAGTTGCTGAAGCGCGCACAGGCCGTCCGCATCGCCGTTGAACGCGAAGAAGTGCCGTCCGTGGTGGTTGTCCTGCATGTTCCGCCGCTCCGTCTTCAGCATGAAATCGCCTCCGTTCGCGCACATGCCATGCACACCGAGCGCGCGAGCCCGGTATTTTGCCGCAACCGCGCGCGCTCTCGATACAGCGTAGCCGGATTCACCTGCAAATGGCTTGCAGCGCACATGCCCACGACAGTCATACGTCATCAGACATTATCGAATATCCAACCGATCTCATGAAATTCACCAATATCCGGGAAATTTCCGGGTAAACCCGTGACGCCTCCATCAACACTCAGGCGTACCATGTCATACGACGACATACTACATAAGCCACCACCCAGACGCCGACGCGGGCTGCCGCCCCGTTCGCCGACCGACCGGAGACACCGTTGAACCCGCCCTCGCCCACGCTGCCCGGCCGCGACCCGCTCGCGTCCGCCGTCTCGAAAGTGAAGTGGCACGTGCTGCCGCTCGTGCTGATCATGTTCATCGCGAACTACATCGACCGCGTGAACGTCGGTTTCGTCGATCGCCACCTCGAAGCGTCGATCGGCATCGGCGCGGCCGCGTACGGGCTCGGCGCCGGGCTGTTCTTCGTCGGCTATGCGCTGTTCGAAGTGCCGTCGAACCTGCTGATGCAGCGCTACGGCGCACGCGTGTGGCTCGCGCGGATCATGGCGACGTGGGGCATCGTCGCGGCCGCGATGGCGTTCGTGTGGAACGACACGTCGTTCTACGTGCTGCGCTTCCTGCTCGGCGCGGCCGAGGCCGGCTTCTTCCCCGGCGTCGTGCTGTACCTGTCGCAATGGCTGCCGCCGCAGGAGCGCGGCAAGGCGATGGCGATCTTCCTCGGCGGCTCCGCGTTCGCGTCGGTGCTGTCCGGGCCCGTCACCGGTGCGCTGCTGTCGATCCGCGGCTTCGGCCTCGAAGGCTGGCAATGGATGTTCCTGATCGAAGGGCTGTTCTCGGTCGCGCTGTGCGGCGCGAGCTGGCTGCTGCTGAAATCGCACATCCGCGACGCGACATGGCTCACCACCGACGAACGCGCGGCGCTCGAAACGGCGCTCGACGCGGAGCGCGCGACGCGCGACGTACGCTCGAACGTGCCCGTGCGCGCCACCGTACTGCTGCGCGATCCGCAGATCATGCTGTTCTGCTTCCTGTACTTCTCGATCCAGCTGACGATCTACGCGGCCACGTTCTGGCTGCCGACGATCATTCGCAAGATGGGCGGCCTCAGCGATTTCCAGGTCGGCCTGTACAACACGATTCCGTGGATGATCGCGATCGGCGCGATGTACGGTTTCGCGGTGTTGTCCGCGAAATGGAAGCATCCGCAGCGCTGGCTCGCGTTCGCGCTCGTGCTCGCCGCGTGCGGGCTGTTCGCGTCGACGTCGCACGATCCCGTGTGGTCGTTCGCGTCGATCTGCTTCGCCGCGCTCGGCTTCAAGGCCGCTGCGTCGCTGTTCTGGCCGATCCCGCAGGGTTACCTCGACACGCGCGTGGCCGCGGCCGTGATCGCGCTGATCAACTCGGTCGGCAATCTCGGCGGCTTCGTCGCGCCGACGGCATTCGGCTATCTGAAGCAACATACGGGTTCGATCACGGGCGGGCTGTATGCGCTCGCGATCGCGTCCCTCGTCGCCGCGGTCGCCGCGCTGTTCGCGCGCACGCACCGGCGCAGCGATCCGCCGCGCGGCCTGCCGGCCGACGAGTCCTTCACGAACGCCACGATGCTCCGCCATGCCGAACACTGACCGCTTCACCGTCGTCGTCTCGAATGCCGCCGACGGCGACCTCGCCACGTTCTCCATCGCGAGCGACGGCACGCTCGCGCCGCTCGCCCGCTACCCGGCCGCCGACGTCGCGATGCCGATCGCCGTGCAGGCCGACCGCGCGCGGCTCTACGTCGCGACGCGCGGCGAGCAGCCGACGATCGTCGCGTTCCGCGTCGCCGCGGCCACGGGCGCGCTCGCGCGCATCGGCGCGACCGCGATCGATGCGAGCCACGCGTACCTGTCGCTCGACCGCAGCGGCCGCTGGCTGCTCGGTGCGTCGTACGGCGGGCATTCGCTGAGCCTCTACGACGCCGCGCGCGTGCGCGACGGCGACGGCGCGCCGCTGCAGGTGGCCGGCGGCATCGCGAACGCGCACGCGGTGATCGTGTCGCCGGACAATCGTTTCGCGTACGTCAGTTCGCTCGGCTCGGATCGCGTGTTCAGCTTCGCGCTCGTCGAGGACGCGGCCGGCCTGCGCCTGGCCGAACACGGCGAAACGCGCGTGCCGGCCGGCTTCGGCCCGCGTCACCTGCGATTCGCGCGCGACGGCCGCGCGCTCGTCGTCGTCAGCGAATTCCAGGGCACGCTCGCGACGTTCGCGCGCGATCCCGACAGCGGCCGGCTCGGCGACGCGCACGTGAGCGCGCGCCACCCGGCCGTCGCTGAACTCGCGCAAGGCCATGCGCGGCCGCCCGCGCCTGCCGAACCTTCGGTATGGGCCGCCGACCTGCACCTGACGCCCGACGAGCGTTTCGCATATGTCAGCGAACGCACTTCGAGCCAACTGCTCTGTTATCGCCGCACCGCCGACGGCACGTTCGAGCCCGCGCACGCGACGGCCACCGAGACACAGCCGCGCGGGTTCGCGATCGATCCGTCGGGGCGCTGGCTCGTCGCGTGCGGCGAGCAGTCGGAATACGTGTCGGTGTATGCGATCGCGCCGGACGACGGCGCGCTGTCGCTGCACGCGCGTGCAGCAGGCGGGCGCGGCGCGAACTGGGTCGAGATCGTCTGACTAAGCAACGCCTGGGCACGATCCCTCAGGTCCGCTGCGAACGCGGGTCCCCCGTGCCCTCGCTCAGCGCCGCTCGCTCGGCGCAACACCCGTCCAGCGCTTGAACGCACGCGTGAAGTTAGCGCGGTCCGTATAACCGACGCGCGCCGCAATCTCGTCGACCGGCAGCCGCGTGCCCTCCAGCAGCCGCAGCGCATCGCGCAGCCTGATCTCGTCGAGCAGCGCCGAATAGGTCGCGCCGTACTCGGCGAGCTTGCGCTTGAGCGTGCGCGCCGACACGTGCAGCTCGCGCGCGACGTCGTCGACCGACGGATAACCGCCATCGCCGCAAATCAGCAGGTTGCGCACGCGCTCGACGATGCTCTCCGCATAACCGAGCCGCGCGAGTTCGGCCTCGCACTGCTGGACGATCATCTGCGCGGTCTGTGCGTTCGCGGTGCCGATCGGCTCGTCGAGCAGCGCGGCGTCGCAACGGATGCGGTTCGCGCTCGCGTCGAAATGACAGCTCGGCAGCCGCGCGCGATAACGCTCGAACCACGGCGGCTCGGGCCATTCGAAGTGCAGTTCGGCGCGCGACTGCAGCGTGCGCCCCGGCGCCGGATACAGCAACGAATTGAACAGGATCGCGGTCTCGACCAGGAAGTTCTCCACTGCAAACTGGCGCAGCCGGCCGAGCGGAAACGCTTCGAGCACGTCGATGTCGACGATCCCGTCGAGTTGCGCGAGCCGCACCGAGAAGAACGGTACGCGCGTCGGCAGATAGCGGATGCCGAGCGCGATCGCCTCGCCGAGCGTCGCGCAACTCATCAGCCCGAAACCGATCAGCCCCGCTTTCGTCAGGCTGCTGCGCAGGCCGATCTCGATCGCGATCGACGGATCGTCGGTCGCGTCGAGCAGGTTGAACACGATCGCCGCCTGCTGCAGCGGCGTGATGCGCGCATCGGGCTGCGCGAGCCGCTCGCGCTCGACGCCCGAGCCGGCGAGAATGCGGCCGCTATCGATGCCGCGCTCCTCGGCCAGCATCAGCATGAACAGCGCATACGCGGACGACACCGTCGCCTTGTTCAACTGGCGCGCGGCATCCGGGACGGACAGGGCCATGCGGCGGACTCCGGAGCGATTTCGGCGGATTGTAGCGCCGCTGGCCCGCAATGACACCACGGCGGTGCTCTAGCCGCGCGGCGCACCGTCGGACTCCCGCTCGTCGTCCACCATGGCCCGAAATGACACCACCATTGGCACCGGCGGCCCTCGCATGCGGTGCGGCGCCCGCCTATGCTTGTCACATCGGCATAACGCCCCCCTGCCCCACTCTTTCCGCACGGATTCCGGTCGATGAGCCAACCCGCACGAACCGTCTTTCGCAACGACGCAGACAAGGTCGCGTACGTCCGCCGCGAAGTCAACGCAGCGAGCGACGCGATCCGCGCGCGCTTTCCGCTGCTCGACAACCAGAACCTCGTCGGCGCGACCGTGATGGCCGTGTCGGTCGCCGCGATGCTCGCGATCGCGTGGCTGTATGCACGCGGCACGATCGCGTGGTACGTCGCGCTGCCGCTCGCCGCGTTCGTCACGTCGCTGATCCACGAACTCGAGCACGACCTGATCCACCTGATGTACTTCAAGAAGACGCCGTGGGCCTATCACCTGATGATGGCGCTGTGCTGGCTCACGCGGCCGGGCACGATCAACCCGTGGACGCGGCGGCGCATGCACCTGCATCACCACAAGGTGTCGGGCGGCGAATCGGATCTCGAGGAATTCGGCATCACCAACGGCGAGCGCTGGGGCGTGAAGCGCCTGCTGATGATCGCGGACGGGATGCTCGCCGTCGTGCTGCGGCCGGCCGCGATGCGCCGCAAGGTGAAGCAGTACGTGGCCGCGCAGCCGGTGCAGGATCCGGCCGAGCGCATGCAGTTGCGCGTCGAGCAGGTGTCGTCGTACATGCCGGTCGGTCACGTGTACTACGCGCTGTGGCATGCGTTCATCGTCTATCACATCGGGCTGTTCGCGCTGCACGCGTTCGGCTATGCGGTGACGGTGCCGGCCCTGGTCGAGCGTGTGATGGATGTCGTCGATTTCCTGGCGGTCGTGTGGCTCGGGCCGAACTTCGTGCGCAGCTTCTGCATCAACTTCGTCAGCTCGAACATGCACTACTTCGGCGACATCGATTCGCGCAACGTGATCCAGCAGACGCAGGTACTCAACCCGTGGTGGATGCTGCCGTTCCAGCTGTTCTGCTTCAACTTCGGCAGCACGCACGCGATCCATCACTTCGTCGTGCGCGACCCGTTCTACATCCGGCAACTGACCGCACGAACCGCGCATGCGGCACTGCGCGAAGTGGGCGTGCGCTTCAACGACGTCGGCACGTTCGCGCGTGCGAATCGCTGGGGTGCTTATCGTCCTTCGCGCGGCACGCGTCACGCGCAGGTCGACGCGTAATACCAGCACCGGCAGCGCGCCGCATCAATCGCCGATCGGCGGCATCGCTCCCTGCCCGCGGATCCACGACCAGTTCGCGAGTTCGGCCATTTCCTTGTCGCCGCGGCTGTCGCCGTACGCGAACAACTGCTTCGGCGGCCGGTTGCCCCACCACCCGCGCAGCCGCACGACCTTCTGCGGCCCCCAGCAGTTCTCGCCGTCGAGCCGCCCGGCGAACGCGCCGCGCTCGAACGCAAGCCGCGTCGCGAGCACGGCGTCGAAACCGGCCGTCTTCGCCCACTTCTCCAGATACAGCGACGGCGACGCGCTGACCAGCACGACTTCATGCCCGCGCGCCCGATGCTCGCGAATCCGCTCGAGCATTTCCGGACGCACGAAGTTCGGCAGATACGTGTGGACGAACGTGCGCGCCCGAGCGTCGAGCGCGTCCTCGCGAACCGGCCCGAATGCGAACCACGCGAACTTCGCCTTCGCGTCGCCGCGCGACAGCAGCCCGGCTTTCATCGCGACGATCCACGGCAGTGCGCGCAGCCCGGCCCACGCGAAGCGCGGCGTGCCGACCGCGTAGCGGACGAAATGGCGGAAGCTGTCGGTAGTCGTGATGGTGCCGTCGAAATCGAATGCGGCGACGATGCGGTCAGTCATGGAGAATCGGCGGGAAAGCGATGAGATGCCCGGGAAGATAGCAGACTCGCGGCGGCACGCGCGAAACGGCGTGACGAAGCGTGGCCCAGGCAGCGACCACGGGCGCCGAAGCGCGCGTGGCCGTCGTGCCGTTCGCTCAGCGCTGCGGCCGCGCCGCCAGTGCCGCAGGTAGCACGACGTTCATCAGGTGGTCGGCGCGCGACAGCAGATCGGTCACGCGCTCGTCGAGCCCGCGCAGTTGCGCGGGCTGCATCCGGATCTGCTGGACGGCCTGCCCGACGATGTTGCGGCGGTCGAACAGCGTGCGCTCGACGCCCGCGTCGTCCGGCACGCGCACGACGTCCGCCACCGCGCTCAGCGCCGCGAGCACGACCACGAGGTTTTCTTCCGCATGGCGGACCTTCGCGGCAAGCTCCTCGGTGCGACGCGGGAAGAAGCCGAGCGACTGCTTGAGCGCGCCGAGCGCCGCGCGGTAGTCGACCTGGCTCGACGCCGCGCCGAACCAGCGTTCGAACATGCCGGCCTTGCGCGTCGCCTGCGCGAGCATGCCGGCCATCATGTCGGCCGCGCCGAGTTCATTGAATTCGCGCGTCGTCGCCGCGACGGCTTCGACGAGGTTGCCCGCCGCCTCCAGCGCACCGTCGCCGATCGTCGCGACCGTCGCAAGCTTGAGCGGCACCAGTTGCCGGATGTGCCGCTCGATGCGCGGCGCGTAGTCGGGATAGAGATTCGGGAAGCTGGCCTGCGCGGCGCGGAAGCACGATTCGAGCAGCGGGTGATTCGATTCGCCGAACAGCGCGCGGCCGACCGCATCGGCGGGCGCCGCGTGCACAGCCTTGTCGGGCGCCGGCCCGAAATCGAGCGCCTGCGGCGCCGGCCGCTCGGGCACACGCGCGGCCGGCACACCGGCCGTAGGCGGCGCGTCGAACGCAAGACGCCCGGGCGTGCGCTCGGGCGTCGTATCGAACTCGAGCCGCTTCGGCTCGTCGGACGGATTCGTCATCGCTGCATCCTGCCCGGCGCGGCGGTTTCCCGCACGCCGGGCTGCCGCCAGTCAGACCGCGCCGCCGTACGCGCGAACGAAGTCGCCGAGGCCGCGGTTGTAGCCGGCGCCGACCGCCTTGAACATGAAGTGGCCATCGCGGCGATAGAAGCTGCCGACCTGCACCGACGTCTCCATCGAGAAGTCTTCCTCGAGCGCGTACTTCGCGATCACCGCACCCGTCACCTCGTCGGCGATCTGGATGTAGCTGTTGCGAATCTGCCCGAAATTCTGGCGGCGCGCTTCGGCCTGGTCGATCGTCACGACCACCGAGATTTCCTCGACGTCGGCAGCAAGCTTCGTCATGTCGATGAAAATCACTTCGTCGTCGCCGCCGCCGCTGCCCGTGCGGTTGTCGCCGCTATGCACGACGCCCATGCACTTCGACGCCGGCATCCCGCGCTTCGGGAAATCGTCGCCCGGCTGGATGAAGGTTTCGTTGCGGTCCATCGTGCGCACTTCGCTGTTGTAGAACACGAAGTGCTGATCCGAGATCAGCTTCGGATTGGTCTGCGCATCGTATTTGCACAGGAACACCGACACATCGAGATCGAAATCCGTGCCCGTGTCCGTCGCGTTTGCGTCCCAACCGAGACCGATGCGGAATTTCTGCGTGCCGGGCGCTTCCTTCGACAGGTTGACGCGACCGCCTTTCGACAAATTGATCATCTGAACCTCTTCTGCTGGAACCGCCGTTGCGCCGGCGGCAATGCCGGGCCGCCGTGCGCGGCCCCTCGTTGATGGTTTCCGTGCCGCGTGTATTACTTGCTCGCCACGGCGGTCCGGTCTTCCTTGCGTTGCACGACGATCGACGACCACACGGCCGCCGCGATCATCGCCGCGCCGATCAGGCCCGTGACGACCTCGGGCACCTCGAACTTCACGCCGAGGAACATGATCGTTGCGAGCGCACCGATCGCCCAGAACGCACCGTGTTCGAGAAAGCGATACTGCGCGAGCGTGCCCTTCTTCAGCAGCACGAGCGTCATCTCCCGGATGTAGGCCGCGCCGACGCCGAGGCCCAGCGCGATCAGGAAGATGTTGTTCGACAACGCGAACGCACCGATCACGCCGTCGAAGCTGAACGACGAATCGAGCACTTCGAGATACATGAAGCCCGCGACGCCTTCGCGCACCACGCGCGTGCCGGTGTCCTCGCCGCCGATCAGGTCGCCGATGCCGTGCGCAATCACGAAGCTGATCACGCCGAACGCGCCCGCGAGCAGGAAGCTGACCTGCTCGGCCGCCGGCACGTAGAACGACGCGACGATCACGATCGCGAGCGTCAGCGCCACTTCCAGCGCCGTGATGCGGCCGAGATGGCGCATCGGGCCTTCGAGGAAACCGATCCAGTGCTCGTCCTTCTCGGTGTCGAGCATGAACTTGAAGAACACCATCAGCAGGAACGCGCCGCCGAACGCCGACACCTGGTGATGCGCGGAGGTCAGAATCGCCGCGTACTTCTCCGGCGATTCGATCGCGAGCGTCAGCGCATCCCACATTCCGATGTGGCCGATCACCGCGACGATCAGCAGCGGGAACACGAGCCGCATGCCGAACACGGCAACCGGCAGGCCGAACACCATGAAGCGGTTGCGCCACTTCTCCGACCAGTTCTTGAGCACCGATGCATTGACGACCGCGTTGTCGAGCGACAGCGAAATTTCGAGCACACACAGGACCGCGACGATCAGCATGTCCTTTACGCCGCCGAGGAAATAGGCCGCGACCAGCGCGAGCACCGTGAGCGACAGCGGGATCTTGAAGTCTTTCAACATGATGGGGTAATCGAGTTTTGAAAAAGGGGCATGCGGGCCGCGCTTACTTCGCGCGCACCCAGTCGCAGAATTCCTGCGTGATCAACTGTTCGTAGATCTGTTCGTCGCTGAGATCGAGCGACTCGAGATGCAGGAACCCGACGTTCGGCATTTCGTCCGCGACTTCCGCGAGGAAGCCGAATTCGTTCGGATCGCCGACGCCGACGAGCGACCAGTACAGCGGAAAGTGCTGCGACTCGGCCATCAACTGGCGCACGCGCTTGCGGTCGTTCTTCGGGTTCTGCCCGTCGGTGACGAACAGCACCCATGCGGGCAGGTGGCCGTTCACCGGCGCGGAGGCGGCCGGCGCGGGCGCTTCGTCCGCGCCGCCGAACAGCCGGCTCAGGAAGCCGCGCTTTTCTTCGCGCTTCGGCTCCGGCGCGCGGAAGAAGAAGTCGACGATGTCGTTCATCACCGGCGCGTACTGCGTGCCGCCCCACTTGTCGATCCGGGCTTCGAGCACGTGATCGGAGATGTACGAGCCGTAGTTGTCCGGCGTCGCGGTCGGCAGGCGGTCGTAGCCTTCGGTGAAGGTCCACGTATCGACTTCGCCGTTGTCGTCGAACTTCAGTGCGATGCCGAGGATCCGGTCGTGCGTCTCCTGGATCACGCCCGACTGGTAAAGCGGCTTCGCGGAGCCCGAGATGTCGAGCGCCGCGCCGACACGCACGACGGGCGGCTTCAGGATCTGGCGTTTTTCGAGGACGATCGCGACCTTCGCCGCGCGTTTCTCAAGCGTAATCATGCGGTGTTCCTTAGTTATGCTTCGGAGCGAATCGGGTGATCAGGTCCTGTTCGAGCTGGCGCAGGCGCGGCGCGTCCTGCTCACGCTGGCGCTTGCCGTCGGCAATGATCTGCGTGACGTCGTCGAATGCGCCGAACAGCTGCTGCTGCGCATATTCGAACGTGTCGGTCGAGATCACCGGGCGCTGGCCGAGCTTCGCGACTTCCTGCGCGTTCTGGCGATTCAGGTCGGCCTGCGCGCGGATCGCCTCGTCGGCCGCGTCGTACGTCGCGTTCGCGAGCGCCGCCGCACGCTTCGTGCCGAGCTGCTCGAGGTAGAGCGCGAACGCGTTGGTCCACGCGGGGATCAGCACGGTCTTGATCGTCATGAACTTCGACGTCAGCGTGCGTTTCTGGTCCTGCTCCATCCGGATCTGCGGCGCGAGCTGCTTCGACATCAGCATTGCGCGGTCGAGGTCGTCGAGCTTGCTTTCGAGCGCGTCGACCTTGCGCTTCACGTCGAGCAGGCGTTGCGCGGCGAACGCGTCGTCCGCCGGCTGCTGGCCGGCCGCGAGATGCGCGCGCAGCGTCGCGAGCGCCGTTTCGCCGTGCGCCTTCGACTGCTCGAGCTCCTGGTGCAGCGCGTAGTTGTCGTTGTACATCCGCTCGAGCTCGTCGATGCCGGCCTTCTGGCGCTGCGCATGGTTTTCGAGCTCGACGACGAGCGTATCCATCCGCTTGCTCACCGACTCGTATTGCGACAGCAGTTTTTCCTTGGTCGAGCGGAACAGCCGCGTGACTTGCGTGATGAAGCCGCCCTTGTCGGCACCGCGCGGGTCGAGTCCTTTCGCGGTCGAGATCAGTTCGTTGAGCTTGTCGCCGAACTGGTCGGCATCCGACGCACGGACGCTCGCGAGTATCTGCTGGGAGAAGGCGGCGATCCGCGTACCCTGCGTCGCGCCGAGCTGGTCGATCTCGTCGACGGTGATCAGGCGCGCGTGCTCCGTCGGCTGCGCTGCCGGCACGACGGCGGCGGCAGGCACCGCGACGGGTGACAAAGACGGGGTGGAAGGACGATCGCTGACCGCATCGGATTTCTTGTCGTCGAATAGCGGCTTCATGTGGCTACCACGTTTCCTTTTCTGCTTTTTGCTACGTGTTGTCGTGCGCGCGACGCGCACATCCGCGATAACCGCCGTGCTCTCTCACGGCGGCAGACGGACAATAAATGGCACGGGCGCATCGCGTCAAGGGAAGGAATTCTTTCACTTTCCATTCATTTTGTAATGTTGCGTGCGAACGCGATACCCGAACATCGTCGTTCCTGCCGCCATACGTCCGGACCATGCAAGATCAGCGCGCGCCGAAACTTACATGTCTGATCAATGCGAAAGAAAAATGAAACCGCTGGTTCTGGCGGATTTCAGACGGTGCACACGCACGCATGACGCGCTCGCGGCAGTCGATCGCGCACTACCGATCCTGTACGCGATGCATGCCCAGCCGAGGCAGGATGAACGGCACGGATCGGTCACGAATCTTGAAATCCCATCGCCCGTCGATATCCACGAACGTCGCGCTGAAATGCCGGTCGTCGGCCCACGTGATGTCGTCCAGATGGCACGACGCGTACATCGCACCGACCGTGCGCTGCGCGCGCACCTTCAGCGGATCCTTCGACACGAGCGTGAACGTGACGGCTTCCTCGAACGGGCAGTCGTAGTCGGTGACGAGCAGATATGCGGCCGGCATCTCGAACTGGCGAAGCAGCACGTAGCCGGAAATGGCGAGATCGCAGCGCACGCCATCCACGAGCACATGCGTGCGTGACGGCCACGATTCGTACGGACCATCATGCGTTTCGAGCGTAAAGCGCTCGACCGGCTTCATTGCCGCGCCGACTTCAGCGTGCCGCTTTCCCGATGCATCGCCGCATCAGTTCGCGGTCTTGCGATACAGCGCGACGTACCCCGCGAGCATCAGCAGCAGCGACCCGCTGACCCGGTTCAGCCACTTCTCCCCGGCCGCTTTCCATACGCGCACCGAATGCACGCCGAGCAGCGCGTAACCGGTCATCCCGACGACGTCGATCGCGACGATCGTCGCCGCAAGGATCGCGTATTGCGGCGCGATCGCGTGCGACCGGTCGACGAACTGCGGCAGCAGCGCGGACATGAACAGGTAGTACTTCGGGTTGCTCATCGCAACGAAAAAGCTCTTCAGGAATGCAGTCCGGCGATCGGGCGTCGGCGGTTCGGGTTCCTGCGCCGCGGTGGAATGACCGCTCGACACCAGCATCCGGATGCCGACATACGCGAGCCAAGCCGCGCCGAGCAGCTTCATCGTCACGAACGCCGTTTCCGACGCGTCGAGCAGCACGCCAAGGCCGAGCCCGACCAGCGCGACGAGCACGACGTCGGCCGTGACGGCGCCGAGCATGCCGACCATCGCGTGACGCAATCCGTATCGCGAGCCGTTGCTCATCGCGAGCAACACCGTCGGGCCGGGCGTCGCGACGCCGACGGACAGGATCAGGGCAAAGGCGAGCAAGGCGGAGAGCGACATGGTGCGGTGTTCCTTCTGAATTCTGACGTACGTACAAGGGAGTGGCGACCCGCCGCCAGAGTTTGCTATACTCTCGGTCTTCCGGAGAGATGGATGAGTGGTTTAAGTCGCACGCCTGGAAAGCGTGTATAGGTTAATCGCCTATCGGGGGTTCGAATCCCCCTCTCTCCGCCAGAATGCCTGAAGCCCCTTGATTTCCCGATAAATCAAGGGGCTTTTCGTTTTGGGCGTTTGGGGCGCCGACACCCTCCCCATCCTCCCGCATCACGGATGCCGAATGTAATCCACCAACGCCCGCGTATATTCATCCGGCCGCCGATCGCACAAACTCACCGCAATCGCCACCGCAAACCCCGCCGGCACGCCGAACACGCCCGAACTGATCGGCTCGATCCCGAACCACGTGTGCCCCGCGAACCCCGTCAGCTGCGTGAAGTACGGATAGGTCGACACGATGTAGTACACGCACACCGTGAGCCCCGTCACCATGCCGGCGATCGCGCCGCGCGTCGTCGTGCGCTTCCAGAACACACCGAGCACGAGCACCGGAAAGAAGCTCGATGCCGCCAGCGAGAACGCCGCGCCGACGAGAAACAGGATCTTCCCGGTATTGAGCGACGCGACATACGACGCGAACAGCGCGACACCGAGCAGCAGCACCTTCGAGATCGTCACGCGCCGCTGGCTCGACGCGTCCGGCGCGACCATGCAGTAATAGACGTCGTGCGACAGCGCGTTCGCGATCGTCAGCAGCAGCCCGTCCGCGGTCGACAGCGCCGCGGCAAGCGCGCCGGCCGCGATCAGCCCCGACACGACATACGGCAGCCCCGCGATCTCCGGCGCGGCGAGCACGACCATGTCCGGCTGCATCTGGATTTCCGACCAGTGCACGATGCCGTCGCGAATCACCTCGACGACGCTGATCAGGTCGGGTTCGAAGTGATGCCATTGCGTGACCCACGCGGGCAATTCGGCGAACGGCCGCCCGACGAGGTTCGCCAGGATCTCGTACTTGATCAGCACCGCGAGCACCGGCACGCTCAGGTAGAACAGCGCGATGAAGAACAGCGTCCAGCCGACCGAGCGCCGCGCCGACGCAACCGACGTGGTCGTGTTGTAGCGCGTCAGGATATGCGGCAGGCTCGCGGTGCCGAGCGACAGGCACAGCAGCAGCGCGAGGAAATTCCGCTCGCGCGGCTTGCGTTCGTCGTCGCTCGCGGCGGGAAACGGCTCGTGCATCGGCACGGGTGGCTCGGCACGGGCCAGCAGATCGTCGCGCGCCTGCGTCCACGCGACGCGTGCCGCCGCCGGATCGCGCGGGAAGTCGGCCAGCTCGCGCTCGCGCTGGCTGATCTCGCGCAGCGGCCCGTTGTGGCGTCGCAAGTCGGCGAGCTGGTCGGCGAGATGCCTGCGCGCGTCCGCATAGGACGCGGGCAACCGGTCGAGCCGCGTCTGGATATCCGCGGCTTGCCGACGGTACGCGTCGCGCACCTGCTGCTCGTCGGCCGCATCGCGCACCTGCGCCTCGCGCGCCGCGACGCGCTCCATCAGCTTGCCGTAATTGAACTGCGGCACGGGGCCGAGCCCGTTCTTCATCGCGATCAGCGACACCGGAATCAGGATCGCGCTGATCAGGATGATGTACTGCGCGACCTGCGTCCACGTGACCGCGCGCATCCCGCCGAGAAACGAGCACACGAGAATGCCCGCGAGCCCGCAGAAGATCCCGATCGCGAAATCGACGCCGATGAAGCGCGTCGCGATCAAGCCGATCCCCTGGATCTGCGCGACCAGATACACGAACGAACACAGGATCGCCGCGCCGGCCGCCAGCGCGCGCACGGCCGTGCTCGAGAAGCGCGTGCCGAGAAAATCGGGAATCGTGTAGCGCGCGAGCTTGCGCACATAAGGCGCGAGCAGGAACGCGACGAGGCAGAACCCGCCCGTCCAGCCCATCACGTACGCCAGCGCGTCGTAGCCGGTTGAGTACAGCGATCCGGCCAGGCCGATGAACGACGCGGCCGACAGCCAGTCGGCCGCCGTCGCCATCCCGTTGAACGCGGACGGCACGCGCCGCCCGGCCACGTAGTACTCGACGAGATCGGACGTGCGCGACAGCAGCCCGATCACCGCATACACGGCGATCGGCACGAACAGGAACACGTAGCCGATCCAGACACCGGAGCCGGTTGCGCGCTCGATCCGCCACATCAGCAGCACGAACCCGAGAAAACCGAGCGTGTAGAGCGCGCATGCGCGTATCAGTCGATGCGTCAGCATGAATCAGCGCCCGCCGTGCGCATTGCCGGTGCGCGCCGCATGGTCGTCGTACGCGCGGCGCAGCGTGCGGTCCGCGCGTTGCATCAGCCCTATGTAGACGACGATCAGCACGAGATACACGAGAATCGCACCCTGCGCGCCGACATAGAACGGCAGGCTGAAGCCGGCGAACCGGACCCCGGCGAGCGCGGGCCCGAAGAACGGCACGATGAACGACACCGAGAAACCGATCGCCATCAGCACCGCGATCAACGCGACGTTGAAGCGCCAGTAGCGCGCGTGGGCACGCGCGAGCGGCTCGGGAACGGGCGGCGGCGCGACAGGCGCCGGACGGGTCGGAACGGTCATGCCGTTGTTTAGCAAAAAGCCCCTGCGCGGACAATCGGGATTGCCGCGCAGGGGCTCATGCGCGCGTGGCGCACGACAGGTGAGATCAGCGCACTTCGGCGAGCTGATCGAGGATGGCCGGGTTCTCGAGCGTGGACGTGTCCTGCGTGATCGCCTCGCCCTTCGCGAGCGAGCGCAGCAGGCGCCGCATGATCTTGCCCGAGCGTGTCTTCGGCAGGTTGTCGCCGAAGCGGATGTCCTTCGGCTTCGCGATCGGTCCGATCTGCTTGCCGACCCAGTCGCGCAGCGTCTTCGCGAGCGCCGCGGCTTCCTCGCCTTCCGGACGCGAACGCTTCAGCACCACGAATGCAACGACCGCCTCGCCCGTCGTATCGTCCGGCCGGCCGACCACGGCCGCCTCGGCAACGAGCTCGTGCGACACCAGCGCCGACTCGATCTCCATCGTGCCGAGCCGGTGGCCCGACACGTTCAGCACGTCGTCGATCCGGCCCATGATCGTGAAGTAGCCGGTGTCCTTGTCGCGCACCGTGCCGTCGCCGGCCAGATAGAGCGTGCCACCGAGCTCCTCGGGGTAATAACTCTTCTTGAAACGCTCCGGGTCGCCCCAGATCGTGCGGATCATCGCCGGCCACGGGCGCTTGACGACGAGGATGCCGCCTTGCCCGTTCGGCACGTCCTGGCCCGTCTCGTCGACGACGGCCGCCATGATGCCCGGCAGCGGCAGCGTGCACGAACCGGGCACCGTCGGCGTCGCGCCCGGCAGCGGCGTGATCATGTGGCCGCCCGTCTCGGTCTGCCACCACGTATCGACGATCGGGCAGCGCTCCTGGCCGACGTGCTTGTGGTACCACATCCACGCTTCGGGGTTGATCGGCTCGCCGACCGTGCCGATGATGCGCAGGCTCGACAGGTCATAGCTTTTCGGGTGCACCTTGTCGTCGGCGTCGGCCGCCTTGATCAGCGAGCGGATCGCGGTCGGCGCGGTGTAGAACACGCTGACCCTGTGATCGCCGATCATCTTCCAGAAGCGCCCGGCGTCCGGATAGGTCGGCACGCCTTCGAACACGACCTGCGTGCCGCCGCACGCGAGCGGGCCGTACGTGATGTACGTGTGGCCAGTCACCCAGCCGATGTCGGCCGTGCACCAGAACACGTCGGTCGGCTTCCAGTCGAAGGTCCACTTCATCGTCTGCGCGGCCCACAGCAGGTAGCCGCCGGTGCTGTGCTGCACGCCCTTCGGCTTGCCGGTCGAGCCCGACGTATACAGGATGAACAGCGGATGCTCGGCGCCGACCCATTCCGGCTCGCAGCGGTCGGCTTCGCCGTCCACGATCTCATGCATCCACAGGTCGCGGCCCGCATGCCAGTCGATCTTGCCGCCGGTGCGGCGATAGACGATCACGCTCTTCACCGCTTCGCAGCCGCCCATCGCGATCGCTTCATCGGCGATGCTCTTGAGCGGCAGCGTCTTGCCGCCGCGCGCCTGCTCGTCGGCGGTGATGAGCGCGACCGCGCCGACGTCGACGAGCCGTTCGTTCAGCGATTTCGCGGAGAAGCCGCCGAACACGACCGAGTGCGTCGCGCCGATGCGCGCGCAGGCCTGCATCGCGACGATGCCTTCGATCGACATCGGGATATAGATGACGACACGGTCGCCCTTGCCGATCCCGCGTTTCTTCAGCGCGTTCGCGAAGCGCGACACGCGTGCCAGCAGATCGGCATAGGTGACGCGCGTGACGGTGCCGTCGTCGGCCTCGAAGATCACCGCGACGCGCTCGCCGTTGCCGGCTTCGACGTGGCGGTCGAGGCAGTTGTACGACGCGTTCAGCTCACCGTCGTCGAACCATTTGTAGAACGGCGCGTTTCTCTCGTCGAGCACGTTCGTGAACGGCTTGTGCCACGCGAGGCCCTCGCGCGCGAGACGCGCCCAGAAGCCTTCGTAATCGCGCTCGGCCTCGGCGACGAGCGCGCGATAGGCCGGCATGCCGGAAATGGCCGCCGCCTGCTCGAGCGCCGCGGGCGGCGCAAACTGGCGGGTTTCGTGAAGAACCGATTCAATCGTGGACATCGACAACCCCTTGGTGAACATGAATCCTCTGCATGGCGGCGCGATCGTGCGCGCCGCGCGTCTTGGCCGGCGCATCCGCGCCGCTGTCTCCCACCACCCGCACGCGACCGCGAAGGCTACGCGCGATGCTGCACCGCACCACGTCACACGACGATGAACGTGCGGCGCGGCAATTTCCACGATAAGCGCTCCAACTTACCCGTCACTTACGCGGCATGGCCGTTTCGCACGCCGGGCGGCGCTTTGCGCCGTAACGACCGCGACCCTACAATCCTAACTGAACTCGCCCCCCGGATTCCAGCTTGAATCGCTACGCCCTCTTCCTCATCCTGTCGATGCTGTTCGTCGGCAGCAACGTCGGTATCGGTAAATCCATCGTTGCATTCGTCCCCGTCGCCATCCTCGCCACGCTGCGCTTCGTGATCGCAATCGCCGTGCTGTGGCCGCTGTTCAGCCCCGTGAAGATGCGCGCGGTCAAGCGCGGCGAGTGGCTGAACCTGTTCCTGCAGGCGTTCTTCGGCACCTTCATGTTTACGCTGCTGATGCTCAACGGCGTGCAGCGCACGAGCGCGGTGGCGGCCGGCGTCATCACGAGCACGATCCCGGCGATCGTCGCACTGTTCGCATGGCTGATCCTGCGCGAGAAACCGAACGGCCGTGCGCTCGTGTCGATCGCGCTCGCGATCGCCGGCGTCGTGACGATCAACCTCGCCAACGGCAGCGCGGCCGCGCACGGCGCCCACGGCGACGCATCCGGCTCGCTGACCGGCAACCTGCTGATCCTCGGCGCGGTGTGCTGCGAATCGATCTACGTGATCCTGTCGCGCCGGCTCACGCAGACGCTCGCACCGATCGACATCTGTGCGTACACGCACCTGTTCGGCCTGTTCCTGATGCTGCCGCTCGGCGCGACGGCGCTGTGGCACTTCGATTACGCGAGCGTGCCCACCGGCACGTGGGCGCTCGTCGTCTGGTATGGCCTGTCGGCCAGCATCTTCTCGTTCTGGTTGTGGATGAAAGGCATCCGGCACGTGCCGGGCAGCCTCGCCGGCGTGTTCAGCGCGGTGCTGCCGATCGCCGCGGCCGCGTACGGAATCGCATTCCTCGGCGAGCGCCCGACGCTCGCGCACGGCATCGCGCTCGCGTGCGTCGTCGCCGGCATCGTGCTCGCGAGCCTGCGCGTGAAACGCGTGCCGGCGGCCGCATCCTGATCGGTCCCCGCCAGTGCCGGCGCGTCGCTGCAGTCGCGCCGGCCGACGCGTTACAATAGCGCGCCTTTTCAAGATTACCCCCGATACCTGCGCACCGCGCCCGCACCGCCATCATGTCCGCCCCGCATTCGCCCGGCCGCCCCGCCCGTCGCCCGCTTCGCCCGCTTCCCGCGCTGATTTTCATGAGCCGCTGGCTCCAGGTTCCGCTTTACCTGGGCCTGATCGTCGCGCAGGCCGTCTACGTGTTCCTGTTCCTGAAGGAAGTCTGGCACCTGCTGTCGCATGCAGCCGGCCTCGACGAAGTCAGCGTGATGCTCGCGGTGCTCGGCCTGATCGACGTGGTGATGATCTCGAACCTGCTGATCATGGTGATCGTCGGCGGTTACGAAACGTTCGTATCGCGCCTCGGCATCGAAGGCCACCCCGACGAGCCCGAATGGCTCGACCACGTGAACGCGGGCGTGCTGAAGGTCAAGCTGTCGATGGCGCTGATCAGCATTTCGTCGATCCACCTGCTGAAGACCTTCATCAACCCCGACCAGCACACGACGCACGCGATCATGTGGCAGGTGATCATCCACGTGTCGTTCCTCGTGTCGGCGCTCGTGATGGCGTGGGTCGACCGCCTGACGACCCACACGCACCCGGCCCATTTCCACGAGACGCATGCGCCCGCCGCGGCCGCGTCCCGCCAGCCGGTCGAAGCAGCCGTCAACGCATAAAACGTATTCCCCACTGTCCTCACAGAGTCTCAGCCATGACCGTCATCAAACAGGAAGACCTGATCCAGAGCATCGCGGATTCGCTGCAGTACATCAGCTACTACCACCCGCTCGACTACATCCAGGCACTCGGCCGCGCGTACGAGCTGGAAGAGAGCCCGGCCGCGAAGGACGCGATCGCGCAGATCCTCACGAACAGCCGCATGTGCGCGGAAGGCAAGCGCCCGATCTGCCAGGACACCGGCATCGTCACGATCTTCGTGAAGGTCGGCATGGACGTGCGCTGGGACGGCGCGACGATGGGCCTCACCGACATGATCAACGAAGGCGTGCGTCGCGGTTACACGCACCCGGACAACGTGCTGCGCGCGTCGATCGTCAACCCGCCGGAAGGTGCCCGCAAGAACACGAAGGACAACACGCCGGCCGTGATCCACTACGAGATCGTGCCGGGCGACAAGGTCGACGTGCAGGTCGCGGCGAAGGGCGGCGGCTCGGAGAACAAGTCGAAGTTCGTGATGCTGAACCCGTCCGACTCGATCGTCGACTGGGTGCTGAAGACGGTCCCGACGATGGGCGCGGGCTGGTGCCCGCCCGGCATGCTCGGGATCGGCATCGGCGGCACCGCCGAGAAGGCGATGCTGATGGCGAAGGAATCGCTGATGGAGCCGATCGACATCCAGGAAATCATCGCGCGCGGCCCGAAGGACTGGGTCGAGGAACTGCGCGTCGAGCTGCACGAGAAGGTCAACGCGCTCGGCATCGGCGCGCAGGGCCTCGGCGGCCTGGCGACCGTGCTCGACGTGAAGATCATGGCCGCACCGACGCACGCCGCGTCGAAGCCGGTCGCGCTGATCCCGAACTGCGCGGCCACGCGCCACGCGCACTTCGTGCTCGACGGTTCGGGCCCGGCCAAGCTCGAAGCGCCGTCGCTCGACGCCTGGCCGAAGGTCCAGTGGGAACCGAACACGGAAACCAGCAAGCGCGTCGACCTGAACACGCTGACGCCGGAAGAAGTCGCGAGCTGGACGCCGGGCCAGACGCTGCTGCTGTCGGGCAAGATGCTCACCGGCCGCGACGCCGCGCACAAGCGCATCGCCGACATGCTCGCGAAGGGCGAGAAGCTGCCGGTCGACTTCACGAACCGCGTGATCTACTACGTCGGCCCGGTCGATCCGGTACGCGACGAAGTGGTCGGCCCGGCCGGCCCGACGACGGCCACGCGCATGGACAAGTTCACCGAGACGATGCTCGCGCAGACGGGCCTGATCTCGATGGTCGGCAAGGCCGAGCGCGGCCCGGTCGCGATCGACGCGATCAAGAAGCACAAGGCGGCCTACCTGATGGCGGTCGGCGGTGCGGCCTACCTCGTGTCGAAGGCGATCCGCGGCGCGAAGGTGCTCGCGTTCGAAGACCTCGGCATGGAAGCGATCTACGAGTTCGACGTGCAGGACATGCCGGTGACGGTCGCCGTCGATTCGTCGGGCACATCGGTGCACCAGACCGGTCCGAAGGAGTGGCAGGCGAAGATCGGCAAGATCCCGGTCGCAGCCGCTTAAGCGCGATCGCACGAAAGGCCGGACGGGAGTCCGGCCTTTTTGCTTCTCGTTCTCATTATTGTGTGCAGCCGGTTCTTCAAGGCTGATTCTCATTACACGCAAAATGCAGGCCCGACAAGGCTTCGAGGCTTGGCTTTTCTCGTTCGAGCGATTATCGTTCGGTTTCTGAAGCCCCACTGAACAAGGAACAGCCATGCAAGGCGACAAGAAAGTCATCGAATATCTGAACGCCCAACTGAAGAATGAACTCACGGCGATCAACCAGTACTTCCTGCATGCGCGCATGTACAAGCACTGGGGCCTCGACAAGCTCGGCAAGCACGAGTACGACGAGTCGATCGGCGAAATGAAGCACGCCGACTGGCTGATCGAGCGCGTGTTCATGCTGGACGGCCTGCCGAACCTGCAGGACCTGCACAAGCTGCTCGTCGGCGAGGAAACGGAAGAGATCCTGAAGTGCGACCTGAAGCTCGAGCAGATCTCGCAGACCACGTGCAAGGAAGCGATCGCCTACTGCGAATCGGTTCGTGACTACGTGTCGCGCGAAATCTTCGAAAAGATTCTCGACGACACCGAAGAGCACATCGACTGGCTGGAAACGCAGATCGACCTGATCGGCAAGGTCGGCCTGCAGAACTACCAGCAAACGATGATGGGTTCGGCCGAGTAATCGCCCCGCCCCCCGCGCCGTCCGCATGACGATGACGAACCAGCCAGCCGCTCCCGCGATGCACGCCGCCGCCCCTGTCGGAATCTTCGATTCGGGGCTCGGCGGCCTGTCGGTGCTGCGCGCCGTGCGCGCGCACCTGCCCGGCGAATCGTTCGTCTATACGGCCGATACGCGCTACATCCCGTACGGTGAACGCGACGACGCATTCATCACCGAGCGTACGCTCGCGATCGGCGAATGGTTTGTCCGTCAGGGCGCGAAGGCGCTCGTCGTCGCCTGCAATACGGCGACCGCCCAGTCGATCGCGGCGGTACGCGAGCATCTCGCAATCCCGCTCGTCGGCGTCGAGCCGGGCATCAAGCCGGCCGTCCAGCAGTCCGCGAGCGGCGTCGCCGGCGTGCTCGCCACCCAGGCCACGCTGCGCAGCGCGCGCTTCCAGGCGCTGCTCGAACGTCACGGCGCCGGCTGCCGCTTCATCTGCCAGCCGGGCCACGGGCTCGTGCAGGCAATCGAGAGCGGCGACACGGGTTCGCCCGCGCTGCGCGCGCTGCTCGACAGCTATCTGCAGCCGATGCTGGACGACGGCGCCGATACGGTCGTCCTCGGCTGCACGCACTATCCGTTTCTCACCGCAACGATTCGTGACATTGTCGGCGACCGCATGGCGATCATCGACACGAGCGACGCGATCGCGCTCCAGCTCGCGCGCGTGCTCGACCAGCACGGCCTGCGCGCGCCCGCCGGCACGCCCGTCGCGTCGCCCCGCTTCTGCTCGACCGGCGACGGCCGGCAATTGCAGGCGCTCGCGTCGACGCTGCTCGGCCTCGATGCGCCGGTCGAATCCGTCACCATTTCCTCGCCGAACGCGCGCGCCTGCGCGACCGCCTGACGCGGGCCGGTACACCCTCTCCCGATGCGGCTGCGCCGCCCCGCCGTTTCAAGGGTCCGATGACCTTAAAAAAAGCCCGACCCAGACTTGTCAACGTCAGCAAAATTAATGATAATAATTCGCATTAACGTTAGCTATCGCAACTCATCATGATCGTCTGCGTGTGCAAGTCTGTTTCCGATCGCAAGATTCGCGCGTCCCTCGCTGAGGGCGCGAACTCTTTCGATGAACTCCAGTTCGAGCTCGGCGTGGCCACGTGCTGCGGCAAGTGCGAGGAGTCCGTACGCGACCTCATGGCCGAGCAAGGCGTCTGCGCGAGCCGGTGCGGTGTCGAGCATCACGCTCACCCGATCCCGGTCACGTTCTACGAACGCAAGGCCGCCTGACCGGCGCCGAGTGTGCACATGCGGCCCCGGCCGCATTTTTTGTTTTGACCGTCAGCAAGCCACCGTCTACGCGAGCCAGCGGCTTACCTGCCAAGGAGCCTGTGATGGAATTGCTGATCGGATTCGTGACCACCGTTTGCATCTCGCTGCTGATCTTCCGCAAGTGATGCCGATTCACCCGCCGCGCCCCGGGTGCGACATCGTTCTTTCAAGCTAACATGCAGGCTTCGCATTCCGCTCCTGCCGGCGTCTTGCCGGCTGCACCACGTATGAATCCCCGAGTGATCGTCGTCGCGGTCGGTGTGCTTGCCGCACACGCGGTCATGCTGACTGCGGCCTGGCTGCATCGCAACACGCCGCCGCCGAAATCGGTCGAGGTCCAGACGATCACCGCGCAACTCATCACGCCGGCACCGATCGCCCAGCAGGTCGCGGCCGAATCGATCCCGCAGCCCGCGCCGCCGAAGCCGGTGCCGCGCGTCAAGCCGAAGGTCGAGCCGAAGCCGGTGCCGAAAGCGGCAAAGCCGACGCCTCAGCCGGTTACGCAATCGCCGGCCCCGTCGCCGACACCCGCTCCGGCAGCCGCCGATCCGACGCCCGCTCCGGCCGCGCCAGCTCCCGCAGCACCGGCCGCCGCGCCCGGCCCGGCTCGCGAGACGATGCAAGTCAGCGCGCCGAAGAACGTGCCGACGCTCCAATGCAACTTCGTGAAGCCTGACTACCCGTCGATGTCGCGCCGCCGCGGCGAATCGGGTACGGCCTACGTTCACTTCGTCGTCGGCGTGACCGGCAAGATCGAAAGCATCGATCTGCAGAAGAGCAGCGGCTACCCGCGCCTCGACGATGCCGCACTCGACGCGATGCGTTCGACCACCTGCCGTCCGTACATCGAGAACGGCCAGGCGATCCGCGCCGCCCGCACACAGCCCTACAGCTTCGGGCTCACCGACTAACCTGCCTCATCCGGAAGATTCAAAGGAAACAAAAAAATGCAAAGCTACGGTATCGCGCACGTCTGGGCGCAAGGTGATTTCGTCACGCGCGCCATCGCGATCACGCTGCTCGTGATGTCGGTCCTGTCGTGGATCGTGATCGTCATCAAGGGCTGGAACGTGGTTCGCCTGAACCGCCTCACGAAGAACGCCGAACAGGCGTTCTGGCATTCGGACAATTTCGACGACGGCGTCAAGAAGCTCGGCCTCGCCGCATCGACGCCGAACGACAACCCGTTCCTCGCACTCGCGCTGTCGGGCAAGGAAGCCGCCGATCACCACCACCAGACGCAACCGCACCTGCACGATCGCATGGACGTGTCGGACTGGGTCACGCGCTGCCTGAAAGACACGATGGACGAAGGCATCTCGCGCATGCAGAGCGGTCTCGCGATCCTCGCGTCGATCGGCAGCACGGCACCGTTCGTCGGCCTGTTCGGCACGGTCTGGGGTATCTACCACGCACTGCTCGCGATCGGCGCAACCGGCCAGACGTCGATCGACCAGGTCGCGGGCCCGGTCGGCGAATCGCTGATCATGACGGCCTTCGGCCTGTTCGTCGCGATCCCGGCCGTGCTCGGCTACAACGCGCTGACCCGCGCGAACAAGGGTGTCGTCAGCAAGCTGCGCCGCTTCGCGCACGGCCTGCACGCGTACTTCGTGACGGGCGCGAGCCTCGCATCGTCGTCGACGCGCGACGGCCTGCGTCTCGCGACGCGCGCCAGCTGAGGCGAGGTGAACCATGGCAATGAACACCGGTTTCAGCGACGATGACGACGATGCCGTGATGAGCGAGATCAACATGACGCCGCTCGTCGACGTCATGCTCGTACTCCTTATCATTTTTCTCGTGACGATCCCGGCGATGCAGCATGCGGTGAAGATCGACCTGCCGCACGCCAGCAGCCAGCCCGTCGACGAAAAGCCGCAGACGGTCGACGTCGCGATCCAGGGCGACGGCACGATCCTGTGGGACGACCACACCGTCACGCGCGAACAGTTGCAGGCACGCATCGCGGAAGCGGCGAAACGCACGCCGCAGCCAGAGTTGCACCTGCGTGCGGACCGCAAGGTTGCATACGAGCATGTGGCCGAAGTGATGTCGGATGCGCAGGCCGGCGGCCTGACGAAGCTCGGCTTCGTGACGGAGCCGGGCGCGAAAGCGAAGTAACGCACGCGCGTTTCGCACCTTGCGGGGTGCACCTCGCCGGCCGCCGCCCCTAACCGGGCGTACCTCGCCGGCCGCCCCCAAAGTAAAAGGCCTTCATCGCCAGATGAAGGCCTTTTTTCATGCGCACGCGGGCGCCTTCGGGCGGCGGGCTCTTCGGCGGTATCGGTTGCGCCTCGAGCAACGCAAATGCGGCTACCGTGGTCTGCACGGACTGCGCGTTCTGCCCTATCTGGCTCGCAATATATGCGGCCACCTGATTTCGCTCAGAAACTTCCTTCACGAAATGGGATTTCAATATAGGCCCGCCCGCCCGTGCATTCAAGGTTCCGGCGATTGAAACTTGCGATTGCCGGCGACGCTTCAATGACAAAACAAATTTGCCTCGTCGTGCGCGTCGTGTTCAGGTCGCCGAAGCATCGGCCGCTGCTTCGTTCTTTTCGCGCTCAGGGCAACCCGGCTCCTTGTAGGCGCCGTGATCGAGCTTCTCGACCAGGTAGTCGACGAATGCACGCACCGCGGGCGGCATCCCCTGCCGCGACACGAACACCGCATACAGTTGCGGCACCGGCAGCGTCCAGCCCGGCATCACGGGCGACAGTTGGCCCGCACGCAGCGCGTTGCCGTACATCATCTCCGGCAGCGCCGCGATGCCGAGGCCGTCGAGCACGGCCTCGCGGATCGTCATCAGGTCGGCCGTCACGAGCCGCGGGTCGTGCTCGTGCACATGACGCGTACCGTCCGGCGCGATCAGGTTGAACACATGCCGCCCGTCGACGCTCGGCGTATCGAGCGTCTCGAAGTAAGTCAGGTCGTCCGGCACCAGCGGCGGCGCATTCTGGCTCAGCAGGCTCGGCGCGCCGACCAGCATCTGCTCAGTGCGCCACAGCGGCCGCACGACGATGTTGGCGTTCTGCGGCGGTTCCGAGCGAACTCGCAGCGCGACGTCGACCGAATCTTCGAACAGGTCGATCACGCGGTTCGTCACGCGGACGTGTACCTTCACCTCGGGATAACGACGCAGGAATTCGGGCAGGATGCGCGACAACATCGTCTGCGACAGCGTGACGGGCACGCTGACCCGCACCGAGCCGCGCGGCGACGCGCGCAGCTGCTGCACCGCGTTCATCGCGGCCTGCGCTTCGGCGAGCATCGCCTGGCAATGCTGGTAGAACAGTTCCCCCGCCTCGGTCAGCGCGAGCTTGCGCGTCGAGCGCTGCAGCAGGCGCACGCCGAGCGCCGCCTCGAGCTCGGTCAGGCGCCGCGACAGGCGCGATTTCGAGATGCCCAGCACGCGCTCCGCAGCCGAGAAACCGCCATGTTCGACAACCTGCGAAAAGTACATCAGGTCGTTCAGGTTATGCGCATCGATATTCATGTCATCGTTCCAATTTCAGAACAATCCATTGCGAACCGCCGCAAATCGAACGGTTAAACGCCCAATATAATAGCGCTATGTTTCAAAAATAACGCTATTCCGATGATTTCGAGGGCTTCCGCATGACGACCGCTCGCTCGCTTGACCGCACCTACCCCGCGCTTCGCACGACCGAAGGCGGCGGCTTCGTGGTTCACCGCCCGTTCCCCACCCGGCTGCTGATGGATTTCGATCCGTTCCTGCTGCTCGACGAAATGGGCCCCGTCGACTACGCCCCCGGCGAAGCCGTGGGCGCGCCCGACCATCCGCATCGCGGCTTCGAAACCGTGACCTACGCACTCGACGGGCGCTTCCGCCATCGCGACTCGTCCGGCCATGCCGGCACGCTCGGCCCCGGCGACGTGCAGTGGATGACGGCCGGCTCAGGCGTCGTGCACAGCGAGATGCCCGACCCGGCGTTCGCGCAGGCGGGCGGCCGCTCCCACGGCTTCCAGCTATGGGTCAACCTGCCGCGCCGCGACAAGATGATCGCGCCGCGCTATCAGGAGATCCCCGCCGACCGCATTCCGAGCGCGACGTCGCCGGACGGCCGCGCACGCGTGCGCGTCATCGCCGGCGAAGCGTTCGGCGTCCGTGCCGCGATCGAGACGCGCACGCCGATCCTCTACCAGCATTTCACGCTGGAACCGGGCGCGACGGTCACGCAGCCCGTGCCGGCCGGCTATCGCGTGTTTGCCTATCCGATCGACGGAACGGGCCTCTACGGGCCCGACAGGCAGGCTGTCGATGCACGGCACATGATCGTATACGGCGACGACGGCGACACGGTCACGTTCGCCGCCGGCGACACGCCGCTCGACCTGCTGCTGATCGGCGGCGTGCCGCTCAACGAGCCGATCGTCCGCTACGGCCCGTTCGTGATGAATACCGAGGAAGAGATCCGGCAGGCCGTCGTCGACTACCAGACCGGCCGCATGGGCCGCATCGAAGCCTGACGCCCGATCGGGGGCGGCGGGTGCCGCGAAACGGATGGTTTTGCGTCACAATAACTTCTTGAACCATGTGGCCGCCCACCACCAGAAGGAATCCGTACCCTTGAACTTCGAACACCTGATCCAGATCAACTCCGATGATCCGGCCGTGCCGACCCTCACCCGCGACCAGCTCTGGGAAGGCCTCGTGCTGCGCGCCGAACAGCCGCAGCTGTTCGTGCTCGGCCTCGATAGCTGCGTCGTCCACGAACGGACGGAAACGACGCTCGAACGCGAACTGCACTACGGCCACGCGACCGTACGCGACCACGTCACGTTCACGCCGAACCAGCAGGTCCGCTACGACATCCGCGCGGCCGATGGCGAGATCGGCGGCTCGCTGACGATGACGATCGAGGAGCGCGAAGACCACGAGCTGTTCCTGCGTTTCGAATACCGCACGACGCTGACCGTCTCGGACGACAGCGAAGAAGCACGGCAGACGCACGGAATCGTCAAGGAAGCGTACCGCACGTCGGATATCGACACGGTCCGCCTGATCCGTGAATACGCACAGGGCCGCAAGGACCCCGATCCGCTGCACTGAACCCGGTGGCGGCCTGCGGGCCGCCCTTTGATTCAAACTATCAAGCCCACCACTTCGATCGATAAAGAGTTTTTGTAAATGGGAATAGTTATCATTTAGAATTCATTCCATCGTATCGACAGTCACCGATCAACCGAATGACCGACACCATGCGCCCGACCACGCTGACCTTGCGCCGCACGACCGGCACCGCAGGCAGCAGCCGTCAAAAGACGGCAGCGGTCACGACGCCGGCGAAGCCCGCCGGCAACCGCGATGCAGGCACGCGGGTCGTCAGCAGCGATGCGCTGCTGCAAGGCCACAGCCACATCAGCATCGCGCATAACGGAGAGACCTATCAGTTGCGTGCCACACGGCTCGGCAAACTGATCCTGACGAAGTAACGACCGAGTATTGTGGGGACCACCTCCCTGAGAGGTGTTGGGCATTAGCCAGCGTAACGGCTTGCACGCGAGATCTAGACCCCTTCGTGCAAACACACTCAAGCAGCCGTTGCAGCAAGCCAAGCCACTTTTTGGTTCTCGCACAAGGAAGAAAAAAAGCGACACGTCGAACGACGTGTCGCTTTTTTGTTTGAGCGACCAATGCGTGAAGCTAGTCGCCCACGTTCGTTGTCGCTCAATGCATGCCGAAAGCTGAACCGCGCTTGTTTCCTCGCGGCTTCGCACCACAGCCGAAGCCGCAGCCGCACACGAGCCGCTTCAGAACCCCCAGAACATCAACCACCATGCGCTGTCGACGACCGCAAGCCCGACGGCGAACCACGCGAATGCCGCGAGCCGGCGCGGCCACGCCGCATAACGCCCGGTCACTTTCCACGCGAGCCACGCACTCCATGCGTTGGCCCCGACCAGGATCGCGATGCGCACGTCGGTCGCCCAGCCGAGCGGCACGTGTTCGGCGCGCAGCAACGACAACGTCGTTGCCGACAGCCCGAGGAACACGCCCGCGCCCGCGATCGGGATCAGCGCCTGCGCGAGGTGATGCAGCCGCACGCGATCGAAGCGGCCGAGCATCAGCGTGGCGCCGGCCAGCAGCACCAGCAGCGCCGTGCCGTACACGAGCCCCGTGCCGACGATATAGCTGACGATCAGCCCGCCGTCGAGCCAGGAGAACACGTCGTTGCGATCCGGATAATGCGTGAGCAGGAACCAAGGCGCGTTGGTTTCGAGCGGCCAGGTGATGTCACGGTCGATCAGCCAGCCCGCGAGCCATTGCTTGATCTGCACGAACCACGGACTGACGGTCCAGTGGAACGCGCCGATCGCAACGCCGAGCAGGCCGTACAGGATCAGCGCGGTATCCCACGGGTTCGCCTGTTGCGCGCCGAGGTTCACGACCTCGTCGGACGGCGAGCGCGACGACAGCGAGATCGCGTCGCGGTGCCCGCTGCAGCGGCCGCACATATGGCACGCCGCGGCGCCCTTCATGCTGCGCAACGGCACGAGCGGCGCGCAGTTGATCGGAATCACGCGATGGCCATGCTCGCCATTCTTGTACGAACGGCGCCATGCATCCTCGTCGACCTTGTAGCGCATCGGCGCGAGCCGCGCGAGCAGCCCGAATACGCCGTTGACCGGGCACAGGTACTTGCACCACACGCGCTTCTCGCGGCCGTACAGCACGCCGATCACGATCGCGCCGACGGTCGAGCCGCCGAGCACGAACAGCACCGCGAGCGGGTACTGGTACACGCTCACCATCTGCCCGTAGATCGTCGTGATCCCGAACGCGACAAACGGCCAGCCGCCCCACCGAATCCAGCGCGGAATCGAGCCGCCGCGGCCGAACTTGCTCGCGTATTCGGTGAGTGCACCTTCCGGGCACAGCACGCCGCACCAGACGCGGCCGAGCATCACCATCGACAGCAGCACGAACGGCCACCAGATGCCCCAGAACGCGAATTGCGCGATCAGCGTCAGGTTGTTCCACAGATGCGCGGAATCGTCCGGCAGCGGCAACACCGCCGGCACGATGATCAGGAACGCGTAGACGGCGACGACGCCCCACTGGATGCCGCGGATCAGCGCACCGTGGCGCTGCATCCACTGGCCGGCCTGCGCGAGCCAGCCCGGCTTGGCTGCGGCGACAACGCTCATGCCGCGCGGCCTGCTGCAACGGCCGGACGACGGCTCGCGCGCTTCATCAGCAGCCAGACAACCGCCCAGTACACCGCATAGGCGACCAGGTTGGTCAGTGCCGGGTGCGCGCGATAGCCGGTGAGCGTCGCGACGAGCGAGCCGAACGTGCCCGAATCATCGAGGATCGCGGACGTGTCCCACACCTGCGAGATGCCGAGCGGCAGGATTTCCTTGTCGATCAGCTTGTCGACGCCGGTCTGGAACAGGCCCGCGCCGAGGAACAGCAGCATCACTTCGGTGACGCGGAAGAAATGCCGCCACGAGAAGTACTTGCCGCCGAGCTGCAACAGATAGAACGTGAGGAACGCGAGACCGAGGCCGATCACGACCGCGAGCATCTGGCTGCCGTCGACGTGGCCCGACTGGCCGAAACCGAGGCCGTACAGGAAGATCACCGTCTCGCTGCCTTCGCGCGCGATCGCAAGCGCGACCAGCACGGCGACGCCCCACCAGTTCGAATCGCGCGTGCTCTGCTGCAGCGATTGCTCCATGTCGCGCTTCAGCGTGCGCCCGTGCCGGCGCATCCACAGCACCATCTGCACGATCAGCACGCATGCGATCAGCACCATCGCGGTCTGGAAGTAGTCCTGCGCGTCGCCGGACAGCACTTCGGTGAAACCGACCAGCGCGGCACCAAGGCCGACCGCCATCAGCAAGCCGACGCCGACGCCGGCCCAGAGAAAAGGCAGGCCGCGGCGCGCGTCGTCGTCGCCGTTTTTCAGCCATGCATAGAGAATGCCGACGACGAGCAGCGCTTCGACGCTCTCCCGCCAGACGATGAACAAGATCTGACCCATCGATACCTCCTGACGCGCGAAGCAACGGACTGGTATGCCCGCGCGCAGATAAAACGCGTTACTTCGCGACGATCACGCCCTGTGCCTGCTGGTGGAAATCGTCGAAAAACTTGTATTCGCCCGGCGACAGCGGAGCGACGACCACGAACGAATCGGCACCCGGCGCAAGCACCTTCTCCTTGCGCAGTTGCACGCTCTCGAATTCGGCCGCGCCCTTGCCGGTGTTCTTGATCTCGATCTTGAAACGCTGGCCGGCCGGCACTTCGATGCGGGCGGGATTCAGCTTGCCGTCCGCCATCTCGAGCTTGAACGTCGGCAGATCGGCTGCGTGCGCTGCGCCTGCAAGCCACAACGCAGCGGCTGCGGCGATGATTTTCTGGGGAATTTTCATTCTGGATTCTCTACGCCGACGGCGCGCCGAAGCGCGCCGTTCGTGATGCCGCCGATCAGTAACCGCCCTTCTTGCCGATACCGGCGAACGGGAAGTCGTACTCGAGCGTAATGGGCTTGAACCATGCGCCCACGCCCGTTTCCTTGTCGACGTGACGGCCGAACGCCATGTGGCCCGACTGCATCGGCGGCTTGACGACCATCGTCAGGTGGTACTTGCCCGGGCCGTTCAGCTTCACGTTGTCGCCATAGTGCGGACCGTCGCTCGCGACCATGCCCATCAGGTCGCCTTCAGCCTTCCACTTCGTGTCGCCCTGCTTCGTCAGCTTGTACGCGACCTGCAGGTACGGCATCCAGTCGCCTTCGGCGAAACCCGTCGGGTTGTTCTTGACCGCATGGATGTCGGCCTCGAGGTGGATGTCGGAATCCGACGCCTTGCGCATCATCCCTTCCGGGTCCATCGTGATCGGCTGCAGGTACACCGCGCCGATTTCCATGCCGCCCTGGATCTGCTGCTTGCCGATCGGATATTCGGCCGCCGAGGCCGACATCGCGGCAAGCGCCGCCGCTACCGCAACCGTCGTGCGGATGAACGAAGAACCCAACATGGACACTCCTTGTTATTTGTCTGACTATCTTGACGACATGCGGGCCGCCGCCGGGGCGGCTCGCTGAAAACACTAACGCAATGAAGAACGTTAATGCGAACTATTCTCAATAATAGTGGAGTTTAGCACCGAACCTGTTTCCGAACAAACCGGATACCGTGTAAACCCCTGATCCGACAAGGCTTACAGACCGGTTACTGACAGGTTTTGGTGACGTTTGGAAAGATTTACCGGCCGCCGCTGATGTGGTCGCCGACGTTCGCGCCGAACACGCGCTCGCGCAGCAGCGCAAGCTGGTCGCGCGTCGCGGCAGCCTTCTCGAACTCGAGGTTCTTCGCGTAATCGGCCATCTGCTTCTCGAGACGCTTGATTTCCTTCGCGAGCTGCTTTTCCGACATGTCCTCGAATTTCGCGCGTTGCTGCGCTTCCTTCAGCTCCGCGCGCGCCTCGTCCGCGTTGTAGACGCCGTCGATGATGTCCTTGATGCGCTTCACGACGCCGCGCGGCGTGATGCCCATTTTCTCGTTGTGCGCGATCTGCTTCGCGCGGCGCCGCTCGGTTTCGCCGATCGCGCGCTTCATCGACTCGGTCATCGTGTCGGCATAGAGAATCGCCTTGCCGTTCACGTTCCGCGCGGCGCGGCCGATCGTCTGGATCAGCGAGCGTTCGGCGCGCAGGAAGCCCTCCTTGTCCGCATCGAGGATCGCGACGAGCGACACTTCGGGAATGTCGAGGCCCTCGCGCAGCAGGTTGATCCCGACCAGCACGTCGAACGTGCCGAGCCGCAGATCGCGGATGATCTCGACACGCTCGACCGTGTCGATGTCGCTGTGCAGGTAGCGCACCTTGACGCCATGGTCGGCCAGAAACTCGGTGAGCTGTTCGGCCATGCGCTTCGTCAGCACGGTGATCAGCACGCGCTCGCCGGCCTTCACGCGCGCGTTGATCTCGGTCAGCACGTCGTCGACCTGCGAACTCGCCGGCCGCACTTCGATTTCCGGATCGACGAGCCCCGTCGGCCGCACGACCTGTTCGGCGACCTGCCCCGTCACGCGCTTCTCGTAGTCGGCCGGCGTGGCCGACACGAACACGACCTGGCGCATCTTGCGTTCGAACTCGGGGAACTTGAGCGGCCGGTTGTCGAGCGCCGACGGCAGGCGAAACCCGTAATTGACGAGGTTTTCCTTGCGCGCGCGGTCGCCGTTGTACATGCCGTTCAACTGGCCGATCAGCACGTGCGATTCGTCGAGCAGCATCAGCGCATCGGGCGGCAGGTAGTCGACGAGCGTCGGCGGCGGCTCGCCGGGTGCCGCGCCCGAGAAATGCCGCGAGTAGTTCTCGATGCCCTTGCAGAAGCCGAGCTCCTGCAGCATCTCGAGGTCGAAGCGCGTGCGCTGCTCGAGGCGCTGCGCCTCGACGAGCTTGCCGTCGCGGTGGAAGAATTCGAGGCGTTCGCGCAATTCGTCCTTGATCGTCTCGACCGCGCGCATCACGGTGTCGCGCGGCGTCACGTAGTGCGACGACGGATACACGGTGAAGCGCGGAATCTTCTGCCGCACGCGCCCGGTCAGCGGGTCGAACAGGTGCAGCGTCTCGACCTCGTCGTCGAACAGCTCGACGCGCACGGCCATTTCCGCGTGTTCGGCCGGGAAGATGTCGATCGTGTCGCCGCGCACGCGGAACGTGCCGCGCTGGAAATCCTGCTCGTTGCGCGTGTATTGCATCGCGATCAGCCGCGCGATCACGTCGCGCTGGCCGAGCTTGTCGCCGGTGCGCAGCGTCAGGATCATCTGGTGGTATTCGGACGGGTTGCCGATACCGTAGATCGCCGACACCGTCGCGACGATCACCACGTCGCGGCGCTCCATCAGGCTCTTCGTCGCCGACAGCCGCATCTGCTCGATGTGCTCGTTGATCGACGAATCCTTCTCGATGAACAGGTCGCGCTGCGGCACGTAGGCCTCAGGCTGGTAGTAGTCGTAGTACGAGACGAAGTACTCGACCGCGTTGCGCGGGAAGAACTCGCGGAACTCGGCATAGAGCTGGGCCGCGAGCGTCTTGTTCGGCGCGAACACGATCGCCGGGCGGCCGAGCCGCGCGATCGTGTTCGCCATCGTGAAGGTCTTGCCCGAACCCGTCACGCCGAGCAGCGTCTGGAAGGCAAGGCCGTCGCCGATGCCTTCGACGAGCGTGTCGATCGCGGTCGGCTGGTCGCCTGCGGGCGGATACGGTTGATACAGCTGGAACGGCGACCCTTCGAAGGTGACGAATTTGGATTCGTCGAGCGCGTCGCCGACTTCGGCATGATGTTCGGACATGGAATGCGGCCGGAGCGAGGGCAAAGAAAGCATTCTAGCGCTTCGCGGCCGCGCGAACTGCTGTCGGCTCCTGACGCGCGACGGCCGCCCGAAATCGCGATTCGCCGCCGAATCGCGCGCCCCCGCCAGCGCGAATTCGCTACAATGTCAGGCTGCTGCGCTTTCCGGCGTCGCGCCCGTTGGCGCGCGGTTCGCTGCGCCCGCCCGCCGGCTGAAAGCCTGACCCTCTTTTCACTACTGCCGAATCATCATGTCGCTCTTCTCCGCTGTCCAGCTTGCTCCCCGCGACCCGATCCTGGGCCTGAACGAAGCCTTCAACGCCGATGCGCGTCCGACCAAGGTCAACCTCGGCGTCGGCGTGTACACGAACGAAGAAGGCAAGATTCCGCTGCTACGCGCGGTTCGCGAAGCAGAGAAGGTGCGCGTCGAGGCCGGCCTGCCGCGCGGCTACCTGCCGATCGACGGGATCGCCGCCTACGACGCGGCCGTGCAGAAGCTGCTGCTCGGCAACGATTCGCCGCTGATCGCAGCGGGCCGCGTGGTCACGGCCCAGGCACTGGGCGGTACGGGCGCACTGAAGATCGGCGCCGATTTCCTGCGCACCGTGAACCCGAACGTGAAGGTCGCGATCAGCGATCCGAGCTGGGAAAACCACCGCGCGCTGTTCGAGGCGGCCGGCTTCGAAGTCGTCGCGTACCCGTATTACGACGCCGCCACCAACGGCGTGAACTTCGAAGGCATGCTGTCGGCGCTGAACGGCTATGCGGCAGGCACGGTCGTCGTGCTGCACGCGTGCTGCCACAACCCGACCGGCGTGGACCTCACCGAAGCGCAATGGCAGCAAGTCGTCGACGTCGTGAAGGCGCGCAACCTCGTGCCGTTCCTCGACATGGCGTATCAGGGCTTCGGCGAGAACATCGAGGCCGATGCGGCCGCCGTGCGCCTGTTTGCCGCGGCCGACCTGAACGCGTTCGTGTCGTCGTCGTTCTCGAAGTCGTTCTCGCTGTACGGCGAGCGCGTCGGCGCGCTGTCGATCATCACGTCGAGCAAGGAAGAAGCCACGCGCGTGCTGTCGCAACTGAAGCGCGTGATCCGCACGAACTACTCGAACCCGCCGACCCATGGCGGCGCGGTGGTCGCAGCGGTGCTCGCATCGCCGGAACTGCACGCTTCGTGGGTGCAGGAGCTTGGTGAAATGCGCGATCGCATCCGCGCGATGCGCAATGGTCTCGTCGAGCGCCTGAAGGCGAGCGGCGTCGATCGCGACTTCAGCTTCATCAACGCGCAACGCGGGATGTTCTCGTATTCGGGCCTGACCTCGGCGCAAGTCGATCGCCTGCGCGACGAGTTCGGCATCTATGCGGTCGGCACGGGCCGGATCTGCGTCGCAGCGCTGAACACGCGCAACCTCGACGCGGTCGCCAATGCAATCGCAGCCGTGCTGAAGTAACTCGGCACCGGCAGGCGGCAGCCGCCGCCTGCCCCGCCGAAATGAAAAACGCGCTCCCCGGAGCGCGTTTTTTTGTGCCGTTCATCGCAGCGGGCAGCTACGCCGCCCGCGCCCGCGTTACTGCATGAACCAGCCGTGGCTGACGACGACCGACTGGCCGGTGAGCGCGGCGCTCGGGAATGCCGACAGGAACAGCACCGTCTGCGCGACGTCCTGCACCGTCGTGAACACGCCGTCGACCGTGTTGCCGAGCATCACCTTCTTCACCACTTCCTCTTCGCTGATCCCGAGCTCCTTCGCCTGCTCCGGAATCTGCTTGTCGACCAGCGGCGTGCGCACGAAGCCCGGACACACGACGTGCGAGCGCACGTTGTGCTTCGCGCCTTCCTTCGCGAGCACGCGTGCGAGGCCGAGCAGGCCGTGCTTGGCCGTCACGTACGCCGACTTCAGCGGCGACGCTTCGTGCGAGTGCACCGAGCCCATGTAGATCACGACGCCGCCGCGATCGTCCTTGTACATGTGCTTGAGCGCGGCCTTCGTCGTCAGGAATGCACCGTCGACGTGGATCGCCTGCATCTTCTTCCAGTCGGAGAACGCGTAGTTCTCGATCGGGTTGACGATCTGGATGCCCGCGTTCGACACGAGGATGTCGACCGAGCCGAACGTTTCGGCAACCTTGTCGATGCCGCTGTTCACGGCTTCCTCGTTCGTCACGTCCATCGCGACGCCGATCGCCTTGCCGCCTGCCTTGTTGATCTCGTCGGCGACCGCATTCGCGCCGTCCTGGTTCAGGTCGGCGATCGCGACGGCCGCGCCCGCTTTCGCGAGCTCGAGTGCGATTTCCTTGCCGATGCCGCTTGCGGCGCCCGTGACGACTGCGGTCTTGCCATTCAGATCTGCTGCCATGTCCGTCTCCTCCCGTTATCGGATCGATAAAACACGCGCCGGCCGCATCCGCTTTCATCGCGCGACGTACCGGCGGGCCAGCCGTCATTGTGCACGATCGGCCCCGCCGTTCGCGCGCAAAACGTCTAAGCTTAAGATCGGTTCTGTCACGCAGGAGATTCGCATGCACTATCGACGGCTAGGCCGTTCCGGCCTGCAGATCAGCGCGCTCTCGCTCGGCTCGTGGGTCACGTACGGCAATCAGGTCGATCAGCGGGTCGCGCGGGAATGCCTCGCCGCGGCACGCGACGCGGGTGTCAACTTCTTCGACAACGCCGAGGTTTACGCCGGCGGCAAATCCGAGGAAATCATGGGCCACGCGCTCAAATCGCTCGACTGGCCGCGCATCAGCTATATCGTGTCCACGAAGTTCTTCTGGGGGCTCGCGGAAGCACCGAACCAGTATCACACGCTGAACCGGAAATACCTGCTGAACGCGATCGACGGCTCGCTGCGCCGGTTGCAGCTCGATTATGTCGATCTCGTCTACTGCCATCGGCCCGATCCGAACACACCGATCGAGGAAACCGTCTGGGCGATGAGCGACATGATCGTGCGCGGCAAGGCGTTGTATTGGGGCACGTCGGAATGGAGCGCCGACGAGATCCGTGCCGCGTGCGAGATCGCCGAACGGCATCACCTGCATAAGCCGGTCGTCGAGCAACCCCAGTACAACCTGTTCCACCGCACGCGGGTCGAACGGGAATATGCGCGGCTCTACGACGACTACGGCCTCGGCCTCACGACCTGGAGCCCGCTGGCATCGGGCCTGCTCACCGGCAAGTACCGTAACGGTGTTCCGCCGGGCAGCCGCGCGCAGTTGCAGGGTTACGACTGGATGCGCGACCGGTTGACCGATCAGGCCAGCAACGACATCGTCGAACGGCTCGGCGGGATCGCGGTCGACCTCGGCTGCAGCACGGGCCAGCTCGCGATCGCGTGGGTGCTCGCGAATCCGCGCGTGAGCTCGGTGATCACCGGCGCATCGCGAATCGAGCAGATCAGCGAGAACATGCGCGCGCTCGACGTCGCCGCGAAGTTGACGCCGGATGTGAAGCAACGCATCGAAGAGGTCGTCGGCGACGCATACGAGTAAGGCGACTCACGGCCACTCGCGTACAATACGCGGCCGCATCGGCGCCCGGCCTGACAGCCGCACCCGATCGACCGCTTTCATCGATTCACCTTCTGTTTCAGGCAGCCCGCCATGCTCAGTTATCGTCACGGTTTTCACGCAGGCAATCACGCGGACGTGCTCAAGCACGCCGTCGTCGTCCAACTGCTGCGCTACCTGAACAAGAAAGACAAGTCGTACTGGTACATCGACACGCATGCCGGTGCCGGCGTGTACTCGCTGCGCGACGGCTACGCGGCAAAGACGGCGGAATTCGACACCGGCATCGGCCGGCTATGGAACGACAAGAACCTGCCGGAAGCGCTGGGCGATTATGTGGACGAAGTACGCGCACTGAACGACGACGGCGAACTGCGCTTCTACCCTGGTTCCCCGTATATCGCATGGCGATCGATGCGTGAGCAGGACCGGATGCGCCTGTTCGAAATGCACACGACGGAAATCGACGTGCTGCGCCACAACTTCCGCGACGCCGGGCGACGCGCGATGATCTTCGCCGGCGACGGCTTCGAAGGCATCAAGGCGCTGCTGCCGCCGCCGCCGCGACGCGCACTCGTGCTGATCGACCCGTCCTACGAGGACAAGAAGGATTACGCGCGCACGGTAAGCTGCGTGACGGAATGCCTGAAGCGTTTCGCGACGGGCTGCTACGCGATCTGGTATCCGCAGGTCACGCGGACGGAATCGCAGCGCTTTCCCGAGCAGTTGAAGCGCCTGCAACCGAACAACTGGCTGCACCTGACGCTGACGGTATCGAATCCGCCTACCGATGGACTGGGCCTCTACGGCAGCGGGATGTTCATCCTGAATCCGCCGTATACGCTTGCGCAGAGCATGAACGAGGCACTGCCCTATCTGGTCGAGGTGCTGGGACAGGATAGCGGCGCCCGTTGTCAGATCGAGCACCGCGGAAATTGACCGGGCAACCGGCCGTTACGGCTGCGGCCTCGGTGCGAGTCTCGGTTGGTTGGCCGGCGGTACGCCCCAGCCGGGCACATTGATATAGGGTGCGACGAACAGCGGCACCGACGTGTTCGGCGCTTGCCCGGCCGGAGCCCGCATGCCCGCCGGCTCGACGATCGGCTCGGAAGACAACGGCGCTGTCTGCAGCACCAGCCCGCCCTTACCGTCCTGGATACCGCGTTGCGTATCGAGAATCAGCGGTTTGGACGAAGTCGCGGCACCGGCCGCGAAGCCATGGACAAGCACGGCCGCGCCCAGAACGAGACGCGCGCGGGCACTGCGACGCACATCGAGACGCAAACGCATGATCGTGTCCTTCACGGTGAAAAGTAGGCCCATACCATAGCGCCGCGGCAGCGATTTCGCCAGATCCGGCGCACAAAAAAACAAAGCCCCGTCAACACGGGGCTTGCTTATCGGTCGGTGCCACGCGGCACCTGACGGTGACTCGAATTACAGCGAGTAGCCGTTGGTTTCGAGCGAGCGGATGCGGTGCTCGAGCTGGACGATATCCGACGACGTGGCGAGGTAAGCCTCACGGCGCTCACGTTCTGCGGATTCGAACCAGTTGCTCAGCTTTTCGACGATGTAGGCGATCATGATGTTCTCCAAGGAAGGGGGACCCCTGGCGAATCGAGATTCAGGGATTTCCCGTATAGGGTATTCCCGAATTATAGCGACGCCGCACCAAGATGCTAGTGAAATACTTGCATGGAAAGCATTCCAATTCGGAATGGGCGCGCACCCACCAAACCTAACTTATTGATTTGTATAGAGGTTGAGTCAGGCACCCATTTCGGGACCTGAGTGTACGCACTAATCTGGTTCACTGACGGGATCGGCCAGGCGCGCCAAAATCGGGCATTCTGGCCGTCCGTCACCATGGCAGTGCGCGGCCAGGTCGGCCAGCGTATCGCGCATGTCGCTCAGTTCGGCGATGCGCCTGTCGAGTTCGGCCACGTGCTCGAGGGCGATCGACTTCACTTCGGCGCTGGCGCGGGAGCGATCTTGCCAGAGCATCAGCAGCTTGCGGATGTCCTCGACGAGAAAGCCAAGCCGTCGCGCCTGACGGATGAAGCGCAGGATGTGGATTTCGTCCGCGCCGTAGATCCGATAGCCGGCATCGGTACGCTTGCTCGGCGCAAGAAGGCCGACCTGCTCGTAGTACCGGATCATTTTTGCGCTGACTCCGGATTCGCGCGACGCGTCACCGATATTCATTCCCCGCCCTCTCCATCAAGTCCCGGTTTCGAACGTGAACGTCGACGTATGCAATCGCCGACGACATTTCGATCGTACCAAATCACGCGGCTTCGTTCCGCGGTGGGTGCAGGTAGATGGAAGACGGCTGATCTCCGGCGAACGCCGAGGGGATGCGATGATGGAGCACGCTACCCGTTGCCCGACCGCCCCGCATTTCCGCCGCGCCAATGCAAAAACCCCCGCCTTTCGGGCGGGGTTTCTAACAGGAGCCTGACGATTACCTACTTTCACACGGGAATCCGCACTATCATCGGCGTAGAGTCGTTTCACGGTCCTGTTCGGGATGGGAAGGGGTGGGACCGACTCGCTATGGTCATCAGGCAAAGAGGGTTGTCGCGTTGCTTCGCAGCGCGACCAATCTGGGAAGAAGCAGTAATTTTGGGGTTGTGTGTATCACACACGAGAATCCAACATGTCGCTTTGGATCGCAGCCAGTGCTTGCGCACGGCGCCGATCTACAAGGCAGACTTGTTATAGGATCAAGCCTTACGGGCAATTAGTATCAGTTAGCTGAACGCATTACTGCGCTTACACACCTGACCTATCAACGTCCTGGTCTCGAACGACCCTTCAAGGGGATCTAGTCCCCAGGGATATCTCATCTTAAGGCGAGTTTCCCGCTTAGATGCTTTCAGCGGTTATCTCTTCCGAACATAGCTACCCGGCGATGCCACTGGCGTGACAACCGGTACACCAGAGGTTCGTCCACTCCGGTCCTCTCGTACTAGGAGCAGCCCCCTTCAAATATCCAACGCCCACGGCAGATAGGGACCAAACTGTCTCACGACGTTTTAAACCCAGCTCACGTACCTCTTTAAATGGCGAACAGCCATACCCTTGGGACCGGCTACAGCCCCAGGATGAGATGAGCCGACATCGAGGTGCCAAACACCGCCGTCGATATGAACTCTTGGGCGGTATCAGCCTGTTATCCCCAGAGTACCTTTTATCCGTTGAGCGATGGCCCTTCCATACAGAACCACCGGATCACTATGACCTGCTTTCGCACCTGCTCGACTTGTCGGTCTCGCAGTTAAGCACGCTTATGCCATTGCACTATCAGCACGATTTCCGACCGTACCTAGCGTACCTTCGTACTCCTCCGTTACGCTTTGGGAGGAGACCGCCCCAGTCAAACTGCCTACCATGCACTGTCCCCGACCCGGATCACGGGCCAAGGTTAGAACCTCAAACAAACCGGTGGTATTTCAAGGACGGCTCCACCGAAACTAGCGTTCCGGTTTCATAGCCTCCCACCTATCCTACACAGATCGGTTCAAAGTCCAATGCAAAGCTACAGTAAAGGTTCATGGGGTCTTTCCGTCTAGCCGCGGGTAGATTGCATCATCACAAACACTTCAACTTCGCTGAGTCTCGGGAGGAGACAGTGTGGCCATCGTTACGCCATTCGTGCAGGTCGGAACTTACCCGACAAGGAATTTCGCTACCTTAGGACCGTTATAGTTACGGCCGCCGTTTACCGGGACTTCAATCAAGAGCTTGCACCCCATCATTTAATCTTCCGGCACCGGGCAGGCGTCACACCCTATACGTCCACTTTCGTGTTTGCAGAGTGCTGTGTTTTTATTAAACAGTCGCAGCCACCAGTTTATTGCAACCCCTTCACCCTCCTGGCGCAGGCCAGTCAAGCTACAAGGGCGTACCTTATCCCGAAGTTACGGTACCAATTTGCCGAGTTCCTTCTCCCGAGTTCTCTCAAGCGCCTTAGAATACTCATCTCGCCCACCTGTGTCGGTTTGCGGTACGGTCATCGTTAGACTGAAGCTTAGAGGCTTTTCTTGGAACCACTTCCAATTGCTTCGCTCCCTAAGGAGCTCGCGCCACACCCTTGAATTGCGCGCCCGGATTTGCCTAAGCGCCTTCTCCAATGCAGCGACCGGGACTTCCAACACCCGGACAACCTTCCGCGATCCGTCCCCCCATCGCATCTAACAATGGTGCAGGAATATTGACCTGCTTCCCATCAGCTACGCATTTCTGCCTCGCCTTAGGGGCCGACTCACCCTACGCCGATGAACGTTGCGTAGGAAACCTTGGGCTTACGGCGAGGGGGCCTTTCACCCCCTTTATCGCTACTCATGTCAGCATTCGCACTTCCGATACCTCCAGCACGCTTTTCAACGCACCTTCGCAGGCTTACGGAACGCTCTCCTACCATGCGTGCAAAGCACGCATCCGCAGCTTCGGTATATAGCTTAGCCCCGTTACATCTTCCGCGCAGGACGACTCGATCAGTGAGCTATTACGCTTTCTTTAAAGGGTGGCTGCTTCTAAGCCAACCTCCTGACTGTTTTAGCCTTCCCACTTCGTTTCCCACTTAGCTATATTTGGGGACCTTAGCTGGCGGTCTGGGTTGTTTCCCTCTTGACACCGGACGTTAGCACCCGATGTCTGTCTCCCGTGATTGCACTCTTCGGTATTCGGAGTTTGCTATGGCGGGGTAATCTGCAATAGACCCCCCAACCATGACAGTGCTCTACCCCCGAAGGTGAGACACGAGGCACTACCTAAATAGTTTTCGGAGAGAACCAGCTATTTCCAAGTTTGTTTAGCCTTTCACCCCTATCCACAGCTCATCCCCTAACTTTTCAACGTTAGTGGGTTCGGACCTCCAGTACGTGTTACCGCACCTTCATCCTGGCCATGGATAGATCACTTGGTTTCGGGTCTACGCCCAGCAACTGAACGCCCTATTCGGACTCGCTTTCGCTACGCCTGCCCTATACGGTTAAGCTTGCTACTGAACGTAAGTCGCTGACCCATTATACAAAAGGTACGCCGTCACCCCTTACGAGGCTCCGACTGTTTGTATGCATGCGGTTTCAGGATCTATTTCACTCCTCCCGGGGTTCTTTTCGCCTTTCCCTCACGGTACTGGTTCACTATCGGTCGATCACGAGTATTTAGCCTTGGAGGATGGTCCCCCCCCATCTTCAGACAGGATTTCACGTGTCCCGCCCTACTTGTCGCACACCTAGTTCTTTCATACTGTTTTCGCCTACAGGGCTATCACCTGCTATGGCCGCACTTTCCAGAGCGTTCGGCTAACAATACAAATAAAGAGTGCAAGGCTCATCCCATTTCGCTCGCCACTACTTTGGGAATCTCGGTTGATTTCTTTTCCTGCGGTTACTTAGATGTTTCAGTTCACCGCGTTCGCTTCTCATGGCCTATGTATTCAGCCATGGATACTCCAAAAGGAGTGGGTTTCCCCATTCGGACATCCCCGGATCAAAGCTTGTTTGCCAGCTCCCCGGGGCTTTTCGCAGGCTACCGCGTCCTTCATCGCCTGTGATCGCCAAGGCATCCACCACATGCACTTGTTCGCTTGACCCTATAACGAGTCTGTCTCGTCGACAGTCGTTACAGGTTGAGTTCTCGCGTTGTGCCGTATTCCAATTGAGTCAAACATAGAGTTCGAATCATCTTGAGATACATCGATACAATCACAACCCGGATAACTTTCACGTCCATCTCAAGACGCTTCCGCTATCCAAATTACTTACTTCTTCCAGATTGTTAAAGAACGACAGCCGATACCTACTACATATCACTCTGACTGGCTCAATCGCCAATGACAAAAGTTCGACTACGTCGAACGCTTGTCATTGAAGATTGGTGGAGGCAGACGGGATCGAACCGACGACCCCCCTGCTTGCAAAGCAGGTGCTCTCCCAGCTGAGCTATGCCCCCATATGTACAGAGAACCTCAGGTGTGAGCCGGTCGGCTTGGGGTACTCGTAAGCGCCAAAGCGCTAACGATCACCGACACGTCAGACAATGGTGGGTCTGGTTGGATTCGAACCAACGACCCCGCCTTATCAAGACGGTGCTCTAACCGACTGAGCTACAGACCCCTGAGTCTGTCTTTAATTTACAGCCGATAAGCGTGAGCGCTCAACTTTGCGAGAAGCTCTGGAAAGGAGGTGATCCAGCCGCACCTTCCGATACGGCTACCTTGTTACGACTTCACCCCAGTCATGAATCCTACCGTGGTGACCGTCCTCCTTGCGGTTAGACTAGCCACTTCTGGTAAAACCCACTCCCATGGTGTGACGGGCGGTGTGTACAAGACCCGGGAACGTATTCACCGCGGCATGCTGATCCGCGATTACTAGCGATTCCAGCTTCATGCACTCGAGTTGCAGAGTGCAATCCGGACTACGATCGGTTTTCTGGGATTAGCTCCCCCTCGCGGGTTGGCAACCCTCTGTTCCGACCATTGTATGACGTGTGAAGCCCTACCCATAAGGGCCATGAGGACTTGACGTCATCCCCACCTTCCTCCGGTTTGTCACCGGCAGTCTCCTTAGAGTGCTCTTGCGTAGCAACTAAGGACAAGGGTTGCGCTCGTTGCGGGACTTAACCCAACATCTCACGACACGAGCTGACGACAGCCATGCAGCACCTGTGCGCCGGTTCTCTTTCGAGCACTCCCGCCTCTCAGCAGGATTCCGACCATGTCAAGGGTAGGTAAGGTTTTTCGCGTTGCATCGAATTAATCCACATCATCCACCGCTTGTGCGGGTCCCCGTCAATTCCTTTGAGTTTTAATCTTGCGACCGTACTCCCCAGGCGGTCAACTTCACGCGTTAGCTACGTTACTAAGGAAATGAATCCCCAACAACTAGTTGACATCGTTTAGGGCGTGGACTACGGTATCTAATCCTGTTTGCTCCCCACGCTTTCGTGCATGAGCGTCAGTATTGGCCCAGGGGGCTGCCTTCGCCATCGGTATTCCTCCACATCTCTACGCATTTCACTGCTACACGTGGAATTCTACCCCCCTCTGCCATACTCTAGCCTGCCAGTCACCAATGCAGTTCCCAGGTTGAGCCCGGGGATTTCACATCGGTCTTAGCAAACCGCCTGCGCACGCTTTACGCCCAGTAATTCCGATTAACGCTCGCACCCTACGTATTACCGCGGCTGCTGGCACGTAGTTAGCCGGTGCTTATTCTTCCGGTACCGTCATCCCCCGGCTATATTAGAACCAAGGATTTCTTTCCGGACAAAAGTGCTTTACAACCCGAAGGCCTTCTTCACACACGCGGCATTGCTGGATCAGGCTTTCGCCCATTGTCCAAAATTCCCCACTGCTGCCTCCCGTAGGAGTCTGGGCCGTGTCTCAGTCCCAGTGTGGCTGGTCGTCCTCTCAGACCAGCTACTGATCGTCGCCTTGGTAGGCCTTTACCCCACCAACTAGCTAATCAGCCATCGGCCAACCCTATAGCGCGAGGCCCGAAGGTCCCCCGCTTTCATCCGTAGATCGTATGCGGTATTAATCCGGCTTTCGCCGGGCTATCCCCCACTACAGGACATGTTCCGATGTATTACTCACCCGTTCGCCACTCGCCACCAGGTGCAAGCACCCGTGCTGCCGTTCGACTTGCATGTGTAAGGCATGCCGCCAGCGTTCAATCTGAGCCAGGATCAAACTCTTCAGTTTAAACCTGTTACTGTTTTCGGTTCGGTTAAGAACCGGTCGCTCACTCAAAGCTGACAGGTATATGAATTGCTTCATAAACCTGACTTACTTTAGTGTGAGACTCTTGATACTTTCGCTTTCTGATCCGAGGATCAGCTCGCTGCCATCAAGCGCCCACACTTATCGGCTGGTAATTTTTAAAGAGCGTTTCTGCGAGGAACTTCGCGTTTCTCAGCAGCGCTGCGTTTTCAGCAGCAGAGAAGCGAAATTATGAACCGTGTTTCGCAGCTCGTCAACAACTTTTTAACTGCTTCGTTGCGACTGCGGGGTTCATCTTCGTGTGCTGCTCGGGCTCGCTACCACCAACCCCACAACAGCACCACTTCCCTCTCCCGCGCCGCGTTTCCGTTAGCGCGAAAGAGGCGTGATTCTATGTACCCCGCGTCGATCGCGCAAGGGGTTCGATGCAACTTTTTTACAAAAGCCGCAATTTGGCCGTCCGGCCATGCCAGGGCACAAGACCGCTTATGGTGCAAAGAACGGACTAGAATGTGAGGTTCTTCGCCCCTTTCTATATACGTCTTTAATATGCGCCAGCGAATCGCCAAACGCCTCCCCCCCGATGCCGACAAACTGGTCGGTCTGTCGCTTGCGCTCTTCGCCTCGGGCAGCCGCATCGAGGATCGCTTCTGGGAAGCGAAGCTCGACGCGCTGCTCGCCAAGATAGTCCGCAACGGCAACCAGACTACGCTCGACGCAGCTCTCGACCATCTGCAGCAGAATCATCCCGACGCCTACGGCGCACTCGCCGACATGGCCGAGACCCACAGCGAGTCGATGGTGATCGAGCACGACGGCCAGCCGTACGATGCGCTGCTGGTCGCCGTCCCGGTTCTCGCATGGACGCGCTACATGATTCCGTCGGGCCCGCTCAAGGGCGACGTGGCCGACGCGCTGCGAACGCACCTGCAGGCTCATGTCCTTGCGAACGGCACGCTCGTCGGGCTTGCCCCGTTCCTCTACAGCATCGACCAGTTGCCGCGGCATCACGTCGAGACCTACCGTCTTGCCCAACAGCTCGCGCATGCGGCAATCGGCCAGCACACGCCCAAGCTCAGCTTCGGTGACCTGCCCGAAACCTCGCCGATCCTGGCCGACCCGCGCTTCCTGCTCGCCGTCGTCGCTGCGCCCGCCGGCGCGCCGCTGTTCCGCTGGCAGGAAGAAGAAGGCGGTAGCCGGATCGAGCGCGGTCAGTGCCTCGAACAATGGACGGCCCAGGGCGGCCCGAATCTGTCGATCGCGCTGCCTGGATGCGAGTTCGAGTGCCTGCTTCCGGACGCGTACTACTCGGCCTGCCGCGATGCGGACGAACGCATTCGTCCACACACGGTGCGAACCGCCATTCGTTATCTTTTCGACACACTTGGTACGGCACCGCAGGAGCTGCGCGCGGTGGTCGCCGGCTTCGGCGAACGCCGTATCGACGAGTATCGTGTCGGCTTCACTCGGCGTGCGAGCAACGACGTAATCTACGGCGTCGTGTGGCCGCTCTACGGCCGTGAAAACGGCGACGTGTCGATCGACAGCGCGACGCTCGAAGGCGAGGCGCCGATCGAAGGGCCGCTCGAGGAAATCGTCAGCCTGTTGAAGGAATGCGGTGTAACCGACGTCCGACGGCACGCGGGCCGCTTCGAACCCGAATACTGCGACGACTGCGGCGTGCCGCTTTACGCAGATCCGCTCGGCGAAATCGTCCACGCGGAAATGCCGGAAGACGCCTCGCCCGCCCAGCCGCACTTCCACTAACCTCTCGCAGCAGGCCCGAACGGCCTGCCCTCCCGAAGCCGCTCCCGGTTCCCGCCGGAGCGGCTTTTTTCTTGTCCTATATTCCGTCGCTCAAAATTTCAGACTTTTCCTAAGCCTTTCAGCCAAGCAGACATCGTGTAAGGTCTTTGTCATTATCGGGGCCAACGCATGCCCGACAGCAGATCAATGACCCACCCTTACGGAGGTTGAATATGCGGTTCCTGGTGCTTTACTCAGACGCCGAACGGCGTGACGGACTGAAGGCCCTGTTGCGACAGATCGACCGCCACGCCAGCATCAACGATGCACCCGACAGCTTCCAGGCGCGCCGGCTGCTGCGCACCCAGCGTTTCGACCTCGTCGTGATCGACTGGCTGGACGTCGGCCGGCTAAGCGAGCTGCAGGCACTTTGCAGCGCCTGCTCGCCGACGCCCGCGGCCGTAATGATCGACGAAGCCTCGCCGGAGGCCATCCAGCGCTTCTTCAACTATGGCGTCGCAGGCGTGATCCCGCATTCCACGCGGCCGTACCTGATCGTGCGTGCGCTCGAGATGGTGCTGCTGGGCGGACACTACATCCCGCCGATCGCGCTCCGCCTGCTGCCCTCCACAGCCGCAGCGCGCCACGAGGCCCATTTCCAGTCACTCGCCGGATCGCTGCCCCGCCGCCCGCCGAGCGGCCTGTTGTCGCCGAGGCAAGCGCAGATCATGCGCTTCGTCCACATGGGCAGCACGAACAAGATGATCGCCCGCACGCTCGGCATCAGCGAAGGCACCGTGAAAATCCACCTTGCCAGCATTTTCCAGCAGCTTGGTGCCGTCAACCGCGCCGCCGCGGTCGCGATCTACAACGGCTGGCTGTCGCCGCACCTCGAAGTGCTGCTGGCGAATCGCAACCGCACGCGCAAACCGGCCATCGGCGAGCGCGGCACCGTTCCACTACGCACGCCACGGAACGATCATCGGTACCCGTTGCCAGCCGCGCATGCCGGCACGCAGGATCTGCCGCTCGCGGCCGAGCCGCGGGCACGGTTCCGGCGCGAGCGCTAGCAGACAGTCTCGATATTGCGACGGTCGACATGTGCGGATTCCCACCTTTGATGCTCAACGAGTAATATGAACGCATGGGTTTTCTTTTCACACCGCTTCCGCTCTGGGTTGGCATCGGTGGCTGGATCGCCGCCGTGGCCCTGCTCACGCTCGCGATCTGGAATCGCCCCTTCGTGCGCCTCCAGGACGCCACGCTCCAGCACGTGTGGCTCGCGCTCGTCACCGCAATCGCGGTCCTCTGGGCCTCGAATGCGTGGCTCGAAGATGGCATCGTCATGCATCTGCTGGGCGCAACGCTGCTCGTCACACTGTTCGACTGGACGCTTGCGCTGATTGCGATGGGCGCCGTCACGGCGGTGGCCGCGATCATCTTCGACGCGCCGTGGCAGGGCATTGGCCTGACCTATCTGATCTACGGCGCGCTGCCTGTCGCCGTGTCGGCGTTGCTGCAGCGCGCCGCGCTCGCATGGCTGCCGCATAACCTCGCGTCGTTCATCATCGGCCAGGGATTCCTGTCGCCGGCCATCGCGATCATCGCGGTCGCAGCAGCAGCAGCCGGCGTCCAGCTCGCCCTCGCGGATGGCGTGCCTGTCGTGATTCCTGCCGGCTATCTGTTGAACACCGCGCTGCTCGCGCTCGGCGAAGCGTGGTTCACCGGCATGGCGACTGCGCTCATCGCCGTCTATCGCCCTGCGTGGGTCACGACCTTCGACGTCCGGCGCTATCGCCTCGGCGGCCCGCGCGCCTGAAACTCCTTCGGATCGAGGCACCGTCAGCACGTGCCGGCGACATTTTCCGCAGCGCGGGAGAATACGCCATCTACTGCCGCACAACTTTTTTACGCTAAGATTGAACTCCTGTTCTCAATCGGGCATCTATACGTGCCCGATGTCTCCTTCGCTCCTCACCAATAACCAGATGGACAGCTCACCTGCCTCGCTCCGGATTCTCCGGGCGCTCGGCAAGCTGGCAGCCTGTGTCGCGGGCCTGTCGCTTGCGCTTCCGACACCGGTATTCGCCGACCTGCTCGATCAGCGCTCCGAACTGATCAACAAATTCGTCAACGAAATGCATGCCGATCCGCTCGCGGCCGATTGTGCGGCGCACGGCAGCTTCATCGCCAGCACGTCGTCGGCCTTCGACCGCGTCGACTTCGCGCCGAACGCATTCGACAGCGGCAACGCGACGATCACGCCGTGGAACGACTCGTTCGACCAGGGCAAGCAGCGCGTGAAGGTCGACAACATCGTCACGGTCGACGGACTCGGCGCCCACAGCGACGGCAGCGACCCGACGCCGCTGAAATTCCGTTGCGGTTATGTCGGCCAGCAAATGCTCGCGTTCAGCTGGAACGACCCCGTTCCGCCGCTGAAGCCGCGCGTCGAGCGCTCCACGTCTTCGACGAAGAAGTTCAAGGGCAAATCGCACCGGGGCAAGGCAAAAGCGAAGGCATCGGGCCGCACCGGCAAGAAGGCCGTTGCAACGAAGAAATCAGGCGGCCAGAAGAATGCCGTGAAGAAGAAAACCGCGAAGAAGTCCTGATACGACGGAGCGGCAACGACAGAAGCAAAAAAGCCGGGGCATCCTGAGATGCCCCGGCTTTTTTCATGCGACGACGATACGCCTACGCGAACGTATCGACGTGCATCAGGATCGCGGCCAGCATCGCTGCGCCAAGCGCCGCGCTGCGCTCACCGTTCCAGCCGACACGCTCGTCGGGCAGGTTCGCGTTGTCCTTGAACGGCATCTCGAGCGTCAGCGACAGGCAGCCGAACTGGTGGCCGATGTACTTCGACGCGAGCTTGAGCGCGTCCTCCTTGTACTTGCTCGCCGCATAACCATGCTCGGTCTGGAAGTCGGGGCTCGCGACCTTGAACGCGTCGATGAACGCGGTCTGCTCCTTGCCCTGCTGCTCGGTAAAGCTCGGCAGCATCTCCGAACCGGCAACGAACACGTACGGCAGATCCTCGTCGCCGTGAATGTCGAAGAACATGTCGCAGCCGATCGCGTGGATCGCGTCGCGCACGGCCAGCACCTCGGGGCTGCGCTCGGCATCGGGCATCATCCATTCGCGGTTCAGGTTCGCACCTGCCGCATTGGTGCGCAGGTTGCCATGCACGCTGCCGTCCGGATTCATGTTCGGGACGATGTAGAACGTCGCGCGATCGTAGAGCTTGCGCGCGACCGGATCGCCGGCCCAGTCGCCCCATCCGGCCAGCCGCTTGACGAGGCCTTCGACGAACCACTCGGCCATCGTCTCGCCCGGATGCTGACGCGCGATGATCCACACTTTCTTCTTCGGCGCGCCGTCGGTTTCCGGCGTGCCGAGCGTCAGCAGCGACATCGGGCGGCCTTCGACCGTGCGGCCGAGTTCGACGACGCTTGCCTGCGGCAACTGCTGGACGGCACCGAGAAATGCCGCGTGACGCTCTTCCGAGTACGGTTCGAAATACGCGTAGTAGATGCTGTCGAACTCCGGCGTATGGTCGATAGTCATCGTCTTGCCGTCGAACGTCGTCGGCACGCGGAACCAGTCGACCCGGTCGTAGCTCGCCACCGCGCTGTAGTTGCGCCAGCCAGACGGATACGCGCATTCGGCGGCATTCTCGAACGTCATCACGCACCGCTCGCCGCGCGCGCCCGTCAAGCGGTAGTAAAACCATTGCGCGAATTCCGAGCGGCTGTCGCCGCGCACGCGCAGCCGAATCGCCGCGGGGCTGTCGCACGACACGACGTCGATTGCGCCTGCGTCGAAATTGCTGGTGATCGAAAGGGTCATCTGTTTCTCCAGTGTCGACCTGAGTTAGTGCTTCAGCATTTACTCAGGTCCCATGCAAAGCTGTCGACCGGAACGGGCGGTATACCGCTTGCCCGGCCTCATGCATGCGCCGGCCATCTCATGAACGGCCGGCATGGTCACTCGCCGACTCGCCGGCGATATACGTAAGTCGAATCGTTCGACGCCGCCGCGTCGAACGCATAGCCTTCCGTCGCAAACGCCTTCAGCGCCTTCGGCTCGGTAATACGGTTCTCGACGATAAAACGCGCCATCAGGCCGCGCGCGCGCTTCGCATGGAAGCTGATGATCTTGTAGCGGCCGCCCTTCCAGTCCTCGAACACCGGCGTGATGACAGGCGCGGCCAGCAGTTTCGGCTTGACCGACTTGAAGTATTCGGTCGACGCGCAGTTGACCAGCACGCGCGCCGAGCCGCTGCGCGTCTCGAGCTGCTCGTTCAGCGCCCGCGTGATGCGGTCGCCCCAGAACGCGTACAGATCCTTGCCGCGCGCGTTCGCGAAGCGCGTACCCATCTCGAGCCGGTACGGCTGCAGCAGGTCGAGCGGGCGCAGCAGCCCGTACAGGCCCGACAGCACGCGCACGTGCTGCTGCGCATAGTCGAGATCGTCGGACGACAGCGATTTCGCATCGAATCCTTCGTAGACGTCGCCGTTGAACGCCAGCACGGCCTGCTTCGCATTGGCCGGCGTAAAGGTCGGCGACCAGTCCGCGTAGCGCTGGAAGTTCAGGCGCGCGAGCGGATCGGAAATATCCATCAGCGTCGCGATGTCCTGCGGCGAAAGCTTGCGCAGGCCGTCGATCAGCTCGGACGCGTCGTCGACGAATGCAGGCTTCGTGTAAGACTGGACGTGCGCGGGCGTATCGTAGTCGAGGGATTTGGCGGGAGAGAGAACGATTATCATAGAGGCTCGCTGGCACGCCGTGCCTTGCGGTCAGACGAAAACCACCGATTGTAACGAATGACCAGCTCCCTCGCCCCGCACGTCGCGCACCGCGTCGTGCTCGACTCGAACGTCTGGATCGACATCCTCGTATTCGACGACCCCGCTACGCGCCCGATCCGGGCCGCGCTCGAACGCGGCGCGCTTGCCGCCGTGATCGACGGCCGCTGCCTGACCGAACTCGAGTACGTGCTCGATTATCCGCAGTTCCAGGCGCGTGCGATCGACAAGGCCGCCGCGCTCGCGACCGTCGCCCGCCTCGCGAGCCTCGTCGAGCCGCCGCCCGTCGACGCCGCCGCGCCGCCGCTGCCGAAGTGCAAGGACCGCGACGACCAGAAGTTTCTCGAACTCGCCCGAGCCGCGCAGGCCGAGTGGCTCGTGTCGAAAGACCGTGCGCTGCTGAAGCTCGCGAAGCGCACCGCACGCGACTTCGGTTTCCGGATCGCGCAACCCGCGCCGTTTGCCGAAGCCTGCGCGCTCGACGCCGCATCGACCACTCCTGCCACGCCTGCCTGACGCACGCGGCGGCACCCGATTTCGACCGTATCGATGAACGCTCCTTCAGACATGCCAACGACTCCCATTTTCCCCTCGCGCCTGCCGAATGTCGGCACGACGATCTTCACGGTCATGAGCGCGCTTGCCGCCGAAAAAGGCGCCGTGAACCTCGGCCAGGGCTTCCCGGATTTCGATTGCGATCCGCGCATCGTCGATGCGGTCGCGGCCGCGATGCGCAACGGGCACAACCAGTATCCGCCGATGGCCGGTGTCGCACCGCTGCGCGACGCGATCGCCGACAAGATCGCGCACGTCTACGGCCGGCGCTACGATCCGGCCACCGAGATCACGGTGACGGCAGGCGCGACGCAAGCGCTGCTGACGGCAATCCTGTGCGCGGTGCATCCGGGCGACGAAGTGATCGTCGTCGAACCGACCTATGACAGCTATCTGCCGTCGATCGAACTCGCAGGAGGCAAGCCGGTATTCGTCACGCTGGAAGCGCCCGACTACGCGATCCCGTTCGACCGTCTCGCGGCCGCGATCACGCCGAAAACGCGCATGATCCTGATCAACACGCCGCATAACCCGACGGGCACCGTGTGGCGCGAGGCGGACATGCGCAAGCTCGAGGAGATCGTACGCGGCACCAACGTGCTGATCCTGTCGGACGAGGTCTACGAGCACATGGTCTACGACGGCGCGCGCCACGAGAGCGTCGCGCGCTATCCGGAACTCGCCGCACGCAGCTTCATCGTGTCGAGCTTCGGCAAGACCTATCACGTGACGGGCTGGAAGGTCGGCTATGTCGCGGCGCCTGCCGCGCTGACCGCGGAATTCCGCAAGGTCCACCAGTTCAACGTATTCACGGTGAATACGCCGATGCAGATCGGGCTCGCCGATTACCTGCGCGACCCGGCACCGTACCTGACACTCGCCGGCTTCTACCAGAAGAAACGCGACTTCTTCCGCGCAGGCCTCGAGCGCACGCGCTTCAAGCTGCTGCCATGCACGGGCACGTACTTCCAGTGCGTCGATTACTCGGCGATCAGCGACCTGCCCGAAGCGGAATTCTCGAAGTGGCTCACGTCGGAGATCGGCGTGGCCGCCATTCCGGTGTCGGCGTTCTATCACGAGCCGCACGAATCGGGTGTCGTGCGTTTCTGTTTCGCGAAGCAGGAAAGCACGCTCGCATCCGCACTCGAACGGCTCGCCCGACTGTAAGTCCCGCGCGGGCGGCCGCGCGCCGCCCTGCCGGGAAATCGCGCTTACGAACGCGCACCGCTCGTCGCGTCGACATACGCCTTGCGATCGGCTGCCACGCGCTGCGCGGCGGCACGCTCACCGACCTTCTTCGCATGAGCCTTCCAGTCGATGCCTGCATCGAGCAGGAAGTCGTGTCCGAACACGGCCTTCGTCGCCATCCCGATGACCGGCAGATGGATCGATGCGGCGATGTCCGCGAGGCTGAACGACTCGCCGAGCACGTACGGCGAAAACTGCGTCATCTGCTTGAACGCATCGATCGCGCGCGGCAGGCGCTTCTCGACGTGCGCCTTCATTCCGTCGCTGACCTTGCCGCCGAAAAACGCTTCCGTATAGACCTCGCGCGCCATCCATTCGAGATACAGCTCGAGTGTCTCGACCAGCTCGCGCACCTTCGCCGCCGCGAACGGCCCCGCAGGAAAAATGGCTTTCTCGGGATAGCGCGCCGCCAGGTACTCGATGATCACCTGCGACTCGAACAGCGCGCCCTCTTCGGTCTTCAGGAACGGGATCTTGCCGAGCGGCGAATCGGCGAGCTGGGCCGGATCGCAGATCGGCAAACTGCACACCGACTCCTCGAACGGAATGTCGTGCTCGAGCAGGACGAACTTCACCTTGTTGTAATAGTTGGACAACGGAATACCGCACAGCTGTAGCATCGGAGTCTCCTTCCTTGCGAGAGCGCGGCCGCAACGATGCCGGCCGCACCGGGATTCATCGCGCTGAAAAGCACGTTCGTGCTAGTCTAAAACAGTTTCACGTCCGTCACGACAACATTACATCCGCTGCGGCAGCAGCGCTGCCGGTCCGCGCGACGCGCGCAGCGCCGCAGCCTCGCCATCCGATGGAGACACGCTCGCATGAGTGCTGAACTGCTGGCCTCGCGGCCGCCCGAGAGCGATTCGACGCTCGTCCTCACGCTGTCCAATCCCGGCGCGCGCAACGCGCTGCATCCCGACATGTACGCGGCCGGCGTCGAAGCGCTCGCCACTGCCGAACGCGATCCCGGGGTTCGCGCGGTCGTGCTGACCGGTGCCGACCGCTTCTTCTGTGCAGGCGGCAACCTGAACCGGCTGCTCGACAACCGCTCGAAGGATCCGTCCTGCCAGGGCGACAGCATCGATCAGCTCGGCGCATGGGTGACGGCGATTCGCGAATCGACGAAGCCGGTGATCGCGGCGGTCGAAGGCGCCGCGGCCGGCGCGGGCTTCTCGCTCGCGCTTGCGTGCGATCTGATCGTCGCCGCGCACGACGCGAAGTTCGTGATGTCGTACGCGCGTGTGGGTCTGACGCCCGACGGCGGCGGCTCGTGGTTCCTCGCGCGTGCGCTGCCGCGTGCGATCGCGGCCGAGATCCTGTTCGAAGGCAAGCCGGTCGCGGCCGAACGCCTGCATGCGCTCGGTGTGGTCAACCGGCTCGCCGTGCCCGGCGCAGCGTTGGACGACGCGCTGACATGGGCCGACGCACTCGCCGGCATCTCGCCGAACGCACTCACGCGCATCAAGTCGCTGCTCGACGTTGCGACGACTCAGCCGCTAGAACCGCATCTCGGTACCGAGCGCGATCATTTCGTCGCCTCGCTGCATCACGCGGACGGGCTCGAAGGCATCACCGCCTTTCTCGAGAAACGCCAGCCGCACTACAAGCGCTGATCCGCGTCGGCCGACGACGGCCGTCCGACGACGATCGTGCATGGCGACTACCGGCTCGACAACCGGATCTTCCATCCGCACGAACCGTGCGCGCCCGCCGTGCTCGACCGGGAACTGTCGGCACGTCGGCGATCATCTCCCGTTTGCCTGCGCGTACGCATCGGCGGGCATGTTTCCGTCGCCAGCGGCCCGTGTCGAACCATGCTCTAATGACCGCCTGTCGCGGCGCGCTGCCGGCGCCGTTTTCGCGCATGCAACCAAGGAGTTGACGATGATCGACGTCTACAGCTGGGCGACCCCGAACGGCCACAAGGTACATATCATGCTCGAGGAAACGGGCCTCGCCTACCGTGCACTTCCGGTCGATATCGGCGCAGGCGACCAGTTCAAGCCCGAGTTCCTGAAGATCAGCCCGAACAACAAGATTCCGGCGATCGTCGATCCTGACGGCCCCGGCGGCAAGCCGATCTCTCTGTTCGAATCGGGTGCGATCCTGATCTACCTCGCGGAGAAGACCGGCAAATTCCTGCCGACCGATCCGGCCGCGCGCTATGCGACGCTCGAGTGGCTGATGTTCCAGATGGGCGGTATCGGCCCGATGCTCGGGCAGGCGCACCATTTCCGCCTGTACGCGCCGGAAAAGATCGAATACGCGGTCAACCGCTATACGAACGAAGCGAAGCGCCTGTACAACGTGATGGAAAAGCGCCTCGGCGAATCCGAATATCTCGCGGGCGACGCGTACACGATCGCGGACATTGCGACGTTCCCGTGGACGCGCTCGTGGCAGAACCAGGGCATCGTGCTCGACGAGTTGCCGAACGTGAAGCGCTGGCACGATGCAATCGCCGCGCGACCGGCCGTGCAGCGCGGCGTCGAAGTACTCGCGTCGATGCGCAAGGCGCTGCAGGACGACAAGGCACGCGAGGTGCTGTTCGGCGCGATGCAATACGCGAAGCACTGACCCGTGCGTGACGGGCGGAGCGGCATCCGTGCATGCCGCCCCGCGCGTCAGAAGTAATGCAGCGTGATGAATTCCGCCGCGCAAACAAGCAACGGCGCGTCGGGACGCTCGGCCTGGATCGACACCGACCATGTCACCTGCACGCCGCCCCGCGCGACCTCGGCGGTTTCCTTCACCGCGAACAACGCGCGCACGCGCACACCGACCGGCACCGGCTTCAGGAACCGCACGCGGTTCAGTCCGTAGTTCACGCCCATCTTCTGCTCGAAGCGCATCGCATCGGTCATCAACGCGGGAATCAGCGACAGCGTCAGGAACCCGTGCGCGATCGGCCCGCCGAACGGCGACTCGCGCCGCGCGCGTTCGGGATCGACGTGAATCCATTGATGATCGCCGGTCGCGTCGGCGAAGCCGTCGACGCGATGCTGGTCGATCGCGATCCAGCCGCTCGCGAGCGGCTCCTCGCCGATACGTGCCTGCAACGCCTGCGCCGACGCGATCAACGGCAATGTCACGTCGGTCATGCGTTCGTGCCTCGCGGATCGCGCAGCCCGAAAATCACCTTGGAATGCACGGTGATCACCGTCTCGCCGCTACCGTTGATGCCGATCCACTCCGTCGACACGATGCCGCGATCGGGCTTGCTCTCCGAGACGCGCTTGTCGTGGATCTTCTGGTGCATCGTGATCGTGTCGCCGGCGCGCACCGGCTTGAGCCAGCGGATCGAGTCGATGCCGGGCGAGCCCATGCTGGTCGAGTCCGGCCCGAGCTTCTTGATGAGCAGGCTCATGAACACCGAGCACGTGTGCCAGCCGCTCGCGACCAGTCCGCCGAACGGCGACGCCTTCGCGGCCTCCTCGTCGAGGTGGAACGGCTGCGGGTCGTAGCGCTGCGCGAACGCCTTGATGTCGTCGGGCTCGAACGTGTAGCTGCCCACTTCGATGGTGCTGCCGACCACCAGATCTTCGTAACTGATACCCACTTGTGTGTCCCCTTGTCTGACGCGCTCGCGCGTCGCCGTCATGCCGCGTCGGCCTGCGCGAAATCGGGCAGCGCCGCGATGCGGGCAAGATGATGATCGGTGTCGCCGAGCGTCGTCTCGATGATCGACAGCCGCTTGAACAGGTGCGCGGCGGCAACCTCGTTGGTCACGCCCATGCCGCCGTGCAACTGGACGGCCTGCTGACCGACGAAGCGCGCGGCCGCGCCGACGCGCGCCTTCGCGGCCGACACGGCCTTGCGTCGCGCATCGGCGTCGCCGCCCGCATAGCGCACCGCGGCCAGGTAGGTCAGCGAACGCGCCTGCTCGGCATGGATCAGCATGTCGACCATCCGGTGCTGCAGTGCCTGGAAACGCGCAATCGGCACGCCGAACTGCTCGCGCGTTTTCGTGTATTCGACCGTCGCGCGATTCAGTTCGTCAAGCGCGCCGACCGCTTCCGCGCACAGCAGGAACGTCGCGTAATCGGCAATCTGCTCGAGCGCCGCAGCGTCGCGCGCGCCGCCTGTCAGCAGTCGGGCCGGCGTTTCGTTGAACTCGATCGTCGCCGCACGCTGGCCGTCGATGGTCCGGTAGTCGACCACCTTCGCGTTCGCCGCATCGCGTTCGACGACAAAGAGGCCGATGCCGCCGTCGTCGACACGCGCAGGCACAATCCACGCGTGCGCCTGTGCGCCATGCTGAACGACCGACTTGGTGCCGGTCAGCCGATGCGTGCCGCCCTGCTCGCGTGCGTGCGTATCGAGCTCGAACAGGTCATAACGCGCATGCGGTTCGTGGAATGCGACCGCCAAGCGCTTCTGCCCCTGCGCGACTGCCCCCAGTAATGCGGCATCGTCGCCTGCGCCGGACCCGGCGATGCGCAATGCCTCGACGCCGACCGCCGTTGCCCAGTACGGCTCGATCACGAGCGCGCGGCCGAGCTCCTGCATCGCAACCAGCATGTCGACCGGGCTGCCGCCGAACCCGCCCTGCGTATCCGGCACGGGCAGCGCGGTCAGCCCCAGCTCGGCGAACGCGCTCCATTGCGTATCCGACACGCCCGTGTCGCTGCGCACGATCGCCTGGCGCACATCGAAACCGTATTGCTCGCCGAGATAACGGCGCAGCGCGTCGGCGAACTGCTGCTGCTCATCGGTAAAGCTGAAATCCATGGTTGTCTCCGCTTCCGTACCCTGTTCACAGGCCCAGAATCATCTGCGCGATGATGTTCTTCTGGATCTCGTTCGAACCGCCGTAGATCGACGTCTTCCGATAATTGAAGTAGTACGCGGCGAGCGGCGCCGCATCGTCGTCGCCCGCGATGCTGTGCTCGCGTTCGCCATTGAGGAACGGTACGTCGAACGGTGCGGCGAGCGGGCCGATCGCGTCGAACATCAGCTCGGTGAGCGCCTGCTGCACTTCGGTACCCTTGATCTTCAGCATCGACGCCTCGGGGCCCGGCCCCTTGCCGCTCGTCTCGCGGCTGACGACGCGCAGCACCGTCACCTCGAGCGCCATCAGCTCGACTTCGAGCGCCGCGACCTTCGCGGCGAACACGGGGTCGGCAAGCAACGGCTTGCCGTTCTTGCGCTGGTTCGACGCCACGCGCTTCAGGAACGCGAGTTCGCGCTTCGACGCGCCGACACGCGCGATGCCGGTGCGCTCATGGCCAAGCAGGTATTTCGCGTAGGTCCAGCCGCGGTTCTCGTCGCCGACGAGATTCTCGACCGGCACCTTCACGTCCTCGAAGAACACCTCGTTGACCTCGTGGTCTTCGTCGAGCGTGATGATCGGCCGCACCGTGATGCCGGGCGTCTTCATGTCGATCAGCAGGAACGAGATGCCCTCCTGCTTCTTCGCGGCCGGATCGGTGCGCACGAGGCAGAACATCATGTCCGCGTACTGGCCGAGCGTCGTCCAGGTCTTCTGGCCGTTGACGACGTAGTGGTCGCCCTGGCGCTCGGCGCGCGTGCGCAACGACGCGAGGTCGGACCCGGAACCCGGCTCCGAGTAACCCTGGCACCACCAGTCGGAGCCGTCGAGAATGCGCGGCAGATAGTGGCGTTTCTGCGCTTCGCTGCCGTATTTCATCAGCACCGGCGCAACCATCGACACGCCGAACGGCAGCACGGTCGGCGCGCCGATCCGCGCGCATTCCTCGTCCCAGATGTGCCGTTGCGTCGCGTTCCAGCCCGGGCCGCCGTATTCGGCCGGCCACGCAGGCGCGGACCAGCCGCGCTGGCCGAGAATCCGGTGCCAGCTCGCGAAATCCTCGCGGTCGAGTCGTTTGTGATCGAGTACTTTGGCGCGCAGTGCGTGAGGCAGGTTGGCCTCGAGCCAGGCGCGGACGTCGACGCGGAACGCGTCGTCGGCGGGGGAATAATCCAGATCCATGCGCAGTGTCTCCTGTCGACCAGAGTTAGTGCTTTAGCACTTACTCTGGTCCCATGCTTCGCGGTCGACCGGAGCTAGCGCTTCAGCACCTGCTCAGGTCCCATGCAAGGCTCGCCGCGGCCGTCCGGCCCGGCAAGGACCCACTGCGTACGTCATTGCAGCGGTTCTTTCAGCGCGGCAGGAATCGGCAGCGGCATCACGTCGATGCCTTCTTCGACCAAGGATTGCGCATCTTCCGGTGTCGTGACGCCACGGATGCTGCGTGCCGGCGCCTCGTTGTAATGGATGCGCCGCGCTTCCTCGGCGAAGCGCTCGCCCACGTTCTCGGTCTTCTCCAGCACCTCGCGCAGCGCGCGCAGCACCTGCGCCTGCAGCGCACGCGGATCAGCCGGCTGGGCCTGCGTCGCGCCTGACAGATTCAGGCGCGGCGCCGACGGCAGACGATTGACCTCGGTCGTCCCGCACACCGGACATTCGACCAGCTTGCGGGACAACTGCGCTTCGAATTCATCGGCGGAAGCGAACCAGCCTTCGAACCGATGACCGTGCGGGCACTGTAAATCGAGGACCTTCATGCTGAATCAGGGCGTGTGACGAGTGTAGCGCAAAAAGCGGTTTTGTGAACGATCGTGCTAAACCACGATCGCGCGACGCGAAAGCGCCGTGTCATCGGATTGTAACGCGGCGCCCCACCCACCGCTGACGCCGCGCTCAGGGCGTCAGGACCGGCCCGAGCGGCCAGGTGCCGGACAGCACCTTGTCGAGCCACATCGTGCCGATGATCGTCTTCACGTCGGTGATCTGCCCGGTGCGCACCCATTCCTGCAGGTCGGATTGCGTGGCGGTGAAGGTTTCGAGGAATTCGCCTTCGTCGAGCTTGCGCTCGCCGGCCGTCAGCCCGCGCGCGAGATACAGGTCGATGAATTCGGTCGAATAGGAAATGATCGGGTGAATGCGGGCCAGGAACACGTATTCGCGTGCCGTGTAACCCGTTTCCTCGCGCAATTCGCGCACCGCGCACGCAAGCGCGCCTTCGTCCGGATCGAGCTTGCCGGCCGGGAATTCGGCCATCACCTTGCCGATCGGGTAGCGATACTGGCTTTCCATCAGCACGCGGCCGTCCTCGAACAGCGGGATCACCATCACCGCGCCCGGGTGCTGGACGTATTCGCGCGTGGCCTTCTTGCCGTCCGGCAAACGGACGGTATCGCGCTTGAGCTTGAGGAACGAGCCGTCGAAGATCGCCTCGCTTTCGAGGCAGGTTTCGGTCAGTGCGGCGTCGTGATTGGGTAGTTCGGCCATCGGCGGCTCCAAGATTGAGCACGACTGACGGCCGAAGCCGTCAGCGTCGTTTGACGAGATACTGGAACGTGAAGCCGGGAAACGCGAACACGATGAAAAGACTGAACGTGATCGCGTAAAACTGCCAGCCCTGTTCGAAGCGGTTGCCGGCGCGCGACTCGAGCCAGAAGCCGAGCGCGCCGACCACGAAGTACAGCACGATCAGCTCGCCGATCCGCACCCACGCACTCTTCTTCGCCGCGCCGAACGGCACGACGGCGAAGAGGCGTTGGTTCAGGAACGGCAGGTTGGCGCACACGAGCGCCAACAGCACGATAAACCAGCCGGCTGCCGACATTACAGCGGCAGCGTGTGACGGATCGCCTGCAGGCACGCCGTCAGCAGCGGGCTCGGGATCAGGCCGAGCACGACGACCGCCAGGCCGTTCAGCACGAGGATCGTGCGCTTGCAGATATCGCCCGAGATCGGCGTCGAATCCTGCGGTGCATCGAAGTACATCAGCTTCACGATGCGCAGGTAGTAGAACGCGCCGAACAGCGACGTGATCACGGCCAGCACGGCCAGCCACGTGAGGCCCGCGTTGACGGTTGCCTCGAGCACGGCAAGCTTCGCGTAGAAGCCGACGGTCGGCGGGATGCCTGCCAGCGAGAACATCATGACCATCATCACGAACGCGAACACCGGGCTGCGCTTGTTGAGGCCCTTGAAGTCGTCGATCGTTTCGGCTTCGAAATCGCGGCGCGCGAGCAGCATCACCACGCCGAACGAGCCGAGCGTCGTGATCAGGTAGACGATCGCGTAGAACATCGCCGAGCTGTATGCGTTCGCCGGTGCCGCCGCGTCGCCCTTCACGATGCCCGCGAGCAGGCCGAGCAGCACGAAGCCCATGTTCGAGATCGCCGAGTAGGCGAGCATCCGCTTGATGTTGCGCTGGACGATACCCGTGATGTTGCCGACGATCAGCGACAGTGCGGCGAGGATCACGAGCGCGGTCTGCCAGTTCTGCGCGAGCGGCAGCAGGCCCATCACCAGGAACCGCAGGCCCCACGCGAACGCGGCAACCTTCGGGCCGCCGCCGACGAACAGCGTCATCGCGGTCGGTGCGCCCTGGTAGACGTCCGGCACCCACATGTGGAACGGCACGGCGCCGAGCTTGAACGCGATACCGGCGACGATGAAGACCACGCCGAACATCAGCACGGCTGCGTCGGTGTTGCCGCCGACCGCCTTGTACACCTCGCCCAGCTCGAGCGAGCCGGTCGCACCGTAGAGCATCGAGATGCCGTACAGCACGAAGCCCGACGCAAGCGCGCCCAGCACGTAGTACTTCATCGCGGCTTCGCTCGACTGCGGGGCATCGCGGCGCAGCGCGATGACCGCGTACAGCGACAGCGACATCAGTTCGAGACCGAGGTACAGCGTCAGGAAGTTGTTGCCCGACACCATGACCAGCTGGCCGAGCAGCGAGAACATGCCGAGCAGGAACACGTCGCCGCGGAACATGTCGCGATCTTCGAGGTACTTGCGCGAATAGACGAGCGAGACCGCGAAACCGAACGACACGACGGCCTTCATCGTGCTCGCGAACGAGTCGACGACGACCATCTTCGAGAAGAAGTAGTACTGCTGCGGGTCGAGCGCCTGCACCGCAAACCACACGCCGGCGACGACCGACGATACGACCGCGATCAGATAGGTCAGCCGGCGGCCGGAAGCACCGGTAAAGGTGTCGTTCAGCCATGCGACGACGATGGCGGCCATCACCAGCGCGTCAGGCAACAGGACATTCATAGGAGCGTTTTGCATGATCTTGATTTCCTCCGCTCGCGATTACTGGGCCAGCGGCAGCTTGGACTGCGCGACGTGGGAGAGGAGGTTTTCGACGGAAACGTGCATCACGTCGGTAAAGGGCTTCGGATACAGGCCCATCAGCATCGTGAACGCGGCCAGCACGGCCAGCATCAGGAATTCGCGACGGCCGATGTCCTTCAGCTTGGCGACGTGATCGTTCGCCACCGCGCCGAAGTACACGCGCTTGTACATCCACAGCGTGTATGCGGCACCGAGGATCAGCGTGAATGCCGCGCCGAATGCGATCCAGAAGTTGTACTGGACGGCCGCGAGAATCACCATGAACTCGCCGACGAAACCCGACGTACCCGGCAGGCCGCAGTTGGCCATCGAGAACAGCATCGCGAATGCCGCGAACTTCGGCATCACGTTGACGACGCCGCCGTAGTCGGCGATCTGGCGCGAGTGCAAGCGGTCGTACAGCACGCCGATGCAGAGGAACATCGCGCCCGACACGAAGCCGTGCGAGATCATCTGGACGATCGCGCCTTCGACGCCGAGCTGGTTGAAGATGAAGAAGCCGAGCGTGACGAAGCCCATGTGCGCAATCGACGAATACGCGACCAGCTTCTTCATGTCGGACTGCACCATCGCGACGAGGCCGATGTAGATCACCGCGATCAGCGACAGCGTGATCACGACGGGTGCCAGGAAGTGGCTCGCGTCAGGCGTGATCGGCAGCGAGAAGCGCAGGAAACCGTACGCGCCGAGCTTCAGCATGATCGCAGCCAGCACGACCGAACCGCCCGTCGGCGCTTCCACGTGCGCGTCCGGCAGCCAGGTGTGCACCGGCCACATCGGCACCTTCACCGCGAACGCAAGGAAGAACGCGATGAACAGCAGGATCTGTGGCGTCATCGCGATCTTCGCGTTCTGCCACGTCGCGAGGTCGAACGAGTGCGTTTCCGTGTACAGGTAGATCAGCGCGACCAGCATCAGCAGCGAGCCGGCCAGCGTGTACAGGAAGAACTTGAACGCCGCATACACGCGGTTCGGGCCGCCCCACACGCCGATGATGATGTACATCGGGATCAGGGTCGCCTCGAAGAACACGTAGAACAGCAGGCCGTCGGCCGCCGAGAACACGCCGATCATGATCCCGGACAGGATCAGGAAGGCCGCGAGGTACTGCGCGACGTTCTCGGTGATCACTTCCCACGCGGCGATCACGACGATCACCGTGATCAGCGCGGTCAGTACGACGAACCACATCGAGATACCGTCGACGCCGAGGTGATACGCGATGTCGAAGCGTTCGATCCAGGTCGACTTCTCGACGAACTGCAGCGCAGCCGTGCTCGAGTCGAAGCCCGTGATCAGCGGAATCGTGACCGCGAGGCCGAGCAGCGAGCCGATCAGCGCGACCCAGCGGGCCGTCCCCGGATTTTTGTCGTTACCCACCGCGAGCACGAGGAGGCCGAAAACGATCGGCAGCCAGATCGCGGTACTGAGAATCGGAAAAGCGTGCATTGTTCTTGTCCCCTCGCCTTATTTGCCGCCGAGCGTTACAAACAGGGTCAAGAGCCCCAGCATGCCGATGATCATGGCGAACGCGTAGTGATAGATGTAACCGGATTGGAGGAAGCGGATCACGCCGGCGAACCAGCCGATGAACCGGGCGCTGCCGTTGACGAGACCGTCGATCACGACGACATCGCCCTCTTTCCACAGACCGCGGCCGATCGCGACCGAGCCCTTGGCAAACACCACCTCGTTGATCTTGTCCATGTAGTACTTGTTGTCGAGCAGCGTGTAGATCGGGCCGAACGCGCGGCGGATCACGGCAGGCAGCTCAGGACGCTTCAGGTACAGGAACCACGCGACCACGACGCCGGCGATCGCGAGCCACAACGGCAGCGTCGTCAGCGAGTGCAGGCCCATCGCGGCCCAGCCATGGAATTCCTTGCCCAGCTCTTCGAGGCCCGGGTGGTTTTCGCCGATGAAGATCACCTTGTCGAATGCCACGCCATGTTCGAAGAAGCTGCCGTACAGCATCGGGCCGATCGCGATCGCACCGACGATCACCGACGGAATCGCGAGCAGCACGAGCGGCAGCCACACGACCCACGGGGTCTCGTGCGGTTCGTGTGCGTGGTCGTCGTGACCATGGCCGTGGCCGTGATCGTCGTGACCGTGCGCGGCCGCCATGCCCATCGGCGATTCAGGATGCTTCGGCTTGCGGAAGCGCTCTTCGCCGTGGAACACGAGGAAGTACATGCGGAACGAGTACAGCGCCGTCACGAACACGCTGGCGACCACCGCGAAGTACGCGAAGCCCGAACCCGCGAGATGCGATTCCTTCACGGCCTCGATGATCGAATCCTTCGAGTAGAAGCCGGAGAAGAACGGCGTGCCGATCAGTGCGAGCGAGCCGATCAGCGACGTGATCCACGTGATCGGCATGTACTTGCGCAGGCCGCCCATGTTGCGGATGTCCTGGTCGTGGTGCATGCCGATGATCACCGAGCCCGCGGCGAGGAACAGCAGCGCCTTGAAGAACGCGTGCGTCATCAGGTGGAACAATGCGACCGGGTACGCGGACACGCCGAGCGCGACCGTCATGTAGCCGAGCTGCGACAGCGTCGAATACGCGACCACGCGCTTGATGTCGTTCTGGATGATGCCGAGGAAGCCCATGAACAGCGCCGTGATCGCGCCGATCACCGTGACGAACGACAGCGCGGTGTCCGACAGCTCGAACAGCGGCGACATGCGCGACACCATGAAGATGCCGGCCGTCACCATCGTCGCCGCGTGAATCAGCGCCGAGATCGGGGTCGGGCCTTCCATCGAGTCCGGCAGCCACACGTGCAGCGGGAACTGTGCCGATTTACCCATCGCGCCGATGAACAGGCAGATACAGGCGACGGTCAGCAGGCCCCAGTCGGTGCCCGGGAAGTGCAGGCTCGCGAGCTCCGCGCGCTTCGCGAACACTTCGCCGTAGTTCATCGAGCCGGCGAACGCGAGCAGCAGGCCGATGCCGAGCAGGAAGCCGAAGTCGCCCACGCGGTTCACGAGGAACGCCTTCATGTTCGCGTAGATCGCGCTCTCACGCGTGAAGTAGAAGCCGATCAGCAGGTACGACACCAGACCCACCGCTTCCCAGCCGAAGAACAGCTGCAGGAAGTTGTTGCTCATCACGAGCATCAGCATCGAGAACGTGAACAGCGAGATGTACGAGAAGAAGCGCTGGTAGCCGTCTTCTTCCGACATGTAGCCGATCGTGTAGATGTGCACCATCAGCGACACGAAGGTCACGACGACCATCATCATCGCGGTCATCGAATCGACCAGGAAGCCGACTTCGAGCTTCAGCGAGCCGACCCGCATCCATTCGTAGATGGTCGCGTTGAAGCTCGCGCCGCCCATCACGTCGACGAAGACTTTCGCCGACAGGAGGAACGCGATCATCACGCCGAGGATCGTGATCCGGTGTGCGCCCTTGCGCCCGACTGCGTTCCCGAACAGCCCCGCAATCAGCGAGCCGGCCAGCGGAGCGAGCGGAATCGCCAGCAGCAGGTTTTCATTGAGTGTCGTTGACATAACAGCGTTGCCTGAAATTAACCTTTGAGCTGATCGAGATCCTCGACATTGATCGTGTCGAGCTTACGGAACAGGGTCACCAGAATCGCGAGGCCGATCGCGGCTTCCGCTGCGGCGACCGTCAGCACGAAGAACACGAAGATCTGGCCGTGCACATCGCCGAGGTAGTGCGAGAACGCGACGAAGTTGGTATTCACCGCCAGCAGCATCAGTTCGATCGCCATCAGGATGATGATGATGTTGCGGCGGTTCAGGAAGATCCCGACGATCGCGATCGCAAACAGGATCGCGCCGAGCACGAGGTAGTGAGCAAGAGTCAACATGGTTTTCTTTCCTCCGCTTAGCCGTTGGTGCTCGTACCGGCTTCGCTCTGCGCCGTTTCCGGCTCCGGCTTGTCCGCTTCCATCTTCACGAGGCGCACGCGATCGTTGCGGCGCACCTTGACCTGATCCGACACGCGCTGGCGCTTGCTGTCCTTGCCCTTGCGCTCGGTCAGCCCGATCGCGGCAATGATCGCGACCAGCAGCACGAGGCCGGCGATTTCAAACGCGAAGATGTAGTCGGTGTAGATCACCTTGCCGATCAGTCGCGTGTTCGACCAGTTGGCCATCTCGCCCGTCGCCATCGCGTGCACCGTGTGCGTGTCGCCGTAGCCGCGCCAAAGGATCAGCGCGGTCTCGATCACGATGATCGCGCCGACCACGGTCGCCATCGGTACGAAGCGCTTGAAGTCGCGGCGCAGGTAGTCGATGTTGATGTCCAGCATCATCACGACGAACAGGAACAGCACCATCACGGCGCCCACGTAGACCAGCACCAGCAGGATCGCGAGGAACTCCGCTTCCAGCAGCATCCAGATCGCGGCGGCGTTGAAGAACGCCAGCACAAGGAAAAGCGCAGACGCCACCGGGTTGCGCGAAGTGATCACCTTCAGCCCTGATACCACCAGGAGCAGCGCGAAGATGTAGAACAGTACGGTCGTGAATTCCATGATTACCGGTTCATCGTTAGGCCATAGTCAGGCGCGGCTTGCGGGACGCCCGCACCCGTCGCGGCGGCTCGGCCCATGTTGCGGGCCGGCACTGCAAACACAATCAACGATACGGCGCGTCGGCAGCCTTCGCCGCGGCGATGTCCTTCTCGTAGCGATCGCCCACCGCGAGCAGCATTTCCTTCGTGAAATACAGGTCGCCGCGCTTTTCGCCGTGGTACTCGAGAATCTGCGTCTCGACGATCGAATCGACCGGGCAGCTCTCTTCGCAGAAACCGCAGAAGATGCACTTCGTCAGGTCGATGTCGTAGCGCGTCGTGCGGCGCGTGTTGTCCGCGCGCGTTTCCGATTCGATCGTGATCGCCAATGCGGGACACACGGCCTCGCACAGCTTGCACGCGATGCAGCGCTCTTCGCCGTTCTCGTAGCGGCGCAGTGCGTGCAGCCCCCGAAAACGCGGCGAGATCGGGGTCTTCTCTTCCGGGAACTGCACGGTGAACTTGCGCTTGAACGTGTAACGACCGGTCAGCGCGAGCCCCTTCAGCAGCTCGGTCAGGAAGAAGGTCTTAAAGAAGTGTTGGATTGCCGTCATGATTTCGTCCGATTACTTCACCCAGATGTTGAGCGGCGACATCATCCAGAAGCCGACCACGACCACCCAGATCACCGTGACGGGCAGGAACACCTTCCAGCCCAGACGCATGATCTGGTCGTAACGGTAGCGCGGGAACGTCGCGCGAACCCAGATGAACACCGACAGCAGCGCAAAGACCTTCAGCACCAGCCAGAAGATGCCCGGAATGAACGACAGGAACTCGAACGGTGCATCCCAGCCGCCGAGGAACAGCGTCGCAGCCAGTGCCGAGATCACGATCATGTTGATGTACTCGGCGAGGAAGAACAGCGCGAACGCCATGCCCGAGTAGTCGATCATGTGACCGGCAACGATTTCCGACTCCCCTTCCACCACGTCGAACGGGTGACGGTTCGTTTCGGCGATGCCCGAGATGAAGTAGACGACGAACGCCGGCAGCAGCGGCAGCCAGTTCCACGACAGGAAGTTCACGCCGTGGCCCGCGAAGAAGCCGTGCTGCTGCGAACCGACGATTTCCGACATGTTCAGGCTGCCGGCCGTCATCAGCACCAGCACCAGCGCGAAGCCCATCGAGATTTCGTACGAGACCATCTGCGCCGCGGCGCGCATCGCGCCGAGGAACGCGTACTTCGAGTTCGACGCCCAGCCCGCAAGGATCACCGCGTACACGCCGATCGACGAGATCGCCATCGCGTACAGCAGGCCCGCGTTGATGTTCGCGAGCACGGCCTGAGCCTGGAACGGGATCACGGCCCACACGGCGAATGCCGGCACGACGGTCATGACCGGCGCGATCAGGTACAGCCAGCGGCTGGCGGCGCTCGGCTGAATGACTTCCTTCAGCAGCAGCTTCAGCACGTCGGCGATCGGCTGCAGCAGGCCGCCGGGGCCGACGCGGTTCGGACCGAGACGCACGTGCATCCAGCCGATCAGCTTGCGTTCCCACAGAATCAGGTACGCGACGCACAGCAGGATGACGACGGAGACGACGAGGATGCGCACGACTGCCCACACCGTCGGCCACGCGAAGCCGAGAAGCTGGGCTCCGCCCGCGTTGATCGTATCGAACAAGCTCATTTACGCCTTCTCCACCACCAGTTCACCGGACAGGCTGCCGAGCGCTGCGCCGGCAGGCGTCGCCGCCGACACGCGAACGACCGTCTCCGCAAGATTCGCGTCGCGCACGGCCGGCAACTGCACCGCACGCTCGCCCTGGCGCACGCGCACGGCGTCGCCTTCCTTCAAGCCCAGCTTGTCGAACAGCGCGGCCGGCAGGGCTGCGGCATTCGCCGCCTTCGCGGCGGCCGTCAGGTGCAGTGCACCTGCGCGGCGCACGAGCGCGTCGGCGTGATAGATCGGCACATCGGCCAGGCGCTCGAAGCCGCCGTTCGCGGCATTCGCCGCGACGCGCGCCGGCGCGACCGACGTCTGGTTCGACAGACGGCCCGCGACGCCTTCATCGCCGAGCGCCGCGAGACGCACTTCTTCCGCCGTCTCGTATTCGAAGTTCGGCAGGCCGAGCAGGCTGCCCAGCACGCGCAGCACCTTCCAGGCCGGACGCGTGTCGCCGAGCGGGCGCACGACGCCGTTGAAGCTCTGCACGGTGCCTTCCGCGTTGACGAACGTGCCGGCCGTTTCCGTGAACGGCGCAACCGGCAGCAGCACGTCGGCGTAGTCGAGGCCGTGCTTGAACGGCGACATCACGACGACCATCTCGGCCTGGTTCAGCGCGGCAAGCGCCTGCGCCGGATCGGCAGTGTCGAATTCCGGTTCGACGTTCAGCAGCACGTAGCCCTTGCGCGGCTGCGCGAACGCTTCGCGCGCATTCAGGCCGCCTTCGCCCGGCAGCGCGCCGACGACGTGCGCGCCGACCGTGTTAGCCGCTTCCGTCAGGAAGCCGAACGTGGCGCCGGTGTTGTCGGCGATCCACTGGGCGACCGCGTGCAGCTTCGCGAATTCCGGATGGCGGACCGCGACGTTGCCGAGCAGCACCGCGCGTCGCTCGCCGTTCGCGAGCGACTGCGCGACCGCCTGGGCGGCCGGCGATGCGGTGACGCCGGCGAGCGTGTCGGGCAGCGCGACGCCGCGCAGTTGCGCGACGGCCGCGGCGATGCCGGCCAGCTCGTCGAGCCATGCCGACGGCGCGGCGACGATGCGCTGCGCGGTCGGGATCAGTGCGTCGTCACCGGTCGCGTGCAGGAAGTGCAGCTTCGCGCCGTTCTTCGCGGCCTGACGCAGGCGCGCGGCGAACAGCGGATGGTCGCGGCGCAGGAACGAACCGACGACGAACGCGGCGTCCACGTTCGACAGGTCGGCGATCGGCATGCCGAGCCACGGCGCGCCCTGCACCGGCGCCGAGAAATCCTGCTGACGCAGACGGAAATCGACGTTCGGCGTCTTCAGTTCGTGTGCGAGCTGCTTCACGAGGAACAGCTCTTCAGCGGTGCTGTGCGCGCTCGCGAGCATCGCCAGCGCGTTCGCGCCGTGATCCGCGGCGATGCCCTTCAGGCCCTTCGCGACGTATTCGAGCGCGGTCTGCCAGTCGGTTTCGATCCACTGGCCGCCCTGCTTCAGCATCGGCTTCGTCAGGCGCTCTTCGCTGTTGAGGCCTTCATACGAGAAGCGGTCCTTGTCCGAGATCCAGCATTCGTTGATCGCTTCGTTCTCGAACGGCAGCACGCGCATCACGCGGTTGTTCTTCACCTGCACGACGAGGTTCGCGCCGACGGAATCGTGCGGGCTCACCGACTTGCGGCGCGACAGTTCCCAAGTACGGGCGCTGTAGCGGAACGGCTTGCTGGTCAGCGCGCCGACCGGGCACAGGTCGATCATGTTGCCCGACATCTCGGAATCGACCGTCTTGCCGACGAACGTCGTGATTTCCGAGTGCTCGCCGCGGCCCAGCATGCCGAACTCCATCACGCCGGCGATTTCCTGGCCGAAGCGGACGCAGCGCGTGCAGTGGATGCAGCGCGACATTTCTTCCATCGAGATCAGCGGGCCCACGTTCTTGTGGAACACCACGCGCTTTTCTTCCGAGTAGCGCGACGACGACTTGCCGTAGCCGACCGCCAGATCCTGCAGCTGGCATTCGCCGCCCTGATCGCAGATCGGGCAATCGAGCGGGTGATTGATGAGGAGGAATTCCATCACCGACTGCTGCGCCTTCACGGCCTTGTCGGACTGCGTGTGGACGATCATGCCGGCCGACACGGGAGTCGCGCAGGCAGGCACGGCCTTCGGCATCTTCTCGACTTCGACGAGACACATCCGGCAGTTGGCCGCAACCGACAGTTTCTTGTGATAGCAGAAGTGAGGAATGTACGTATCCGCCTTGTGCGCAGCCTGGATCACCATGCTGCCTTCGGGCACCTCGACCTTCTTGCCGTCTATTTCAAGTTCAACCATGATGGTGAATGGTCCTTAACCTATTTCCGCCCGTTCGCGCCTTCGCCCGACCGTGCGCTCAAATTCCGCAACCGGGTTCGCTTCAGGCCGCAGCCGCGTGCGCGTGGCCGCCGACCATGCAGTGCTTGTGCTCGACGTGGTACGCGAATTCGTCCCAGTAGTGCTTGAGCATCCCGCGTACCGGCATCGCCGCCGCATCGCCGAGCGCACAGATCGTGCGGCCCATGATGTTCTCGGCAACCGAGTTCAGCAGGTCCAGATCCTCCTGGCGGCCTTCGCCGTGCTCGATACGGTTCACGACGCGATACAGCCAGCCGGTGCCTTCGCGGCACGGCGTGCACTGGCCGCACGATTCCTCGTAGTAGAAGTACGACAGACGCAGCAGCGAGCGCACCATGCAGCGCGTCTCGTCCATCACGATCACCGCGCCGGAACCGAGCATCGAGCCCGCCTTCGCGATCGAATCGTAGTCGAGATCGGTCTGCATCATGATGTCGCCCGGGATCACCGGTGCCGACGAACCGCCCGGAATCACGGCCTTGATCTTCTTGCCGCCGCGCATCCCGCCGGCGAGCTCCATCAGCGTCGCGAACGGCGTGCCGAGCGGCACTTCGTAGTTGCCCGGACGCTCGACGTCGCCCGACACCGAGAAAATCTTCGTGCCGCCGTTGTTCGGCTTGCCGATCTCGAGATAATTCTGCGGCCCGATGGACAGCAGGAACGGCACCGCGGCGAACGTCTCGGTGTTGTTGATCGTGGTCGGCTTGCCGTACACGCCGAAGCTCGCCGGGAACGGCGGCTTGAAGCGCGGCTGGCCCTTCTTGCCTTCGAGCGACTCGAGCAGCGCCGTTTCCTCGCCGCAGATGTACGCGCCGTAACCGTGGTGCGCGTGCAGCTGGAACGAGAATTCGGAACCCATGATGTGGTCGCCGAGGAAGCCTGCGGCGCGCGCTTCATCGAGCGCGGCCTCGAAGCGCCGATACACTTCGAAGATTTCGCCGTGGATGTAGTTGTAGCCGACGGTGATGCCCATCGCGTATGCGCCGATGGCCATGCCTTCGATCAGCGCGTGCGGGTTCCAGCGCAGGATGTCGCGATCCTTGAACGTGCCCGGCTCGCCTTCGTCCGAGTTGCAGACGAGGTACTTCTGCCCCGGGAACTGGCGCGGCATGAAGCTCCACTTCAGGCCGGTCGGGAAGCCCGCACCGCCACGGCCGCGCAGGCCCGACGCCTTGACGTCGGCGATCACCTGCTCGGGCGGAATCTTTTCTTCGAGAATGCGGCGCAGCTGCTTGTAGCCGCCGCGCGCGACGTAGTCTTCGAGATGCCAGTTCTCGCCGTTCAGACCAGCGAGGATCAGCGGTTTGATGTGACGGTCGTGGAGGGACGTCATTTCGAGAGCTCCTCAAGCAGCTGGTCGATCTTCTCGCGGCTCATGAAGCTGCACATTCTGTGATTGTTCACCAGCAGCACCGGCGCATCGCCGCACGAGCCCATGCATTCGCCTTCCTTCAGCGTGAACTTGCCGTCGGGCGTGGTTTCGCCGAAGCCGATGCCCAGCTTCTGTTTCAGGTAGTCGGCAGTCGCTTCCGCGCCGCCGTGCGGGCCAAGCTGGCACGGCAGGTTCGTGCAGAGCGTGATCTTGTGCTTGCCGACCGGGTTGAGCTCGTACATCGTGTAGAACGTCGCGACTTCCTGCACGGCGACGGCCGGCATGCCGAGATAGTCCGCAACGAACTGCATCAGTTCGGGCGACAGCCAGCCGTGCTCTTCCTGAGCAACGGCCAACGCCGACATCACGGCGGACTGTTTCTGATCGGCGGGATACTTCGTCAACGCTCGATCGATTTCCTTCAGGCCTTCAGCTGAGATCATTTTCAGACACGACTCTTTCAATTCCTACCGAACGAAGAACCTGCCGCACACTTGGGGTGCATGGACGGCAGACCTGGCGCTCACTCTGTTGACAGCTTGCGAAGTCGCGCCGGTTCAGCGCGCATCGCGTGTGACTTACCGCTCGCCGCCCGGAGCAAACGGGCGGCGCAACCATTAGCGATCGATCTCGCCGAACACGATGTCCTGCGTACCGATGATCGTGACGGCGTCGGCGATCATGTGACCGCGCGCCATTTCGTCGAGCGACGCCAGGTGCGCGAAACCCGGCGCGCGAATCTTGAGGCGATACGGCTTGTTGGCACCGTCCGACACGAGGTAGATGCCGAACTCGCCCTTCGGATGCTCGACCGCCGCGTACGCTTCGCCTTCCGGCACATGGAAACCTTCGGTGAAGAGCTTGAAGTGGTGAATCAAGTCTTCCATGTTGGTCTTCATGCCGACGCGCGACGGCGGTGCAACCTTGTGATTGTCCGTCATCACCGGGCCCGGATTCTTGCGGAGCCACTCAATACACTGTTTCGCGATGCGGATCGACTGGCGCATTTCTTCGACGCGCACCAGATAGCGGTCGTAGCAATCGCCGTTCACGCCGACCGGCACGTCGAAATCCATGCGATCGTACACTTCGTACGGCTGCTTCTTGCGCAGGTCCCACGCGATGCCCGAGCCGCGCAGCATCGGGCCCGTCAGGCCCATCTGCAGCGCACGTTCGGGGCTGACCACGCCGATCCCGACCAGACGCTGCTTCCAGATCCGGTTGTCGGTGAGCAGCGTTTCGTATTCGTCGACGCACTTCGGGAAGCGCGTGAAGAAGTCGTCGATGAAGTCGAGCACCGAGCCGCTGCGCGCTTCGTTCATCTTCGCGAGCGCCTTCTCGTTGCGAATCTTCGACGCCTTGTATTGCGGCATTGCGTCAGGCAGGTCGCGGTAGACGCCGCCCGGACGATAGTACGCCGCGTGCATCCGGGCGCCGGACACCGCTTCGTACACGTCCATCAGGTCTTCGCGTTCGCGGAATGCGTACAGGAACACGGCCATCGCGCCGACGTCGAGTGCGTGCGCGCCGATCCACATCAGGTGGTTCAGCACGCGCGTGATCTCGTCGAACAGCACGCGGATGTACTGCGCGCGCTCCGGCACGTCGATGCCGAGCAGCTTTTCGATCGCGAGCACGTAGCCGTGCTCGTTGACCATCATCGACACGTAGTCGAGACGGTCCATGTACGGCACGGACTGGATGAAGGTCTTGGATTCCGCGAGCTTTTCGGTCGCGCGGTGCAGCAGGCCGATGTGCGGATCGGCACGCTGGATGACTTCGCCGTCGAGCTCGAGCACGAGGCGCAGCACGCCGTGCGCTGCCGGGTGCTGCGGGCCGAAGTTGAGCGTGTAGTTCTTGATTTCTGCCATGACGCCCCCTTAATGTTTCAGACCGCCATAGCGATCCTCGCGGATCACGCGCGGCGTGATTTCGCGCGGCTCGATCGTCACCGGCTGGTACACGACCCGCTTCTCTTCCGGGTCGTAACGCATTTCGACATAACCCGACACCGGGAAGTCCTTGCGGAACGGGTGGCCGATGAAGCCGTAGTCGGTGAGGATGCGGCGCAGGTCGGGGTGGCCCTCGAACACGATGCCGTACAGGTCGAACGCTTCGCGCTCGTACCAGTTCGCGGAGCTCCAGATGTCGACCAGCGATGCCACGATCGGCAGGTCGTCGTCCGGCGCGAACGCACGCAGGCGCAGGCGCCAGTTGTTCGTGACCGACAGCAGGTGCGACACGGCCGCGAAACGCGGGCCGTCGTAGGCGCCGTCGCCGAAGGTCTGGTAGTCGACGCCGCAGAGGTCGATCAGTTGCTCGAAACGCAGCTTCGGATCGTCGCGCAGCGTCTTTGCGACTTCGAGGTAATCGCTCGCCTTCACGACGAGCGTCAGTTCACCGATCGCTTCGGTGAGGCTCACCACGCGCGCGCCGAGCGCGGCTTCGAGGTTTGCCTTGAGGATCTCGATTTTGCTTGCCATATTGAGGGGACGCTCGGGGCTTTATTGACGGGCGATGGTATTGGTGCGGCGGATCTTCGCCTGAAGCTGGATCACGCCGTAGACCAGCGCCTCGGCCGTGGGCGGGCAGCCCGGCACGTAGACGTCGACCGGCACGATCCGGTCGCAGCCGCGGACCACCGAGTACGAGTAGTGGTAGTAACCACCGCCGTTCGCGCACGACCCCATCGAGATCACCCAGCGCGGCTCGGCCATCTGGTCGTACACGCGGCGCAGCGCAGGCGCCATCTTGTTGCAGAGCGTGCCGGCGACGATCATCACGTCCGATTGACGCGGGCTCGGACGAAACACGACGCCGAACCGGTCCAGATCGTAACGGGCCGCGCCCGCATGCATCATCTCGACGGCGCAACACGCGAGCCCGAACGTCATCGGCCACAGCGAGCCGGTACGCGTCCAGTTGATCAGCTTGTCAGCCGTCGTGGTGACAAACCCTTCCTTCAAGACCCCTTCGATACTCATTTGCTTTCCACTCCAGACGAGCGACCGAGCGTGGCCGCCCATGCAAACCGGCGATTAACCCATCACTCCCAGTCGAGCCCGCCTTTCTTCCAGATATAGGCAAAGCCCAGCAGGAATTCGAGCAGAAAAATCATCATTGCGATGAAACCCGGCCAGCCGATGTCCCGGAGCGCGACGCCCCACGGAAACAGGAATGCGGTTTCGAGATCGAAGATGATGAACAGGATGGCGACGAGGTAATACCGGACGTCGAATTTCATCCGGGCGTCTTCAAAGGCTTCGAAGCCGCACTCGTACGGTGCGTTCTTCTCGACGTCCGGCTTGTTGGGACCAAGGAGCTTGCCGATGCTGACCAGCGCTATACCTAAACCAGTGCCCACGAGGAGGAACAACAAAACGGGGTAATAGGCTGCGAGGTTCAAGGCAATCCTCTATCGGTTGGTTCTGAGCGTCCGGAGAATACCACTTCCGGCGGAAGGAATCATTTCGGAGTGCAGGCGATCGCAAGACAACCGCAAGGACACCCCAGAAATGAAAAATGCCAGCCACTGGAAGCGGCTGGCATTGAGTAACTTTGGTGCCGACGGCGAGACTCGAACTCGCACAGCTTTCGCCACTACCCCCTCAAGATAGCGTGTCTACCAATTTCACCACGTCGGCACTGCATGCAACTCGGGTTGTGCTGCTTGTTTCCCGCGAATCGCTTCAAGACTTAAATTCTAACCCGACTTCTAGAATTGTTCAACGCACAAACGCAAAAAATTTAACTTTTTATTTCGGGACGTCCTGGCCCGGCGCGCTTGCAGCCGAACCCGCGGCAGCGGATGCCGCAACGGCCGGCGCCGACGCTGCAGGCGCCGATGCCGGTGCGGTCGCAGCCGCGCCGAGCACGCCCGCCGACGGCGTCGACTTGTACGAACCGAGGTACGTCAGCGCGAGCGTCGCGATAAAAAAGATCGTCGCGAGAATGCCCGTCGTGCGCGACAGGAAGTTCGCCGAGCCCGTCGCACCGAACAGGCTGCCCGACGCGCCGCTGCCGAATGCAGCGCCCATGTCGGCACCCTTGCCGTGCTGCAGCAGCACGAGACCAATCACACCGAGTGCAGACAGTACCTGCACCACAATAATCAGCGTCTTGAATAACAGCATCACACCCACCCGATTGGATCGGGCGACCGGATCGACCGGCCGCCTTCATGGTTCAATTCGATCGCAGACCGCTCAACGCGCGGCCCGGCAGATCGCCAGGAAATCTTCCGCCTTCAGCGACGCGCCGCCGATCAGGCCGCCGTCGATGTCCGGCTGCGCAAACAGCTCTTCCGCGTTGTCCGGCTTCACGCTGCCGCCGTACAGCACGGACACGTCAGCCGCGCCCTTTGCCGCGAGACGCGCACGCAGGAACGCGTGCACGTCCTGTGCCTGCGCCGACGTCGCGCTCTTGCCCGTGCCGATCGCCCAGACCGGCTCGTACGCGACGACGATGCGTGCAGCCTCGTCGGCCGTCAGCACGGCCAGCACCGCGTCGAGCTGCGCACCGACGACCTGCTCGGTCGCGCCCGACTCGCGCTCGTCGAGCGTCTCGCCGACGCACACGACCGGCGTGAGGCCGGCCGCGAGCGCGCGCTGCGTCTTCGCCGCGACCGTCTCGTTGCGCTCGCCGTGATACGCGCGACGCTCCGAGTGGCCGACGATCGCATAGCGCGCGCCGAATTCCGCAACCATCGCGGCCGCCACTTCGCCGGTGAACGCGCCCTGCTCGTGCGCGGACACGTCCTGCGCGCCCCAGGCGACACGACCGCCGTCGAGCTGCGCCTGAACCTGCGCGAGATAGGGGAACGGCACGCACACGCCGACCGACGTTTCGGCCGCCACCGCGCCCGCGCCCTGCACCACTTCGTTCAGCAACGCCTGGTTGCCGGCCAGCCGGCCGTGCATCTTCCAGTTGCCGATCACCCGCTTAGTTCTCTGTTTCGACATCGTGTCTGTCTCGTCACCGCTGTGTCATTAACGCGCCGGAAACCGGCCGTCAGGTTTGATCTGGCGAAGCAAACCCGCGATTTTACTGCGCACGGCTTGAACCGGTCAAACCGCGCATGTCAAGGCCGGCCGCACGGGCCGTCAGGCGTTCGCACCCCAATCGAGCACGATCTTGCCGGTATGCTCGCTGCTTTCCATCAGCGCGTGCGCCTGCGCGGCTTCCGCGGCCGGCAGCACACGATAGATCACCGGCTTGATGCTGCCGTCGGCGATCAGCGGCCACACGCGCGCCTTCAGTTGCGCGGCGATGCGCGCCTTGAACTCGACCGGGCGCGGCCGCAGCGTGGAACCCGTGACCGTCAGCCTGCGCCGCAGGATCTCGCTCAGGTTGACGTCGGCCTTCGCGCCGCCGAGCAGCGCGATCAGCACGAGGCGGCCGCCGTCCGCGAGCGCGGACAGCTCGCGCGGCACGTACGAGCCCGCCACCATGTCAAGGATCACGTCGACGCCGCGATCGTGCGTCAGCGACTTCACGACCTCGACGAAGTCTTCGGTCTTGTAGTTGATTGCGCGCTCCGCGCCGAGCGCCTCGCACGCACGGCACTTGTCGGCGGTGCCGGCCGTCGCGAACACGCGAAAACCGAGCGCATGCGCGATCTGGATCGCCGTCACGCCGATGCCGCTCGAGCCGCCCTGCACGAGCAGCGTTTCCTGCTCGCCGCCCTCGCCCGCGCCGAGCTGCGCACGGTCGAACACGTTGCTCCACACGGTGAAAAACGTTTCTGGCAGCGACGCGGCCTCGATATCGGTGAGCCCGTCGGGCACCGGCAGGCATTGCGGCAGCGGTGCGACCGCATACTCGGCATAACCGCCGCCCGCGAGCAGCGCACACACGCGATCGCCGAGCTTCAGGCCGAACGGGTTCAGCGCGGCATCGGACAGGTCGCCGCCGACGATCTCGCCCGCGACCTCAAGGCCCGGCAGATCCGACGCGCCCGGCGGCGGCGCATAGGCGCCCTTGCGCTGGAATACGTCGGGCCGGTTCACGCCGGAAGCCGCCACCTTGATCAGCACCTCGCCGCGCTTCGGTTCGGGGCGCGGACGCTCCGCAAGCTTCAGCACGTCGGGGGCGCCGAATTCGGTGATTTCGATGGCTTTCATGGTGACGGTGGCTCCAGGATCGGAATCGGATGGCGCCCGTGCGCGCGGCACGGGCGCCTCGCCGGCGCTGCTGCGCCGCACAACGATGCTACAGAAAAAACGGCCGGCGCGCTTTCGCGCTGCCGGCCGTTGGTCCGCCTGCCCGCTTACTGCTGCGGCGGCGCGTCCGACTGCGACGCTGCCGCTGCTTCATTCAGCAGCGCCTTTGCCGACAGACGCACGCGACCCTTCTCGTCCGTCTGGATCACCTTGACCTTGACCTGCTGGCCTTCCTTCAGGTAGTCGTTGATGTCCTTCACACGCTCGTTGACGATTTCCGAGATGTGCAGCAGGCCGTCCTTGCCCGGCAGCAGGTTCACGATCGCGCCGAAATCGAGCAGCTTCAGCACCGTGCCTTCGTACACCTGGCCGACTTCGATCTCGGCCGTGATGTTCTCGATGCGCTTCTTCGCTTCGGCCATGCCGTCGCTGTTCGTGCTCGCGATCGTCACGACGCCGTCGTCCGAGATGTCGATGGTCGTGCCCGTTTCTTCCGTCAGCGCACGGATCACCGAACCGCCCTTGCCGATCACGTCGCGGATCTTTTCCGGGTTGATCTTGATCGTGATCATGCGCGGCGCGAATTCGGACAGCTGCGTGTTCGCACCCGAGACCGCCGACGTCATCTTGCCGAGGATGTGCATGCGGCCTTCCTTCGCCTGCGCGAGCGCGACCTGCATGATTTCCTTCGTGATGCCCTGGATCTTGATGTCCATCTGCAGCGCCGTCACGCCTTGCTCCGTGCCGGCCACCTTGAAGTCCATGTCGCCGAGGTGATCTTCGTCGCCGAGGATGTCGGTCAACACCGCGAACTTGTTGCCTTCGAGGATCAGGCCCATCGCGATGCCAGCAACGTGCGCCTTCATCGGCACGCCGGCGTCCATCAGCGCGAGGCAGCCGCCGCACACCGATGCCATCGACGACGAACCGTTCGACTCGGTGATTTCCGACACGACGCGGATCGAGTAGCCGAATTCGTCGGCGCTCGGCAGGCACTTGACCAGCGCACGCTTCGCGAGGCGGCCGTGACCGATTTCACGGCGCTTCGGCGAGCCGACGCGCCCCGTTTCGCCGGTCGCGAACGGAGGCATGTTGTAGTGGAGCATGAAGCGCTCGCGATACTCGCCTTCGAGCGCGTCGATGATCTGCTCGTCACCCTTCGTGCCGAGCGTCGCGACGACCAGCGCCTGCGTCTCGCCGCGCGTGAACAGCGCCGAGCCGTGGGTGCGCGGCAGCACGCCGGTGCGGATCTCGATCGGGCGCACGGTGCGCGTATCGCGGCCGTCGATGCGCGGCTCGCCGTTCAGGATCTGCGAACGGACGATCTTTGCCTCGATGTCGAACAGGACGTTGCCGACGGTGGCCTTGTCGGCAGCAACCGTGCCGGCCGCCAGCGCGTCTTCCTCGAGCTTCGCCGAAGTCGCCGAATAGACTTCCTTCAGCTTCGCCGAGCGAGCCTGCTTGTCGCGGAGCTGGTAAGCGGCGAGCAGGTCGTTCTGCGCCAGCTCGGTCACGCGTGCGATCAGCGCCTCGTTCTTCGGCGCCGGCTGCCAGTCCCACTCGGGCTTGCCGCCTTCGCGCACCAGTTCGTGGATCGCGTCGATCGCCACTTGCATCTGCTCGTGGCCGAACACCACGGCGCCCAGCATCACGTCTTCCGACAGCTGGTCGGCTTCCGATTCGACCATCAGCACCGCGCGTTCCGTACCCGCGACGACGAGGTCGAGGCTCGACGCCTTGATCTGGTCACGCGTCGGATTCAGCACGTAGGCGTTGTCGATGTACGCGACGCGCGCGGCACCGACCGGGCCGTTGAACGGCAGGCCCGACACGGCGAGCGCAGCCGATGCGCCGATCAGCGCGGGGATGTCCGCCGGGATTTCCGGGTTCACGGACAGCACGTGGATCACGACCTGGACTTCGTTGTAGAAGCCTTCCGGGAACAGCGGGCGCAGCGGACGGTCGATCAGGCGCGACGTCAGCGTCTCGTGCTCCGACGGACGGCCTTCGCGGCGGAAGAAGCCGCCCGGGATCTTGCCGGCCGAGTAGGTCTTTTCGAGGTAGTCGACGGTCAGCGGGAAGAAATCCTGACCCGGCTTCGCCGACTTCGCGCCGACGACGGTTGCCAGCACGACGGTGTCTTCGACGTCGACGATCACGGCGCCGCTTGCCTGGCGAGCGACTTCACCGGTTTCGAGGCGCACCTTGTGCTGGCCCCACTGGAATTCCTTCACGACCTTGTTGAACATGGACATGGTTGCTCCTTTGAATTCATGCATTTCATTCGCCGCACGGGCCATCCCGCACGGCGGCGTCCCGACCGAATCACCCGGAGCAAGGTGTGTTTTTTATGCCATTCCAGCGCGGCGCTCGGGCAGCGACGCGCTGGAATGACACAAATCCCGACCCCGGTATCAGCCGTTCCGGCAATCCGGCACCAACGTGCAGGACAGCCTGCGGTGCGTGTGACGCTACGCACCGCGCAAAAACAAAATGCCTGTATCAGCGGACTGACACAGGCATCTTGCTGGCGGCAATCGCCTCGATTACTTACGCAGACCCAGCTTCTCGATCAGTGCGCGGTAACGGTCGGCATCCTTGCCCTTGAGGTAGTCGAGCAGCTTGCGGCGGCGGCTAACCATGCGCAGCAGGCCGCGGCGGCTGTGGTGATCCTTCGCGTGGGTCTTGAAGTGACCCGTCAGTTCGACGATACGTGCGGTCAGCAGTGCGACCTGGACTTCGGGCGACCCCGTGTCGTTGGTACCGCGGGCGAACTGAGCAACGACTTCCGACTTCTTGATATCTGCAACAGACATGTGATTTCCTTAGTTTCCTACTTACTAACTGAACAGGCGGACACGGAAGAATGGCCGTGCCGTGACTTACAACCGGCGGGCATTGTAACACAACTCCACACCGTTCCTACCGCCCCTGTCACGGGCGCGTCATCGAACAGGCAGACGGATTTTCCGTGCGCTGCGCCGGCACCGCGAGCACCGTCCGGAAACCGTAGCCCGAACCCTCGTTGTCGAAGCGCACGCCCGGCTTGCCGGCCTTGTCCATCTCCATCACGTAAAGGGGCTGGATCAACTGGTGATCCTGCGCGCGCATCCGCGACGCGTGGAAGCCGTCGTCGAACGACAAGCCCTCGAGCGCACGCGCGACCGCGACGGGGTCGGCCGACCCCGCGCGGTTCATCGCGGCGGCCAGCATCTCGATCATCACGCTCATTCGCCGCACCGGATAGTCGTCCTGCGCGGCCGGAAAACGGGCCCGGAACGCGCGGTAGAACGCGTCGGATTTCGCGCCGCCCGCGTTCGGGTGCCAGTCCGCCACGGCGACGACCCGCCCGACGCCCGCATCGCCGAGCGCGGCCGGCGCGCCGAGGCTGTTGCCGTAGAACGTATAGAACTTCGCATTCAGCCCCTGCTCACGCGCCGCCTTCACGAGCAGCGTGAGGTCGTTGCCCCAGTTGCCGGTCACGACGGCGTCCGCGCCGCTCGTACGGATTTTTGCGATATACGGCGAGAAATCCTTGATCCGGCCGATCGGGTGGAATTCGTCGCCGGCGATCGTCACGTCCGGGCGCCGCGCGGCCAGCGCCTGCCGCGCGAGCGTGCTGACGTCGCGGCCGAAACTGTAGTCCTGGTTCAGCAGATAGACCTTGCGCAGCGCGCGGTCGTGCGCCATCACGTCCGCGAGCGCGGCCATCCGCATCCCCGCGTGCGCGTCGAAGCGGAAATGCCAGAAACTGCAGCGCGCGCCGGTCAGTGCCGGATCGTCGGCCGAATAGTTGAGGAACAGCATCCGGTTATCCGGGTCGCGTGCGTTCAGCTTGTCGAGCGCCGCGACGAGCGCGGCCGCGACGGCCGAACTGTTGCCCTGCGCGACGAAACCGATATGCCGGTCCGCAGCCGCGCGCAACTGCACGAGCGCCTCCTCCGGGCTGCCCTTGCTGTCGAGCACGACGAGCTCGAGCGGATGCGCGCCGTCGCGCAGCTTCACGCCGCCCGACGCGTTGACCTGCTCGACGCCGAAGCGCAGGTTGCGCTCGACCGCCGCACCGGCGTTCGCGAACGGGCCCGACATCCCTTCGATCAGCGCGATCCGCACCGGCTCGCCGCCGGCAAACGCGGACGACACCAGCATCCACCCCGCGCTCAACGCGAACGCGCACCGTTTCCACCCCTGCATCGGCTACCTGCCCTTCGATCTGCCCGAGAAGCGCGGATCATAGGCCGGCGCCCCTGCCGGCCGCAAGCGCGACAGCGCCGGCGATCCGTACCGATTTTTTCGATGCGATGTGCCGTCGCGCGCCGTCCGTGATAAAACGGATCCTGTTTCCGTATTCTGGAGAATCCCCATGCGCATACGCATTCCCGCGCGCCTGCCGGCGCTGCTCGCCTGTGCCGCCGCGCTGCTGGCCGGTTGCGCACAACCGTGGCAGCAATACCAGGCGGGCCAGGACGAGTCGGCGATCGTCGCGCGCATGGGCCCGCCGCGCGAGATCTACGACCTGCCCGGCGGCGGCAAGCGGCTGATGTGGCCGACCCAGCCGATGGGCGAGGTCACGGTCGCGGCCGACGTCGACGCGGCCCACAAGATCGTCAACGTACGCCAGGTGCTGCAGCCGAGCGAGTTCTATCGTGCGGAGATCGGCAAGTGGACGAAGACCGATGTCCTCGTCAATTTCGGACGCCCCGTCGAGACGTCCTACTTCCCGCTGATGAAGCGCGAGGTATGGACGTACCGGTATCTCGAGGACAACGTCTGGTACATGATGTACAGCTTCTACTTCGATCCGCAGGGCATCCTGCGCATCACGCAGAAAACGCCGGACCCGCTGCACGACCCCGATCGCCGCAACCTGTTCTGACCGATTACGCATTTACGCGCAATTTTCACAATGGCCATTCACGAATTATTGCGCGAATGGCCACTCCTTTTTTCCGCTATCCAATTAATCCAGGAAATCCGACGGAAATCTTTTCCGATCGATGACATTCCAATGGCAACACGCTGAAATCCCCGTCACGCGGGCCTTTTCGCGAAAACAGGCATGCGCAACGCATGTCATGCGTTGGGTTGGTGCACGCAATGCACTACACCAATCCAATTTGAAACAATTTGTTTCAATGCCCCCGGAATGCTAGGGCATACCCCTAATATCAGTCGAAATTCGAACCTTTCAATCCAGAAAGAATCCTATTACGCCATTTCGGCCGATATTTATTTGCCTTTGTCATAAAGGAGTCCTCATGAATCGCCCCAAGAGCATGCTGGTTGCCAACATCGCCTGGGCCCGCGAGACGCGCGAACACACGCCGGGCTTTTTCGACGCGCTCGCGCGCGGCCAGAATCCGCGCGTGCTGTGGATCGGCTGCTCGGACAGCCGCGTGCCCGCCGAAACCATCACGCACTGCGCACCCGGCGAGTTGTTCGTCCATCGCAACATCGCGAACCTGTTCCATCCCGACGACGATAATTCCGCCAGCGTGCTCGAGTACGCGGTGCGCGTGCTGCAGGTCGACCACGTGATCGTGTGCGGGCACTACGGGTGCGGCGGCGTGCGCGCGTCGTTGCTGCCGCCGCCGTCCGAGCTGCCGCACGTCGCGCGCCGCATCGCACCGCTCTGCGCGCTCGCACGGCGCCATCGCGACACGCTCGACGGGCTCGACGACACGGCCGCCGCCGACCGCCTCGCCGAGCTGAACGTGCTCGAACAGGTACGGTTGCTGCGCGCGTCGCCGATCGTGCGCGGCCGGGAACGACCGCCGCTCGTGCACGGCTGGATCTTTTCGCTCGCCGACGGTCGCCTGCAGGAACTCGATTCCGGCTACGCGACGCCGCCTGCCAATGTCGAGCCCGTGCAGGCCGCTGCGGCCGCCGCGCTCGGCTGATTCCCCCGCCCCCTACGCCAATGAAATCGCCCCAATCATGAAACTGAACGAGCGCCTGTCCACCCTGCCGCGCGACGTCGTCGCCGGCATCGTCGTTTTCCTCGTCGCGCTGCCGCTCTGTCTCGGCATCGCCAATGCGTCCGGCGTCGAGCCATTCGCCGGGCTCGTGTCCGGCATCGTCGGCGGCATCGTCGTCGCGCTGCTGAGCGGCTCGTCGTTGTCCGTCAGCGGGCCGGCCGCCGGCCTCGTCGTGATCGTCGTCGAAGGGATCGCGCAACTCGGCAGCTTCTCCGCATTCCTGCTCGCGGTGCTGCTGTCCGGCGTACTGCAGTTCGGGTTCGGCATGCTGCGCGCCGGCCGCTTCGCCGCCTACGTGCCGTCGCCCGTCATCAAGGGCATGCTTGCCGCAATCGGCCTGCTGCTGATCGTGAAGCAGATTCCGTTCGCATTCGGCATCGGCGGCTCGGGCGCGCAATCGTTTGCGAACTGGCCGGGCCTGCCGGTCGCGTGGGCTGCCACGGCCATCGCGCTCGCATCGCTCGCGCTGCTGGTCGCGTGGGACACGCCCGCGCTGCGCCGCTTCGCGCTGGTGCGTTCGGTGCCCGCACCGCTCGCGGTCGTCGTGCTGGGCATCGGCGCGACGCTCGTGTTGGGCTTCGTCGCGCCGTCGGTCGCGCCGGGCGCCGCCCATCGCGTGACGCTGCCCGAGCTCGGATCGTTCGCGGCTTTCGCGGCATCGCTCAAGCACGCGGAGCTCGGCCCGAATTTCGCGCAGCTCGTCAATCCTGACGTGTGGCGCGTCGCGATCACGCTCGCGGTCGTCGCGAGCCTCGAGACGCTGCTGAGCCTCGAAGCGGTCGAGCAGATCGACCCGAAGCGCCGGCCGACCCAGCCCGACCGCGAACTGAAGGCCCAGGGCGTCGGCAATCTCGTCGCGGGCGCGTTCGGCGGCCTGCCGATCACGTCGGTGATCGTGCGCAGTTCGGTCAACGTCAATGCAGGCGCGCAAAGCCGGATGTCGGCAATCGTCCACGGGATGCTGCTGCTCGCGAGCGTGTTTGCGCTCACCGGCCTGATCAACCTGATCCCGCTCGCGAGCCTCGCCGCGATCCTGATCCACACGGGCTTCAAGCTCGCGAAACCGGCGCTGTTCCGCTCGGTGATGAAGCAGGGGCCGGCCGCGTTCGTGCCGTTCGCCGCGACGATCGCCGGTGTGCTCGCGGTCGACCTGCTGTTCGGCATCGCGCTCGGCCTCGCATGCAGTGTGCTGGCGGTCGCCGTCGCGAACCTGAAGAGCCCCGTCACGCTCGCGCAGCACGACGATCACTACCTGCTGTCGTTCCGCAAGGACGTGTCGTTTCTCGGCAAGGTGCAGGTCAAGCACCACCTGCGGCACATTCCGGACCGGGCGGCGGTCATCATCGACGCAACGCGCGCCGACTACATCGATCACGACGTGCTCGAACTGCTCGACGCGTTCGTCGCCGATGCGCCGCGGCGCGGGATCGCGGTCGAGTTCCGCCGACGCAGCCCGGCGCCCCGCCCGGCCGCGCGCCGCTGGCTGTTCCGCGCACCGGCCGCCGAATAAGCGGCAGATGCAAAAACGCCCCGGCGGCGCAGGGCCGCACGGGGCGTTTCGGTGATGCGCAGCGCGCGGCGCTTACGAGCGCTGCGGGTTGAGCTTGTCGTCCTTCGAATGCAGCTTGTTCAGTGCGGAGATGTACGCCTTGGCGGACGCGGCGACGATGTCCGGATCGGTGCCGACGCCGTTGACGATCCGCCCGCTCTTCGAGAGCCGGACGGTCACTTCGCCCTGCGCCTGCGTGCCGGTCGTGATTGCGTTCACCGAGTACAGCAGCAGTTCGGAACCGCTGCCGACTTCGCCTTCGATCGCGTTGAACGTCGCGTCGACCGGACCGTTGCCGCGCGCCTCGCCGGTCACTTCCTTGCCTTCGACCGCGAACACGATCTTCGCCTGCGGCTGCTCGCCGGTTTCCGAACGCTGCGACAACGACACGAACTTGAAGTGTTCCTGCTCGTGCGCGAATGCCGATTCCTCGGACACGATCGCAATGATGTCCTCGTCGAAGATCTCGGCCTTGCGGTCGGCCAGATCCTTGAAACGCATGAACGCGGCGTTCAGTTCCGCTTCGCTGTCGAGCGACACGCCGAGCTCCTGCAGGCGCTGCTTGAATGCGTTGCGGCCCGACAGCTTGCCGAGCACGATCTTGTTCGCGGACCAGCCCACGTCTTCCGCGCGCATGATCTCGTAGGTGTCGCGCGCCTTCAGCACGCCGTCCTGGTGGATGCCCGACGCGTGCGCGAACGCGTTCGCGCCGACCACCGCCTTGTTCGGCTGCACGACGAAACCGGTGATCTGCGACACGAGCTTCGACGTCGGCACGATCTGCGTGGTGTCGATGCCGACGTCGAGGCCGAAGTAATCCTTGCGCGTCTTCACGGCCATCACGATCTCTTCGAGCGACGTGTTGCCCGCACGCTCGCCGAGACCGTTGATCGTGCACTCGACCTGACGCGCACCGCCGATCTTCACGCCCGCCAGCGAGTTCGCGACGGCCATCCCGAGGTCGTTATGGCAGTGCACCGAGAAAATCGCCTTGTCCGAGTTCGGGATGCGCTCGCGCAGCGTCTTCACGAGGTTGCCGTAGAGCTCCGGCACACCGTAGCCGACCGTGTCGGCGATATTGATCGTCGTCGCGCCTTCGGCGATCACGGCTTCCAGCACGCGGCACAGGAAATCCAGGTCGGAGCGGCTGCCGTCTTCCGGCGAGAATTCGATGTTGTCGGTGAACTTGCGTGCGAAACGCACCGCGAGGCGTGCCTGCTCGAACACCTGGTCGGGCGTCATCCGCAGTTTCTTCTCCATGTGCAGCGGCGACGTCGCGATGAACGTGTGGATCCGGAAGCTGTTGGCCGGCTTCAGCGCATCGGCCGCGCGCTGGATGTCCTTGTCGTTGGCCCGCGCCAGCGAACAGATCGTGCTGTCCTTCACGAGACCGGCGATCGTGTGGATCGCGTCGAAATCGCCGTTCGAGCTGGCCGCGAAGCCGGCCTCGATCACGTCGACCTTCATCCGCTCGAGGTTCTTCGCGATGCGGATTTTCTCTTCCTTCGTCATCGACGCGCCGGGCGATTGCTCGCCGTCACGCAACGTCGTATCGAAAATGATCAGCTTGTCTGTCATGGGGGGCTCCAGGGCTTTTTATACGGAAGTCAAACGTAATGAGATCGCGCCACCGCTGGCGACGCTCAACAACAGACGAGGCTTGACGGAGGGCGAGAACGGTCAGCGCGGCAGGCGCGCCAAAGCTAGCGCGCGTAGCGGCGCACCGGCTAGAAGGAGGGAGAGGCGGGAAAATGCAGTCATGCCGAAGACTATAGCGACATTCCGTTGGGCGCGCAATCGGACGACACCCCGGGAGTCCGGCGGTCCGGCTTGAAAAAGGGGCAAATGAAAACGGCGGCCTCGCGGCCGCCGTTTTCGGGCAGATCGCGCGTCAGTGATCGCGCTGCGACGAGCGCGCCGGATTCGCGCGCCCGCGGATCGCCATGTAGGCCCAGAACACGTAGCCGGACAACCCGTACAGCACGAACAGGCAGAACAGCATCAGCGGCGGGTCGGACGACACGAGCACGAACGCGACGACGACGAGCAGGATCGCCGCGAACGGCACGCGGTGCCGCACGTCGAGCGCCTTGCCGCTGTAGAACGGCGCGTTCGACACCATCGTCACGCCCGCGTAGATCGTCAGCACGAACGCGACCCACGGCAGCCAGCCGAGCTTCATCGGCACGCGGTTGTCGGTCGCGAGCCACACGAAGCCCGCGATCAGCGCGGCGGCGGCCGGGCTCGGCAACCCCTGGAAGAATCGTTTGTCGACGACGCCGATGTTCGTATTGAAGCGGGCAAGGCGCAGCGCGGCGCCCGAGCAGTAGACGAACGCGGCGAGCCAGCCCCAGCGGCCCAGATCCTTCAGCACCCACTCGTACATCACGAGCGCGGGCGCGACGCCGAACGACACCATGTCCGACAGGCTGTCGAACTGCTCGCCGAACGCGCTCTGCGTATGCGTCATGCGCGCGACGCGCCCGTCCATCCCGTCAAGCACCATCGCGACGAAAATCGCGATCGCGGCGATCTCGAAACGCACGTTCATCGCCTGCACGACCGCGAAGAAACCGCAGAACAGCGCGGCGGTCGTGAACGCGTTCGGCAGCAGGTAGATGCCGCGCGTCTTCAGGAACCGCTGGCGCGAAGCGCGGCGGCTCTCGATGGGCACCGGATCGGGCGCCATCCCCTTGTTGCGGCGGAACGGGCGTGGCGTCTGGCTGGTGCCGTTGCGCGACCGGCGCGGTTTGAATGCGGCCATCGTGCGCCCCGCCGCTTACTGTTCGAGCTCGGCGAGGATCGTCGACGACGCGTAGACCTTCTCGCCGATCGACACCTTCGCGCGGCTCCCGATCGGCAGGTACACGTCGACGCGCGAACCGAAGCGGATGAAACCGTAGCGCTGGCCGCGCGACAGCGGTTCGCCGGCACGCACGTAGCAGAGAATCCGGCGGGCGACGAGGCCCGCGATCTGCACGGCGGTGACGGTCTTGCCGCTCGCCGTCTGGATCACGACCGCGTTGCGCTCGTTTTCGGTCGATGCCTTGTCGATCGCCGCGTTCAGGAACGCACCCGGGAAGTACTCGACCTTGGTGATCGCGCCATCGACCGGCGAACGCTGCGAATGGACATTGAAGACATTCATGAACACGCTGATCTTCAGCGCTTCGCGGTTCGCGTACGGATCCTGCGAGGTCTCGACCGCGACGATGCGGCCGTCCGCCGGGCACAGCACCGCGTTCGGCTGCGCCGGGATCGGGCGCTGCGGATCGCGGAAGAACTGGACGACGAAGGCGAGCAGCAGCCAGAACGGCCACGCGAAGCCGAAGCCCCCGACGGCATGGATCAACAGCGCGATGACGGCAGCAATCGCGATGAACGGCCAGCCTTCGCGCGCGATGATCGGATGAGGATAGTTCATGGATTCGTTCTGTGTTCGGTGAATTGCAAAGCCCGTAGCATAACAAAAGCCGCCCGGGGCACTGCTGCCTTCGGACGGCTTTTTGATGCCGACCCTCCACTCGAAGGGCCGGAACAGCACGCGGTGCTTAGTTCTTCGACTGGTCGACGAGCTTGTTCTTCGCGATCCACGGCATCATCGCGCGCAGCTTCGCGCCGACCTGCTCGATCTGGTGCTCGGCCGTCAGGCGGCGGCGCGACTGCAGCGTCGGAGCGCCTGCCTTGTTCTCGAGAATGAAGCTCTTTGCGTACTCGCCCGTCTGGATGTCGGTCAGGCACTGCTTCATCGCCTTCTTCGTCTCTTCCGTGACGACGCGCGGGCCCGTCACGTACTCGCCGTACTCGGCGTTGTTCGAGATCGAGTAGTTCATGTTCGCGATGCCGCCTTCGTAGATCAGGTCGACGATCAGCTTCAGTTCGTGCAGGCACTCGAAGTACGCCATTTCCGGCGCGTAGCCTGCTTCGACCAGCGTCTCGAAGCCGGCCTTGATCAGCTCGACGGTACCGCCGCACAGCACGGCCTGCTCGCCGAACAGGTCGGTTTCGGTTTCTTCACGGAAGTTCGTCTCGATGATGCCCGCACGGCCGCCGCCGTTCGCTGCCGCGTACGACAGCGCGATGTCGCGTGCCGCGCCCGACTTGTTCTGCGCAACCGCGATCAGGTGCGGCACGCCGCCACCTTGCGAGTACGTGCCGCGCACGGTGTGGCCCGGTGCCTTCGGCGCGATCATGATCACGTCGAGGTCGGCGCGCGGGATCACCTGGCCGTAGTGGACGTTGAAGCCGTGTGCGAACGCGAGCGCCGCGCCCTGCTTGATGTTCGCGTGCACTTCCTTCGCGTACACGTCGGCGATCTGCTCGTCCGGCAGCAGCATCATCACGACGTCCGCGCCCTTCACCGCTTCCGCGACTTCCTTGACCGACAGGCCGGCGTTTTCGGCCTTGCTCCACGACGCGCCGCCCTTGCGCAGGCCGACCGTCACGTTCACGCCGCTTTCCTTCAGGTTCAGCGCGTGTGCATGGCCTTGCGAGCCGTAGCCGATGATCGTGACTTGCTTGCCCTTGATGAGGGAGAGGTCGGCGTCTTTGTCGTAGAAAACGTTCATGATGGGTTCCTTCGCTAATTCAAAAATTCAACAATTCGTTCGGATGGAGTACTGCGAGCCGGGACATGACGGCGCACCCGGCGTGCCTCTTCGGCAATTTCGGCATCAAACCTTCAGGATGCGCTCGCCGCGTCCGATGCCGGAGCTGCCGGTGCGCACGGTCTCGAGGATCGCGCTCGCGTCCAGCCCCTGGATGAATGCGTCGAGCTTGTCGCTCGCGCCCGTCAATTCGATCGTGTAGGTCTTTTCGGTCACGTCGATGATGCGGCCGCGGAAAATGTCCGACATCCGCTTCATTTCTTCGCGCTCCTTGCCCACTGCACGTACCTTGATCAGCATCAGCTCGCGTTCGATGTGTGCACCGTCGGTCAGGTCCACCACTTTCACCACCTCGATCAGGCGGTTCAGATGCTTCGTGATCTGTTCGATCACGTCGTCGGAGCCAATGGAAACGATGGTGAGCCGCGACAGCGATTGGTCTTCGGTCGGCGCCACCGTCAAGGTTTCGATGTTGTAGCCGCGTGCGGAAAACAGACCGACCACGCGCGACAGCGCGCCCGGTTCGTTCTCCAGCAGGACGGAAATGATGTGTCTCATGTTCGCTTCTTCCAGAATGTGTCCGTGTCGATTCACTCGCGCCGCGCGCCGCCGCGTGCCGCACCGCCCTTCGTGAAGGCGGCCGCATCGGGCTCAAGCGCGCGTCGCGCCGTTACAGATCTTCCGATCCAAGCAGCATCTCGGTGATGCCCTTGCCGGCCTGTACCATCGGCCAGACGTTTTCGGTCGGATCGGTCTGGAAGTCGAGAAACACGGTGCGATCCTTCAGGCGCAGCGCTTCCTTCAGCGCCGGCTCCACATCCGAGGTCTTTTCGATCCGCATGCCGACATGGCCGTACGCTTCGGCGAGCTTCACGAAATCGGGCAGCGCATCCATGTACGAATGCGAATAGCGCTTGCTGTATTCGATCTGCTGCCACTGGCGAACCATGCCGAGGTAGCGGTTGTTCAGCGAAATGATCTTCACGGGCGTGTCGTACTGCAGGCAGGTCGACAGTTCCTGGATGCACATCTGGATCGAGCCTTCGCCCGTGATGCACAGCACGTCGTCGTCCGGGTGCGCCATCTTGACGCCCATCGCCGCCGGCAGGCCGAAGCCCATCGTGCCGAGGCCGCCGGAGTTGATCCAGCGACGCGGCTTGTTGAAGCGGTAGAACTGCGCGGCCCACATCTGGTGCTGGCCGACGTCCGAGCACACGAACGCATTGCCGTCCGTCAGCTCCCACGCCTTCTCGACCACGTACTGCGGCTTGATGATCTCGCTTTCGCGGTCGAACTTCAGGCAGTCCTTCGAGCGCCAGCCCTCGATGTCCCTCCACCATTGCGCGAGCGCCTCGGTGTCGGGGCCATGCTCGGCCGTCTGCAGTTGCTCGATCAGCTCCTTCAGCACTTCCTTCACGTCGCCGACGATCGGGATATCGACCTTCACGCGCTTCGAGATCGACGACGGGTCGATGTCGATGTGGATGATCTTGCGCGGACGCGACGCGAAGTGCGCCGGATCGCCGATCACGCGGTCGTCGAAGCGGGCACCGATCGCGATCAGCACGTCGCAGTGCTGCATCGCCATGTTCGCTTCGTAGGTGCCGTGCATGCCGAGCATGCCGAGGAATTTCTTGTCCGACGCGCGATAGCCGCCGAGGCCCATCAGCGTGTTCGTGACCGGGTAGCCGAGCAGGTCCGCGAACTGGTTCAGTTCGCGCGACGCGTCGGCGAGGATGATGCCGCCACCCGTATAGATGTAGGGACGCTTCGCCGTCAGCAGCAGCGACACGGCCTTGCGGATCTGGCCCGAATGGCCTTTCGTGACGGGGTTGTACGAACGCAGCGACACGCTCTTGACGGGCTCGTACTGGCACGGCGTCTTCGAGATGTCCTTCGGGATGTCGATCAGCACCGGGCCCGGACGGCCCGTGCGGGCGATATAGAACGCCTTCTTGACGGTTTCCGCGAGGTCGCGCACGTCCTTCACGAGGAAGTTGTGCTTCACGCACGGACGCGTGATGCCGACGGTGTCGCACTCCTGGAATGCGTCCTGGCCGATCGCGGCAGTCGGCACCTGGCCGCTGATCACGACCATCGGGATCGAATCCATGTATGCCGTCGCGATGCCGGTCACCGCGTTGGTGACGCCGGGGCCCGACGTCACGAGGCAGACGCCGACGTTGCCGGTGGAACGCGCATACGCATCGGCTGCGTGCACGGCCGCCTGTTCGTGGCGCACCAGCACGTGCTGAATCTTGTCCTGCTTGTAAAGCTCGTCGTAGATATAGAGAACCGAGCCGCCGGGGTAGCCCCAGATGAATTCGACGTTCTCGTCGGCCAGTGCCTTCATGAGCACGGTGGCGCCGATGGAGTCGCTATCGGGAGGGGAAAGGGGTTCCGACGTGGAGAATTCCGCGCTGGGCATGTTCATTTTGACCTTTCGAATTTTCGGCAAAAAATTGATCGGGTGCTCTCTGCCGGGCTTGTGGCTCGGGTTCAAGCGGCGCGTCCAGTTTGAAGGGCGGGCTTCTTGGGCCAGCCTCAAATGAGACCATCACTTCATGTTGCGAATCGTTGACGATAGCGGGTCGTGATTGGGTCGTCAAGCAAAATATCCCGCACCGCATCATGCGCGCCGCCCGGCACCCCGCCGCCGCGGCTCGCGCGCAACGCGCGGCGCCCAATCCGGTGCCAAGCGGCGCGAAAATTTGTTAGCATCCGCGGGTTTTACGAAATTTTTCGACCTTTTACACCACGCAGCGGTCCGCAGCGCATACCTTCACGGAATGGCATCAGACAAGGAACTCGCCGACTTTCTGGCGGGCGTCGAAAGGCGCGCGTTCAAGCAGGCTGCGTACGCGGTGCGTGACGACGATGCGTCGCTCGACATCGTGCAGGACGCGATGATCAAGCTGGCCGAAAAATACGGCGACCGGCCGGCGGCCGAACTGCCGCTGCTTTTTCAGCGGATCCTGCAGAACGCGATCCACGACTGGTTCCGCCGGCAGAAGGTCCGCAACACCTGGGTCACGCTCTTCTCGTCGCTGAACAACACCGACGACGAAGACTTCGACCCGCTCGAAACGCTCGAATCCGCGGACAATAACGCGGGCGTCGAGAGCAGCGAGCACCGCCTCGAAAGAGAGCAGGTTCTGGCCCTGATCGACGAAGAAATCCAGAAACTTCCGGCGCGTCAACGGGAAGCGTTCCTGATGCGTTATTGGGAAGATATGGATGTCGCCGAGACTGCCGCCGCAATGGGGTGCTCCGAAGGCAGCGTCAAGACGCACTGCTCACGAGCCACCCACACCCTGGCGCAAGCGCTCAAGGCCAAAGGAATCACGCTATGAGCTCCGCTCCCGCAAACCGAGAACACGAATTCGCGCTGAAGGTGCGCCGCGCGCTGGACGAGCGCGCGGCCGCACTGCCTGCCGCGACCACCGATCGGCTGGCCGTCGCCCGCCGGGCTGCGCTCGCGCGCAAGAAGCCCGAGCCCGCGACCGCGCCGGTGTTCGTGCCGGCCTTCGCCGGCGCAGCCGGAGCCTACGGCACGGCGCCCACGAGCCGCCCGCAGACGTCGTTTGCGCGCCGCCTGCTGCGCGCGTGGCCGCTCGCGCTGCTGCTCGCGGGGCTCATCGGCATCGCCTACTGGGAAGACATGCAGCGCACCGCCGAACTCGCCGACATCGACGCGGCGATGCTCAGCGACGACCTGCCGCTCAACGCGTATCTCGATCACGGGTTCAACGCGTATCTTTCGCACGCTCACTAACAGACAATAACGAGGGGATCGCACGGGTGAGTCAGAAGCGCGGCCTGGCCGTATTTTTCGGATGCGTGATCGCGATCGCCGTTTCCTACGTCGCCACGTATTCGCGATTCCACCCGCCCCCCGCGACGACTACCGTCGCGGCCGCCAGCCCTGCCGCGCCCGCATCGGCCGCCGGGCTGACCGCCGACCTCCCGCCGCTGCCACTACCGCTGCCGGCCGCCACCGGCCCGCTGTCATGGGCGCGCCTCACGCCGGCGCAGCACGCGGCACTCGCGCCGTTCGCCGACCAGTGGGATGGCTTCAGCGACGCCCGCAAGCGCAAATGGCTGAAGATCGCATCACGTTTCGCGAAGTTGACGCCCGATGATCAAAAGCGCCTGCAGGACCGGATGTCCGAATGGGCGCGGATGACGCCCGAGCAGCGCCGCGTCGCGCGCGAAAACTACCAGAGCGCGAAGGAGCTTTCCGCGCAGGCGCGCGAGCGCGCGTGGAAGGCCTACCAGCAACTCCCCGAGGAGCAGAAGGAACGTCTCGCGGCCGCCGAGCGCCGCCGCCGGCCGAGCGTCGTCAGCGCGCCGCCGACCGTCGCCGACCGTGACGTCCGCCGCCTCGTCAATTCGCACGAGCACCCAGCAAGCGGGGCAGCCCCCGCACCGGCGCCCGCGTCGGCCAGCGCCTCCGTGCCGCCGGTGCCCGCGTCGTCGACGGCCGGCGCCGCGTCGGTGCCCGCTGCGGCGGCACCGGTGTCGCCCGCCGACGCGCCTTCGCTGTTCAAGGGCTCCTGAGCGGCCGTGGCGAACGCCCGCGCACCCGAGACTCCGGCCGCCGCGCCGTCGGTGCGGCGGCGCCTCGCCGCGCTGCTCTACGAAGGCGTGCTGCTGTTCGGCGTCGTGTTCTTCGCGGGGCTTGCGTTCAGCCTCGCGACGCAGCAGCGCAACGGCCTCGTCCATCACAACCTGCTCGCCGCGTGGATCGCGCTCGTCGTCGGCGCGTACTTCGTCTGGTTCTGGACCCACGGCGGCCAGACGCTGCCGATGAAGACCTGGCGGCTGCGGCTCGAATCGTCGAGCGGCCGGCCGCTGAGCGCCGGCCATGCGCTCGTGCGTTATGCGCTCGGCTGGCTGTGGTTCCTGCCGCCGCTCGCGCTGCATCCGCTCCTCGGCCTGTCGGTGCCCGTCACGCTGGCGCTCACCGCCGCGTGGATCGCCGCGTGGGCCGGCGCCGCCCGGCTGCATGCCGGCCGCCAGTTTCCGCACGACCGGATCGCGCGCACGCGCGTCGTCGCCATGCCGCGCTGACGCGCCGCATTCGCCAGACGAAATCAGTTCGCCCAAGCCTTTCCCGCGTCGCCTGACGCGCATGCCGGACAACCGCCGACCGTTCGGTGCGGCAGATTGCACAACGCCCTTCATTCACTGCTAAACACCCTGCATAGGTCGTAATAAGAACGTCTCGTGACTGTCACGGCACAGTCACGCCCGCATGGCGGAATGCCGGTAATGTCAACCGGCGCGAGTCATGCATGGGCCAGAAACCGTCCGCGACCTCCCTGTTCCGTCACCCGCTCGGCGCTCGCGCCGCCACCGCTTTCCTGTCCGGCTCGGGCGCAACCGATGGCCTGGCGTCGCAAGAACCGCCTGCCGCGCACGCCACGCGGCACGACGACCCCGACTCGTCCGCGCATCGCTACCGCACCATCTGGCTGTCCGACATCCACCTCGGCTCGAGCGGATGCCAGGCGCCGTACCTGCTCGATTTCCTGCGTCACAACGATTCGGAATACCTGTACCTCGTCGGCGACATCATCGACGGCTGGCAGTTGAAGAAAGGCTGGTACTGGCCGCAGGCGCACAACGACGTCGTGCAGAAGATCCTGCGCAAGGCGCGCAAGGGCACGCAGGTCGTCTACATCCCCGGCAACCACGACGAAGGCGCGCGGCAGTTCTGCGACCTCGCGTTCGGCGACATCCAGGTGCGCGGCGAGGCGTTCCACACGACGCTCGCAGGCAAACGTTTGTGGATCGTGCACGGCGACCTGTTCGACGGCGTGATCCAGCACGCGAAATGGCTCGCGTACCTCGGCGACACGCTCTACACGCTGATCCTCGTGCTGAACCGCTGGTTCAACCGGATCCGCAGCCGGCTCGGCTTCCAGTACTGGTCGCTGTCGCAGTACCTGAAGCACCAGGTCAAGAACGCGGTCAACTTCATCTCGCAGTTCGAGACCGTGATGACCGACGAGGCGCGCCGCCGCGGCTGCGACGGCGTCGTGTGCGGCCACATCCACAAGGCAGAGATCCGCGATATCGACGGCGTGCTGTACTGCAACGACGGCGACTGGGTCGAAAGCCTGTCCGCGCTCGTCGAAACGATGGAAGGCGAACTGAAGATCGTCTACTGGACGGTGATGCGCACCGCACCGTCGGAGACCACGTCGCGCAAGGCCAAGGCCACTGCCTGACACAACCCTACTTACAGGACAATGCCGCGATGAAGATCATGATCGTCACCGACGCGTGGGAACCGCAGGTCAACGGCGTCGTGCGCACGCTGAAGAGCACGTCGCGCGAACTCACGGCGCTCGGCCACCGCGTCGAACTGCTGACGCCGCTGGAATTCCGCACGGTGCCCTGCCCGACCTACCCCGAGATCCGCCTGTCGATCCTGCCGTATCGCAAGCTGCGCGCGCGGATCGACGCGTTCGCGCCCGACGCGCTGCACATCGCGACCGAAGGCCCGCTCGGCCTCGCCGCGCGACGCTATGCGCGTACCCACAAGCTGCCGTTCACGACCGCATACCACACGCGCTTTCCGGAATACGTGCAGGCGCGCTTCGGCATTCCGCTGGCCGCGACCTACCGCTTCCTGCACTGGTTCCACGGCCCGTCGCTCGCGGTGATGGCGCCGACGCCGGTCGTCAAGGAAGACCTCGAGAAGTTCGGCTTCACGAACGTCGTGCTGTGGACCCGCGGCGTCGATCTCGACATCTTCCGCCCGATGGAGTCGAAGGTGCTCAACACCGCGCGGCCGATCTTCCTGTACGTGGGCCGTGTTGCGATCGAAAAGAACGTCGAGGCGTTCCTGCGTCTCGACCTGCCCGGCTCGAAGTGGGTCGCGGGCGAAGGCCCCGCGCTCGCGGAGCTGAAGTCGCGCTATCCGGAGGCGAACTATCTCGGCGTGCTGTCACAGGCCGAACTCGCGAAGGTGTATGCTGCGGCCGACGTGTTCGTGTTCCCGAGTCGCACCGACACGTTCGGCCTCGTGCTGCTCGAGGCGCTCGCGTGCGGCACGCCGGTTGCCGCGTATCCCGTCACGGGCCCGATCGACGTGCTCAGCGGCGGCGACGCAGGCTCGATGCACGAGGACCTGCAGGAAGCCTGCCTCGAAGCGCTGAAGATCGAACGCACGACTGCGCGCGCGTGGGCGGAACGCTTCTCGTGGCGCGCGGCATCCGAGCAGTTCGCATCGCATCTGAAGCCGCTGCCGAAAACCGCGTACTCGCCAGCCGAAGGTGCCGCCGTTTGAAACGAGACCTGAACGACAAGACCCCTCCCCCCGCCGCGACACAGCAACGGCACCGCCCGTTCGACGAGGAAGAGCCGCATGGCGACACGGACGCGCACGCGTCCGAGCCGCTCGGCCCCGACGATCAACTGACGCCGCTGCCGCCGAATCCGTACAAGCGCCACCGCGGCATCACGCGCGCATGGTACGCACTCAAGCATTCGCTGAACGGCTTTCGTGTCGCGATCCGCGAGGAGAGCGCGTTTCGCCAGGAGCTCACGCTCGCCGCGCTGATGCTCCCGATCGGCGCGTTCGCGCCGGTGCCGGCCGCATCGCGCGCGCTGCTGATCGCGTCGGTGCTGCTGGTGCTGATCGTCGAACTGCTGAACTCGAGCGTCGAGGCCGCGATCGACCGCATCTCGCTCGAACGCCACGAACTTTCCAAACGCGCGAAGGATCTCGGCAGCGCGGCCGTGACGGTCGCGCTGTTCGCGTGCGTTACGACCTGGGGCTTCGTGCTCGGCCCGGTCGTCGCGCACTGGCTCGGCTTCTAGCCGGCGGCCCGCCGCGCGCGTCGCGCATCGCCCGCGTGCGGCGCTGCACCATCCGTCGCGCGGGGCCGCGATCACGAAATGCGCCCGATGTGGCGAAACCCCGGTTTATAATCGTCCGCCAGACATAGAACAGCAACCCGCGCCGGACGAATCTCGCAGCATCGATTGCAGCGCCCGCCAGTCCGGCACACACAGGGCCGGACGACATGGAAGCGAAACCTCCCCGCCGCACCCGCGAACGGATTCTCGAGTTGTCGTTGAAACTCTTCAACGAGATCGGCGAGCCGAACGTCACGACCACGACGATCGCCGAGGAAATGGAAATCAGTCCAGGCAACCTGTACTACCATTTCCGCAACAAGGACGACATCATCAACAGCATCTTCGCGCAGTTCGAGCAGCAGATCGAACGGCGGCTGCGCTTTCCCGAAGATCATCGTCCGACGATCGACGAAACCTGGTCGTACCTGCAGTACATGGCCGATTTCATGTGGACCTACCGGTTCCTGTATCGCGACCTCAACGACCTGCTCGCCCGCAACCGCACGCTCGAGACGCACTTCAAGCAGATCATCAGCCACAAGGTGCGCTTCGCGCGCGAGATGTGCGAGCTGCTCGTGTCCGACGCCGAGATGGTCGCGACGCCCGCCGAGATCGAAGTCATCGCCACCAACATGGCCGTCATTTCGACGTACTGGCTGTCGTATCAGTACGTGATGCATCCGCGCAAGTACAACGACCAGGACGCGATTCGCGAGGAACTGCACCAGGTCAGCATGCACGTGATCTCCGTGATGGCGCCGTACCTGCGCGGCCGTTCGCGCCAGCTGTTCGACGACCTGGTCTCCGGCAAGCTGCCGAAGCGCCAGTTCACCGACTACCTGCCGCCGCGCGACGGTTCGCCCCGCCCCGCTGACAGCCCGGTCGTCAGTGGGCAGGCCCCCGCCAAGGATTCCAAGCAATGAAGGCAGTCTGCGTTTACTGCGGCTCGTCGTCCGGCGTGCGGCCCGTCTATGCCGACGCCGCGCGCGCATTCGGCCGCGCGCTCGTCGGTGCCGGCCTGACGCTCGTATACGGCGGCGGCCGTGTCGGCCTGATGGGCGTGATCGCCGACGAAGTGATGGCGGCCGGCGGCCGTGCGGTCGGCGTGATCCCCGAACTGCTCGTCGACAAGGAAGTCGGCCATACGGGGCTGTCGGAACTGCACGTCGTGCCCGACATGCACCATCGCAAGAAAATGATGGCCGACCTCTCGGACGCGTTCGTCGCGATGCCCGGCGGCGCCGGCACGCTCGAGGAACTCTTCGAGGTCTACACGTGGGCGCAGCTCGGCTACCACCGCAAGCCCGTCGCGCTCTACAACATCGATTCGTTCTACGACCCGCTGATCGCGCTGCTGCGTCATACGGTCGACGAGGGTTTCATGCGTCCGGCCTATTTCGACGCGCTGTGCGTCGATTCGGAACCGGTCGAACTGATCGAGCGGCTGCGCCGCTATCAACCGCCCGCCCGCGACAAGTGGGCGCCCGACGCAGCGAAGTAACCGCCCCCGGGAGCCGCACGCGATGACCGCACCGTCCGGCCGCAAGGCCGTCCTCGTCACCGGCGCGAGCCGCGGCATCGGCCGCGCGACCGCCGTGCTCGCGGCCGAACGCGGCTGGGACGTCGGCATCAACTACGCGCGCGACGCGGCGGCAGCCGAACGCACCGCGCAGGCCGTCCGCGATGCAGGTGGCCGTGCGTGCGTCGTCGCAGGCGACGTCGCGAACGAAGCCGACGTCGTCGCGATGTTCGACACCGTCGCGGCCGCGTTCGGACGCCTCGACGCGCTCGTCAACAACGCGGGCATCGTCGCGCCGTCGATGCCGCTCGCCGACATGCCGGCCGACCGGCTGCGGCGGATGTTCGACACCAACGTGCTCGGCGCGTACCTGTGCGCGCGCGAAGCCGCGCGCCGGCTGTCCACCGACCGCGGCGGCCAGGGCGGCGCGATCGTCAACGTCTCGTCGATCGCCTCGCGGCTCGGCTCGCCGAACGAATACGTCGACTACGCGGGCTCGAAAGGCGCGGTCGATTCGCTGACGATCGGCCTTGCGAAGGAACTCGGCCCGCACGGCGTGCGCGTCAACGCGGTGCGCCCCGGCCTGATCGAGACCGAAATCCACGCGAGCGGCGGCCAGCCGGGCCGTGCTGCCCGCCTCGGCGCGCAGACGCCGCTCGGCCGCGCGGGCGAAGCGCACGAGATCGCCGAAGCGATCGTCTGGCTGCTCGGCGACGCGGCGTCCTACACGACGGGCGCCCTGCTCGACGTCGGCGGCGGCCGGTAGCCGCACGCGCGGCACGTCAAAACAGCTGCCTCGAACAAGCTGTCGTCACGGCGCCACAAATCTCCACAATTTCGTGACGGTTTCAGTAAACATTCGTAACAGTTCCGTGATTTACTAGCGGCCAGCCCGACAGGCGTCGTAAACGCCTGTTTCTTGCCGCCCTGATGCGGCCCTTATCGGTCCGGCCCATGTCGCCGAACCGGCTCGACTCGACCCGAGATCTTTTCCATGCCTGGAACCGCAGCGCCCGGCCGGCGACGCACGTCCGTGCCGGCTCCGGCCCCGCACACCCGCCCAACCGCCGACGCCGACCTCACCGCGACGCTTGACGCCGCCGGCACGCCTGTCATGGCCGTGACCGCCGCGACCAGCATCACGCGCGACCGCTCGCGCCTGCTCGGCTGGCGCGCGTGGCTGCTCGCCGCCGCGCTGGTCTGCGCGTATGTGCTGCCCGGCGTGCTCGGCCACGATCCGTGGAAACAGGACGAAACCTACACGTTCGGCATCATCCAGCACATGCTCGAGACCGGCGATTTCGTCGTGCCGACCAATGCCGGCCTGCCGTTCATGGAAAAACCGCCGCTTTACGCGTGGGTCGCGACCAGCCTCGCGTGGCTGCTGCAGCGCGTGATGCCGCTGCACGACGCGGCACGGCTCGCGAGCGCGCTGTTCGCCGCACTCGCGTTCGGCTTCATCGCGCGCGCGGCGCGCATCGCCAGCCGCGCGGACAGCTGGTTCGACCTGCGTGTGATCGGCCCCGTCGTGCTGAGCGCGGGCACACTCGTCGTCATCAAGCACATGCACGACATGATGACGGACGTCGCGCTGTTCGCCGGCACGGCAATAGGCTTCTGCGGCCTGCTCGAACTCGTGATGCGGCACGTCGCGCACGCGCAGCAGATGCGGCACGGGCTGCCGGTCCGGCCGTCGGGCCGCTGGGCGGCGCCGATCTTCGGCGCGGGCGTCGGCATCGCGCTGATGGCGAAGGGGCTGTTCGTGCCGCTCGTGTTCGCGGCCACGCTCGTCGGCGCGCTGGTGCTGTACCCGGCCTGCCGCACCCGCTCGTTCGCGCGCGCACTCGGCATCGCCGCGCTCGTGTTCGCGCCGTTCGCGCTGATCTGGCCGACTGCGCTGTTCCTGCGTTCCGAGACACTGTTCATGACGTGGTTCTGGGACAACAACGTCGGCCGCTTCTTCGGCTTCTCCGTCCCTGAACTCGGCGCGGAAAACGACAAGCCGTTCTTCATCCTGCGCGCGTTCCTGCTCGTCGGCTTCCCGGTCGCGCCGCTCGCGATCGTCGCGCTCGCGCGCGGTGCATGGCGCGACTGGCGCACGCCGCGCATCGCGCTGCCCGTGCTGTTCGCCGGCGTGGGGCTCGCGGTGCTGCAGGTGTCCGCAACGTCGCGCCAGCTCTACATCCTGCCGTTCTTCGCGCCGCTCGCGCTGGTCGCCGCGCAGGCGATCGAACGCATTCCGCGCACGCTGCATCTCGCGTGGGATTACTTCAGCCGCGTGCTGTTCGGTACGGCCGCCGCACTCGCCTGGGGCATCTGGGCAGTAATGGCCGATCCGGCCGCGTCGCGCGCGGATCTCGCGCTGCTCGGCCGCTGGCTGCCGCTCGACTGGACGATGCCGATCGAGCCCGCGCTCGTGGTCGGTGCGCTCGCGCTGACGGTCGGCTGGCTGACGCTGCTGCCGAAGCTGCGCACGACGGGCCTTTGGCGCGGCGCGCTGTCGTGGGGCGCCGGCGCGGTCGTCGCGTGGGGGCTCATCTATACGCTGCTGCTGCCGTGGCTCGACGTCGCGAAGAGCTACCGCTCGGTGTTCGACGACCTGAACGCGCATCTCGCGCTCGAATGGAACGACGGCGACTGCATGGCGAGCCTGCACGGGCTCGGCGAATCGGAAGCGCCGATGCTGTACTACTTCTCCGGCATCCAGCACACGCCGATCGACGACGCGAAGACGACGCGCTGCACGTGGATGATCGTCCAGGGTGTGCGGGCCGTCGATCCGGCGCCCGGCAGCGAATGGAAGCTGTTCTGGACGGGCGCGCGCCCGGGCGACAACGACGAACTGCTGCGCGTCTACGTGCGCACGCCCGAACAGCACCTGCAATGACGCGGGACGGCGCGGCGCGCCGTCTTGCCCGACTTCATCTCCGGCAAAAAGGTTGAGACCGGCCGCCTGAGCCGCGCGCAGGCTTCCCCATGCGATACGCCGCGCCGCCAGCCAGTTTCGCCGACCGCCAACGCAACCGCGCGAATCTGCGGGCTTGCCCCTCCCCCTCTTCAGTCACGCAACCGCCCTGAGCGTCAGAACGACGAACCGGGCTCGCGAAGAAACGCCGTCTCCTCATCGGTCGACGCACGGCCGAGAATCGCGTTCCGGTGCGGAAAGCGACCGAAGCGCTCGACGACGGCCGCATGCAGCAACGCGAAGCGGTGATAGCTCTCGCACCCTGCCTCGTCGCGAATGCCCGCGCACAGGCGCACGGCCTCGCGCTGGCTGTCGATCGACTCGTCGTGCTCGAACGGCAGATACGCGAACGCGCGGTGATGGCCGCTCGGCAGTTGCGCATTCCAGCCGGCCGCGACGATGCGGCGTGCGAGCGCGAGCGCCTTCGGATCGGCGGCAAACGCGCGCGGCGTGCCGCGATGAATGTTGCGCGAGAACTGGTCGAGCACGACGATCAACGCAAGCGCACCCGACGGCGAGCCGGCCCAGTGATCGCATGCGCCGTCGCACGCGGCGTCGAGCAGCGCGCCGTAGCGCGTGCGCAGCAAGTCGTCGAACGCCGCGCCGCCGTTGAACCAGACCTTGCGTTCCTGCCCGAATTCGGCCGAGCCCGGTTCGCCGAACCAGAAATCCAGAATCTCGCGCGCTTGCGGATCCAGCGCCGCCGCGCCCGCCACCCCGGTGTCGATCGTCATGCAAACTCCAGTACGAGGCGCCGCGTGCGCGCGCTCTTCTTTTCAAGTTTCGCGACGCGCAGGCTGCCGATTTCCGACGTGTTGCGCACATGCGTGCCGCCGCACGGCTGCAGGTCGACCTGCTCGATGCGCAGCAGCCGCACGCGGCCGAGGCCCATCGGCGGCTTCACGCTCATCGTGCGCACGAGTTCGGGCCGCTCGGCCATCTCGTCGTCGGTGATCCATTCGGTCGTGACCGGATGCGCGCCGGCGACCAGGCCGGCGAGGCGCCGCTCGACGTCGTCGCGGTCGATCGCTTCGGACGTCGCGAAATCGAGCCGCACATAGTCGGCCGTCACGCTGCAGCCGTCGACCGAGTACGGCAACACCGCGCACATCAGGTGCGCGGCCGTATGCAGACGCATATGCCGATAGCGGCGCGCCCAGTCGATCGCCGCGACCACGCGCGTGCCGGGCACGAGCATCGCGACGCGCGCCTCCTGCCCCGGTGCCGGCAGGTGCAACGCGTCGTCGGGCGTTGCGCCGTCGAACTTTGCCTTGCGCGTATCGGCGATTGCGATCGTGCTGCCGTCGGGCAGGGTCAGCGTGCCGGTGTCGCCGGCCTGGCCGCCGCCGAGCGGATAGAACACGGTGCGGTCGAGCCGGATGCCGTCGTCGCCGACGGCCTGAACGATCGCGTCGCACCGCGTGAGGTACGCGTCTTCGCGAAACAGCGCTTGTGTCGTCATCGGGCGAGCCTCGTATCGATTGCGGGAAACCGCCAGTGTCGCGCCGCGGGGCGCGCGCGCCCAGACGCAGATCGTCCCGCGCACGGGCAGCGGCGTACCGGTCGATCAACCGGGCCGGTTGCGCATCCAGTCGGCCGTGTCGTAGAACGAATGCATGAGCCGCTCGCGCAGCGGCTCGGGCAGCCCGACATCCTCCATCGCCCACGCCATGCAGCGCAGCCACTGGTCGCGCTCGACCGACGCGATCGGGAACGGCAGGTGCCGCGCGCGCAGCCGCGGATGGCCGAACCGGTCGATGTAGTGGTCGGGCCCGCCGAGCCAGCCGCACAGGAACCAGAACAGCTTGTCGCGCGAACCGTCGAGCGATGCCGGGTGCAACGCGCGAATCTGCGCGAACTCGGGCTCGAGGTCCATCAGGTCGTAGAAGCGGTCCACCATTTCGCGCACGCGGGCTTCGCCGCCCACGAGCTCGAACGCCGTCGGCTGCGACGGCGCATCGTCATTCACATCGGTCATACGGATAGTCGGAAAACGGGATCTTCGGGGCCGCCGGCGACGCTCATGCGTCGCGCAGCGACTGCAGCGCGGGGCGCCGCAACACATTATGCAGGCTCAGCCAGCCGGCCGCACCGGCGCACGCGACGCCGGCCGCGATACCGGCCGGCACGAGCCACGGATCGACGGCAAGCCGGAAATCGAACACGCGTGACGCGAGCACCCAGCCGACCGCGATCGCGCCCGCCGACGCCAGCGCGCCGGCCAGCGCGCCGACCACGACGAATTCCGCACGCTGCACCGCATTGACCTGCGCGCGCGACGCGCCGAGCGCGCGCAGCAGCGCGGCCTCGCGCACCCGCTCGTCGCGCGAGCCGGCGAGCGCCGTGTACAGCACGAGCACGCCGGCCGCGAGCGTGAACGCGAACAGGAACTGCACCGCGCCGACCACCTGCAGCATCATCCGCTGCAGCTGCGCGAGGATCGGCGCGACGTCGATCGCGGTCAGGTTCGGGTAGCGCGCGATCAGCGGATCGAGCAGCGCGGCGTCGGATGCGGGCAGATGGAAGCTCGTGAGGTAGACGGCCGGGAAATCCTTCAGCATCGGCGGCGGCATCAGCACGAAGAAGTTGACGCGGAACGTGCCCCAGTCGAGCTTGCGCACGCTCGTGATCGGCGCGTCGACCGTCAGCCCCGTCACGTCGAAGCGCAGCGTGTCGCCCGGCTTCACGTTCAGCGTCTTCGCGAGGCCGGCCTCGATCGAAATCTGCGGCGTGGCCGCGGTGCCGAACCAGTCGCCTGCGACGATCCGGTTGTCGGACGGCAGCTCGGTCGTATACGACAGGTTGAACTCGCGGTCGACGAGCCGGCGCGCCTCGTCGGACGGATAGGCGTCCGGATTCACCGGCTTGCCGTTGATCGCGACGAGGCGGCCGCGCACCATCGGCGCGGGCACCGCGTCGCGCACGCCGTGCGCGGCCAGATAGGCCGCGACGTCGTCGCGCTGGTCGGGCTGGATGTCGATCAGGAACTGGTTCGGCGCATCGGGCGGCGTCGATTGCCGCCAGCCCGCGACGAGGTCGTTGCGCGTGATCGCGATCAGCAGCAGGCACATCAGGCCGAGCGCGAGCGCGGTGATCTGCAGCGCGCTGGCCGTGCCGCGCCGATGCAGCGACGCGAGCGCATAGCGCCAGCCGACGCCCGCGGCCACGCGCGCGTTGCGCACCGCGTGCGCGGCCGCGAACAGCACGAGCCGCGCGATCAGCGCGAAACCGACCAGCGCGCCGGCGAAGCCGCCCGCGACGATCAGGCCGAGCTTCAGGTCGCCGGCGGCCGCGATCAGCAGCCCTGCGAACAGCACGACGCCGACCGCATACGCGGCCCACGCGGTGCGCGACGCATCGCCCCACTCGCGGCGCAGCACGCGCACCGGCGGCACGCGCGTGAGCGGCACGAGCGGCGGCAGCGCGAAGCCGAGCAGCAGCACGAGCGCGGCACCCACGCCGATGAGCGCCGGCCACAGCGTGGGCGGCGGCAGCACGACTTCGATCAGGCCGCCGAGCGCGGCCAGCAACGCCCAGTGGCCGCCGTAGCCGAGCACCGCGCCCGCGGCGCCCGACACGATCCCGATGCCGACGAATTCGAGCGCGAACAGCGCGCCGAGCGTGCGGCGGCTCACGCCGAGGCAGCGCATCGTCGCGCAGCCGTCGAGATGGCGCCGCATGTAGCGCTGCGCGGCCATCGCGATCGCGACCGCCGCGAGCAGCGCGGTCAGCAGCGCGACGAGCGTCAGGAAATGGCGCGCGCGATCCAGCGTCTGCCGCACCTGCGGCTGGCCTTCCTGCAACGACTCGAGCCCGACGCCGCGCAGCTTCCCGCCGTCGACGCGCTCGTGCGCATAGGTTTCGAAACGCGCGACGGCCTGCGCGTCGCCGGCGACCAGCAGCCGGTACGTGACGCGGCTGCCGTAGCCGGTGAGCCCCGTCGCGGCGAGTTCGTCCGCGCGCATCATCAGCCGCGGCGAAAAATTGACGAACGAAAAGCCGCGATCGAGTTCGCGGGATATCGATGCGGCGACCGTGAACGTGCGCAGCCCGACGCGCACCGTATCGCCTGCCTTCAGGTGCAGCGCATCGAGCAGCGCGGGATCGGCCCACACGGTGCCGGGCGCGGGAATCGCGGTCGCCTTGTGCGCGGCGGCGGCGCCGGCCGGCAGGATCTCGACCGCGCCGCGCAGCGGATATCCGGGCGACACGGCCTTCACGGCCGCGAGGCGCGCGGGCGCCGCGTCGCTCGCCTGCCCGCCCGCGGTGGACGCGATCATGCTCGGGAAAATCGCGGTCGTCGCGGTACGCAGGCCGAGTGCGCGGGCCTGACGGTCGAACGACGGATCGACGGGACGGTCGGCGCGCACGACGAAATCGGCGCCGAGCATCTGGCGCGCGTCGCGCTCGAGCCCCTGGCGCAGGCGGTCGGCGAGAAAGCCGACGCTCGTCAGTGCCGCGACCGCGAGCACCAGTGCGAGTACGAGCAGCGTCAACTCGCCCGCGCGCCAGTCGCGCGCAGTCATCCGCGCGGCCTGGCGGATCAGGTCGCGCAGACCGAAGCGGCCGGCATGCGCGAGCATGTCATGGCCGGGTTGCCCGGCCGGCGGCTGCGCCGCGTGTTGCCGCCCCTTCAATCGCGCTTACCCCCAATCGAGTTGAGCCGCGACACCATGTGGTTCGCCATCCCGCGAAAACCGCCCGACACGCCGCGCCACAGGCGCGGCAGCGCCCAGGCCGAAGCGGCGATGAAGGCCGCGAGCAGCACGAGGAACGCGAGCGGGACAAAGAATGCGAGCGCGAGCCCGCCGACCACGAGGCCGTCCTCGGTCGACGACGCAACCCAGTTCGAAATCGGTTCGGGAGACAGGTTGATCAGTGCGCGCGTACCGGCCTTCGCCACGTGCGCGGCGCCGGCGAGCGAACCGCCTGCAAGGCCCGCGACCGCGAGCACGGTCGGATCGGCATGGCCGAGCGCGCCGGCTGCGAGCACGGCGCCGGCCGGGATGCGGATGAAGGTATGCACGGCATCCCACAGCGAGTCGAACGCGGGGATCTTGTCGGCAAGGAATTCGGTGACGGTAAGCACGGCGGCGGCGCCGATGACCCACGGCGACATCAGGACGGCCAGCGTGTCGGGCAGATGGAGCCAGCCGACCCGCGCCAGCACGCCGGCGATCAGCACCGTCAGGTACAGGCGCAGCCCGCTCGCCCACGCGAGCCCCGCGCCGAGCGAAATGGCTTCGATCATGGCCCTCTCCTTGCACTTTCCGTGCGCTTTGCCGATCGATCGGGTCGGGTCGGTCAGACCGGCCGCGCGGCGCGTGGCGACCGGCGCCGCAGGCCGCGAACGGCACAACGACATTCAGGCCCGAATGCGTTCCATTATAGACAGGTTAGGACCTGTTCCCGCTAATAACGGGCTTGCGCTGGCCGCCAGAAGGGCCGAGCGCAAGAAATGCGACGAAGCGAATACTCGACGTATTCGCGAGGAGCATGACGCGGCGATCGGCCCTTCTGGGGGCCAGCCCCACGAATGATTTTCTCCAAACAGGGGAACGTGCCTTGCCGGTCGTATTGCGGCGTCGCGCGTCGCTTGTTTGGCTCGGCCAAACGGCGCTCCTTGCTTCTTGCACTCCGACCGGCAAGGCACGTTCGCAAGCCCGTTATTAGCGGGAACAGGTCCTAACGGGCAGCCGGCGCAATTCCGCAGTGCGGTGCCCGGGCGCGGCGGGCCCGGGACTCCGTCGTCCGGGACTCCGTCGTCCGGGACCCCGGCGTCAGGCGGCCGACGACAGCTTGAGGCCGATCAGCCCGGCGACGATCAGCGCAGCGCTCGCGACGCGCGCGACGGTCAGCGCCTCGCCCATCATCACGATGCCGAACACGAACGCGCCGACCGCGCCGATGCCCGTCCACACCGCGTACGCGGTGCCGAGCGGCAACTGGCGCATCGCGACCGCGAGCAGCCCGAAGCTGGCCAGCGCCGTCACGATCGTAAACACCGACGGGCCGAGCTTCGTGAAGCCGTCCGACGATTTCATGCCGGCCGCCCAGGCCACTTCCAGCAAACCGGCAATCAACAACAATACCCACGCCATCGCGACGTACTCCGTATCGGATGGGGCCGTCCCCGTTGAAGCGAATGACCCGGGGTCGTCCCCGGGCGGCGCCGAGTATAACAAGAGGCTTACGGACACGCCGGACGCGGCGCACGGCCGGCGGCCGATCCGGGGCAGGATCGGCCGGGCCCGGTCAGTTCGGCATCAATTCGACACGCGCTTCGGCGCGACGCCGCCGACGCAGCGGTCGTCGCGATACAGCGCCCACTCCTCGCACACGCGGCCATCCTTGAACATGCACATCCCGACCTGCCCGCTCGGCAGGCTGCGGATCACGTGGCGACCGCCGAGCTTCTCGCAGTTGACCGACGCGGGATTGGCGAGCGCGGCCTGCGCGGGCGGCTGTTGCCCCGGCGGCAGCGGTTGGGCGAACGCGCCGGGCGCAGTCAGCGCCAGCGCACAGATGACGACCAGACGGACGGACATTGCACGCTCCTCGTTTTTGTTCGCGGAACGGTCAGCATAACGGGGAATCCGCGGCCGGTGTGCAAGGCCGGCGCCGGCCGCGCGACTGTCGCGCCGGCGCAACCCTGCCCGCGCGCGGCGTCACGCCAGCCCGGGCGGCCGCCGCCGTGCGGTGCCCGTCACGCGGCGCCGACCAGCCGGTAGCCGACGCCCGTCTCGGTGACGATGTACTCGGGCTGTGTCGGGTCGCGCTCGAGCTTCTGGCGCAGGTGCGCCATGTAGATGCGCAGGTAGTGATGGCTCTCGACGTGCGACGGCCCCCACACGTCGCGCAGCAACTGGCGGTGCGTAAGCACGCGCCCCGCGTGCCGCACGAGCGTCGCAAGCAGCCGGTATTCGAGCGGCGTCAGATGCACGATCTCGCCGTCGCGCCACACCTGGCGCAGCGCGAGATCAACGGTCACGGTGCCGAAGCTCACCTTCGGCGTCTCGTTCGCGCCGCCCTGGTTGCGCCGGCGCAATTGCGCGCGGATCCGCGCGCGCAGTTCGGACACGCCGAACGGCTTGGTCAGGTAGTCGTCGGCGCCCGCGTCGAGCGCCGCGACCTTCTCGTCTTCCTGCGTGCGCGCGGACAGCACGATCACCGGCACCTCGGACCAGCCGCGCAGCTCGCGGATCACGTCGAGGCCATCGGTATCGGGCAGGCCGAGGTCGACGATCACGAGATCGGGCTTGCGCGTCGCCGCGTCGATCAGCCCCTGCTTGCCCGTCTCGGCCTCGAACACGGCGATGTCCTCCTCCTCGAGCGCGGCGCGCACGAAGCGGCGGATCTGCTTTTCGTCCTCGATCAGGACAACGGTCAGGCTGGGTTCACTCATGGTCTGGCAATGGCTCGGATGGGGACGATGCGCTCGGCACGTCGGATTCGTCGTCGGGCACGGCGGGCGCGGCCGGCGGCGTCTCGACCGGCAGCGTGAACCAGAAGCGCGCGCCCGTCACGCGGCCGTCGGGCGCGGTGCGGTTGAGCGCGCCGATTCTACCGCCGTGCGCCTCGACGATCGCGCGGCAGATCGCGAGGCCGAGCCCGATGCCCGGCGTCGCCGATTCCTTCTCGCCGCGCGTGAACTTGTCGAAGATCCGCGTTTCCATGCCGGCCGGCAGGCCCGGGCCGTAATCGTCGACGTGCACGCGCACGAACGGCAGCCCGTCGTCGGTCACGCGCTCCGCGCCGATCTCGAGCGGCGTGTCGGGCGGCGTGTACTTCGCCGCGTTCTCGAACAGGTTGGTGAACAGGCGTTCCATCAGCACCGCGTCCATCTGCAGCAGCGGCAGGTCGGCCGGCAGCGACACGCGCGCGGGATGGCGCGCGAGCACGCGCTTGCACGCGGCGAGCGCGGCGCCGACGGTTTCCTCGAGCAGCGACCACTGGCGCTTGAGCTGCAGGCTGCCGGCCTGCAGCCGCGCCATGTCGAGCAGGTTCGTGACGATGCCCGTCATCCGCAGCGCCTCGTCGTGGATCGCGTCGACGAGTTCGCCCTCGCGCTGCGCGAAGCGTTCGGCCGCCGCGGCGTCGCCGCCCTGCGCGGCCGCGCGCCCGTTCGCGAGCATCGACGAGAAGCCGACGATCGTCGTGAGCGGCGTGCGCAGGTCGTGCGAGATCGCCGACAGCAGCGAGTTGCGCAGCCGCTCGGATTCCATGTTCACGAGCGCGTCGCGCGCGATCTCGACGTAGTGCACGCGCTCCAGCGCAAGCGCGATCTGCGCGGCGAATGCGTCGAGCATCCGCTGCTGCTCGGGCACCTCGAGCTCGCGCGGCTCGCGCGACACGACCGCGAGCACGCCGCGCGTGCGCATCGGCGCCTTCAGCGGCAGGTACAGCGCGGCCGTTGCGGGCAGCGTGTCGGTGCCGCGGCCGGCCGGCTTCTGCTGGTCGTACACCCACTGGCCGACGTCGCTGTCGAGATCGGCGCCCGTCAGCGTGACGGCCGCGTCGGGCTCCTCGATCTTCTGGCGCACCTTGTCCGCGCTGTCGGGCAGCAGGAACGCGACACGCGCGCGAAACACCTCGCCCACGTGGCGGCTGCCGATCTCGACGATCTGCTCGGTCGTCAGCGCCGCGCCCAGCTCGCGCGCCATCGCATAGATCGCGCCGGTGCGGCGCTCGCGGCGCTGCGCGATGCTCGCCTGGCGCGTCAGCGTCGACGTCAGGTGACTGATCACGAGCGACGTCAGCAGCATTCCGAAGAAGGTCAGCAGGTATTGCGTGTCGCTGACCGAGAACGACATGCGCGGCGGCACGAAGAAGAAATCGAATGCGGCCACCGACAGGAACGACTGCAGCACGCCCGGGCCGCGCCCGAGCCGCACGGCCGAAAACACGACGCCGAGCAGGTACAGCATCACGAGGTTCGTGAGGTCGAGCCGCTCGGACACGACGTTTGCGACGACGGTGATCGCCGCGCAGATCGCGGCCGCGTACACGTAGTGCCGCGGCGGCGAACGATGCGTGCCGAACTTCGCGAACGCATCGCGCCAGTCGCGCGCACGCGGGTCGAGCGGCGCCGCGCGCGCCTCGTCGCTCGCGGACGCACGGATCAGCATCAGGTCGACGTCGCCCGCGCGTTCGGCAAGCTGCTCGCCGAACGGCCGCGCGAAGCGGCGCATGAGCCCGACCTTCGGCGAGCCGCCCGCGACGATCTTCGACACGTTGCGCACCTTCGCATAGCCGATCAGCGCGGCGACCGCGTCGCCGCCGGCGAGCGTGGCCGTTTCCGCGCCGAGTTCGGCCGCGAGCTTCAGCGCATCGAGCGTGCGCTGCCGCTGCGCGTCGGGCAGCCGCTGCAGGCGCGGCGTCTCGACATACACGGCGATCCAGTCGGCCTTCAGGCTCGCGGCGAGCCTCGCGGCCGCGCGCACGAGCGTCGGCGCTTCGGCGCCCGGACCGACGCACACGAGCAGCCGCTCGCGCGCCTGCCAGATGCGCTGGATCGAACGGTCGGCGCGGTATTCGCGCATCTGCGCATCGACGCGATCGGCCGTGCGCCGCAGCGCCAGCTCGCGCAGCGCGATCAGGTTGCCCTTGCGGAAGAAGTTGCGCACCGCGCGCTCGGCCTGCTGCGCGAGATAGACCTTGCCGTCGCGCATCCGCTCGAGCAGTTCCTCGGCCGGCAGGTCGACGAGCGTGACTTCGTCGGCCGCGTCGAACACGCGATCGGGCACGGTCTCCCACACGCGGATGCCGGTGATCGCACCGACCACGTCGTTCAGGCTTTCGAGGTGCTGGACATTGACGGTCGTATACACGTCGATGCCCGCGTCGAGCAGTTCGTAGACGTCCTGCCAGCGCTTCAGGTGCCGTGCGCCCTGCACGTTCGAATGCGCGAGTTCGTCGACGAGGATCAGTTGCGGCTGGCGCGCGAGCGCGCCATCGAGATCGAATTCGGCGAGCGTGCGGCCGCGATAGTCGATGCGCGCGAGCGGCAGCACGTCGAGGCCGTCGAGCAGCGCGGCGGTTTCGCCGCGGCCGTGGGTTTCGACGATGCCGACGACGACGTCGACGCCGTCCTGCAGGCGCTGGCGCGCGGCCTGCAGCATCGCGTAGGTCTTGCCGACGCCGGCCGATGCGCCGAAGAAGATCTTGAGCTGGCCGCGCCGCTGCTTTTCTTCGTCTCGCTGCAGCTTGTCGAGGAGTTGGTCTGGATCGGGACGGTTCATGCGTCAGGAAAGCGGAGCGCCCGGATGCGCGCGAGTACGAGCATTGTTGTTCCAAATCGCCGCAAAAGGCAAAGACGGCGCATGCGCCGTCGGGAAAATGTGCGTCCGGCGCGGCTCACGCCGCGCCGGGCACCGGTTGCCGGGCCTGGAGCCCGGATGCGCGATCAGTGCGCGGCCTGCGCCGCGTCGAGCGCGAGGTTCAGCTTCAGCACGTTCACGCGCGGCTCGCCGAGCACGCCGAACTGGCGGGCCGTCGTGTTCGCGGCGACGAGTTGCGCGACCGCGTCGGGCGCCAGGTTGCGCGCCTTCGCGACCCGCTCGACCTGGTATGCGGCGGCGGCCGGCGTGATCTCCGGATCGAGGCCGCTCGCCGACGCCGTCACGAGGTCGACCGGCACGGGCTTCGACATGTCGGTGCCGGCATCGCGCAGCGCGGCGATGCGCCCCTTCACCTGGTCGGCGAGCGACGGGTTCAGCGGGCCGAGGTTCGAGCCGCCGGAACCGGTCGCGTTGTACGGCATCGGCGCCGTGGCCGACAGCCGGCCCCAGAAGTACTTCGGCGCATCGAACGGCTGGCCGATCAGCGCGGAGCCGACCGCCTTGCCGTCCTTCTCGATCAGGCTGCCGTTCGCCTGCGACGGGAACACGGCCTGGCCGAACACGGTCATCACGGCCGGATACGCGAGCCCCGTCACCGCGGCAAGCACGACAAAGAGCACGACGAGCGGACGAATCAACGTTTTCATGATGTTTCCTTCAGGACCTCAGGCCCAGCCGAGTGCGGCGAGCGTCATGTCGATCAGCTTGATGAACGGGAACGGCAGCAGCAAGCCGCCGAGGCCGTACACGAGCAGGTTGCGGCGCAGCAGCGACGCGGCGCCGAGCGGCCGGTACGTGACGCCCTTCAGCGCGAGCGGGATCAGCGCGACGATGATCAGCGCGTTGAAGATCACCGCCGACAGGATCGCGGACGCCGGCGACGTCAGGTGCATGATGTCGAGCACGCGCAACTGCGGGTACGTCGTCACGAACGCGGCCGGGATGATCGCGAAGTACTTCGCGATGTCGTTCGCGATCGAGAACGTCGTCAGCGAACCGCGCGTCATCAGCATCTGCTTGCCGATCTCGACGATCTCGATCAGCTTCGTCGGGTTCGAATCGAGGTCGACCATGTTGCCCGCTTCCTTCGCGGCCTGCGTGCCCGTGTTCATCGCGACCGCCACGTCGGCCTGCGCGAGCGCCGGCGCGTCGTTGGTGCCGTCGCCCGTCATCGCGACGAGGCGCCCCGCCGCCTGGTGCTCGCGGATCGTCGCGAGCTTGGTTTCCGGCGTCGCTTCCGCGAGGAAATCGTCGACGCCCGCTTCCGCCGCGATCGCCGCGGCCGTCAGCCGGTTGTCGCCCGTCACCATCACGGTCTTGATGCCCATCTTGCGCAGTTCCGCGAAGCGCTCCTTGATGCCGCCCTTCACGATGTCCTTCAGCTCGATCACGCCGAGCACGCGCGCCGCCCCTTCATGCAGGTCGGCCACGACGAGCGGCGTGCTGCCGCGGCGCGCGACGTCGTCGACCGCGCGGCGCACTTCTTCCGGGAAGCGGCTGCCGTGCGTCTCGACGTAGCGGCGGATCGCGTCGGCCGCGCCCTTGCGGATCTCGCGGCCGGGCAGGTCGACGCCGCTCATCCGGGTCTGCGCGGAGAAGCCGAGGAACGTCGCGTGCAATTGCCCCATGTCGCGCTGGCGAATGTTGAAGCGCTCCTTCGCGAGCACGACGATGCTGCGGCCTTCCGGCGTTTCGTCGGCGAGCGACGACAGTTGCGCGGCGTCGGCCAGCGCTTCCTCGGTCACGCCCGGCGCGGGCACGAACATCGACGCCTGGCGGTTGCCGAGCGTGATCGTGCCGGTCTTGTCGAGCAGCAGCACGTCGACGTCGCCGGCCGCTTCCACCGCGCGGCCCGACGTCGCGATCACGTTCGCCTGCATCATCCGGCTCATCCCCGCCACGCCGATCGCGGACAGCAGGCCGCCGATCGTCGTCGGGATCAGGCACACGAGCAGCGCGACGAGCGCGGTGATCGTCACCACGTGGCCGGCCTTCATCGCGTCGACCGCGAACGTCGAGAACGGCAGCAGCGTCGCGGTCGCGAGCAGCATCACGATCGTCAGCGCGACGAGCAGGATCGTCAGCGCGATCTCGTTCGGCGTCTTCTTGCGCTTCGCGCCTTCGACCATCGCGATCATCCGGTCGAGGAACGCCTCGCCGGGGTTCGCGGTGACCCTGACGACGATCCAGTCGGACAGCACGCGCGTGCCGCCCGTCACCGACGAGAAGTCGCCGCCCGATTCGCGGATCACCGGCGCGGATTCGCCGGTGATCGCCGATTCGTCGACCGACGCAACGCCGTCGACGACCTCGCCGTCGGCCGGGATCACGTCGCCGGTCTCGACGAGCACGATGTCACCCTTGCGCAGGTCGGATGCGGTCGTGACGCGGATCGGCGACTTCGGATGCGGCTCGTTGAGCTTCTTCGCCATCACGTCCTTCTTCGCGCTGCGCAGCGATGCGGCCTGCGCCTTCGAGCGCCCTTCGGCGAGCGCTTCGGCGAAGTTCGCGAACAGCACCGTGAACCACAGCCACAGCGCGATCGCGAGGATGAAGCCCGCGGGCGCCTCGGCCTGGCCGGCAAGCGCCGCGATCCACAGGATTGTGGTCAGGATGCTGCCGACGTACACGCAGAACATCACCGGGTTGCGGAACTGCGTGCGCGGCGTGAGTTTCTTGAACGAATCCACGATCGCCGGGCGCAGCAGCGCCGGATCGAACATGGATCGTGTTGCGGAATGTTGAGTCATTGCGATCTCTTCAATCTCTTCAGTCTTTTCAATGTGTGACCATGCGGGCGCGCGTCACGCGCCCAGCCACATCATCAGGTGCTCGACGCCAGGGCCGAGCGCTAGCGCCGGCACGTAGGTCAGCGCGCCCACCAGCAGCACGGTGCCGAGCAGCAGCACGACGAACAGCGGACCGTGCGTCGGCAGCGTGCCGCTCGTCACCGCGATGCGCTTCTTCGCGGCGAGCGAGCCGGCGATCGCCAGCACCGGCACGATCGTGCCGAAGCGGCCGAACCACATCGCGATCGCGGTCATCCAGTTGTAGAACGGCGTGCCGACCGTCAGGCCCGCGAACGCGCTGCCGTTGTTGTTCGCGGCCGAACTGAACGCGTACAGGATTTCCGAGAAGCCGTGCGGGCCCGGGTTCGCGATGCCGGCCTTGCCCGCATCGGCGAGCACGGCGATCGACGTGCCGACCAGCACCAGCAGCGGCGTGAGCAGCACGACGATCGACACCATCTTCATCTCGTACGACTCGATCTTCTTGCCGACGTACTCCGGCGTGCGGCCGATCATCAGGCCGGCGACGAACACCGCGAGCAGCGCGAACACGAGCATCCCGTAGAGGCCCGAGCCGACCCCGCCATAGACCACCTCGCCGAGCTGCATCAGCAGCATCGGCACGAGGCCGCCGAGCGGCGTCAGCGAATCGTGCATCGTGTCGACCGCGCCGCACGACGCGGCCGTCGTCGCGACCGTGAAGATGCCGGTCTGCGCGATCCCGAAGCGGGTTTCCTTCCCTTCCATGTTGCCGCCCGACTGCAGCGCGTTCGCCGACTGGTCGACGTGCAGCGCGGCGAGCGTCGGGTTGCCGCCCTGCTCGGCGCTCACCTCGACGCCGACCGCGACCGCGAACGCGACCGTCATCGCCGCGAGCACGGCGATACCCTGCCGGCGATCGCCGATCACGCGGCCGAACACGAGGCACAGCGCGGCCGGGATGATCAGGATCGCGAAGATCTGGATGAAGTTCGCGAACGGCGTCGGATTCTCGTACGGATGCGCGGAGTTCGCGTTGAAGAAGCCGCCGCCGTTGGTGCCGAGCATCTTGATCGCTTCCTGCGACGCGACCGGGCCCATCGCGAGCGTCTGCTTCGTGAGCGGGGTCGGCACCGTCACCGGAGCGCCCTTGTCGTCCTTCACCGGGTTGCCCTGCGCATCAAGCTTCGGCGCCGCATAGGTGCTCGCCTGCAGCACCGGCACGTCCTGGTACGCCTTCATGTTCTGGATCACGCCCTGGCTCATCAGCAGCGCGGCGACGATCATCGACATCGGCACGAGCACGTACATCGTCACGCGCGTGAGGTCGACCCAGAAGTTGCCGATGGTCTGCGCGGTGTGGCGCGCGAAGCCGCGGACCAGCGCGATCACGACGACGATGCCGGTCGCCGCCGACAGGAAGTTCTGCACGGTCAGGCCGAGCATCTGCGTCAGGTAGCTGACGGTCTGCTCCGGCGTGTAGTCCTGCCAGTTCGTGTTGGTGACGAAGCTGACGGCCGTGTTGAACGCGCCGTCGACCGTCATCGCGCCGAACTGCTGCGGGTTGCCGGGCAGGAAACCCTGCAGGCGCAGCAGGCCGTAAAGGAACAATGCGCCGAGCGCGTTGAACGCGATCGTCGCGATCGCGTACTGCTTCCAGCTCATCTCGCTGCCGGCGTCGACGCCGGCGATGCGGTACAGCGCGCGTTCGAGCGGCCCGAACACGCGCACGACGCGCGAGCTGCCGTCCATCACCGCCGTCAGGTAGCGCGCGACCGGTACGGCCGCCGCCAGCAGCACGACGATGAACAGCAGCATCTGCAACAGGTTGTTCGCGTTCATTCGATGTCCTCCGCGCGCAGCAGCGCAAAGACGAGATACGCGAACAGCAGGGCTGTCGATGCGCCCGCCAGCCAAAGCATCCAGGTCATGCTCGCCCCCCGCGACCGTATTGCACGAGCTTCTCGCAACCGGCAACCAAACCGAGGATCAGCACGGTGAAAAGCACCAGGGCGCCGATGAATACCCCATCCATTTTTGTGTTCTCCGTCGTCGAAATCAGACGACTAGAACCTTATGGGAACGCACGTAAAGGACGGGTCAAAGGTATCGGGGCGGATGTAAAAAACGTGTAAACGCGAGGCGGGAGGAAAACGGACGCAGGACGGGCGGCGCCGCAGCGCCGCCCGCGAAGGCGCGTGCCGGCATGGCGCCGGCACGAAGGGAACGGTCAGGGAACGAGGATCGTCGAGCCGGTGGTCTTGCGCGCCTCGAGATCTTCATGCGCGCGGCCGACTTCCGCGAGCGGATAGCGCTGGTTGATGCTCGTCTTCACCTTGCCCGACAGGATCACGTCGAACAGCTCGGCGGCCGCGGCTTCGAGATCGGCGCGCTTCGCGATGTACGAGAACAGCGTCGGCCGCGTGAAGAACAGCGAGCCGCGCGACGAGAACTCCTTCGAGTCGATCGGCGGCAGCGGGCCCGACGCGTTGCCGAAGCTGACGAACAGGCCGAGCGGCGCGAGGCTGTCGAGCGAGCCGATGTAGGTGTCCTTGCCGATCGAATCGTAGACGACCGGCACGCCCGCGCCGTTCGTGATCTCCTTCACGCGCTGCGTGAAGTTCTCGCGCGTATAGACGACCGGATAGTCGCAGCCGTGCGCCTTCGCCAGCTCGGCTTTCTCGTCGGAGCCGACCGTGCCGATCACGGTCGCACCGAGCGCCTTCGCCCACTGGCACACGAGCAGGCCGACGCCGCCGGCCGCCGCGTGAATCAGGATCGTGTCGCCGGCCTTTACCGGATACGTGCGGCGCAGCAGGTAGTGCGCGGTCAGGCCTTGCAGCATCACCGACGCCGCGTCGTCGTAGCTGATGCCGTCCGGCAGCTTCACGAGCCGCTCGGCCGGCATCACGCGCTCCTGCGCATACGCGCCCGGCGGCTGCCCGACATAGGCGACGCGGTCGCCGACCTTGAGCGCGGTCACGCCGTCGCCGACGGCCGTCACCTCGCCCGCCGCCTCCATCCCGAGGCCGCCGGGCAGCGGCTGCGGATAGAGGCCCGTGCGGAAATACACGTCGATGTAGTTGAGCCCGACCGCGTGCTGCCGGATGCGGACTTCGCCCGCCTTCGGCGCGCCGACCTCGACATCGACCCACTTCATCACGTCCGGGCCGCCCGGCTGGTCGTATCGGATTGCTTTCGGCATCGTTTCGCTCCTCGTCTGTCTATCCGTCAGAAAAAAATCCGGGTCGCCGATGCGCGGGCCGGCCGATTCATGCGGGAACCGGTCGGCAGGCGCGCGTCGCGACGCACGATTCTCGCGCGCCGCCGCCGTCCGTGCATGGCCCTGCCGCCAGCAGGGGCAATCGGGCCCAGCAAGCGCCTAGCAAACGTCCTGCATGCTCCGCGCCAGATCGTCGAGCAGCATCCGCGCCGTCGCGACGTTGGTCGCGACCGGCACGTCGTGCACGTCGCATGCGCGCACGAGCGCGGTGATGTCGGGGTCGTGCGGCTGCGCGGTCATCGGGTCGCGCAGGAACACGACGATGTCGATGCGGCCGTCGGCCAGCTCGGCGCCGATCTGCAGGTCGCCGCCGAGCGGCCCCGACAGCTTGCGCTCGACCTCCAGCCCGTGCGCGGCCGCGATGCGGCCGCCCGTCGTGCCGGTCGCGACCAGCCGGCATTGCGCGAGCGTCTCGCGAAATTGACCCGCGAGCGCGACGATCTCGTCCTTCTTCGCGTCGTGCGCAATCAGTGCGATGCGGGGTTTGCTCATCTCCGGTTCCTTTGTCGTTCAGTTGTTGTCGTGATCGTGATCTGGCGGGCGCGCGTCAGAACGTGCCCGGATACGCGCCGCCGTCGAGCAGCCAGTTCTGCCCGGTGATGTAGCCGGCATGCACGCTGCACAGGAACGCGCACGCCGCGCCGAATTCCTCGCGCGTGCCGAGGCGGCCGGCCGGGATGTCCTTCGTGCGCCGCGCGCGCATTTCGTCGACCGTCACGCCCTGCGCCTGCGCCGACGCGGCGAGCGTCGTCGCGATCCGGTCGGTGTCGAACAGCCCCGGCAGCAGGCTGTTGATCGTCACGCCCTGGCCGGCGACCTTGCGCGACAGCCCCGCGACGAAGCCGGTCAGCCCCGAGCGCGCGCCGTTCGACAGCGCGAGCACGTCGATCGGCGCCTTGACGGCCGAACTCGTGATGTTGACGATCCGGCCGAAGCCGCGCGCGATCATCCCGTCGATGGTCGCGCGGATCAGCTCGATCGGCGTCAGCATGTTCGACTCGAGCGCGCGGATCCAGTCGTCGTGCGAGAAGTCGCGGAAGTCGCCCGGCGGTGGCCCGCCCGCATTGTTCACAAGAATGTCCGGCTGCGGGCACGCGGCAAGCGCGGCCGCGCGCCCGTCCGGCGTCGTGATGTCGCACGCGACCGCCGTGACCGACACGCCGGACGCCGCGCGGATCGCGTCGGCGGTGGCCTCGAGCGTGTCGCGCGTGCGCGCGACGATCACGAGGTTCACGCCCTCGGCGGCCAGCGCTTCCGCGCAGCCGCGCCCGAGGCCCTTGCTTGCCGCGCACACGAGCGCGGTCTTTCCTGCGATGCCGAGATCCATCGTCGATTCCCTAGTGGCGAAGCGCGCCGATGCGGCCCCGAGTCGCGCCGGCGGGCGGGCGAACGGGCGTGCGCGGCACGCGGATTGTCGTGAGACGTCGATAATATCCGGATCATGTGGCGCGCCTTGGTAAAATTGCGGCCATAAGCGGCGGCCGGCCCGGCGCCGCCGTCGCCCCGATCCCCTTTTGCCGCCAAGGCGCCCCCGTCATGAAACAGGACAGCCGTTTCCCGAATCTCTTCATCCTCGATCACCCGCTGATCCAGCACAAGCTCACCCACATGCGCGACAAGGACACGTCGACGCGCACGTTCCGCGAGCTGCTGCGCGAGATCACGCTGCTGATGGGCTATGAGATCACCCGCAACCTGCCGATCACGACCAGACGGGTCGAAACCCCGCTCGTCGAGGTCGACGCGCCCGTGATCGCGGGCAAGAAGCTCGCGATCGTGCCCGTGCTGCGCGCGGGCATCGGGATGTCGGACGGCCTGCTCGACCTGGTCCCGTCCGCGCGCGTCGGCCACATCGGCGTATACCGCGCCGAAGACCACCGCCCGGTCGAATACCTCGTGCGCCTGCCCGACCTCGAGGACCGCATCTTCATCCTGTGCGACCCGATGGTCGCGACCGGCTATTCGGCCGTGCATGCGGTCGACGTGCTCAAGCGCCGCAACGTGCCGGCCGCGAACATCATGTTCGTCGCGCTCGTCGCCGCGCCCGAGGGCGTGCAGGTGTTCCAGGACGCGCACCCGGACGTGAAGCTGTATGTGGCTTCGCTCGACTCGCATCTGAACGAGCACGCGTACATCGTGCCGGGCCTCGGCGACGCGGGCGACCGCCTGTTCGGCACCAAGAACTGACGTGCCTGCGCGGCCGCGCGGCGCGCCGTCGGGTATCCCGCGGCGGCCTGCCCAGCCGTTCGGCCATGCGCGGCGGCCCCGATCCGACGGTCGCCGCGTGATAAAATCTCGATCCACTCGACACGCGCGGCCCCGCGGCTTCATGCCCGCCGAAACGGCCGCCGACTCAACGACACATTGGCACAATCGCCCGCGCAGCGCGCCCGGGCACGGAGAAAGGTATGGCTGGTCATTCGAAATGGGCCAACATCAAGCATAAGAAGGCAGCGGCCGACGCGAAGCGCGGCAAGATCTGGACCCGCCTGATCAAGGAAATCCAGGTCGCGGCCCGCCTCGGCGGCGGCGACGTCAACTCGAACCCGCGCCTGCGTCTCGCGGTCGACAAGGCGGCCGACGCGAACATGCCGAAGGACAACGTCAAGCGCGCGATCGATCGCGGCGTCGGCGGCGCGGACGGCGCGAACTACGAGGAAATCCGTTACGAAGGCTACGGCATCAGCGGCGCGGCGATCATCGTCGACACGCTGACCGACAACCGCACCCGTACGGTCGCGGAAGTCCGCCACGCGTTCTCGAAGTTCGGCGGCAACATGGGCACCGACGGCTCGGTCGCGTTCATGTTCGATCACGTCGGCCAGTTCCTGTTCGCGCCCGGCACGTCGGAAGACGCGCTGATGGAAGCCGCGCTCGAAGCCGGCGCGAACGACGTGAACACGAACGACGACGGCTCGATCGAAGTGCTGTGCGACTGGCAGGAATTCTCGAAGGTGAAGGACGCGCTCGAAGCCGCCGGCTTCAAGGCCGAACTCGCCGAAGTGACGATGAAGCCGCAGAACGAAGTCGAATTCACCGGCGACGACGCGGCGAAGATGCAGAAGCTCCTGGACGCGCTCGAGAACCTCGACGACGTGCAGGACGTGTATACGAACGCCGTCATCGTCGAGGAATGAGATGCCGGCCGCCGTGCTCCTGTCGCGGCGGCGGCCCGACCGAATCCGCGGCCGGCGCGCCTGAGCGTGCCGGCCGCCCTGTTTTCTAGTCTGCGGGGAATCCCATGAAACTACTCGTCGTCGGTTCCGGCGGCCGCGAACATGCGCTGGCGTGGAAGCTCGCGCAGTCGCCGCGCGTCCAGATGGTCTACGTCGCACCCGGCAATGGCGGTACGGCGCAGGACGAGCGTCTGAAGAACGTCGACATCACGTCGCTCGACGAACTCGCCGATTTCGCGGAAAGCGAAGGCGTCGCGTTCACGCTCGTCGGTCCGGAAGCACCGCTCGCGGCCGGCATCGTCAACCTGTTCCGCACGCGCGGCCTGAAGGTGTTCGGCCCGACCCGCGAAGCCGCGCAGCTCGAAAGCTCGAAGGATTTCGCGAAGGCGTTCATGAAGCGTCACGGCATCCCGACGGCCGACTACGAAACCTTTTCCGATGCTGCCGCGGCCCACGCGTACATCGACGCGAAGGGTGCGCCGATCGTCGTGAAGGCCGACGGCCTCGCGGCCGGCAAGGGCGTCGTCGTCGCGATGACGCTCGAAGAAGCACACGCCGCCGTCGACATGATGCTGTCGGGCAACAAGCTCGGCGATGCCGGCGCGCGCGTCGTGATCGAGGAATTCCTCGATGGCGAGGAAGCGAGCTTCATCGTGATGGTCGACGGCAAGCACGCGCTGGCGCTGGCTTCCAGCCAGGACCACAAGCGCCTGCTCGACGAGGACCGCGGTCCGAACACCGGCGGCATGGGCGCGTATTCGCCCGCGCCGATCGTCACGCCGCAGATGCACGCACGCGTGATGCGCGAAATCATCATGCCGACCGTGCGCGGGATGGAGAAGGACGGCATCCGCTTCACGGGCTTCCTGTATGCGGGCCTGATGATCGACAAGGAAGGCAATCCGCGCACGCTCGAGTTCAACTGCCGGATGGGCGACCCGGAAACGCAGCCGATCATGGCGCGCCTGAAGAGCGATTTCTCGAAGGTCGTCGAGCAGGCGATCGCGGGCACGCTCGATACGGTCGAGCTCGACTGGGACCGCCGCACCGCGCTCGGCGTCGTGCTGGCCGCGCACGGCTACCCGGACGCGCCGCGCAAGGGCGACCGCATCAACGGGATCCCGGCCGAGACCGAACAGGCCGTCACGTTCCATGCGGGCACGACGCTCGGCGACGGCGACAAGCTGGTGACGTCCGGCGGCCGCGTGCTGTGCGTGGTCGGCCTCGCCGATTCGGTGCGCGAAGCGCAGCAGCATGCGTACGACACGATCAACCAGATCAATTTCGAAGGCATGCAGTACCGCCGCGACATCGGTTTCCGCGCGCTCAACCGCAAGAGCGTGTGACGATCGCAACCGCCGCCCCGCCCTCGCGCGGCGGCCTCTCTGCCGGGGTTCGATAGAATGCCCGGCAGATGCCTTTTTTACGGCCCCCGCTTCGGGCGGGGGCACCCAGTCCAGACATGACCGATTCGACCTACGACGTGGCGCGCGTGCGCACGTACCTCCAGGGCCTGCAGGCACGCATCGCCGACGCGCTCGGCGCGCTCGACGGCACGCCGCTCGCGACCGATGCGTGGCAGCGCGGGCCGGCCGAGCGCCTGCGCGGCGGCGGCTGCACGCGGATTCTCGAAGGCGGCCGCGTGTTCGAACGCGCGGGAATCGGCTTTTCCGACGTCGCGGGCGACGCGCTGCCGCCGTCGGCGAGCGCGGCGCGCCCGCAGCTCGCGGGCCGCGGCTTCGAGGCGCTCGGCGTGTCGCTCGTGCTGCACCCGCGCAATCCGTACTGCCCGACCGTGCACATGAACGTGCGGATGCTGATCGCGACGAAACCGGGCGAAGACCCCGTGTTCTGGTTCGGCGGCGGCATGGATCTGACACCGGTTTACGGTTTCGAGGATGACGCGCGCCATTTCCACCAGACCTGCAAGGATGCGCTCGACCCGTTCGGCGCCGAGCTCTACCCGCGCTTCAAGAAATGGTGCGACGAGTATTTCTTCCTGAAGCACCGCAACGAGATGCGCGGCATCGGCGGGATCTTCTTCGACGATTTCTCCGAGCCCGGTTTCGAACGCTCGTTTGACATGATGCAAAGCGTCGGCGATGCGTTCCTGCAGGCCTACCTGCCGATCGTCGAGCGCCGCGCCGACCTGCCGTACGGCGAGCGCGAGCGCGACTTCCAGGCCTACCGCCGCGGCCGTTACGTCGAATTCAACCTCGTGTTCGACCGTGGCACGCTGTTCGGCCTGCAAAGCGGCGGCCGGACCGAGTCGATCCTGATGTCGATGCCGCCGGTCGCGAACTGGCGCTACAACTGGCAACCCGAACCGGGAACGCCGGAAGCGCGCCTGTACAGCGACTTCATCGTGCCGCGCGACTGGGTCTGAGCCCGCGCGCCCCGCTGCCCCAAGAAAAGGACGCGTTTCTGGACACCACCGCCCGCCCCGCCCCGCTGCCGCGTCGTATCGGCTTGCTGGGCGGCACTTTCGACCCGATCCACGACGGCCATCTCGCGCTCGCGCGCCGGTTCGCCGAGCTGCTCGGCCTGACCGAGCTCGTGCTGCTGCCCGCCGGGCAGCCGTACCAGAAGCGCGACGTGTCGGCCGCCGAGCATCGGCTCGCGATGACGCGCGCGGCCGCGGATTCGCTCGTGCTGCCGGGCGTGACCGTGACCGTCGCCACCGACGAGATCGAGCACGCCGGCCCGACCTACACGGTCGACACGCTCGCGCGCTGGCGCGAGCGGATCGGCCCCGACGCGTCGCTGTCGCTGCTGATCGGCGCCGACCAGCTCGTGCGCCTCGACACGTGGCGCGACTGGCGCAAGCTGTTCGACTACGCGCACATCTGCGCGTCGACGCGCCCGGGCTTCGAGCTCGGCGCGGCGCCGCCGGAGGTTGCGCAGGAAATCGCCGCGCGGCAGGCCGGCGCCGACGTGCTGAAGGCCACGCCGGCCGGCCGCCTGCTGATCGACACGACCCTCGCGTTCGACATCGCCGCGACCGACATCCGCGCGCACCTGCGCGAATGCATCGCGCGCCATGCGCAAATGCCCGACGCATCGGCCGAACATGTACCGGCCGCCGTATGGGCCTATATTCTTCAACATCGCCTCTACCACACCTGATTCCATGGATATTCGCAAACTGCAGCGCGTGATCGTCGACGCCCTCGAAGACGTCAAGGCGCAAGACATCAAGGTGTTCAACACCAGCCACCTGACCGAACTGTTCGACCGCGTGGTCGTCGCATCGGGCACCTCCAACCGCCAGACCAAGGCCCTCGCGTCGAGCGTGCGCGACAAGGTCAAGGAAGCCGGCGGCGACATCGTCAGCTCCGAGGGCGAGGAGACCGGCGAATGGGTGCTCGTCGACTGCGGCGACGCCGTCGTGCACATCCTGCAGCCGGCCCTGCGCCAGTACTACAACCTCGAGGAAATCTGGGGCGACAAGCCCGTGCGGATGAAGCTCGGCGGCGGCAAGGGCCAGAATGGCTTCGCGACGGCCAGCGAAGACGACGAAGACGAGGAAGACGAGGAAGAAGCCGCGCCGGCCCGCCCGGCACGCAAGACGGCCGCCCGCCGCCGCTAAGTCGTCACGAATCGTCCCGATGAAGCTTTTCATCCTCGCGGTCGGCCACAAGATGCCGGGCTGGATCGCATCCGGCTTCGACGAATACACGAAGCGGATGCCGCCCGAGCTGCGCATCGAGCTGCGCGAGATCAAGCCCGAACTGCGCTCGGGCGGCCGTAGCGCCGAAAGCGTGATGGCGGCCGAGCGGCAAAAGATCGAGGCCGCGCTGCCGAAGGGCGCGCGCGTCGTCGCGCTCGACGAGCGCGGCCGCGACTGGACCACGATGCAGCTCGCGCAGGCGCTGCCCGGCTGGCAGCAGGACGGCCGCGACGTCGCGTTCGTGATCGGCGGCGCCGACGGGCTCGATCCGGAACTGAAAGCACGCGCCGACGTGCTGCTGCGCATCTCGAGCATGACGCTGCCGCACGGGATGGTGCGCGTGCTGCTCGCCGAACAGCTTTACCGGGCGTGGAGCATCACGCAGAATCACCCCTACCACCGCGCATGACGTGTCGTCCTCGAGACGCGCGCCGCGCGCGCTCACCGAGATAACGACACCATGCCGTCCAGCACGTCCCCCGCGCTTTTCCCGATCCTTTACCTCGCTTCGCAAAGCCCGCGCCGCCAGGAGCTGCTGCAGCAGATCGGCGTACGCTTCGAGTTGCTGCTGCCGCGCCCCGACGAAGACGCCGAGGCGCTCGAAGCCGAACTGCCCGGCGAAGCCGCCGATGCGTACGTGCGGCGCGTGACCGTCGCGAAGGCCGAAGCCGCGCGTGCGCGCCTCGTCGCGAGCGGCAAGCCGGCCGCGCCGGTGCTGGTTGCCGATACGACCGTCACGATCGACGGCGCGATCCTCGGCAAGCCGGCCGACGCCGATGACGCGCTCGCGATGCTGACGCGCCTCGCGGGCCGCGAACACGCGGTGCTGACCGCCGTCGCCGTGATCGACGCGCGCGGCGAACTGCTGCCGCCCGCGCTGTCGCGCTCGTCGGTACGCTTCGCGGCGGCGTCGCGCGACGCATACGCGCGCTACGTCGAAACGGGCGAGCCGTTCGGCAAGGCCGGCGCGTACGCGATCCAGGGGCGCGCGGCCGAATTCATCGAGCGGATCGACGGTTCCCATTCGGGTATCATGGGTCTGCCCCTTTTTGAGACCGCGGCGCTGTTGCGCGCCGCGCGTGTCGCCTTCTGAATCCCACCATGAACGAAGAAATCCTGATCAACCTCACGCCGCAGGAAACGCGGGTCGCACTCGTCCAGCAAGGCGCGGTGCAGGAGCTTCACGTCGAGCGCACGCTGTCGCGCGGGCGGGTCGGCAACATCTATCTCGGCAAGGTCGTGCGCGTGCTGCCCGGCATGCAGTCGGCGTTCATCGACATCGGCCTCGAGCGCGCGGCGTTCCTGCACGTCGCCGACATCTGGCATCCGCGCCTCGCGGGCGAGCCGCAATCGAGCGCGCCGCACCAGCCGATCGAGAAGACCGTGTTCGAAGGCCAGACGCTGATGGTCCAGGTGATCAAGGATCCGATCGGCACGAAGGGCGCGCGGCTGTCGACGCAGGTCAGCATCGCGGGCCGCACGCTCGTCTACCTGCCGCAGGAGCCGCATATCGGCATCTCGCAGAAGATCGAGAGCGAGGCCGAGCGCGAGGCCGTGCGCGCGCGCCTGACGGCCGTGATCCCGCCGGACGAGAAAGGCGGCTATATCGTGCGCACGATCGCCGAGGATGCGACCTCCGACGAGCTGGCCGGCGACGTCGCCTACCTGCGCAAGACGTGGGCGACGATCGTCGCGCAGGCGCAGCGGCTGCCGGCGACGAGCCTGCTGTACCAGGATCTCGATCTCGCGCAGCGAGTGCTGCGCGATTTCGCGAACGACGACACGACGCGCATCCAGGTCGATTCGCGCGAGACGTACCAGCGCCTCTCCGAATTCGCGTCCGAGTTCACGCCGGCCGTGAGCCCGAAGCTGCACCACTACACCGGCGAGCGGCCGCTGTTCGACCTGTACAACATCGAGACGGAGATCCAGCGCGCGCTGTCGCGCCGCGTCGACCTGAAGTCGGGCGGCTACCTGATGATCGACCAGACCGAGGCGATGACGACGATCGACGTGAACACGGGCGGCTATGTCGGCGCGCGCAACTTCGACGACACGATCTTCAAGACCAACCTCGAGGCCGCGCACACGATCGCGCGGCAACTGCGGCTGCGCAACCTCGGCGGGATCATCATCATCGACTTCATCGACATGGAGAACGCCGAGCATCGCGACGCGGTGCTGTCCGAGCTGAAGAAGGCGCTGTCGCGCGACCGCACGCGCGTGACGGTCAACACGTTCTCGCAGCTCGGGCTCGTCGAGATGACGCGCAAGCGCACGCGCGAATCGCTCGCGCACGTGCTGTGCGAGCCCTGCCCGACCTGCCAGGGCAAGGGCCAGGTGAAGACGTCGCGCACCGTGTGCTACGACATCTTGCGCGAGATCCTGCGCGAATCGCGGCAGTTCAACCCGCGCGAATTCCGTGTGATCGCCGCGCAGCAGGTGATCGATCTGTTCCTCGACGAGGAGTCGCAGCATCTCGCGATGCTGATCGACTTCATCGGCAAGCCGGTGTCGCTGCAGGTCGAATCGAACCTGAGCCAGGAGCAGTACGATATCGTGCTGATGTAACGTTCCGCCCATCCGCCGCCGGCATCGCCGCGCGGCGCTTCGATGCGGCGCCCGGGCCGCTCGCGCATCCCGCGCCAGCGCCCGCCGCCGCCCTTTCACTTACCCTTTTCGTATTCATCACGCACCATGAGCCAAGGCCACAACCGCCGCCAGCGCAAGAAACTCCACATCGGCGAATTCCAGGAACTCGCGTTCAACGCGACCGCGCATTACCGCAACGAGATGACCGACCTCGAACGCGGCGAACTGATCGACGCGTTCATCGACTTCGTCGAAGCGAACGGGCTGCTGACCGTCGCGTCCGCGGACGAAGGCATCGGCGCCTACGTGATCTCCGGCGCACCGCGCGGCACGACGACCGACGCCGATCGCGAGATCGTGCGCGGCTGGCTAGCCGCACGGCCGGAACTGACCGACGTCAAGGTCAGCGAATTCACCGACGCGTGGTATCCGGACGCCTGACTTTCCGGTTTCTCCCTGCAGCGGGCAGCGCCCGCGCCTGCCCGCCGTGAAGGCGGGCCAGGCCGGCGCCTGCGTGCACCGCCTCCTCTCCCGCTCCCTCCCTTCCCCGTCGCCCGACACCCGCGCGACCGGCACCGACTCACACGATTCGCGCCGCGTCGACCGTGATTACCCCTGATCAGGCGCCGCAACCTCGACCTCAACCGTCATTCGGCATCCCCCGCCCCGCCTCCGATCCCTTCCTTTTCCCCGACAGTCCGCCTCCAATCGGCCATCGAAATCGGTCCTGAAAGCAAGACACGTTAAACTCTCACCTCGCGTGGTGCGCCGCCCGCACCCGCCATCCATCGCCAGCCGCGTGCCCTCGGGCCGCCCCCGACCCATGGAGTGAGTGTCAATGAGCGGCGGACTTCCGTTTCCCGCATCCCGCAAGTCGTTTCCGTCGTCGACGGTCTTCCTGATTCTCGCCGCCGCCGTGCTGCTGTCCGGCTGCGGGCTGCTGCCGACCCAGAATCCGCCCGCGCCGATCAGCGAGGCGCTCGTCGAGCCCGTCGAGGAAACCGCCGGCGAGCCGCTGACGATGCCGCCCGTACCGGCGCCGACGCAGCCGGAGGAACCGGAAGCGCCGAAGAAGCCGCATCGCGAAGTGACGCGACCGAAGCCCGTGCAGCGCCCCGAAACGCCGACGCCGCCCCCGCCGCCGCCCGCGCCGCTCGTCGCGACGCGCGTGCTCGACCGCACCCAGATCCATGCGCTGCTCGACAGCGAAGTCGCGCGCCGCAACGGCAAGGTGATCGGCCGCGCGATCGACATGGTGACCGACGCGAACGGCAAGCCGCGCGAGATGATCGTCAACCTGCAGGGCTTCATGGGCGTCGGCGACCGCAAGGTCATCTTCCCGTGGAACGTGTTCCGCTTTACGCCGGGCGGCAAACAGGAGCCGATCGTGCTCGACGTGCCGTCGGGCGACCTGCCGCCGGCCGCGCGGCCGAAGGCCGTGCCGCTGTCGGGCTCCGCCGCGGCATCGCCCGCGACGCGGCTGCCGATGCTCGACAGCGACGTCGAGCGCCCGAACGGCACGAAGATCGGCCGCGTCGTCGACGTGCTGATCGACCGCGCCGCGCAACCGCAGGCCGTCGTGCTCGACCTCGGCGGGCTCGTCAATACCGACCGCCGCTCGATCGCCGCGAACTGGGCCGCGCTGCGCTTCGTCACGCGCGACAAGGCGCTGCATCCGCAGCTCGACCTGAACGATGCGCAGATCAAGGCGTCGCCGCCCTACGCGGCCGACAAGCCGATCGTCGCGGTCTCGCCGCCTCCCCCTGCCGCCCCCGCGCCGGCTTCGTCTGCGAGTGCCACCCGATGACGATCAAGCATTCCGTCAGCGTTCGCAGTCTGCGGTCCCTCGACTGGCTCAACTTTTTCGTTGCAAACGTTCAAACCGGGTTCGGTCCGTTCATCGCGTCCTACCTCGCGTCGCACAAGTGGACGCAGGGCGAGATCGGCATGGTGCTGTCGATCGGCACGATCAGCGCGATGGTCAGCCAGGTGCCGGGCGGCGCGGCCGTCGATGCGCTGAAGAACAAGAAAGGCGCGGCCGCGTGGGCGATCGCGGCCATCATCCTGTCCGCGGTGCTGCTCGCGTCGAGCCCGACGATCGTGCCGGTGATCGCCGCCGAGGTGTTCCACGGGTTCGCGAGCTGCATGCTCGTGCCGGCAATGGCCGCGATCTCGTTCTCGCTCGTCGGCCGCGCCGACCTCGGCGACCGGCTCGGCCGCAACGCGCGCTGGGCATCGATCGGCAGCGCGGTCGCGGCGGGCCTGATGGGGCTCACCGGCGAATACTTCTCCGCGCGCGCGGTGTTCTGGCTGACCGCGGTGCTGGCGCTGCCCGCGCTGTTCGCGCTCGCGATGATCCAGCCGACGCACGAGGTGATTCCGCAGTCGTCGAAGCCCGACGACCATGGCGATCACGACGAAGCCGGCGAGCGCGAAACGCTGCTCGAACTGCTGCGCGACCGCCGGATGCTGATCTTCGCGGCGTGCGTCGTGCTGTTCCACCTGTCGAACGCGGCAATGCTGAACCTCGCGGCCGGCGAAGTCACGGCCGGGATGGGCGAGAACGTGCAGCTCGTGATCGCCGCGTGCATCATCGTGCCGCAGGCGATCGTCGCGATGCTGTCGCCGTGGGTCGGCCGCTCCGCGCAACGCTGGGGGCGCAGGCCGATCCTGCTGCTCGGCTTCTCCGCGCTGCCGGTGCGCGCGCTGCTGTTCGCCGGCGTGAGCAGCCCGTACCTGCTCGTGCCCGTGCAGATGCTCGACGGCATCAGCGCGGCCGTGTTCGGCGTGATGCTGCCGCTGATCGCGGCCGACGTCGCGGGCGGCAAGGGCCGCTATAACCTGTGTATCGGGCTGTTCGGGCTCGCGGCCGGGATCGGCGCGACGCTCAGCACGGCCGCGGCCGGCTACGTCGCCGATCACTTCGGCAACGCGGTCAGCTTCTTCGGGCTCGCGGCCGCAGGTGCGCTCGCGGTGCTGCTGGTCTGGCTCGTGATGCCCGAAACGCGCGTCGAGAACGGCGACGCGGCGGCCGACGAGCCGGCCGCCGCATCGCCCGAACAGGCGCACTGAGGCCGGCGCGCCACCGTTACCCGCTTCCTGGCCAACTCATGATGGATACGATCAGGACACTCAACGAAGCCCGCCAGCAGATCCAGCAGTCGGTCTTCGATCTGTTCAAGGGGCTGACCTTCGGCGAGCGTTTCGTGCAAGGCGTGCTGATGGCCATCCAGGCCGTCTGCGGCGCGTGCCTCGCATACACGATCGGACGTGCGCTGCACACCGAGCAGGCCGTGTGGGCGGCGGTCACCGCGATCGCCGTCACGCAGCACAACTACTCCGACACGATGTCGCTGTCGCGCGACCAGTTCGTCGGCGCGATGATCGGCGGCGTGCTCGGCTTCGCGGGCGCCGCGCTCGGCGGCGATCGCCTCGTCGCCTATGCGCTCGCGGTCGCGCTCACGATCGTCTGCTGCTGGTGCCTGAACGTCGGCAGCGCGGCGCGGCTCGGCGGCGTGACCGCGACGATCGTGCTGCTGTTTCCGGGCAACGGCCCGCTGTGGGACATTCCGCTGATGCGGCTCGGTGAGGTGACGCTCGGCACCGTGTGTGCGCTGGGCGTGTGCTGGGGAATGTCGAGAATCGAGCGGCGCTGGTTCCGCCGCACGGCGGCAAAGTGACACGGTTGCCGGGCGCACGCCAGGCAACCGGATAAACGGCGGGAAAGGTTACTGGCCGATCTGCAGCACGATGCCCGAGCCGATCTGCACGAGCAGGTGATCGCCGCCCACGCCGACCCAGTGATAACCGCGCGGCGGCGGGCTCAGGTGGTAGCCGCGCCAGTCGTCGATCACGTACTGGCGGTCGCGGAATTCGTCGGGCAGCCGGTCGCCCTTGTGCCAGTCGCGGCGCGGCTGGTCGGCCCAGCGCGGCGGCACGTCGTCCTCGCGGTGCATCGCCTGGCCGGGCGGCATGTGTTTCGGGCCATGGCCGCGATGCATGCCGTGATTGTCGTGCTTGTCGTAGTTGCCGTGATCCTGCGCCATTGCGGCCGGCGCGGCAAAACCCGCCGCGATCAGCGCGGCCAGCATCATGCAGTGCATCTTCTTCATCGTGCCTTCCCTCCGTGTTGTCACGTCGTAGCAAACGACCGGGCCTGCCCAATGAAGACTAGCACACCGCTCTGACGCGAACGGAACGCGCATCACGCCGCCTGCTGCTGGTACTGGATCCGGTGCAGATGCGCATAGAGGCCGCCGTGGCGCAGCAGTTCGTCGTGGCTGCCCTCTTCGACGATCTTGCCGGCTTCGAGCACGAGGATGCGGTCCGCCCGCTCGATCGTCGACAGCCGGTGCGCGATCACGAGCGTCGTGCGCCCTTCCATCAGCCGTTCGAGCGCGGCCTGCACGTGGCGCTCCGATTCCGAATCGAGCGCCGACGTCGCTTCGTCCAGGATCAGGATCGGCGCGTCCTTATAGATCGCGCGCGCGATCGCGAGCCGCTGGCGCTGGCCGCCGGACAGCCGCATCCCGTTGCCGCCGACGAGCGTATCGAGCCCGTCGGGCATCGCGGCGACCGCGTCGGCGAGGTTCGCGGCCTCGAGCGCGGCCTGCACGCGCACGCGGTCGGGTGTCTGCCCGTATGCGACGTTCGCGGCGATCGTGTCGTTGAACAGCACGACGTCCTGGCTGACCATCGCCATCTGGCTGCGCAGCGCGTGGAGGTCGTAGTCGGCAACCGGCACGCCGTCGACCAGGATCGCGCCGTCCGTCGGATCGAAGAAGCGCGGCAGCAGGTTCACGAGCGTCGTCTTGCCGCTGCCGGACGGGCCCGCGAGCGCGATCATCTCGCCCGGCGCGACCTTGAACGAGATGCGGTCGAGCGTCGGCCGCTCGGCTGCGCCGTAGTCGAACGACACGCCGCGGAACTCGATCTCGCCGCGCGCCTGCGGCAGCGGCCGGCCGCCGCCCTGCGGCTCGGCCGGCTCGTCGATCAGCCCGAAGATCAGCTCGGCGGCCGTCATCCCGCGCTGCAGCGGCTGGTTGACGTCGATCAGGTGCTTGAGCGGAGAAATCACCAGCAGCATCGACGTGACGAACGCGACGAAGCCGCCGACCGTCGTCTGGTCGTTGGTCGACTGCACGACCGCGATCGTGATCACGACCGCGAGCGCGATCGACGCGAGGAACTGCGTGAGCGGCTGCGCGAGACCGCCCGAGATCGTCATGCGCATCGCGTAGCCGCGCAGGCGCTTGCTCATCGACGTGAAGCGGTCCATCTCGTACGCTTCGCCGTTGTGCACCTTGACGACCTTGTAGCCGCCGACCGTCTCCTCGACGATGTACGACAACTCGTTGGTCAGCGTCTGGTGCTCGCGGTTCAGGCGGCGCAGGCGGCGGTTGATCTTGCTGACGAGCCAGCCGATGCCGGGCAGGATCACCGCGACGATCAGCGTGAGCCGCCAGTTCAGGTAGAACAGGTAGCCGAGCAGGAAGATCACCGTCAGCGAATCGCGCACCAGCGTGACCATCACGCCGGTCAGCACCGACAGGATCTGGTTGACCTCGAACACGATCGCGTTGATCACCGTGCTCGCGGTTTCGCGCTGGAAGAACGACGCGCTCGTGTGGAGCATCCGCTGGAACATCTCGAGCCGGAGTTGCAGCAGGATGCGGTTCGATACGTAGTTGAGCAGGTAATTCGATGCGTACTGCGATACGCCGCGCACGAGCGCGAGGCCGATCACCGCGATCGGTACGTACCATTTCGCGTTGTCGCTGCCGTGTGCGCCGAAGCCATGGTCGAGCAGCGGCTTGAGCAGCGCCGGAATGCCGGCTTCGGTGGCCGCGACGACGCCCATCGTCATCACGGCGAGCACCACGATGCCGATGAGCGGCCGGATGTACGGCCACAGGCGCTTCAGGACCGTGACCGGCGAGGTGCCGGTGCCGTCCATCGGTTTGCGAAGAGTGTTCTGGGTTTCCAAGGCAATCCTTCTTGAGCCGCGATGCGGCGCCCGGCGCGTGGCCGCCCGGGATTTCGCCCCTGTCGGGCGGGTGCCGAAAAGGGCTCAACATTATAGCCGCACCGCCCCCGCCGGCACGGTCATGGCCGATGCGGCCGGCGGCCGGGCCGCGGGTATACTGCCGCTCACCGTTTTCTCCGCCTTTCCGACGATTTCATGGCTGAACCCTCCCTCGGCGTCGCCCTCATCGCCCTCAACGCGTCCGCGCGGCTCGCCCAGTGCCTCGATGCGCTGTCGTTCGCCGACGATGTCGTCGTCATCGACGGCGGCAGCACCGACGATACCGTCGCGATCGCGCAGGCGCACGGCGCGCGCGTGATCGTCGAGCGCGACTGGCCGGGCTTCGGCCCGCAGAAGAACCGCGCGCTCGACGCGCTCGGCACCGACTGGATCCTGTCGCTCGATACCGACGAAATCGTCAGCCCGGAGCTCGCGCAGTCGATCCGCGACGCGATCCGCGCGCCGGCCGCGCAGGTCTATGCGCTGGACCGGCTATCGAGCTTCTGCGGCCAGTGGATCCATCACAGCGGCTGGTATCCCGACTGGGTGCCACGCCTGTTCCGGCGCGGCGCCGCGCGTTTCTCGGACGATCTCGTGCACGAGCGCCTCGTGTTCGATACCGCCGCGCAGCGCCTGCCCGGCAAGCTGATGCACTACTCGTACGAGGATTTCGAAACCGTCGTGCGCAAGCTCGACGCGTATTCGACGGCCGGCGCGCGCCAGCGCCGCGCGGCCGGCCAGCGCGGCGGCTTCGGCAAGGCACTCGCGCGCGGCGCCTGGGCGTTCGTGCGCACCTACGTGCTGCGGCGCGGGTTCCTCGACGGCCGCGCGGGCTTCATGATCGCCGTGTTCAACGCGGAGACCGTGTATTACCGCTTCCTGAAGCTCGGCCACGGACCGGCGCGCTGAGCGCCCGCCCCTGCGCGCCGCCAGCAAGCGGCCGGCCCGGCGTTACAATGCCGGGCTGCCCGCGCCGCGCGTGCCCGCCCAAACGGCTGCACCGCGCGCCGCCCGCCACGACGACTACCGAATCCGACCGCCATGTTCTCCATCATCATCCCGACCTGGAACAACCTGCCGTACCTCAAGCTCGTCGTCGACAGCCTGCGCCGCCACTCCGCGTACGACCACCAGATCATCGTGCACGTGAACGACGGCTCGGACGGCACGCTCGACTGGGTGCGCAGCGAAGGGATCGAGCACACCGCGTCGCCGACCAACATCGGCATCTGCCATGCGGTGAACCTGGCCGCCGCGCGCGCGACGCGCGACTACGTCGTCTACATGAACGACGACATGTTCTGCTGCCCCGGCTGGGACGCGGCGCTCGTGCGCCGCATCGAACAGATGCCGACCGACCTTTTCATGCTGTCGGGCACGATGATCGAGCCGGTCGACACGCGCAACCCGTGCGTCGTCGTCAGCAATTTCGGCCGCGATGCCGAGCATTTCGACGCGGCAGGCCTCGTCGAAGCGACCCCGCGGCTCGCGCGCGCGGACTGGCTCGGCTCGACCTGGCCGCCGACGCTCGTGCACCGCGACTGGTGGAACCGCATCGGCGGCTACAGCAGCGAGCTGTCGCCCGGCATGAGCAGCGACAACGACTTCTCGATGAAATTCTGGGACGCCGGCTGCCGGATCTTCCTCGGCGTCGGCGACAGCCTCGTCTACCACTTCCAGCAGAAGAGCACGGGCAAGATCGTCAAGAACGACGGCCGCCGCCAGTTCCTGAACAAATGGGGCATGACCCAGGCGACGTTCGACCGCTACTACCTGCATCGCGGCGAGCCGGCCGGCACGCGCATCGCGCTCGATACGCCGGCAGTCGCCGGGCGCCTGAAGCGCGCGCTGCTGCGCTCGCGGATCAAGCGCGCATTCAGCTGATCGGGCCCCTGAAACGGCACAGAAACGCCGCCTGCTTCGCGTATACTGCGCCGTTCGTCCCGGAGCTCCCGCCGGGACGCGCGGCGCGAGCACGATGTCCGCAAGCCGCATTCGTTCATTCGACAGGTTCCGATGCTTTCGTTTTCCGCTCCCGCCACGCGGCGCCTGACCGCCGCCCGCGCCTTCGCCGTTGCCGCGCTCTGCATGGTGCCCGTCTCGACCGCGCTGACCAACGTCTTCTGCGGGCTGTTCGCCGCCGCGCTCGTGATCTCCCCCGAATTCTGGCGCGACCTGCGCTCGTTCGTGACCGACCCGGCTTCGCTCGCGGCGCTGCTGATCCTCGCCGCGCTGACTGCCAGCGTCGCATATACGGTCGCGCCGCATAACAAGGCGTGGAACTGGGTCGCCAAATACGACAAGCTGCTGCTGCTGCCGTTCGCCGTGCTCGCGTTCCGTCATTCGAACTGGGCGCCGATCGTGCGGCGCTGCTGGTTCGGCACGTTGTGCGTGATCCTGCTGCTGTCGACGACCAACTATCTCGGGCTGACCGCGATCGGGCCCGCGTATGCGACCCAACTGCCGCTGTCGCGTGCGTGGGTGTTCAAGAACCATATCGCCGCCGGCATGTTCGGCGCGCTGCTGTTCTACCAGGCGGCCGATCTCGCGCTTGCCGCCCGCACGGCGCTGTCCCGCGCCGCGTATGCGGGCGTCGCCGCGTGGTCGCTCGTCAACGTGTTCGTGATGCTGCAGGGACGCACGGGGCAGGTCATCGCGCTGCTGCTGATCCTCGTCGTCGCCGTGCGTTTCGTGCTGTTGCTGCGCCGGCAATCGGCGCTGCGCGCGGGGCTCGCCGCCGGCGTGCTCGTCCTGTTCGGCGTCGCGCTCGTGGTCGCCGCGTGCACGGTTCACAACGGCCGGCTCGTGAAGGTCGTGACGGAAGTGCAGCAATACCGGCAGAGCGATGCGGCCACGTCGACCGGGTTGCGCCTCGAGTGGTACAAGAAGGGGCTCGAGCTGTTTCGTCAGCGCCCGGTGATCGGTTACGGCGCGGGCGGCCTCGAGTTTGAATTCGAGAAGCTCACGGCCGGCAAGACGGCCGCCGAAGGCCAGCTCACGTCGAACCCGCACAACGAATACCTGCTGATGGCCGTGCAGCTCGGCTCGCTCGGCCTGTTGTTGTTCGTGAACCTGATCGTGCAGATCGCGCGCGGCAGCCGCACGCTCGATCCGCGCTCGCGACACTTGCTGCTCGCGTGGCTCGCGATCTTCGCGATCGGCAGTCTCGCGAATTCGCTGCTGCTCGATTTCGCCGAAGGGCACCTGATCGTGCTGCTGGCCGGCATCCTGCTCGGTTGCGGCGCGAGCGGCGAGGCGCTGCCGCGCGAGACGTCGGCGATCAGGCGCAGCGCGTAACGCGCAACGGCATCCGCGCTGCCGCCGGCCGGCTTCGGCGGCAGTGGAGGCACGCCGTCAAAGCGAGCGGGCTGTACGGCTCGTCGCAAAACAAGCCGCCTGCAACGCAGCAAAAACGCGCGCCTTCCGCGCGTCAGTCGTCAGTCGGATCCGGCGCGATGCAGTCGCGACGTATCGACGACGGCCCCGGCCGGACTCGGCGGATCCAGCCCGAGCATCTCGGCCGCCGCAGCTTTCACGCGCTGCGCGCCGAGATTGGCGAGGCAATCGCTGCGGCTGTCGACCTTGCGCTCGCAGCCCTCGTGCCGGCACGGCACGCAATCGCCCTCCCCCTGCAGCAGCCACACGTTCCCGTGCCGCCCCGAACCGCGCAGCGGCCACGGATTCTCGGTCGCGGGCCAGTGCTGCGGCCACGGCCCCCAGCGCACCGGGTCGGACGGGCCGAACAGCGCGATCGTGTCGGTGCCTGTCGCAGCCGCGACGTGCGTCGCGCCGGTGTCGGGGCCGATGAAGAGCCGCGCGCGCCGCACGAGTTCCGCGCTCTCGCCGAACGTGAGGCGGCCGACCAGATTCAGCACGTCGCCGCCCGCCTCGGCCGCGACCTGCTCCGCATACTCGCGCTCGCGATCGGCCGGACCGCCCGACAACGCGACCGCAAAGCCGCGCTCGCGCAGCCAGTCGATCATCTCGACCCAGCCTTCGAGCCGCCATTGCTTGTAGCGGAACATCGGATACGGATGCAGGACGACCAGCGGCTTGCCGTCGCGGATCGCCGGCGACTCCGCGAGCCATGCGTCGAAGCGCGCGCGCCGCGCGGGATCGTCGCCGATGCCGGGCGCGACGACCTCGGACACCGGCTCGATGCCGATCACGGGTGCGAGCGCGAGCGTGCTGACGACCGTATGCGCGGATTCATGGTGATTGATCGCGATCCCGTTCAGCATCATCCGCGTGAGCCACGTGACGCGGTCGGGATCGACGAGGCCGACCCGTTTGCGGCCCGCGAACCAGCTATAGAAACGCGGCCGGTCGGAGCTCAGCGCCGCGCACGCGAGATCGTAGCGGCGCCACATCGACAGCGCGTCGCGCAGCCGCTCGCGGAATCCCGCGCGCTGCGCGACGACGATCACGCGCCGCACGTCCGGATTGTGCTCGAGCACGCCCTCGGTGCCGCGAAACACCAGCATGTCGATCTGCGCATCGGGCCAGCGGGCCTTCAGCGAACGCACCAGCGGCGTCGTCAGCAGCACGTCGCCGATACGGCGCGGCGCGGCAACGAGGATGGTTCTGGGCGGGCGGGCGGAGGAAAACAGGGCCACGGCAATCGGTCTGTCTAGCTGGCTGAACAAGGCTGGCAATGTACAGGATTTTGCAGCAGCCGGCGCGGCATCGCGAACCGGCCGTGCAGGACGCGCTGACGTGACCCTGATGCAAGCCCTGCCTGCGGAACGCAGTGCGGCACGCGCCGGCGCTTGCACCACGTGCGGTGCTTCTTCCGGCGCTACGAAGCGATGGTCACGACCGCGGATGTCGCAGCGGCCGCCGGCCGTGCGCGCGCCGCATCCGTCACCTGCTCGTCGCAATGGCCGGCCTGCGGCAGCAGATGACGCACGGCGCGCTCGACCGCGTCGACACCGATCGCGTCGACGGTCGCGCCGGCGCGGAGGATCACGTGCGGCACGCCGAGCGGATGCCAGCGCAGGTATTTCTCGGGACGGTCCTCGAACAGCGCGGCAACCGGCACGCCGAGCGCCGACGCGAGATGCACGGGTGCGCTGTCGGCCGACACGATCGTATCGAGCAGGCTCGCGGCAGCCACCAGATCGGCGACCGACGACGGCGCGACATGGCGCGCGCTCACATCGCGCCACGCCTCGTCCTCGGCGGTTTTGCGGATGGCCGGATCGCGGAACACGATCACGTCGGCGAACGGCGCGAGCCGCTCGCCGAGGTCGCGCCAGCGGTCCGCGGGCCAGCGGCGCTCGGCCGCCTTGTTCGACACGAACAAACCAACGCGCGGCTTCGTGCGCTCCCCGAGCAGGCGATACCACTCGTCCTGCAACGTGCGATCGGGATGAACCGACAGCGCGAGGCGGTCGAGATCGGCACGGCCGAGTTCGGGCACGAGCCGGAACCCCGACAGCGCCTCGTGGCACATCGGCCGCTGCGCGACGTGTTCGGGCTTGCGATCGTCGAATTCGGTGTCGGCATCGTGCCAGCGGCAATCCTTCACGCCGAGCTGGCGCGCGAACTGCATGCTGCTGCGATGCATGCCGCCGTTCGGCACGACCACGAGGTCGAACCGCAAGCGACGCAGGCGGCGCACGAGCCGCAGCCGGTCGAAGAACGCGCGCATCCGCCCGGGACGGTCGTTGCGTTCGCATTGGCGGCTGTACACGTACGTGTGAACCGCGTGCACGTCCGGGTTGCCGGCCAGCGCGGCCGCGTTGTAGCGGTTCGCGACCACATGCAGCTCTGCGCCGGGCCAGCGCTCCTTCAGCGCACCGAGGAACGCGGTCGTGCACAGCATGTCGCCCAGAAAATCAATCCGGATCACGAGGATCCGCCCCGTCGGGTTCCTGTTGGCCATGGTCATGTGGTGGACTGTCAGTTTTTATCGTCGCGACGGGCCGATGCCCCGGCATCCAGTTCCGGGACGGCCCTGTCGCGCGTTGCCGCTCGCCGCATGGATCCGCCCCCGTTTGTGTGCGCGCGTGCGAGCGCGGCTTGCGCCGGATTGTATAGCGTCCGGATGGCCGGCCCAAGCCCCGGGTAACCGAAGATGCAAAAACGGCCCGCCGCACCGCACGATGGCGATGCGACGGGCCGCGTATCGCGACAGCCGTCCGGTGGTCGGGAAGCGGTCAGTACGTGATTTCGACGACACTGCCGTCGAACGCCGCGCGCAGTTCCGCGAGCAGCATGTCGCTCGGCTTCACGCGCCACGCGTCGCCGAGACGCATTTCGCCTTGCGCCCGCGCGTTGCTGTAGTGGATCTGGACCGCGAGGCCGTTCGGCAGCGGCGCCTGCGGGCGACGGCCGCCGTCACGCCCGCCGCCGCGCGGCGCGGGCGCTTCGACCGCGTGCGCGGCGGCCGGATCGTCCTTCGACACGTGCGGCTCGAGCACGCGGCGCAGCGCGGCTGCGTCGGCGTTGCCGTTCATCGTCAGCCGCACGGCCTGCGCGTAGCGGCTGCGCGCGCGTTCGAGATCCATCACGGTATCGGTCGTGAAGCGGATGCCGCCCGTGAATGCGTCGTTGCGCGCCTGCCCCTGCACGATCAGCAGTTCGTCTTCCTTGAACAGCGCCTTGTTCGCCTCGAACTGCTCGTTGAAGATCGTGATCTCGCACTGGCCCGAACCGTCGTCGAGCAGCGCGATCAGCATCTTGCCGCGCTGGGTCATCTGCGTGCGCAGCGATGCGATGATGCCCGCGACGAGCTTGTCACGCCCTTCCTTCAGGTCGCCGACCTTCTGCCGCACGAAGCGGCGCACCTCGTCGCGATACGCGTCGAACAGGTGGCCGGACAGGTAGAAGCCGAGCGCGCCCTTTTCTTCCTGCAGGCGACGCTTGTCGTCCCACGCCGGTTCATCGACGAGCGCATGCGCGTGCGGCGACTCGGCGCCCATGTCGAACAGCCCGGCCTGCATTGCGTTCGCCTCGGCCTGGTCGGCCGCTTCCATCGCGAGCGGCACCGACGCGAGCATCTGCGCGCGGTTCGCGTTCAGCGAATCGAACGCCCCGGCGCGGATCAGCGCCTCGACCGTGCGGCGGTTGACGACGCGCCGGTCGATCCGTTCGCAGAAGTCGAACAGGTCGGTGAACGCCTTTTCCTCGCGAGCGCGCAGGATTTCCTCGATCGCGTTCTGGCCGCTGCCCTTCACCGCGCCGAGGCCGTAGCGGATCGTGCGCGAGCGCTTGCCGTCGGCTTCGGCGACGGGCTCGAACCGGTAATGCGACTGGTTGATGTCGGGCGGCAACACGACGAGGTTGTTCACGACGCAGTCGTCGAACAGGATCTTCACCTTGTCGGTGTCGTCCATCGCGAGCGTCATGTTGGCCGCCATGAATTCGGCCGGATGGTGCGCCTTCAGCCACGCGGTGTAATACGCGAGCAGTGCATACGCGGCCGCGTGCGACTTGTTGAAGCCGTAGCCCGCGAACTTCTCCATCAGGTCGAAGATCTCGTCGGACTTCTCGCGCGTGAGGCCGTTCTTCGCGGCGCCCTCGGCGAAGATCTCGCGGTGCTGGGCCATCTCCTCGGGCTTCTTCTTGCCCATCGCGCGACGCAGCAAGTCCGCGCCGCCGAGCGAGTAGCCGCCGATGATCTGCGCCATCTGCATCACCTGCTCCTGATAGACCATGATGCCGTAGGTCTCTTTCAGGACGGGTTCGACGCGCGGATCCGGATAGTCGACCTTCTCGCGGCCGTGCTTCCGTGCGCAGAAGCTCGGGATCAGGTCCATCGGGCCCGGACGGTACAACGACACCAGCGCGATGATGTCCTCGAAGCGGTCGGGCTGCGCATCCTTCAGCATGCCCTGCATCCCGCGGCTTTCCAGCTGGAACACCGCGACCGTGTTGGCCTTCTTCAGGATCTGGAACGAAGCCGGATCGTCGAGCGGCACCTGCGCGAGCGACCAGTCGGCCTTCGACGGATCGAGGCGGCGGATGTAGCGCTCGGCCCAGTCGAGGATCGTCAGCGTCGTGAGGCCCAGAAAGTCGAACTTCACGAGGCCGACGGCTTCGACGTCGTCCTTGTCGTACTGGCTGACGACGCCGCCGTCGTCGCCCTGCGTGTACAGCGGGCAGAAATCGGTCAGCTTGCCGGGCGCGATCAGCACGCCGCCCGCGTGCATCCCGACGTTACGCGTGAGGCCCTCGACGCGCTGCGCGAGATCGAGCAGCTGGTGGACTTCGTCCTCGTGGTCGTAGCGCTCCTGCAGCTGCGGCTCTTCCTTCATCGCGTCGGCGATCGTCACGTGCTTGCCCGGCTTGAACGGGATCAGCTTCGCCACGCCGTCGGTGAACATGTAGCCGAGGTCGAGCACGCGGCCGATGTCGCGCACGGCCGCCTTCGCTGCCATCGTGCCGAAGGTGGCGATCTGCGACACGGCGTCCGCGCCGTACTTCTCCTTCACGTACTGGATCACGCGGTCGCGGCCGTGCTGGCAGAAGTCGATGTCGAAGTCGGGCATCGACACGCGTTCCGGGTTCAGGAAGCGCTCGAACAGCAGGTTGTAGCGCAGCGGGTCGAGGTCGGTAATGCCGAGCGCGTACGCGACCAGCGAACCGGCGCCGGAGCCGCGGCCCGGGCCGACCGGCACGCCGTTGTTCTTCGCCCAGTTGATGAAGTCCGCGACGATCAGGAAGTAGCCGGGGAAGCCCATCTTCGTGATGGTCCCGCATTCGAATTCGAGGCGCTTGTAGTACGTGTCGCGCTGCGCGTCGCGTTCGGCTTCGGCCGGATAGAGCTGCACGAGTCGCGTCTCGAGCCCTTCCTTCGACAGCTGGACCAGGTAGTCGTCGAGCGACATGCCGTCCGGCGTCGGGAACAGCGGCAGCTTCGGCTTGCCGAGCTCGAGCTTCAGGTTGCAGCGTTTCGCGATCTCGACCGTGTTCGCGACCGCCGACGGCAGGTCGGCGAACAGCGCGACCATGTCGTCCTGCGTGCGGAAATACTGGTCGGTCGTGAAGCGTTTCTGGCGCCGCGGGTTCGCGAGGATGTCGCCTTCCGAGATGCACACGCGCGCCTCGTGCGCGGTGAAATCGTCGTCGGTCATGAACTGCGTCGGGTGCGTCGCGACGACCGGCAGCTTCAGCGACGCGGCGAGCGTCGCGGCCTGCTGGATGTACGCCTCGGCGCCCGGCTGGCCGTATCGCTGCAGTTCGATGTAGAAGCCGCCCGGAAACACCTTCGCCCAGCGCTCGGCGTGACGGCGCGCTGCTTCTTCGTTGCCGGCCGCGAGCGCGAGCCCGATATCGCCCTGCTGCGCGCCCGACAGCGCGAGCAGCCCCTGCGCGAGTTCGCCGTCGAGCCAGCTCGCGTCGAGTTCCGCGCGGCCGCGATACTGGTTCGTGAGCCATGCCTTCGACAGCAGCTCGCAGAGATTCAGGTAGCCGACCTTGTCCTTCACGAGCAGCAGCAGCCGCGACGGCTTGTCGCGATCGTCCGGATTCATGATCCAGACGTCGCAGCCGGCGATCGGCTTGATGCCCTTGCCGCGGGCTTCCTGGTAGAAACGGACGAGGCCGAATGCGTTGCCGAGATCGGTGAGCGCGAGCGCGCCCTGGCCGTCCGCGGCCGCCGCCTTGACGATGTCGTCGAGACGCACGATGCCGTCGGCGATCGAGAATTCGGAGTGAACGCGAAGATGAACGAAGCGGGGATCTGACATGGGCGTTATTGTAGCCGCGTCGCCGCGCAGGCTGCCCAAAAAATCCCCGCACTGGCCGTTCGGCCGATGCGCGCGACACCACGTCGCGCGGCTGGCCAAACGGCTGGATGTCGGTGCGCAAGCGGTTTGCGGGATAATACGGGTTTTCGAATCATCGCCACGGCTTCGCACCCTTTTTTGCGGGCCGCCGTGCGGCCGTTTCCCGTCGGACCATCATGACCATCGTCAACCTCGCCGCCTACCACTTCGTGTCGCTCGACGCGAACGAGCAATGGCGCCCGCTCGTCACCGCCCGCTGCAACGAACTCGACCTGCGCGGCACGATCCTGCTCGCGCCGGAAGGCATCAACCTGTTCATCGCCGGCACGCGCGAAGCGGCCGACGCGTTCATCGCGTACATCCGCCACGATCCGCTGTTCGAAGGCAAGTTCGCGACGCTGCAGTTCAAGGAAAGCCTGTCCGACTCGCAGCCGTTCCGCCGCATGCTCGTGCGCCTGAAGCGCGAGATCATCACGATGAAGAAGCCGGCGATCAAGCCGGAACTCGGTCGCGCGCCGTTCGTCGACGCGCGCACGCTGAAGTCATGGCTCGACCGCGGCCACGACGACACGGGCCGCCCGGTCGTGATGCTCGATACGCGCAATGCGTTCGAGGTCGACGTCGGCACGTTCGACGACGCGCTCGACTACCGGATCGACAAGTTCAGCGAATTCCCGGAAGTGATCGATGCGAACCGCGCCGATCTCGACGGCAAGACGGTCGTGTCGTTCTGCACGGGCGGCATCCGCTGCGAGAAGGCCGCGATCCACATGAAGGAAATCGGCATCGAGAACGTGTACCAGCTCGAAGGCGGGATCCTGAAGTATTTCGAGGAAGTCGGCGGCGCCCATTATCACGGCGACTGCTTCGTGTTCGACTACCGCACCGCGCTGAACCCGCAACTCCAGCCTACCGAGAACGTCACGTGCTTCGCGTGCCGCGCGGTCGTCACGCCGGAAGCGCAACAGTCGCCGAGCTACGTGCCCGGCAAGTCGTGCCCGGCCTGCGCGCAGGCAGCCAGCGCCGCGTAAGCGCGCGACCCGCGCCCCGATGAACGGCTATCGCGGCCGCTTCGCGCCGTCACCCACCGGGCCGCTGCACTTCGGCTCGCTGGTCGGCGCGCTTGCAAGCTGGCTCGACGCGCGCGCGCACGGCGGCGCATGGCTCGTGCGCATCGAGGATCTCGACGGCCCGCGCACGGTACCCGGCGCGGCCGACGACATCCTCGCAACGCTCGCGCATTTCGGCATGACGCCCGACGAGCCGCCCGTATGGCAAAGCACGCGCGATGCCGCGTACACGGCCGCGCTCGAGCAGCTCGTCGCAGCGGGGCTCGTCTATCCGTGCGGCTGCACGCGCAAGGAAATCGCCGACTCGCTGCGCGCCGCGCACGAGCGCCACACGACGCTCGCGTATCCGGGCACCTGCCGCACCGGTCTGCACGGCAAGCCTGCACGCGCATGGCGGCTACGCGTACCGGACGGCGACGCGGCGATCGTCACGTTCGACGACCGCTGGCAGCACACGCAATCGCAAGACCTCGCGACCGAAGTCGGCGATTTCGTGTTGAAGCGCGCGGACGGGCAATGGGCCTATCAGCTCGCGGTCGTCGTCGACGATGCCGATGCGCGCATCACGCACGTCGTGCGCGGCGCCGACCTGCTCGATTCGACCGCGCGCCAGATCCATCTGCAACACTGCCTCGGCGTACCGACGCCGCGGTATCTGCACGTACCCGTCGTCGTCGATGCAAACGGCGAGAAGCTCAGCAAGCAGACGGGCGCGACCGCACTCGAGCGCGACGATCCGCTGCCGGCACTGCAGGCCGCGGCCGCGCATCTGGGCCTCGCGCCCGATGGCGCGCTCGCGGGCACGACGCTGGATGCGTTCTACTCGGCCGCGACGGTCGCGTGGGCGCAACGCTTCGGGCCGCTGGCCGGCTAAAGCGGCCGGCGAGCCGGTTTCGCGCCGATCGAGTGCCGGTTTGGCATCGCGCGCCGCGAAGCCCGCATCCCGCCCGCCCCATCCAACCACAGCCCCAATAAAAAACGGGCACATGCTCATCGCATGCACCCGCTTTTCCGGCAGCGCTCGCGCGCCGCCCCGCCATGTTCGTCCGGCTTAAGCCGACGGCTTGCGCGGCATCCCGAACCCGCCGAGCAGCGCGGCGACCTGGCGCTTCGGCCCTTTCTTCTCGGGCTGCTGCGCGGGCTGTGCGTCGTCCGACTGCTTCGCCGCCGCCGACGGCTCGTACGGCTTCAGGAAGAAATCGTCGACCGGCGCTTCGTGGCGACGGTGATGGCCACTACGCTCGGAACCGGCCGAGCGGCGCGCCGATGCACCGCGATGCTCGTCGCGTTCGCGCCGGCCACCGCGTTCGCCACCGCGCTCGCTGTTGCGGTCGCCGCTACGCTCGCCGCCACGTTCGTCCTGACGATGGCGCGCCGGCTTGTCGATTGCGAGCGTCTGCACTTCGAGCGGGCGCTTGATCAGCTTCTCGATATCGGCGAGCTGCTTGCGCTCGTTCGGGCTGCACAGCGACAGCGCGTCGCCGGTCGCGCCCGCGCGGCCGGTACGGCCGATCCGGTGCACGTAGTCTTCCGCGCTGAACGGCAGGTCGAAGTTGATCACGGCCGGCAGCTCGACGATGTCGAGGCCGCGCGCGGCCACGTCGGTCGCGACCAGCGCCTCGATTTCGCCGCGCTTGAACGCGTCGAGCGCCTGCATCCGCTCGATCTGCGTCTTGTCGCCGTGGATCGCCGACGCGACCACGCCGTCGCGCTCGAGATTGCGCGCGAGCCGGCTCGCGCCGATCTTGCTGTTGCAGAACACGATCACCTGCTTGAGCCCGCGATCGCGCAGCAACTGCACGACGGCCGCCTGCTTGTCGCCTTCGGCGACGTCGTAGACGATCTGCGTGACGTTCGCGTTCGTCGAGTTGCTGCGCGCGACCTCGATCGTCTGCGGGTTGCGCAGGTAGGTCGACGCGAGCTTCTTGATTTCCGGCGAGAAGGTGGCCGAGAACAGCAGCGTCTGGCGCTCCTTCGGCAGCAGGTTCAGGATCCGCTGCAGGTCCGGCAGGAAGCCCATGTCGAGCATCCGGTCGGCCTCGTCGAGCACCAGCATCTGCACCTGCCCGAGGTTCGCGGTCTTCTGCTGCACGTGGTCGAGCAGGCGGCCCGGCGTCGCGATCAGGATCTCGACGCCGCGGCGCAACTCGGCCATCTGCGGGTTCATGTCGACGCCGCCGAACACGACCGCGCTGCGCAGCGGCGTGTGCTTCCCGTACGCATGCACGTTCGCGGCGACCTGGTCGGCCAGTTCGCGGGTCGGCGTGAGGATCAGCGCGCGCACCGGGTGGCGCGCGGGCGATGCGCTCGTGTTGGCCTGCGGCAGCAGGCGCTGGATGATCGGCAGCGAGAAGCTCGCGGTCTTGCCGGTGCCTGTTTGCGCGGCGCCCATGACGTCGCGGCCGGCGAGCACGACCGGAATGGCCTGCGCCTGGATCGGCGTCGGCGTCGTATAGCCCTGCTCCACAATGGCTTTCAGGATATCGGCGGCAAGGCCGAATTGGTCGAAGGTTGCGTCGACGGGCTTGGCGACAGAATCGGACATGGTGGCGTTTCGCTCAAAAGGCGCGGCGGGGACATCGTGCGTCAGGCCAGCCGGGCCTGCGCTCATCACAATTCGGAAATAGACGGAGCCGCGGCGCGCCGCGCGGCGCCGCTCTGGCGCTTGGGACCGGTTCAATGCGAACGCCGGACACCAGGCCGTGCGGACTCCGTTCGGCGCGAATGCCGGCGGAAAGGGCCGTATTGTAGCACTGCGCGGCCATCTGTCCGTGACAACGCCGCGAACGGCCGCAACGGCGGTTCGCGCGGCGGGCCCGGACAGGCCGCACGGCCGGCGCACGGCCCGGACGAGCTATCCCGATCGGTCGTCGAGCGATATCAGGGGCCTGATCAAGAATGGCGTTGCCAGGCGTCCGCGGCGGGCCTGAGCGCCGGACCTTCAGGTCCGGCAGCCGGCTTGCGCTGGCGCCTGGCGGGCACGATCCGCGATCGCGCCCGGTGCTCAGCCCTTCTTCTTTTTCTTCTCGACCTGCACGCAGTCGCCAAGCAGCGGCGGCGACTTCAGGTCGGCGATCTCGTCGCGCAGCGTCGCTTCCTTGCCCTTCGTCCACCATGTATAGCGGCCGGCCTGATAGCGCGCGCCCGAAGCCGACACGGTATCGACGAACAGCAGTTGCCGCCCGTTGACCGGCACGAGCGCGAAGCTCTGGCCGTTGCCCGCGAGCCAGTACGACACGCGCACGGGCTGCTTCTGGTTCGCGCACTGGTAGACGGTCTGCTGGCGCGCATCGGCGTCGATCTCTTCGACGGTCAGTTGCGCGGCATGCGCGACGGAAACGGCGGTGCCGGCGAGCGCGAGTGCGGCGACGGTTTGGCGAATCATGCAGGTCCTCTCACGAGACGGGTGGAAACGCGCCCTCGCGGGGCGCGGTTATTGTTGGTTATCGCACCGCTTATCGTCGTCAGGGATCGATGACGTCGGCGCACGCGTCGGTCGGCGCGGCTGCGACATGGCCGACGAGCGGCACGATCTTGAGCCCGGCCGATGCCACCCGGCACGGCGCGGCCGCGAGGCCGCAGCCCGCGAGACCCGCGGCAAGCGCCAGCGCGGCGCCCAGCTTTCCGATACGCAGCCAGATCGGCGCCATCGCCCTCTCCTCGTTCCGTCAGCCGGCCGACACGGGCCGGACGGCCGCGGCGGCGCGCTTCGCGCGTTCGCGGGCTTCGTCGACGGTCGCGCCGGTCGCCAGCGCGACGCCCATGCGCCGCTTCGCAAAACTTTCCGGCTTGCCAAACAGGCGCAGGTCGGCGCCCGGCACCGCGAGCGCGTCGCGCACACCTTCGAACGCGATCCCGCGCTCGTCGAGCCCGCCGTAGATCACGGCCGACGCGGCCGGCGTACCGAGCGCCGGATCGACCGGCAGCCCGAGAATCGCGCGCGCGTGCAGCTCGAATTCCGACTGGCGCTGCGACGCGAGCGTGACGAGGCCCGTATCGTGCGGCCGCGGGCTCACCTCGGAGAACCACACGTCGTCGCCGCGCACGAACAGCTCGACGCCGAACAGCCCACGCCCGCCGAGCGCCTCGGTAACCTTGTGCGCGATCTCGCGCGACTTCTCGAGCGCCGCCGCGCTCATCGGCTGCGGCTGCCACGATTCGACGTAGTCGCCCGCGACCTGCACGTGGCCGACCGGTTCGCAGAAGTAGGTGCGCGTGCCGAGCGTCGCCGGGTCGATCGCGCGCACGGTCAGTTGCGTGATCTCGTATTCGAAATCGATGAAACCCTCGACGATCACGCGGCCGTGGTTCACGCGCCCGCCCGCCATCGCGTAGTCCCACGCGGGCTTCACGTCGGCTTCGGTCTTCACGACCGACTGGCCCTTGCCCGACGACGACATCACCGGCTTCACGACGCACGGCATGCCGATCTTCGCAACCGCCGCACTGAAGGCCTCGAACGATTCCGCGAACGCATACGGCGACGTCGGCAGCCCGAGTTCCTCGGCCGCGAGCCGGCGGATCCCTTCGCGGTTCATCGTGAGCTGCGTCGCGCGTGCGGTCGGGATCACCTCGGCGAGGCCGTCCGCTTCGATCGCGGCGAGCGCGTCGGTCGCGATCGCCTCGATCTCCGGCACGATCAGGTGCGGGCGCTCGGCCTCGACGATCGCCCGCAGCGCGGCGGCGTCCGTCATGTCGATCACGTGCGCGCGATGCGCGACCTGATGGCCCGGTGCGTCCGGATAGCGGTCGACCGCGATGACTTCTACGCCGAGCCGCTGCAACGCGATGATGACTTCCTTGCCGAGTTCGCCGGCGCCGAGCAGCATGACGCGCGTGGCCGAGGGCGAAAGCGGCGTACCGAGCCGCTGACCGATCTGCATGTGATTTCCCGCTTCTGGTGGAGGACGAAAACGGCTCCGATGTTAACACGCGCCACGTCGCCGGTTTGGCGGTTTCGCCACGCCGCTGCCCGGCCGTGCGCCGCGCGCGGGCAGGCTGCGAACGTTTTCACGCGTGAAGTGTCGGCTCGCCTGCCGCGGGGCGGGTGCGTTACTCTTACGCCTTGATCAGAATCCGATGAGGAACGAGGCTCATGTCCCACCTGTTCGCAGCCGCACGCGCCCGCACCGGCCTGCTTCGTCCGTTGCGCGCGCCGCTCTGCGCGTTGACGCTTGCCACGCTTCTCGCCGCCTGCGCGATGCCGACCCATCCCGACTCCGCCGCCCCCGCCCCCGACCCGTACAACCCGGCCGCCGTCCAGTTGCTCGACGACACGAGCTGGGAACTCACCAGCTGGCTGAACGCCGACGGCACGCCGCGCACGATCCCGCACGGCGACAACGGCGAGCCGATCAAGCTCGCGCTGTCGACCGATTCGGGCATCCGGCGCGCCAGCGGGTTCTCGGGCTGCAACCGCTATATGGGCACCTACGCGATCAAGAACGGCCTGCTGAGCTTCGGGCCGCTCGCCGGCACACGGATGGCCTGCCCGAATACGCTCGGCGGCCAGCTCGAACATGCGTACCTCGACGCGCTTGCCCACATCGAGAAGACCGGCGTGCAGATGCGCGAACCCAAGCAACTGCAGATCGTGACCAATGCCGGCGCAACGCTGACCTTCACGCACCGGAGCCCCTGACGCACCGCGCGCGCGAAGGCCGGCCGACCGCCTTCGCGTTGCGCGTCGCGCGCGTGTGCCGGACGCACGCGCCGCACGGCGTGAAACGAATTCACGCCATCTTAGAATCTTGTTCGCCGGCCGGTTAAACTCGGCGGGTCGCGCCACGCGCGCCCCTCCCCACTCCTGTTTCAAAGCATGCACACGGTTGTCTTCGGCTGGTTCGGCATCTCCGCCGTCTGGTTCCTCCTTCTGTTCTGGCGTCTCGTGCAGGCGATGCTGCCCGGCGGCGGCGGCCTCGCCGGCCGCGGCTCGATCCGCCTGTGGCTCGGCTTCGCCGCGGTGTTCGTCGCAAGCTGCACGCTGACGAGCGCGCTGTCGGGCCCCGACACGAACGCGCTCGGCCACGCGTTCTCCGCCGGCTTCGTCCATGTGCTCGGTCCGATCGGCACGCCGGTCGCGATGGTCGTGCTGTTCTTCGCCGGGCTGCCCTGGCTGACCGGCATCGGCTGGCGCCAGTTCGCCGCATGGGTCGACACGTCGTTCGGCGTCAAGCTGTCGCGCGAGCGCGACGACGACGATGCCCGCGGTATCGCCGACCTGCCGCGCAGCGCACTGCATCGCGACGACGACGTCGTGCAGCCGACCACCGCGCATACCGTCAACTCGATGGCGCCGCGCCAGAACGGCCGGTATTCGCGCCCGACGCTGTGGAAACCCGACCCGCAGGCGCGGCCGAAGCCGCGCAGCAAAACGCCCCCGCGTCCGCACACGGAACCCGTCGCGCCGTCGGGCTGGCTGAAGCCGACCGCGACCGGTCGCAGCATGCCGGCACCGCCCGCACCGATCCCGGCCAGCGCGATGCCGCCCCCGACGACCGGCAGCACCGCCAGCCTCGCGCGTGCGGCGGCAAACTCGCAAGTGCCGCGCCCCGATCCCGCCCCGCTTCCGGTCGGATTCGAACCCGTCCGGCCTCGGCCGACGGCTGCGCGACCGGCCACCGCTGCGCTGAAACAGGCCGCTCCGCACACCACGGTCACGCCGCGGCCGGCCAGCGCGCCGCCGCCGCGCCCGCCCGTGCGACCGGCGGCGGGAATCGGCGCGGCCGGCCTGCCGCCGGACACCGCGCGACGCCGCCCGGCACCGCCAACGCCGGCGCGCGCGCCGCTCTATGCATGGACGGAAAAACCCGCGGCGCCGATTACGCCGGCGCCGAGCGTTCACGACACGCTGCGCTCGATCGAGGCCAGCACCGCACAATGGGCCACGCTCGGCGGTTCGCAGTCGACCGATGCCGCGCACGCGGCGGCAGCCGCCGCAACCGTGGCCGGTATGGCAGCGACAGCCGGCAGCGTTGCCGCGCCGGTGTCGGCTGCCGTGTCGAACGGGTTCGTCTCCGCGACGCACGGCGTCGCGGACCATGACGCCGGCGCCACGGTCGAACACGATGCGGCGCCCGCTTACGACGACAACGCGCCGATCATGCTGGATGCGTTCATGCCGGCAGAACCCGGTATCCACGCGCCGGTTGCCGATTGGGGCACCACTGCGTTCGACGACACCGCACCGCACACGCTGTCGAATACCGGCATCGACGATGCCGCGTTTGCCCGTCACGCCGACAACCCGGTCCAGCACGCCGCCGATGCGCCCGCCGCACCGGCGTCCGGGATCGCGCCCGCGCCATCGTCCGACGCGCCGATCGACCTCGCTCCGTGGGAAGACCTCGCCAGCCAGCCGGTTTCCGCGTTCGACGGATCGGCCGGTAGCCCGATCGCTGCGTCGCCGACCGGCGCGACGGGATCGCAGCCGGCCAATGCGGCCTTTGCGCACCGGCAAGACGAGGCGGTTCACGACATCGCTGCAAACAAACCGGTTGCGTCCGTCGATACCGATGACAAGCGCGCAGCACAACCGGTGCCCGCGATCGATCGCGTTGCACCGGCCCGTGCGCCGCAGGGCGTCGCCGATGCTCACGCCGACGTCAGACCCGCCGGGGAGATCGCGCCGTTTGCGGCCCTCCCCTCTTCGTCGATCGCAGAATCGTCGGCACGCGCCAGTTCCGACGCCGTGCCGCTAGCGGCGGCGTCGGCACTGACTGCATCGCGTACCGCATCGGAAACCGTCGAGCCGAAAGCAGCCGAACGTGCCGCGCCGCTACCAGCAATCGCGCAGGGCGCCACGCCCGCGACAGATTGGACGCGGACACCATCGATTCCGCCGACCGTGCAACCTGCAACGACAGATACGGCCGTTTCCGCGGAATTGCCGCAATCGCAGACAGCTCAACCGTTTGCCGCAGCACCGACGGCTTCGGCCGCCGCTACTTCGCCGCTCGGCGGCGCCGCTCACGGTGCGACCGCGCAGGCACCTGCATCTGCATCGAGCATGGCGCCCGACACAGCTGCAGTTGCACCGGCCGGCGCAACCGGCACGGCATCCGCTTCGCTTTCGCAGCCGGCCGCATCGGCATCGACCGTTGCACCGGTCGCGTCGACTTCACCGGTCGGTGTAACCGGCACGGCATCCGCTTCGCTTTCGCAGCCGGCCGCATCGGCATCGACCGTTGCACCGGTCGCTTCGACTTCACCTGTCGGCGTAACCGGCACGGCATCCGCTTCGCTTTCGCAGTCGACCGCATCGACATCGACCGTTGCACCGGTCGCGTCGACTTCACCGGTCGGCGTAACCGGCACTGCGTCCGCTTCACTTTCGCAGCCGGCTGCCTCGGCACCGACCGTTGCACCGGTCGCTTCGACTTCACCGGTCGGTGCAACCGGCCCGGCATCCGCTCCGCTTTCACAGCCAGCCGCCTCGGCACCGGCCGTTGCATCGGTCGCATCGACGGCGCCGGTCGGCGTCACGGGCGAGACTTACGGTTCACCCGTCCGCGCATCGACCGTCGCGCCCGCCACGGCACCATCGACGGCCGGCGCGTCGGATTCGACATTCAGCTCGACCGCGCAAGCGCCTGCACCAGCGGCAACGCCTACGCCCGCTCCCGCAACACCTGTGAATTTCGCGTCCGGCTCGATCGCCGCGCAGCCTTTCGCGCCCGCATCGACTCTGTCGGCCAACACGGCAGCCTCGTCGACCGGCACGACATTCGGCGGATCCGGCTCAACCGCACCGCAGCCGGCGGCTAGCCTGCCGGTTCCGCCAGCCGCTTCCGTCGTAACGACATCGTCCTCGGGCGCAGTCACCCCGATGACCACGACCGCGGCGGCTCCGGCTCAACCGGTCGCAGCCTCGCATGTCGCCGCGGCCGGATCGCTGGCGTCCATCGCGACAACGACCGCGACGCAGCCGCTGCCGATCGCATCGGCGCCTGCGGCAACCGCAACTACGACGTTCGCTACACCGCCCGCCCCTGCCGCATCGTCGACGAGCTGGTCGGCGCCGAATGTGTCCGCGACACCGACTGCCGCATCGATCGCAGCACCGCAACCGGCAACAACCGTTCCCGGCGCGGGCCTGCCCACGCCGGTGACTGTCGCTGCTGCGTCGACGCTTCCCGTTGCCGCGCCCATCGGCGCCATCGCCACCGTGGCAACCGAACCGGCCGTGCCCGCCGCGGCCGACACAGCCGTCGCCCCCGACACCCCCGCGCGCCAGCCGCGCCCGAACGCGTTCGAATTCCACGCGCCCGCGTCGTTCAACGTCGAACTGCCGACGCTCGACCTGCTCGAGCCCGCGTCCGACGACGTCGAAATGATCACCGAGGAACACCTCGCGCAGACGGCCCAGGTGATCGAACAGCGGCTGCAGGAATTCAAGGTGCCGGTGACGGTCGTCGGCGCGTCGGCCGGCCCCGTGATCACGCGTTTCGAGATCGAGCCCGCGCTCGGCGTGCGCGGCAGCCAGATCGTCGGCCTGATGAAGGATCTGTCGCGCGGCCTCGGCCTCACGTCGATCCGCGTCGTCGAGACGATCCCCGGCAAGACCTGCATGGGCCTCGAACTGCCGAACGCGAAGCGCCAGATGATCCGCCTGTCGGAAATCCTTGCCGCGCGCGAGTACCAGCATTCGCCGTCGCAACTGACGATCGCGATGGGCAAGGACATCACCGGCCACCCGGTCGTGACCGATCTCGCGAAGGCGCCGCACATGCTCGTCGCCGGCACGACGGGCTCGGGCAAGTCGGTCGCGATCAACGCGATGATCCTGTCGCTGCTGTACAAGGCGACGCCCGAGGACGTGCGACTCATCATGATCGACCCGAAGATGCTGGAACTGTCGGTCTACGAAGGCATCCCGCACCTGCTCGCGCCGGTCGTCACCGACATGAAGCTCGCGGCGAACGCGCTGAACTGGTGCGTCGGCGAAATGGAAAAGCGCTACCGGCTGATGTCGGCCGTCGGCGTGCGCAACCTCGCGGGCTTCAACCAGAAGATCCGCGACGCGGAAGCGAAGGAAAAGAAGATCGGCAACCCGTTCTCGCTGACGCCCGAAGATCCCGAGCCGCTGTCGAAGCTGCCGCTGATCGTCGTCGTGATCGACGAGCTGGCCGACCTGATGATGGTCGCCGGCAAGAAGATCGAAGAGCTGATCGCGCGTCTCGCGCAGAAGGCGCGCGCGGCCGGCATCCACCTGATCCTCGCGACGCAGCGTCCGTCCGTCGACGTGATCACCGGCCTGATCAAGGCGAACATCCCGACGCGCGTCGCGTTCCAGGTGTCGTCGAAGATCGACTCGCGCACGATCCTCGACCAGATGGGCGCCGAATCGCTGCTCGGGATGGGCGACATGCTGTTCCTGCCGCCGGGCACCGGTTACCCGCAGCGCGTACACGGCGCGTTCGTCGCCGACGAGGAAGTGCACCGGATCGTCGAGTACCTGAAGCAGTTCGGCGAGCCGCAGTACGAGGAAGGAATTCTCGACGGCCCGGCCGCCGACGGTGCGACGCAGGACCTGTTCGGCGAAGCGCCGGACGCGGAAGCCGATCCGCTGTACGACGAAGCCGTCGCGTTCGTCGTGCGCACGCGGCGCGCGTCGATCTCGTCGGTGCAGCGGCAGTTGCGGATCGGCTACAACCGCGCCGCGCGCCTCGTCGAGCAGATGGAAGCGGCCGGGCTCGTATCGGCGATGGGCATCAACGGCAGCCGCGAGGTGCTCGTGCCGGCCGCGGCCGACTGAGCAAGGCGGCCGCCCGGCCGCGATCGGCCGGCGCGGGCGCACCGCGAAACCGGCCGCCCCGGAACACGAAGGGCGCTGCATCGGCAGCGCCCTTCGTCATTTACAGCGCCGGCACCAGCTTGAAGTCGACCGGCTTGCCGACCGCAACCTTCTGCGGATTCGCGCCGAGCTGCCCCGTTTCGGCATCGCGGCTGAACACGTAGAACGTATCGCTGTCCTGGTTGCCGACGATCAGCCACTTGCCGGTCGGATCGATCAGGAACTCGCGCGGCGTCTTGCCGAGGCTCGACTGGCGGCCGACGTGCTTGAGCCGGCCGTCGGCCTTGTTCACCGCGTAGATCACGATGTCGTTCGCGTCGCCGCGGTTGCTCGCATACAGGAAGCGGCCGTCCGGCGACAGATGAATCGCACCGCCGCCGACCTTGCCCTTGAAGCCCGGCGCCGTCATCGGCACCGTCTCGACCGGCGTCAGCTTGCCGTCGTGGTAGCCGAACACCTCGACCGACGCGTTCAGCTCGCTCGTCACGTACGCGAACCGGCCGTCGGCGCCGAACACCATGTGACGCGGGCCCGAACCGGCCTTCACCGTCGTGTAGCGCGTGTCGGTCGGGCCGATCAGCCCGCGGCTGCCGTCCACCGTGTAGCGGTAGCCGTAGATCTTGTCCGCGCCGAGATCCTGCACGAACAGGTAACGACCGTCCGGCGAAAACACCGTCGAGTGCACGTGCGCGCCGTCCTGGCGGCCCTTCACGGGCCCCGTGCCTTCATGGTGCACGGTCAGCACGGCCTGGCCGACCGCGCCGTCGTCGCGCAGCGGGAACACCGCGAAGCTGCCGCCCGGATCCGCCGCAACCGAATAGTTGGCCGTCACGAGGTACTTGCCGTCCGGCGACAGCGCGAGATAGCAAGGATCGTTCCCCTCCGACGACACGCGGTCGATGAAGGTCAGCGCGCCCGTCTTCGCGTCGAAGCGGAACGCGCTGACGCCGCCGCGCTGCGTCGCCGGCCCGTCGTCGCCGGGCAGTTCGTTGACCGCGTAGACGGTGCGACCGTCGCGGCTCGGCAACAGATAGGACGGATTCACGGTCTTCGCCGACGACACCGGCGCGACGCTGCCGGTTTTCGTATCGAAGCGGTAAACATAGATCCCGTCGCTGCCGCCACCCGTATAGGTGCCGACGAGCAGGTTGTAGACGCCGTCGGCCGGGGCGGGCGATTGCTGCGCAAATGCATGGGTCGCGGACAGTGAAAGCACGATCGCGAAACCTTTCATCCAGTGAGCGAGCCTAAGCGGGAACCCTCGTGTCGAAGCGCGTGCGTCATGCTCGCGTAAACGGTTGGGCATTGAATCCTCCTTGCATCGAGTCGCTTCAAGTGTTGAGATAGGACGAAACGCCGGCCGTTCACGCGCTCCGCCGCCCGGCCGAGTATACGGGGCGCAGCGCCGGCACGTGAAGCCCGGGCGCCGCCGTCCGCATTGTGAACTCGAAACCAAGGATCGCCTGCCCATGCCCGCCCTGATCGAAGACTACGCCCTCGTCGGCGACGGCCACACCGCCGCGCTGATCGCAAAAGACGGCTCCGTCGACTGGCTGTGCTGGCCCCGCTTCGATTCGGGCGCCTGCTTCGCGGCGCTCGTCGGCACGCCCGAGCACGGTCGCTGGCTGCTCGCGCCGGCCGACGCCGCCGCGATCACGCACACGACCCGCCGCTATCGCGGCGACACGCTGATTCTCGAAACCGATTACGAAAGCGCCGACGGCGCCGTCACCGTGATCGACTTCATGCCGCCCGGCAACGGCTGGTCCGAACTCGTGCGGATTGTCGTCGGCCGCCACGGCACGATGAAGATGCGCATGGAGCTCGTGTTGCGCTTCGACTACGGCTTCTCGGTCCCGTGGGTCACGCAACTGACCCGCGAGGACGGCATGAAGGCGATCGCCGGCCCCGACACCGTCGTGCTGCGTACGCCGGTGCCGCTCACCGGCAAGAATCTCCATACGATTGCGGAATTCACGGTGAGCGCCGACGAACGCGTGCCGTTCTCGCTCAGCTACGCGGCATCGCACATGCGGCTGCCGCCCGCGCGCGATCCGCTGTCGATGCTCGCGCGCACCGAGAACTACTGGCTCGAATGGTCGGGCCGCTGCCAGGTGCAGGGCCGCTACGCGGCCGCCGTGCGCCGTTCGCTGATCACGCTGAAGGCACTCGCGTACGAGCCGACCGGCGGCATCGTCGCGGCGCCGACCACGTCGCTGCCCGAGAAGATCGGCGGCAACCGCAACTGGGACTACCGCTACTGCTGGCTGCGCGACGCGACGATCACGCTGCTCGCGCTGATGCGCGGCGGCTACTACGACGAGGCGCGCGCATGGCGCACGTGGCTCGGCCGCGTGATGGCCGGCTCGCCCGAGCAGATCCAGATCATGTACGGGATCGCCGGCGAACGCCGGCTGCCGGAAATGGAACTCGACTGGCTGCCCGGCTATCAGGACTCGAAGCCCGTACGCATCGGCAACGGCGCCGCGAACCAGCTCCAGCTCGACGTGTTCGGCGAGGTGATGGCCGCGCTGCACCTCGCGCGCGTGGGCGGGCTGCAGGCCGACGACACGGTCTGGTCCGTGCAGTGCGCGCTGCTCGACCATCTCGAGAAGATCTGGCAGGAACCCGACGAGGGGGTCTGGGAAACGCGCGGCGGCCGCCGTCATTTCACGTTCTCGAAGGTGATGGCGTGGGTTGCGTTCGACCGCGCGATCAAGTCTGCGGAAATGTTCCGGCTGCCCGGCTCGCTCGACCGCTGGCGCACGCTGCGCGAGCGGATCCATGCCGACGTATGCGACAACGCGTGGCACAAGGACAAGCAGGCGTTCGCGCAGAGCTACGGCAGCGACGAGCTCGACGCGAGCGTGCTGCTGATGCCGCTGCTCGGCTTCCTGCCGCCGGAAGACCCGCGCATCGTCGGCACGGTCGAAGCGATCGAGCGGGAATTGCTGCACGACGGGCTCGTGATGCGCTACCGCACGACCGAATACGACGACGGCCTGCCGCCCGGCGAAGGCACGTTTCTCGCGTGCAGTTTCTGGCTGGTCGACAACTACGCGCTGCTCGGCCGGATCGACGACGCGCACCGCCTGTTCAGCCGGCTGCTCTCGCTGTCGAACGATCTCGGGCTGCTCGCGGAGGAATACGACCCGGTTGCCGGGCGGCTCGTCGGCAACTTCCCGCAGGCGTTCTCGCACGTGGCGCTCGTGCATACCGCGATGAACCTGATGCACCACGAAGACGCAATGGCGCGCGCGGCCGGCCAGCCCGCACCGGCGATGGCCACGGGGCGCTGAACGAGGCGCGGGCAGCTTTTTCAGAGAACGTCAAATCGCAAAATTTTGATGAAAAATCGCGGAAATGTTGCGTTGCAACATTCATCGTTGTCCGATATGATCGACACGATTGACCGGCCGCAGTGCAACATGGCCGGCCGCTGACCCCCACGGCACGCCGCGACGCCCCACGCCGCCCTTGCGCACCGTCCCCCACGCGGGAGTAGTCTGCATGCTTTACCAACTGCACGAATTCCAGCGGGCGATGCTGAGCCCGCTCACGGCCTGGGCCCAGGCCGCCTCCAAGTCGTTCGCCAATCCGTCCAGCCCGTTCTCGCTGATGCCGGGCGCGACGCGGATGGCCGCCGCGTACGAACTGATGTACCGGCTGGGCAAGGATTACGAGAAGCCCGAATTCAACATTCATCAGATCGTCAAGGACGGCCACAACATCCCGATCGTCGAGCAGACGATCGTCGAGAAGCCGTTCTGCCGGCTGCTGCGTTTCAAGCGCTATTCGGACGACGCCGACGCCGTCACGCAGTTGAAGGACGAGCCGGTCGTGCTGGTCTGCGCGCCGCTGTCGGGCCACCACTCGACGCTGCTGCGCGACACGGTGCGCACGCTGCTGCAGGATCACAAGGTCTACATCACCGACTGGATCGACGCGCGGATGGTGCCGGTCGAGACCGGCCCGTTCCACCTGCACGACTACGTCGCGTACATCCAGGAATTCATCCGTCACATCGGCGCGCGCAACCTGCACGTGATCTCGGTGTGCCAGCCGACGGTGCCGGTGCTCGCGGCGATCTCGCTGATGGCGAGCCGCGGCGAGGACACGCCGCTCACGATGACGATGATGGGCGGCCCGATCGACGCGCGCCGCAGCCCGACGTCGGTGAACTCGCTCGCGACGCAGCACTCGACCGCGTGGTTCGAGAACAACGTGATCCACACGGTGCCCGCGAACTATCCGGGCGAAGGCCGCCACGTATATCCGGGCTTCCTGCAGCATACGGGTTTCGTCGCGATGAACCCGGAGCGGCACGCGCAATCGCACTGGGATTTCTACCAGAGCCTGCTGCGCGGCGACGAGGACGACGCCGAGGCGCACCGCCGCTTCTACGACGAATACAACGCGGTGCTCGACATGGCCGCCGAGTATTACCTCGAGACGATCCGTGTCGTGTTCCAGGAATTCCGGCTGGCCGAAGGCACGTGGGATGTCGAAGGCGAGCGCGTGCGTCCGCAGGACATCAGGCACACCGCGCTGATGACGATCGAGGGCGAACTCGACGACATCTCGGGCAGCGGCCAGACGCACGTCGCGCACGAGCTGTGCACGGGCATCCCGCAAGACCAGCGCCGCAGCCTGACCGCCGAGAAGTGCGGTCACTACGGGATCTTCTCGGGCCGCCGCTGGCGCACGATCATCTACCCGCAGCTGCGCGACTTCATCCGCGAGCATGCGCCGGAACCGAAGCACGGCGCGACGAAGGATCGCCCCGAGGCGCCGGCAGCCACGACGCTGACGGCCGTACCGGCCATCGACACGTCGGCTGAAACGACGCGCGCCACCACGGCGAAACGCACGCGCGCGAAGGCACCGGTCGCGGCCGCCGCGCCCGCCAAGGCCGCACCGGCCGCGAAGCGCGCAAGCAGCAGCCCGCGCGCAAAAGCCGTGCGCACGCGCAAGGCCGCTTGACGCACCGCGTTCCGACGAAAAAACGCCGCCGTTGCCTGCGCACGGCGGCGTTTTTGCATCCGGCGGCGAATGATCGCCGCGTCAGCGCCGCAGCAGATACGCGAGCAGCACCTCGGTGTTCATCCGGACCATTTCCGCGCGCTCGTCGGTATCGGTGAAGTCACGGCCGAGCGTCGCGGCGAGCGTGAAGCGGTTCGACACGATGTAGTAGCCGAGCCCCGACAGCGTCACGTAGAAGCGCAGCGGATCGACGTCGCTGCGGAACAGCCCGGCCTTCTGGCCACGCGTCAGCACGTTGCCGAGCTTCGCGACGATCGGCGACATCATCTCGCGGATCCGCGTCGACTTGTGCAGGTAGCGCGCTTCGTGCAGGTTCTCGTTGTTGATGAGCCTGAGCAGCTCCGGGTGGTCGCGGTAGTAATCCCAAACGAAATGCGCGAGCCGCGTGACGGCTTCGACCGGCGCGACGCCGTCGAGATCGAGCACGCGCTCGGCCTCGGTCAGCGCGGAGAACGCGTGTTCGAGCACGGCCGTAAACAGCTGCTCCTTGCTGCCGAAGTAGTAATAGAGCATGCGCTCGTTGGTTTCGGCCCGGCGCGCGATCTGGTCGACGCGTGCGCCGAACAGCCCTCCACTTGCGAACTCTTCGGCTGCCGCCATCAGGATGCGACGGCGCGTACCTTCAGGATCTCTTTTGATTTTTGGCTGATTCATGGTGGCGTTTTGCTATGTGAGCCGCGTGATCCGGACCGGCACCCCCACCGCCTCGGCGCCGGCCGCCGTGGAACGGGCGCGCCGCGTGCGGCCGCCCTCCTGCTGAGCCCCTGCAAAAAAGCGGTTCGATTATGCGCACAGACGGCGTCCAGCGCAATGCGGGAAATCGGCGATAATCAAGCTTTGGCAAACCTTTCCGGCCGCGCCCCGCGCGGCCGAGAGCCATTCGGCGCCGCTGCGCCCGTTGTCACCGTGACCGACTCCAAAACACTCGCAGATCGCATCGAAGATCTGCTTCCCCAGACGCAATGCACGAAGTGCGGCTATAACGGCTGCCGCCCGTATGCCGAGGCAATCGCCGCCGGCGATGCGAACTACAACCAGTGTCCGCCCGGCGGCGCCGAAGGCATCGCACGCCTCGCCGGCCTGCTCGGCAAGCCGGTGATTCCGCTGAACCCCGTCAACGGCAGCGAGCATCCGCGTGCCGTCGCATTCATCGACGAAAGCCTGTGCATCGGCTGCACGCTGTGCATGCAGGCGTGCCCGGTCGACGCGATCGTCGGCGCACCGAAGCTGATGCATACGATCGTCGAGTCGCTCTGCACGGGCTGCGACCTGTGCGTGCCGCCATGCCCCGTCGACTGCATCGCGATGCTGCCCGTGACCGGCGATCGCACGGGCTGGGACGCGTGGTCGCAGGAACAGGCCGATGCCGCGCGCGAACGCCATGACCTCCGGCTCGCCCGCCAGCGCCGCGAACGCGAGGCCGCCGAAGCGCGCGCCGCCGCACGCCGCGCGGCCAGTGCCGGCGCGGCGAAGCCGGCCGCAGAACAACCCGCAGCGCAGCCGGGCACGCCGGCCGCCGCACCGGCCGTCGACGATGCCGACGCGAAGAAACGCGCGATCATCGCCGCCGCGCTCGAACGCGCGCGCAAGAAAAAGGAAGAACTCTCCGGGCAAGGTGCCGGGCCGAAGAACACCGAAGGCGTGAGCGCGGCCGTCCAGGCGCAGATCGACGCGGCCGAGGCCCGCCGCAAACGGCTCGCCGAACAGCAGGCGCAGCGCGACGCCGAAGCCGCCGCGGCGGATGGCGACGACCACGACGCCGGCAACGACGACCCAGGCGGCCCGTCCGCGCCGCCCGACCAGAACGCTCCATGAACGCCAGCAAAAGACACGCGATCTACGAAACGCTGCAGAGCCTCAATCCGCATCCGACCACCGAGCTCGAATACACGACGCCGTTCGAGCTGCTGATCGCCGTGATGCTGTCCGCGCAGGCGACCGACGTGTCGGTCAACAAGGCGATGCGGAAGATGTTTCCGGTCGCGAACACCCCGCGACAAATCGTCGCGCTTGGCGAGGAAGGCGTCACCGAGTACATCAAGACGATCGGTCTTTACCGAACCAAGGCGAAGAACGTGGTCGCGACGAGCCAAATTCTGCTCGACCGCTACGACGGCGAGGTGCCGGCCGATCGCGAAGCGCTCGAAAGCCTGCCGGGCGTCGGCCGCAAGACCGCGAACGTCGTGCTGAACACCGCGTTCGGCCAGCCGACGATCGCGGTCGACACGCACATCTTCCGTGTCGCGAATCGCACGGGGCTCGCGCCGGGCAAGGACGTGCGCGCCGTCGAGGCCGCGCTGGAGAAGTTCACGCCGAAGGAATTCCTGCAGGACGCGCATCACTGGCTGATCCTGCACGGGCGCTATGTGTGCAAGGCCCGCAAGCCCGAATGCTGGCACTGCGCGATCGAGCCGCTGTGCGAATTCAGGCCGAAGACGCCGCCGCCCAACGAGTAAGCGTCAGGCCCGACAGAGGCACATCGCGCCGGCCCGCCACGCAGGCTCCGTCACGACGCGCACGCCCTTCCCCTCCCGACTACGCGTTGGACGTCGCGGTCGCGGTCGCATCGTCGGCCGCCGCGCCGCCCGCGCGCACGAGCGCCAGCACGGCCGCAAGGATCGCGACGCCGCCCGCCCACTGCAGCGGCGACAACGCTTCACCGAACAGCAGCGCCGCGAGCGCGACCGTCACGACCGGCTCGAGCGTCGACAGCATCGACGTGCGCGCGGCCCCGAGCCGCTCGAGCCCGGCGAAGAACGCGAGCATTGCCGCGACCGTCGACACGAGCGCGATCGCGAGCATCGACGCCCAGCCGCCGGCCGTCGCGGGCCAGCGCGGCGGCGCGCCGAACGCCGCGGTCCGCACGACGGCGATCGCCACGAGCGTCGCGGTCGCCGACAGGCAGATGATCGCGGTGGTCGCGAGCGGATCGACGCCGCGCGTCGCCTTCGTGCCGCCGACGATATACAGCGAATAGATCACCGCGGCCGCCAGCGCGAGCGTGATCCCGAGCGGCTCGCCGTGCCCGCCGCCGACCATCAGCGCCGAACCCGCGACGCACAGCACGAGCGCGACGGCCTTCGCGCGCGTGAGGCGCTCGCCGAGCCACCACGCGGCCAGCAGCGTGACGAACGCCGGATACAGGTACAGCAGCAGCGCGACGAGGCTCGCCTGCGCGTGCTGCAGCGCGCTGAAATAGCAGAACGACTGGCCGACGTAGCCGAGCGCGCCCATCGCCACGAGCGGCGCGAGCGCGCGTCCGCGCGGCCATGCGACACGGCGGTGCCGCGCGATCGCGGCGAGCACCGCGCCGCCGATCGCGAAGCGCACGATCAGCAGCCCGAGCACGTCGACGCCGGCCGCGTATGCGTACCGGCCGAAGATCGCCATCGCGCCGAACGCGGCGGCGGACAGCGCGACGTAGAGCGTGCCCTGCAGGGCGGCGGACGATGAGCGGGCGGTGGCGGTCATGACGGAACGGATGAGAACGGCGCGGTGAAGGGAATCGTCGGAGTTTAGCGGCGCGGCGGCGGCAAGCCTAGGGCCTGTTCACGCTTACCCGCCTCGCCGACCCGGTACGGAGCGGCCGCAACCGGCTGCGGATTCCACCGGCCATCGCCGAGCACCCACACCGCCAGGCAGTCCGCCCCGCTGCCGCTTGCCGCGCCAACCGCTCCGGCCCGCCGCCCGGCCGTCTCCAGCGCCTTCCGCCGACCCGGCGTACAATGCGCGACGCGGCACGACGCCGCCCGAATCACGACGTTCCCCCACCATGTTCAATCCAAGCCGCGACGAAGTGCGTCGCTTTTTCACCGAGACCTGGCGCAAGCAGCGCGCGGGCGAGATCCTGACGCCGCTGGAAGCGATGGCGGCCGACTGGATCGTCGAGCATCCCGAATACCACGCCGAACTCGACGATGCCGACGGCGCGGCCGCGCGCAACTACACGCCCGAGGAAGGCCGCACGAACCCGTTCCTGCATCTGTCGATGCATCTCGCGATCAGCGAGCAGTTGTCGATCGACCAGCCGCCCGGCATCCGCGCCGCGCACGACAAGCTGGCGGCGAAACTCGACTCGACCCACGACGCGCAGCACGCGATCATGGAATGCCTCGGCGAGACGATCTGGGAAGCGCAGCGCACCAACACGCCGCCCGACACCGACGCGTACCTGCAGCGCATCCTGCGCCGCGCGTCGCGCGACTGAGCGCCGCGGCGCCGGCACGCAGCCCCCGGGCCGCGGACAAAAAAATACCCCGCCGCGGCGGGGTATTTTTGCTGCGCGAGCCCGACAGGCCCGTCGCGCTTACTTCTTGAACACGAGATCGGTCTCTTTCAGCGATTCGATGTAGGCCGCGATGTCCTTCATGTCGCTGACCGACAGGCTCTGCACCTGCGCCTGCATGATCGCGTTGTTGCGGCCGATCAGCGGGTTCGTCAGGCCCATCTGGTACTGGCGCATCGCCCACACGAGGTAGTCGGCATGCTGGCCGGCGAGGCGCGGATATTCGGCGTTGATCGGCTTGTTCATCTGCGCGCCGTGGCAGGCCGCGCAGTTGTGCGATTCGACCAGTTCCTTGCCCTTCGTGGTGTCCGCTGCGTGCGCGGTACCGATCGCGAGGCCGGCCGCCAGTGCAACCGCCGCCGTCTTGAATGCGTTGTTCATGAATGCTCCTGTCCCGCCGGAGAGATCGGCGGCGCGCGCTTTACTTGTAGGGATTGTCCTTCGTGTCGGCCTTCTGGGCGGCGTAGTAGGCCGCCAGATCCGCGATGTCCTGGTCCGTCAGCGAACCGGCGATCGCGTTCATCGACGGGAAATGACGATCCTTCTTGCGGTAGGCCTTCAGCGCGTTCTCGAGGTATTGCTGGTTCTGGCCGCCGAGGACAGGCACCCGGTAGACCTCCGGGTACGCCGCGCGGTAGTCCTGGATGCCGTGGCAACCGATGCACATGGCGGCCTTGCTCGCCCCGTCCTTCGGGTTGCCGACCACACCGGCCGCCTGCGCGCTGCCCGCGAGCGCCACGAGCGCTGCGACAACGACGTGTTTGCCGACGAATTTGTTCATAGCTCTTGTAACCTAGCTTGAGGGGAAACTGGCGCCTAAGCGGCAACGGCCCGCGCCGTTTTGCTTATCGGATCGCCACGCAGGCCAAAAAAAACGGCCAGATTGTACCGCGTCGGCGGGGAACGCGTCCACCCGGCGCCCCGGTCCGCCCCGCCACAGCCCCGCTACGATACGCGGGCGCGGCCCAACCGCACAGCCCTTCTGACTTATACTGGGTTTTTTTCCCGAGAAAGAAGAGCGCCGCCATGCGTTTCGAAGGGTCCTCGCACTACGTCGCCACCGACGATCTGAAGCTCGCGGTCAATGCCGCGCTGACGCTGCAACGCCCGCTGCTGATCAAGGGCGAGCCCGGCACCGGCAAGACCATGCTCGCCGAGGAAGTGGCTGCCGCGCTCGACATGCCGCTGTTGCAGTGGCACATCAAGTCGACGACGAAGGCGCAGCAGGGCCTGTACGAATACGACGCCGTGTCGCGGCTGCGCGACTCGCAGCTCGGCGACGAGCGCGTGAAGGACATCTCGAACTACATCGTCAAGGGCGTGCTGTGGCAGGCGTTCGACGCAGAGCACCCGAGCGTGCTGCTGATCGACGAGATCGACAAGGCCGACATCGAATTCCCGAACGACCTGCTGCGCGAGCTCGACCGGATGGAATTCCACGTGTACGAGACGCGCGAGACGGTACGCGCGAAGCACCGCCCGCTCGTCATCATCACGTCGAACAACGAGAAGGAGCTGCCCGACGCGTTCCTGCGCCGCTGCTTCTTCCACTACATCCAGTTTCCCGACCCGTCGACGATGCAGAAGATCGTCGCGGTCCACTTCCCCGACATCCGCGAGGAACTGCTGCGCGCGGCGCTCGAGAGTTTCTTCGAATTGCGCGGCGTGTCGGGCCTGAAGAAGAAACCGTCGACGTCCGAGCTGCTCGACTGGCTGAAGCTGCTGCTCGCCGAGAACCTCCCGGCCGACGCGCTGCGCGGCACGGACGCGAAGCAGATCGTGCCGCCGCTCGCGGGCGCGCTGCTGAAGAACGAGCAGGACCTGAGCCTGCTCGAACGGCTCGTCTACATGAACCGGCACAACCGGTAATCCCCCCACCCGCGAAGGCCCGGCCATGCTGCTCAATTTCTTCTACGCGCTGCGCGCAGCCAAGCTGCCCGTCTCGGTGAAGGAATACCTGACGCTGCTCGAATCGCTGAAGGCCGGGCTGATCTCGCCGTCGATCGACGCGTTCTACTTCCTCGCGCGGATGACGCTCGTCAAGGACGAGCAGTACTTCGACAAGTTCGACCAGGCGTTCGGCGCATATTTCCACGGCGTGTCCGCGCTGCCGTCCGAAGCGTTCGACATTCCGCTCGACTGGCTCGAGAAGCGCCTCGAGCGCGAGCTGTCGCCGGAGGAGAAGGCGCAGATCGAAGCGATGGGCGGGCTCGACAAGCTGATGGAGCGCCTGAAGGAACTGCTCGACGAGCAGAAGGAACGCCACGAAGGCGGCAACAAGTGGATCGGCACGGGCGGCACGTCGCCGTTCGGCCACGGCGGCTACAACCCGGAAGGCGTGCGCATCGGCGGCCCGTCGAACGGCAACCGCACCGCGGTGAAGGTGTGGGAAGCGCGCGCATACCGCGATTACGACGATTCCGTCGAGATCGGCACGCGCAACATCAAGGTCGCACTGCGGCGGCTGCGCCGCTTCGCGCGCGAAGGCGCGGCCGAGGAGCTCGACCTGCCCGGCACGATCCGCAGCACGGCCGCGAACGCGGGCTGGCTCGACCTGCGGATGGTGCCCGAGCGCCACAACAACGTGAAGGTGCTGATGCTGCTCGACGTCGGCGGCTCGATGGACGACCACATCAAGCGCACCGAAGAGCTGTTCTCGGCCGCGAAGGCCGAATTCAAGCACCTGGAATTCTTCTACTTCCACAACTGCGTGTACGACCACCTGTGGAAGAACAACCGCCGCCGCCACTCGGAGCGCACCGCGACGTGGGACGTGCTGCACAAGTTCACGCCCGACTACAAGCTGATCTTCGTCGGCGACGCGACGATGAGCCCGTACGAAGTGCTGCAGCCCGGCGGCTCGGTCGAATACAACAACCCGGAAGCCGGCGCCGTATGGCTGCGCCGCCTCGCCGACCAGTTCCCCCATCATGCATGGCTGAACCCCGAGCCCGAGCGGCTATGGGAATACCGGCAGTCGGTCGCGGTCATCCGCGACCTGCTCGGCCATCGCATGTATCCGCTCACGCTCGCGGGCCTCGAAACCGCGATGCGCGCACTCAGCAAGTAACGAATCCAACCAGCAGACACGAAGGCCGCGTCCACGCGGCCTCCTCCCGGAGATAGCATGAACCCCTTGCCCACCGCGAGCGCAGGCCGCGCCGGCGGCCGCCGCTTTTTCGCCGACACGTCCGTCTCGGCGCTCGTCGCCGGCTTCGTCGCGATGATGACGGGCTACACGAGCTCGCTCGTACTGATGTTCCAGGCCGGCCGCGCCGCGCACCTCACCGATGCGCAGATCTCGTCGTGGATCTGGGCGCTGTCGATCGGCATGGCGCTGACGACGATCGGCCTGTCGCTGCGCTTTCGCGCGCCCGTCGTCGTCGCGTGGTCGACGCCCGGCGCCGCGCTCCTGATCGCGTCGCTGCCCGGCGTGCCCTACGCCGAGGCGATCGGCGCATTCGTCGTGTGTGCGCTGCTGCTGACGGCCATCGGCGTGAGCGGCCTGTTCGACACGCTGATGCGCAAGATTCCGGCCGGCATCGCCGCCGCGCTGCTCGCGGGCATCCTGTTCGAGATCGGCATCGAGATCTTCCGCGCCGCGCAGTTCCAGACCGCGCTCGTGCTCGCGATGTTCTTCACGTACCTGATCGTCAAGCGGCTTGCGCCGCGCTATGCGATCGTGACGACGCTGATCGTCGGCACGGCGGTGGCCGGCGGCCTCGGCCTGCTCGACTTCAGCCGCTTCCACATCGCGCTCGCGCAGCCCGTGTTCACGATGCCGGCGTTTTCGATCGCGTCGATCGTCAGCATCGGCATTCCGCTGTTCGTCGTCGCGATGGCGTCGCAGAACGTGCCGGGCATCGCGGTGCTGCGCGCGGACGGCTATCAGACGCCGTCGTCGCCGCTGATCGCGACGACTGGCCTCGCATCGCTGCTGCTCGCGCCGTTCGGCTCGCACGGCGTGAACCTCGCGGCGATCACCGCCGCGATCTGCACGGGCCCCGAAGCGCATGAGGATCGCGCGAAGCGTTACACGGCCGCCGTGTGGTGCGGCACGTTCTACCTGGTCGCCGGGATCTTCGGCGCGACGATCGCCGCGCTGTTCTCGGCGCTGCCGAAGGCGCTCGTCGTGTCGGTCGCCGCGCTCGCGCTGTTCGGCTCGATCATGAGCGGGCTCGCGAACGCGATGCAGGACGTGAAGCAGCGCGAAGCAGCGCTCGTCACGTTCATGGTCACCGCGTCGGGCCTCACGCTGCTGTCGATCGGCTCGGCGTTCTGGGGGCTCGTCGCGGGGATCGTCACGCAGGTGATCCTGAACGCGCGGCGCCCGGCGTGACGCGGCTCGCCGACCGCTGCCGCGGTTGCCGTGCCCGCCCCGGGGCATCCCAAAACGTGCCCGACACGAATCGGGCCTAAAATGATGGGTCGAAAGCGGCGCCCGGCGCCGCTTCGCTTCGCCGCCGCGCTCGCGCGGCCCGTGAGAACCCGGCGCCCCGCGCCCTTCTTCCGAATCGCCATGACTACCGCACTCGACCAGCTGAAGCAGTACACGACCGTCGTCGCCGACACGGGCGACTTCCAGCAGCTTGCGCAATACAAGCCGCAGGACGCGACCACGAACCCGTCGCTGATCCTGAAGGCCGTCCAGAAGGATGCGTACAAGCCGATCCTCGAGAAAACCGTCCGCGATCACCGCAACGAAAGCACCGCCTTCATCATCGACCGCCTGCTGATCGCGTTCGGCACCGAGATCCTGAAGCTGATCCCGGGCCGCGTGTCGACCGAGGTCGACGCGCGCCTGTCGTTCGACGCAAAGCGCTCGATCGACAAGGGCCGCGAGCTCATCAAGCTGTACGAAGCAGCCGGCATCGGCCGCGAGCGCATCCTGATCAAGCTCGCGTCGACGTGGGAAGGCATCCGCGCGGCCGAGGTGCTGCAGAAGGAAGGGATCAAGTGCAACATGACCCTGCTTTTCTCGCTCGTGCAGGCCGCCGCGTGCGCGGAAGCCGGCGCGCAACTGATCTCGCCGTTCGTCGGCCGCATCTACGACTGGTACAAGAAGCAGGCCGGCGCGGAATGGGATGAAGCGAAGGACGGCGGTGCGAACGATCCGGGCGTGCAGTCGGTGCGCCGCATCTACACGTACTACAAGACGTTCGGCTACAACACCGAAGTGATGGGCGCGAGCTTCCGCACGACCAGCCAGATCATCGAACTCGCCGGCTGCGACCTGCTGACGATCAGTCCCGATTTGCTGCAGAAGCTGCAGGACAGCAACGAGACGGTTTCGCGCAAGCTGTCGCCGGAAGCGCTGCAGGACAAGCCGGCCGAACGCGTGGCGATCGACGAGGCATCGTTCCGCTTCCAGCTGAACGACGAAGCGATGGCAACCGAAAAGCTCGCCGAAGGCATCCGCGTGTTCGCCGCCGATGCGGTGAAGCTCGAGAAGCTGATCGACGCGCTGCGCTGAGCCGCGACAGGCGTCAGCGGCTGTCAGCAATACTGACAACAGCCGTCAGCACACGCGCCGCAAACGGCCGCGAACGTGATGTTCGCGGCCGTTTTATTTTTCATCCCATCGTCAAGCACGCGCACTACAATCCCCGTCACGGGTGCGCCGGCCGCCTCTCGACGTGCCCTTTCCCAGTCGATCTTGCACGACGCCGAACCCGCACCGACGCGCGGGCCCGGCCCATTACAGGAGACAACGATGCAAGTCCAACCGTATCTGACGTTCTACGGCCGCGCAGACGAAGCCCTTCGATTCTACGAAAAGGCGCTCGGCGCGAAGACGATGTTCAAGATGCACTTCAAGGATGCGCCGCCGAATCCCGAACACGCGATCACGCCCGAGATGGCCGACAAGGTGATGCATGCGAGCTTCACGATCGGCGACTCGATGATCATGTGCTCGGACGGCGACTGCAGCCAGCCGGCCGGCACGCACGCCGGCTATTCGCTGTCGCTGAACCCGGCGACGGTCGAGGAAGGCAAGAAACTGTTCGATGCGCTCGCCGACGGCGGCGAAGTGACGATGCCGTTCGGCAAGACGTTCTGGGCGCTCGGCTTCGGGATGGCGAAGGACCGTTTCGGCGTGCACTGGATGGTCAACGTCGAGGATCTGTCGCAGCGCGAGGAACTCACGAAACGCGCGCAGGGCTGACGTAAAAAAACGCCCGCCACCTCACGGTGGCGGGCGTTTTCGTTGTTGCGTCAAGTCGCCCGCGTCAGCCTTCGACGACGTCGAGATAATCCTCCGGCCGCGTGCGATCCTCCGCATGCGCCATGCCCATCACGCGCACCAGCACGCTCACCACGATCGACACCACGAGGTTCACGATCAGCGACCACACGGCCGCGTAGCCGGGAATCGCGACGCCGAACAGGTGGATCGTGAAGATCGAGCTCGCGAGCTTCAGCGACACCGCCATCCACGTGCCGCACACGATGCCGGCCGCCCAGCCGATCAGCAGGCCGCGATGGTCGAGCAACCGCGTGTACAGGCCGAGCACGATCGCGGGCAGCGTCTGGATGATCCAGATCCCGCCGAGCAGCTGCAACTGGATCGCGTAGGTCAGCGGCAGCCCGAGGATGAACGCGACCGCACCGACCTTCACGATCAGCGAAGTGAGCTTCGCGACGTGCGTCTCCTGGTCGTGCGTCATGTTGCGGTTGATGAACTCGCGGTGGATGTTGCGCGTGTACAGGTTCGCGGCCGCGATCGACATGATCGCCGCCGGCACCAGCGCGCCGATGCCGATCGCCGCGAACGCGACGCCGACGAACCACGACGGGAAATACTCGAGGAACAGCGCGGGCACCGCGAAGTTCGGGCCGAACGCCTTGAAGTACGGCGCGTACTGCGGCATGTCCTTCACGCCCGCCGCAAGCGCCATGTAGCCGAGCAGCGCGAGCAGGCCGAGCACGAACGAGTAAGCGGGCAGCATCGCCATGTTGCGGCGGATCGAGTTGCCCGACGACGACGACAGGATCGCCGTGACCGAGTGCGGATACAGGAACAGCGCGAGCGCCGAGCCGATCGCGAGCGTTACGTACGCGCTGTAGCCGTTCATGCTCATCGCGTCCGGCGCCTTCAGCAGCAGCTTCGCGGGCGGCACATGAGCGAAGATCTGTCCGAAGCCGCCGAGCTTCGCGGGAATCACGATGACCGCTGCGGCGATCGTCACGTAGATCAGGACGTCCTTCACGATCGCGATCATCGCGGGCGCGCGCAGCCCCGACGTGTACGTGTACGCGGCGAGGATCGCGAACGCGATGATCAGCGGCAGGTCGCCGACGAAGCCGGTCGTGTCGAAACCGAGCGCACCGATCACCACTTCGATGCCGACGAGCTGCAGCGCGATGTACGGCATCGTCGCGAGGATGCCCGTCACCGCGATCGCGAGTGCGAGCATCCGGCTGCCGTAGCGCGCATTGACGAAGTCGGCGGCCGTCACGTAGCCGTGCCGCTTCGCGATGCTCCACAGCTTCGGAAACACGACGAACGCGAACGGATAGATCAGGATCGTGTACGGCAGTGCGAAGAAACCCATCGCGCCGGCGCCGAACACGAGCGCAGGCACCGCGACGAACGTATATGCGGTGTAGAGATCGCCGCCGAGCAGGAACCACGTGACGATCGTGCCGAAGCGGCGTCCGCCGAGGCCCCATTCGTCGAGATGGGCGAGATCGCCGCGCCGCCAGTTCGCGGCCAGGAAACCGATGATCGTGACGCCGATGAACAGCAGGACGAAGACGAAGGTTGCGCCGAGATTCATCGCGCACCTCCCTGCGGGCCGCTCGCCTTCCACGCGTTCTTGGTCTTGAAGTACACGAACGCGGTGATCACCGCGCTAATGAAGACCCACAGCAGCTGGTACCAGTAGAAGAACGGAAAGCCGAGCCATTGCGGATCGACCTTGTTGTACGACGGCACCCAGACCATCGCGATCAGCGGCAGTACCAGCAGCCAGAGCCAGCGCTTGGCGGCCCGGTTGGCGTCGGCATCGTGAGCCATGACGTCTCCTCATCTTTCCCGGTTATCGATCTTGTTGAGCGGGTACGGCGGCGAGAGGAGCGGCAAAACGGGTAGGCTGCGGCTCCGCTGGCTTCGCGCCAGTATAGGAGCCGCGAGCACGCGGTCAAGCGGGGGCGAACCCGAGGTGATCCGCCCCTTGTCGTGCGGTTGCACCGGCATGCCGCCGGTGCATGAAGCGTCAGATCGCGAACGAGGTATCGCGTGCGCCGATCGTTTCTTTCAAAGCTTTCACCCACTTGCGCGCGGGCAGCTTCAGCGTGTCCTCGATCAGCTTCGCGCGTGCGTCGAGCTGCGCGAACGGCACGTCGAGCGCGGGGCCCGAGAACGCGATCGCGATCCGGTTGCCGTCGTGCACTTCGGGCAGCGCGATCACGCGATGATCGAACGCCGCGTTCAGATGCTTCATGTTGCGCACGAAGCTCGGATGATCGCCGAACAGGTTGATCGTCGCGATGCCCGCGTCGGCGAGGCAGCCGCGCACCGCGCGGTAGAACGCGACGCTGTCGAGCACCGGGCCGCGCGCGGTCGCGTCGTACAGGTCGATCTGGATCGCGCCCGTCGTGCCGCGGTTGGCCGGATCGTTGACGAAATCCCAGGCGTCGGCTTCGTGCACGGCGAGGCGCGCGTCGTCGGGCGGCATCGCGAACATCGTGCGCGCGGCGACGATCACGGCCGGGTTCAGCTCGACGGCCTCGACCTTCGCGTGCGGCAGGAAGCGGTGCGAGAACTTGGTCAGCGCGCCGGTGCCGAGCCCGAGCTGGACGATCCGCTCGGGCGTTTCGAGGAACAGCAGCCACGCCATCATCTGCTGCGCGTATTCGAGTTCGATATGCAGCGGCTTCGAAATCCGCATCGCACCCTGCACCCATTCGGTGCCGAAGTGCAGGAAGCGCACGCCGCCCTCTTCGGAGAACGTGACGGGCGCGAAGCGCGGCTTGCGCGGCGCTTCGAGCACGGGCACGTCGTCGTGTTCGTCGATTTCCGGGCGGCGCTTCACACGCGGCGGCTGGAGTTTTTCGGAGCCGTTGTAGGAGGACGGCTTGCCTTGCTTGAACGCACGCGCCTCGGCGGACGCACGCTTGATCAGTCGGGTCATGATTGAATCTCGTTGGGTGACGCTGGATGAGCGGACGAGAGGATAGCATTGGTGCGGGGTGGCGCCTGTTGGAGGCAGATTCACCGCTACGCTCCGTTGATCGGTATGCGTGCACCCATGGTCGGCGTGAACGATAATGCATCGCATCGGCGTTAGAGGAAGTTGCCTGATGGAGACCGCCGCCTTTCCGCCCGTCCACGTCGAGCCGCAACTGCTCGCTGCGATGCGTGATCGCCAGCGGCAAGCTCGCTGGCGGAACGGTCCGCGTCACGACCGTCGAACGACGACGGACCACATGGCCTCGCACGACAGGAAGCGTTGCTGGAATGGCTCATACTGGAAAACCTGGAGGTTTCAATGGCCGATCACGACAGACAACATCCACTACGCCCGTTCCTGAAAAATTGGGTTTGGGAGCACGGCCGAATCGGGACTCGCTATCTGGACTGCGTCGATGGCGAAATCAAGTTCGATGAAGGCAAGAAATCGCATTTCGCTGCCGAGAAAACTATTTACGTGCCGCTGGGCAAGAACGCTGACGACGATGCATCTGCGGATGGTCCTGCGATCCACGAGTCGGGACTCGCCCGCTTCTTGCGGGCTGCGCAGCTGGGCACGCCGGAGGAAGCCGGTTCCGTGGCGGAGGTTCAGCGCGCAGTGCAGGACTGCGTGGAGATCGGCCTGTTCAGCGCGTATCAATCGGAGGCTCGACAGGCATTTGCCCGCTACGCGCAGGAACCCATGTTCGAGGACGAGATCCGCGCGGCGGTTGTCGACGATATCCGGCGAATTTACGTCGGCATGAGAGAGCAGCTGGCGCTGTACGATTTCACTGTGCTCTACGGCTTGCCCACGCCGCTGCTGATCAGCGATACACCCTTCATCGACTGGCGCGTGATCGCCAGTCCGGCACTTCCGTTCGTGTCGCTTCCGCTGGGACCTTACTGCCTGCTGGTAGGCGCGCCGTCGGGCAGGAGTAGCCGAGTCGGCCCGGTGGTCTGGAAGGCCGCTGCCGCGATGGGTCCATTGAAGGACCACAACCGTCGGATCGAGGAGCACGCACGTCTGTGGCTGGTGGCGACCACCGATGACCAACTCGTCGCTGCACAAAGTCGCATTGCCGCGGCCATGGGCGCCAGGCAAGGCGATGCGAAGCCCTGACCCGTGGAGTCGAGTCGCGGCGCGGCAGCATCAGGTTCGGTTTGTCCGTTGCCGCGCCTTTCGATTTCGCAACCGGCCGTTCGGCGCAGAGAAGTCGAACGGCACTGAAGGTTCGCGAGGCACGATCGCGTACTGCTGCATCGCGACGCGCCTCTCCCGGCATCCCTAGTATGTCGATCGGGAGGATCGATGGACCGCCGCCATTTCCTCAAGTCGTCGACCTTTTTCACGATTGCGGCAGCCACCGGTACGCTTGGCGTTCCGCGGTCGGTCCCGTCTGCCACCAGCACAGTGCGCAAAGGCCGCTATCGGTTCCCGCAGGGCGTCGCCAGCGGTGATCCGCGCGATCGCTCCGTCGTGTTCTGGACACGCTGCGTGCCGGTCTTCGAGGACGCGCGGCACCGCGCAAAAGGCGTCGCGCACACGATACCGTTACGGCTCGAAGTATCGACGCGGCCGGATTTCTCGGCTCTCGTCGCCAGCGTACCGCTGAGGGCACGCGCCACCTATGACTTCACCGTGCGCGCGAAGGTAACGGAGCTCTCACCGAATATCACGTACCACTACCGGTTCGTCGCCGGCGACGACGTGAGTGCCAGCGGCGTCGCGCGCACGGCTCCGGATGCCGATGAGGCCAACGACCGCGTTCGCTTCGCATGGCTCACCTGCCAGGACTGGAGCATCAATCACTGGCAAGCCATGAGCCTGCTGGCAGCCGAAAGCGATCTCGATTTCGTCGTGCATGTCGGCGATTACATCTATGAAACGGTCGGGGCCTCGAGACCCGGCGCGGTCGAGGCGGCGCATCCTCCGCTGCGCCTGCCTGACGGAAAGCCTGTCGCCGATGGCCGCGCGTATGCCGATACGCTCGAAGACTATCGGACGCTCTACCGCACCTATCGCACCGACCCGCGCTTGCAGACGCTGCACCGGCGCCTGCCGATGATCGCGATATGGGACGACCACGAATTTTCCGACGACGGCTGGCAGGATCATCAGGTCTACACCAACGAGGAAAGGCAGGAGACGCAGCGCCGCCGCAACGCCAGTCGCGCGTGGGCGGAGTACATGCCGGTGGACTGGAGCGACGTGCGCTTCGAACCGGACAATCCGTCGTACACCAACATTCGTATCTATCGCGAATTTCGCTTCGGCATGCTGATGCATCTCGTGATGACGGATGAGCGGCTGTATCGCGACGACCATGTCGTCAGCGAGGCGGCTGTCGCGCGCGCACACGGACACGACCCGGTCAATGGCGATGACGCAGCCGGCTCGCGCTACTTCGTCAACCAGAACGTGCTGCAGCGCTTCGAGGCGCGGGGTACCGCGCAGCTTGGTCGCGCGCCGTCGATGCTCGGCCCGGAGCAGACGCAATGGTGGAAGGCCACGCTAAAGGGTTCGCCTGCGACCTGGAAGGTGTGGGGCAACGAGGTGATGTTGAACCGTCTGTGGGCCGTGATGCCGGGCGCGCCGAAGACACCGGCAGCACGCCTCGTGGTCGATTGCGACGCATGGGACGGCTATCCGGCGCACAAACACGAACTGCTCTCATACCTGAACGAACAGGGGATCCGCAACGTCGTCGCGATCAGCGGCGACCTGCATGCGTTTCAGTGCGGCGTCGTGCGGGACGACCCCGACCCGGAAAAAGGTACGCCCGTGGCCGTCGATTTCGTCTGCGCAGGCATCAGCAGCGCGTCCTTCTATTCCTACCTGAAAGCCGCATGGGCCGGCACGCCGCTTGTGTCGCTGGCCGCCACCCCGGCCAAACTCGACACCTTCCTGATGACGAACAACCCCGATCTGCGCTACGCCGACCACGACGCACAGGGTTATGCGTCAGCCACCGTCACGCCGGAGCGTTTTTCCGTGGTGTTCAACAAAGTGAGGCCGTTGAACCCGGACGGCACCGCGCCCGCGGATGCCCTGCTCGAGCGCACGCGGCTGACCGTGCCCAAGGACTCGGTCGAGGTACGCGTCGAGCGCTTCTAGCTTCACTCTTCAGCGATGGCGCATGCGCGCGATCAGGATTCGACTTCGCGCCAACGCAGCAGCTTTTGCTCGAACGAAAGCGAAGCATTCGCCGGGCTCGAAGACGGCAGGACGAGCGTTTCGTAACCGGCGGCGCCGATCACTTCGGCAAACCGCCCCGCCGTCTTGCCGTTGAAGCAGACCTTCTTCAGCAACGGCGCATGCTCACGCAACGAGTCGAAGTCGTTCGGCTTCGCATTCCGAATCGCCGAATCGAGACTGCCTTCGCGATGGCACGCGGCGAGCACGTCCCAGATGCCGATGCCGTGCTTCAACACGCGTTCGAGCCGCGCATCGTAATCGAGCGCGTGCAGTTCCGGCTCACGCAGAACCGCCCCCAAAAGCCGCCAGAATTGATTGCGCGGATGCGCGTAGTACTGCGCGGCATCGAGCGACGCCTCGCCCGGAAAGCTGCCGAGGATCATCGTACGCGTATTCGGCCCGACCACCGGCCCGAAGCCCTGCAGCATCACGCGCCTCCGCCCTGGCCGCCCGAGCGCGGCCCGTCGCCATGCGCGTCGAGATGACGCCACAGCGCCGGCAGCATGCACTCGGTGACCATCAACGGTTTGCCGTGACGCTGGAACACCGAGCGCCGCGCCACGAACGCGTGCGGCGCGCGCGCGCCTACGCCGAGCGCATGGCTCGCGAGCGCATACAGCGGATGGCCCGCGATCACGCGCCGGCTGACGAGCGCCGAGCGCTCGACCTGCGGATCGCTGTACAGCAGCTCCGCCAGCGGCCGCGTGCGCAGCCGCCGCATCGCCTGCCACACGCCCTTGCTTGCGGCGAGCGGCGCGATGCTGTGCGCGGCGACGTACGGCGTTCCGTCGACCGACAGGAGCACCTCGCGCACCCACATCGGTGCGCGCGGCGAACTGGCCAGCGCGTCGGGCTCGTCGAACCACGGACAGTCGACGGCCTCGCGCGTCACGCGCACGTTCACGCGGCCGAGCCGCGCGAGATGCGCGGTCAGCGATCCGCCGCGCGTCAGCCAGTCGCGCTGATCGAGCGTGCAGCCAGGCCGCGGCGTCTCGCGCCAGCCGGCCTGACCGCCGTCGAATCGCATGCGTGCGTTCACGCGGCGCGCGACAGCAGCAGCGCGTTGGTCCGCTTCACGAAGCTCGCCGGATCGTCGAGCATGCCGCCTTCGGCCAGCAGCGCCTGATCGAACAGCAGATGGCACCAGTCGCCGAAATCGGCGCTGTCGGCGTTCAGTTGCTTCACGAGCGCATGCTCGGGGTTGATCTCGAGGATCGGCTGCATCGCCGGCGCGTTCTGGCCGGCCGCCTTCAGCATCCGCTGCAGGTAGCCGCTCATGTCGTTGTCGTCCGCGACGAGGCACGACGGCGAATCGGTCAGGCGGAACGTGACGCGTACTTCCTTCACCTTGTCGCCGAGCGCTTCCTTCATCTTCTCGACGACGGGCTTGATCGCCTCGCCCGCTTGTTCCTGCGCCTTCTTCTCTTCGTCGTTCAGTTCGCCGAGATCGAGGTCGCCGCGCGCGACGCTCGCGAGCGGCTTGCCGTCGAACTCGTTGAGGAACGACAGCATCCATTCGTCGACGCGGTCGGTCAGCAGCAGCACCTCGACGCCCTTCTTGCGGAACACTTCGAGATGCGGGCTGTTCTTCGCGGCCTGCCACGTATCGGCCGTCACGTAGTAGATCTTGCTCTGCTCGGGCTTCATGCGCGACACGTAGTCGGCGAGCGACACGTCCTGCGCGTCGGTGTCGCCGTGCGTCGACGCGAAGCGCAGCAGCTTCGCGATGCGCTCGCGGTTCGCGTGATCCTCGCCGAGGCCTTCCTTCAGCACCTGGCCGAACGCGCCCCAGAACGTCTTGTACTTTTCCTTGCCGGCATCCTCTTCCGCGTTCGCGAGCTCTTCGAGCATCGACAGCGCGCGCTTCGTCACGCCTTCGCGGATCGCCTTCACGTCGCGGCTTTCCTGCAGGATCTCGCGCGACACGTTCAGCGGCAGGTCGGCCGAATCGACGACGCCCTTCACGAAGCGCAGGTATTGCGGCAGCAGCTGCTCGGCGTCGTCCATGATGAACACGCGCTTCACGTACAGCTTCAGGCCGCCGCGATAGTCGCGGTTCCACAGGTCGAACGGCGCGTGCGACGGCACGAACAGCAGTTGCGTGTATTCGCTGCGGCCCTCGACGCGGTTGTGCGTCCACGTGAGCGGATCCTGGTGGTCGTGCGCGACGTGCTGGTAGAACTGCGTGTACTGCTCGTCGGTGATGTCGCCCTTCGAACGCGTCCACAGCGCGCTCGCCTGGTTGACGGTCTCGTCGTCGTCCTTCAGGACCATCTCGCCCTTTTCCTGATCCCATTCTTCCTTCTGCATCAGGATCGGCAGCGCGATGTGGTCGGAGTACTTCTGGATGATCGACTTCAGGCGGTGCGACGACAGCAGCTCGTCCTCGCCTTCGCGCAGATGCAGCGTGATCGTCGTGCCGCGCTGCGCGCGCTCGATCGCGTCGATCGTGAAATCGCCCTCGCCCGCGCTTTCCCAGCGCACCGCTTCGTTCGCCGGCAGGCCCGCGCGGCGCGTCTCGACGGTGATCTTGTCCGCGACGATGAAGCCCGAGTAGAAGCCGACGCCGAACTGGCCGATCAGCGCCGCGTCCTTCTGCTGGTCGCCGGACAGTTTCGTGAAGAATTCCTTGGTGCCCGAACGCGCGATCGTGCCGAGGTTCGCGATCGCCTCGTCGCGGCTCATGCCGATACCGTTGTCGTCGATCGTGATCGTGCGCGCGGCCTTGTCGAAGCCGATGCGGATGCGCAGATTCGGATCGTTCTCGTACAGCGCGTTGTCCGCGAGCCCCTCGAAACGCAGCTTGTCGGCCGCGTCGGACGCGTTCGACACCAGTTCGCGCAGGAAGATTTCCTTGTTGCTGTAGAGCGAATGAATCATCAGGTGGAGGAGTTGCTTGACCTCTGCCTGAAAGCTCATCGTTTCGTGTGCCATGGATGCTGTTTCCTCTTACTTGAACTTGAATGGTGTGCCGCAGGCGCCCGGCGCGCGATACCGGCAAGCCCGTGAAGGACGACCGCGCGGCGCCAGCGGTTTGCGCGCGTATCTGGGGACGGGCGACGGGATTTCAAGGGCCGGCGGCCCGCACCGCGTCACGACGCCCGCCGCACCGCCGAATCGATATAGCGCGCGAGAAACCCCGGCAACGCCGGATCGCCACAGTTCGCGACGTTGAAGCGCGTCCACGTCGACGGCGACTGCTGCGGCGAAAACAGGCTGCCGGGCGTCAGCAGGAACCCCTCTTCGTGCGCGGCGGCCGCGAGCGCGTCCGAATCGACGCCCGTGTCGGCCCACAGGAACATCCCGGCCGCCGGCATCGTGAAAAGCCCCAGCCCCGTGCGCTCGAGCATCCGCGCGGTCTTGTCGCGCACGCCGTCGAGCCGCGCGCGCAGCCGCTCGACATGGCGCCGGTAATGCCCCTCGGTCAGGATCTTGTAAAGCACGCGCTCGTTGAGCTCGGGCGTCGTCATCCCGACCAGCATCTTCTGGTCGGTGACCGCCTTCGCGATCTCCGGCGCGCACGCGACATAACCGACCCGCAGGTTCGCCGCGAGCGTCTTCGAATAGCTGCCGAGGTAGATCACGCGCTTCAGCTGGTCGAGGCTCGCGAGGCGCGTGGCCGGATAGCTCGGCGGGCACAGGTCGCCGTACACGTCGTCCTCGACGACGAGGAAGTCGTACGCCTCCGCGAGCTTCAGGATCCGGAATGCCTGCGCGGCCGACAGCGACGTGCCGGTCGGGTTCTGCAGCACCGAGTTGATCACGAGCATCTTCGGCCGCCACATCTGCACGAGCGTCTCGAGCGCGTCGAGATCGGGGCCGTCCGGCGTGTACGGCATCCCGACGAGCTGCGCGCCCTGCGACGCGAAGCGGCCGAACATCTGGAACCACGCGGGATCCCCGACGATCACCGCGTCGCCCGGCCGCACGTAGATCCGCGAAATCAGGTCGATTGCCTGCGTGATCCCCGATACCAGCACGAGCTGGTCGGGGGTCGCGCCGATCTCGACTTCGGCGAGGCGCGTCTGCAGTTGCTGACGCAGCGGCAGGAAACCCTGCGCAGTGCCGAAGCCGAGCATCTGCGCGCCGGACTGGCGCCCGAGCGCGCGCAGCGCGCCGGTGATCAGCTCGCCGTCGAGCCAGCGGCCCGGCAGGTAGCCGAGACCGGGCCCCTTTTCCGGGCTGACGGTGTGCAGCATGTTGCGCAGCAGCCAGACGACGTCGATCGTGTTGTGCACCGGCGCGGCTTCGGATCCGCGCGCCACGTTGTCGACCGGCTGCGGGCCGGCGGTGCGTTCGCGCACGTAGAAGCCGGAGCCGCGCCGCGAGTCGAGGTAGCCCTGCGCGACGAGGCGCTCGTACGCCTCGACGACGGTAAAGCGCGACACGCTCTTGTCGAGCGCGAGCTTGCGGATCGACGGCATCCGCATGCCGGGACGGAACACGCGTTCGTCGATGCGCCGCCGGGCCCACTGGACCAGCTGGTCGACGAGCGTGAGCGTGGCCGTATCGTGCGGCACGGGAATCTGGGCGAGTGGAACGGTGGACATGGGGCGGCAACTCCAACTGTACCGAAGGCTATCGCGCCGATTGTACCGTTACTGTGCCGGTGCCGACGATTACAGTTGACCGCAACGGCGACCGTGCGGCCGCCGTTCCGGCCCCGCCGCACCTGGAGCCGCGCCGGCCGGCCTGATCCGCGGCCCGTGCGCCGGCCGGTCCGGCACCCGCCCGGCGCAACGCCCGCCTACCATGACACTTTCGCTTCCCGACCGACGTTCATGCCAGCCCGCTCCCTGACACTCGACCATCTCGTGATCGCCGCGCGCACGCTCGACGAAGGCGTGCGCCATGTCGCCGACGCGCTCGGCATCGAACCGGCCGGCGGCGGCCGCCACCCGCTGATGCGGACCCACAATGCGCTGTTCGGCGCATGGGGCGGGCTCTACCTCGAAGTGATCGCGATCGACCCCGATGCCCCCGCCCCGGACGACGGTGCAGCGCCGCCGCGCGCACGGCTGTTCGCGCTCGACGATCCGGCGATGCACGCCCGGCTCGCGCAGGGCCCGTTTCTCGCGCACTGGGTCGCGCGCGTCGACCGTCCGCGCCAGCTCGCGCTGTGGCAGAGCCAGTATCCGGCCCGCATCCCGCCCGTCGTCGCGATGCGGCGCGGCGACCTGAGCTGGGGCCTCACGGTGCCCCACGATGGCGCGTTCCCCGCATGGCAGGGTGCGGGCGACGGTCTCGTGCCATCGCTGATCCAATGGGACAGCCCGCACCATCCGGCCGAATCGCTGCCGCAAGACGGCGTCGCGCTGAAGTCGCTCAAGGGCGCCCACCCGCGCGCCGAGGTCATCCGCGAACAGCTCGACTGGCTCGGCGCCACGCACCTGCTCGACCTGGAAACCGGCGACGGCCCGCCCGCGCTGGTCGCCGAATTCGATACGCCGCAGGGCGCACGCACGCTGCGCTGAAAGCCCGTCCATTACAACCACCCTTCAATTCGGAGACACCTTCGACATGAATTCGCGCGAAACCCGGGGCATGCTGCTCGGCCTGATCGGCGTGATGATCTTCAGCCTGACGCTGCCGATGACGCGCATCGTCGTGTCCGAACTCAATCCGCTGCTCAACGGGCTCGGCCGCGCGCTCGCCGCCGCCGTGCCGGCCGGCCTGCTGCTGTGGTGGCGCCGCGAGCCGCTGCCGACCCGCGCGCAGCTGAAAAGCCTCGCGATCACGTCGGCCGGCGTGATCATCGCGTATCCGGTGTTCTCGGCATGGGCGATGAAATCCGTGCCGGCCTCGCACGGCGCGGTCGTCAACGGGCTGCAGCCGCTGTTCGTCGCGCTGTATGCGGCATGGCTGTCGCACGAGCGGCCGTCGAAGGCGTTCTGGGCCAGCGCGGTGGCCGGCAGCGCGCTCGTGATCGCGTTCGCGCTGCGCGACGGCGGCGGCACCGTGCAGGCCGGCGACGCGCTGATGCTCGTCGCGGTCGGCATCGGCGCGCTCGGCTATGCGGAAGGCGCGCGCCTCGCTCGCCAGATCGGCGGCTGGCAGGTGATCTGCTGGGCGCTCGTCGTATCCGCGCCGTTCCTCGTGCTGCCGGTCGGCTGGCTCGCGTGGCTGCAGCATGCCGCGCATCCGGGCCCGCTCGCGCTGCGCACGTGGCTCGCGTTCGGCTACGTGACCCTTTTTTCGCAGTTCATCGGCTTCTTCGCGTGGTACGCGGGGCTCGCGATGGGCGGCATCGCGCGCGTCGGCCAGGTGCAGCTGCTGCAGATTTTCTTCACGATTGCATTTTCCGCGCTGCTGTTCGGCGAAACGGTCACGCCGTCGACGTGGCTGTTCGCGGCCGCCGTGATCGCCACCGTGGTGCTCGGGCGCCGCTCGGCGGTCGCCACCGCCGCGCAACCGGCTCGCGCCGGCTGAACAGGTGCGCCATAATGGCTGTTTTGCCTGATCGGTTTTGCCCACCCGGCCGCGAAGGCTCGACCGCGCTCGCGCATGCCTACCCGGCAGCGTCGAAGCGATCCGCCCGAACGACCTTTCTTGACTGACCACGATATCCGAACGAGGAGACTATGAATCCGAGCGACCTGCATCCGCCGCACTGGCAGCTTTCCGAACGCGCCCGCAAGCTGACGAGCTCTGCGATCCGCGAGATCCTGAAGGTCACGGAACGCCCCGAGGTCATCTCGTTCGCCGGCGGCCTGCCCGCCCCCGCGACGTTCCCGGCCGAGCGCATGCGCGCCGCCGCCGACCGCGTGCTGCGCGACGCGCCGGCCGCCGCGCTCCAGTACAGCGCGACCGAAGGCTACCTGCCGCTGCGCGAGTGGATCGCCGAGCGCTACAGCGTGCGCGTGTCGCAGGTGCTGATCACGACCGGCTCGCAGCAGGCGCTCGACCTGCTCGGCAAGGCACTCATCGATCCGGGCAGCCCGATCCTCGTCGAAACGCCGACCTACCTCGGCGCGCTGCAGTCGTTCTCGCTGTACGAGCCGCGCTACGTGCAGGTGCCGACCGACGAGCAGGGCCTGCTGCCGGAAGGCCTCACGCCCGAGCTCACGCAAGGCGCGCGCCTCCTGTACGCGCAGCCGAACTTCCAGAACCCGACCGGCCGACGCCTGCCCGTCGAGCGCCGCCGCGCGCTCGCCGCGTTCGCGCAGTCGAGCCCGTTCCCGGTGCTGGAAGACGATCCGTACGGCGCGCTGAACTACCGCGGCGAACCGCTGCCGACGATGCTGTCGATGGCGCCCGACCACGTCGTGCACCTCGGCACGTTCTCGAAGGTGCTCGCACCGGGCCTGCGGATCGGCTACATCATTGCCCCCGAGGAACTCCACTTCAAGCTGGTGCAGGCCAAGCAGGCCACCGACCTGCACACGCCGACGCTGACCCAGCGCATCGCGCACGAAGTGATCAAGGACGGCTTCCTCGACGAGCACATCCCGACGATCCGCGAGCTGTACAGCGCGCAATGCGACGCGATGCTCGGCGCGCTCGCGCGCCACATGCCGGAAGGCGTCACGTGGAACCGCCCGGAAGGCGGGATGTTCATCTGGGTGAACCTGCCCGCGCAGATCGACAGCATGAAGCTGCTCGCCGCGGCGGTCGACAATCACGTCGCCTTCGTGCCGGGCGCGCCGTTCTTCGCGGACGACGCGCAGCAGAACACGCTGCGCCTGTCGTTCGTCACGGTGCCGCCCGAGAAGATCGAGGAAGGCGTGGCTCGCCTCGGCAAGCTGCTGCGCGAGCGCCTCTGATCCCACCCTTTTCCTGTCACGACTCTCTACGAGGAATCGAACGCATGGCTAACGTCTACGACAAACTGAAGTCGCTCGGCATCGAGCTCCCGACCGCCGGCGCACCGGCCGCCGCCTACGTGATGAGCGCGCAAAGCGGCAACACGGTCTACCTGTCGGGCCACATCGCGAAGAAGGACGGCAAGGTCTGGGCCGGCAAGCTCGGCGCGGATCTGCAGACGGAAGACGGCAAGGCGGCCGCACGCTCGATCGCGATCGACCTGCTCGCGACGCTGCACGCGCACACCGGCGACCTGAACAAGGTCACGCGCATCGTCAAGCTGATGAGCCTCGTCAACTCGACGCTCGACTTCACCGAACAGCACGTCGTGACGAACGGTGCGTCGGAACTGATCGCGGAAGTGTTCGGCGATGCGGGCAAGCACGCACGCTCGGCCTTCGGCGTCGCGCAGATCCCGCTCGGCGCGTGCGTCGAGATCGAGCTGATCGCCGAAGTCGCGTAACGGGCGGATCGCGATGCCCGGTCATCTGGTCCGCTTCAAGCAGGTCGACGTGTTCACGTCGGTGCCGTTCAAGGGCAACCCGCTCGCCGTGGTGTTCGACGCCGATTCGCTCGGCGACGACGACATGCTCGCGATCGCCCGCTGGACCAACCTGTCGGAAACGACGTTCGTCTGCACGCCGACCGATCCGGAAGCCGACTACCGCGTGCGGATCTTCACGCCGGGCGGCGAACTGCCGTTCGCCGGCCACCCGACGCTCGGCACCGCGCACGCGTTCCTCGAAAGCGGCGCGCGGCCGCGCACGCCGGGCCGGCTGATCCAGCAGTGCGGGGTCGGCCGGGTCGCGCTGCGCGAGCAGGCCGACGGCTGGGCGTTCGCCGCGCCGCCGGCACGCGTCACGCCGCTCGACCGTTCGGACTACGCGGCGCTGGCGGCCGCGTTGCGCAGCGACGCGATCGATCCGGATGCCGAAGCGTGCGCGGTCGACAACGGCGCGCCCTGGCTCGTCGTGCGGCTGACGTCGGCCGACGCATGCATCGGCCTGTCGCCCGATCCGGCCGCGCTGGAGGCGATCACGCACCGCTACGGCACGCACGGCCTCGCGGTCTATGCGCCGCACGCCGACGGCGGCCCCGCCACGTTCGAAATCCGCTGCCTGATGACGGGCGGCGGCTTCGGCGTCGGCGAGGACCCCGTCACCGGCAGCGCCAACGCCGCGCTGGCCGGGCTGCTGACGCGGCAGGAACGCCGTCCCGGCACGTCCTACACGGCCCGCCAGGGCACGGCGATCGGCCGCGACGGCCGCATCTTCGTCAGCTACGACGAGGACGGCACGACGTGGATCGGCGGCCACGTCGTCACGGTCGTCGACGGCACGTTCCGGTCACCTGACTGACATTTCGCGATGTGCGATGGCGCCGGCCCGTCCGGCGCCCCTCCGATTCGCCCAACTATCGCAAAAACGTTCCAGCCAGTAATATCGGGCCTAATCCGTTGTTTCGGAGGTCTGTCCATGGTTGCGCATCCCGCGGACGAACAGACGCCGGAGCGACCCCAACCATAGCCGGCCATCCCGACGGATGGCGCACGCGAGCAGGACGCCACCCTCTTCGATGAGCTCCGCCCGGTCCAACCCTACGCCGCCGACCCGGCCGCTGCGCGCGCCGCGCAAATCGCGCCGGCGCGCGCTATTCGCGATCCCGCTGCTCGGGATGCTGGCGCTTGCGCTGCTGTGGGCCGTGATCGTCGCGCGTCTGTCGGTCGAGAAGGACAGCGCGTACAAGGAAGCGGCGGCGTCCGCGGCGATCCTGTCCTCCGCGCTCGAGCAGCATACGGTCAAGGCGATCCACCAGGTCGACCAGATCACCCGCTTCGTGAAGTTCGAGTTCGAGAAGTCGCCCGCGCGCTTCAATCTCGCGAGCACCGTCGAGAAAGGCGTCGTGCCGAGCGACACGCTGATCCAGGTGTCGCTCGTCAACGCGAAGGGCATCCTGTTCGCGAACACCGCCGAGATCCATCCGCAGCCGATCAACCTGTCCGATCGCGAGCACTTCAAGGTCCACCTCGCGCACAACGACGACCGCCTCTATATCAGCAAGCCCGTGCTCGGTCGCGTGTCGAGCCACTGGACGCTGCAGATGACGCGGCGCCTGAACAACCCGGACGGCAGCTTCGCGGGCATCGTCGTCGTGTCGGAAGACCCGAGCTATTTCACGAACGACTTCTACAACAACGCGGCGATCGGCAAGGAAGGCGTGATCGCGGTCGTGTCCGACACGGGCGGCGTGCTCGCGCGGCGCACGGGCTCGCTCAGCAACGCGCCGGGCGCGTTTTCCGCATCGGGCGTCTACCCGATCGCCGAGCGCGTGACGGGCACGATCATCGACCCGATCGACGGCGTGACGCGCATCGTGTCGTACCGCCACCTCGACGGCTACCCGCTCGCGGTGATGGTCGGGCTGTCGCAGACCGAGGAATTCGCGGATTACTACCACACGCGCAACGTCTACCTGCTGATGACGAGCTTCATCACGCTCGCGATGCTCGCGTTCTTCGGCGTCGCGACGGGCCTGATCGGCAAGCTGCTCGGCCGCGAGCGCGAGATGACGCAGCTCGCGGAATTCGACCTGCTCACCGGCCTCGCGAACCGCTATGCGACGCTGCGCGGGCTGCGCAACGACGTGTCGATGCCGACGAGCCTGTCGCGGCTCGGCCTGCTGTTCATCGATCTCGACAACTTCAAGACCGTCAACGACACGCTCGGCCACAACGCCGGCGACATCGTGCTGCAGATGACCGCGTCGCGCCTGTCCGATGCGGTCGGCGACGAAGGCTCGCTCGCGCGAATCGGCGGCGACGAGTTCGTCGTCGTGATGAAGGGCGACGACGTCGAGCGGCGCGCGGTGCGGCTCGCGGAAGCGATCATCCGGATGTTCGGCGAACCGTTCGACGTGCGCGGCAGTTCGTTCGTGCTGCATGCGAGCATCGGCATCGCGCTGCACTCCGTCGCGAACGAGAGCGAGATCGACCTGCTGAAGAAGGCCGACCTCGCGATGTACAGCGCGAAGGACGCCGGCAAGAACTGCTACCAGTTCTATGCGCCGCACCTGTCGCACCGTGCCGACCACCTGATGCGCTGGGAACAGCAATTGCGCGTCGCGCTCGCCGAGGGGCAGCTGTTCCTCGCGTACCAGCCGAAGATCGACCTCACGCACCGCTACATCACCGGCTTCGAGGCGCTCGCGCGCTGGGACCACCCCGAGCACGGGATCATTTCCGCGAACGAATTCATTTCGATCGCCGAATCGACGGGCCTGATCGTGCCGATCGGCGACTTCGTGATCCGCACCGCGTGCGAGCAGATCGCGCGCTGGCGCGACGAGGGCCACGACACGCTGACGCTCGCGGTCAACATCTCGCCCGTGCAGTTCTGGCGCGGCGACCTGATCGAGACGATCTCGAGCACGCTGCAGGAAACCGGCATCGACGCGAACCGGCTCGAACTCGAGATCACCGAAACCGCGATGATGGAATATCCGGAACTCGTGTCCGAGAAGATCGTCGCGCTGAAGAAGCTCGGCATCCGGATCGCACTCGACGATTTCGGCACCGGCTATTCGTCGCTGTCGTACCTGCACCGCTTCTCCGTCGACACGCTGAAGGTCGACCGCTCGTTCGTGCAGGCGATCCCGAACGATCGCAGCGTGTGCGTGATGGTGTCGTCGATCGTGCATCTCGCGCGCTCGCTCGGCCTGACCGTCGTCGTCGAAGGCACGGAAACCGAGGAGCAGATCACGTGGCTGTCCGCGCTCGGCGAGATCGAGGCGCAGGGCTTCCTGTTCTCTCGCCCGGTGCCGGCCGACGCGATTCCCGCGCTGATCGCGCGCTTCGGCGTGCGCGGCGACCATCCGAACGTCATCGCACATCGCGCGACCGGCAGCACGGGCGCCTGAGCGCACCGCGGCCCGGCTGCGGCACACGTTGCGCGCTGCCGCAATTATTTCGTTTTCCAATCTGATTGTTTAGTTCATTAACTAGCGTTTTCGCGCATGGCGGTGTCACGATGTGCGGCGGACAATTGGGAGGGCCAACGTATCGGCGGGCCGCCGGCACGCTCACACGCGCGAGATCCGGCCCTGCGCCAACACCACAATCATGACAACCGTCGAAGTCGAAGCGACCGCTCGTGTCGAAGAGGCACAGGCATCCCTATGGACCTTGTTCAAGGTCGTCGCCGGCATTTCGGCGATCTCGTGGGGCGGGCTTTCGATGATGGCGCAACTCGAACGCCACTACGTGGAACGGCTGCAGCGCATCGAACCGCACGTATTCGGCGATCTCGTCGCGCTCGCGTGGCTCGTGCCGGGCCCCGTCGGCTGCAATGTTGCGGTGCAGGTCGGCCAGACGCTGCACGGCCGCGCCGGCGCATGGGTCGCCGGCATCGCAAGCGTGCTGCCGTTTTCCATCTTGATGACGCTGTTCGCGATCTTCTATCGCACGCCGCTCGTGCGCTCGCTTGCCGCGCCGATGCTGATCAATCACTTCGGGATGGTGCTCGCCGCGCTGATCGGCGTCACGTGGGTCAAGCAGCTGCGCATGCTCGCGCGCACGCGGCTCGAACAGGCGATCGCCGCGCTGTCGACGATTCTGCTCGCTTTCGCGCATAGTCCGGCCGCTTTCGTCGGGATTCTTTTCGCTGCGTTTGCAGCGGGCTGGCTGACCGGGCCGACGCAACGCGACGCGGTCGATTTCACGCTGTCGAGACGCGACCGCAACCTGCTCGTGCTGCTCGGCGTGCTCGTCGCGCTGTTCGCGGTGCCGCTGCCAGGCGATTACCAGGAGCAGCTGCTGTGGCCGCGCCTCGCGGGCGCCGGCATGACGCTGTTCGGCGGCGGCTTTTCCGCACTGCCGGTGCTCAAGACGCTGTTCGTCTCGCCGGCCACCGGCATCTCCGATCACGACTTCACGCTGGCATTCGCGCTGTCGCCCGTGGCGCCGGGGCCGCTGCTGAACGTCGTGCCGTTTCTCGGCTACCTGACCGACGGCTGGGTCGGCGCGCTGCTCGCCACGGCCGCGCTGTTCATTCCGTCGGGTTGCCTCGTCGTGTTTGCGCAGAACCACCTGTCCCGGCTCAAGCGCCATTCGCGCTTCGAGCACGGGATGCGCCTGCTGCGCGCGGCGACGACGGGCTTTCTCATCGTCGCCGTCGTGAAGATCCTGCATCGCGAGCCGGGCGACCCGATTTACTGGCTGACGGGCGCGTTCGCGACGCTGTGCTTCACGCGCCTCAAGGTGCCCGTCTATGCCGTCTACGGCGCGGTCGCGGTTGTCTGCGGCGTGTGGCTGTGGGCCGCGCACTGACGGGCGGCGGCCGTCACTCTAGCGGACTCAACCGGCACTCACCGGCACCAGGCGACTTCAACCCGCCTGCACCGCGACCCGGCGTGCCATCCAGCGGGCGCGCAGCGCGTCGTACGCGAGGTTGAAGCAGAACGTGTACGGCAGGAAGAACAGCACGATGCCGAGGTCGAGCAGCAGCGCCTCGACGAGGCTCACGTTCAGCCACCACGCGGCAACCGGCACCACCATCGCGACGAGGCCGAGCTCGAAGACGACCGCGTGCGCGATCCGCAAGCCGAGCGTGCGCGACAGCCCCGCGCGCCGTTCGAAGCGGTCGAACAGCGTGTTGAAGGTCATGTTCCACGCCATCGCGATCAACGACACCATCACCGTCAGCACGCCGACGTGCGATACCGGCATGTCGAGCAGCCACGCGCCGATCGGCGCGCACAGCGCGATCGCGACCAGCTCGAACGCCAGCGCATGCAGAAACCGTTCCGTCACCGTTTTATTCATCTGTTTCATGATTCCCTCCGATTCGTTACGTCATTCATGTCGGTCATTTTGATCGGCGAAACCGTATGAATCCAGTTTGATATCATCGGTTTTACCGATATAACAAAGTCTGGAGCGCCACATGCGCCACGCCCCCGAAGCCCTGCTCGCATTCGCCGAAGCCGCGCTGCTCGGCTCGTTCACGGCCGCCGCGCGCAAGCTAGGCAAGCGTCAGTCGACCGTGTCTGAGGCGATCGCGAACCTCGAGATCGATCTCGGCGTGCAGTTGTTCGACCGCTCGACGCGCGCACCGACGCTGACCGACGCCGGGCGCGCGCTGCTGCCGCAGGTGCAGCGCACACTCGAGGCCGGCGCGGCGATCGACCGCACGGCCGCGCGGCTCGCACGCGGCGAGGAAGCACGGCTGACGCTCGTCGTGTCCGATACGTACCAGTCGAAGCGCTACGAGGAAACGTTGATGGCGCTCGAACGGCGCTTTCCGGCGCTCGAGCTCGAATGCCAGATCGCCGAGCACGAAGACGTGCTCGACCTGATCCAGCAGGGTCGCGCGCAGCTCGGGCTGATGGCCGCGCGCGCGGCCTACCCGGCCGATATCGGCGCGGCGACGGTGGCGGAGGAATCGGAGATCGGGCTGTTCGTCGGGCGCACGCATGCGCTTGCGGAATACGGCGATACGGAAGTGCCGCACGCGGCGCTGCGCGACGTGCGCGAACTGCGCCTCAACACCTATGTGAAAACGGAGGGCCGCAGCGCCGACGACCGGATCGTGGTCGGCACGCAGCACTGGCTGGCGCCGAGCTACCTGATGCTGCTGGAGATGGCGGTGCTGGGGTTCGGCTGGGCCGAGCTGCCGCGCTGGATGGTCGACCACTTCGCGCGCGATCGCCTGTGCGAACTGCGCGCACGCGGCTGGCCGCGCCGTGTGCGGGTGGATGCGGTATGGTCGCGCAACCGCCCGCTCGGCCCGGCCGGCTCCTGGCTGCTCGACGCGATGCTGGCCGCGTAGCGGCGCATGCCGGCGCGCCCGCGGTTGGCGCCAGCCGGCACCTGAAGATCAGAAGCCGCGCGACAGCACGGCCGCACCGACCGTGACGACACCGAGCACAAGATTGACGACGACGAGCAGGCGCACCGCGTTCACCGCGCGCGCGCCGTCCGGCCAGTTCTGCGCCTGCACCGCGCGGCGGATGCGCGGGAACAGCGCGAAGCGGATATGCCCGAAGATCAGCATCATCACGACGCCGAGCCCGGCCATCGCGTGCAGCGACCACGTCGCGTGCGCGCCGCCGAACTCCATCAGCAGGAAGCCGCCGGACAGCAGGATCACGATCACGGAGCCCGCCACCCAGTTGAAGAAGCGGCCGAACACGCCTTCGATCAGCGGCAACCGGAGCTGCGGCGACAGGTCGGACAATGCCGGACGCAGGCAGAAGTTCGCGAAGACCATCCCGCCCACCCACACGGCAACGGCCAGCAGATGAAGAAACAGCGCGACGGCAACAGCGTGGGACATGGCGGCAATCCTGTGATGGGGTGGGTGCTGCGAACGGCCGCGTCGTACGCGGCATCGAACGTCGTTCGACCGGCCCGTCGCCGCGCGGTTCAGGCCCCACGCGCGATTTCACAATATTTTGCAAGTTCCGCGTGACAGCGCCACGCTTGCTTACCCGAATCACCCGAATCCGCGGTCCCAAAGAAAAGGCCGCACGTCCGCCGAAGCGGAGGTGCGGCCTTCGATCGCGATCGAACCGGACGATCGCGCGCGGCGTCAGCCGAGCAGCGGACGCAGCTCGTTGACGACCTTGAGCTTCGACTCCGGCGCGCGGCCCTTGCGTGCGCGCTTGCCGATATGCGGCGCGAGCCCCGCATACGACAGCGTGTCGTCCTGCGCCTTGCCGCCGCGGCCGGTGCCGATCAGCACGACGCCCGCCGGATCGATCGCGAGCGCCTGCACGAGCGTTTCCTTGTCGTCGAGCGCCATCAGGATCACGCCGCGGCCGCCGCCGGACAGCGTCTTCATCTCGTCCATCCCGAACACGAGCAGGCGGCCGCCGCTCGACAGGCACGCGACCTGCGTCGCGTTCGGCAGCACGGGCATCGGTGCGAGCGGCACCGCGCCCGTATCGATCGTCATGAACGACTTGCCGGCCTTCACGCGGCTCACCATGTCGCCGACCTTCGCGAGGAAGCCGAAGCCGTTGCTCGATGCGAGCAGCAGTTGCTGATCGGCCGGCGCCGCGTAGTAGTGCATCAGATGCGAGCCCGATTCGAGCTCGATCAGCGACGTGACCGGTACGCCGTCACCGCGCCCGCCCGGCAGCACCGATACGTCGACCGAATACACGCGGCCGCTGCTGCCCCATGCGATCAGGCGATCGGGCGTGCGGCACTGGAACGCCGCATACAGATGATCGCCGGCCTTGAACGTGAAGCCGGCCGGGTCGAGCCCGTGGCCCTTCAGCGCACGCACCCAGCCTTTCTGCGACACGACGACCGTCACCGGCTCGTCGACCACCTTCGCCTCGAACGTCGCGCGCTTTTCCTGCTGGATCAGCGTGCGACGGTCGTCGCCGTACTGCTTCGCGTCGGCCTCGATCTCCTTGATCATCAGCCGCTTCATCGCGCTTTCGTTCGCGAGCAGCTCCTCGAGCTTCGCCTTCTCGTCGCGCAGCGCTTCGAGTTCCTTCTCGATCTTGATCTTCTCGAGCCGCGCGAGCTGGCGCAGCCGGATTTCGAGAATGTCCTCGGCCTGCCGCTCGGAGAGGCCGAACGCGCTCATCAGCGCGGCCTTCGGCTCGTCCGACTCGCGGATGATGCGGATCACCTCGTCGATGTTCAGGAAGACGATCATCCGCCCTTCGAGGATATGGATGCGGTCGTCGACCTTCGCGAGACGATGGCGGCAACGACGCGTCATCGTCAGCTGGCGGAACTTCACCCATTCGTCGAGGATCGTCAGCAGGCCCTTCTGGCCCGGCCGGCCGTCGGCGCCGATCATCACGAGGTTCAGCGTCGCGTTCGATTCGAGGCTCGTGTACGCGAGCAGCGTGTTCACGAATTCCGTCTGGTCGATCGTGCGCGACTTCGGCTCGAACACGAGCCGCACCGCCGCTTCCTTGCCCGACTCGTCGCGCACCGCGTCGAGCAGGTCGAGCATCGCCTTCTTCGTGTTGAGCTGTTCGGGCGTCAGCGTCTTCTTGCCGAGCTTGAGCTTCGGGTTGGTCAGTTCCTCGATTTCCTCGAGCACCTTCTGGCCCGACGTGCTCGGCGGCAGCTCGGTGACGACGAGTTGCCACTGGCCGCGCGCGAGATCCTCGATCTTCCAGCGCGCGCGCACCTTCAGGCTGCCGCGGCCCGTTTCGTACGCCGCCGCGATTTCCGTGTCGCTCGAAATGATCTGGCCGCCGCCCGGGAAATCCGGGCCGGGGATCAAATTCATCAGCTCCGCGTGCGAAAGCTTCGGATTGCGGATCAGTGCAACCGCCGCGGCCGCGACTTCGCGCAGGTTGTGCGACGGGATTTCCGTCGCGAGGCCGACCGCGATGCCCGACGCGCCGTTCAGCAGCACGAACGGCATGCGGCTCGGCAGCGTCTTCGGTTCGTCGAACGAGCCGTCGTAGTTCGGCATGAAGTCGACCGTGCCCTGGTCGATCTCGTCGAGCAGCAGCTTCGCGATCGGCGTGAGCCGCGCTTCGGTGTAACGCATTGCCGCCGCGCCGTCGCCGTCGCGCGAGCCGAAGTTGCCCTGCCCGTCGATCAGCGGGTAGCGCAGCGAGAAATCCTGCGCGAGACGTACGAGCGCGTCGTACGCCGACTGGTCGCCGTGCGGATGGTATTTACCGAGCACGTCGCCGACCACGCGCGCCGACTTCACCGGCTTCGCGTCCGGGCCGAGGCCCATTTCGTTCATCGCGAACAGAATCCGGCGCTGCACCGGCTTCTGGCCGTCGCACACGTCGGGCAGCGCGCGGCTCTTCACGACGCTGACCGCGTAGCTGAGATACGCCTGCTCCGCGTAGTTGCCGAGCGTCAGCGCGTCGCTCTCGGGCGCGTCGGGGCTGGCAAAGAGATCGGAAGTGTTGTCGTCCATCTGAATTCCGTATTCGTAAGTGGCGTGAGGCCGGGCCGGGCGTCATGCCCGGCCGCGCGCGGGGCTTTAGATGTCCGCTTCGACGTCGTTGCCCTTTTCCTCGAGCCAGCCGCGCCGCGCGGCTGCCTCGCCCTTGCCCATCAGCATCGTCATCCGCGCGACGGTCGCGTCGAAGTCGAGCTCGCCGAGCTTGATCGGCATCAGGCGGCGCGTGTCGGGGTTCATCGTCGTGTCCCAAAGCTGCTCGGCGCTCATTTCACCGAGACCCTTGAAGCGGCTGATGCTCCACTGCGTCTCGCGCGCGCCGTCCTTGCGCAGCTTGTCGAGGATCGCTTCCAGCTCGCCGTCGTCAAGCGCATACAGCTTCTGCGCGGGCTTCTTGCCGCGTGCGGGCGCATCGACGCGGAACAGCGGCGGCCGCGCGACATACACGTGGCCGCGCTCGATCAGTTGCGGGAAATGCTTGAAGAACAGCGTGAGCAGCAGCACCTGGATGTGCGAGCCGTCGACGTCCGCGTCCGACAGGATGCAGATCTTGCCGTAGCGCAGATTCGACAGGTCGATGGTGTCGTCCGGGCTGTGCGGATCGACGCCGATCGCAACCGAGATGTCGTGCACTTCGTTGTTCGCGAACAGGCGGTCGCGCTCGGTTTCCCAGGTATTCAGCACCTTGCCGCGCAGCGGCAGGATCGCCTGGTACTCCTTGTCGCGGCCCATCTTCGCGGAGCCGCCCGCCGAATCGCCCTCGACGAGGAACAGCTCGTTGCGCTCGATATCCTCGGTCTCGCAGTCGGTCAGCTTGCCGGGCAGCACCGCGACGCCCGAGCTCTTGCGCTTCTCGACCTTCTGGCCCGCGCGCGTGCGCGCCTGCGCCTGCTTGATCACGAGTTCGGCAAGCTTCTTGCCGTGCTCGACGTGCTGGTTCAGCCACAGTTCGAGCGCGGGACGCGAGAACGACGACACGAGCTTCACCGCGTCGCGGCTGTTCAGGCGTTCCTTGATCTGCCCCTGGAACTGCGGATCGAGCACCTTCGCGGACAGCACGAACGACACACGCGCGAACACGTCTTCGGCGAGCAGCTTCACGCCCTTCGGCTGCAGGTTGTGCAGCTCGACGAAGCTCTTCACCGCCTGATAGAGACCGTCGCGCAGCCCCGATTCGTGGGTGCCGCCTGCCGGCGTCGGGATCAGGTTCACGTACGACTCGCGCACGAGCGAGCCCTCCTCGCTCCATGCGACGACCCACGACGCGCCCTCGCCCTCGGCGAACGTATCGTCGCCCGAACGCGAATCGGCGAAACGCTCGCCTTCGAACAGCGGGATCAGCAGCTCGCTGCCGTTCATCTCGTCGAGCAGGTAGCCGCGCAGGCCGTCCTCGTACTTCCAGGTCTGGCGCTCGCCGGTTTTCTCGTTGACGAGCACGACCTCGACGCCCGGCAGCAGCACGGCCTTCGAGCGCAGCAGGCGCTGCAGTTCGCCGAGCGGCAGGTTCGGCGAATCGAAGTATTTCGGGTTCGGCCACACCTGCACGCGCGTGCCGGACTTCTTCTCGCCGCGGCCCGCACCCTGCGTCGCCAGCGGCTTCACGACGTCGCCGTCGGCGAAGCCGAGCTCGGCAATCTTGCCGTCGCGCCAGACCGTTACGTCGAGGCGCGTCGCGAGCGCATTCGTTACCGACACGCCGACGCCGTGCAAGCCGCCCGAGAACGTATAAGCGCCGCCCGCGGCCTTGTCGAACTTGCCGCCCGCATGCAGGCGCGTGAACACGATCTCGACGACCGGCACGCCTTCTTCGGGGTGCATGCCGAACGGGATGCCGCGGCCGTCGTCCTCGACCGATACCGACTGGTCGGTGTGCAGCGTGACCGTGATCTGCTTGCCGTAGCCGCCGAGTGCCTCGTCGGACGCGTTGTCGATGACTTCCTGGATGATGTGCAGCGGATTCTCGGTACGGGTATACATGCCGGGCCGCTGCTTGACCGGCTCGAGACCCTTGAGCACCTTGATCGATGCTTCGCTATAGGCCGCGCTGGGTTTCTTCGTTGACATAGGCGCTGAATTTCGTCATTCATCGGGACGTTGTCCACACCTCGTGTGGATAACGTCGTGGACAAAACGTTGAGTTCCGTAAAAAAGCGAATCGAAACAACGGTGTGCTTGGACTGCTCTGAAAGCGGGCGCGCGGCGTGCTGCGCTACCCGGGACGCGCGGTATTTTACTGGTTCCGCGTGGCACGCCAATCGCGAGATCGTCGCGCGGCCATCGCCGGCCGCGCGGCGCGTGACGCGTTATGCCGGCTTGCGCTTCGCCTCGAGCGTTTCCCACCGTTCGAGCGCGGCGAGCAATTCGTCGTCGATCGCCGCGAACCGCTCGGTCAGGCGCGTGCCTTCCTGCGGATCCTTCGCGAAAATCGAGCCGTCCTCGAGCTGCGCATTGATCGTCTTCTGCTCCTCTTCGAGCGCGGCGATCTTCTCCGGCAGCGAATCGAGTTCGCGCTGCTCGTTGAACGACAGCTTCACCGTGCGCTGCGCATTGCGGCCCGCGGCGCTCTTCGCCGGCTCTTCCTTGACGGGCGCCGCTTCCTTGACCGCGCGCTTCGCGGCTTCCTGCTGCGCGAGCTGCTCCGAGCGCTCGCTCTGGATCTGCCAGTCGGTGAAGCCGCCGACGTATTCGCGCCACTTGCCGTCGCCTTCGGCCGCGATCACCGACGTCACGACGTTGTCGAGGAACGCACGATCGTGGCTGACGAGCAGCACCGTGCCGTCGTAGTCGGCCAGCAACTCTTCGAGCAGTTCGAGCGTCGGGATGTCGAGGTCGTTGGTCGGTTCGTCGAGCACCAGCACGTTGGCCGGACGCGCGAACAGGCGCGCGAGCAGCAGCCGGTTGCGCTCGCCGCCCGACAGCGACTTCACCGGCGAACGCGCGCGTTCCGGCGCGAACAGGAAGTCGCCGAGATAGCTCATCACGTGCTTGCGCACGCCGCCGATCTCGACCCATTCGCTGCCGGGGCTGATGGTATCCGCGAGGCTCTTCTCCTGGTCGAGCTGCGCGCGCATCTGGTCGAAATACGCGACCTGCAGGTTCGTGCCGGTGCGCACCGTGCCTTCGTCGGGCTTCAGCTCGCCGAGGATCAGCTTGAGCAGCGTGGTCTTGCCCGCGCCGTTCGGGCCGATGAAGCCGATCTTGTCGCCGCGCATGACCGTCGTCGTGAAGCGGTCGACGACCGTGCGGCCGCCGTAGCGCTTCGTCACGTCGGTCAGCTCCGCGACGATCTTGCCGGACTTCTCGCCCTGCGCGACGTCGAGCCTTACGTTGCCCTGCGAATTGCGGCGCTCCGCGCGCTCGTGACGCATCTGCTCGAGCCGCGCGATGCGGCCGACGCTGCGCGTGCGGCGCGCCTCGACGCCCTTGCGGATCCACACTTCTTCCTGCGCGAGCAGCTTGTCGAACTTCTCGTTTTCCACGCGCTCGACTTCGAGCTGTTGCGCCTTGCGGGTCTGGTACGCGGAGAAATTGCCCGGGTACGACAGCAGCCGGCCGCGGTCGAGCTCGACGATGCGCGTCGCGACGCGATCGAGGAACGCGCGATCGTGCGTGATGAACAGCAGGCCCGCGCGCTGCGCGACGAGCAGTTCTTCGAGCCAGCGGATGCCGTCGAAGTCGAGGTGGTTGGTCGGTTCGTCGAGCAACAGCACGTCGGGCTGCAACACCAGCGCGCGCGCCAGCGCGACGCGCTTCTGCATCCCGCCCGACAGCGCGTCGACGCTCGCATCGCCGTCCGGCAGGCCGATCTGCGCGAGCGTCATCGACACGCGCGTGCGCCAGCTCCATGCGTCGTGCGCGTCGAGCGACGACTGCAGCGCGTTCATCCGCGCGAGCAGCGCATCGTGCTCGGCGCCTTCCGGTATGTCCGCGAGGCGGTGCGCGATCGAATCGTATTCTTCGAGCAGTTCGCGCGTGTGCGTGAGCCCTGACGCGACCGCGTCGAACACCGTCGCGCCCGGCTCGAATTCGGGCTCCTGCGGCACGTAGACGGTCACCAGTTCCTGCTGGCGCGTGACCAGCCCGTCGTCGGGCTTCGCGAGGCCGGCGACGATCTTCAGCAGCGACGACTTGCCCGCGCCGTTGCGGCCGATCAGGCCGACGCGCTCGCCGGCTTCCAGCGAGAAATCCGCGTGATCGAGCAACGCGACGTGACCGAACGCGAGCTGCGCGCCGGTAATGGAATAGAGCGACATGGGGAGACGGCGGAGAGAGAGGAATCGGAAGCGCCCATTGTACCGGTCGCGGACGCCGCCACCGGTATGGCCGGACGGACTAGCCCTGCGAGCGGCGCTCGCACCGCGTCGACGCGGTGCGATGGGGCGGTGTCATGTATGGCTTGCGGCCGGTTTCCGGTGCCGGATGCCGGCCGCCGGCTGCGAGTTGCGCGCGACCGGGGAACGGCTGAACAGGCGAATGCCGGCCCGATGCCCGCGGCCGGTCGATCTACCATCCCGCGCGTGGCGCAACGGGCGCCGGCACGGGATGCTGCGGTTACTTCACGTTGACCGTGATCGTCGAACTCATTTCGGGACCGTACGAACGGTGCGCACCGTCGCCGAGTTGCAGCGTCAGCGTGTGCGGGCCGGGCGGCAGCTTCACATCGGTTTCGGTCTGGCCCTTGCCGAAATGCAGCGAATGGTCGGACGCCGGGATCACGTCGCCCTTCGGCACCGACTTGCCGTCGATCAGCAGGTGATGATGGCCCGTATTCGGCGTCATGTCGCCGGCCGGCTTGAGTTCCATGCCTTGGAGACCGAACTTCACGTGCACGGGGCTGGACACCGTCGCGCCGTCCTGCGGCTCGACAAAGAACACGCGCGCTTCGGCGCGCGCGAGCGTCGACACGGCCAGCGCCGCGACACAAACCGCACCCGCGATCCACTTTCTGTTGAGCATCGTTTCCTCCTTCAGATTGACAGGCCCACGAAGCATACACTGCAAGCCCGCCGCACGCGACGACACCCATTGTTCGCGATGCGTACGTTTAAAACGACGTTGCGCAGGCGTTCGGCGAAATTCCGGTAACATTGCGCCTTTCGTCCGCCGGCGAGGCTGCGGACGGCATTACCGAGTTTTCATTATCACGAGCGCTACATGAGCGAAGTAACCGAATACCAGAGCTGGGTCTGCCTGATTTGCGGGTGGGTCTACAACGAAGCGGAAGGGCTGCCCGACGAGGGCATCGCGCCCGGCACCCGTTTTGCCGACATTCCCGCCGACTGGCGGTGCCCGCTGTGCGACGTCGGCAAGGAAGATTTCGTCGTCGTCGATTTCTGATCGCCGCTGACCGCGCGATACGCGCATCGGCGTGCAATCCGCCCGCCGATGCGCCGTGCGTTTGCTATACTCTGCGCGCTGTCCACATCGCCGTCCGGTTCGCGTTTTTCGCGCGATCGTCTGGACATGGCTCTCCCCGTAGTTCAATGGATAGAACAAGCGCCTCCTAAGCGCTAGATACAGGTTCGATTCCTGTCGGGGGGACCAATCTCCCATCTCACGCAATCCCCAGAATTCCCGCAACCCGTGGTAGCATAAGGCTTCACGGGTTTTTCAATTCCGTCTGCGTCCGGTAACGTACTACGGCAGCCGGGGGTATTTGGGGGTATCTCTCGGGGTATCCAAGATACCCCTTGGAGGGATACCCCCATGCCCTTGACCGACAAAGCCGTCAAGAATGCGAAAGCGGACGACAAGCCCGTAAAGTTGTTCGACGGCGGCGGAATGTTCTTGCTCGTTACCCCGGCCGGTCAGCGCTACTGGCGGCTCAAATATCGCGTCAACGGCAAGGAGAAGTTGCTGGCACTCGGCGTGTACCCGGACGTTTCACTAGCAGTCGCACGCAGAAAGCGTGACGAGGCGCGAGAAAAGCTTGCGGCGGGTATCGATCCGAATGAAGCAAAGAGGGAAATCAAACGAACGGCGCGCATCGCAGCCGCTAGTTCGTTCGAAGCGGTCGCGCGCGAGTGGTTCGACAATCAGCGGGCAGGATGGACCGAGACCTACGCTGAGAAAGTCATCCACTCGCTCGAGATCGATGCATTCCCGAAGATCGGCTCACGCCCCATCGCCAGCATCGAAGCGCCAGAAATGCTGGAGATCATCCGCGCAATCGAAGCACGGGGCGTCCGGGAAACCGCCAAGCGACTGTTGCAGCGTTCGCGCGCCGTATTCCAGTATGCCATCATGACTGGCCGTTGCACCCGTAACCCGTCCGCCGACATCGATGCGGAAACGATCTTAAAAAAGGGGCTGGGCGTACAGCACATGGCCAGGGTCAAGCCGTTGGAGATCCCACAGCTCATGCGCGACATCGCCGCGTACCCAGGTGAGCCAGTTACCCGGCTGGCGCTAGAATTGATGGCCCTTACCTTTGTCCGCACGAAGGAAATGATTCGCGCTCAATGGGCCGAGTTCGACGAGACTGCAGCAGAGTGGCGTATCCCGCCCGACAGAACGAAAATGCGGGACCCACATATCGTCCCGCTGTCGCGACAATCGCTGGAGGTGTTGATGCAGCTCCGGCAAATCAATGGTGACCGGCCACACGTGTTCTATAGCGTACATGGTCGAGCACCAATCTCGAATAACACCATGTTGTTCGCGCTTTACCGCATGGGCTACAAGTCGCGAATGACCGGACACGGCTTCCGTGGACTCGCCGCCACGGTGTTACGTGAACTAGGGTACAGCCGAGACGTTGTAGATCGTCAACTCGCGCATGCGGAGCGCAATCAGGTCACGGCAGCCTACGTTCATGCCGAGTACTTGCCTGAACGACGCAGGATGATGCAGCATTGGGCCGACCATCTCGACAATCTCAAAACCCGGTCGTAAGCCCTGAGGGTCTGCGCACTTCTGCGACAGCACATTCAGCGTGAGCCGCGAACTGCTCCCCAAGGATTTGATTGCGAAGCGCGCCAGCGACGGAGTGATGTGTATTAGCCGGGCCTCGATCTGACAGGTACAGCCATGCACGAGAACGAAACCAACGGCTCTGACGTCAAGGAAGAGGTCTTCGCCCTCACCCGGGCCAGCTTCCGCGAGGCGCTGAATCGCGCGCTGCGCGTAAGCGATGAGAGGGACGCGCCACTGATACGCCCGGCTCGCAGGCCAGTTTGGCCAGATGTCGTCGGAATTCGATGGGGTGATTCGGGATGCCTTTGCGTGATGTTCTCTTCGGTGCTTCCGTTGCCACAGTGGTCCCCACTACTTTTGGTGGGGATTACTCTGGCAACTTCCTGTCACATCGTCGAGACGGTGCGGGAGACACGCTTACAGAGCAAGCGCTATCCATGCACATAAGGAACAACGGCACTACGCGCGAAGTCACAGAAAAAGTCGTCGATCATGCGATGGGGCCTTCCTTCGGTCCAGACTGGAATACTCGATCGCGGTGCCACGGCAGGTACGTACGGTGCGCGTCCGCTAGCCCGTGCACGCGAAGCGGTCGATCGAACCCGAGAGTCCGGCGGGCATTAGCATCAAGCAAATCGCTCACGACAATCGTTCCGTCGTTGGCCACGGTGATGAACCCGCGATCGAAAGCAGCGTCGAGGTGCGGCGCGAGCAGGATCCCGTTGTAGACGTCTAGCCGCTCGACATCCGTCTCGCAGTCTGCCCAAGGCTTGATATGGCTCGCGCGTAACAGCGCGGGCACCGCCAACCCAGTCACAGCGCAGCGCTGCTCCCAAAGGTCCAGCAAACCGTCACGGAACAGGTTTTGGCCAATACGCTGGATAACGAGGCGCTCGGCCTCCGTTGTTTGCGGCAACGTGGCGATCTGCTTCTCGAACGTGTGTAGCAGTTCATTCGGCAGTGCCTTCGAGAGCTGGATTGCGCGCCTTAGTAGCCGATGAAGGGCGGATACGTCAGGCACGACGCGCCCGGCGACGGCGGCTGTGGGAATCGGCTCGGACATCGGCGCTCCGTACTCGCCCAGCGCGAGCGCGACATTCTGTTGTGAGAAAGCTGCAAAGAAGACAGTGTCACCGAACGCGCCTAGCCACACGCGGAGTGGGCACTGCGTACTTGCGAAGACAAGCCAGTCGCCCTGACGATCGAGTTCGTGGTCGAACCCGTTGTCCGTGGCCACCTTCTCCAAGCGCGAGACGATGATGGGCGATAGCGCCATTCTCACTCCCCCCCTTCGTCGATCACGTCATGTGAGGACGGTGTCGCCCGGGCGAGGAGGTTTTCAACGCGGCGCTTGAGGAGCAGGTCCAGGTCACTTGCGCGCGACAGTTTCAGAATGCGCGTCGGAGGCTCGCGAAGCAGCCCCGGAGGCGGCGTGGTCGTGGTAAGGATCACCTGAAGGCCCGGCGTCGCATTGCAGGTTTCGTCAACGAGTTTAAGGAACCGGTCATAGAGATGCGGGCTCATCTCGCGCTCTCGCGGGCAATCGAAAATCAGTAGTCCGGGATGAGCACCGCCACCGCTCGCACCATCCGCCGCGCATGCGAGATCGCCAAGCAGAATCTCCAGCACCGTGTAAGCGTCGCCGTCGGCGCCGAGCATCTGGAACGGACGCTTCTCATCCGAGGGCATGAAACGCCCTTTCACACCGAACACCTCGGCGAGCTTGGCGACTCGTGTGGTGATCTGCCGCTCACGCACGGACGCCTGCTGTTGAGCCGAGAGTTTGGCACCCTTGGCCGTCTCGAGCTCCTTCTCGACATCCAAGACGGCAGCACGCGCCCCGCGCAGCTTTCCTGTTTCGGGAGCTTGCTGACTCTCCTGCCATTGCGCGAGTGTCCTGCGAACTGAATCGCCCTCGCCGAGCTGTCGCAATCGGCGTTCGATCGACAAGCTCAGGGTCGCCCTCTGAGTGGTCTTCTTTTGCCCTGCGGCCAAAAGCGCACTGAGCGCCTCAGCTTCTCGCTCGTACTCGGCCTTTTCGGCAGCCTCACGATCGCTTTGTACCTCGATCGTCTTCGTCAGCACATTGATGTCACGCTTTGCCGTCAGCGCAGCCGCGTCGCGTTGTTTCTGGACGTAACTGCATTCCGTATAGGAGACTACGCCGTATTGGCACATGCCTGACAGCGTGAGCAGCTTGTCTCGTCGTTCGCGGATTTCCTTCAACGACTTGTCGTCTTTGCTCCTCAGGGCCACGGTTTCCTCCCACCGCGCCTTCGCCAACTCGACGATCCGTTCTTGTGTCTTGCTGTCAGCAGCAAGCTCAACAAGCTCTCGGTCTAAGGCCGAGATCAGCGCACGATCCTCGTCGTTCTTGGTTTCGAGCCGAGTCGTTTTCGCTTGAATCTCTGTCTCGACCGACTCAGCAAAGAGATCGTCGGCGACCATCTGCAACGCGTTGCTCACGCCCGCCCATACACGGAGCTGCGTTTCGACAATGCCGCGAGTGTTCACACTCCGCTGCTCCTCGCTCCTCACTGTCTCACGAGCCCTCGACAGCTCGCCGGTGAGTGTCGAGATCCGCTTCTCGGCCTTGGCCTCAGCGTCACCGAGAAGACCAAGGACAAGCCGCACGAGAGCCGGTGGATCCATAACCTTGCGGCGCAGCCCGGTTCCGTCATCATTGCGCCACTCGAAGTATTGGCGCAACCCAAGCGCTTGATCACGGGCGATCCAACAGATAATGTGCGACCACTCGACGGCTTGGGCCGTGACAGGAAGCGCACGCGTCGGCATGCGTTGCAGACAAGCCTGTTCACCAAGGTCCGCGACATAAGCCGAGAAGTCCACAGCGTCCGCCCTCGCATTCTCCCCGAAAAGGTCCTCCACAGTTGCATTCTTGAGCGCGAAGCTCTGCTGCCCGAAGGAGCGCAATACCGCGAACCGTTTCTCGCCAGCAACTACTTCTGCGGCAATTCCTCCGCTGCCGTAAAACTCGGCAAGATGGTTGCGCATGGTCTTAACAGCCGCGCCATCGTCGCCCAGCACTGCTCGGAGCATGAGCGAGAACGTGCTCTTACCTACACCATGGCCGGCGCGATCGACCTCTGTCGCGCCCTCGACAAACGTCAGCTCCTCAGCCCAGACGATGTTGAGCCCCGCGTGCAACCGAACGTCGCGAATAAACGTTGCGGGCGAGCGCGACTCGACGATTACGAGACGTTCGACGCGAAGATGCGGAGCCAGATCACTCATGCGCGCTTCGCCTTTTCGATCTGGATCGTCTCGACGGAATGCGTGCCACTAGCTCCCTGCTCAGCACGTTCGAGTCCGCCACGCAGAACGCGTGCGAGCTTTACCAACATAGGCGTCAGCGGGAGCCAGTTCGGAATCGTACCGCCTGGATGTAGTCGAACCATGCCCTTACTATCGCGGGTGACCGCCTTCGCCATTTCGAGCGCATCGAGCAGCTTGAACGCTTGGCTATCAGCGACGCCCTCGGCAAAGAGTGGCTCGGACTCGCGAATGTAGTTGAACTCAATAAGTGCTGGCTCTTCGAGCCACGGGGCTGAGTGTTTCGGGTCCTGAAGCCAAAAGAGAGCTCGACCCAGCGCACTCGAGGAGATGCCCCCTTCGCCGCTACGTCGAATTAGAGTGAAAAACAATCCGGTTCGGAGCGCTTCGGCGTAATCTTTTGGCGTGCCGTCGGGCGCGAACGTACCGTGGCTCGCTCCCGGCGAGGCGGGCAATGGATCTAGCGGCGTTTGGTACGTGTTGCCGTTCTGTACGGCTTCCGCCAGCGCACAGTAGCTCTCAAGAATGACCTTTTTAGTGCGGTACTCGCCGTGGATCTTCTCGTCATTCTTGCGGACAATCGAGAACGTATCCATGACGTAGTCGATATCGTCGCGCGATAAACCATAGAGATGAAAGAACGCCGCATCGAGTTCGCAGCGAAGCTGAAATCTTCGCTCCGTGTCCCAACGAAATGGCGTGCCCACGTAGGCAACGTCTCGCGCAAATTGCTCAAGATCCCACGACGTGTACGTTAGCTCAAGGATTCGCGGAAGCATCCAATCTCCTATCGAGACTCCAGCGCTCGACCACGGGCAATGCTCCAAATACTTCTGGATAGGAATGCTGGGTAGCTGCTTGAAAATCCAGATATTGACGTGCGTCCCACTGATTTTCTGTCGCGCGCAGAAATCAAATACAAACGAGTTTGCGTTCGCAACGAGAAACGCTGCTTCCTGTGCAGAGAGCCCAAGTACCAGATTTATGCTATTGCCCACCGCGGAGTAAGGCAGTACTGCTGCTATCGCCGTCCGCTCATTGGTAGCACTTGCAATATCCCGGAAACCAACCATCCAACGATCTGGAATGCCGCGACGGGCAGTGCGCTGCCTAACGATGGATTCTTCGATAAAGCTCTTAGGAGCAATGCTTACTGACGGAACAAGCTTCTCCGAGAATATCATCTCATTGACTTCCCCGCTTCGCACTGTTGCAAAACGATGGTCGAACTGATGAATGAACTTGGCCTCGTAGAGTGCGATCGAGCCCTCAGATGCGTCCTTCTTGAATGCGCCAGAGTCTCTCGTCATGTTGAAGAGCTCTCCGAGGAAATCAATGCCAGAAAAGCGGCGCACGTCATCAATCATGACGTGCTGCCCGCGACTATAGATTCGTCGACTTATTTCCACGTCACGCGTCGTCGTGAAGACTGGGCAGGTTCGCGAAGAAGGATTGAACAGTTCCAGATCTTCTGCGTTCAGGCGAACCGTACGTCCGGCAGAGCGGAGGTCGTTCAATGTGTGAAGTAGCCAGCCAAATTCAGCCGATCGGTCGACGGACGCACCTGCGGTCCCTCGGAGGGTAATCAGACAGAACCGGAACTGTTGATGAACATCCGGGAAGAAGTTGCCCCGGTTCTCGAAATCAAGAAATCGGCACAAACGCCCGGAGCGCAGGAGAAAGTCAAAAAGTTCTTTCCCTGACTCATCTGTCGCGAGGCCAGTTTGTACAACGATTCCAGCGCGTCCAGTCGGCATTACAACTTGGGCGGCTAGTTCCGTGAAAATTCGGTAGCTGTTGAGGTTCCCATCACCTGTGAATACTAGCCGACCACTAGATCCGAGAAAGTGGCAGGTACCGTCCACGCCCCGCTTATAGAATTCCCACAGGTCATGGGTCGCAGGATCGTCTGTAGGCAACGCGGCAATGAGCCCCTTGCGCAACTTGGCGCTTGGAGCGGTCGCAATATCGGGGCGAATCGCGGCAAAGAATTTTTCTTCCTCCGGCTGAATCTTGTCCCACGGCGGATTGCCCAAGACTACATCGAACCCGCCCCTACCAAATACCTGAGGGAACTGCAGATGCCAATGGAAGAAGCGGTACTGCTCCGCGAGTTCGCTGACGGTCTCCACTGTGAGCGCTGGCGCCTTTTCTTGCGTATCTCGAAGCTGCCTCCACAATTCGTTCGTCGGCGCGGCATCGGCTAGGTCACCCGGCTGCTTGGGCCACACGAAGGCCGCACACCACGCATCGGCTGTGAACTTCTGGTGTCGGTATTCAGGGGAGCCGAGGATGTTTCCCCAGCGAACTTCCTTGCTCGTCAGCTCGTCAAGCTGAGCGTCGCTCGCGGCGTCGAGGTCGACGAATGCGCGGGTGACAGCCCTAGACTCTATCTCACTGTTTTGCGCTCCGCCGAAATCGAGCGTGCGTTGCCCTCCGGCCTCCGCCTTATTCCGCTTTTTCAGCGCACTCGAGGTCTTCTTGTCGTCACCCTCGATAGGGTCCCACGCGGCGTCCGGGATACCCTTGGCCATCAACTCGGGCGTCGTGCCGAGGAGCGCGTTGCCGTGCTGGATGTGAGAGTTAAGAAACGTGAGCGGCATACCCGGCTCGACGGCTTCCATCCAGAGGCCTACCTTGCACAACTCGACAGCCATCGGATTGAGGTCAACGCCGAAAATGCAGTGACCTACCACCTGCCGAAGCGCGTGCTGGTACTCGGATCCTGACGGTGTGCCGTTCGCCTGAAGGCGCGCGACATGCGCGGCGAGTCGGCGAGCGGCGGCGAGGAGGAAGTGCCCTGAGCCGCAGGCCGGGTCAACAATCGAAAGCGCAAGCAACGCATCGACGGGATTGACCGGGTTCTTGGCAATGGTTTCGGCGATTACAGGTTCGAGAGAGCTGTCGAGCAACTCCTGCACGAGACTGTCAGGTGTGTAGTAGCTACCTGTCGTCTTGCGCACATTGCCCTTCTTCTCACCGCCTGTCGCAAAGACGAACTGGCGTCCGTCGCGCGCGATCTGCGGAACAAGCTCGAGGAGGCTCTCATAAACGCTGCCTAGCTCCTCAGGCCCCATGTCTCGCCAATTGACGCGGGAGAGATTGCCATCTTCCCGCAACCACGAGAGCTTGAACATCGCAATAAGGAGCGCGCGGTTCTCGAGCTTCGCCCCGTCAAGCGCGGGACACTGGCTCGTGGCGAAGATGCCAGCGAGCGCCGGCAGGCCGATGCGTGGCTCGCCGGAGGCAAGTCCCCGGAACACGACCTTTGTGCCCTCCCAAAGGTCGGGAAAGCGATCGTGGGCGTTGCGCTTCACCGACCGCTCGCGCAGACGTCGCATGCCGTACCCGTCCGCGTAAAGCGCCTTGACCAAATCGCTCGTGCCGTCGGGATGGAGCAACCCACGCTCTTCCACCGTCAGGAGAAAGATAAGCCGGTAGACCACTCGCAGCAGCTGGTTAAAATAGTCCTTCAGCGGCAGCGTGCCGTTCTGTAGGTCTGCACGTAGCGCCTGGTTCTCGACGTGTGAGAGAAAACCCTGACCGAGCGCGACGAGCGCCTCTTCAACGCCGCGACGCAGGTGCTCGCGAGCACGTGTGCCTTCTTCTCGACCCGCATTACGCCACGCTTCGAGCGCGCACTCGGTAACCGGCTGGCCCTCGCGGCCAAACCGCGTCTCGTGGCAGAGCAGCCAGAGCGCGGCGAAATCAGCATAGCGCTCTTCGACAAAAATGCGTTGGAGATCAGCCTCGATCCATGCGGGACGCGTAAGGCTTGCGTTGTCGCGAATGATGCGCAGTGACGCGCCATCGCTGGCAATGCCCCACAGCGCGCCCTCCTGCGCGTTCAGGAACTCTTGCGCAAGGCCAAAGGCGCTTCGCTTGCGTCCCCCTGCTCCGAACTCCGACGCGAGCGTATCGAGCCCGCTGTCGGCCGCGGCGATGACGACGGGTACGCGCCCCCCTAGTGCCGCATACCCGATCGCGTACGAACGGCCGGCGAGGACGGCTGGTTCCATCGGCGTGACCGACGTGAAACCGAACGCGTCGCGGAGAAGCGCAAGGAGGAAGCGCTCAGAAACGGCCCTCGAATCCGCCTTAGCCTCGTGGCCTGACTTGAAATCAGTCCAATGTGCCTGTGCGATTCGCCAGTAACGGCCAATCTCGTCCCGAAGATTAAGCCCCCTGGGTATGCGATAGTCGGCTTCTGCCTGAAAACCCGCTTGAAGCTGTGCGACCTTTGACAGCCACTCCGGCGAGAGCAGTCCCCCATCGATCGAGAGAGCCTCAAAGGCGAGCTGAGCTTCGCGTGCTTTGGTTTTTCGCTTGGTTACCATATTCAGTCCACCTTCGGCAGGAGGACGAACAGGCCGATGACGTCAGCTGGAAGAAGCGCTTTCACACTGTACCGACCAAGGGCTTCCGCAGCCTCACGTACGCGGCGATGATCGGCGAGTAACGCCTGTGCACGTCGCTCGGCGAACGCGTCCAACTCCAGTACGTGCGTCTCCAACTGGTCTAGTGCCTGCATGACCGCTCGCTCACGCACATGCACCGGTGGATCGGCCACGGGCAACGGCGAGAGCAGCGCGAGTGCTTCTGCGCCCTCCAGTTGCATGCCACCCATCCACGCGATGGCTGTTGCCTCCTCGACAAGGAGTGTCGTCGACTGATGCCCTCGCTGCGACGTGAGTTGATGCCGGAAACGAACAAGCGCGATCAAGGTACGCGACGTAATGCCGTCCGCGATCCAACAGCCAACACGCCCCAGCACACCCGGATCATTCACATCGGCGCTGGCGACGTCGCCGAGCGTGCGCTCAAGCATTGTCTCAGCAAGCACAGAAACGAGCGGATGACTTCTCTGCACCGAGCGGCACCGCGAAGCGGGCGGGTACTTGAAGTCGATGAGAATCGAGCCAGCAAGGCCCTCGACATCCAAACGCTCACGCACGTCCTCGGGAAGCGCACCCAATGGGGCTTTGAAGCCTCTGCGGCCAGAATTGCCTAGTGGCTCAAGTGCTCCGCCCAGTCGCGCTAGCGCGCGCCCGGTAAAGCGCTGCACGTCCTCCGTGCCACCCAGTACGGCAACAGACTTTTTCCACTCCGGAAGCACATCGTCAGGCTTTAGGCGGCGCTGCGCGAAAACGGTCCGATTCTTTTTCGCGTTCTCGGCGGCGTCGAACCATCGCTTCTCGATGGCCTTGGCCTCCTCCATATCGACGAAATCGAACGTCAGCTGACGCTTCCTGTCACGTTCGCGATTGCGCAGCATAACCGCCTTCATAAGCGCTTGGCTGAGTGTGTGCCCGTCGTCAGGCAGCGGCACTGGTACACCGAGCTCTTCCCGAATCTTAGCCGCCTTCCTGATGATGACCTCAAGCACCGCGCCATCAACGGGGTTGTTCGCGCCGTAAAGCAAGGTGGCACGCACGACACTGCTCTCCTGGCCGAACCGATCGACCCGTCCTTCTCGCTGCTCATGACGTGTCGGATTCCACGATAGGTCGTAGTGGACCACCGCGTCGAAGTGCTCTTGCAGGTTCACTCCTTCAGACAGGCAGTCGGTGGCAACAAGGATACGGCGTTCGGCATCGCCCAAAAGCTCGACCTTCTCCTTTCGCTCGTCCGATATCAGCTCGCCCGTAACGACACCGACCGCGACGCCCTTAATCTTGGCGCCGAGGTGTTGACCAAGATAGTGGGCCGTCGCGATGTAGCGGCAGAAGATGACTGGGTTAAAGCCTCCTTTCACCAATTCTGCGACGTGGTCGATGAGCACCTTGAGCTTCGGGTCACCTGCTTGCCCGGCAAGCTCTTCGGCCTGCGAGATAAGGGCTGTGAGTGATTCGTCCGCCGAGCCCAAAGGAGGCTCCACGTCATCTTCGGAGAGAGCGTCGGCGGCCCCATCAAAGACGTGCTCCTCAATGACGTCCTCGGCGACTTCCTCTTCAAGCCCCGCACGAGTACGCAACGCTAGGACCGCAGCCGCAGGGCTCGACGCCACACACCTCATGAGCGCCAATGTGCCCCAGAAGTTAAGCCGCTGCTTCTTTGCATCCTCACCAGCCTGAGCAACGACAGAAGCGCAGTAATCGAGGACGCCATCGAAAAAGCGCTCCCACGCCCCGGTAAGCTCGTAGGTCAGCTCAGTTGTCTCGCGCCGAGGGAAGAGGCTGCCCTCCTTCCATTCGGCGATGTCGGGGCGACGACGCTGAACGAAGTGCGCCGCGAGACGGTCGCGCAGCCGCTTGTGCTCGTCGCCCGTCGCGCTAGAGAGCGCGTCGAACTCCGGGTGGAGTAGCCCAATCAATCGAAAGTATGCGTCCTCGTCACCGCTGTGCGGTGTCGCCGTTAGCATTACGAGGTGGCGAGCGCGGGCGCGCGGGTCACCCGCGCTGTCAGGGGAGTTGCCGACAAGGCTCTTCAATAGCTCGTAGCGCTGGTGCCGGCCCTGGCCGGTTGACGCACAGGTGTGCGCTTCATCGACGATAACCAGCTCCGGGCACGCGCGCAGAAACTCCGCACGCCGTCGCTCGCTCTTGATGTAGTCGAGGCTGACGACTGTGTGCGAATGTGTCGTGAAAATACTCTCACTCGGCGGAAGATTGCGTTCGAGGCGTGCGGCGCTGGCGGCCGTCACCGCAACGGGACGCAGGTGGAAGCGGCCGTCGAGCTCACTGACCCACTGGTCAACGAGGTGCGGCGGGCAGAGCACGGCAAATCGCTCAACGTCGCCACGATCAAGCAACTCGCGCGCGATGAGCGCGGCCTCTATCGTCTTGCCAACGCCCACGTCGTCGGCAATGAGCAGCCGTATCGGGTCAAGCTTGAGTGCCATGAGCAGTGGCACGAGTTGGTAGGCGCGCGGCTCGATCGAGATCTGCCCGAAGCTGCGGAACGGACCGGCGCCCCGACGTAGTGAGAGGACGAGCGCATCACGCAAAAGCAACGCCGCATCGTGGCCTGCAGTCTGCGAGGGATCAGGCCTCGGGAATGAGGCATCTGCGACCGGTGTAGCTTCGAGCCCGAGGTGGATGTACGTCTGGTCCTCTTCGGAACCCGAAATCGGACGAACACGTAGCACTTCAGCGTCACTGCCGGAAAGCACGACCCACTCGCGACCGCGGGCACGCACGAGACTTCCAGGACTCCAGCGCGCTCCAGAAGGCGATATCGACGTCGTTGCAACCGTGCTCACGCCCGCCTCCCGAGAAGCGTTGAGAGCAACATCGTGGGTTCGCCCCAGCCGGTTTCACTCTCGCCGAGTACGACGACCTCAAAGCCCTTGTCTTCGAGCTTCGCAGATAGCGCGCTGTCGTTCGTCAACAGCGCAGCGACGTAATGATTGCGCCAAACCAGCGCGACGGATTGTTCGTTAACCAAGAGAGGCTCTAAATCAGGGGAAGGAATACCACGGCTACTCGCGTAAGCGAGCCAAGCTCCTGCAAGGTCGCCGCATGCGACGGAGTCGGCGGAAGAAGGCTCGCCAGGACGGTCCTGCACGGGCATAAGCCCCGTGAGCGTCCCCCGGGCAAGCCGGAGCAAGAAGGCGCGCGCGCCGTCGTCTCGGCGGTCGAGCAGCTCGTGATCCGGCTGGTTGAAGTAAGACATCAAGCACCGGTAGCAGGCGGCAACGCACGCTGTGTCCGGTGCATCGACGAAGGCCGTCGGTATAGCTGGAAGTCCATTCGATAGGTCGAAATGCATGATCGCGAGTGCCTCGCTGGCCACCTTGGCGAGGCACTCGGGCTCAGCAACAAGGCGTGTGAGAACACCGGCACCGCCTTCAGTCGCCTCATAAAAAAGAAAGCCCGTCCGCGCGTCGCGTTGGGGCATAGGCTCAGCGAGAATCTCACCTTCCTGAAGTTGGAAAACGGCCTCGATACCCCTGAGCAACGCATGCTGCACCGTCGTCAGTGTGACCTGCGAGAGCTCGCTGCCTTGCGGCTGGAGAAGTAGCGCGTTCTTACGGTCCTGCACACTGGGCACAATCCACTGGCGAGGCGATGCACTCGGGTCGGCACCGTCATCCTCCTCATCGTCATTCTTCGCCCAATAGCCCGAAACCGGGTCCATTCTAAAGCCAAGTTTCGTGCGATCCTTCCGCCGACGCAGCCCCTTGTTCAGGCGAGTAATCGCCGCTCCAGGACCGTAGGCAAGTCGCGCAATCTCACCCTCGGAGTCGAGCGCGACGCCTTTTCGCGCGTCGAGCTCGTGGTCGCGTGTAGCCCATTCGAATGTCGTCTGCAACTCAAAACCTTGGCGCTGGCGCTCTTCGTCATTGGCGGTGATGCGCTCGGCCGGCTGAGTCGAGACGTTTTCAATGCGATATGTATGGTTGACGATTTCGGCATCTCCGAGTGACGCGCCGCACGCGTGGCACAACGATGCATCATCGTTCCAGTGCCCGGCACCGCAAGCCTTGCAGATGCGAACCTTCTTCGTCGGCAGATGCACATCCGCCGTAGTGCTCGTTTGATGACTGAGTGAGAGCATCGCGCGCACAACGCGGTAGGCGCGCCCCTCGTGGTAAACGAGGCTGCGCGGCCCGAACTCGGATAGCGCGAGAAAGCGAGGCCGCTGGAGGTACGTCTGCCTACCGCGCCCGTCGCTCGTGGCCGGAATGTAAGCCATCAGCGGAAGGCGTGGGAAGTTGTAACCGGGCAAGAAGCCCTCAGTCGCAAGGTAGCGGTACGTGTTGAAATCGCTTGATGGGCTGTTCGAGTTTCGTGTGTCTGACTGCAACAGGTTGAGCTGATCGATTGCCTGGGCGTGACGACTCTGGGCGGCGCGCTTCTCGTTCTGCGGGGCGGTGTAGTCGTCCATGGTACGGCGGGAAGCATCGCGCTGCTGTTCGGCAGCAAGAAACAGATCGCGCCATCGATTGAAAGCTTGCTCGAAGCGAGTCAACGCGCGCTCGACTACCTCGTCGGCGAACACGTCGCGGTTTCGGTACCAAGGTGCGAGCTCGGGCGACAGATCTTCTTCCAGAAGGTTCAGGACGCGTCGAACGCGACGGCGGGCTTCTTCGGCAACCTTCGGGAGCGCCATCGGTGCCTTGACGTCGTCCTTAAGCGGGCGCCCCCTCTCGGACAGGACGAGCAGTTCACCTATCGACGGATTGAGGGGCAACTCGGTACATGCAAGCCAAACCGCACAAAGATGACTCTCGACGAGATCTCGGTTCGCTAGATCGAGGAGCGGCGGGCGTACCTCGCCATGCACCATGGCCTTCGGGTCGCGGAAGAAATACTGATCGTGTGGGCTTTGCGAGGAAGTATACGTGAGCACAAGTGCGGCCTGCCCACTGCGCCCCGCTCGTCCACTACGCTGCGCGTAGTTCGCCGGCGTCGGAGGAACGTTACGCAAGTAGACGGCGTTGAGCGCGGAGATATCGACGCCGAGCTCCATCGTCGGTGAGCAAAAAAGGACAGGCAGAAAGCGGTCCGTCTCTCCGATCTCGCGCAGGCGCTTCTCGTCTGAGCCAAGCTCTTCACGCTCCTTTATGCCGAAGCGGAAGCGCTTCTCACGCACGGCGCGCCGCTCTCCATCAACCTGAGCGGTGTGCTCGCGCGCCTCGAACCCGAAAAGCGGATGAACAGGCTGGCGCAACGTCGCTGCGAGATTCGCGTAAAAGTCCCGGAAGAAGGCGTTCTCGTTCGGGTGATCTGGATCAATCACCGGCGTTCCCCGCTTGAACAGTATGCACGCATCGTTCAGCCGGAAGCCAGTCTGGTCGCCAAAAGGCGTGACCTCTTCAGACACAAGACCGTGTGTGACGGCAGCCTTTAGCAATACGTCGACAAGCGTATCGAAGTCCTTGGACTTGAGAGCGCGCACTGTCGAGGAATTCTCCCAAAGCCTGCGTCCATCTGGATCTTCTGACGTGCGAGTTCCACGTGACGATTTTAGGAGCTTGCCAAGCGCGCTACGCGAGCCACCGCGCACGATGAGGTCCTCGTCGCGCAAGCTGGTGTCCTTGCGCGGCGGCGGTGCGACGAGCAACCAGCGCGCCATGCGTGGCTTCTCGTCGTTGCCAAATCCCCACGGCGCACGCAAGCGACTGTGAGACTTCTGCAGCATCTGTTCAATAACCGTGGGATCGAGCACCTGACTACGGATCGCCATCCACTTCCGCAGGTGGTCGAACACCTCCGTATACACCGCCTTGCGCACTGCAGGCGACGCGAGCCGGAGGACATCTGGCGCCGTCGCGAACAACCCCTCGTCGGAAGCCAGATCGTCGATACCGAGATACTCGACCTCGACAAGCCCAAGCTGTTCGAGGTTCGGGTTCGTATACCGCCACCCTCGCCGTTGATCGAACCACACGCGATATGAGAGTACCTGCCGGAGCGCGCTTTCGGCCTCCTGCAGGTTGAAGCCCTTAAGCGTCGGCTCAAGGAGCCATTCGCTGCGAAACTCCGGCGCGGGCCGGTCAAAGCCGAGTGAGCGCTGCTGCACAGCACCCAGTTCGTCGCTACGAAGCCCCTTGTCGCCCGCCGCGTCGAGCGCGCCGAGGAACGCAGCGCGGATAAGACTCACAAATAGAAAGTCGTTGAAGTGTCCCGACTGCAGTGCGGCGTCCTGACGATTGTCGGTGAAACCGAGGAGTTTTCTCGTGTGCGTCGGAAGGCCAGAGTCTTTTCCATGCATCCACCGGAGGGCGCTGGATACCAGCACCGTGGTCGCCGAACTCCGGCCTTCAGCCGAAAGCGACGCAAGGCGCGTACGGTCACGCGCCGAAGTGCTGTGTGTAGCTCCACAGCGAAGGCAGAACCGGAAGCGTCCGGGGATAAACCAGGCTTTCGCGCCAGCGCCCACCTTGCCATCGGGCTTGACGAAGACTCCGCGCGCGCGAGCGCGGCGGTAGTGGCTCTTGATGCGCGCGTTTCCCGCGGCGTCAAAATCAAGCCATGCTTCCGGGTAATCTTCGTCGCGGTCGAAAAAAGTAAACTCCGAGTCGTTCGCGTCGAGCGTAAGGAAGCCGAAAAGCTCTTGATCGGGAGAAGATTCGCCCTCGCTCTCCGGTTCATCATCGGCTTTTACCGGGGGCGCGTCGTCAATGTCACGGGCCAAGAATACCCGCTGACCATCATCCGACACTAACCGAACCGGGTGGTACTCGTGCCCGCACTCGCGGCAAAAATGTGTCGAGTAAAGACGCTTTTCGGGGTCACCCGGCAAGTACTGCTGTCCTTCGACGGTGACCGAGCGTTTGCCCGATGGTTCGAGCGTGGCAAAGGCATGGCCAGCGCCCGATACGAACTGGTGCAACTTAAAGGCGAAGAAGCTTCGGTGGGAAGCCGCCTCGTTGCCCGTACGCTCCGCCTCGGGAAGGCTCGACAGGAGCAGCAACGTGCGCAACGCGTCTTTGCACACATCTGCGTCTCGCCCCGCCTCCGAAGCGAGCTCGCTTGCGGCCTCATCGAGAGTGCGCGGATGTGCACGATGCCACGCCGGGTTCGCGTCTGTCGTCGTGATACCAAGGCGCGTCTCTGTCCAGATTGCAAGCGGATGACTGCGAAGCGCATCGTCCGTGATGTTCGACGGGATGCCAGCGTCGATTGCTGGACCAAGCGCGCTGTTCACCGACTCGGCACGCTTCGACTTGTCTGTGACGCGCTCGAGTTCTTCGATAATTACATGGCTCGGATCAATCGAGGCCGCAAAGAGCTTGGATGCGACGCTCGCGACAACCTCCTGCTTGTTCCGAACACTCCCTTCACTGGCCATCGTGGCCGAAGTTCCGATGCATTGGAGCGTATCGGGAGCAAGGCGCTCTCGGACGCGACGCACAAGCAAAGCGACGTCGGCGCCTTGCCGCCCTCGGTATGTATGCAGTTCATCTAGCACCAGGAATCGTAACCCGACACAGTTGCCGATGACCTTGCGATCCAGCTCATCCTGACGGGTCATCAGGAGTTCGAGCATCATAAAATTCGTGAGCAGGATATCCGGGGGGTTATCCGCAATGCGTTGACGCTCCTCATTTTCTTCTTGCCCGGTGTAGCGAGCAAAGGTAATGGGGCGATCGCCCTGGACATTCGCTACGAACTTGTCGAGTTCCTCAAGCTGGCTGTTGGCCAGCGCATTCATCGGATAGATGATGATGGCGCGCGTGCACTTCGCTGCGCTTACTCGCTTTTCGGCAAGGACCGCGCTAACTATCGGAATGAAGAAACAAAGCGATTTGCCGGAGCCGGTGCCTGTAGTAACGACGAAGCTCTCGCCCTGCGCGGCGAGGACAACAGCTTGCTCCTGATGCTTGTAGAGGGACAGCGGCACGCTGTCGGCTTGGAAGATCTCCGCAGTCCGAGGATCCAGTGCACCATTTGCGATAAGCGTGTTGATGTCCAAGCCGCGCTTGTAGCTCGGATTGATCTGAACGAGCGGCTCCGGCCAGAAGCGCCCCTTTGCGTAGATCGCCTGGACCTGTTCCCGGATATCATCCGCGCGGATGGTCGTAAACGACGTGGCGAATTTACGGTACTCACCGACGATCGAGTCGCGCAGCGAGAACACGTCCATGTTTTTGCTGCCCACGAACGCCCCCTCTTGGTCTTGATGACAGTCTTAATTTTTGGCGGCTCACGTAGCAACAATCCGCGCTCTGGCACGGCCACACCCGTCAAACTTAGAGAACCGTTATCTCTCGAGCCGCTCAACCATATGCGCGGCAAACCCGCGCGAAATTACCTCGAATACTAGCAAACTATGGAAGAGTAGTCGCGATCTAGCATCTTGATACGCCGCTGTACAGTGCGGGGCAGGATCCGGAATCTTCGTCCCAGTTAACCGGTTTGACCCCGTATGCCCGCACCCCATAATCTCCCCCTCTGCAGCCGCTACCACCTTCGATTCTTCGCCCCCATACCGTCGAACAAGGAAGACGCCTCGGCGAAAAGGCGACAGCGTTGGTGACCAGAACGAGGTCCCGGATATGCATCTCCAATTTTCTCGAACACGCATCGTGAGGGCACCGCAGGATGCGGTTTAGGGGGCGAGACCAATACGTCAATCGCTGGCTGATCGACCTCGATAGAGTCGAGTGTCTCCCTCCCCGACTTGAGGAAGTCGTGAGGTGGATGTCCGCCGCCGTAGGCGAGCAAATCGTCACTACCCTCACACGAATCCTCCGCAATGAACGCTACATGGTTTCGCGCAGCCGGCCATTCACGACCAGCGACGTTCACCATCAGCAGGGGTCATTCCGGTCCCCAACCACCAGCGTACGCGCTGCTACGCGCGTCCCGATGTCGGAACCGACGAAATCAGCGCGGCGCCACACGATGTCTTGTGACCGTCAAAAGCAACCGCGCGACCATCAATGCGCACGTTTTCGTCACCCTCCACGATTTCGCAGTGATCGTGACCAGATATGGGGCAAGTGCAACGGTCCCCGACACATGCGACGGCTCGTCCCATCACCGTTGAATTCTCGCGGCCAGTTTGAACACGCCCGCCATGCGAAGTCGAGTCACCGACACGTATTACACCCCGCATACACGCCTCCCAAACTGGTTAATGCGGCATCCGATATCGGAACGGATTAGGGCCGCGATGCTCAGAATTCTTGGCCTTGCTTGCCTCGTCCGGGGGACTAACCATCACTATGCTCGCTCGACCATCGTCCATCAGATTGATCGTCGCACTACTTCCGCCTTCCTCATAATTCGCGATAGTCGCGAGCGACAATTGGACGAGCGCCGAGCTAACGCCAGTATTGCCGATGCGCCGACCGACATCGTAGCCCTCCTTGACGTTACCGAGATCGATACCTTCCGTGTTCCCGTGCAACGCTTGCGTGAGTGGGATCGTCCACTCGCGATCTCGAGTTGTGTCATAAAACACTCGAGTGGGCTTTGCGCCATCCGGTAGCGTCGCCACTGCCTGCTTCCAGCCCTCCTGCAACTGCCTCACTTGCTCAGCTCGCTTCAACAGCTTCCCGTTGTCATCGGTCAATTTGATGTCGACAGGACGATGAAGGTAGCCCAACAGAGGCGCCTCATCGAACTCCTCGACTTGCCAGTTGGCCCAGCGAACCGGGAGGTACGGACTTGACTGGAATTCTCCTGGCCCCTTGTTGGTCACCTCTTTCCACAACTCGGGCAATTTCGATATCCACCAGTCGGAGCGCATTGTCGGAGGGCCATAAAAGTGCCCGCCGGCTTCAGCCTCTACCTTGTCGGAAAAAGCACTATCCTCCTTCCAGTAGAAGTTCCACAGCTTGACGACGTCGTATTGAGTCTTTGTGTTGTCGATATCACCTGGCATGTCGACCTGATATGGGCGAACGAGTTTATTAACCCGATCTGTTCTAGCGACAAGCAATGCGCCCATACTATCGACGACAGGTGGAATAAACGCGCCCTGCGGCTCTTTAGGTGCCCCGGGCGTATTTAACCCCCAACGATTAACCATACTATCTTGACTCATCACCAGCGCAGCCGGAACATCAGGATGCTCGTCGAAAAATTTGAAAAGCTTGTCGATAGCAGGTGCTGCGCTGCTGGCATTGGCGTCATCCAACCAAAGAAATTGAGCAACGCCAAGCCCGGCCTTCTGGCGCATATCGGAAATTTCATATGCCGCTCGATAGTGGCTATCAGTCCCTTTGGGCGGCCCATAGATAATCACCGGAATTGGCCAGTGATCAACAGCTTCGCCAGCGGCATATTTAAATGAAGCGCCAGCAGCCACTTCTGCGAAGGTCCTACGCTCATCCGGATTTTCTCCGTAATCCTTCGGATCGGAGGAAAGAACCGTCTCGTAATTATTCGATTTTGCGACAATTTGCTTCCAGATCGTGTCTTGCTGTCGCCCCGTTACTGCCAACCCAACCGCACGAATCTCCAATGCGTATTTGGCCCCCGTTCCTGCCAAAATCTTAGCGTTCTCGGAGTTCGTCTGCGGCGTGGCCACTTCAGCGGCCGTCGCAACAGGCTGCACCGTTGCTGCCCGACCTTCGCCATGCGACGCTCGCCAGATCCACTGCCCAGCATATGCAGCGGCAACCAAGCCCACAATTACCAAAAAACCGTTGCGTATCGTACTGCCCATATGCGGATCCTCGATGCCAGTGTTTTCCCAGTAGTGATATGACCGCACCAGCGTGACAGCCGTCCAAGTCAACGCCAGCGCGAAAAGTATCAACACGTACCCGCGCAACCGGGGGCGCGACAAAGGTGACAAGCTTACATTCATTGGCGTTTCTCGCGTTGAGCAAATGTCTCCCCGTCCACCATCTTTGGTGGCGTTTTGGGAACAATGTCGGACGGAAACTCTCCCCGAGAATAATACTTGGAACTTTTTTCAATTATCCCCTGAGACGAACCAAGCAAATTTCCATAACACTTGTTATTCTGAACTTCTTTAAGTTTTGTTGAATCCAGTTTCCAGTCAGCTATCGCCACCAACAGCTTCCTCATATCCGGATCATCGAGACTACGTGCTTGACCAATCGCAACATCCATCGCCGCAACACGTCGCATGTTATTCGAATCTCGATAAATCGCGGAATGGTATGAATTATCGTCCCATTTACCACTATCCGTTTCCAGTCGCGCTCGCGTCTCGTTGGGCGACTCCTCACGCTCCCAATGTATTCCGTACCCGTCAGCCGCGCGAACGCCATTGGTTTGATCCTCGGGATCCACAATCTTGCTGTTATACCATTTCATGATCGCCGGACTGCCTTGTTTACGTACATCTTCGGGCAAGTCCGCCAAGGGAATAAACTTCACTTTAGCTTTTGGATTACCGAGAAGAGTGTCTCGTGCCACGTAGTCCGGCTTATCCTTACCCGCCTTGCGCTCCGTGCCACGGATTGCTTCATCACCATAGAGATTTGGCTGATACGGGGGAAACAACTCGTCTGCGTTAATCAAGCGCTTCTCAAACTTTCGATCGTCCCCAAGGTATTGACCATCATAGTATTCGGGCTTTTTTCCGACGAAACGGGGTCGACCGTATAAATCGGTAGAAACCTTCGACCAGAGTCGCTGATAGAACCGATGCGTCTTCAGCACGTCCATCGCCTTTAGCGTGGTCGTGGATTTCATCGGCATCCCCAACAACTTGCGTGTTCCTGCCATATTTCGTCGACAGTATCTGGCACACCATGCGTGCCTATACCCTTGACTGTCATGAGATCGACCGTGGCGTCCTCGGTGCAAAAGTACAAGTAAACTTTGCCTCGATTGTCCCGTTCCGTGAACGGATAGACCTTGCCATCCTTGTCTTTTCGGCTTGCCTGCGCGGGACTCCATCCGCGTCCGGTCCGCCCCTGATGATCTGGGTTGTCGTCCTTACAGATGAGTTGCGATAGCGGCGGCTCCGAGTGTGGATGTGCAGTGATTGCCTGGACAATGTTGATGAGAGTATTGAGCTTGCCGCGAAGCGTATAAGGAGTTGCACTCGGCTGAGCAGTCTGCGCGATAGCGGGCTCAGTCAGGCTGTATGGACTGTCAGCCAAAATCACGCAATCAGCACATCGCGAACCGTCCTCTTTACTCTCAGCAAGCATTGCCTGCGCAAGCAGCGTAATAACGGTTCCCTGACTATGGGCCATTACCGTTACCGTTTCGTTCGGATCAACTCTCCGTATCTCGCGGATCAGCATTGCGAGACGTACAGCGGCCAGAACGTAGTAGTGCCGCTTCGGGCTTGTCGAACTGTACTGGTAGTCGCTCATGAACAGACCGGCGCCCCAGTTTGCAGCGTTGTCCATCCAGCCAGCATCGTACATCGCCGGAATATTCGTGGTGGCATTGTTGAACATCCCGCCGCCCTTCGCGAACTTCTTGCCCAGGCGGTTGCCGTTGCCGTCCTGGTACTGACCACGAAACGTCGACGGGTTTTTTTCTCCGCCTTTGATCTCGCCGTCCGACGCTCGATATCCCCAATAAAACGGGATAAACATACTATGAGTCTTGCCCTGACCTTCAGTTACCTCGGCTCGCTGATAAAGATAGGTGTCCGGATCATACTTGATGTCCTTCCACTGATCAAAGTTGGGATTGTCACTCTTATACTTCACGGCCTTGTTAAAGAGCGCACCATACACACCCGGCTTCAGATCGCTGCGACTGAGGCGTTCGTTCAACCCTTCGCATAACCCCTGCTCGATGTGATCATAGTTGGCACCCGGATCATTAACGCCATGCAGGAAAATTACAACGCCTGGCCGATCGGCCGGAATCTGGACGTTTCGCGGGCCGGGACGATTGGACATCGTCACAGCCATGCCCTGCGAAACAACAGTCGGTTGCGAGGTATTGGTCATCGTCGTAGCTAGCTCAAGCGAGCGGATTTTTCAGGATATCGATCTTGACGATCCGCATCGCGTCGTCCGACACGAGATCGGTCAAGCCATCGGGACCACTCTTGCCTTCAACGACGCGCCCATCGTCCAGCGTCATCCGATATGCGCGGTTCGCAGCAACCGGCGTATCGCCATCCTGTCCTGGAAAATGCAATCGGAAGCGCTGATCGGTCGGTTGGTTTGCAAATGCGGCCTTTGAGGCTTGCTGCGTCGATGGTCCACCCCATTGATGCGAAGCTGATAGCAGCTTGATATCGCCGCTCGTGCCAAGCGTCACACCATCGCCAATCTTGATGTAGCTGCCATCCTCAGCGACTAACCGAATTGTTGGCGCGGTAACCAACACTTCGTTTTCGTTGGTCGCGATCTTAACCCCCTTCTGCGCATTCGCCGTTAGCGAATCAGCCTGAGCCTGCAGCAGCATCGGGCCTTCACCAGCTACGGCTTGCATCCCTGTGCCACGCGCAAATAACTGCATCCCCTGACCTGCAGTCGCGTTAAAACGCTGGCCGCTCATCAACTGGAGATGCTGCTGCGCGACCTGATCGATGTTCTCACCCGCGTAGGTAACATGCGTCTTTGGAGTGACATTGACCGACCCTGCCTGCGCACCTAATGCCATCAGGGCCTGCGAAGTTGTTGCCGGCCCAGATCCGGATTCCGACGTACCGCTACGTGGCGCCCAATTCTTGAACGCTTGCGAGACAGCGACCTGACCTGCCGTATCAGCAGCCTGTCCGCCGTGCTGCCCGGCGTAATCACCGAGCGACTTAAATAGCTCGGTACATTCACCGAGCAATTGAAGTAATTCGTCGCGGTCGAGTTGCCCGCCGCTCGCCTGCGACCGCGCATAGGTCGTCAGCAGAATGCCTTGTGCCGCCCGTAAGGCGGCCGCTGCATCAGTGCGCAGCTCCGCGCCTTCGCCACGATCCTGCCCCGCGCCGTTGTCACGTGGCTGGGTTAGGTAGCCAAGGTTCAATTGGCTATGCGCATGCTCACTCGCCAACTGGCTGGAAATTTGCCCCGGCGTGTCGTCCAGCCTGAGTTGGTTATACCGCTTACCCTTAATTTCCTTTGTCTTGATCCCGGACACATAGCGGTTGCCCGGCAATGAGCCGGTATGGGTGAATGTAGCCGGCTGATTCACGCCGTTCCCCAGCACCGAAATGATCACCAACCGGTCAGGATCGCCTCCGATGCTGCCCAGCAAAACCTCCATCCCAGCACGAGGCAGGAACGAAGCCCCGAACTGCGTTCCCGCCAGGCTCGATGCGACACGGATCGGAGCACTATCACCAACGTTGTCGTTGGTGCCGGCGCCTTGCGCGTGGGTATGATCCGCCGGATCGAGCCCTTGGATCCGCACGTAAACTCGGCCGAGTTCGTCGCAGACGACTTCCTCACCATCACGCGTCACGATCACACCTGTCAGCAGGTGCACCGGCGGTAAATCGATTTTCGGATCGTAGGCCGGTGTGAGCGGTACACCACGGCGCACGCAGGTGAATGTATTTTCGTAACGCGTGTCCGCCTCTTCCGCCGACGCAGACGGCCGCGGACGTGATTGGAACGCAAGATTGTGGCTTGCAGCGAACAACGCCTGCACGCGCTCGGTCAATCCCTTCGGAAGATTGTTCCAGACCTCGTGATCGATCGACGTCACAACGAACTGTCTTTTGTCGGTCGACTGCATGTCCCACTCGGGATCGCCCGCCAAGGTGATCCATGTGCCAACGGCAAGATCGCGTACGCCGCTTGCTCCGTCGTACTGCTCGGCCTCGAACTGATGCGCAAGCATCCGCGCGCGCGTGAGCCGTTCATGATCGTCCCACGAGTCACCTGCATGCGGGACGTCGATCGCGACGTCGGTCAAGAGCTTCGCAAGATCATTGCCGGCCTCGCCCTGATCAACGCTGCCCGCAGCAGTCGATTCGTCGATTCGAGCCTTCTTGTAGTCCCACGATGGGCGACTGGTCATGCCCGGCACCAGCCGCGCATGCAGCGCAAACAACGTGACTGTATCGCGCTCCTCCGTGCCGGCGTCACGAGGGTGCAGGCGCACCGTGCCAGCCGGCGCTTCAGGTAACGCCCCGGGATCATCGCAACACACCAGCGTATGTATCGGTGTGTCGTCGTGGGCTGTGCGCTCGCCCTGAGCCGCTCCGGCTTTGGCGAAAATCGTGATCCCTTCGCGACGCAACAGGCGACGTACGAATTTCGCGTCTGATTCGTTTACTTGTCGAGTCAATTCGCGAGCCGGATAGCGATCGCGCCTCAGGCCGGACAGGTCGAACTCGAAAGCACGAGCCAGAGCAGGACTGCGCTGCCGCCATTCGTTGAACAGCGTACCAAGGATGTCCACAACACTCAGCTTGCGAAACACTCGAGAATTGGTGCGCTTGTCCATCAGAGACAGAGCGTCGCAGACTGTGAGCTGGTACACGCAGAGTTCGCCGTCGCTCTGACCAATCTGTACGTCCTGGACGATCGCGTTGATCAAATGAAGCTGACCACGGTCGGTGACAAGCCGCACCGAGATAGGCACACCAATGAACAGCTTCGGTGAAAGATCATGGCGAGCTGACACGCAGGTAAGGTGCCCGTGGATGCCGGCCATTAACCCCTCGCGAACGTTTGCGTGCTGAAGCGCAAGCAAATGCCCCAAGGTGCTTTGCAACCGACCAAAGTTCAGCGCTACAGGACGCCTATTCCAGTCAACCGCCCCCGCGGCAAAGCTACTTATTGTTTCGGATAGTGACACAGCCGCCCTCTCGATTTTTTTCGATTTCGTATTGGTTTAGGCGATCAACCCACATACCGGGACGAGCGAATCACCATTTCGTACATTACAGAATACCAAATCTACAGACGAGAGCAGGAGATTGGTGCGGCGCCTACATGTACATGGGCCTCATTTAACCAAAATTGACAGGCTGGCACGCAAATGCACCAAACCTTTCACATCGGAAAGATTGTCAATTGCTGGGCTAATCGTGCCAGTTGAAAGCTATGCGAAGGAGAGCACCACAAGCGCGTCTTCGCCTGCCATGCCGCGCCTCTATAAGTCTTCGCTATCCGGGCTGATCGGAAATCCGAGGAAGCCCTGAACCCCTTGCCTCGGCTTAGTCGCTTCTCTCATGCTATTCCCTTGAGATCGGGGGCGTTTCGAGTCGATGCTGGTCATACCGCTCTTCGTGTTCAGACCTGGCACCGGTTGACACCGTTCCGCTTCCCGTCCGCTGTGCCGAGTTCGTCCTTTTCCATCCGCACGGCGCATCGCATATCTCAGAGAATTGAGGCTCACACCGATGCCGTCTTGTGCTGCTTGTTCAACCAGTTCCGGCAGCGTGTAACCCTTTTCGCGCGCTGCGCTGAGTTGCTTCCGAATCGACTTGACGCCATCCCCGACCTTGACCGACTGCTCGTCTTTGGGCTTCTCTGGCAGTGCGTCAAGTCTGCGGCCGAACGCTTCCCACTGCGCTCGCGTGAAACGTCTGGATACCGACATGACTCGCTCCGACATATACCGTTGATAGCATCTTGCGCAGGCATCAACTTAACGTCAACACTGGTTGAATGCGGTTTTCAGATGAAAGGAACGCATCAGCAATCAGAGGAATGTCTCGGTATGCAAAATATTTTTTATCTCGTCGTCCATGTCCTATTCGACACGCACGGAAGCACACCTGCCCTCTCATTCGTGCACACGCACGTGAATCTCGGCGACCATCATACGCTTGGCACGTCACGCCCAAGGACACCGAGAACGCATTCGATCGTACCAGCGCGCGGACACAACATGCACCACTAGCTCCCTCCTATTGCGACGCCTTCGCGATACACCTGCCGCTGCCTTGCGTAGATGGTCGCAGCCAAGCGACCTTAGATCGGCTGCGACTCCCAGTCTGACGACACGGTGCGATTCGTCGAGCGCACGGTTCCGACCATGCGATCTAACACGCCACCATTCACCCATCTACAGCTATCGCACTCGGGATCGCTCGCCTATGCATACCGGGCCAACTTTCTTGCGCTGACAGCCTCACACAGCGACACATTGCGATTGCAGAGGACGCGAGTTTTCATTGCACACGATCTGCACATCGCGCGCGTAAAAATCACGTTAGCGCCAAGAAAAATATGAAAATCGAAGTAGTGCAGGATAGGCTTGCGCCGGTTTTGGGCGCCATGCACATGGAACGTTACGCTCACCGTTGAGCGGTCGAAGCAGTGACGCTCAATTGTCGATATGGGCAGCATGTGCGCCGCCGACTCACCATGACGGCAACTGAGAGCGTCTGAGTCCCACGTACATGTTGATTGCACCGGTGTAGCGGTGGCTGCGGCACGAAGTCGCGCCGAATCGGCAGCGAACGGTGTGTGCGGTTCGACCGCCGACAAGTTGCTGTCAGGGAGGTGCCTCCATATTCGCCCGCCTCGGCCAGCTACATCATCACGTTGCGATCAATTGCCCTCGGTGCCGTCCGACTCCCCCGACACGGGTCCGTTAATCGCGTCGACCAGCGCCAGCACACCCCTCTTCTCCCGACTCTTCAATTCTCTGAAGCCTGCGAGAAGTCGCTCCTCCTCATCGGCAAGCCGGAGCGTCGCAGGATTTGACGTTTGACCAGTCAGCAGATACTGAACATCAACCCCGGCCTCTGCAATTCCAACCAGGTAGTTGGCGTCCGGGTACCGCAAACCCTTCTCATAGTTGGACTGCGCCTGTTTTCGAACGCCACCAGAGCTGCCCAATTCGTCCTGCGTCATACGCAGGCGCCGCCGCTCCTGCTTCAGACGCAGCGCAAAGTTACCCAAACGTGGATTCTCGGTTGACATATACGTTTTTGTTGACTAGCGTGATAAGTACACGATCGAGCTTCGACGTTATCGCGTGCAGGAAAATTCGACTGCATACGTCCCGAAAAACAGCAGTCCTTTGCTGGAGTAGATGCTATGTCATTCACCTACGAAATCTGCGGCACCTTGTCCGTTCTCGACAATTTTCGGCACAGTCACGCCCAACAGTTCGCCGAGAGTATCGCGAACCCGGCCGATGTCTATTTCGCGACCGATGCCGTCACGCACTCCTTCATGACCCGTATTCGCGGTGCGCTCACCGACGACGAAGCGGAGTCAGTCGAAGACACACTGGAAGAATTCTCCCAAAAATGGGCGCGGACCGGCGCCATCTTCAAACGCGTGCGGTATGGAGAGCCGTCGTTCGTTCCCGTCGGCCTCGCCGAACACGTCGAGCTGCTTGAGGAACTCGCCTACGAGCACCTGCAACTGGAGGCCTTCCTGCGGCGCCAAGCGCAGATTCTGGACAGGTTCCGGCAGCCAGCGCCCTGACACGCGCGACTTGATACGCCATTACCGACCGCAGACCTAGGATAACCGAATCAGCTGAGGATACGATGGAAGAACCAGCACGCTACGTCTTGTCGGGTGCGCTGCCCGTCCACGACGATTTGGAAGACGAACAGCTTGATCGGGTGTCCCGACATCTAGGCGGCATTGCCTCGGTGTACCTGAGGCACGACGAGGTGGCACACGCCGTCTCGCTGCGCATCTCCGGCACGCTGATGCGTGACGACGTGCGCTACATCGAGCAGCGCATCGAGCGGTTCGCCGAAGAAAACGCCCGCGCCGCTGCGATTCTACTGAGCGAGTGGAACTGCGAAACGAGCGAGCTCGTCGTGGGCATGAACTGGGACGCCCAATGCCTGATTCGGCTCGGCGCAGTACAGGAACAACTCGGGAAGCTCACCGGACGGTACTTCGACTTTCTGCTGCGACTTGAACCACCCGACGCTCCCGCCCACGGCAGTCCACTCCTGTGCGTCTCGGTCGGGACCGGCAATGAATAGCATGTCGACAGATGAGCAGATTTGGGCCGCAATATGCCCGCGGCATCTTGCGTCGCGACGAGGCGGGTTTGGGCCAACGGCAGAATGTGCCGAGCATCGTCCTGCCCGAGCCCTCTACAGATCACCCCCTGGGGGTATTTTTGGGGGTATTTCTTCAAAGGTTGCCGGCTATTCCCATAGCCGGCGGACCAGCATGGATTCTGTCGGGGGACCAGCCAAGCCCCAAACCTCCCCCAAGATTCACAAGAAACTCCCCGTTCAGGCCCGTCTGGCGCCCCTCCAGCTCCCGGCATCACGCACCTGCGGGGTATCGTCGGGATTCGCTTTCGAGCGCCGGGTCGTCCCCGGTCGTTATCCAGAGTTTCTGTATGCCGACGCCGAGCAGCCGGCCATCGTTACCCGCACCACTTTGCTGCGGAGAGCGTGGCAAAACCGGTTGGATCCGGATTGTGCGCGCTGCAGTGGGATTATCAAAGCGCAACGCGAATTCGCGAATCTCGGCACCTGGAATCACGGTTCGGGTCTGTTGACCAACCATGATGCTTGAAGGCTTCCCAATGTTCGGCCCGTATCCCTTCATGCGGACGTGCAGCGTGAATCGTGCTGGAAGCGGCCGAACGAAGCTCAGTTCCACATCGGGGAACACATTGGCATCCGACCAACGCCCCCAGTCTTCTCGTGTCGATAAACCGCGAACATTCTCGAGAAACCTCGGAAGACTTGTTTGGCCAAGGTCAATGCCTTCGCTGAGTGAGTTGTTGTTCCTCGGCCCCAATTTGTCGACCACATAGCCGGCCCGTTCCATGATCTGATGCGCTGTCATTCCGGAAAGATCCACCTGACTCGTTCCAGCCACCCGGCTTGCAAGAGCAAAAAAAACCTGGTCGCCGGTCGGGCTGACAATCGGCGTCACACCGAGGTTCCGGGTAAGCTCGGCTTCGATGGAGGCCCCGTTGTCAGCATAACCGCGCCGGTCGATATAGATACCGTTGAAGCCGATCCGCCTGATCACTTCTATCTGCCGTGCGACGGGTTCGAGCGCGAGGTAGCGAAAGAACAGATCGCCATCGCGCCCCTTCATGCCGCCGAAGCTCCACCTGAGCGCGCTGGTATGCAAAAAGGGGCGTGCCAGATCGTATGGCTCGAGACGGTTGAGCGTGGATCCTTCGGGAAACCCGACGTACGGCAATTGATAGATCGCACTTCCGGCCGGAACTTGCTGTTCGATCGCATGCGCGAAACTCGCATCGCTATTGAATTCAACCTTGTTTTTTGCAAGACGAGTCAGAGACGGTGTCGTTGTCTGATCCCATAGCGCAAATGCGCACAACGCCAAACAGAACGCCGCGATCCGGAGAGAAGCACGTTCGCCGGCGAACAGATATCGCTGGATCAACAGCAACACCGCAGCAATCGACGTAAAGGCAATAAATACGCTGACGCGATTCCAGGCTCGAATCATCGGGCTGACGAGCAGACTGAATATGCCGGAAAATCCACCGATCGTGCAGAACAACACCAGCACGATCGTGAGACTTGCAAGGAATTGCAGGAGCTCTTCGGGAGCGCGCCGCCACGTCGGCGCGACCACAAAAATCACAAGGCTTAGCAAGCCAACGCTGCCGATGATGCCAAGCGATGCAAAGGCGTTTTCGTTGACGAGCGGAAAGGTCGTCGAGTAGTCCGCCGTAAGCCTGGCAAATGGCTTATAGCGATGATCCGGCCGCGGCAGCAGAAGCTGATCGATCTTGAGACCGTATTGTTCCGCTTCGCTGGGCGAGCGCCACGCCGCTTCCTGATTGACGCCGTGCTGCATCCGATAGATCAGGTTCGGACTGACGTTGGCCACAATGCCGAACGAGACGATCGCCACGGCCACGACGGCAGGCAAGATCGCCTTAATCGCCTTCTGCTGAACCGATCGTGCGATGCCGGCCGTCAGCAAGCAAAGAACGCCAAAGAACGCGTAATACACGCCGAAACATGAAAGCACGAGCAGGATCAACGCATCGAACAGCGTTCTCTTCACGGCGCGTCGCTGGAGACTGAAAGACAATTCACCATCCCAGATCCGCTTGGCGAACCAGACGAACATCGGTGCGGCGAAGTACCAGGTATAGAAGAGATGATGGAGTCGAAGAAAATGGAACGGGAGCAGCGTGAAGATGAATCCTCCCGCGAAGCTCAGCACCTTCGAGATCTGAAGCTTCCGCAGCACCCAGTACGCCGCGATCGCATTGAGTGGAAATCCAATCAAATAGTAGAGATCGAGCGCGGTCGCGGGATTGCCGAAAGTCCGTCCAAGAACCTTGAGCACGAGCATACTGCCTGAGTCTGGAATCGGATAGTCATACAGATTAGCGCCGAACGGCGCGCCCAATAGTTCAGTGCTGAAGAACCAGTGACTCCTCACCGCAAGCTCTATCAACGAGAGAGTGAAAATGCCATCGCTTCCATAGATGAGCGGGAGATGAAGACCGAGATAGGCCGCACCCGATAGCTGCCAGGCCGCGACCAGACACACCACCATCAGCGCGCCTGAAAACGTCCATTCGGAAACCAACCGCTTTTCTGACGATTGCATGTGGGAGATTCTGCAGGGAGGTCGATCGTTCATGCCGTTTGCTCAGCAGGTCAACTGGACTGTCGGTCAATTCGGTCTCGAGGCCGCTTGGGCCTCGATGGCAGTCCCGCCCGAATTGATCCGTTCGCGCTCGACCACCAACGGTCTCTTTTGCGCATAGGTAAGAATCGCGCCCACATACTCGCCAAGCAGGCCAATAAAGAACAACTGTACCGACGCGAAGAAAAATAGACCGATCAGCATCGGAGCGCTGCCCATCGAGAAGCTGCTCCAGAACACGAGTTTCAGGACGAAATACATGAACGAGACGAAAAGGCTCAGGCCGGAAAGGACAAACCCGGCGATCGTGGCAAGCCGCAACGGCACCTTCGAATGCGAGGTAATACCCAGCATTGCGATATCGTAGAGCGTGTAGAAGTTGTTCTTCGATATGCCCCGTTTACGGCGCGGCTGGACGTATGGAATCTGTTTGATCTCGAACCCGATCTCGCATACGAGTCCGCGGAAGTACGGGTACGGATCATCGATCTGTCGCAGGATCTCGATAACCTTGCGGTCGTAAAGCCCGAACCCCGTAAAGTTCTGGATCAGCGTGACGTTGGCGATCTGCGTGACCAGACGATAGTACATCCTGCGCAGCGCAAAGAAGAGCGCCGACTCTTTCGATTCAGGCTTTACGCCGACCACGACGGGCGCGCCTGCGAGCCAGCTCTTCACGAACTCACGCATCAGTTCGGGCGGGTCCTGCAGGTCGGCGACCAGCAGAATGACGGCATCGCCCTTTGCTTGCAAAAGACCATACATCGGCGATCGGATGTGTCCAAAGTTCCGTGCATTAACGATCACGCCAACGGCCGGATCGTCCGCGGCGATCGTTCGCAGGATGCTGACCGTCGAATCCGTCGACGCGTTGTCGATGAAGAGATGGTCATAGGTCACCTCCGGAATCGTCGAGAACACGCGACGAGTCTCTTCGTAGACAGCCCGGACGTTTTCCTCTTCATTGAAACAAGGCGTGACAACGGTTATATGCTTCATGACAGGTTGAAGACAAAACGGCGATTCAGGATAAACGCAATGACACTAAGCGGAAGCAGCGTCAGAGCATTCGCAATATAGATGTTTGCGTCAAGGCCGAGCAGCAACCGCACTCCGCCGAGATTCAACAGGTAGATCACACAGTAGACGCCAACGAATCGCCAGAAGCGCGACCGCGGCGCACCGTCGAATACGAGCCGTCCGACGCTCTGGAAGTTGAAGAGCACCCCGCCAATGGTGGCGAGCCCAATAGCGACGGGATAAGCGAGACCCGCGTAAGTCAGAACCGCAAATAACGAGTAGCCAACCAGTGTGTTCAGCCCGCCGACAACCAGAAAACGCAATAGCTGGACAAACGTCTTCGTCAAAGGCTCACGGTCGAAATTAGACGCTTGCATCGAGTGCCTTCTTTATTTGCTCTTTGACGGCATCTGGGGAAAGGCCATGGCTTTCCATCAGATAGGGATAGTTGCCGCAGAACGCGCTGAATCTATCTTGAATGCCTACACGCACGAACGTCCCGACAAAACTGCCCATCAGCGCTTCCGCGACGGCGCCACCCAGTCCACCGTAAATCGAATGCTCTTCAAACGTCACGATCGCTTGCCTGCCCGCTGCAAGCCTGCGAATCGAATCAACAGGAAAGGGTTTGATGCAGGGCACCGAGACGATGTCCGCGCCACCAGCCGCCGCCGCGACCTTCTGAGCCAGCCGCACACCCGAACCTGTCGCAATGAAAAGGCTCGGATGCGCTTCGTTCGTTAATGGGACAGCATCGCCATTGCGCCACGAGTTGAGCGGTGCAGAATGCACATCGCCAAGATCCGCCTTGCCCATCCGCAGATAGGCAGGCGCCTGTCTGTCCGAGATGTCCTGCATGCAGGCAGTCAGCTCGAACCGGTCAGCAGGAGAATATATCGACAGCTGCGGGATCGCGCGAAGCGCAGCAATATCCTCCGTACTTTGGTGGCTCGTACCCAGTTGGGCGTAGACCACCCCGGCGCCATCGCCGATAAAAGTAACCGGCAGATCTTCATAGCAGACATCGATCTTGATCTGCTCCAGAACGCGAATCGGCACGAATGCGGCGAGTCCGTAGACGATGGGTTTGAATCCGGCCTTGGCAAGACCTGCGGCTACCCCCACCATGTTCTGCTCCGCGATACCGCAATTGATGTATTGATCGGGGCATGCTTTGCGAAATGCATCGAAGAGCGCATAGCCGTGATCGCCCGTCAGCAGAAGAACCTTGGGATCTTGCCGCGCCGCGCCGACAATCGCATCAGAAAATGCATCCCTCATTGCTTCTCTCCAAGCTCGGCAATCGCGAGGTCATACGTTTGCGCCGTGAGCCGTGTGTAATGCCAGATATTTTCATGCTCCATGAACGAGATACCCTTGCCTTTGATCGTGCGAGCCACCATCGCTTTCGGGCGCCCGTCTTTTCGGGTCTTCAGTGCCTGATACGCTTGATCGATTGCGATTTCGTCGTGACCATCGACAGAGATGGCATCGAAGCCAAATGCCTCGAACTTGGCCTGGATGTCGCCGAGTCCGATCACCTCGTCTGTCGTGCCCATGGCCTGGAATCCATTTGCGTCGACGATGACGATTAGGTTGTCCAGTTTGAACTGGGCCGCAAAGAGCGCCGCTTCCCAGATCGAGCCTTCATTCAGTTCGCCGTCTCCAACGAGCGCATAGCACTTCTGATCGGTGTCGTTTCGCTTCGCAGCCAACGCAAGACCGACTCCGACGGAAAGGCCATGTCCGAGCGACCCTGCCGTAGCTTCGATACCGGGCACGTGCGCATCGGCGAGTCCCTTGAGGCGCGTGCCATTGCCAAAGTAGCGGGTGATTTCATCGTCGGCGAGCCAGCCTATTTCATTCAGACAAGCATACTGAGCCATCACACCGTGGCCTTTGCTCAGCACCATATAGTCGCGACCGGGAGAACGTGGATCGCTTTGCTCGTAGCGCAGGTGTTTGCGGTACAGCACAGCCAGCAGCTCAACGATGGAAAATGCACAACCGATATGGACGGTCGATCCTGCGAACGCCATATCGAGAATGGTCTTGCGAATCCGGGACGATTCGAATGTCTTCATGCAGTGACCGTGTTTCGGTTCCAGTTGATCGTCTTGGCAAGGGCCGACTCTAAAGACGTGTACTCCTCCACACCAAGCGAATGACGCGCTAGAGAGGTCGAAGGTATATAGCGTGGCGCCGGACCAGACGCAGGCGCCATGTCCGGCACAGCGGCCTCGCGTGCCCTGCATAGCGTCTCCACCATGCGAGCAAGTTCGAGAATCGACACGGCGCGTTCAGAGCCCACGTTATAGGCGCGCCCCATCACGCCTCCGTGCAGCATGCGCAGAAGCCAGATACAGGCATCGGCGATGTACAGATAGCTGCGTAGAGGCCGCCCATCGCCCTTGATGACAATGCGCTGCCCCGCCAGCGCATCGCGGATAAAGTTGCCTGCGGCAAATGGACCGTCCATCGGGATACCTGGGCCGACGAGCGCGTAGATTCGCGCAATAGAAACATTGATGTCATGCTGCTCGCCGTAGGTCGACACGAGCCATTCAGCGGACCTCTTCCCCTGCCCGTACGCTGCTTTTGTGTCGAGCGTGTCAGGCGCGCCGCAATAGCTCTCGGGCGTCCGCTCCAGCGTCGGGGGCTGATGCCCGTAAATGGCGCCGCTCGACGTCAGCAAAAAGTGTGTTGCACCATTCGAGCGCGCGAAATCCAGCACCCGACGTGTACCGGTTACATTCGCATCGAACACCCGCAAACCGTCGCCAGCCTTTGTGATGTCCGCGACGTCGGTCGCTGCATGGATGCAAAGGTCGATCGCACCCATCGTGCCCGTCGTCGTTTCGAAATCGATGACATCGCCTTCGTACAATGCCAGGCCAGGTGCTGCATAAAGATGCGGCGCAAACATGCGCGCTTTCTCTGGATTGCGACTCAGTACGACAACCTCGATCCCGCTACCGAGTGTCCGATTGGCGTGCTGTACTGCTTCCAGCAACCACGATCCGATGAAACCCGTGCCACCCGTGATGAATAGTCGCGCCCCACGGAAAGCCGTCCAGACATCTGCCGTATGCTGAACGACCAGTTCGAGATCTTCGCGTGGGTACGGCTTCCGCATCGATGACAACGCCTAGAAATTGACGCCGACAAACGTCTCGATTTTCTCGACGATGAAGTCAAGCATTTCGTGGCTCAGCCCCGGGTAGACGCCAACCCAGAATGTCTGGTTCATCACGATGTCGGTATTCGTCAAAGCGCCGCTCACACGATATTCCTGGCCAATCATATAAGGCTGACGCGTGAGGTTGCCGGCAAACAGCAGGCGGGTGCCGATCTTGTTCTGGTCGAGGTAAGTCAGCAAGTCGACGCGTGAGAACTCTGCCTCGGGCTTCAGCGTGATTGGAAAGCCGAACCACGACGGATCAGCGTTCGGTGTCGCGTGCGGCAGGAGCAGATGTTCCGTACAAGTCTGCAAACGCTCGTGCAGATACCTAAAGTTCTCGCGGCGCGCCTGGACAAATCCATCCAGACGGTCCATTTGCGCGAGTGCGCACGCCGCCTGCATGTCGGTGATCTTCAGGTTATAGCCAAGGTGAGAATAGGTGTACTTGTGGTCATAGCCTTCCGGGAGCGTGCCGAGCTTCCAGCAAAAGCGCTTTCCGCACGTGTTGTCCTTGCCGGGCGCGCAATAGCAGTCGCGGCCCCAGTCACGGAACGATTCGGCGATGAGTTTCAATTCCGGGTTGTTGGTGAACACCGCGCCGCCCTCGCCCATCGTGATGTGATGGGCCGGATAGAAACTGAGCGTGCCGATATCACCGAAGGTGCCGACCAGTTGGCCATTGTAAGTTGCGCCGAGCGCGTCGCAGCAGTCTTCAATCAACCACAGGTTGTACTTCCTGCACAACGCGGTGATCGCCTCGAGGTTATACGGGTTGCCAAGCGTATGGGCGAGCATGATCGCCTTGGTTTTGGGCGAGATGGCCGCCTCGATCTTCGTCGCGTCGATGTTGTATGTACCCAATTCGACGTCTACGAATACGGGAACCGCACCGAATTGAAGAATCGGGTTGACCGTAGTCGGAAAACCCGCTGCAACGCCGATTACTTCGTCACCCGGACGAATGGCACGGTCACCAAGTTTCGGCGATGTCAAGGTCGAGAATGCCACTAGATTCGCCGACGAGCCGGAGTTCACGGTGATCAGGTATTCGACGCCAAGATACGCCGCGAGCCTTTTTTCGAACGCTTCGTTGAAGCGTCCCGTCGTCAACCAACCATCGAGGGATGCCTCGACCATGAGTTCCATTTCCCGTGCACCAATCACCTTGCCCGACGGAGGCACGGCTGTCTGGCCAGGTTCGAAGGCAGGTCGTCGAGTCGCGAGCTCGCCATACTGTTTGACGAGCTCGATGATCTGCATGCGGATTTGATCTTTGTTCATTGCGGCGATAAATAGCTATGACTGGGTATAGTCGGCGATCTGGGCAAGCGTCAGTGTCCTTACGTCCTTGCACTTGCGCGCCGCCTTGTACCAATCGACGATCTTGTCCAGGGTGAAATCGAGATCCCAACGGGGCCGCCATCCAAGCCGGGCACGTGCTTTTGAACAGTCGAGCTTGAGGTAGGTAGCCTCGTGCGGATGATCACCGCCATCCAGCTGCCAGCGTGCGTTGTCACCCCACCGGGAAGTCAGATGCTCGACAATCGCCTGCACTGGTTGTGCATCGATATCGTCAGGCCCAAAATTCCACGCTCCGGCGTAACGTGCCCCTTCGACGTACAGTTTCTCGGCAAGCAGCAGATAGCCGCCAAGCGGCTCCAGCACGTGCTGCCAGGGGCGAATCGCGTGAGGGTTGCGGATGTTGACGATTTCACCGGCGCCGATCGCCTTGACGATGTCCGGAATGAGGCGGTCCGATGCCCAGTCGCCACCGCCAATCACATTGCCGGCACGTGCACTCGCAATTGCCACACGATGCGTGTCGTAGGCGGCTTCGTTGAAAAACGAATTGCGATACGCGGCGGTAACGAGTTCGGCGCATCCTTTGCTGCTGCTATACGGGTCGTAGCCGCCCATTGCTTCATTCTCACGGTAGCCCCATTCCCATTCGCGGTTTTCGTAGCATTTGTCGGTCGTAACGATCACGACCGATCGGACACTGCGTACCTGGCGGATTGCGTCCAGCACGTGCACGGTGCCCATTACGTTGGTTTCGTATGTTTCCACCGGGCTCGAATACGACGCGCGAACGAGCGATTGTGCTGCCATGTGGATCACGACTTCGGGCTCAGCACGGCGCAGCGCGTTGAGCAACTGTCCGCGATCGCGAATATCACCAATGACGGACTCGATACCCTCGTCCACTCGTGCGAGGGAAAACAGGTTTGGCGTGGTGTCGGGCTCGAGCGCATAACCCGTGACCTCTGCCCCGAGCGAATGGAGCCACAGCGTCAACCAGCTTCCCTTGAAGCCCGTATGACCCGTCAGAAAGACACGCTTTCCGGACCAGAACGATGGGGCGATCATGACCACACCTTCCATGGCGCCTCATTGGTCTGCCAAAGTTTTTCGAGGAGCAATTTGTCCCTCAACGTATCCATCGGCTGCCAAAATCCTTCGTGCTCGTAGGCGGCGAGGTTGCCCTGCTCAGCGAGGTGCTCGAGCGGCTCCTGTTCCCAGACGCACGCATCGTCGGAGATCAGATCGATCACTTTCGGCGACAGTACGAAGAAACCGCCATTGATCATGCCGCCGTCACCCTTGGGCTTTTCCTTGAATGATGTGACCTTATTGTCGTGAATATCCAGCGCGCCAAAGCGCCCAGGCGGAAACGCGGCCACAAGCGTGGCGAGCGCGCTGCTCTTCTGGTGATACTCGACGAGTTGGGTAATGTTAACGTCACTCAGGCCATCGCCATACGTGAAACAGAACGCTGCCTCGTCCTTGACGAAATTCTTCACGCGACGAAGACGCCCCCCCGTCATAGTCGATTCGCCGGTATCAACCAGCGTGACTTTCCAGGGTTCCGAATATCGCTGATGCACCTGCATTTCATTGGTCCGCATATCAAAAGTGACATCGGACGTATGCAGGAAGTAATTCGCGAAATACTCCTTGATCATGTAGCCCTTGTAGCCACAGCAGATCACGAAGTCGTTCACACCGTAAGCGGAATAAATCTTCATGATGTGCCAGAGGATCGGTTTCCCGCCAATTTCGATCATCGGCTTCGGGCGGTTGACCGTATCCTCCGAAATGCGCGTTCCCAGCCCACCCGCAAGAATGACTGCTTTCATCAGAATCCTGTGTTGAACGTCGAGCGGCTAGCTGCCCTGCCCTGAGGGGTGATAACAGCGGATTCCGTGCTCAACCAGCGTGACGAGCCGGATAGTCATCGCGACTCGCGTGCTGATGTCGCGACGGGACAATTTGGAGGAGCTGTTTCACTTCGTTTAACAACCAAAATATTTTCGCCGGGTGCACGGGCTAGCAACCTTACCGGACACGTCGGAGTGCAAGGGTTGTACGAAAACGCAAAGGATCGGACGCCATCAAGGGCGGCAGATGGGAGACATCTCGAGGGCACGAACGCACCTTTCCGAGCCGACGCATCTAGTCGATGGATCGAAATCCCACGCGACAACCATGTACTGAACATGGAATTACAACAGATTCCCGCTTGGAGCGAAAGTAGTCGCAACCCGTATCAGGCATGTGAGCGACTGCAGATTCCGTGGTCTGACGCCATTTCTACATTCGTCTCGCACCCGTTCCATTCCTGATGCATGAATTCTGTCGGGTGCCTTTCCCGAAAATTCGCCACCCGGAGAACGCCGCCGGTTCTGACCTCGCGGGAATTATCCTCATCCCCCACCACCCGCACGCGCCGCCGCGCAATAACCACCTCTCACTGCATCAACCCCGTCCTGACCTGCGGCATCAAACTCGCATTCGCGCCCGTCACGGCAATCGCCCCCATCAACGATGCCCCCGCCGGCAACGCCAGCAAACTGCCGTCCCCGAGCCGATTCGCATCGACGACGACCTGGTTCGCCGAGCAACCATTGGTCAACAGCGAAACCGGCGAGCCGGCGATCGACGAGAACGTATTGCCCGTCACGCTGAACGAACACACGTTTCCATACGCCCGGAAACCCGCATAACCGGCCCCCGATACACGGTTGCCGGTCACCGCGACGTCCGTGACCATTCCCGTCCACGTGTCGAGTTCGATCGCCGCCTGCTGCGTCGGCTGCAACCCGTTGTTCACATTCGAATTCTGGATATTGGCCACGACATTGCCGGTGATCACGACGTTCGACACGCCGTAGGTCTTCCAGCTGTCCTCCTGTGCAACCAGGATGCCGGCCGCCTTCTGCACGCCGTCGACAGTATTGTTCGAGATCGTCACGGCCTGGCCGCCGACCACCGAAATGCCGCGCCCCCATGCGTTGCCGGACACCGCGTTATGGTCGATCAGCACATTGCTGTTGACGCGGCCGTCGCCGACATAGCTGACGACGGCGATCAGGTCGTCGCCGGTGCCCGTCACCGTATTGTTTTGCACGAGCACGTTGGTCGAACCGTAGGTCGTATGGATGCCGTCGGCCAGCGTCGCACGAACCGTATTGCCGACGATCGCAACGCCGCTGCCGCCGAACACGAAGATTCCGCCACTGGCGCCGCCGTCGATCGTCACGCGAAGCACCTGGACGCCCGCCCCCGTCACCTCGACCTTGGTCGAAGCCGGCGTCGTGAGCCGCGTCGTGCCGGTGCCGGCCAGCGTCACGCCCACGAGCGTCGAACCGGCGCCGCTCATCACGATCGTCTGGTCGGCCGGATTCGTGGCGGCCAGCGTCGCGCCGTATCCGGAAATCACCACCCGGGGCACGGTCACCGCGAGCGAATGCCCGACGACGTAGCGGCCCGGCGCGATAACCAGGCGCTGGCCGGCCTTCAGGCTGTCGAATGCGTTTTGCAGCGCGTCGGCCTGATCGCTGCCGTCGGCGGCCGGAAAGACCGTCACGTCGGCGACGAGAACAGGATTTGCGCCAGGGGTGGGTGAAAGCGTCGTGCCGGCCGGACTGGCCGCCGGCGCCGGACTGGCGGGATTCGTCGACGAGGGTGTCGTACCGGATGCCGCGCTGGCAGGCTCAGCGGCGGATGTAGGTGTACTCGCAACCGTCTGCGTTGCCGGCGCAGCATTGTCGCCGCCGCCGCACGCAGTGACGCCAAGGCAAAGCGCGGCAAGCATCACTCGATCGACTGTACGCATACGATTTCTTGCGAGCCCGAGGTGGCCTCATCGTAAGTACGCCCGGCGTTTTTGTAAATGAACTCCTTCGCCCGACCCGCCGCGCTGTGCGCCTCACGCACAAACCGTCGGCGATCCTCTCCGATTCATTTCGATGACATGCGACATGCGATCGCACTTTGCCCGATCGCCACGGACACGCACCGGGCATTGCGTAGAATCCCGAACCTTTGCATGTACAACGGACCCAAGGACCCGACCATGATTCGAACGATCGCGGCACTGGCCGCGCTTTCGACCCTGACCGGCACGGCGAACGCCGCCGATACCGGCACCGCATCCGGCACCGCGCACGCGAAGCAGCGCTATGTCAGCCCGGGCATCGCCAACATCACCGGCGCGGCAGCGCCGCGCCCGGAAAGCGCGTCCCCCGACGCACGCTGCAGGGAACTGGCCGCCGGCATCGACGCTGTAACGCATGCACCCGACCGCGGCCAGAAAATCGTGCGCGGAATCGGCCCGGACGGCAAGCCGCGCAACGAACTGCGCGCTTACGACAAGCGGGCCGACCTGGAAACCGAGCATCAACGGCTCGGCTGCCGATAACGAACGCAACGCTGCCCGGCCAAATCACGCCGGGCATCGGCATTTACGCGTTCGCGCCGCCATCGATCGTCAACCCGGTCCCGTTGATCGACCGCCCTTCCGGCCCGACGACGAACGCAACGAGCGCCGCCACGTCATCGGCCTTGCCGTACTGAGGAATCGCCATCCGCGAACGCTGCGCACCGGCATGTTCGCCGTCGGCCGGATTCATGTCGGTATCCGTCGACCCCGGATGCACGATGTTGACCGTGATGCCGCGCGGCCCGAGATCGCGCGCGAGCCCCTGCGTCCAGCCGATCAGCGCGGCCTTGCTCGCCGCATAGAGGCTCATCCCCGCATCGGGCACGCGCGTCGCGAGGCAACTGCCGGTCGACACGATGCGCCCACCCTCCCCGAGATGCCGCGCCGCCGCCTGCGACGCGACGATCACCGCGCGCACGTTCACGTTCAGCGTCGCGTCGATATCGTCGAGCGTGAGGTCGTCCAGCGCGCCTGCGCGGAAGATCCCCGCGTTGTTCACGAGGATGTCGAGACCGCCGAACGCCTCCGCGGCACGATCGACCGCGTTGCGCACCGCCACCGGATCGGCACTGTCAGCCTGGATCGCGACGGCGCGCCGACCCAGCGCCTCGATACCGGCGACGACGGCCTGCGCCCGCTCGGCCGATTTTTCGTAAGTGATCGCGACGTCCGCGCCATCGGCCGCCAGCCGTTTCGCGATGGCCGCACCAATGCCGCGGCTGCCGCCCGTGATCAGTGCACGCTTGCCCTGAAGTCGATTCATGTTCGTTCCTTTCCTTATTTATGTAACGGTCGACACAGAATGTGGCACGTTGCGCGGCGCTGTCAATTGAATTATTTTATCGATCGATACAGATATCGACGAAGGGATGGATGCAATGGCTGAACGGGGCCGACCGAGAAGCTTCGACAAGGAAGCGGCGCTGGATCGCGCAATGGAGGTGTTCTGGCGGCTCGGCTACGAGGGTGCGTCGATGGCGGACCTGACGGCCGCGATGGGCATTGCGTCACCGAGCCTGTATGCGGCGTTCGGCAGCAAGGAAGCGTTGTTCCGGCAGGCGCTCGAGCACTACCGCGCAACGGAGGGACGGGAAATCTGGGACGGCGTCGAACAGGCCGGCAGCGCGCACGACGCCATGCGGAACTACCTGATGGATACCGCGCGCGTGTTCACGCGGCGCTCGAAGCCGGCCGGCTGCCTGATCGTGCTGTCGGCGCTGCACCCGGCCGAGCGTTCCGACACCGTCCGGCAAACGCTGATCGCGATGCGCGAAAGCACGGTCGATGCGTTGCGCGAGCGCCTCAGGCAAGGTGTCGCGACCGGCGAGATCGCGGCACACGCGAACCTCGATGCAATCGCTCGGTACTACGTGACGGTTCAACAGGGGATGTCGATCCAGGCGCGCGACGGCGCGAGCCGTCGCGATCTGGAGGCGATCGCGCAGGCCGCGCTGGCCGCGTGGCCGACGCTCGTCGGCGCGAGCGGCGTCTAGCCGCAGGACGCCGAAGCCGCGCGAGCCGCTACGTTACTGCTTCGCCGCGTGCTGCACATCCTTCGACGCATGCCACACGCGATAGCGCACCTCGAAGCCGTCCGGCACATACACGACGAGCGGCAGGCGGCTGTTGTAGCGCAGCAGTTGGCCGTCGCCGCGCACCTGCACGAACCGTTGCTGCGGCGCCTGGCCCGGGCACGCCATCAGCGTCGACGCCGGCCCCTTCACGTCGGTGAGCCGGTAGTACGTATAACCCCAGCCCTTCACGTCCTCGGCGGTCAGCTCGCCGCCGAACCACTGCTGGTTGCAGTCGGTCTGCAGCGTCTTGCCGATCATCAGCTCGACGCGCGCATCGCCCTCGTTCTCGAGCGCGGGCAGCGCGATCACGGCGCGCTGCTGGCCGGCCGCTGCTTGCGGAAACATCTTGATCGACTCGGCCGGCACGGCGGCCGTCGATGCGGGGCCAGCCACGCACGCGGCGGCAGTCGTAACGCAGAAAGCGGCCAGCGCGGCCCGGATCGCGAATTTCATCGATGTGCTCCTGAAAAACAAATGAGCTCCGGATGCTAACACTTTCGTCGCAAGACCTTACGGCGCTGTAATTTCACGACACAATTGCAAACAGCCGGCAATCCCCGTGCGCGGTACTTATACGGAAACCAACGGAGATCATCATGCTGAAGCTCATTGCTGCCGCCGGCGTCACCGCCCTGCTGGCCGGCTGCGTCGTCGGGCCGGACGCCGGATACGGCTACGGATCGACCTACTATTCCGATCCGGGCTACGCGTACGGCCCGGCCTACGCGCCGTCGCCCGTGTACGGCACGGTCAACATCTGGGGCGGTGGCGGCGGGCGCGACTGGGACCGCGGACGCCGCGACTGGGATCGCGACCGCCGAGGCTGGGATCACGACCGCGGCGAGCGCGCCCGTCACGGCGGCTGGGGCCGCGGCGACGGACGCCGCGCCGACTGGAACGACGGCGGCGGCGGGCGCGGCCAGGGCAACGGCGGCGGTCATCGCCACTGACGCAATTGCAACCGTTTGTATCCATGCACGGCCCGCCCGTGGTTGCTACAAGCCGATAGACGGCCGTAAAAAAACCAAGGCCCTCGCATCACCGCGAGGGCCTTTTGTCGTCAGGCGTACCGGAAGTCAGGCGATATCAGCGATCCCGCGCCGCCCTGCCCGCACGCCACATGCGTGCCCGCTTACCACCCGGCCGGCTGCGCATAGCCGCGCGACACCGGCGCACCGCACACGTACGCGCGCTGGTAGCGGTCGTAGCAATAGTTCGGGCCGTCGTCCTGATACTCCGCCTGCTGGTAGGTCGGATAGGCAGGCTGCTGGTACGCAGGCGCCTGATAGTACGTCGGCGGCTGATAGGCCGGTGCCTGGTAGACGGGCGCCTGGTACGCGACGGGCGGATTCATCGCGGACGTCACGATCGCGCCCAGCACCGCGCCGCCGATCAACGCGCCGATGACGGCGCCGCCGTCGCGGCCATGCGCTGACGCCGGGCCCGCCACGGCGAGCGAACCGGCGAGGACACACACTGCGGCAATCTTTTTCATGATGGACTCCCACGCGAAGTGGTACTGGATGCGATGCATTGTGGCGGCACGCGGCCGTAATAGATGCAGCAAGTGGTAACGCGCCATTACGCGTATCACGCACACCGAATCGCATCGCCGCCGTGCTACGATTTTCGGCACACAGGAGACGCCTTCATGCAGCCCGAAACCGCCCGCCGTTTCGATACCGAATTCGCGCCGCGCATCGCGCAGGCAATCGCCGCCTTCTTCACCGATCACGTGCTGACCGACGTCGTCCCGTACGGCGGGCACGGGCACCCGACGCGCGTACAGATCCGCAGCGCGCCGCACGAGCATGTGAGCGGCTTCGTGCATCCGCTGAATCTCGAGCTGACCTGGGACACCGATGAAATCGAGCGGCTGATGGAGCCGGACGGCCCGCAGCGCTTCGAGCACTACCTGGCCGCGCTGCCGAAAAAGCTGGGCGCGTGGCAGGGCGCGCGCGACATCGATCTCGCGTCGCGCACGCAGGCCGACCCGCTCGTGCGGCTCGGCGGCCTCGACTTCGAAGGCTGAGTGCCCGCGCCGGCCGGCAGCCGCGCGCGCCGGCGTCGCGCAATGCGGCCCGGTGATACACTCGACCGGCCCCGGTCCGGCGCAGCCGCGCGGGCCGGGCCGTTCATCGCCGCCCCCGCCCTTTCGCATGGTTGCGCACGCAACCGGCAACCGGGCGCGCGGACAACCACGCTTTCGCTCCCGCCATGAACGCCGATACCGGCCTGCCGCTTCCGCAACGCTACTGGGCGATCGTCTGCGTCGCACTGGGCATCACGCTCGCCGTGCTCGACGGCGCGATCGCGAACGTCGCACTGCCGACCATCGCGCGCGACCTGCACGCATCCGACGCCGCGTCGATCTGGATCGTCAACGCGTACCAGCTCGCGGTCACGATCACGCTGCTGCCGCTCGCGTCGCTCGGCGAGCGCATCGGCTATCGCCGCATCTACATCGCCGGGCTCGCGCTGTTCACCGCGGCGTCGCTCGGCTGCGCGCTCGCCGGCTCGCTGCCGATGCTGGCCGTGATGCGCGTGATCCAGGGCTTCGGTGCGGCCGGCATCATGAGCGTCAACGCGGCGCTCGTGCGGATGATCTACCCTTCGTCGATGCTCGGGCGCGGCCTGTCGATCAATGCGATGGTGGTCGCGCTGTCGTCGGCGATCGGGCCGACGGTCGCGTCCGCGATCCTGTCGTTCGCGTCGTGGCCGTGGCTGTTCGCGGTCAACGTGCCGATCGGCATCGCCGCGGTACTCGGCAGCCTGCGCGCGCTGCCGGCCAACCCGCTGCACGACGCGCCGTACGATTTTCCGAGCGCGCTGATGAACGCGTGCGTGTTCGGCCTGCTGATCACGGCCGTCGACGGGCTCGGCCACGGCGAACGTCATGTGTACGTCGCGGCCGAGCTGATCGTCGCGTTCGTCGTCGGCTACTTCTTCGTGAAACGCCAACTGTCGCAGCCGGCGCCGCTTTTGCCCGTCGACCTGATGCGCATCCCGATGTTCGCGCTGTCGGTCTATACGTCGACGGCGTCGTTCACGTCGCAGATGCTCGCGTTCGTCGCGCTGCCGTTCTGGCTGCAGAATTCGCTCGGCTTCTCGCAGGTCGAGACCGGCCTGTACATGACGCCGTGGCCGCTCGTGATCGTGTTCGCCGCGCCGCTCGCGGGCGTGCTGTCGGACCGCTATTCGGCCGGCATCCTCGGCGGGATCGGGCTCGCGCTGTTCGCGGCCGGGCTGCTGTCGCTCGCGACGATCGGCGCGCACCCGGGCACCGTCGACATCGTGTGGCGGATGGCGCTGTGCGGCGCAGGCTTCGGATTGTTCCAGTCGCCGAACAACCGCGCGATGCTGTCGTCGGCGCCGCGCGAGCGCAGCGGCGGCGCCGGCGGCATGCTGAGCACCGCGCGACTGACGGGCCAGACGCTCGGCGCCGCGCTCGTCGCGCTGATTTTCGGGCTCGCGCCCGATCGCGGGCCGACGGTCGCGCTCTATGTCGCTACGGCCTTCGCGGCGGTGGCCGCGGTCGTGAGCATGCTGCGCATCGCGTCGCCGCGGCCGGACGCGGCGGCCTGACACCAACGCGCGCCGCCCCCACAGGCGCCCCCGCGCGTCAGGCGGCGTCGAGCGCGTCCATCACGAAGCGCACGCGCGCCTTCACGCTCACGCGCGGCAACTCGATCAGCCGGTACCCGTACGACGTATAGCAATCGACCATCGCGTCGTAGGTGCGCACGGCTTCCGCGAAATCCTGCCGGCGCTCGGTGTCCTGCGCATAGATGTCCGGCCAGGGCGGCGCGATGAACACGCGCCGGTGATAACGGAAACGGCGCGCCGCGGCTTCCGCGTGCGCGGGCACGGCCAGCCCCGTCAGCCGCAAATAGCCGACCACGTCCGGCACGCCGCGGTCGAAGAACACGGGCCCGCGCGCATGCCGCGCGAGATGGTACGAGCGCATCTCCCAGCTCAGCATCAGCTCGGCGAACGCGGCCGGGTCGCGCCACGGCAGCGCGTGGCCGTCGACGGCCACCTGGTCGCGGATCACGCCTCGCCCGGCCTCCTGCGAGCGCGCGAAACCGGCGCGCTCGAGCGCGTCGAGCAACGTGCTCTTGCCCGAGCCCGGGCCGCCCGTCACAACGAAGAAACGGCCGGTGGCGTCGTCGGTAGCGTCTTCGCGCTCGGCCCCGGCTCCCTGCGCGAACTCACGCATGCGCGACCCGCCGGCCCGCGCGCTGCGTGACCGATACGGCCGCCGCGACACTGCGCAAGTCGGCGACGAACGTATCGCGCCAGACCGACAGGTCGTTCTCCCGCAGCCGCGCGAGGTTCTCCTCGTGACGCGCCTGGCGCTCCGCGAGCGGCATCGACAGCGCGCGCTCGAGCGCCTCGGCCATCTGCGACAGGTCGTACGGATTGACGAGAAGCGCGCCGGTCAGCTCGGCCGCCGCACCCGCGAACTCCGACAGCACGAGCACGCCCGGATCGGCCGGATCCTGCGACGCGACGTACTCCTTCGCGACGAGATTCATCCCGTCGCGCAGCGGCGTCACGTAGCCGACTTGCGACATCCGGAAGAACGCCATCAGCAGGTTGCGCTCGTACTTGCGGTTCAGGTACTGGATCGGCGTCCAGTCGAGCTGCGAAAAACGGCCGTTGATGCGTCCGGCTTCGCCTTCGAGCGTTTCGCGGATGTCCTGGTAGGTCTGCACGTCGGAACGCGTCGGTGGAGCGATCTGCACGAGCGACACGCGCCCCTGCCAGCCCGGAGCGTTCGCGAGCATTCGTTCGAACGACTGGAAGCGCTCGACGAGCCCCTTCGAATAATCGAGGCGGTCGACGCTCATCACGAGCTTGCGGCCGTCGAGCGCCTCGCGCAGCATCTTCACCGGCTTGCGCGCGCCGTACTGGACGGCCGCCTGCGCAATCGCGTCCGGATGCACGCCGATCGGATAGGCGGCGACCTTCACGACGCGGCCGTGCGCGTGCAGCATCCCGTCGTCGCTCGCCGCGCCTATGCCGCGCCGCTCGATGTAATCGGTGAACGCCTGCTTGTCGGCATCGGTCTGGAAGCCCGCGACGTCGTACGCGCACATGAACTTCACGAGTTCCTCGTGCGGCGGCACGAGGCGCAGCATGTCGGGCGACGGAAACGGGATGTGCAGGAAGAAGCCGATCGGGTTCTTCACGCCGAGCTCGCGCAGGAAATGCGCGAACGGCAGCAGATGGTAGTCGTGTACCCAGATCAGGTCGTCGGGCCGCAGCAGCGCGGCGAGCTGCTTCGCGAGCATCGCGTTCACGCGCAGATACCCTGCGTACTCCTGCCGGTCGAAGCGCGCAAGATCGCCGCGGTAATGGAACACCGGCCACAGCGTCGCGTTCGAGAAGCCGCGGTAGTACTGGTCGTAGTCACGCCGGGTCAGCCCGACCGTCGCGTAGGTCACGTTGCCGTCCCGCTGGATCGCGGGCTCGGCGTCCGGTGCACCGACGATCTCGCCGTTCCAGCCGAACCAGACGCCGCCCGTTTCCTTCAGCGCGTCCATCACGCCGACGGCGAGGCCGCCCGCGCTCGGGCGCGTGTCCTCGCCGGCGGCGACACGGTTCGATACCACGATCAATCTGCTCATGCGGCTTCCCCTCCTCGATTCGATTGGCTGGCGCGGCGCGCGCGCCAAGGCGGACGCGGCTGCCCGAAGGCGGCCGCGCGGCGATTCAGTTCCGAGAAATGCAATGAAATGCGGCAGCGGAATGCGACGACGGGATCAAGCGTCCTGCTCCTGGCCGAGGTCGCGTTGATAGTCGAGCCCTTCCGGGCGGGCGCCGCCCTGGTTGTGATCGCCGTCGGACGGCGTCTCGCCGGGCGCGCCGGCAGGCGGTGCGGATGGTGCGTCGGTGTGCGGACGCGGTTGGTCTGCTCCCGCGTCGGGTGGCCGGTGCGAAAACCGTTTCGAACGGCGCATGGCTGGGTGTCTCATATGCGGTGCGGCTCGAAGCCGTCGTAGAAACATTCCATAACAAAACAGTCTAGGTCGGTTCTTTGCGCGCCAAGGTAACAATTACCTTCAATTTGTAACGTTTCGACCCCTCGTCAGCCACCTGTCCGAAAATAGCGCCGCGCGCACGCGCGGCATGCCGTCCGGCGATTTGTCAAAGCTTTGCATTTTTCCCATGACAATTGCGAAACAATGACGCGGCATGGGGCGCGCATGCGTCGCCGCTCACCCAGACAGGACTTGCATTCAGGGATGAACACTCGTTTCGAATTGTCGCGCCGGGCCATGCCGGCGCGCGTCGTGCTGGCCGCACTCGCCACGGCTGCACTGCTGTCCGGCTGCAACTCGCTGTACAGCGAAGGCGCGACAGCCGGTGCCGGTATCGCGGGCGCCGCGATCGCTTCCAAGGTCACCAACAACGCCGCCGTCGCGACGGGCATCGGCCTCGGCGCCGTGGCCGGCGCGCGTGCGGGTGTCCAGTACTCGCAGCGCGTCGCGCACCGCTATACGCAGGAACAGATCGCGAAGGCGGCCGGCCCGCTCGACGTGGGCGGCGTCGCGCCGTGGTCGACGCACCACTCGTTCCCCATCGAGGACGACGAGCAGGGCCGCGTGACGGTCAGCCGGACGATCAGCGTCGGTCCGCTCGACTGCAAGGAAATCGTGTTCGCGGTCGACACGCCCGCGAAGGCCGACAAGGCTGCGCAATCGGCGTTCTACGTCGCCACCATCTGCCGCGACGGCCCCGTATGGAAATGGGCGTCGGCCGAACCGGCAACCGAACGCTGGGGCGCGCTGCAATGAGCGTCGCGATCCGTATCGCGGCGATCGGCGCGCTTTGCGCGGCGGCGGCCACGCTGTCGGGCTGCGGGTCGGTCGGCGCGGCGAGCGGCGCGCTCGCCGGCGCGGCAACGGGCCTCGTCACCGCGAACCCGGCGGTCGGCGTCGGCGTCGGGATTGCCGTGCAGGCCGCGACCGACGAGGCCGTCAACCGCACGATGAAGCAGCTCCATCAGAACCAGCAGGACGCGATCGCGAAGGCAGCCGGCAGCCTGGCCGTCGGCGAAGTGAAACCGTGGAAGGTGAAGAACACGCTGCCGCTGGAAAACGGCGAAGGCGAAGTGCGCGTCACGCGCGCGTACTCGTCGGCGCTCGCGCTGTGCAAGGAATTCGCGTTCTCGGTGAAGGACGGCGACAAGGCCGACTGGTATTTCGCGAATGCGTGCCAGCAAGGCACGCACTGGAAGTGGGCGTCGGCCGAACCGGCCGTCGACCGCTGGGGCAATTTGCAGTAACTGGGCGATGCGCCGCGCGTGATGCGTGCGGCGCGGCGCACGCGGCTGCCGGGCCGCACGGCCCGGCACGATCGATCAGGACTCGACGTCCTCGAGGCTGAAGATCTCGGTCTGATCGTTGTACGAGAAGATCTCGCCGTAACGGCCCCAGTCGATCACCGCGTCGAGCGTTTCCTCGGCCGCGCCGTCCGACAGGGAATCCTCGAGCTCCTGCTCGAAGCGCACACGCGGCGCACGATGGCCCGGGCGCTCGTTCAGCACCTTCTTGATCCGTGCGGCCAGCGGCACGTGCTTCAGCAGGTGATCCGCGAACATCAGCTTGCGCTCCTGCGTGCCGAATTCCGCGAACACGCGCCCCGGCGGCGTCAGGAACACGTCGCCTTCCCGCACGTCCGCGAAACCGAGGTACTGCAGCACTTCGGCGATCGGAAACAGATCGTCGACTTCCAGATGCAGCGTGCGCGCGATTTCCGGCATGTCCGCGCGGCCGTGGTACGGCGCCATCGCGAGCGTTTCGATCAGGCCGGCCATCAGGTTGGTCGACACCTGCGGCAGCCAGCTGCCGAGCTCGAGCCCCTTCTTCGTCGCCTCGCCGGTCTGGCGGGCCGTCATCTTCGCGTAGATATCGTCGACGAGCTTGCGGAACGCCGGATCGAGCCGGTTGCGCGGGTGCTTGAACGGCACCTTGATCTCGGCGATCACGCGGCCCGGATTCGACGACAGCACGAGAATCCGGTCGCACATGAACACGGCTTCCTCGATGTTGTGCGTGACGATCAGCACCGACTTGATCGGCATCCGGCCCTGCGTCCACAGGTCGAGCAGGTCGGTACGCAGCGTTTCGGCGGTCAGCACGTCGAGCGCCGAGAACGGTTCGTCCATCAGCAGGATCGTCGGATCGACGACGAGTGCGCGCGCAAAACCGACGCGCTGGCGCATGCCGCCCGACAGCTCGCGCGGGTACGCGTTCTCGAAACCGTCGAGACCGATCAGGTCGATCGCGGCCAGCGCGCGCTCGCGCCGCTCGCGCGCGCCGACGCCGAGCGCCTCGAGGCCGGCCTCCACGTTCTGCAGCACGGTCAGCCACGGGAACAGCGCGAAGGTCTGGAACACCATCGCGACGCCTTCGGCCGGGCCGCGCAGCGGCTGGCCGAGGTAGGTCACTTCACCGCCGGTCGGCTCGATCAGCCCGGCGATGATTCGCAGCAGCGTCGACTTGCCCGAGCCCGAACGGCCGAGCAGCCCGACGATCTCGCCTTCGCGCAGCGACAGGTTCGCGTCGTCGAGCACGAGCAGCTCGCCCTGCGTCTTGTTGAAACCGCGGCAGACGTGATCGACGCGCAGGATTTCCTCGCCGAGGCGCGGCGGCTGGGACGTCTGGACGGGGGCGTTTACAGCATTCGGATTGTGCATCGCGTTTCGCTCTCAATCGGTCTCAGTCGAGCCGCAGCTTCGCTTCGGCGAAGGCATACAGCGGACGCCACAGCAGACGGTTGAACAGGGTGACGAACAGGGACATCACGGCGATGCCCAGGATGATCTTCGGAAAGTCGCCGGCGGCGGTCGTTTGCGCGATGTACGCGCCGAGGCCGTGCGCCTCGATCTTGGTGTTGCCCCACTGCACGGCTTCCGACACGATGCTCGCGTTCCACGCGCCGCCCGATGCGGTGATCGCGCCGGTCACGTAGTACGGGAAGATGCCGGGCAGAATCGCCTGCCGCCACCACTGCCAGCCGCGGATGCGGAAGTTCGTCGCCGCTTCGCGATAGTCGTTCGGGTAGGACGTTGCGCCGGCGATCACGTTGAACAGGATATACCACTGCGTGCCGAGCACGATCAGCGGCGACAGCCAGATGTCGGGGTTCAGGTGGAAGCGCGCGATCACGATCACGAACACCGGGAACAGCAGGTTGGCCGGGAACGCGGCAAGGAACTGCGCGAGCGGCTGCAGCTTCTCGGCCAGCCTCGGGCGCAGCCCGACCCACACGCCGATCGGCACCCAGATCACGGACGCGACCGCGATCAGCACGACCACGCGCAGCAGCGTGATGAGCCCGAGCATGAGCACGTGACCGACCTCGGCCATCGTCACGCCGGTCGAAACGAAACTGACGACCCGCCACACGATATAGGCCGTGCCGATCAGCACGAGGGTCGCCCATGCGATGTCGACCGTGCGCGACGCCTTCTTCTCGACGCGCGGCAGCGTGAAGCGCATCGCGCCCGACAGCGGCAGGCGCAGCGGAATCCGCGCCGCCTTGGCGAAGAACCAGCCGGCCGGCACGAGCAGTTGATGGATCAGGCGCGTGCGGCGCACGAGGTCGAGCAGCCAGGACTCCGGCGCATTGCCCGAGCTCGTGTTCTCCATCCGGAACTTGTCGGCCCACGCGACGAGCGGGCGGAACAGGAACTGGTCATAGGCGAGGATCACGACCGTCATCGTGAGGATCACCCAGCCGATCGCGCCGAAGTTCTTGTCCGAGATGGCCTGCGCGAGATACGCACCGATCCCCGGCAGCGTGATCGTCTGGTTGCCGACGGTGATCGCCTCCGACGCGACGACGAAGAACCAGCCGCCCGACATCGACATCATCATGTTCCAGATCAGGCCCGGCATCGAGAACGGCACCTCGAGCTTCCAGAAGCGCTGCCAGGAAGTCAGGTGGAAGCCCCGCGACACTTCGTCGAGATCGCGCGGCACCGTGCGCAGCGACTGGTAGAAGCTGAACGTCATGTTCCACGCCTGGCTCGTGAAGATCGCGAAGATCGCCGCAAGCTCCGCGCCGAGCACCCGGCTCGGGAACAGCGCGAGGAAGAACGTGACCGTAAACGAGATGAACCCGAGCACCGGCACCGACTGCAGGATGTCGAGGATCGGGATCAGCACCATGCCCGCGCGGCGGCTCTTGGCCGCGAGCGTACCGTAGACGAGCGTAAACACGAGCGCCGCGACCATCGCGGCCAGCATCCGCAGCGTGGTGCGCAACGCGTATTCGGGCAGGTTCGACGGATCGAGCGAGATCTTCTGCGTCTGCAGCACGCCGATCGGCGCCATCGTTTCGTGGAAGCCGACGACCGCCATTGCGATCAGGCAGATGATCAGCGGAAACGCGATGAAGTCCCACCGGTTCGGCAGAACGCGCCACGCGGACGCGTTGGCGGTCCGGTTCGGATTGAAGAATCCGACGTCCATCAGGCGCCCTCCCCGGTAAGGCCGAACGAAGCCGGCAGTCGATGTTGATTCATGGCAAAGCGCACGGGCGCGGTAATTCGATTGACTGACGATCTCGCGCGGGCGCAATGCGCCGTGCGTGCAAGCTGCGCCCCGCGCGGTCGCGGTCGAGTCGGCCCGCGACGGCACGACACTACACCAACCTGTATTTCAGGTACAACCGTCCGGGGACGGCGCGCAGGCGGCGCACGGATCGTGCCCGGCGCGCGGGCGGACGGCGGGTGCACGGTACGGAGCAGCCCGGCCGCAGTCCTTCGGCCGGCATGCAGGCCCGAATTATGCCGTGATCCGGGCCGGCCGTGAACCCGCCAGCGGCACGCGGGTGCAAACCGTGCCGGGCATCAACAGCCGGACGAGGCGAAGCGGGTATGATCGGGGCTAGCCCCCGGGGTCTGTTGCGGCCGTTCTCGTGGCAACGCATGCGCGCTCCATAGGTAAACAGACCCCGGGGATCGATCGACGAGCGGGAGGAAGGGAATGGCAGGAAACTTGGTGATCGTCTGCCGCGATCAGGATGCCGACGCGTTCTACGAACTGATGCAGGAGTATGGGTCGTTCCAGACGCGGCTGTCGTCGACGGCGTGGTACCTGAACATGAACGTCGTGCCGGAATCGCTGCAGGAGGAAATCCTGGAGCGCCTCGGCCGCTATACGACCGTCTACATCTTCGAGGCCACCACCGTGACCTACAACACGATCGACAGCAACGCGGCCGAGACGCTCGGCACGCTGTTCGGCGAATGATGCCGCGCGGCGCTTGCCGGCCCGGGCAGGCGCCGCAGCCGCTTATGCGGCCTGTGCGTGGGGTTCGTCCTTCGGCACGACCTCGAACGGGAACGTCATCGCGACGCGCAGGCCGCCTTCGGGGCGGTTGCCGATGTCGCACGCCCCGCCCAGCCTGAGCACGAGCCGCTCGACGATCGCGAGCCCGAGCCCGCTGTGGCCGTTGCCGCCGCGCGCGGGGTCGAGCCGCACGAACGGCCGCGTCGCGACCGCGAGGTCGCGCGGCGCAATCCCGCCGCCGCTGTCGCTGACCGCCAGCACGTAGCCGGTCGGCGTGCGCGCCGTCTCGACGAATACGGGCGGTGCGCCGTACGCATGCGCGTTGTCCAGCAGGTTCGACAGGATCCGGTCGAGCGTCGCCGTCGGCAGCCGGAAGCCCGGATCGGCGTCGAGCCGCGTCTGGACCGTCGGCGCGTTCGGCGCGACCGCGCGATAGCTGCGTGCGATCCGCTCGCACGCCTGGTCGACCGGCACCGGCTCGCTGCGATCGGACCCGCCGTGCGCAAACACCAGAAACTGGTCGACGATGTGCGACATCGAGTCGACGTCGCGCACGACGCCGTCGCGCAAGCGCGCGTCGTCCATCATTTCCGCGCGCAGGCGCATCCGCGCAAGCGGCGTGCGCAGGTCGTGCGCGACGCCCGCCAGCATCACCGCGCGGTCGTTGTCGGCCTGCGACACCTGCTCGACCATCTGGTTGAAGCCATGCGTGAGCTGGCGCAGCTCGCGCGGGCCGCGCTCGCGCAGCGGCGGCACCGGCTGCCCGCGGCCGAAGCGCGCGACCGCGCGCGCGAGCGAGCGCAGCGGCTGCTGCAGCTGCCAGGCCGCGAACAGCGCGGCGATCACGCCGGCCGAGAAGATCGTGCCGAGCCATAGCAGCATCCGGTCCAGCGAGCGCGGCGGACGCAGCGGCTGCACGGGCACCACGATCCAGTTGCGGTCGGTCGGCTCCTTGACCCACAGCACCGGCGGATGGCCCGGCGCGCCGATCTCGACGCGCGTACCGGGCGGCATCCGCTCGCTGACATCGTCGCGGAACCGCTTGAGCGCCGCCGGCAGGTTCGACAGATCGCCGTTCGGCACGTCGGCGCTGTCCGGCGTCACGAGCCGCACGCGCGACGGCAACGGCTGGTCGGGCGTGCGCTCGACGTGCTGGCGCACCGCGTCGACCAGGAACGCGGCCTCCTCGACCGCGTAGCGCGTCTGCATCTGGTTGCGCTCGAGCCGCATCGCGAAAAACCACGCGAAGTGCGACAGGAGCAGGACGCCAACGACGAGCAGCGCGAGCCGCCCGAACAGCGAATCAATGGGTTTGCGCATGGGCCTCGCCGTCGGGCACGAACACGTAGCCGCGCCCGCGGACCGTCTGGATGAAGCGCGGCGTCGACGGATCAGTTTCGAGGATGCGGCGCAGGCGCCACACCTGGACGTCGATGCCGCGGTCGGTGCCGTCGTACTCGGGCCCGTGCAGCAGCTCGAGCAGCCGCTCGCGCGTGAGCGTGCGCAGCGCATGGTTCACGAAGATCTTCAGCAGCGCGAATTCACTGCTCGACAGCGTCGCCGGCTTGCCGTCGACCGACAGCGTGCGCGCCTGGAAGTCGAGCACGAAGCGGCCGAACGCGAACGGCTCGCGCTGTTCGGGCGCGGCCGCCGACGGCGTCGCGCGGCGGCGGCGCAGCACGGCCTGCACGCGCGCGAGCAGCTCGCGCGGGTTGAACGGCTTGCCGAGGTAGTCGTCGGCGCCGAGTTCGAGCCCGACGATGCGGTCGACGTCGTCCGCACGCGCGGTCAGCATGATCACGGGAATGTCGTCGCCGGCCGCGCGCAACTGGCGCAGCGCGGTCAGGCCGTCCACGCCCGGCATCATCAGGTCCAGCACGATCAGGTCGGGCCGCTCGCGCTCGAGACGCTTCTCGAGCGTCGCCGCGTCGTGCAGCACGGACACTTCCATCCCCTGGCGCACGAGATAGTCGCGCAGCAGGTCTCGGAGTTCTTGGTCGTCGTCGACGATGAGGATCTGGGTAGTCATGGCTCGAAGTTTACCGCGCGAGGGCGGAGTCGAAGAACGAAACAAAGGGATGAAAGGGTTACTGCGGGTTACGGCGCAAGGGAACTGTAATGCGCGGTAACCGGGCCGCCGCCCCACGTAACACCGGCCGGGGCCGGCATCGCTAACCTGCGTCTTACCGGATGCGTTACGCGGCTTTCCCCGTATCGCATCGCCGGACCCTCTGGATACAAGGAGTTTCTGAAATGTATAAGAAGACTTCCCGCGTGGCCATCGCGGCCGCCACCGTGCTCGCCCTCGCATTCGGCACCGCGCATGCCGCGCCGCCCACCGACATGCCGCCGCCGGGCGGCCCCGGCATGCACCAGATGCACGGGCACGACGGCGGCCCGTTCGGCGCGATCATGAAACTGCACGACCAGCTGAAGCTCAACGCGTCGCAGGAACAGCAATGGCAGACGGCCGTCAACACGATGAAGCAGAACCGTGATGCGATGCGCAAGAGCCACGAGCAGATGCGCGAGCAGTTCAAGGCGCAGCAGAACCAGCCGATCCTCGACCTGAACGCGATGCACGCCGCGCGCCAGCAGGCCGAACAGCAGAACGCGCAACTGCGCGAACAGACGTCCGCCGCGTGGCTCGCGTTCTACAACGGGCTGAACGACCAGCAGAAGACCACGGTCAGCACGGCGCTCAAGCAGCAGTACGCGCAGATGCAGCAGCGCCACGAGAAGATGAAGGAGCGCTGGGAACAGCATCGTGCGGCCAAGGGCGCATCGGCGCCGGCGCAGTAAGCCGGCAAGCCGCTCCGCGGAGCGGCGCCGAAGGGGACGCGGGCACCAGCCCGCGTCCCCTTTTTTCGTTTCACGCAACGTCGAACAGCAGCACCTCGGCCGCCCGGCCGCGCGCGAACGTGACCGCGTCCACGCCGCCGATGCCCGCGCCATCGCCCGCCGCCAGCGCGCGGCCGTTGATCTCCACCTCGCCGCGCGCCACATGCGCATAAACGCGGCGGCCGGCCGGCACGTCGAACGCCGCCCGCTCGTCCCCGTCGATCCATCCCGCGAAGATTCGCGCATCCGCGCGCACCGGCAGCGAGCCGTCGTCGCCGTCCGGCGACGCGACGAGCCGCAGCCGGCCGCGTTTCTCGTCGTCGGCGAAGCGCGCGTGCGCATAGCCGGGCCGGCCGCCCGGCCCGGCTGGCGCGAGCCGGATCCGCAGCAGGCGCAGCGGCTGGTCGCGCGACGCATTGGTTTCGCTCAGCAGGATGCCCGTGCCGGCGCTCGTGCGCTGCACGCCGCCCGCGCGGACGATCGCGCCGCTGCCCATGCTGTCGCGGTACGCGAGCGCGCCGTCGAGCACGTAGGTGACGATTTCCGCATCGCGGTACGGACGCATGCCGAAGCCGCGGGTCGGCGCGATGCACTCCTCGCTCAGTTCGCGCAGCGCGCCGAACGCCGGCGCGGCGCCACGACCGGCGGCGGGAAAGCTGTGATGGGATTCGTGCCAGCCGTGGCTGCGCTGGTCGCGATCGGCGGCGCGACGGATCTCGAACATGGGGCGGGCACTCCGGGAGGCGGGGTCTCTTTGCGGGTTTACCTCCACTGTAGGGGCGCGCCGATGGCGCCACAATCCGCCGCCCGCGCACCGCATCGTTGCACCCGCACATTCAATTGCCGAAATATTCGTTGCGAATACCGCGATTGCCGCAACAGCCGAATCGCAGAATCGAAGAATCGATCTATCGCGCCGGATTGCCGTTTTCCGGGTATCGCGTTCGGGTAAAATACCGCCCTTTTGGCGTTCGCCCGTCCGGCGGCCGCCATCGCCAGAACGCCGATCGGCGAATTTTGGCCGTCTAGAATACGCCGCGGCGCCCGGTCCGACCGGCCGCGAGCGCCCCGGAAAGTCAGCAACAGAAGGATGGAAATGAAGAAGGCCGCCCTGTGCGCCGCCCTCGCCCTCGTGGCGGGCAGCGCCTTCGCGAAGGAGTGGAAGACCGTGCGGATCGGCGTCGATGCCAGCTACCCGCCGTTCGAGTCGACCGCTCCGAGCGGCGAGATCGTCGGTTTCGACGTCGATCTCACCAAGGAGATCTGCAAGCGGATCAACGTGAAATGCGTGTGGGTGGCGCAGGACCTCGACGGGATCATCCCGGCGCTGAAGGCGAAGAAGTACGACGTCATCGTGTCGTCGCTGACCGTCACGGACAAGCGCCGCGAACAGATCGACTTCTCCGACAAGGTGTACGACGCACCGGCGCGGATGATCGCAAAGACCGGCTCGCCGCTGCTGCCGACGGTCGCGTCGCTGAAAGGCAAGCGCGTCGGCGTCGAGCAGGGCTCGACGCAGGAAACCTACGCGAAGGCGTACTGGGAACCGCAGGGCGTGACGGTCATTCCTTACCAGAATCAGGACCAGGTCTATACCGATCTCGGCTCGGGCCGCCTCGACGCGACGCTGCAGGACGAACTGCAGGCCGACTACGGCTTCCTGCGCACGCCGCGCGGCAAGGGCTTCGCATTCGCCGGACCGGAAGTGAAGGATCCGAAAACGATCGGCGACGGCACCGCGATCGGCCTGCGCAAGGAAGATACGGACCTGAAGCTCAAGATCAACACCGCGCTGGCCGACATGCACAAGGACGGCACGTACGACCGGCTGTCGCACAAGTACTTCTCGTTCAGCGTCTATTCGGCTTCGGCACGCTGAGCGCGGACAAAAAGAAGCAACGGATGCGGGGGCGGCCCTGCATCCGGGCAGTACAGGCAGTCAACCACGCGCCGCCCGCCCCCTTGCCCGCCGCTAGCGCGACGGGCTGGCCCGGCACCGTTGCCGGGGCGGACGGTCATGATACGCACGGGGCGTTCCGCGCAGCTTGGCGGGCGCGTCTTTCGCGGCGCACCGCGTGCGCCCTCAGGGACCACACCAGGGACCACATATGTTTCTACAAGGTTACGGCCCGCTGATCCTCGCAGGCACCTGGCAAACCGTCAAACTGGCGGTGCTTTCGCTTGCGCTGTCGTTCCTGCTGGGTCTGCTCGGCGCGGGCGCGAAGCTGTCGCGCAACCGCGTGACGCACGGCATCGGCACCGTCTACACGACGCTGATCCGCGGCGTGCCCGACCTCGTGCTGATGCTGCTGCTGTTCTACAGCCTGCAGATCTGGCTGAACATCGCGACCGACGCGCTCGGCTGGGACCAGATCGACATCGACCCGTTCCTCGCCGGCGTGCTCGTGCTCGGCTTCATCTACGGCGCGTACTTCACCGAGACGTTCCGCGGCGCGTTCCTGTCGGTGCCGCGCGGCCAGCTCGAGGCCGGCAGCGCGTACGGGATGACGAACTGGCAGGTGTTCACGCGGATCATGTTCCCGCAGATGATGCGCTTCGCGCTGCCGGGCATCGGCAACAACTGGCAGGTGCTCGTGAAGTCGACCGCGCTCGTGTCGATCATCGGCCTGGCCGACGTCGTGAAGGCGTCGCAGGACGCCGGCAAGGGCACGCTGCGGTTCTTCTTCTTCACGCTGATCGCGGGAGCGGTCTACCTCGCCATCACGACGATCTCGAACTTCGTGCTGATGTGGCTCGAAAAGCGCTACTCGACCGGTGTCCGCAAGGCTGACCTATGATCGAACTCATCCAAGAATACTGGCGCAACTATCTGTACACCGACGGCTATCGCATCACCGGCGTCGCGATCACGCTGTGGCTGCTGGTCGTGTCGATCGGCCTCGGCTTCTGCCTGTCGGTGCCGCTCGCGGTCGCGCGCGTGTCGAAGAGGAAGTGGCTGTCGAGCGCCGTGTGGCTCTACACGTACGTGTTCCGCGGCACGCCGCTCTACGTGCAGCTGCTGCTCTGCTACACGGGCCTCTACAGCCTGCAGGCCGTGCGCGGCACGCCGATGCTCGACGCGTTCTTCCGCGACGGGATGCACTGCACGCTGCTCGCGTTCACGCTGAACACCTGCGCATACACCACCGAGATCTTCGCGGGCGCGATCAAGGCGACGTCGTACGGCGAGATCGAAGCCGCGCGCGCGTACGGGATGACGCCGTTCACGATGTATCGCCGCGTGATCCTGCCGTCGGCGCTGCGCCGCGCGCTGCCGCTGTACAGCAACGAAGTGATCCTGATGCTGCACGCGACGACGGTGGCGTTCACCGCGACCGTGCCGGACATCCTGAAGATCGCCCGCGACGTGAACTCGGCTACCTACATGTCGTTCCACGCGTTCGGCATCGCCGCCCTGCTCTACCTCGTGATCTCGTTCGCGCTCGTGTGGCTGTTCCGCCAGGCCGAGCGCCGCTGGCTCGCGTATCTGCGCCCGCAAGGCAAGTAAGTTTCCGCAGGACTATTGATGAATTCCCAGACCCAGAAGCTTTTCGTCGACGATCTCCACAAACGCTACGGCAGCAACGAGGTGCTCAAGGGCGTGTCGCTGAAGGCGAACGCCGGCGACGTGATCAGCGTGATCGGCTCGTCCGGCTCCGGCAAGAGCACGATGCTCCGCTGCATCAACTTCCTCGAACAGCCGAACGCCGGCCGCATCTTCGTCGACGGCGAGGAAGTGCGCACCGCCCTCGACAAGGCCGGCGCGCTGCGCGCAGCCGATCCGAAGCAGTTGCAGCGCGTGCGTACCAAGCTGTCGATGGTGTTCCAGCACTTCAATCTCTGGTCGCACATGAACGTGCTCGAGAACGTGATGGAAGCGCCCGTGAACGTGCTCGGCATCCCGAAGAAGGAAGCCGAGGATCGTGCGCGCGCGTATCTCGAGAAGGTCGGCCTCGCGCCGCGCGTCGAGAAGCAGTATCCGTCGCACCTGTCGGGCGGCCAGCAGCAGCGCGTCGCGATCGCGCGCGCGCTGGCGATGCATCCGGACGTGATGCTGTTCGACGAGCCGACGTCGGCGCTCGACCCGGAGCTGGTGGGCGAAGTGCTGAAGGTGATGCAGAAGCTCGCCGAGGAAGGCCGCACGATGATCGTCGTCACGCACGAGATGGGCTTTGCGCGCAACGTGTCGAACCACGTGATGTTCCTGCACCAGGGCCGCGTCGAGGAAGAAGGCGTGCCGGCCGAGGTGTTTGCCAACCCGAAGAGCGAACGCCTGCGCGGGTTCCTGTCGGGCAGCCTCAAGTAACGTACGCAACGCACGACGTGCGAACGGGCGCCTCGCGGGGCGCCCGTTTTGCGTTTACGCGGCGCTCACCGGCGCGCCGTCGGCGAACGCGCGCAGTTCGTCGCCCGCGAGCCGGTAACGCACCCATTCGCTCTGCGGCGCGGCGCCGACGCTCTCGTAGAAACGGATCGCCGGCTCGTTCCAGTCGAGCACGCTCCATTCGAACCGCCCGCAGCCCGATTCGACCGCGATCCGCGCGAGCGCCTTCAGCAGCCGCAACCCGGCGCCCGCGCCGCGAAAACGCGGCGACACGTACAGATCCTCGAGATACAGCCCCTGCCGGGCAAGCCGTCGAGTACGAGAAGAAATACACGGCGAAGCCGGCCGGCTCGCCGTCGACCTCGCACATCAGCGCGCGCGCCGGCGATCCTTCGCCGAACAGGCTGCGCTCGAGCGACGCGGGCGTCGCGATCACTTCGTGCTCCGCCTTCTCGTAGACGGCCAGCTCGGTAATGAAGCGCAGGATCAGCGGCACGTCGGCGACGGTGGCGGTACGGATGTCGATTTGCACGGGTTGAGCCCTCCTCCGGCCCGGACTTGAAACGGAAAGCGACGCCGCGCAAGCGCGCTGGCGCCGATCAGACCGTCATGCTACGTTCGCGCCGTGCCTGCAGGAAGTGCAGTTTCTTCATCCGGACCTGAACATGATGCATCCCGACCTGCGTCGTCTCGACCTGAACCTGCTGCTCGCGTTCGACGCGCTGTACCGCCACCGATCGGTCGCCGCGGCCGCGCACGAGCTTGCAATGAGCCCGTCCGCGCTGAGCCACGCGCTCGCGCGGTTGCGCGACGCGATCGGCGACGCGCTGTTCGTGCGACTCGGCAACGAGATGCAGCCGACCGTGCGCGCCGACGACATCGCCACGTGGGCCGGCGACGCGCTCGACGCGATGTCGAAGGGGCTCGCCCGCGCGCGCCGCTTCGATCCCGCGCAAAGCGACCGCACGTTCGTGTTCGCCGCGACCGACTACACGGCGTTCGCGGTGCTGCCGGCGTTCCTCGCGCGCATCCAGCACGTCGCGCCGCGGCTGCGGATCCGCGTCGTGCATTCCGACCGGAAGATTTCCGTCGACGAGCTGGCGGCCGGCCGCATCGATTTCGCGCTCGGCTACCACGAGGAATCGACGGCCGACGCGCCGGGCATCGAGGATTTCGACTGGTTCTCCGACGACTACGTCGTGATCGCAAGCGCTGCGCATCCGGACATCCGCCGGCGGCTGACGCTCGACCAGTACCTGGCGGCCCGCCACGTGGTCGTCACGCCATGGAACGAAGCGCGCGGCGTCGTCGACTACGTGCTCGATCGGCTCGGCCTCGCGCGGCAGGTCGCCGTGCAGTTGCCGACCGTGCTCGCCGCGCCGTTCGTGATCGCGGAATCCGCACTCCTGATGACCGTGCCGAACCGCGCCGCGCAGGCGCTGCGGCACGCGGCGCCGATCCGCATCTTCCCCGCGCCGTTCGAGATCCCGCGCTACACGGTGAAGGTCTACTCGCACGCGAAGCATGCGCGCACCGATGCGCACCGCTGGATTCGCGCGCAGCTGCTCGACGCACGGCCGGGCCCCGGCTGAACTCGATACGCCGCAGCCGCACGCCTTATGCGGCGGGCGTTGCAGGCATGGGACAGCGGCATCCGGCGGCCGCCGATTCATTACGAAATACTTACCAATTTCACGTCTTTCGCGCTTACGCCCGCGCCCCTGCAACGTCAATAGTGGCAATCCTTGACCCATGTACGCGGAATTCATGTCTCCCTTGCGGGACAAGGGTTTTCCGGTAATTGCGAACCCTTATGGCACCTGTTGCGCACTGTGTTGCATGGCAAATTGGCGACAGGTGTTAGTCAAACAACGATTTCCATCGCCACAAAATTGTATTTTTGCTAAATTAGTAACCAAAGTAGCAAAACGAAGTTCGTGAAATGTAGTTTAGCTTCACGACAATACAAGGAGACCCCGCAGGCCGACCCGGCTGCGCGGGACCGCTCAACGGTTTTCCGTCTGCTTGCCCGCGTGCCGTGCTTACCGGCCCTGCACGAGGTCTCCCTGGTTATCCCGCTTTTGCCCGGCGCTCGCGCTCCGGGCATCTCGTGCAGTCTGGGTTGACTTTTTGACAGGGTATGGAGGAGATGATGAAGAAAGCTTTGGTCGCGGCCGCGCTGATGGCTGCTGGGGTGGTGACGGCGCACGCGCAGAGCAGCGTCACGCTGTATGGCCGTCTGGATGCCGGCATCGAGTACTTGAACGGCCTGCAAAACGGCCACCAAGTGCGCGCGGAAAGCGGCGACTGGGGCACGAGCCTGTGGGGCTTGAAGGGTAGCGAGGACATCGGCGGCGGCAACAAGGTCCTGTTCCACCTCGAAGGCGCGTTCAACACGATGAACGGCGGTCTCGGCACGTCCGGCTCGATCTGGGATCGTTTCGCGACGGTCGGCATCTCGAACGACCGCTACGGTACGCTGCTGTTCGGTCGTGAACTCGCGATCGCGAACGGCGTGTGGGACTTCGATCCGCTGGGCCAGTCGAGCTGGTCGTCGGCATCGCTCGTGCGCGGCCGCAACTGGAACAAGACCAGCAACAACGTGTCGTACCAGTCGCCGCAGTTCTACGGCTTCGACTTCTACGGCCAGTTCGCGTTCTCGAACTCGACCAGCTTCAACGGCAACACGACGGCCGGCCAGCCGGGCCGTGCAGCCGGCGCGCAGATCACCTACACGAACTCGCTGTTCCAGTTGCGCGGCATCTACGACGAAACGCGCGACAGCAACGGCCGCTTCTCGGACGTGTTCAACTACTCGCGTGAATACTTCGCGGGCGCGAACGTGTTCCTCGGCCAGTTCAAGCTGCAGGCCGCCTACCAGTCGTCGCACGCGGACGGCAGCGGCGGCCCGGCCGTCAACAACGGTATCACCGGCACCCAGCAGATCTGGGGCGGCGTGACGTGGCAGGCCACGCCGGCAGCGGCGTTGATCGCGGCCGTGTATCACGTGAACGCGAACCACGGCGGCGGCAACGCGAACATCTACACGGTCGGCGGTTCGTACAACATCTCGAAGCGCACGCTGTTCGACGTGCAGGTCGCGACGGTGCGCAACAGCTCGACGGCCAACTTCGGCCTGAACGCGAACGGCGCGGGCACGGCCGTGTCGACCGGCAACCCGCATCCGGGCGGCAGCCAGACCGGCGTCTACGCCGGCATCCAGCACCTGTTCTGATCAGGCGCCGTCCAAAGAACGATTCGACAACACTTTCCACGCTGCTGCGAGAGGCGCGTATCGGTGCGGTACCCAACCGGGTATCGCACCGTTTTTTATTGGCGGGCCGGTTTCGCACGGCCCACTGACCACTGACGAATGCGGCGCTCAGACGGCCGCTTCGTTCTCTTCGCCGGTACGGATGCGGATCACGCGTTCGACGTCCGACACGAAGATCTTGCCGTCGCCGATCTTGCCGGTGCGCGCCGCGCCGATCACCGCGTCGATCACCTGGTCGACCTGCGCTTCCGCGACGACCACCTCGATCTTCATCTTCGGCAGGAAGTCGACCACATATTCGGCGCCGCGATACAGCTCGGTATGCCCCTTCTGGCGGCCAAAGCCCTTCACTTCCGTCACGGTCAAGCCCGTGAGACCCACTTCGGCGAGCGCTTCGCGGACTTCGTCCAGCTTGAACGGCTTGATGATGGCTGTAATGCGTTTCATGATGGTTGTCCCTCAATGCTCGTTTGGATGAAAAAGCGCGATCCCGATTGTAAGCCGTGCGGTAAGCCGCGCACGGGTCAGTCGAGACGCTCGGTAAAGCGTGACGTGATCGGGTAGCGCCAGTCGCGCCCGAATGCGCGATGCGTGACGCGGATGCCGATCGGCGCCTGGCGGCGCTTGTATTCGTTGATCTTGATGAGCCGCGTCACGCGTTCGACGTCGGCCTGCGCATAACCGGCCGCGACGATCTCGGCGAGCGGCCGGTCTTCTTCCATGTACATCCGCATGATCGCGTCGAGTACGTCGTACGGCGGCAGGCTGTCCTGGTCGGTCTGGTTCTCGCGCAGCTCGGCCGACGGCGCGCGCGTCAGGATCCGCTCGGGGATCACGTTGCGCAGCACGTAGTCGGCCGTTTCGTTGCGATAGCGGCAGAGCCGGTACACGAGCGTCTTCGCGATATCCTTGATCACCGCGAAACCGCCGGCCATGTCGCCGTACAGCGTGCAGTAGCCGACCGCCATCTCGCTCTTGTTGCCGGTCGTCAGCACGATCGAGCCGAACTTGTTCGACAGCGCCATCAGCAGCGTGCCGCGAATGCGCGCCTGGATGTTCTCCTCGGTCGCATCTTCCGCGCGGCCCGCGAACTCGCCAGCGAGCGACGCGCGGAATGCGTCGAACATCGGCGCGATCGCGATCTCGTCGTAGCGCACGCCGACGCGCCGCGCCATCTCCGCCGCATCGGTGGTCGAGATGTCGGCCGTAAAACGCGACGGCATCATCACCGCGCGCACGCGCTCGGGACCGAGCGCATCGCATGCGACGGCCAGCACCAGCGCGGAATCGACGCCGCCCGACAGCCCGACGAGCACGCCGGGAAACCCGTTCTTGCCGATGTAGTCGCGCACGCCGGTCACGAGCGCGCGGTACACCTGCGCGTCCGTCGATAGCTCGGGCGCGATCGCGCCGGGCAGCGGCTGCGCGCCGTCGAATTCGACGATCGCGTGCCCTTCGTCGAACTGCGGCATCTTCGCGACGAGCGCGCCCTGCGCGTCGAGCACGAACGAGCCGCCGTCGAACACGAGCTCGTCCTGGCCGCCGACGAGGTTCACGTACACCATCGGCAGCCCGGTCTCGCGAATCCGCGCGCGCAGGATCTCGATGCGCACCGCTTCCTTGTTCATGTGGTACGGCGAGCCGTTCGGGATCAGCAGCACCTGCGCGCCGGCCGCCTTCGCGATCTGCGCGGCCGACGCGTGCCACGCGTCCTCGCAGATGATCACGCCGTATTTCACGCCGTTCAGCTCGAACACGAGCGGCTCGGCGTCCGTCGCGAAATAGCGCTTCTCGTCGAACACCTCGGCGTTGGGCAGATCCTGCTTGCGGTAGGTGCCGACGATCTCGCCGCCGACGATCAGCGACGCCGCGTTGAAGGTGTCGGTAGGCGGCACGCCGCGCTCGATCGGGCGGTTTGCATTACCATCGACGGCTGGCGCGATCGGATCGCCGCCCACGCCGCGCATCGGATGGCCGACCAGCACCGCAAGCCCGTCGAACGGCTTCAGCGCGTCGGCGAGCGAGTCGAGCGCGGCGGCGGCCGCCGCGTAGAACGCGGGCCGCAGCAGCAGGTCTTCCGGCGGATAGCCGGACAGCGCGAGTTCGGGCGCGACCATCAGGTGCGCACCATCGTTGTGCGCGGCGCGCGCGGCTGCGACGATGCGCGCGACGTTGCCGGCGAAATCGCCGACGGTGACGTTGATCTGGGCGAGAGCGAGTCGGGTCTTCATGACGGGATCGGCGCAGCCCGGCGGCGCGCCCTGAACGGCTGACGAAATCGTCCCGGACGCGGGCCACGACGGCACGCATCCGGCAACATCCAACGGTACGGATTCACGCTTGAAACACGAACGCATCGATTATCGCACGGGCATCCTGTCGTCCCCCGCGGAGGTGCCGGCCGAAGAGTGGAACGCGCTGCTCGCGCGCGACGCGCAGCCGACGCCGTTCCTGCGCCACGAATTCCTCGACGCGCTGCACGTCGCGCGCTGCGCGGTCGACGATACCGGCTGGTCGCCGCACTTCGTCACGCTGACCGATGCGGGCACCGGCCGCCTCGTTGCCGCCGCGCCCGTCTACGCGAAGCAGCATTCGTACGGCGAATACGTGTTCGACTGGGCGTGGGCCGACGCGTACCAGCGCAACGACCTGCCCTACTACCCGAAACTGCTGTGCGCGGTGCCGTTCACGCCCGTGCAGGGCACGCGCCTGCTCGCGGCCGACGACGATGCGCGCCGCCGCCTCGCGGCCACGCTGCTCGCATTCGCCGAGCAGAGCGACGTGTCGTCGCTGCACGTGCTGTTCCCGACCGGCGACGAAGCGCGGCTCCTCGAATCGATGGGGATGATGCTGCGCGAAGGCGTGCAGTTCCATTGGATCAACGACGGCTACCGCCACTTCGACGATTTCCTCGCCACGCTCGAGCAGAAGAAGCGCAAGAACATCCGCGCGGAACGGCGCAAGGTGCACGATGCGGGCGTGACGTTCCGGCGGCTGACCGGCGACCGGATCAGCGATGCCGACTGGCGCTTCTTCTCGCGCTGCTACCGGCAGACCTACCGCGAACACTATTCGAGCCCGTACCTGAACCTCGACTTCTTCCGCACGATCGGCGCGACAATGCCCGAGAACCTGCTGCTCGTGATCGCGGAAGCCGACGGCCAGCCGATCGCGAGCGCGCTCGCCATCTACCGGCGCGGCGAGCACGGCGGCGGCACGCTGTACGGCCGCTACTGGGGCGCGCTCGAGCACGTGCCCTGCCTGCATTTCGAAACGGCCTACTACCAGCTGCTCGAATTCTGCATCGAGGCCGGGCTCGATACGTTCGAAGGCGGTGCGCAAGGCGAGCACAAGCTCGCGCGCGGTTTCCTGCCGACCGTCACGCACTCCGCGCACTGGCTCGCGCACCCGGCGTTCTCGGATGCGGTCGCGCGCTTTCTCGAACGCGAGACCGAGCAGATTCACGCGTACGTCGACGAGCTGCGCGAGCACGATCCGTTCCGGCGCGGCGCCGAGTAGCGCGAGTCGGCGCGTGCGCCGCCGGTCTGCATCGGGCACATTCGGCGCGAGGCCGGCCGGAGCGATGCTCCGGGTCTGCCCCGCGCATGACGCGGCCGGTCAGCGCGCCGCGAGCGACACCGCCTGCGACAGCGCCTGCGGATCGCGCGACGACGCGGCGGCCGTGAGCGTATAGCTGCCCGCGCTTACCCGCCATGCATGCGTGTTCACGTCCCAGGTCGCGAAACGCTGCGACGGAACCGCAATGCTGAGCGCGCGCGACTCGCCCGGCTGCAGCGCGACCTTGGTCCAGCCGACGAGCCGCTTCGGCGGTTCGCCAAGCGATGCGGGCAACGCCGCGTAGATCTGCACCGTTTGCGTACCGGCCCGCGCGCCCGTGTTCGTCACCGTCACGCCAACCGTCACGTTGCCCGATGCATCGGCCTGCGCGGTCATCCCGGCAAGGGCATACGTCGTGTACGACAGCCCATAGCCGAACGGGAACAGCGGCTCGATCGCCTTCGCGTCGAACCAGCGGTAGCCGTACGCGAGCCCTTCCGCATAGACCGATTGCCGGCCCGACGGGTCGATCGTCGGCTGAGGCAGGTCGGCCTCCTGCTTCGGGAACGTCAGCGGCAGCCGGCCCGACGGGTTCGCATCGCCGAACAGCAGGTCCGCGATCGCCTGGCCGCCCTGCACGCCCGGATACCATGCGTCGAGCACGCCGTGTACGTTCGCGAGCCACGGCATCAGCACGGGGCTGCCGTTCTCGAGCACGACGATCGTGCGCTTCGCCTTCGCCGCGACCGCGGCGATCAGCGCGTTCTGGTCGTACTGCTGGTTGTACGGATCGGCCTTCGCATCGGGCAGCGACAGGCTCGCCAGGTCGAGCCCTTCCGTCTGCCATTGCGTCGCGAACACGATCGCGACATCGGCCTGCGCGGCGGCGCTCGCGGCGGCGTTCGCATCGGTCCCGTCGAGATAGCTGACCGACGCGTTCGGCGCCTTCGCGCGGATCGCCGCGAGCGGCGCGGACTTGTACCAGGTCGCACAGCCTCCGAACAGCGTGTCGGCCGGCTGCTGGCAGGTCGTCACCGCATTGCCGTCGATCGCCGGCACCGCGCCCGAGCCGCCGCCCGACAGCACGCCCGCGTCCGCATGGCCGCCGATCACGACGACCGACTTGAGCACGCCGGCCGCCAGCGGCAGCACGGGCTGCGCATCGCCGGGCGCGGCCGCGTTCTTCAGCAGCACCGCGGACTGTCGCGCGATCGCGAGCGCATCGGCGTTGCCGGCGGCTTCGTCGATCGCACCGCCCGGCTTCGGCGGCGCGTCCATCACGCCGATGCGGATCAGCGTGCGCAGCTTGCGCTGCACCATGTCGTTCAGGCGCGCGACCGATACGCTGCCGGCCTGCAGCGCCGCACGCAGCTTCGTGTTGAAGAACGAGCCGAGCGGCGCGTTGTTGTCGTCGGCCGCGCCCGGCTGTTCCTCGTCGAGCCCCGCCTGGACGGCCGCGACCGTCGAATGCGTCGCGCCCCAGTCCGACTGTACGACGCCCTTGAAGCCCCACTCGTTCTTCAGCACCGTCGTCAGCAGATACGGGTTCTCGCACGCATAGACGCCGTTCAGCTTGTTGTACGAGCACATCACGTTGCCCGGCTGGCCGTCCTTCACGCCGATCTCGAACGCGAGTAGCTCGGCCTCGCGCATGGTCCGCTCGTCGACGACCGAATCGATCGTCATCCGGTTGGTTTCCTGGTCGTTGAACGCGAAGTGCTTGATCGTCGCGATCACCTTCTGCGCCTGCGTCGCGTTCGTGCGCGCGGCGCTCAGCGTGCCCGCGAGCACCGGATCCTCGCCCATGTATTCGAACGTGCGGCCGTTGCGCGGCTCGCGCGCGAGGTTCACGCCGCCGCCGAGCCCTTCCGCGAAACCGAGCGCGCGCAGTTCGAGCGCGATGCGCGTGCCGTAGGTGCCCGCGAGCGCCGGATCCCATGTCGCCGCGAGCGCGACCGGCGCGGGCAGCGCGGTCACGCGCGCATTCTTCACGTTCACGCCGCCCGCCGAATCGGCGCTGCTGACGCCCGGGATGCCGAGCCGCGGCACGCCCGGGATGTAGCTCGCGCCGTTCAGCGCGTCGGCCGGAAACGGCCCGCCCAGGTCGAGTGCGGGCAGGCCCGTGCCGTGCACGAGCTGCAGCTTCTCGTCGGCCGTCAGTTGCGCGACGAGCGAGGCCGCGCGCTGGTCGGCAGCGGCATCGGGGTCGGCCGGCGCGACGGGGCCCGGCTGAATGTCGTCGCCGCCGCACGACGCGAGCAGCACCGTGAGCGCGCACGCGGACGCGATCGTCGAACACCGGAACAGCGAAGTTTTCATTGATCCTCCTGAATCGATCTGTTGTACTTGTCGCCACACTCCAGCGTCCGAGTCTAAAAATCGACCGGTCACCACGCTTGACCGGCAGGAGCATGCGTTGACCTCTCGCAGCGGGGACAAACCCGAACGGCATGACGACAGGGAGACAGACATGGAGTTGCGACAGAAATCGGTATCCATCCGGATCTACCGCTGGCTGTGCGAAGACGCGCGCGCGAACGGCATCGACGTTGCTCCGCTTTACGAGGCGCTCGGCATCGGGCCGGCCGAACTCGCCGACGACACGCGCCGCATCGCGGGCGACCGGCACGTCGCCGCGATGCGGCTGACGAGCGGATGGCCGCTGTCCTGGCACCGCTCGCCGCCTCAGGCCGTGCCGTGGCTCGTGCCGTTCCCGGAGCTCGCGGGCGTCACGTGCAACGCGGCGACGCTGCGCGACGCGCTGCACGGTTACCTGCACTATCGCGAGCTGATCGGCAACGTCGACTGGGTCTTCGCGCACGAGAACGGCGATGCGATCGCGCTCGAATACGTGAACGAAGGAGACGGCCGGCACGCGGGCAGCGCGCTCGCGAACCTCGCGATCCTCGCGGCGCTCGCGCGCCTGTACGATCCGCACGCGCGCGTCGACGACGCGGAATTCGCCGGCCGTGCGTTCGCGCCCGCGGCCGCGCTGCGCGACATGCTCGGCGCGCCGGTGTCGTTCGACGCCGCGCACAACCGCATCGTGCTGCGCTCTGCGCACTTCGACACGCCGTTCGAGCGCTACAATGCGCCGCTCGCCGGCATCCAGCGTCATGCGGCCGACGCCGCGCGCGACCGGGTTCGCGTGCGCTCGACGTTCGGCTCGTCCGTCGAGCAATGCGTGCGCGACTGGCTGCGTACCTCCGACGACGCCGACGTGCCGGCCGACACGCTGATGCAGCACGTGTGCACGCGCTTCGCGATGTCGCGCTGGACGCTGCGCCGGCGGCTGCATCGCGAAGCCGTCGGCTTCCACGCGCTCGTCGCGCAGGCACGGCTCGGCGAGGCGCGCGACCTGCTGCTGAATACGCAATTGCCGATCGGCGAGATCGGCGTGCGCGTCGGCTTCCGTTCGACGAGCGCGTTCACGCGCTTCTTCACGCGCGAACTCGGCGCGGCGCCGAGCCGCTTTCGCGACGGGCACGGCGACGGACTGCGATGACGCGCAACTTTTCTGAGACACTGGCGGCTTCGCATCCCGCCGCCCCGCCATGTCCTGGTTTCTGTATCTGATCGAATGCGCCGACGACAGCGTCTACACGGGCATCACGACCGACGTCGCCGCGCGCTTCGACGAGCATGCCGCCGGCAAGGGCGCGCGCTACACGCGCTCGCGCAAGCCGCGCGCGGTGCTCGCGTCGTTTCCGCTGCCCGACCGGTCGAGCGCGTCGCGCGCCGAATACTGGGTGAAGCGGCTCACGCCCACGCAGAAGCGCGAGCTGGCGGCCGGGTTGCGGACGCTGGAATCGGTGCTGCCGGTTGGTGTGACGGTCGACGGAAATGGTGAGGCTGCCGGGTTGAAGGCGGGTGCGCGCGGGCGGAAGAAGGTGAAGGCAAAAGCGGAGAACGTCGATAGCGCGACGAAGACGGCTGAAATTGAGCGGCCTGCCGCGAAGACCGGAAAAAACGGAAAAGCCGAGAAAGCCGAGAAAGCCGAGAAAGCCGAGAAAGCCGAGAAAGCCGAGAAAGCCATCAAGTCTGCGAAAACCGCGAAGACCCGACAAGCCGCCAATGCTCCAAAGGCGGCAAAAGCCGCGCCGGTCGCGAAGAACGCGAAGACCGACGGCGATGCGGTCGTGAAAAAGACCTCGTCGCGCGGCACGCCGTCGAAAAAAGGCCAACAGGCCGCGTCCTCATCGTCGAAAAGAAAAGCTCCGGCAGCCAACGGCAAGCCCGTCACGAACGGACGCGACACCACCGGCCCCGCACCGGTTCGCCGCCGTCCGTCGGCCACGAAATCCGCCGAAGCCACCGTGGTCTCCGTTGCGCCTCGACGCGCCAAACACACGACGGGCGCGAAGGACGCGTTGACCACCGCCCCGCCCGCCTCCCCTTCCGCACGCAAGAAAACCGCGCGCGCAAAACAAAACCGCGCGGCCTCCTGAGGAGACACGCGCGGTTTTGCGTTTCACACGAACCGGCCGTCGGCCGGCGCGCCGCTTACTTCTTGTAGTTCGCGGCGCCGTCGGTGATTTCCTTGTGCGCGGCTTCGATGCCGGCCCAGCCTTCGACCTTCACCCACTTGCCCTTCTCGAGCGCCTTGTATTGCTCGAAGAAGTGCTTGATCTGGTCCTTCAGGTACTCGGGCACGTCGTCGATCGACTTCAGGTTCGCCGTCATCGGGCAGATCTTGTCGTGCGGCACCGCGACCAGCTTCGCGTCGACGCCCGACTCGTCGGTCATCTGCAGCATGCCGAGCACGCGCGAACGCACGATCGAGCCGGCCAGCAGCGGGAACGGCGTGATCACCAGCACGTCGACCGGATCGCCGTCGCCCGACAGCGTCTGCGGGATGTAGCCGTAGTTCACCGGATAGCGCATGCCCGTGCCGATGAAGCGGTCGACGACGAGGAGGCCCAGCTCCTTGTCCGCCTCGTACTTCACCGGATCGCTTTGCGCGGGAATCTCGATGATCACGTTGAAATCTTGCGGCAGGTCCTTGCCGGCCGGAACATGATTGAAGCTCATGAGCGCTCTCTGTAGGTCGATGGGAATTCGGGACAGGGCGCCGCGGCCGATGCACCGCCGCAGGCGTCCCTCAACGGAATGCGCCATTATAGCCAATCGACCGGTGGCGTCCGGATGACGATCGGCGCGATAATCGTTCCGGATGTCCGGCCGTCGAACCACAAGCGGCGTTGGACGGGATCGGCGTCGGCGCTGAAGCGCCGGCGCCGGTCGACCGCGAAGCATGGGACCAGAGTAAGCGCTGAAGCGCTAACGCTGTTCGACAGGAGCAGGCATGGAAGAGGCGAAGCACTTCATCGCGGGTGAATGGACGTTGCCCGCGCAACTGGAAACGATCGCGGTCGTCGACCCATCCGACGGCCAGCCGTTCGCGACGATCGCGCGCGGCACCGCGCCCGACATCGAGCGCGCGGTCGCCGCAGCCCGCGACGCATTCGTGGGCGCATGGGGCGCCGCGAGCGCCGCCGAGCGCGGCCGCGTGCTGATGCGGCTGTCGGCGCGCGTGGCCGATTCCATCGAGGAACTCGCGGCGATCGAGGCGCGCGACACCGGCAAGCCGCTGAAGCAGGCGCGCGCCGATGCGGCCGCGCTCGCGCGCTACTTCGAGTTCTATGCAGGCGCCGCCGACAAGCTGCACGGCGAAACCCTCCCCTATCAGGCCGGCTATACGGTGCTGACGGTGCGCGAACCGCACGGCGTCACGGGCCACATCGTGCCGTGGAACTACCCGATGCAGATCTTCGGGCGCAGCGTCGGCGCGGCGCTCGCGGCCGGCAACGCGTGCGTCGTCAAGCCGGCCGAGGATGCGTGCCTGTCGGTGCTGCGCGTCGCCGAACTGGCCGCCGAGGCCGGGCTGCCGGCCGGTGCGCTCAACATCGTCACCGGCTACGGCCATGAAGCCGGCGCCGCGCTCGCGCGCCATCCGGGCATCGACCACATCTCGTTTACGGGTTCGCCGGCCACCGGCAAGCTGGTCACGCAGATGGCGGCCGAGAACCACGTGCCGGTCACGCTCGAACTCGGCGGCAAGTCGCCGCAGATCGTGTTCGCCGATGCCGATCTCGAAGCGGCGCTGCCCGTGCTCGTGTCGGCGATCGTGCAGAACGGCGGCCAGACCTGCTCGGCCGGCAGCCGCGTGCTGATCGAGCGTGCGGTCTACGAGCCGCTCCTCGAGCGCCTCGCTACCGCGTTCAACGGGCTGCGCGTCGGCCCGAGCCGCGCCGACCTCGACTGCGGCCCGCTGATCAACGCGAAGCAGCAGCAGCGCGTGTGGGATTTCCTGTCCGACGCGCAGCACGACGGCATTCCGATGGCCGCGCACGGGCAGGTCGTCGCCGACGCGCCCGAAAGCGGCTTCTACCAGGCACCCGCGCTGTTGCGCGACGTGCCGCCGTCGCACCGGCTTGCGCAGGAGGAAGTGTTCGGCCCCGTGCTCGCCGCGATGCGCTTCGTCGACGAAGACGAAGCCGTCGCGCTCGCGAACGGCACGCCGTACGGCCTCGTCGCGGGCATCTGGACGCGCGACGGCGCGCGCCAGATGCGCGTCGCGCGGCGCCTGCGTGCGGGCCAGGTGTTCATCAACAACTATGGCGCGGGCGGCGGCGTCGAACTGCCGTTCGGCGGCGTCGGCCACTCGGGTCACGGCCGCGAAAAAGGCTTCGAGGCGCTGTACGGCTTTACCGCACTGAAGACGATCGCGATCCGGCACGGCTGAACGCGCGGCACGCGAAACGCGGCCGGCAGCGGCCGGCCGCATTGCGCAGCACGACGACTCTCATAACCAGCACAGGAGACACACCATGCGGTTGAGCGGCAAGACGGCCATCGTCACGGGCGGCGGCTCGGGGTTCGGCGAAGGCATCGCGAAGACGTATGCGCGCGAAGGCGCGAACGTCGTCGTCAACGACCTGAACGGCGCGGCGGCCGAGCGCGTCGCGAGCGAGATCGCGCTCGCGGGCGGCAAGGCGATCGCGGTGGCGGGCGACGTGTCGAAGCAGGACGACTGGCACGCGCTGCTGCAGGCCGCGCTCGACGATTTCCATTCGGTGCAGATCGTCGTGAACAACGCAGGCACCACGCACCGCAACAAGCCGGTGCTCGACGTGACGGAAGCCGAGTTCGACCGCGTGTACGCGGTCAACATGAAGAGCCTGTTCTGGTGCGTGCAGACCTTCGTTCCGTACTTCCGCGAACGGGGCGGCGGCGTGTTCGTGAACGTCGCGTCGACGGCCGGCGTGCGGCCGCGCCCGGGCCTCGTCTGGTACAACAGCACGAAGGGCGCGATGATCACCGCGAGCAAGTCGCTCGCGGCCGAACTCGGCGCCGACCGCATCCGCGTGAACTGCATCAATCCCGTGCTCGGCGAGACGGCCCTGATGACCGAATTCATGGGCTGCGAGGACACGCCCGACAACCGCAGCCGCTTCCTCGCGACGATCCCGCTCGGCCGCTTCTCGACACCGCAGGACATCGCGAACGCGGCGCTTTACCTCGCGTCCGACGAGGCCGAATTCATCACGGGCGTCTGTCTCGAAGTCGACGGCGGACGCTGCATCTAGCCGCACCTGGCTGTTCGCGTGCCGCGTCGGGATTCACCGGCCGGCACGGCATTCATGTATTGCTTCGCACGAAACCGGATCGGGTGCCGATGTGTCGGCTCCGGTCAACCATAAAAACCGCAAAGCATGGGATCCAGGCAGGCGCTGAAGCGCCGACTTGGGTCGACCGCATAGCATGGGACCCAAGTAAGCGCTAAAGCGCCAACTTGGGTCGACAGGAGACAAAATGGCAACATCGACGCAGTCGCTGCCGGGTTCGTCCGGCGCATTCGAGGAAGCAACCTACCGCAAGGTGTCGTGGCGGCTCACGCCGCTCCTGCTGCTGTGCTACGTGGTCGCGTATCTCGACCGCGTGAACGTCGGGTTCGCGAAGCTGCAGATGGCGAGCGACCTGAACCTGAGCGACACCGTCTACGGGCTCGGCGCCGGGATCTTCTTCTTCGGCTATTTCCTGTTCGAGGTGCCGAGCAACATCATCCTGCACAAGGTCGGCGCGCGCGTGTGGATCGCACGCATCATGGCGACCTGGGGCGTGATCTCGATCCTGACGATGTTCGTCACGACGCCCGCGATGTTCTACGTGATGCGCTTCCTGCTCGGCGTCGCCGAAGCGGGCTTCTTCCCCGGCGTGATCCTCTACCTCACCTACTGGTATCCCGCGCACCGGCGCGGCCGGATGACGACGTTCTTCATGACGGCCGTCGCCTTGTCCGGCGTGATCGGCGGGCCGCTCTCGGGCTTCATCCTGAAGGCGTTCGACGGCATCAGCGGGTGGCACGGCTGGCAATGGCTGTTCCTGCTCGAAGGCATCCCGTCGGTGCTGGTCGGCGTGCTCGTGTTCTTCAAGCTCGACGACCGGATCGCGAAGGCGAACTGGCTGACCGACGACGAAAAGGCGCTGCTCACGCGCAACGTCGACGCGGAGGAAGCGACCAAGGAAGATCCACCGCTCGGCGCCGTGCTGGCAAGCCCGCGCGTGTTGCTGATGGCGCTCATCTACTTCTCGTTCGTGATGGGGCTCTACGGCGTCGGCTTCTGGCTGCCGACGATCATCAAGGCGACGGGCGTCACCGACACGTTCGCGATCGGCCTGCTGTCGGCGATTCCGTATGCGGCCGCGGTGGTCGCGATGATCCTGATCGCGCGCAGCGCGGACAAGCGCCGCGAACGCCGCTGGCACCTCGCGATTCCGGCCGCGATCGGCGCGCTGGGGCTCGTGCTGTCGGTGATCTGGGCGCACCAGACCGCGCTCGCGATGCTCGGCCTCACGCTCGCGACGATCGGCATCCTGACGACGCTGCCGCTGTTCTGGAGCCTGCCGACCGCGTTCCTCGGCGGTGCGGCCGCCGCGGCCGGCATCGCGATGATCAACTCGATCGGCAATCTCGCAGGCTTCCTGAGCCCCTACCTGATGGGCTGGCTCAAGCAGGTGACGGGCGCCAACGACGCGGGCATGTACATGCTCGCGGGGTTCCTCGTGCTCGGCGGGCTGCTCGCACTGTCGGTGCCGAAGCGGCTGGTCGACAAGTGATGCGCGGGGCATGACGATCATGTCGACGGAGCCAACCCTCATGCCCCACCGCATCGTTCAGGCGGCCGGCAGCCGCGTACTGGTCCTGGATCCTTCCGCCGGCCGCGTGCAGCGGGAAAGCGATGCGCTCGACCTCGTCGCGCTCGCGCACGAGCATGAAGCCGACTGGGTCGCAGTCCCCGCCGACGCGCTGCACGACGACTTCTACCGGCTCGACAGCGGACTGGCCGGCGCGGTGCTGCAGAAACTCGTCAACTACGGCGTGCGGCTCGGCGTGGTCGGCGACATCGACCGCTGGCTCGCGCGCAGCGAAGCGCTACGCGCGCTCGTTCGCGAGTCCAATCGCGGGAAATCGGTGTGGTTCGTCGCGAACGAGGACGACCTGCTGCGCAGGTTCGGCGCGTAGCGGATAACGCGTCCGGCGCCGGCGCGCAGCGGACAAGAAAATGCCCCGAAGGCCATCCGGCGTTCGGGGCATGTTGCGCAGCTCAGCGGGCCGCCGGCAGCAGGCGGCCGCGGCTTGCGTCAGACCACGGTAATCGCGAGCGCGCTTTCGCGGTAGTGCTTCGCGGCCTTGTCGGTTTCGCCGAGTTGCTCGAACAGACGCGCGAGCGCGCGATGCGCACGCACCTTCAGCGCCTCGTTGTCGGCCAGCTTCAGCGCCGCTTCGAGGAACGCTTGCGCCTTGCCCCACAGTTGCTGCTGCTGGCAGAGACGGCCGAGCGCGAACAGCAGGTCGGCATCCTCCGGGTGATCCTTCTTCCACCCTTCCGCCTTCTGGATCAGCGGCAGCGCATCGGCGCCGGCCGTGTCCGGGTAACGGCGCAGCAGGCGTGCATCCCAGTTGTGCGCGAGCGCTTCCTCGACGATGCGGCGCGCTTCGTTGCGACGCTCGAGCGGCACGAGCAGGTCGGCCGCGAGATCGGCAAGACGCGGCGACTGGCGCTCGACCGGCGACAGCGACTGCCACACCTCGAGCAGCGCGTCCGGATCGTGCCGGCGTTCGCGCAGCAGGTTTTCCGCGGCCTGCTGGCGCAGCCGCACGGCCGCGGCCGGATGCAGCGCCTCGCGCTTCTCGAGCGCCTTCGCGAGCTTCAGCACCTCGGCCCAGTTCTTCAACTGCTGCTGCGCGCGCAGCGCAACCTGCTGCGCATGGATGCGCTTGCCGCCCGCCTGCATGTCGGCCAGCGCGGCAAGCGCGCCGTCGGCATCGCGCGCGTCCGCGCGCATGTCGGCCGCGGCGAGCAGCCGTGCGTCCTGCCATTCGGGCGCGTCGACCTTCGACAGCCAGTCGTCGCGGCGCGTGTACTCGTGCATCCGGTGCGCGGCAGTGGCCGCGACGAGACTCGCGGCACCCAGGTTCGCGTCGACCGACAGCGCGTCACGCGCGGCCTTCTCCGCGCGCGAGAACCGGCCCGCGTACAGGTTCGAGATGGCATCGCGCAGCGACGCCTGTGCCTTCTCGTTGCGCGAACGCGCACGATACGCGGCGACCCGCTGCGGCATGCGCCAGATGTTGCGCACGATGCGCAGCAGCGCATACACGACGATGAACAGCACGACGATGGCGATCACGAACAGGTTCAGCGACACGTCGATCCGGTACGGCGGATAGACGAGCAGCACCTGCCCCGCGTCGAAACGGCCGAAGGTGGCGAGCGCCGCGGCGATCGCGAACAGGACCGCGAGCCAGACGATTCCTCGAAGCGTCATCGTTACCCCCGGCTCTTGAACTGCTGAACGGCGTTCAGGCTGGTGTTCAGGTTCGGCACCGCGACCGTCAGCGATGCGCCGTCAACCTGCTTGAGCAGATCCTCGACGGTCTGCGTGTCCTTCGACGCCTGATCGAAATACTTCCCGAGCGACGCCTGCGCGGCGTGCAGGTCGGCCTTCATCGCGCTGTCGTTGCGCGCGAGCAGCGACAGCCGTGCGGTGAGCAGGCGCAGCTTCACGTTCTCGCGCACGAAGTAGCCCTGGTCGGGCGACGCGAGCATCGCGTCCGCGTTGTCGATCCGGCGCACCTGCACGAGGCCCTTCAACTGCTGACCGAGGCCGGCCGAGAAGTCGTGCCACCAGACCTTCCAGCGCGGCGCGCCGGCCACGGCCGTCGATGCGGCGTCGGCCGGCGCGGCCTTCGGCGCCGCATGCGGCACGATCGCCTCGCCGGACAGCGGCAGCGCGTCGATCTTGGCGATCGCGTCGTCGAGCTTGATCGCGAGGCCCGTGAGATCGGCCGCCGGCGCGGCCTTCAGCTTCTCGATGTCCAGCGCGAGCGCCTTGCGCACCGTGACGGCCTGCGCGCTCTGCGACGTCGCGAGACGCGCGTCGGCGTTCTGCAGCGCGATCAGCGCGAGCTGCGTGTTGCCCGTCAGCTGAAGCTGCTGGCTCGCGCTCGACAGCATCTGGTCGACTTCCTCGAGCATCCACGCATCGCGGTTGCGCGACAGGTCCTGATATTGCTGCTGCAATGCCTGCTGCGCGCTCTGCGCGTCGGCGAGCTTGCCGTCGAGCTGCGCGAGCTGCGTGTCCACCTGGTGCGTGCTCGCGAGCGCCTGCTCGGTCTTCATGCGCGTCTCGGCCGTCTGCGCGTCGAGCGCCTTCTGGCGCGCGACGAACGTGCCGTCGAGCCGGTCGATCTTGCGGTTCAGCGCATAGCCGCCGACGCCCGCCGCGCAGCCGACCACGACGACGACGAACCACAGCAGCGCACTGCCGCCGCGGCGCGCGCGCGGCTCGGGCGCAAGATAAGGAGGACTGGACGGCGGTGCGGATGCAGCGGCCGGCTGGGAAGCGACGCTTTTGGAATCGTTGGTATCTGTCATGCGTTTAGTCACCGGTGCGGCTGTCGCCGGTTGGACGGCCTCGTCGGCCATCGTTCGAAACGCGCGGACGATGCGCTCATCGCCCGCGCCGGTCAGCGTAATCCTATCAAAACCCAATGCGCGCGCGGTCTGCTCGATCCGCGGGTGCGGCGTCACGAGCGGCGCATGCTTCAGCGCGTCGATTTCGGCATCGTTCAGGTGCGCCCGCGCGAGTTCGTGCAGGTTGCGCACGCCTTCCGAGCTCGTGACGAGCCACGCATGCGGTGCGCCGTCGAGCAGCGCATGCACGCGCTCCCATGCGCCGACGCGCGGCTCGGGCACGACGCGCCGGTACGCGGCGACGAGCGTGACGTCCGCGCCGGCCTCGCGCAGCCGGTCTGCAAGCCATTCGCGCCCGCCGTCGCCGCGCACGATCAGCACGCGCTTGCCCGCCAGCGCCTGCGCGCCGCCGAACGCGGCCTCGATGCACGCGAACAGGCTTTCCGAATCGTAACGGGGCACGCCGCCGTCGGCCGGCGCGTGCGGCGCGATCACGCGATGCGCGGGCGCGGCGATGCCGTGCCGCTCCAGCGCCGCGACGCTGCCGGGCCCGACCACGCCGACCGGCAGCGCGTTCGGCCAGATCGCGCCGTACTGCGCGAGCGCGCGGTCGATCGCGTTCGGCGACACGAAAATCACGAGCGCGTAGTCGGCAAGCGCCGCGAACGCGGCGTCGAGCGGCGCCGGATCGTCGACCGGCGCGATGTCGATCAGCGGGAATTCGAGCACGTCGCAGCCGGCATCGGCCAGTTGCGACGCAAGCGCGTCCGACTGGCCGTCCGGGCGCGTCAGGACAGCGGTGAACGCGCGCGCGCCGCCCGCCATCAGGCGTCGCCCTTGCCGGCCTGCGAGCCGGCGAGCAGCGCCTTGACGATGTCGAGCGCGCCTTGCGCCTCGAGCTCGTCGGACACCGCGCGGCCGAGCGCGAGCGCATCGGCGACGGTCATGACGGCTCCGCACTCCTCGGCCGTCAGCACACGCTTGCCGTCGGTCGTCGACACGCGGCCCGTCAGATACAGTTCGCCCGCGCGCCACACCGCGTGCGCGGCAAGCGGCACCTCGCAGCTGCCGCCGAGCGCGCGCGACACCATCCGCTCGGCTTCGACCGCGAGCGCGGTCCGCGGATCGTGCAGCGGCGCGAGCCATGCGGCGACGTCGTCGCGGTGCGCGGCGATCTCGATGCCGAGCGCACCCTGCCCGGCCGCGGGCGGGCTGGTCTCGACGTCGAGCAGTGTGCGGATCCGCGCTTCGAGGCCGAGGCGCTTCAGGCCGGCGGCCGCGAGAATGATCGCCGCGTAGTCGCCGCGGTCGAGCTTCGCGAGGCGCGTATCGAGATTGCCGCGCAGCGGCAGCACGTCGAGGTGCGGATAGCGCGCGCGCAGCATCGCTTCGCGGCGCAGGCTCGACGTGCCGACGACCGCGCCGGCCGGCAGCGCGTCGAGCGACGCGTAGTCGTTCGACACGAACGCGTCGCGCGGGTCCTCGCGCTCCATGATCGCGGCAAGCGAGAAGCCGTCGGGCAGCGCCATCGGCACGTCCTTCAGCGAATGCACGGCGAGATCGGCGCGGCCGTCGGCCAGCGCGCTCTCCAGTTCCTTCACGAACAGGCCCTTGCCGCCGACCTTCGACAGCGTGCGATCGAGAATCTGGTCGCCGCGAGTCGTCATCCCGAGGATTTTCACGTCACAAGCTGGATATAATTTGCGCAGCGCATCACGTACATGTTCGGCTTGCCACATCGCCAGGCGGCTCTCGCGCGAAGCAATCGTCAACGTCGCGGGCGGCTGTGCCTGTTGCGGCCCGGCCGCAAGGGTCTCGGAATTCATTGCTGGAACATCGAAGGACGGGATTGAAGACCGAACAATGGTAGCACGCACGCCCCGGCCCGCCCGGGCCCGGAGCCTGCGCCCGGCCGGCCGCCGAGCGGGTCGCGGCGCCGATGCGCGGATGTGCCGCACGTAGCTGGTTGCTTGACCGCAGTTCCCGCAGTTTCGCAGTTCCTTTTGACTCGAGCTTTCCCAAGGAAACCCATCGTGAAGTCTTCCGGATCGGCGCGTACGGCGCGCCGCAATGCTGCCCTGTCCTCCTCCGACGCCCCGACGGACACCGTCGCCACCGCCGCGAACGGCCGTGCGAAAACGGCAACGAAACCGAAAGACCCGATACGTCAGACAAAACGCACGACGAAAGCCGCCGGCCCCGCTGCCCGCAAGGCCGGCGCGCCGAAGTCCGGCACGCGCACGCGCGAGGACAAGGACGGCCCGCTGTTCGAGGACATCCGCTTCCTCGGCCGCCTGCTCGGCGACGTCGTGCGCGAGCAGGAAGGCGACACCGTGTTCGACGTCGTCGAGACGATCCGCCAGACCGCGGTCAAGTTCCGCCGCGAGGACGACAGCGAAGCCGCGCAGACGCTCGAGAAGAAGCTGCGCAAGCTGACGCCGGAGCAGACGGTGAGCGTCGTGCGCGCGTTCAGCTATTTCTCGCATCTCGCGAACATCGCGGAAGACCGCCATCACAACCGCCGCCGCCGCATCCACGCGCTGGCCGGCTCCGCGCCGCAGCCCGGCACGGTCGCGTATGCGCTCGATCAGCTGAAGACGACCGGCAACGCGTCGAAGCGCCTGCTGCAGCGCTTCTTCGACGATGCGCTGATCGTGCCGGTGCTGACCGCGCACCCGACCGAGGTGCAGCGCAAGAGCATCCTCGACGCGCAGCACGACATCGCGCGCCTGCTCGCCGAGCGCGACCAGGAGCTGACCGCGCGCGAACGCCAGCACAACGAATCGATGCTGCGTGCGCGCGTGACCGCGCTGTGGCAGACGCGCATGCTGCGCGACGCGCGCCTGACGGTCGGCGACGAGATCGAGAACGCGCTGTCGTACTACCGCGCGACCTTCCTCGACGAGCTGCCCGCGCTGTACGGCGACATCGAGGCCGCGCTCGCCGAGCACGGCCTGTCCGCGCGCGTGCCCGCGTTCTTCCAGATGGGCAGCTGGATCGGCGGCGATCGCGACGGCAACCCGAACGTGACGGCGCCGACGCTCGACGAGGCGATCAACCGCCAGGCCGCGGTGATCCTCGAGCACTATCTGGAACAGGTGCACAAGCTCGGCGCCGAGCTGTCGGTGTCGAACCTGCTGGTCGGCGCGAGCGATGGCGTGAAGGCGCTCGCGGCCGCCTCGCCCGACCAGTCGCCGCACCGCGTCGACGAACCGTATCGCCGCGCGCTGATCGGCATCTACACGCGCCTTGCCGCGAGCGCACGCGTGCGCCTGGGCGAAGGCACGGTGCCCGTGCGCAGCGCGGGCCGCGGCGCGCCGCCCGTGCGCGCGATCCCGTATGAGGATTCCGAAGCGTTCGTCGCGGACCTGAAGGTGCTGACCGCGTCGCTCGACGAACACCACGGCACGTCGCTCGCCGCGCCGCGCCTCGCGCCGCTCGTGCGCGCGGCCGAAGTGTTCGGCTTCCATCTCGCGAGCATCGACCTGCGCCAGAGCTCCGACATCCATGAAGCGGTGGTCGCCGAGCTGTTCGCGCGCGCGGGCGTCGAGGCCGACTACGCGGCGCTCGCCGAGGAAGACAAACTCCGCGTGCTGCTCGCCGCGCTCGCCGATCCGCGCCCGCTGCGCTCGCCGTACTTCGAATACTCGGCGCTCGCGCAGAGCGAGCTCGGCGTGTTCGAGAAGGCGCGCGAGGTGCGCGCGCAATTCGGCGCGCGCGCGGTGCGCAACTACATCATTTCGCATACGGAAACCGTCAGCGACCTCGTCGAGGTGCTGCTGCTGCAGAAGGAGACGGGGCTGCTCGAAGGCGCGCTCGGCGTGCCCGGCGGCCATGCGAGGAACAGCCTGATGGTGATTCCGCTGTTCGAGACGATCCCCGACCTGCGCGACGCGTCGCGCATCATGCGCGAATACTTCGCACTGCCGGGCGTCGACGCGCTGATCGCGCACCAGGGCGCCGAGCAGGAAGTGATGCTCGGCTACTCGGACAGCAACAAGGACGGCGGCTTCCTCACGTCGAACTGGGAGCTGTATCGCGCGGAACTCGCGCTCGTCGACCTGTTCCGCGACCGCAAGATCACGCTGCGGCTGTTCCACGGCCGCGGCGGCACGGTCGGCCGCGGCGGCGGCCCGACCTACCAGGCGATCCTGTCGCAGCCGCCGGGCACCGTGAACGGCCAGATCCGCCTGACCGAACAGGGCGAGGTGATCGCGAGCAAGTTCGCGAACCCCGAGATCGGCCGGCGCAACCTCGAGACGGTCGTCGCCGCGACGCTCGAGGCGTCGCTGCTGCCGCAGTCGAACGCCCCTGCGCAACTGCCCGCGTTCGAGGCTGCGATGCAGACGCTGTCCGACTCGGCGATGGCCGCGTACCGCGCGCTCGTCTATGAAACGCCGGGCTTCACCGACTACTTCTTCTCGTCGACGCCGATCACCGAGATCGCCGAGCTGAACATCGGCAGCCGCCCGGCTTCGCGCAAGCTGCAGGATCCGAAGCAGCGCAAGATCGAGGATCTGCGCGCGATTCCGTGGGGCTTCTCGTGGGGCCAGTGCCGGCTGCTGCTGACGGGCTGGTACGGCTTCGGCAGCGCGGTGAGCGCGTATCTCGACGGCGCGCAGGATGAAGCCGAGCGCACGAAGCGCGTCGCGCTGCTGAAGAAGATGAACAAGACCTGGCCGTTCTTCTCGAACCTGATGTCGAACATGGACATGGTGCTGGCGAAGACCGACCTCGCGGTCGCGTCGCGCTACGCGCAGCTCGTCTCCGACCGCAAGCTGCGCAAGCACGTGTTCGAGCGGATCGTCGCGGAATGGGAACGCACGTCGAACGCGCTGGCGGAAATCACCGGGCAAGAAGGCCGCCTCGCGACCAACCCGCTGCTCGCGCGCTCGATCAAGAACCGCTTCCCGTATCTCGATCCGCTGAACCACCTGCAGGTCGAGCTGATCAAGCGCCACCGCGCGGGCGACACGAACGCGCGGCTGCGCCGCGGGATTCACCTGACGATCAACGGGATCGCGGCCGGCCTGCGCAACACGGGCTGATCCGCATGCGGCGCGGGCCCGTTCCGCGCCGGCCGATCGCAAAAGCCGCGCTACGCCACCGTACCCACGGTGCGTAGCGCGGCTTTTTTCATCGGAAGGCCGCACGGCACACCGGCGTGCCGCGCCGGCCGGCCCGGTCAATGCGCGTCGATCAGCAGCGCGTCGTGTTCGAACGAACCGTCGGGCCGCACCGCGTAATAGCCGCGCACCTCGTCGGGTGCGTGTGCCCACAGCGCGCGAATGCCGGCGACGCTGTCGGCCGGCGTGCGGATGCGCGCGACCCACGTGTCGAAATCGATCGGCAGCCGCCAGCGGCTATGCACGTGCGCGTCGAAACCGGCATCGCGGAACATCGCGAGCCATTCGTCCGCGCGGTAGTCGCGCACGTGCGACGCGTCGCGCAGCACTTCGGCGGCCTGCAGGTACGTGTCGAGCAGCGGATGGTCGTTGCCCGCAATGTCGATCATCAGCACGCGGCCGCCCGGTTTCAGCACGCGGCGCACCTCGGCGAGCGCCGCGCGCATGTCGTGCCAGTGGTGCGCGCTCATCCGGCTCACGACCCAGTCGAACGTCGCCGTGTCGAACGGCAGCCGTTCCGCCGGGCCCTGCTGCGTGCGGATGTTCGCGAGCCCGCGCTCGCGCGCGGCCGCATCGACGGTCGCGAGCATCGGTGCGGCGAGATCGTATGCGACCACGTCGCGCACGTGCGGCGCGACCGCGAAGCTCGCGTGGCCGGCACCGCAGCCGAGATCGAGCACGGCGGCATCGGGCGTCGCGCGCACCGCGTCGGCGAGCGTCTGCAGATCGGCGCCCGTCGCGTGGACCGTGCTGGTCAGATAGGCGGCGGCCGTCGTGCCGAATGCGTCGGCGACCTGGTCGTGGTGTTTCATCGTTCGCTCCTTTGTGCTGTCGACCGGAGTGGGCGCTTCGGCACTTGTGTCGGCTGGAGTAAGTGCTTCAGCACTTACTCCAGCCCCATGCTTCGCATCCGGCCCCTGCAACGCGTTTTGTGGGACGCCCGCTGCCTGCCAGCGCGCGAGCCGCTACAATAGGCTTGCGTTTGTACCAGTACAAGTTAAGCAGTTATTCTGGTATTCGATACACCTGTCTGATCGTTGCCGCATCCTCGCTTCCACTTCGCCGTTTCCGCATGAACCAGCCGTCCTCCGCCCCTGTCCCGCCGCTCGACGCCACGCCCGCCCGCGCGCTCGGCGAATTCATCCGCGCCCACCGCGAGCGGCTGTCGCCGCAGGCCGTCGGCCTGCCGCCCGGCCCGCGCCGCCGCACGCCGGGGCTGCGGCGCGAGGAAGTTGCGCAACTGTGCGGCGTCAGCCCGACCTGGTACACGTGGATCGAACAGGGTCGCCCGGTGTCGGCGTCGGCCGACGCGCTCGCACGAATCGCCGTCGCGCTGCAATTGTCGAAGGCCGAGCGCGCGTACCTGTTCGAACTGGCCGCGCAGCGCGATCCCGCCGAGCCCGACGTCGCGGGCGGCGACCTGCCGCCGACGCTCGCCGCGACCGTCGCGGCGATCGCGACACCCGCGTACGTGCTCGACCGGCAATGGAACGCGCTCGCGTGGAACGCGCCGGCCGCCTCGCTGTTTTCCGGCTGGCTCGACGGCGAGCACGACCGCAACCTGCTGCGCTTCACGTTCATGTCGCCGGCCGCGCGCACGCTGATCGTCGACTGGGAAACCCGCGCGCGGCGGCTCGCGGCCGAATTCCGCGCCGATTCGATCCGCCACCTGGCCGACGCGCCGACCCGCGCGCTGATCGACGCGCTGACTGCCGGCAGCGACGCGTTCGCGCAGTACTGGGCGTCGCAGGACGTGTTCGAGCGCGAAGGCGGCCTGCGCGAATTCGACCATCCGGCCGACGGCCGCCTCGTGTACCAGCAGATCACACTGAAGCCCGCGCACCGCGAGGACCTGAAGCTGGTCGTACTGGTGCGCGACTGAGCCGGCTCAAAAACTGATCGTCGCGGTGATCGTGTCGCTGTAGTTGCCCGGCGCGGGCGTCGCCTGCGCGGGCACGCGACCGTAGACGGTGAGCGCCTGCGCGAACCCGCTGCCGGTGCCGGTCGCCATCGAGGTGCCGCCGGTGCCGTCGCCCCATGGCGTCGTCAAGCCGCTGTCCTGGTAGAGCTGATAGCCTACCGAGCCGCCGCCGCCCGAGCGCTGCATCGTGCGGGCCGCGACGTTGCCGCTGCTGCCGCCGTTCAGCGCGATCTGGAACGCATCGCCGTTCGTGCATTGCGCGCTGATCGAGCCGCTCGCCGTCAGCGCCGACGCGAGCACGCCCGTTGCGGGAAACGCAACATTCGTCGCACTGATGAAGCAATTGTTCACGATGGTCGCGTTCGTCGAATACGCGAACGTGCCCGCCGACGCCTGCGACGTGCATGGCACCAGCTGGATGCCGAGCAGTGCGAAGTTGTAGCTGTACGACGCCTGGTTCCCGGCGAACGTCTGCGAGTAGAGCGTGCTGCTGTTGTTCACGCTCGGCACGGTCGGCTGGTTCGGCGCGATGCGGCCGTAAACGGTCAGGGTCGCGTTCGCGCTCGTGCCGATCCCCGGCTTCGCCAGCGTGACCGACATCGGCGTCGTGCCGCTGGCGACCGCGCCCCAGACCTGCGTATAGCCGTTGTCCTGATACAGGTCGTACTGCATCTGGTTGGCCCCGTTCGTCATCGCGCGCGGGCTCGTGGTGCCGAGATTCAGGCAGACCAGCACGGTCGTGTTGAGACTCAACGTATCCCACGTGCACGTCACGCCCACCGTGCTGGTCGTCGTGTACGCCGCCTGCGTGATCGGGCTGACCGAACCGAAGCTCGTCGTCTGCGCGCTCACCGTGCAGCTGTCCGCCTGCGCGGACAGCCACGGCCCGCACAGCAGCGCGGCCAGCAGCCAGCACGCCACCCGACGCAGATACCGGTACGCCCGCGCGACCCGCCGCTCCGCCATGGTTTCCCCCAATAGAAAAGCATTCGTTCCGGTCGCTGCCCGGCTGCCGCCCCAACCGTTGATCCAGATCAAACCGGCCGCCCGCACAATATTCAGACAATGCAAACTAGTCCGTATTTCTACCATTGCATGCAACCAAATGCGTAGAGTAATCTAGTCAGACGAATGTGCGGTTCGGTCGACACGGCGAATCACGCGGTTCGGGCACTGCAGGCCGGGGCGATACGCCCGGAACGGCTGGAGACCATCACAATGAACGCCATCACGCGTCACGCGCTGTCCACCGCCATCGCGGCGACCATCGCACTCACCCCGGCCTGGCGCCCTGCCGCCGCCGCCGTCTATTCCAACGGCACCGCCACCGCGCAATTCAACGTCACGCTGACCATCCAGGCGAACTGCTCGGTCAACGTGAACCCGCTCGCATTCGGCACCTCGGGCGTACTGACGTCCGCGATCAACCAGCAGACCACGCTCTCCATCACCTGCAGCAACACGACGCCGTACAACGTCGGGCTCGACGCGGGCGGCGTCTCCGGCTCGACGGTCAGCGCGCGGCTGATGGCCGGCACAACCAGCGGCAACACGGGCACGACGGTCGGTTTCCAGCTGTTCCAGGACAGCGGCCACACGACGATCTGGGGGAACACGCAGGGCACCGACACCGTCGGCGGCACCGGCAACGGCTCCGCCCAGACGCTCAACGTATACGGCCAGGTGCAGACGCAAGCCACCCCGAAACCGGACACCTACCAGGCCACCGTCACCGCGACCGTCTACTTCTGACCCGCCGTGGCGATCGGCCCCTGTTTTGTCGCCGCACTGTGCGCCGCGTCGGCTGCAACCGCGCCGGCCGCGACGCTGCAGATTTCGCCGGTAACGCTCGAGCTGTCGCCGTCGGTCACGGCGGCCGGCGTCACGCTCAGCAATTCGGGCGTGCAGCCGATCTACGGCCAGGTGCGCACGTTCCGCTGGACGCAGGAGAACGGCGAGGACGTGCTGACACCGACCGATTCGCTCGCCGCGTCGCCGCCGTTGCTGCAGATCAGCGCGAACGCCGAGCAGCTGATCCGCCTCGTGCGCACCACGCGCGCGAGCCCGGTCATGGAGGAAAGCTATCGCGTGCTGATCGACGAGCTGCCCGCGCCCGGCACACCGGCGCAGAACGGCATCACGATCCGCGTGCGCTACTCGGTGCCGGTGTTCGTCGAACCCGCCGCACCGCCCACCCCGCCGCAGCTTGACTGGCGCATCGAGGCCGATTCGCAGGGCCTGCGGCTGTCGGTCGCGAATCTCGGCGGCCGGCGCGCGCAGCTGTCCGCGGTGCAGCTCGTCGATGCGCACGGCAACGCGCATGAAGTCGCGCGCGGGCTGCTCGGCTACGCACTGGCCGGCAGCGTGCGGCACTGGCCGCTCAAGCTCGACGCGCGCCCGTCGCCGTTCGTGAAAGTCCGCGCGACGGTAAACACGCAACCCGTCGAGGCCCGGCTGACGCCGCGCTGAATCCGGCGCTGGCGCCCTCCCGCCCCGTTGCGCGTGCCGACGACGCGACATGCCCATCGAACGACGCCTGCCAGGCGCTACGCGTGGCTCGCCGCCCTCACGCTGGCGCTGCGCGCGGGCACCGCAGGCGCACAGCCGGCCCCCGAGCTGCCCCCTTCCGCGGCCCCGGAGCCCGGCGTGCTGTACCTCGACGTGTCGATCAACGGCGAGCCGACCCGCCGGATCGCGCGCTTCCGGCAGGCCGACGGCCACCTGTTCGCGGCGTCGGCCGACCTGAACGACCTCGGCATCGCCAGCGGCGACCGTGCGCAGCCGCTGTCGAACACGCCGGTCGCGCTCGACGCGCTCGCGGGCCTGCGCTACGACTACGATCCGGGCCGCCAGACGATCGACCTGCACGTGCCCGACGCGCTGCGCATTCCGCACACGTTCGACGCGCGCGGGCTCGCCGCCACGCCGCCGGCGACGTCCGGCCGGGGTATCGTGCTGAACTACGACGCATACGCGCAGACCGCCGCGCATGCGCCGCTCGCGGTGTGGACCGAGGCGCGCTACTTCGATCCGGCCGGCGTGTTCAGCAACACCGGCATCGGCTACTTCCGTCGCGACGGGCAGCGCTACATGCGCTACGACACGTCGTGGACGGTGTCCGACCCGCGCACGCTCACGACGACCCAATTCGGCGACACCATCTCGTCGTCGCTGTCGTGGACCCGCTCGCTGCGCATCGGCGGCGTGCAGTGGCGCAGCAACTTCGGCTTGCGCCCCGATCTCGTGACCTTCCCGGTGCCGGCGCTGTCGGGCAGCGCGGTCGTGCCGTCGGCGGTCGACCTGTACGTGAACAACGTGCGCCAGTTCAGCGGCAACGTGCCGGGCGGCCCGTTCGTGATCAACAGCGTGCCGGGCATCACCGGCGCCGGCAACGCAACGGTGATCACGCGCGACGCGCTCGGCCGCACGATCGCCACGTCGATCCCGCTCTACGTCGACACGCGCCTGCTCGCGCCCGGCCTCGCCAGCTATTCGGTGGAGGCGGGCTTCCTGCGCCGCGCATACGGCCAGGACGCGTTCGACTATGCGCGCACGCCGGCCGCGAGCGGATCGGTGCGCTACGGCGTCACCGAGCGGCTGACCGCCGAGGCACACGCCGAGGCGACGAGCGGCGTCTACAACGTCGGCGCGGGCGTGCTCGCGCGCATCGGCGGCGGGGCGTCGCGAACGCGTCGCTGGCCGTCGGCGCCGGGCGCTTCTCCGGCGCGCAGGCCGGCCTCGGCTACCAGTACGTGACGCCGCGCTTCTCGGTCGACGCGCAGACGCTGCGCGCGTTCGGCGGCTACGGCGACCTCGGCGCGCGCGAAGGCACGCCGGTCGCGACCGTCAGCGACCGCGTGACGGTGTCGTTCCCGTTCCTCCGTGCGCAGACGCTGTCGTTCAGCTATCTCGGCCTCAAATACCCGGGCGCGCCTGCATCGCGGATCGGCTCGGCGGCGTGGTCGGTCAACGTCGGGATGCTCGCGTCGATGACCGTCAGCGCATTCCAGGATTTCCGGCAGCACAACGCGCGCGGCTTCTTCGTCAGCCTGAGCGTCGGCCTCGGCGACAACACGTCGGTCGCGGCGAGCGTCGGCCGGCAGAACGGCGAGTCGACCCGCGCGGTCAGCGCGTCGCGCGCGCCCGACTACGACGGCGGCTTCGGCTGGAACGTGCAGGCCGGCGAGAACGGCCCGCTGCGCTACGGCCAGGGGCAGCTGCAATACCTGGGCCGCGCGGGCCAGGTCACGCTGCTCGGACAGTCGTTCGGCGGGCAGCACGACGCGTCGGTCGACGTGACCGGCGCGCTCGTGCTGATGAGCGGCCAGTTGCTGGCAGCGCGCCGCATCGACGACGGCTTCGCGCTCGTGTCGACCGATGCCGGGCGCGTGCCGGTGCTGCACCAGAACCGGCCGATCGGCGAGACCGACCGCACGGGCTACCTGCTGGTGCCCGACCTGAGCGCGTACCAGCACAATCGCGTCGCGATCGACGGCACGACGCTGCCGGCCGACGCGCGCCTCGCGGACACGACGCTCGACGTCGTGCCGCAGGCCCGCTCGGGCGTGCTCGCGCGCTTCCCGGTCACGCGCTACCGCGCGGCGTCGATCGCGCTGCGCACGCCGGACGGCGCGCCGCTGCCGCCCGGCCTCGACGTCGTGCACGTCGAAAGCGGCCAGCGCACGATCGTCGGCTACGACGGCCTCACGTTCGTCGACGGCCTCGTCGCGAACAACCGCCTGGAAATCTCCGGCGGCGGCCACGACTGCGTCGTCGTGTTCTCGTACCGGCGGCCGGACGACGGCACGCTGCCGCGGATCGGCCCGCTGACCTGCACGCCCCGCTAGCCCGCGCCGGCCGCCAGGCCCGCGAATGTTAGAATTGCGGGATTCCCTCGGCGGCGCACGCCGCCCAACTCCCCTTCGAAGAATCGCCATGACGTCCCAACTGCACAAAAAGGGCGAGGCCTGGTCGGCCCGCTTCTCGGAACCGATGTCGGAGCTGGTCAAGCGCTACACGTCGTCGGTGTTTTTCGACAAGCGCCTCGCGCTCGTCGACATCGCCGGCTCGCTCGCGCACGCGAACATGCTCGCCGCGCAGAAGATCATCAGCGCCGACGACCTGGCCGCGATCGAACGCGGGATGGCGCAGATCAAGGGCGAGATCGAGCGCGGCGAATTCGAATGGCAGCTCGACCTCGAGGACGTCCACCTGAACATCGAGGCGCGCCTGACCGCGCTGATCGGCGACGCCGGCAAGCGCCTGCACACGGGCCGCTCGCGCAACGACCAGGTCGCGACCGACATCCGCCTGTGGCTGCGCGGCGAGATCGACCGCATCGGCGGCCTGCTGAACGACCTGCGCGGCGCGCTGCTCGACCTCGCGGAACAGAACGCCGCCACGATCATGCCGGGCTTCACGCACCTGCAGGTCGCGCAACCCGTCACGTTCGGCCACCACCTGCTCGCGTACGTCGAGATGTTCTCGCGCGACGCGGAGCGCATGCGCGACTGCCGCACGCGCGTGAACCGCCTGCCGCTCGGCGCGGCCGCACTCGCGGGCACGAGCTACCCGATCGATCGCCACGCGGTCGCGAAGACGCTCGGCTTCGACGGCATCTGCGCGAACTCGCTCGACGCGGTGTCGGATCGCGACTTCGCGATCGAATTCACGGCCGCCTCCGCGCTCGTGATGACGCACGTGTCGCGCTTCTCCGAAGAACTCGTGCTGTGGATGAGCCCGCGCGTCGGCTTCATCGACATCGCCGACCGCTTCTGCACCGGCAGCTCGATCATGCCGCAGAAGAAGAACCCGGACGTGCCCGAGCTCGCGCGCGGCAAGACGGGCCGCGTGAACGGCCACCTGATGGCGCTGCTGACGTTGATGAAGGGCCAGCCGCTCGCGTACAACAAGGACAACCAGGAAGACAAGGAACCGCTGTTCGACACGGTCGACACCGTCGCCGACACGCTGCGGATCTTCGCCGAAATGGTCGCGGGCATCACCGTGAAGCCGGACGCGATGCGCGCTGCCGCGCTGCAGGGCTTCTCGACCGCCACCGACCTCGCCGACTACCTCGTGAAGCGCGGCCTGCCGTTCCGCGACGCGCACGAAGCCGTCGCGCACGCGGTGCGGATCTGCGACGACCGCGGCATCGATCTCGCCGACCTGACGCTCGACGAGATGAAGCAGGAACTGCCGAACGTCGCGCACCTGATCGGCGACGACGTGTTCGGCTACCTGACGCTCGAGGGTTCGGTCGCCAGCCGCAACCATCCGGGCGGCACCGCACCCGACCAGGTGCGTGCGGCGGTCAAGGCTGCCCGCGCCGCGCTCGGCCGGTAAGCCCGCTGTTCCGGACGGACGCCTTCGGCGTCCGTTTTTCATTCGGGCGGCCGTTGCGCCGCCCATTGCCTGCCCTGCTTCCCGGATGTCGCCGATGACCTTTTCCGCCGCACTCTTCGACATGGACGGCCTGCTCGTCGATTCCGAGCGGACCATCATGAACACGTGGATCGACGTGTCGAACGCACACGGTGTCGCGCTGACGGCCACCGACTACCTGCAGATCGTCGGCCGCTCGTTCGCCGAGGGCCAAGTCATCCTGGCGCGGCTGATCGGCAATCCCGATACGTTCGACGCCGTGCGCATCCGCGTACGCGAACAACTCGCGGCGCCCGAACCCCATCCGAAGTTCCCGTTGAAGCCCGGCGCGTTCGCGCTGCTCGACACGCTCGCACAGGCCGGCATCCCGTGCGCGGTCGCGTCGTCGTCCGCGTGCGACGTGATCCGCGCGCGGCTCGACGCGGTCGGCGTGCTGCCGTTCTTCCGCGCGATCGCGGGCGGCGACGAAGTCGCGCGCGGCAAGCCCGATCCGGCCGTCTACCGGCTCGCGGCCGAACGCCTCGGCGTGCCGGCACATACGTGCGTCGCGTTCGAGGACAGCGACTTCGGCGCGCAGTCGGCCGCCGGCGCGGGCGCGTCGGTCGTCACCGTGCCCGACCTGAAGGCGCCGACGCCCGAAATCGTCGCGCTGAGCCTGCACGTGCTCGCGTCGCTCGACGATGCGGTCGCACTCGTGCCGTCGTGGTTCGGCCGGTACGACACGCAGAAGCCGGCGTAGGACACGCGAGCGCGAAACACGGTGCGCTGCGCACCGCCAAATGCAAACGGGCACCCAAGGGTGCCCGTTTTGTTGTGCCGCCGAACGACCGGCGTCGCCACGGCGTCTACTTGTTGCCGGCCGTCTCCGACAGCCGCTTCATCGTCGCGATGCGCGCGCCGATCAGGTCGACGCGACCGTCCTCGCCGACGAGCGGCGCCGTCGCATCGCGGAACGCGACCCACGCGCGCTGCGCGCGCACCAGCGTCGCGGCCGAATGCGCAGGCATCTTGCGGCGCAGCTTCTGGTAATAGCGGTTCAGGTCGAACAGCGCGTGCTCGCACGCGGCATCCTGTTCGCACGGCCGCACGCGCCGCACGGCCGGATCGCGCGACGCGTTCGCCGCCGGCTTGCCGTTCGACGCGGCCGCGCCCTCGGCCACGCTCGTGCCGCTCGTAGCCGCGACCGGTACGGCAGCGGGCGGCGGCGCAAAACGATCGGCCGCGCCGCGCAGCGCCAGCGCGCGATCGCGCACGGGCTGCAGCTGCATGTCGGCGCTCGACATCGTGTACGCGGTGCCGCGCGTCGTGTCGTACACGGCCTTCAGCAGAAGGACTTCATCCTTGCGCCACGTAACCCAGCGGCGCTGGCTGTCCTGCCAGCCGCGCTTCGCGTCGGCCGGCGCATCCTTCAACAGGCGCTGGTACGCGCCGTCCATCACCGTCTGCCACTGCTGCTGCGCTTCGCCCATGCACTGGATCTGGCCGGCCGTCGACGACCGGTCGCGCCGCGCGAGGCATTGCCGCATCGCGACGTCGATCGGGTCAGCCGCCGCGACTTCCGCGTGCGCGACGCCCGACCCCGCCAGCCCCGCCGCCCCTGCCGCCCAGACGACGAGCGCGGCCACCGCCGCGCGCATCGCCCGGAATCGTCCGTGCGTCGCCATCAGTCGCGCACGCAGTCGACGTAGTACTCGACGCGGCCGTTCACCTCTTCCGCGACGAGGCCGTGGATGTCGGTGTGGAAGCCCGGGAAACGCTCGTTGAAGTCGCGCGCGAACCGCAGGTAGTTCACGATCGTCTTGTTGAAGCGCTCGCCCGGGATCAGCAGCGGAATGCCCGGCGGGTACGGCGTCAGCAGGATGCTCGTCACGCGGCCTTCGAGCTCGTCGAGCGGCACGCGGTCGATCTTGCGGTGCGCGAGCTTCGCGAACGCGTCCGACGGCTTCATCGCCGGTTCCATGTCCGACAGGTACATCTCGGTCGTCAGGCGTGCGATGTCGTTCGCGCGGTACACGTCGTGGATCTGCGTGCACAGGTCGCGCAGGCCGACGCGCTCGTAGCGCGGATGCTGCGCGACGAATTCCGGCAGCACGCGCCACAGCGGCTGATTGTTGTCGTAGTCGTCCTTGAACTGCTGCAGCTCGGTCACCATCGAGTTCCAGCGGCCCTTCGTGATGCCGATCGTGAACATGATGAAGAACGAGTACAGGCCGGTCTTCTCGACGATGATCCCGTGCTCGGCCAGGTACTTCGTGACGATCGCGGCCGGAATGCCCGTCTCGCCGAACTCGCCGTCGACGTCGAGCCCCGGCGTGATGATCGTCGCCTTGATCGGGTCGAGCATGTTGAAGCCTTCCGCGAGCGGGCCGAAGCCGTGCCAGTGGTCGTTCGGCTTCAGCATCCAGTCGTCGCGCGAACCGATGCCCTCTTCCGACAGGTTGTCCGGGCCCCACACGCTGAAGAACCAGTCGTCGCCGTATTCGGCGTCGACCTTGCGCATCGCGCGGCGGAAGTCGATCGCCTCGGCGATCGATTCCTCGACGAGCGCGGTGCCGCCCGGCGGCTCCATCATCGCGGCCGCGACGTCGCACGACGCGATGATCGCGTACTGCGGGCTCGTCGACGTATGCATCAGGTACGCCTCGTTGAAGCGGTGCTTGTCGAACGTGCGGTTCTCCGAATCCTGCACGACGATCTGCGACGCCTGCGAGATGCCGGCGAGCAGCTTGTGCGTCGAGTGCGTCGCGAATACCAGCGCGCCCGTGCGCGGGCGGCCGTCGCCGATCGCGTGCATGTCGCGGTAGAAATCGTGGAACGTCGCGTGCGGCAGCCACGCTTCATCGAAGTGCAGCGTGTCGAGCAGGTCGCCGAGCAGGTCCTTGATCATCTCGACGTTGTAGACGACACCGTCGTACGTGCTTTGCGTGATCGTCAGGATCCGCGGCTTCATGTCCGGGTTCTCGCGCAGCGCCTCGCGCGCGAACGGGTTCGCCTCGATCTTCTTGCGGATGTTCTCCGGCTTGAATTCGTCGCGCGGGATCGGCCCGATGATGCCGAAATGGTTGCGCGTCGGCGTCAGGAACACCGGAATCGCGCCCGTCATCGTGATCGCGTGCAGGATCGACTTGTGGCAGTTGCGGTCGACCAGCACGATGTCGCCCGGCGCCACCGTCGCGTGCCAGACGATCTTGTTCGACGTCGACGTGCCGTTGGTCACGAAGAACAGGTGATCGGCGCTGAAGATGCGCGCCGCATTGCGCTCGGACGCCGCGACCGGGCCTGTGTGATCGAGCAGCTGGCCGAGTTCGTCCACCGCGTTGCAGACGTCCGCGCGCAGCATGTTCTCGCCGAAGAACTGGTGGAACATCTGGCCGAGCGGGTTCTTCAGGAACGCGACGCCGCCCGAGTGGCCCGGGCAGTGCCACGAGTACGAGCCTTCGTCCGCGTACTTGACGAGTTCCTTGAAGAACGGCGGCGCGAGCGAGTCGAGATAGACCTTCGCCTCGCGGATGATGTGGCGCGCGACGAACTCCGGTGTGTCCTCGAACATGTGGATGAAGCCGTGCAGCTCGCGCAGGATGTCGTTCGGCAGATGCCGCGACGTGCGCGTCTCGCCGTACAGGAAGATCGGGATGTCCGCGTTGCGGCGGCGCACTTCGGTGACGAACGCGCGCAGCTCGATGATCGCGGTCGCGAGCTCGGGCAGCTCGCCGTCCGGGCCGGTTTCGCCGAGCATGAGTTCGTCGTCGTCGATCGACAGGATGAAGCACGACGCGCGGCTCGACTGCTGCGCGAACGACGTCAGATCGCCGTAGCTCGTGAGGCCGAGGACTTCGACGCCCTCTTTCTCGATCGCTTCGGCCAACGCCCGGATGCCGGAGCCCGAGATGTTCTCGGAGCGGAAATCTTCGTCGATGATGACGACGGGGAAACGAAACTTCATGGGCGATTCTCCAAAAAGAACGACCGCGGCGCGTCACGCGCAGCGGTCACCCGGAAACTGGTGAGACGATATGCAACCAGATCAGGTTTTCGGCAGCGTGACACCGCGCTGCCCCTGATACTTGCCGCCGCGATCGGCGTACGACACGTCGCACACTTCGTCGCTCTCGAAGAAGAGCACCTGCGCGACGCCTTCGTTCGCGTAGATCTTCGCGGGCAGCGGCGTGGTGTTCGAGAATTCCAGCGTGACGTAGCCTTCCCACTCGGGCTCGAACGGCGTCACGTTGACGATGATCCCGCAGCGCGCATAGGTCGACTTGCCGAGGCAGACCGTCAGCACGGTGCGCGGGATGCGGAAATATTCGACGGTGCGGGCCAGCGCGAACGAGTTCGGCGGGATGATGCACACGTCGCCCTTGAAATCGACAAACGAACCCTCGTCGAAGTTCTTCGGATCGACGATCGTCGAGTTGATGTTCGTGAAGATCTTGAATTCGTCTGCGCAGCGGATGTCGTAGCCGTAGCTCGACGTGCCGTAGCTGACGATCCGGCGGCCATCCTCGGACGCGCGAACCTGATCGGGCACGAACGGCTCGATCATCTTGTGCTCTTCGGCCATGCGCCGAATCCACTTGTCGGACTTGATGCTCATGTCAGCCTCCGCCGGGCCGTCCCAAGGAGGCTGACCGCCCCCTCGGGGGGCAGCGAACAAAGTGAGCGTGGGGGTCGTGTCATATCGGGGCGCCAGGAAACGCTGCGTGACGGAAAACGAAAGCCGCCGATACGAGGCGGCGGCGGGGAAAGGCGGACATTTTACGCGATCATCGGCCCGCGCACGCGGCAGCCGTCAGCGGATCACGCCGCAGGCGAGCGCAGGCCCCGCGCCATGCTGCGGAAACGCGGGATCGCTCGGCTCGCGGTGCACCAGCGCCGCGCGGCTCATCGCCGAGCGCACGCCATCGAGGGCCAGATCTGGAGCGACGATGAAGCCGGCTGCGACGCCGTTCGCATCCGCATGGATGTTGCCGAGATCGCCGGCGACGCGGGCGCCCGCGCGCAGGCGGTCGGCGGCCGGCGCGAACACCTGGCCGGCGCTCGAGCCGTCGCCTGCGTTGCAGTCGCCGCGCTCGTGCACCTGCAGCGCGTGATCGCTGTTCGGCGGCAGGCCGACCAGGTTGTAGGTGACCTGGACGCCGTCCGGACGCTCGACGAACGTCACCGCGCCGCGCGCCTGCGAGCCGACCGTCGGCTGCAGCTGTGCGTCGGCCCGTTTTTCGTGCGACGAGGAAAAGGAGGTGCAGCCGGCCAGCAGGCCCAGCGCGGCGACGGCCAGCAGCGCGTGCCGCGCGCGGCCGGCGCGCACCCCGTGATGTCGTTGTTTCATTCAATCCTCATGCCGGCTGACGGCCGTTTGACACGGCGGCCGTGCCGGGCGGGTAAAGGGACCCGGGAAAAGTCGCCATGATACCGCGCCTCGCGGCGCCGTAAACAGCGTGAGGCCCCGCCCCGCAAGGGTTTTACGTATTTTGAACAACGATGGTCGGGAACTTCGACGTCATGTCGCGCGCGCGCTCGGCAATCGCCAGCGCGACCCCGCGCGCGATGTCGCGGTAGCGCCGCGCCAGCGCACCGTCCGGATCGGCCGCGACCGTCGGCGTGCCGCTGTCGGCCCGCTCGCGGATCGCGATGTCGAGCGGCAGGCTGCCGAGCACGTTCACATCGTAGTCCTTCGCCATCCGCTCGGCCCCGCCGGCGCCAAAGATGTGCTCCTCATGGCCGCAGTTCGAGCAGATGTGGATGCTCATGTTCTCGACGATGCCGAGGATCGGAATCCCGACCTTCTCGAACATCTTCAGGCCCTTCTTCGCGTCGAGCAGCGCGATGTCCTGCGGCGTCGTGACGATCACCGCGCCCGTGACCGGCACGCGCTGCGCGAGCGTCAGCTGGATGTCGCCGGTGCCGGGCGGCATGTCGACGATCAGGTAGTCGAGCTCGCGCCAGTTGGTCTGGCGCAGCAACTGCTCGAGCGCGGAGGTCGCCATCGGGCCGCGCCACACCATCGGGTTGTCTTCCTCGATCAGGAAGCCGATCGAGTTCGCCTGCAGCCCGTGGCCGACGAGCGGGTTCATCGACTGGTTGTCGGGCGACTCGGGGCGCTGGCCGTGGATGCCGAGCATCGTCGGCAGCGACGGGCCATAGATGTCGGCATCGAGAATGCCGACCGATGCGCCTTCCGCGGCGAGCGCGAGCGCGAGGTTCACGGCCGTCGTGCTCTTGCCGACGCCGCCCTTGCCCGACGCCACCGCGACGATGTTCTTCACGTTCGGCAGCAGCTTCACGCCGCGCTGCACCGTGTGCGCGACGATCTCCTGCGACACGGCGACGCGCGCGTCGCGCACGCCCGGCACGGCCTGGAGCGCCGCCACGACGCGTGCGCGCACGTCGTCGTGCTGGCTGCGCGCGGGATAACCGAGCACCACGTCGAGCGCCACGACATCGCCGTCGATCGCGACGTTGCGCACGCCCTTGTTCGCCGCATACGGCCGGCCGGTATTGGGGTCGACGACAGCCGCCAGTGCGGCGTCGACTTGTGCCCGGTCAATGCTCATCGAAACTCCGTGAAAACGTTTTTCTCGCGCGCAAACGTCAAAAAATATCAAATTACGCTGCGAAAATCGGGAAAAGTGAAAGAATCTGTTGCATGCCATTGCGCGAACGCGCGACCCGGCGCACTCTTCGCGTGCGGCACGCTATGGGGCCAAATCGGCCACTAACCGCCTATATTGTAGAGGCTGACGCGTCGCGCTGTCCGAACAGCCATGTTGACGGACAGGGCATGCAACCGCCTCGGCGGCTGCCGCTAGCGCCAGGCCCGCCCTCCTTTTTCGGGCGGCCTGTGCGGGGAGCCGTAACTGTAGTTGTCGTTGTCGACTCGTTCAACCAAGAGAGGAATCCAAGATGAACATGAAAATCGCGACTCGCCTGTCCGTCTTCGCCCTGGCAGGTGCAGTGCTGGCCGGCTGCGCATCGCCGCAAGGCACCAACACGGCCGTCGGTACCGGCACGGGTGCGGCGCTGGGCGCAGGCATCGGCGCTCTGGCTGGCGGCGGCAAGGGCGCGGCGATCGGCGCGGGCGTCGGCGCGCTGGTCGGCGGCGTGACGGGTTACAACTGGCAGGCGATCAGGAACAAGCTCGCGCCGTCGGCAGCGAAGACGGGCACGCAGGTGACCGAGCAGCCGGACGGCTCGCTGAAGCTGAACGTACCGAGCTCGGTGACGTTCGCGACGAACCAGTACGCGATCACGCCGGCATTCACGCCGCTGCTGAACGACCTGGCGACGACGCTGAACCAGAACCCGCAAGTAACGGCATCGGTCGTCGGCTACACGGACAGCACGGGCTCGGCGCAGCTGAACCAGACGCTGTCGCAGAACCGCGCGCAAAGCGTCGTGAACGCGCTCGCGCAGCGCGGCGTCAACGCCGGCCGCCTGTCGGCGCAGGGCATGGGCCCGTCGAACCCGATCGCGGACAACGCGACCGAAGCCGGCCGCGCCCAGAACCGCCGCGTCGAAATCTACCTGCGCGCAGCGCAGGCGCAGTAAGCGCACGACGAGGAGAAGGCGCGGGCACGCCGCCCGCGCAGCCCCGCCGGACAAGGCGTCCGTCGGGGCTGGTAACAAATCGAAAAAATTTTCGAACTTCCGTCGCGGGCCGTGGTCAGTATTTACGGTACGCGGCTGGTAGTTGCCGGCGCGTCACCATTCTCCTCTTGTCGTTGTTGCTCCGGGGCCGTATCCGCCCCGGTTTTTTTTGCCCGCAGAATTCGTGCTGCAACGCAGCAGCACCGCCGGGCACGCCGTTTGCCCGACTCCGCCCGTTCCAGCGCCCGCCACGCGGCGCCGTGCCTCCCCGGCCCGCGCCCCTGCTAGAATCGCAGTTTCCCGTCGTATTTCCGCCGTTCCTCTACAGACCCTATGTCCGCAACCGACCTCACTTCCGTGCAGGCTGCGGCGCCGCAAGGCGCGCGCCAGATCCTCGTTACGTCCGCACTGCCCTACGCCAACGGGCAGATCCACATCGGCCACCTGGTCGAGTACATCCAGACCGACATCTGGGTGCGGACGCTGCGAATGCACGGTCACGAGGTCTACTACATCGGCGCCGACGACACGCACGGCACGCCGGTCATGCTGCGCGCGGAGAAGGAAGGCCTGAGCCCGAAGCAGCTGATCGACCGCGTCTGGACCGAGCACAAGCGCGACTTCGACAGCTTCGGCGTGTCGTTCGACAACTTCTACACGACCGATTCGGACGAGAACCGCGTGCTGAGCGAGCAGATCTACCTCGCGCTGCGGGAAGCCGGCCTGATCGCCGAGCGCGAGATCGAGCAGGCGTACGACCCCGTCAAGGAAATGTTCCTGCCGGACCGCTTCATCAAGGGCGAGTGCCCGAAGTGCCACGCGAAGGATCAGTACGGCGACAACTGCGAGGTGTGCGGCTCGACCTACCTGCCGACCGAACTGCTGAACCCGTATTCGGTCGTGTCGGGCGCGACGCCGGTGCGCAAGACGTCGAAGCACTACTTCTTCCGCCTGTCCGACCCGCGCTGCGAGACGTTCCTGCGCGAATGGGTGAGCGGCCTCGCGCAGCCCGAAGCGACCAACAAGATGCGCGAATGGCTCGGCGACGCCGGCGAGGCCAAGCTCGCCGACTGGGACATCTCGCGTGACGCGCCGTACTTCGGCTTCGAGATCCCGGGCGCGCCCGGCAAGTATTTCTACGTGTGGCTCGACGCGCCGGTCGGCTACTACGCGAGCTTCAAGAACCTGTGCGACCGCAACGGCATCGATTTCGACGCATGGATCCGCGCGGGCTCGAAGGCCGAGCAGTACCACTTCATCGGCAAGGACATCCTGTACTTCCACACGCTGTTCTGGCCCGCGATGCTCGAGTTCTCGGGCCACCGCACGCCGACCAACGTGTTCGCGCACGGCTTCCTGACGGTCGACGGCGCGAAGATGTCGAAGTCGCGCGGCACGTTCATCACCGCGCAGAGCTACATCGACACGGGCCTGAACCCGGAATGGCTGCGCTACTACTTCGCCGCGAAGCTGAACGCGACGATGGAAGACATCGACCTGAACCTCGACGACTTCCAGGCACGCGTGAACAGCGACCTCGTCGGCAAGTACGTGAACATCGCGAGCCGCGCGGCCGGCTTCCTGCTCAAGCGCTTCGACGGCCGCGTGCAGGACAGCGCGATGAACCATCCGCTCGTCGCGAAGCTGCGCGATGCGATTCCCGCGATCGCCGCGAACTACGAAGCACGCGAATACAGCCGCGCGCTGCGCCACACGATGGAGCTCGCGGACGACGTGAACGCGTACGTCGACGGCGCGAAGCCGTGGGAGCTCGCGAAGGATCCGGCCAACGCGGTCGCGCTGCACGAAACCTGCAGCGTGAGCCTCGAGGCGTTCCGCCTGCTGTCGCTCGCGCTGAAGCCGGTGATGCCGCGCGTCGCCGAATCCGTCGAGTCGTTCTTCGGAATCGCGCCGCTCACGTGGGCCGATGCCGCGAAGCCGCTGTCGTCGGAACAGCCGATCAAGGCGTACCAGCACCTGATGACCCGCGTCGATGCGAAGCAGATCGGCGCGCTGCTCGCCGCGAACCGCGATTCGCTGCAGGCCGACGCGGCCGCTGCAAGCGCGAACGCCGCGAAGGACTCGAAGGATGCGAAGAACGCCAAGGCGAACGCGAAGCCGGCCGTCGTAAACGGCGCCGACGACGCCCCCATCTCGATCGACGATTTCGCGAAGATCGACCTGCGCATCGCGAAGATCGTCGCGTGCCAGGCCGTCGAAGGCTCGGACAAGCTGCTGCAGCTCACGCTCGACATCGGCGAGGAAAAGACCCGCAACGTGTTCTCGGGCATCAAGTCCGCGTACCAGCCCGAGCAGCTCGTCGGCAAGCTGACGGTGATGGTCGCGAACCTCGCGCCGCGCAAGATGAAGTTCGGCCTGTCCGAAGGGATGGTGCTCGCGGCGTCGGCAACCGACGAGAAGGCCGAGCCGGGCCTCTACATCCTCGAGCCGCACAGCGGCGCGAAGCCCGGCATGCGCGTGAAGTAAGCCGCGCCGAGCGCGCCGTCGCTTGCACGAAAAAGGCCCCGCACGCATCGTGCGGGGCCTTTTTTACATGTGCGCGGTGCGACACGCGCCCGCCGTCACCGCTGCCCGAACCAGCGATCGAAGCGCCGCGTGTAGTTCAGGTCGACACCCTGGAACGTGCCGCCGTACGCGGACACCGACCAGAAGCGCGTCAGGTTGATCGTCGCCTTGAACGCGTTGCTGGCCGACTGCAGCCCCTGCTCGTAGCCGAGCACGAAGCGCTCGTTGATCGCCTTCGACACCTGCACGACTTGCGGATCGGTCAGGCCGACGTCGCTGCGGCCGATCGAGAATTCGTCGAGGCCGATGGTCTGCGCGACGCGCTTGCCGGTCGCGCTGCCGAGCAGCGCGAGCGCGGCCGTCATCGCGCCCTGCTGGCCGACGTTGTTGCCCTGGTCGGTGCCGTGCCCGAACAGCAGCCACGACAGCTTCTCGTTGTCGGTGACGTTCGGCTCCGACACGAGCTTGACCGTCGGCGACTGGATCGTGCCCGTCACCTGCACGCCGGCCTCGACCTCCTGGTTGCGCCGCATCGCGAGGATGTTGACGCCGGGGTTCGACACGGGCCCGTTGAACGTGAAGAAGCCGTTCTCGACCGCGAGCTTGCGGCCGAACGACGTGTACGTCGACCCTTCGGTCACGCGCACGTTGCCGACCGCGCGCAGCGGCACGCCCGGCGCGCTCATCACGGTGATCGTGCCGCGCAGCCCTAGATCCGCGCCGTGGCCCTTGAAGCGGAAGTTGTTGCCGAGGCCGATGTCGATGTTCGCGCGCGGCGCGAGCGACGGCGCCGGCTTGTCCGTGGCCGGCGGCGGCTTCGCGACCGCGGTGCCGGTCGGCGTCTCGCCGCGCACCGTGCCGTCCGGCCGCACGATCACGACGTCGTCGGACAGGTGCGGCGCCGATTCCTCGGGCAGGTCGAACAGCGCGCGGTCGACGACGAACTTGCCGTCGATCGACAGCGCGCCGCGCGGCCCGTCGTTCGCGACCGTCGCCTTGCCCGACAGCGACAGCTTGCGGTCCGGCGCCGCGAACAGTTCGAGCTTGTCCGCGACGATGCTCGCGGTCAGGTCGGGCGCCTCGCCGTCGAGGCGCACGCGGCCGAGCGCGCGCAGCGTGCCGTCGCCGCCGTGGAACTCGACCTGCTGGAATTCGACGAGGTTTTCCGAGAGCTTCACGCGCACGATGCCGTCCTTCAACTGCACGCCCTGGTCGACGAGCGTCGCGGACAGGTCGTCGCCCGTCAGCATCCCCGACAGGTTCGGCTTCACCGGCGTGCCGGCGACCGTCAGCTTCAGCGCCGCGCGCCCGCCGAGCAGGTAGCTCGGCCCGAACAGGTTGCCGGTCGCTTTCAGCGACGGGATGTCGGCGTCGATGCGGCCCGACAGCGGGCCGTCGTCGACGACCCCGAACATGCCGTCGCGCAGCGCGAACGGCACCGTGACGTTCGCATCGAGCGTGCCGATCCGGTTCGCCTTCGCGAGCGCCGTCACGTTGAGCCGGTTGCCGGGCGCGAAGCTCGCGCGCGCGGACAGGTCGGTCAGCCCGAGCGACGCGATGCCGCGCCCGCTCTCGATCGTCACGTCGCCGCCGCGGCGCTTCACCTGCACGTAGCCCGTCGCGTTCGCGCCGAGCGAGAAATCCCAGTCGGCATCGAGCACGACGTCGGTGCGCACCGGCGGCCGCTGGCCCGTCAGCTCCTGGCGGACCTCGAAGAAGCGTGCGACCGATGCGCCTCTCACCGAGCCCGCCGAGCGCATCTGGCCGTGATCGAACACGAACGACTTCAGGTCGATCGCCGCGCCTTCGAGCGTGAGCCGCGTCGCGCCGAGCGTCACGCGGCCGGCGCCGGCCGACACGGTGAGCGGCGCCTGCAGCGCGACGGCCGGCGTGCCGCGGTTCGCAAGGCGCGTGACGGTGCCGTCCCAGCGCATTCCGTCGCGGTTCTCGACCACGCCGCCATTCGCCGCGAGCGTCACGTCGATCACGCGGCCGCCGGTCGTCCCGACCGCCGATGCGTCGAGCGTGTGCTTCGCGCGCGTGCCGTTCAGATTCGCGCGCAGCGATTTCAGCTTCAGCGAGCCGAGCGCGATGTCGGTCGCATCGGCCGTGAACACGAGTGCGCCGTGCGCGCCGTCGCGGATGTCCGCGCGGCCCTGCGCGGCGCCGATCCGGTTCGATCCGACGACGACGCGCTCGGCCTTGTAAGTGGCCGTCACGTTCGGATGCGCGAAGCTGCCGGTCAGGTCGCCCTGCGCCTGCGCGAGCCCTTCCACGCCGAAGCCGAGCCGGTCGAGCTGCGGCGCGTCGACGACGAAGCGCAGCCGGTCGCCGGGCGCGCCGAAGCTGCCGCGCAAATCGACGTGGTTGCCCGCGATCGACAGGTTCGCATTGCTCGGCAGGATCCGCGAGCCGGCGAGCTGCACGACGCCGGCACCGGTCAGCGGCACGCCGTCGTACAGGCTGTCGCCGAGCTTGAAGGTCGCCTTCGTCGACACCTGCGGCGCAAACGCGCCCGACGCGGTCAGCGTGCCCGACACGCGCGTCTCGCCGCGCGTGGCCGGCGCCTTCGCCTTTGCCGTGGCGGCCGCCTTGCCGCCACCAGCCTTCGGCGCCCTCATCGCGGCGAGCAGCAGCGGATCGAACGCCGTCAGCGTCGCCTTCGCGTCGTAGCTCGAATGCGCGTCGTGGCGGAACACGCCCGTCAGGTCGATACGGCCCTTGGCCGCCGTCACGCGCGCGTCGGTCAGCACGGTCTGCTGCGGCGTCAGCGCGACCTTCGCGCGCGCGCCGAGCGCGAGCTTCGGGTCGGTCAGGTCGAAATCGACGGTCGTCACGTCGCCCGCGAGCGTCACGCCGACCGGGCCGCCCAGGCGCATCGGCCGCAACTCGGCGACGAATGCGTTCAGGTCGAGGTTCGCGACCTTCAGGTCGAAGCGGCCCTTGCCGCCCGTCAGCGTGCCGTTGCCCGTCACGCTGCCGTCGCGGATCAGTTTCAGCGCGAGATCGTCGATCCGCTGTGCGTGCGCGTCGAGATGCACGTTCGCGTGCGCATCGATCACCGGCAGCAGGTGGTCGCCGAGCGTACCGGGCTTCGCGTTGACGATCGACACGGGGCCCGTCACCGCGAAACCCTTCGCCGGCGCGGCGCCGGCCGGTGCGGTCACGGGCGCGAGTTCCGCGCGCACCGCGAGATCGGCGGCCGGCGCGCCGGGTGCGAGCGCCTGCGGGTTCACGTGATCGAACGCGAGCGACGCGCGCGTGAGCGGCACCGCACCGAACGGCGCGGCCTCGACGTGCGCGCGCCCGCTCAGCTTCATCCCGCTCGCGTCGACGTCGGCGACGAGCGCCTCGAGCGAACCGGACACGCGGGCCCGCGCGTCGACCGGCTCGTCGGATAGCTTGCCCGAGTAGGTAGCTTCGCCCGTCAGCGCGAACGGCTTCGCGCCGTCGAGCTTCGCGTGCGCGGTCAGCGCGCCGTACGGCGTATCGACGCCGCCGAGCACGAGTTCATGATGACGGCCGTCGCTGCGGCCGTTCAGCGCGAGATGGTCGAGCTGCGTCGTCGAACCGCCTTCGTGAATCGCGAGGTGATCGACGCGCAGATCGTCGATCCGCAACTGCAGCGGCAGGCTCAGATCCTGCGGCGTCGTGCTCGGCGTCGACGGCCCCGGCGCGATCCGCACGTCGATCGTGCCCGCGCGAAGATAGGCGATGGACAGCCGCCACGGCGCGCGGGTCAATTCCCAGCGGCCGTCGAGCCGGTCGATGCGGACCTCGGTGCCGGTGCCGTCGGGGCTGGTCCACGCGAAGCCTCGCAACCGCACGCCGGTCGCAAGCGAGCCGCCTTCGAGCGTGCCCGCGAGCCGTGCGTCGAGCACGCGCCCGGCCACCTGCCATGCGAGCCGCGTGCCGCGCTCGGTCGTCGCCGCGGCCAGCACGAGCCCGGCAGCCAGCACGACGAGCAGCACGGCCGTCGCGAGCGTCCACGCGACGACGCGCATCGCGCGGCCGCGGCGCGGCGCGCGCGGCGGTGCGTCGGGCGCGCCGTCGGGCGAGTCCGGATCGTGAGGCGGCGGCGTGTCGTTCGGGTCCTTCGTCATGCGGTTCGTCGTGGATGAAGCGGTACGTTCAGAAAGCGATGCCGAGCGTCAGGTACGGGCGCACGCTGTGGTTGCGCAACCCGTACGCGACGTCGACGTTGATCGGGCCGACGGGGCTGCGCCAGCGCGCGCCGATGCCGACGCCCGGATAAAACACCTTCTCGCCCCACGCATCGGTCGCGGTGCCGATGTCGAAGAACGTGGCGACGCCCCAGTCGCGGTTGAACCAGTGCTGGTATTCGGCGGTGCCCGTCATCAGGTACTTGGTCGGCAACACGGAGCCGGCGACGCTGTTGCCGATGCTCTGGTAACCGTAACCGCGCACCGAGTTCGAGCCACCCGCGCGGAACAGCAGCGACGCCGGCACGCCGGTCGAGCTGCCGCTCGTGAACACGCCGCCGAGCTCCGCGCGGAACACGAACAGGTCGCGCTTGCCGATCGGCAAATACTGCTGGCCGCGCGCGTAGCCGCGGATGAAAGTCTGGTCGGTCGCCACGCCCTTGATCGCGAAGCCGGCCTCCGCGTGGATCAGGTTGCCCGAGCGCGGAAACAGCGGATCGTCGACGTTGCGGCGCGTCCAGGCCCATTGCGGCACGAGCGCGCGGCTCGTGGTCGGCCCCGCGCCGTTCTGGTCGAGCCGGTCCTGGTAGAACATCAGCGAATACGCATAGTCGATGAACTGGCCCGTGCGCGTGCGCTGCACGCCGACCCGCGCGCTGTAGATGCGCGTGTCCGACACGTTGGTGTTCGTATACGACGCGAGCACGCTGTTGGTCCACCCTTTCTCGCCCGGCGGCATCGACAGCTGAACCTGCCCGTACTGCTGGATCTGGTCGAGCCGGCCCGACACGGTCAGCGGCCACGCGGCGCCGAACGTGTCGAGATACGTATAGGAGCCCTGCACGTGCGGCCCGGTATCGGTTGCGAAACCGACGCCGCCGCGGATGTTGTTGTACGGGAACTCGCTCACCTTCACGTGCACGGGCGTGCGCTCGGGCTTCGTCGTATCGTCGCCGACGTCGATCGCGACGCTCGCGTAGTACGGCGTGTTCTGCAACTGCCGCTGCAATTCGGTGATCCGCTGCGCGTCGTAGATCTCGCCTTCCGACAGCGGATTGACGTTCGTGACGATCTTCTCCGGATAGCGGCGCACGCCGTCGACATCGACCTTGCCGATCGTAAACGTCGGCCCGCTGTCGAACGTGACCGCGAGCGTCGCGCGCTGCGTGCGCGGATCGACGCGCGCCTCGGACGACGTGATCTTCGCGCCGAGATAGCGGCGCGACTGCAGTTGCTTGAGCGCCGCGCCCTTCGCGCCGTCCCAGTCGGACTGCGTGAACGGGTCGCCGGGCTTCAGCGAGAACGCGAAGCGGGTCGCGGCCTCCTGCTTCGGATCTTCGGTGTCGACGGGGCCCTTGAACGTCAGGTCGACCGTCGACACGACGGTCCGCGGCCCCGGATCGACCGCGATGCGCACGTCGCGCTTGCCGTCGCGCATACGCACGTCGGTGCGCACGACCGGCGAGAAATAACCGGCCGTCGCGGTCAGGTCGCGCACCTGCTGCGGCGTGGCGGTCACGAGGAAGTCGAACTGGTCGTCGCTGATGTCGTCGCGCTTCGCGAAGCGCGCAATATCGAGATGCGACTTGAGCAGCTTGCGGACCGAGCGCGGCGCGTCGATGTCGACGTCGTACTTCGCGTGGGCCGGCAACGCGAACAACGCGGCGACGCAACCCGCGAAGGCCGCCCGTGCGGCGCGGGCCGCGGCGCCGGCGCGATTGCGTGCCGCGCGCGGGCCCGGGTCATGCGCCATGTATGCTTGCTGGTTCGACTGCCCCGCCAAATATGACCTCGCCCTCGGTTGTCACGGTTTCGTGGAAACCCTGTATTTGACCACAGGGCAGCGGCCATGCCCGCACGCGCGAGGCTTTGACGCTTGCGCGCAACGACGCGCGCACGGGCCCGGGCCGCGTCGCCGCAGGTGCGGGCCCGCGGATTCGACGCGCGATTGGCGCCGGTCGTTCCCGCGATGCGGTAAAATCCCGCCAACGCGAATCCGGCGCATCGTGCGCCGCCCGAAACGGAAAATCCAGCCATGCCGTACCAGTCCGACGTCACGCAGTTCCTGAACCAGCTCAAGCAGCAGAAGCCGACGCTCGAGGAAGAGCAGCGCAAGGGCCGTTCGCTGCTGTGGGACAAGCAGCCGATCGACCTCGAAGAGCGCGCCGACCAGCAGGAATCGCGCGTGAAGCAAACGTCGTACGTCTACTACCAGAACTTCTGACGACGTGAGCGCCGCCGACGAGGCCAGCGCCGCCCGGCAGGACGACGCGATCGCCGCGCCCGCGGGCGCCGATTCGACGCCCGACACGGTCGACGGTGTCGCGGCGTTCGCTCGCCTGTACGGCGAGCCGCTCTTCAAGCTGCCGCAGGATCTCTACATCCCGCCCGACGCGCTCGAGATCTTCCTCGAGACGTTCGAAGGCCCGCTCGACCTGCTGCTGTACCTGATCCGCAAGCAGAACTTCAACGTGCTCGACATCCCGATGGCGCAGGTCACCGCGCAATATCTGGGTTATGTCGACCAGATCCGCACGTCGAACCTCGAGCTGGCCGCCGAATACCTGCTGATGGCCGCGATGCTGATCGAGATCAAGTCGCGGATGCTGCTGCCGGTCAAGAAGGCCGACACCGGCGACGAAGCGGAAGATCCGCGTGCCGAACTCGTGCGCCGCCTGCTCGAATACGAGCAGATGAAGCTCGCCGCGCAGCGCCTCGACCAATTGCCGCAGCTCGGCCGCGACTTCCTGCGCGCCGAGGTCTACATCGAGCAAAGCATCACGCCGCGCTTCCCCGACGTGAACTCCGACGACCTGCGCGCCGCGTGGGCCGACGTGCTCAAGCGCGCGAAGCTCGTCCAGCACCACAAGATCTCCCGCGAGGAGCTGTCGGTGCGCGAACACATGAGCCTGATCCTGCGCCGGCTGCAGAACGCGCGATTCATGGAATTCGCCGACCTGTTCGACACGTCGCGCGGCGTGCCGGTCGTCGTCGTGAACTTCATCGCGATGCTCGAACTCGCGCGCGAATCGCTCGTCGAGATCACGCAGCCCGAGCCTTTCGCGCCGATCTACGTGCGCCTCGCGTACCTGCCTGCTTAAGGCCCGCGCCCGCCCTTCCCGTTCTCCCGATTCACCCCGACGCTCGCCGCGTCGCCGCGGCGGGTGGCCGCAGCCCAAGCCGCGGCTCGTTTCCGGCACGCCCGATTAAAAAGTGAACGATCGTTCTCTTTTCGATGCGTTTGGCGGCCAAATCCTCTACAATCCGCCGACGCCCGATGCGCCGCCCGCGCGCCGGCGTTCTCCGCTTCGACCCCGACGCCGCTGCCGCGGCGCCAACGCGCGCATGCGCGAGGAACCCGCTACCCGATCATGAAAGTCATCAGCTCGATCCAGGAACTGCGCGACCAGCTGCGCGGACAGAACCGCACGGCGTTCGTGCCGACGATGGGCAACCTGCACGAAGGGCACCTGTCGTTGATGCGCCTCGCGCGCCAGCACGGCGACCCGGTCGTGGCGAGCATCTTCGTCAACCGCCTGCAGTTCGGCCCGAACGAGGATTTCGACAAATACCCGCGCACGCTGCAGGACGATATCGAGAAGCTGCAGAAGGAAAACGTCTACGTGCTGTTCGCGCCGACCGAGCGCGACATGTACCCGGAACCGCAGGAATACCGCGTGCTGCCGCCGGACGATCTCGGCGGGATCCTAGAAGGGGAATTCCGGCCCGGCTTCTTCACCGGCGTGTGCACGGTCGTGTCGAAGCTGATGGCCTGCGTGCAGCCGCGCGTCGCAGTGTTCGGCAAGAAGGACTACCAGCAGTTGATGATCGTGCGCCGCATGTGCCAGCAACTCGCGCTGCCGGTCGACATCATCGCGGCCGAAACCGTGCGCGACGAGGACGGCCTCGCGCTGTCGTCGCGCAACCGCTACCTGTCGGCCGACGAGCGCCGGGAAGCGCCCGAACTCGCGAAGACGCTGCAGCGCATGCGCGAAAGCGTGCTCGGCGGCGAGCGCGACCTCGGCAAGCTCGAGCAACACGCGCGCACGCACCTGGCCGAGCGCGGCTGGGCGCCCGACTACCTGTCGATCCGCCGCCGCGCGAACCTGATCGCGCCGAGCGCCGCCGAACTCGAAGCCGGCGAGCCGCTCGTCGTGCTCGCGGCCGCGAAGCTCGGCGCGACGCGCCTCATCGACAACCTGGAAATCTGACGGGCCGCCCGCCCGCGCCTCTCACGACGCATCACGGAGACACCATGCAGCGCCACATGCTCAAATCGAAGATCCACCGCGCGGCAGTCACGCACTGCGAGCTGCATTACGAAGGCTCGTGCGCGATCGACGAAGACCTGCTCGAAGCGTCGAACATCGTCGAAAACGAACGGATCGACATCTGGAACATCAACAACGGCGAGCGCTTCTCGACGTACGCGATCAAGGGCGAGCGCGGCAGCGGGATGATCTCGCTGAACGGCTCGGCCGCGCGCCGTGCGCAGCTCGGCGACCTCGTGATCATCGCGGCGTTCGCGATGGTCGACGAGGCCGAACTGCAGGCCGGCTGGAAGCCGAAGCTCGTGTTCATCGACGACGGCAACAAGATCAAGGGCCACCGCGATCACGTGCCGACGCAGAACTGGACGTAACCTGACTGACAGGCCGCCCGCGTGCCGTGGCGCGCGGGAGCGGCTGCGCCGCCTGCGGTCGAAGGGCCGGATCCCGTGCGACACGGAATCCGGCCCTTTCTCATTTCGGCCCGCGCCGGCCTCGTGGTCGCGCGATCGGATCAGGACGCCTTGGCGGCCTTCTCCGCCTTCGGCGCACTGCGCTCGGCCCATTCGACGATCGGCCGCCACTGTTCGAGATCCTTTTCGACCCGGCTCTTCGCGACGTCCCACAGCGTGAGGCCGTGCGCGGCGATCTGCACGTAGTTCTGCGTGTCGCGCACGTAGCCGAGCACCGGCAGGCCGAGCCCTTCGACGAAGCGGTGCAGCTGGTCCGACGAGCGCGTGCGCGCATCGACCCGCATCCCGACGATCCCGACCTCGACGCCGCCCTTGCGCACGGCCTTTTCGCCGGCGAGGCGCTCCAGAAACTGCTGGGTCGCGAGAATATCGAACATCGACGGCTGCAGCGGCACGATCACCTTGTCGGCCAGTTGCAGCGCGACGCCGAGCCGGTTGCCGTGCAGGCCGGCCGGCGTATCGATCACCGCGTATTCGAGGCCGCGCGGGGGCTTCGACGGTGCGTCCGGATCGAGATCCCACGACTCGATCGCCGGCAAGCCGGCCGGCCGGAGGTCGAGCCACGCATGCGCGGACTGCTGCCGGTCCAGGTCGGCGAGCGCGACCCACGCGCCCTGCGCCGCGAAATAGCCGGCAAGATTGGTGGACAACGTGCTCTTCCCCACGCCGCCCTTCGGATTCGCCACCACGATCACCGTCATGAATTCCCCCGAAAAAGCCACGCGGCGCCGGCCGCATGGCTGGCGCCGCTCGATTGCGGATACAGGGAGCGATGATATCGGCAAACGGGGGATCACCGGAACGGGTTGCGCCGAACCGCGCGCCCCTGATACTTCCTTACACGCGCTGAACCGCGGCCTCCCGGGCGCCGATCGCGAACGCGCCGCCGCCCAGCAGCGCCTGCACGGCAAGCGTGACGGCCCAGAACGCCGGATATTCCCAGCCGCCGTGCGGCGACGAGAAGCTCCAGCCGTTCGGCAGATGCGCGGCCGTCGCGCCGAGCATGAACGGCAGCAGCGCGAGCGCGGCGACCCGCACGCGGAAACCCGCGAGCAGCGCCAGGCCGCCCGCCAGTTCGACGAACGTCGTCAGGTATGCGAGCCAGCCCGGCAGGCCGATCGACGCAAAGAACTGCGCGGTGCCGGGCAGCGTGAAGACGAACACCTTCTGCGCGACGTGCGCGAGGTACAGCACGCCGAGCGCGACGCGCAGCAGCGTCGCGGCAAAATCGTTCAGGCGATTGGGGTTCATGGCGGATTCCTTCGTGAGTGGATCAGAATGGATCGCACTCTATTCGAATAGATTCAGCCGATAAACACGCCAATTCGCTTTAACCGATTCCCAACAGGAACGAATAAGGCCATAAAAAGGGGCATGATCGATCATGCCCCGATACCTGCGTCAGTACCCGCTTTTGCCTTGTGTGGCGTCGCCGGACCCGGACTGGCTGCCGCCCGGTGTGTACGAATCGCACGCGTGTGCAACCGCCGATGCGCCCAGCAGCGCCGCGAGCAGCACGCTCCACCACCATCGAACCTTCATCGTCGCACTCCTCCAGGCGGACCTCCGCCCTCCTTGTGTTGTACGCGATCCGGCGGAAAAAGCGAGGGCGGCCCGGCGCCGCTTCAGCGAAACTCGGCGTACAGCGCGTCGAGGTCGAGATGTTCGGCGAACGTATCGGCCAGCCGCTCCAGCGATGCTTCGCGCAGCGCCGGATAGTCGATGCGCTCCGCGCCGTCGAGCCCGGCCCACGCGAGCAGCGCCGCGCACGCGTCGGGCGCATCGAACAGCCCGTGCACGTAGGTCGCGAGGATCTGGTTGTCGGCCGAAACCGCGCCGTCCGGGCGCGCGCCGTCCTGCGCGGCGTCGGCTGCCAGCGCCAGCGCGGGCGCGGAGAGCGCGGGCCCGCGCGTGTCGCCCATGTGGATCTCGTAGCCGCGCACGGCGGCCCCGCCCGGCAGCGCGAGATGCCCGGTCACGTTCTTCAGCGTCTTGTCGGGCTGCAGCGTCGTGTCGAAATCGAGCAGCCCGAGCCCCGGCACGCTGCCGGGCGCGCCTTCGAGGCCGAGCGGATCGTCCAGCGTGCGGCCGAGCATCTGCATTCCGCCGCAGATGCCGATCACCTTGCCGCCGTAGCGCAGGTGACGACGGATCATCGCGTCCCAGCCCGCGTCGCGCAGCCATTCGAGATCGCGCTGCACGCTCTTCGAACCGGGCAGGATCAGCAGGTCGGCATCCGGCACCGGGCCGCTCTTCCAGTACGTGAACTCGACCTGCGGATGCGCGCGCAGCGGATCGAAATCGGTGTGGTTGCTGATGCGCGGCAGCGCGGGCACGACGACGCGCAGTACGCCGGCGTCGCCGCGTACGGCGGCGCTGCGCGCCTGCGCGGGCAGCATGTCCTCCGCATCGAGCAGCAGCCCGTGCAGGTACGGCAGCACGCCGAACACCGGCTTGCCGGTCTGCGCACGCAGCCAGTCGAGCCCCGGTTCGAGCAGCTTGACGTCGCCGCGGAAACGGTTGATCACGAAGCCGCGCACGCGCGCACGCTCGCTGTCCGACAGGCACGCGAGCGTGCCGACCAGGTGCGCGAACACGCCGCCGCGGTCGATGTCGGCGACGAGCACGACCGGGCAGTCGACCCGTTCGGCAAAGCCCATGTTCGCGATGTCGCCGTCGCGCAGGTTGATCTCGGCCGGGCTGCCGGCGCCCTCGACGATCACCGTGTCGTAACCGGCGCGCAAGCGCGCGTACGACTCGAGCACCGCGTCGAACGCGACCGGCTTGTAGTCGTGATATGCACGCGCGTCGAGGTTCAACCGCGCCTTGCCGTGAATGATCACCTGCGCGCCGCGATCGCTCGTCGGCTTCAGCAGCACGGGGTTGAAATCCGTATGCGGCGCGACGCCCGCGGCCAGCGCCTGCAGCGCCTGCGCGCGGCCGATCTCGCCGCCGTCGGCCGTCACCGCGCTGTTGAGCGCCATGTTCTGCGGCTTGAACGGCGCAACGCGCGCGCCGGCACGGCGCGCCAGGCGGCACAGGCCCGCGACGAGCGTGCTCTTGCCCGCGTCGGACGTCGTGCCCTGGATCATCAGCGTACCGCGCGGCCGCGGCTCGGGTGCATTCATCGTGTTAAAGGTCGTCGCGAAGCAAAGGCCGCATTATCGCCCGCGCCGGTACGCGTGCGCCGTTACAATCACGCGATGATTCCGCACGACCTCACCTTCGTCCTCGGCGGCGCGCGCTCGGGCAAGAGCGCGCATGCCGAGCGGCTCGCCGCCGACAGCGGCCGCCCCGTCACCTACATCGCGACCGCGACCGCCGCCGATGCCGAATTCGCGCAGCGCATCGCGCATCATCGCGCGCGCCGGCCGGCCGAATGGGGGTTCGCCGACGCGCCCGTCGACCTCGCCGGCACGCTCGCGCGGCTCGACGATCCGCACGCATGCCTGCTGGTCGACTGCCTGACGCTGTGGCTCACGAACCTGCTGTGCCCGGCCGACGGCGAACCGCTCGACGATGCGCAGTACGCGGCGCAGGTCGAGCGGCTCGAACATGCATTGCGCGGCGCGCGCGCGAAGGTGATCGTCGTCAGCAACGAGATCGGGCTCGGCGTCGTGCCGCTCGGGTCGGTCACGCGCCGCTACGTCGACGAACTCGGGCGCCTGAACCAGCGCGTCGCCGCGCTCGCGACGCGCGTGACGCTGCTCGTCGCCGGGCTGCCGCTCGACCTCAAGACGGGAGCGCCGTCATGCTGATGCTGTCGCTGCCCGTCGTCGCGATGCTCGCGGTCGCGGCCGCGATCGTCGACCGCGCGATCGGCGAACCCGCCGGCTGGCATCCGCTCGTCGCGTTCGGCCGGCTTGCCGCGCGCATCGAAGGCGCTCTGAATACGGGCCGACGCGGCCGCGTGGTCGGTGTCGCCGCGTGGGCCGCGGCCGTCGTGCCGCCGGTGGCCGTCGCCGCATGGCTCGTGGCCGTGCTGCCGTGGCCGCTCGCGGCCGCGCTGCACGTCACGCTGCTGTGGTTCGCGCTCGGAGCGAAAAGCCTCGCCGACCACGTCGCGCCGATCGCAGCGGCGCTGCTGCGGCGCGACCTCGACGCCGCGCGTAAGTTGACCGCGCGCATCGTGTCGCGCGACACGAGCGACGCCGACGAAGGCGCATTGTCGCGCGCGGCCGTCGAATCGGCGCTCGAGAACGGCAACGACGCGATCTTCGGCGCACTCTTCTGGTTCGTCGTCGCGGGCGGCCCCGGCGCGCTGCTGTTCCGGCTCGCGAACACGCTCGACGCGATGTGGGGCTACCGCACGCCGCGCTTCCTGACCTTCGGCTGGGCCGCCGCGCGCCTCGACGACGCGATGAACTGGATTCCCGCGCGCCTCACGGCCGCGAGCTACGCGCTGCTCGGCGACACGGCCGCCGCATGGCGCTGCTGGCGCACGCAGGCGCGCCACTGGGACAGCCCGAACGCGGGCCCGGTGATGGCCGCGGGCGCGGGCAGCCTGAACGTGCAGCTCGGCGGCCCGGCCGTCTATCACGGTGAAATCGAGGATCGTCCGACGCTCGGCACCGGTGCAACGGCGACCGCCGTCCACGTCGTCGCCGCGCTGTCGCTCGTCACACGCACGCTCGCACTGTGGCTCGCGCTGCTGGTCGCGAGCGGCGCTCTCGTCATGGCTACCCATCATGTCTGATACACGCATCGCGCACGGCGGCAACCTGCATGAAGCCGCACGCCGCCACGACATTCCGTACGACGCGTGGCTCGATCTGTCGACCGGCATCAATCCAGTCGGCTTTCCGGTGCCGCCCGTCCCGGCCGACGCGTGGCGCCGGCTGCCCGACGACGGCGACGGCCTCGCGGCCTGCGCCGCGCAGTACTACCGCGCGCCCGATCCCGCGCACGTGCTGCCGGTCGCCGGCAGCCAGGCCGCGATCCGCGCATTGCCTGCGTTGCTGCCAACCGGCGACGCCGGTGTCGCGTCGCTCGCGTACGGCGAATACGCGCCCGCGTTCGCGCGTCACGGCCATCGCGTCGTTCCGCTCGACATCGGCACGGATACGCTGCCGGCGACGCTGCGCCACGTCATCGTCGGGAATCCGAACAACCCGACCGCCGAATTCGTGCCGGCCGAACGCCTAATCGGCTGGCATGCGCAGTTGTCGGCGCGCGGCGGCACGCTGATCGTCGACGAGGCGTTCGCCGATACGGGCGCGACGCAATCGCTCGCGCCGCAGGTCGATCGCCCCGGGCTCGTCGTGCTGCGCTCGGTCGGCAAGTTCTTCGGTCTCGCCGGTATCCGCTCGGGCTTCGTGCTCGCATGCCCCGAACGGATCGTCGCGCTGCGCGACATGCTCGGCGCATGGACGGTCGGCGGCCCCGCGCGTCACGCAGTCGCCGTGGCGTTCGCGGATCGTGCATGGCAGGCCGCCGCCCGCGAACGGCTCGCGGCCGACGGCGAGCGGCTGGCCGCACTGCTGCGCGCGCACGGCTTCGCGGTTCGCGCGACACCGCTGTTCAGCTGGACCGACGACACGCGCGCCGCGGCGCTGCATGCGGCGCTCGCGGCACGCGGGATCTGGACGCGATACTTCGCGAAGCCGTCGAGCGTGCGCATCGGCCTGCCGGGCAACGAAGCGGAGTGGCAGCGCCTCGATGATGCGCTCGCGCACTGCGTGCCGACGCTGCAACAGGAATCCGCATGAGCCCACGCAGGTTCCGCCGGCTGACGCTGGTCGCGACACTGGCCGCGCTCGCTCATGCACCGCTCGTCCATGCCGATGTCACGACACGCGACGACGCCGGCAATACGGTTACGCTGCCCGCGCCCGCGCAGCGCGTGATCAGCCTCGCGCCGCACGCAACCGAGCTGGTCTACGCGGCCGGCGGCGGTAAGAAGCTCGTCGGCACCGTCACGTACAGCGACTATCCGCCCGCCGCGCGAGCGGTGCCGCTCGTCGGCGACAACAAGGCGCTCGACCTCGAACGAATCGCAGCGCTGAAGCCCGACCTGATCGTGGTCTGGCGGCACGGCAACGCCGAGCGGCAGACCGACGCGCTGCGCGCGCTGCATATCCCGCTGTTCTTCAGTGAACCGAAACATCTCGACGATGTGTCGTCGTCGCTGCGCCGGCTCGGCACGCTGCTCGGCACGCAGCCGGCAGCCGATGCGGCCGCGGCGTCCTTTGCGCACGACATCGCGACGCTGCGTGCACGCTACGCCGCGCGGCCGCCCGTCACGATGTTCTTCCAGGTCTGGGACCGCCCGCTGACGACGCTCAACGGCGAGCACCTGGTCAACGACGTGATCGCACTATGCGGCGGCCGCAACGTGTTCGCGTCGCTCAAGCCGCTCGCGCCGAGCGTCACCGACGAGGCCGTGCTCGCCGCGAATCCGGAAGCGATCGTGACGACGAGCGCCGGCGCGACGCGCTCGAACGAACCGCTGCCGAGCCTTGCACGCTGGCGCGCGTGGCCCGCGCTGACGGCCGTGGCGCGCAACAACCTGTTCGCGATCGACGGCGATCTGCTGACGCGGCCGTCGCCGCGGATCGCGCAGGGTGCGGCCGCGCTGTGCGAGGATCTCGATGCCGCGCGTGCGCGGCGGCCAGCGCGCTGATTTCCGCTGATTTCCGCTGACTTGTGCGTTTGCCGCGCACCTGTCCCGGACGCGTCCTGCGCTCGTGATGGTTCGACCGCGCGTCGTGTCGTTCACATGCAGACGCGAGCGAGCCTATTCATCCCAGTGCACGACTTCCCATGTTCGCGCCGCATCATCCGCACGCAGCCAGACGACACCGCCTGTCGGCACCGGCCGCGACAGCAGCGTATCGAGCGGCACACGCAACACATGCGATGCGAACGCGCGGATCACGCCCGCATGCGTGACCGCCCATTGCGGCCGATCGGCCTGCATCACCGCATCGGCCCGCCGTGCAACCCGCGCGGCGAACCGCGCGACGCTTTCGCCGCCATGCGCGCACGCATGCATCAGGTCGGCCGCCCACGCATCGAGCGCCGCACGGTCGATATCGTCCCAGCGCCGCATTTCCCACGCGCCGAAATCCATTTCCTGCCAGTCGGCATCGCGCTGCAGCGGCACATCGAATGCGTGCGCGAGCCGTTCGGCGATCGACGCGCATCGCGTCAGCGGGCTCGTCCAGAGCTGTTCGGGCGGCGGCGCGCCGAGAGCCGACAGATGCGCACGCACGGCATGCGCGCCGGCGTCGGCCGGCGCGGCGAGCGGCACGTCGCTGCGTCCGTAACACATGCCCGGCTCGACGGCGACGGCCGGATGACGGATCAGGACGACGTCCATCCGAGCACCACGAGATAGATCGCCAGTTCGCTCAGTTGCTGCGCGAAGCCGAGACAGTCGCCCGTATAACCGCCGATCCGTTTCACGAAGTAGCGGGCCGCCCACGCGCGCACGAGCACGAGCGCGGCGCTCGCGGCGACACCCATGCGCCAGTCCGGCCAGAACAGCCACGGCAACCCGAATACCGCCGCGACGCACGCCGCGCGTGCACCCATCCGTTGCGCGACCGGCTTCGCCTTGCCTTCGGGCCGCACATAGTCGAGCGACATCAGCAGGCTGACGGCCGCCGCGCGGCTCGCCGCATGCGCGGCGATCATCGTCCACGCGGCGCGCAGCGGCGGCATGGCCGCGAGCGCCTGCCATTTCAGGCCGAGCGCGATCACGAGCGCGACTGCGCCGAACGTGCCGATCCGCGAGTCGTGCATGATGCGCAGCACGTCGTCGCGCGTATAGCCGCCGCCGAACGCATCGCAGCTGTCGGCGAGGCCGTCCTCGTGGAAAGCGCCGGTCGCGAGCAGCGTCGCAGCCATCGACAGCCCGACCGCGATCGACGCGGGCAGCACGCGCAGCGCGGCGAGATAGACGAGCGCACCCCACGCGCCGACGCATGCGCCGACGAGCGGGAAATAGCGTGCGGCCTGATCGAGATCGCCGGCCGCGTAGCCGATCGCGCGCGGCACGGGCACGCGCGTGAAGTAGCCGAGCGCGACGAAGAAGTAGCGCAGTTCGGCACGCACGCCGGGCCCGCGATCAGGCGTCACGATCGTCGACGCCGGCAGACTCGAAGCTCGCCATCTCGCTGAGGAACGCGGCCGCCGCACGCACGAGCGGCAGCGCGAGCGCCGCGCCCGTGCCTTCGCCGAGCCGCAGGTCGAGCGCGAGCAGCGGCTTCGCGCCGAAATGCTCGAGCATGCGCCGGTGCCCGGCCTCGTGCGACGTATGCGAGAACACGCAGTAGTCGCGCACGCCGGGCGCGATGCGCTCGGCGACGAGCAGCGCGGCCGTCGCGATGAAGCCGTCGACGAGGATCGTCATCCGCTCGCTCGCGGCCGCGAGATACGCGCCCGTCATCATCGCGATCTCGAAGCCGCCGAACGTCGCGAGCACGTCGAGCGGCGCGATCGCGTGCGAGTGCTTGACGAGCGCGCGGCCGAGCACCGCGCGCTTGTGCGCGAGGCCCTGATCGTCGAGGCCCGTGCCGCGCCCGACGCACGCGTCGATCGGCACGTCGAGCAGGCGGCTCATCAGGCACGCGGCCGACGACGTGTTCGCGATCCCCATCTCGCCGAAGCCGATCACGTTCGTGCCGAGCGACGCGTGCAGGCGCACGCGCGCCGCGCCGGCCGCGAGCGCCGTCATCGCCTCGTCGCGCGTCATCGCCGGCTCCGCCGCGAAGTTGCGCGTGCCGCGCGCGACCGGCAGCGACACCAGCCGGTCGGACAGCGGCAGCGGCGACGCAACGCCCGCATCGACGATCTCGAGCGTGCTCTGCGCGACGCCCGAGAACGCGTTGATCGCCGCGCCGCCGGCCAGGAAGTTCGCAACCATCTGCGCGGTCACCGCTTGCGGGTAAGGACTCACGCCCTCGGCCGCGATCCCGTGATCGCCTGCGAACACGATCATCACGGGGCGCTGCACGGTCGGACGCTCGGTGCGCTGGATCAGGCCGATCTGCAGCGCGAGCGCTTCGAGCTGGCCGAGGCTGCCGGGCGGCTTGGTCTTGTGGTCGATCACATGCTGCAGGCGCTTGCGCAGCGCGTCGTCGAGCGGCGCGATCGCGGGCGGGAAGTGGGTCGGAGTCGTCATCGGGAAGCCGTGTCGTTGGCGCGGCCTGCGCCGCGCATCGGAAAGGAAAAGGTCATTGTCGCTCGGGCCACGCAGGCAGCAGCGCGTCGCGGCCATGCTCGCGGATCAGCACGAGCGGATAGCCGAACGCATCGCTCGCACGCTCGGGCGTCAGCACGTCGTGCACGGGGCCGGCCCATGCATGGCCGCGGCCGTCGAGCAACAGCGCATGCGTCGCGAAACGCCGCGCGAGATTCAGGTCGTGGCACGAGAACAGCACCGTGCGCGGGCCCGCGTCGAGCCATGCGGCCAGCGCGGTCAGGCAGTCGATCTGGTGATGCAGGTCGAGATGCGCGAGCGGCTCGTCGAGCAGCATCAGCGGCGCGTCCTGGCACAGCGTCGCGGCCAGCGCGACCCGCTGCCGCTCGCCGCCCGACAGCGACAGCACGTCGCGCGACGCCAGTGCGGTCAGGTCGAAGGTCGCGAGCGCATCGTGCGCGGCCGCGCGGTCGCCGTCGCGCTCCCAGCCCCAGCCGCCGAGATACGGAAAACGGTTGAGCAGCACCGTGTCGAACACGGTCGCGCTGAATGCATCGTGCAGTTGCTGCGGCATCAGCGCGCGGCGCTGCGCGAGCTGCGTGGGCGGCCATGCGGCGAGCGGCCGGCCGTCGATCTCGACCCGGCCGCCGGCCGGCGGGTGCAGCCCCGCGAGCGTCGCGAGCAGCGTCGTCTTGCCCGCGCCGTTCGGCCCCGCGACGCACCAGATTTCGCCGGGACGGAAGGCCTGCGTGAAGCCGTCGAGCAGCGTGCGCGCGCCGGCCCTCAGCGTCAGGTCCACGCACGTGCAGGCCATGTCGTTGCCGGAGGCGGCAGCGTGCTGTGCAGCGCCTGTCATCGCATCGGTCTCCTCAGCAACATCCACAGGAACACCGGCACACCGATCAACGCGGTCATCACGCCGACCGGCAGTTGCGCGGGCGCGATCGCGGTGCGCGCGAGCAGGTCCGCCGCCATCACGCCGCCGCCGCCCGCGAGCATCGCGGCCGGCAGCAGCATGCGCTGGTCGTTGCCGAACGCGAGCCGCAGCGCATGCGGCACGACGAGGCCGACGAAGCCGATCGTGCCGGCCGTCGTTACCGCAGCTGCCGCGGCCAGCGACGCGACGAGATAGATTCGCACGCGCAGGCGCGCGACGGGGACACCGAGCGCGAGCGCGGTCGCGTCGCCGCGCAGCAGCACGTTCAATTCCGGCGCGGCCGGCAGCGCGACACATGCGGCCAATAGCAGCGCGCCCCACGCGAACCACGGTGCGGTCACGCCGTTCAGGTCGCCCGTCAGCCAGAAGATGATCCCGCGCAACCGCGCATCGGGCGCGAGCGACAGCAGCAGCGTGACGAGCGCACCCCACCCTGCCGCGATCACGACACCGGTGAGCAGCAGCCGCGGCGACGCATCGCGCGAATCGCCGCGCCACAGCTCGCGGCGCGCGAGGCCGAGCACGAGCGCGACCGACACGAGCGCGCCGGCGAACGCCGACGCATCGACGAGCCACCACGCACCGCCCGCGATCATCGCGACGAGCGCGAACCCGGCCGCGCCGCCGGACACGCCGAGCACGTACGGTTCCGCGAGCGGGTTGCGCAGCAGCACCTGCAGCAGCGCACCGGCAAGCGCGAGCAGCGCACCGCACGCGAAACCCGCAAGCGCGCGCGGCAGGCGCAGCGTGCGGACGATGTCGGCGAACAGCGCGTCGCCGCCATGCGGCACGAGCGACGCGAGCGCCTGCCACGGCGACATCGGCACGCTGCCGATCGACAGCGATGCGACGAACAGCAACGCGGCCACGGCGGCCAGCGCGGCCCAGATCGCGGCGGCGCGCGCGGCGCTCATGCCGCGCACGGCCCTGCGCACGACGCGCAGCGCATCCGCTTACTGCTGCTGCCAGCCGAGCGAGACATAGGCGCCGCGCTTCGGCGTGTTGTAGGCATATGCAAGCTCGTAGTCCTTGTCGAGCAGGTTGTCGATGCGCGCGCTGACGTACCACGACTTCGTGATGTTGTAGCGCGCGGAAAGGTTGACGATCCCGTAGCCGCCGAGCCGCCCGCCGCCCGAATCGTTGCGCGCGCCGCTCACGAGCCATTCGCCGCCGACGCGCCACGCGCCGAATGCGCGGTTCACGGCCATCGACGCGAAACGCCGCGCGCGGCGGTCGAGATCCTGATTCTGCGTTTCGTCGACCGGGTTCTGCAACGTGGCGGCAACCCGTACGTCGGTCGCGCCGACATGCCCCTGCCACGACCCTTCGAGCCCCTGCACCTTCGCGCGGCCGACGTTCTGCGCAATATAGTAGAAACCGCTCCCGTCGGGCCGATAGTTGATCAGGTTCGCGTAGCGCGTCTGGAATGCGGTGAGCCGCATCACGCCCACCGCATCGGACGCATACTGCAGCGCGGCTTCGATCGAATGGCTACGCTCCGGCTGGATCGACGGATTGCCGGCCATCGGGTAATAGAGGTCGTTGAAGCTCGGCGCGCGGAACGCGTCCGAATAGCTCGCGGTCACCTTCCAGCGATCGGTCAGTTCGAGGCCGTAGCCGAGATAGTAGGAGTTGGCGCCGCCGAAGTCCGAGTACTGGTCGCGGCGCAGGTTCGCCTGGAACTGCTGGCGGCCGAAGCGCCCCGAATAACCGATCCAGCCGGAATTCACGTGACGCTGCGGCGCGGCATACGCATTCGACATGAACTGCTGGTCGAGCCGCTCGTAGCCGGCCTGGATCAGGTGATCCGGCGCGATGCGGAAATCGTTCTGCCACGTGTACTGGCGGTTGTCGGTATTGAAGTGATCGGTATAGACGCCGTTCAGCGCCGACTGGCTGCGATCGTTGCCGGTCGACACGCTCACGCGAGCGGTCCACCAGTCGGTCAGCTTGCCGTTCGCGAACGCACGCACCTGCTGCACGCGCGAATAGAGGTTGTTCAGGTCGGTCGGCACGCCCCACGCGTTGTCGTAGCTGTTGTTGCCGTTCGACTGGAAGTAGCTGACGCCCGCATCCCATCGATCGTTGAAGCGGTGGCGCAGCGCCGCGGTGATGCTCTCGTTCAGGTAGCCGTTCGCATTCGGGTTCGCGTTCGGCTTCTTCGCCGGGTCGAGCGCGGAAAAACCATTGTCCTTGTCGCGTGCGATCGACACGCTGAACGTCGTCTTCCCGTCGCCGTCGAGCCGGCCCGATACGCCCGCCTGCTGCGTCTGCGTGCCGTAGCTGCCGACGCCGACCGCGAAGTTGAAGCGCGGCGGATGATTGCCGCCGTCCTTCGTGAACACCTGCACGACGCCGCCGATCGCGCCCGAGCCATACAGCGACGACACATTGCCGTTCACGATCTCGACGCGCTCGATCTGGTCGAGCGGCAACTGGCTCAGTTGCGCGGCACCGAGACTCGCGGAATCGACCCGCACGCCGTCGATCAGCACGAGCGACTGCGTCGACTCCGCGCCGCGCAGGAACATCGTCGTGCTCGCGCCCGGGCCGCCGTTGCGCACGATCTGCGCGCCGGGCGCGAGCGCGAGCAGCGTCGGCAGGTCGGCGCCCGGATGCGCGGCGATATCCTGCGCGTCGAATACGGTGGTTTGCGGAATCGTGTCGGCCAGCGCCTGCGGCGCGCGCTGCGCGGTGACGACGACCGGTTCGAGCATGGTCGCAGCGGCAGGCCGGGCCGCGGGCACGGCGGACGTTGCCGCGGGTACGGCGGGTGCCGCGGCATCGGCATTCGCCGCGGTCTGCGCGGCGGCGGCAAGCGGCAATCCGCAGAGCGCGCCGAGCGCCGTGCGGACGATTGGGGTCAGCATGAAGATAAATCCCGTGAAGCACTGCGCACCCCGCCTCCCCGCAGGCCGCGCGTCACGAAGCCCGTACGGGCTCCCCGCCTCGGCCGGTATCCGGGCTGGCGGCGTACCGGCTCGCCTTCCCGCGCGATGACGCGCAGTGGCCCGCGCCCGCGTGCGAAACCTGCACGCGGAACGCGCCCGAGCCGGCCTGCGTCACCGGACGCGGCCGCTTACCGTTGCGGGGGCAGCGCAGGTTGGCGGCCTCCTGGCGGAGCCCGCTCCCTGCTTCCCGTTTAACCGCGCGTTCCACGCGCGAGCACCGAGGCGGCGCCAGTTTAGGAGCCGCTCGCGCGAGCGTCAAGGAAGCGTTCAGACACGCGCGGGACGCGCCTATTCGCGGCAAGAAGCGGGGGTGTTACGACTGGAAACGTTACAGATGTCGGATTGCGCGTTATTCCGCGCTAAAATGCTGGGTCTTTAGAGGACGCAGCAAATGCTCAACGAACTCGAAACCCTATCTCAAAATATTGGCCGTCTGATTTCGCTGAACAAGCGCTATCACTCGGAACGGCTCGCGCTCGAGGAGCAGGTCGCGCAATTGCGCGCGGAAGCGGACACGGTCCGCGCGGAACTCGCGCAGCTGCGCGATGAACGCAATGCGCTCGCGGCCGAGCGCGACACGCTGTCGGCAAAGATCGACGACGCACAGGTGAAACTGAACGCGATTCTCGAAAAGCTGCCGCGCTCGAAAAGCGCGGAGCAAGCCGACAACCAGCTCGACCTGCTGGATGCGCAGGCGCGTACGGATGGCGATGACGCGGCCAGCCACGGAGAACATGCATGAGCACCAAGCAGATCGAAGTCTCGATTCTCGGTCAGGCCTATCGTCTCGCCTGTTCGGCCGAGACCGAAGCGGCGCTGCTCGAGGCGGTCGCGCGTGTCGACGCCGAAATGTCGAAAATCCGCTCGAACAGCTCGGTACGCGGCACCGATCGGATCGCGGTGATGGCGGCACTGTCGCTCGCATCGGAATTGCTGCGGCTGCAAACGAGCGTGCGGCACGGTGAAGCATTTCCGGCGGAAGAAATCCGTCGTACAATGCACCAGATGAACGAACAGCTCGGCGCGGTGCTCGCACAGCACGAGACGCAGTAACGTTTCAATCGATGCGTCGATTCCCCTTGATCTCGGCGATCAACGGTGGTCAAATTGGCGCATCGAAACACAGTTCAGTCAGCTTCCCTGCCTGGTTCGCCAAGGTCATATATTCCTTGAACCAATGCCATGTGCACGGTTGCGGAAATTTGTAGCACGGGCGCGCGCGTCACTCTGTCTGATGTACCCGAAGTGCTGCTAACTGCGACCAATTCTGAACCTCAGGTTCAGGATGCCGGCCTAGCGGCCAAGGCGGGGGCCTATCCAACGGCATCGGGCGAGTCCCGGTGCCGTTTTCTTTTTCAGGGTCTGTTTGCACGCGGAACGCGCATGCAAACAGACCATCATGCCTTCAGCTGCGTCGATTACGATCCATGCAATACTGGCTGATGAAGTCCGAACCGGACGAAGCAAGCATCGACGATCTCGCCAACGCACCGCAGCGCTCGCTGCCGTGGACCGGCGTGCGTAACTACCAGGCGCGCAATTTCATGCGCGACACGATGAAGATCGGCGACGGTGTGCTGTTCTATCACTCGAGCTGCCCCGAGCCGGGCATCGCGGGCCTCGCCGAAGTATCGTCGACGCCCTACCCCGATCCCACGCAGTTCGATCCGAAAAGCCCCTATTACGACCCGAAGTCGACGCAGGAAGCGCCGCGCTGGCTGCTCGTCGACGTGCGCTATGTGAAAAAGTCGCCGCTCGTGCCGCTCGCCGCGCTGCGCGAACACGACGAACTCGCCGACATGCGCGTGCTCGCACGCGGCAACCGGCTGTCGATCACGCCGGTCACGCGCGCCGAATGGCGGTTCATCACCGAAAAGCTGATGAAGTAGGCGCGCGCAGCAGGAGCGCGCGCCAAACGTCAAATCTGGTCAGCACGCGCTGCCGCCACGGAACTCGCGGGTCTTTCGCGCAGCCTAAGCAACCGCTGTCGGTCAATCGGGCCGGCTGTTTTTTCGTTGCGCGGTACGCCCGCGTCGTGCACGCGTGATCCGCGTGCGCGCCCTCGCACAAGGAGTCCAACAATGACCAAGAAATCCGCACTCGCGCTGTCGCTCGCCCTCGCCGCCGCCGTTCCCGTCGCGCTGACGCTCGCGTCGCCCGCCGTGCACGCGCAGGCCGCGAACCCGCACTTCCCGGAACCGGCGGGCGTGCTGTCGCTTTCGTCGCAGGCCAGCGCCGACGTGCCGCAGGACATCATCCACATCACGCTGTTCTACGAACAGCAGGCCAAGGATCCGGGCAGCCTCACGTCCGCGCTGAACCAGCGTGCCGATGCCGCGCTGTCGCAGGCGAAGGGCGTATCGGGCGTCACCGCGCACACGGGCGCGTTCTCCGTGTATCCGAGCACCGATCGCGACGGGAAGATCTCCGCATGGCGCGGCCGCACCGAGGTCGCGCTCGAATCGCGCGATTTCGCCGCGGCGTCGAAGCTTGCAGGCCAGCTGTCGAACCTGATGCAGGTCGCGAACGTCGAGTTCTCGCTGTCGCCTGAAGCGCAGCGCACGGCCGAGCAGAAGCTCACGACCGAAGCGATCAAGTCGTTCCGCGCCCGCGCGGACGAAGCCGCGAAGGCGTTCGGCTACGGCAGCTATACGATCCGCGACGTCAACGTCGGCAGCGGCCGCAACGTGCAGCCGTACCCGCGCATGATGGCGATGGCCGCGGCGCCGATGGACAGCGCGAAGATGAGCGCGCCGATCGCGGTCGAAGGCGGCAAGGCCACCGTGTCGGTCACCGTCAACGGCTCGGTGCAGATGAAGTAACGCGCAACGCGCAGCTGTCAGAAACGAAAAACGCCGGCCCTCGGGCCGGCGTTTTTTTCATGCGAGTTGCCGATGCACGCGCCAGTTGCGCGCGCATCGATATCGCATCACGCAGCCGCATTCGCCGCGCGGCGACGATACGCCCAGACCATCAGCGCGATGCCCGCGAGGATCATCGGCAGCGACAGCCACTGCCCCATCGACAGGCCGAGCGCAAGCAGGCCGAGGAAGTCGTCGGGCTCGCGCGCGAACTCGACCGTGAAGCGCGCGAGACCGTAGCCGATCAGGAACAGCGCGGACACGGCGCCCATCGGCCGCGACTTGCGCGAGAAGAAGAACAGCGCGAAAAACAGCGCGATGCCTTCGAGCGCGATTTCATAGAGCTGCGAAGGATGGCGCGGCAGCATCTGGTACTGCATGAACACGTCGGCGAGATGCCACTTCTCGACGAGCGCCGGATGTGTCGGCAGCCAGGCCGCATCGTCGCGCATCGCGCCCGGGAACAGCATCGCCCACGGCGCCGTCGGGTCGGTCACGCGGCCCCACAGCTCGCCGTTGATGAAGTTGCCGAGCCGCCCGGCCGCGAGCCCCGTCGGCACCATCGGCGCGACGAAATCGGTGACCTGCAGCCAGTGGCGCTTGCGCTGCCACGCGAACAGCACCATCGCGAGCGTCACGCCGAGGAAGCCGCCGTGAAACGACATGCCGCCCTCCCACACCTTGAACACGTCGAGCGGATGCGAAAAGTAGAAATCGGCCTTGTAGAACAGCACGTAGCCGAGCCGGCCGCCGAGCACGGTGCCAAGCACGCCGTAGAACATCATGTCGTCGATGTCCTTCGCGGTCCAGCCTTGCGCCGCGACGTGCGGCAGCTTCAGGCGGACCCGGCCGACGACGATCGCCGCGATGAAGCCGACGAGATACATGAGGCCGTACCAGCGCACGGCCAGCGGCCCGAGATGGATCGCAACGGGGTCGAAATTCGGGTGAATGATCATGGGTTAGCGAAGAAGTTTTCGAATGCGGTACGGCCATCGCGAACGCGCAGCACCGCGCATTGGACGGCACCGGCGCTCCATCGTTCACGTCATGCCGCGAGGCCCTGCGCACGTACGACGTCGATGAAGCCGGCGAGCACGGGACTCACGTCGCCCGTGCGCCACACGAGGCCTGTCTCGACGACCGGTGCGTGACCGGCGAGCGGCCGGTAGACCACGCCGGTGCGCCGCAGGTTACGCATCGATTGCGGCACCAGTGCGACGCCCATGCCGGCCGACACGAGGCTGACGATCGTCTGCATCTGGATCGCCTCCTGGCCGATGCGCGGAGTTTCCCCCGCCGCGCCGTAGCAGCCCGTAATGATGTCATAAAAGCCGGGCGCCAAACGACGCGGAAAGATCACGAGCGGCAATGCGGCGACCTCGGCGAGATGCACGGGTTCGTCCTCTGGCGCGTCGGACGTTGCGGTCGGCATCGCGACCACCAGCGGCTCGCGCACGACGGGCAGGTAGGACAGCCCGGCCGCGTGACGCGGCGGCACGGGCGGAATGACGAGCCCCGCGTCGATGCGGCCGGCGACGAGTTCGTCGATCTGCACGTCGCTCGTCGCCTCCGCGAGCTGCAGGCGCACCTGCGGATAGCGCGCGCCGAACGCGCGCAGCAGCGACGGCAGCAGCCCGTAATCGGCGGTCGACACGAACGCGAGCGACAGCGAGCCGGCCTCGCCGCGCGCGAGCCGCCGCGCGAGCGGCGGCAGCGCATCGGCCGACGCAAGCAGCCGGCGCACGTCGGGCAACAGCGCCGCGCCGACCGCGGTCAACGCCACCGACCGCTTGGTGCGCACGAACAGCGCGACGCCGAGCGCATCCTCGAGCGCCCGGATCGCCTGCGACAGCGGCGGTTGCGTCATCGACAGGCGTTCGGCCGCGCGGCCGAAATGGCGCTCGTCGGCAACGGCCACGAAATAGCGCCACTGGCGCAGGTCGGGTGTCGGATCGGCCATACGTCACTCATTCGCAAAACGACTTAATAGGCGACAAATAATATATTGGACATCCCAATCCGGACACTCCATTCTTGTTTCATCCGAACCGGCGCGCCGCTCACGGGCGTCGCCCAGACAACGATGGAGTCCCCCATGCCATACAACCGTCGCTCGAAGCACATCACGCAAGGCGTGGCGCGTTCGCCGAATCGCTCGATGTATTACGCACTCGGCTACCAGAAGGACGACTTCGACAAGCCGATGGTCGGCATCGCGAACGGCCATTCGACGATCACGCCGTGCAATTCCGGCCTGCAGCGCCTGTCGGACGCGGCCGTCGCGGCCGTGAAGGCGTCCGGCGCGAACCCGCAGATCTTCGGCACACCGACGATTTCGGACGGCATGTCGATGGGCACCGAGGGCATGAAGTACTCGCTCGTGTCGCGCGAGGTGATCGCCGACTGCATCGAGACCTGCGTGCAGGGGCAATGGATGGACGGCGTGGTCGTCGTCGGCGGCTGCGACAAGAACATGCCGGGTGGCATGATCGCGCTCGCGCGCCTGAACGTGCCCGGCATCTACGTGTACGGCGGCACGATCCGCCCCGGCCACTGGAAGGGCCGCGACCTGACGATCGTGTCGTCGTTCGAGGCCGTCGGCGAATTCACCGCGGGCCGGATGTCGCAGGAGGATTTCGAAGGCGTCGAGCAGAACGCGTGCCCGACGTCGGGTTCGTGCGGCGGCATGTACACCGCGAACACGATGAGTTCGTCGTTCGAGGCGCTCGGGATGTCGCTGCTGTACTCGTCGACGATGGCGAACCCCGACCAGGAGAAAGTCGATTCGGCGGCCGAATCGGCGCGCGTGCTCGTCGAAGCCGTGAAGCGCGACCTGAAGCCGCGCGACATCATCACGAAGGCGTCGATCGAGAACGCGGTGTCGGTAATCATGGCGACCGGCGGCTCGACCAATGCGGTGCTGCACTATCTCGCGATCGCGCATGCGGCCGAGGTCGACTGGACGATCGACGACTTCGAGCGCATCCGCAAGCGCGTGCCCGTGATCTGCGACCTGAAGCCGTCGGGCCGGTACGTCGCGACCGACCTGCACCGAGCCGGCGGGATTCCGCAGGTGCTGAAGATCCTGCTCGATGCAGGGCTGCTGCACGGCGACTGCATGACGATCACCGGCCGCACGATCGCCGACGAACTGAAGGACGTGCCGAGCGTGCCGCGCGCGGACCAGGACGTGATCTTCCCGATCGACCGCGCGCTGTACAAGGAAGGCCACCTGGCGATCCTGAAGGGCAATCTCGCGGAAGACGGCGCGGTCGCGAAAATCACCGGCCTGAAGAACCCGGTGATCACGGGCCCGGCACGCGTGTTCGACGACGAGCAGAGCGCGATGGATGCGATCCTCGGCGACCGGATCCGCGCCGGCGACATACTCGTGCTGCGCTACCTTGGCCCGCAGGGCGGCCCAGGCATGCCGGAAATGCTCGCGCCGACGTCCGCGATCATCGGCAAGGGGCTCGGCGAATCGGTCGGCTTCATCACGGACGGCCGCTTCTCGGGCGGCACGTGGGGCATGGTGGTCGGCCACGTCGCGCCCGAGGCGTTCGTCGGCGGCACGATCGCGCTCGTGCAGGAAGGCGACTCGATCACGATCGACGCGCACCGGCTGCTGCTGGAGCTGAACGTCGACGAAACCGAACTCGCGCGCCGTCGCGCCACGTGGAAGCAGCCGGCGCCGCGCTACACGCGCGGCGTGCTCGCGAAATTCGCGGCCCTCGCCCGGCCGGCGAACCAGGGCGCCGTCACGGGTTGACGCGAAATCGCCACACCATGCGACCCCAATGGAAACGGCCGCCGGGGGAACGCGCAAAACGTGCGTTCCCTTTGCTTTTATAATGCGCGGACCATGAAGCCGGCCGTCCCCGCCGGTGGAGAACCGCATGAAACAGACGATATTGCGCGCGCTGCTCGTGACGCTGCTGACCGGCAGCGCAGCGGTGGCGCGCGCCGAACAGGCCGACGGGTTCGCGCTCGCGCAGCGCAAGAACTGCATGGCCTGCCACGCGGTCAGCAAACCGCTGATGGGCCCGTCGTTCCACGACATCGCCGGCAAGTATGCGGCGCGCGGCGACGCCGTCGATTACCTTGCCCAATCGATCGTGAAAGGCAGCGTCGGCGTATGGAGCAGCGTGCCGATGCCCGCCAATACGCAACTGACGAGCGGCGAAGCCCACGCACTCGCGCAATGGGTGCTGTCGCTGCATTGAACCGGATGCCCCGGACGGGGCACAACCGTTGTGCCGGGTGCCGCCGACAGGCGGGTTTGCCCGTCGCCGGCAGCTTCGCCGGCACTTACTGGAACCGCACCCTCTTTTCCGTAGCCGGAACGGCCGGGCGTTCAGCCCGTATGACCGGCGCGGCGGCGCGCGATCTCTTCGTCGACCGCGTCGCGGACCCAGTCCATGACCTCGGTTTCCAGCGTCAGCGCCACCTCGCGCGTGACCTGGCCGACCAGCCAGGCCGAATGCTCGTGCAGCGCGTCGCGACAGCGAGCCTCGATGGCCTCGCGCCCTGCTCCGGTCAGATAGCTCGTCAGCCGATTGCGCAGGCGCTCGGCGACATGTTGCGCATCTTCAGGCGTCAGCCCGACGGCTGCCTGCACATCCGGCTGCGGCGCCGCGGCCGGTACGAGCGCCTCCGGCATGACCGCTTCTGATTCGTGCCCGACCGCATCACGCGCCACCGCGGCGAACGCATGCTGCGACGCATCGTCGTCGGCCAGTGACGACTGGAGCGGCGCATTCATGGCCACTGCGTGCTCGGCGACCACGTGCTCCGCGGCGCCCGGTTCGGCCGGCGCATCGGTCTCGCCCATCGCCGCCGCGGCAGCCGTCGCGACGTCGCCCGGCAGTTCGACCGCCGGCACGTGCAGCGTCGGCACGGGTTCGATCACGACGAATTCGGGGTCGCCCTCGGCTTTCGTGGAATCGGCCGGCGCGATCACGTCGGTCAGCACCGGAATCGCCGCGCCGGCGTGCGGCTGCAGCGCGTCGGGCGCGGGCGAGCGCGCCGGCACCGGCTTGCCCGGCACCAGCACGTCGGTCAGCGTCGGGATCGAGGATGAATCGGCTTGTGTCACGGCAACACTCCGTCGACGGTTGCGGCTAGCTGCCCTGCTTGTAGTTGTTCAGCGCGTAGCCGCGATCGCGGTAGAAGCGATAGCGGTCGCGGCCCGCGGCCAGTTCGTCCGGCGCGTTGCCGACCACTTCGAGCAGGCGCTCGAAGCGGGCGAACTGCGCGGGCACGGTCGCGCCGAGGTTCAGCAGCACGTGATGATGCGGCGCCTTGTCGAGATCGGCGGCCAGCACGATCGGCGTGCCGGCCGCGTGCTCGCTGTCGACGCCGCAATGCGGAATGAAATCGAGCGGCGAGAACGTCCAGAGCCGCTCGTCGAGCGCGCGCAGGCGCGCGGGCTCGGCGAGCACGACAACCGGCTGCCCGGCCTGGTAGGCCTTGCGCAGCAGCCGGCACGCATACGCGAGCGAATCGCCGACGTTCGAGTGGAAATCGATCCGCGTCATTGCCCGCGTACCCGCATCGTCGTCAGCACCGCCATCACTGGCCGGCGCGGTCGATCAGGAACTGCGCGAGCAGCGGCACCGGGCGGCCCGTCGCACCCTTCGCGGCGCCACTCTTCCACGCGGTGCCCGCGATGTCGAGGTGGGCCCACGGGTAGTTCTCGGTGAAGCGCGACAGGAAGCACGCGGCCGTCACGCTGCCGGCCGGACGTCCGCCGATGTTCGCGAGATCCGCGAAGTTCGACTTCAGCTGATCCTGGTACTCGTCGTCGAGCGGCAGGCGCCATGCCGGGTCGCCCGCTTCGCGAGACGCGTCGAGCAGTTCGCCCGCGAGCGCGTCGTCCTTCGAGAACAGGCCGCTGTTGTGATGGCCGAGCGCAATGATGCACGCGCCCGTCAGCGTCGCGACGTCGATCACCGCGGCCGGCTTGAAGCGCTCCGCATACGTGAGCGCGTCGCACAGGATCAGGCGGCCTTCGGCGTCGGTGTTCAGCACCTCGATCGTCAGGCCCTTCATGCTCGTGACGATGTCGCCCGGCTTCGTCGCGTTGCCGCCCGGCATGTTCTCGCAGGTCGGCACGATCGCGACGACGTTGATCTTCAGGCCCATCTCGGCAACCGCGCGCATCGTGCCGAGCACGGAACCGGCACCGCACATGTCGTACTTCATCTCGTCCATGCCCTCGCCCGGCTTCAGCGAGATGCCGCCCGTGTCGAACGTGATGCCCTTGCCGACCAGCACGACCGGCGCGGCCTTCGCGGCGGCGCCCTGGTAGTGCAGCACGATGAACTGCGGCGGCTCGACCGACGCGCGCGCGACCGACAGGAACGAGCCCATCTTCAGCGCCTGGATCTGCTTGAGCCCGAGCACTTCGGCCTTCAGGCCCCAATCCTTCGCGAGCTTCTTCGCGGTGTTGCCGAGATAGGTCGGCGTGCAGACGTTGCCGGGCAGGTTGCCGAGGTCGCGAGTGAGATCCATCCCGTTCGCGAGCGCAACGGCCTGCTTGACCGCGACCTTCGCGGCCTTTTCATCCGACGGATCGACGCTGAACACGACGCGCTTGAGCGTGTGCGACGCCGGTTCCGGCTTGCTCTTCATCTGCGTGAAGCGGTAGGTCTCGTTGCGCAGCGCGAGAATCGCCGCGCGCACGCCCCAGTCGGAGCTGCGCTCGTCGACCGGCAGTTGCGCGAGCGTGAACGTGACCTGGACGACCTTGGTCGCCAGCAGCGCGCGCCAGGCGGCCGTGGCTGCATCGTTATAGGCTTTCTGATTGAAAGCATCCTGCTTGCCGAGACCGACGAGCAGCACGCGCGACGCGCCGATGCCCGACACTTCGTGCAGGAACAGCGTCTTGCCGCGCTTGCCGTCCATGTCGCCGGCCTTCACCACGCGCGAAATCAGTCCCTTGGTGGCCGTGTCGATGTCGAGCGCCGCGCCGGAAAGCGTCTGCGCCTCGAAGATGCCGAGCACGATGCAGTCGGACTTCCCGGTCAGGAACCCCTTGGCCTCGCCTTTGCTCCAATCACAGCCTTTTATGCTAAAGTCCATCGCGCTTGTCCTCGGATAAAATCTGGGCTAAGGATGAAAGCCGCAATTATCCGCTATTTTTCCCGTGGCGGCGCGAGCGCTCCACCACGCGTGCGCAGCCTCCCGCCCTCTTCTCATCAAGAATGATCTTCGAACGCTCCCTCCAGCGCGAGCTTGCGTATACGGCTGGCGCCGTGTTCATGGTGCTGCTCACGATCATGCTCACGACGATGATGATCCGCATCGTCGGTTACGCCGCGTCCGGTGAAATCGACCCGCGGGACGTGCTCGTGCTGATCGGCCTGACCGTGATCGGCTATCTCGCCGTGATGCTCGTCGTCACGCTGTTCGTGTCGATCCTGTTCGTGCTGACCCGGTGGTACCGGGATTCCGAAATGGTGGTGTGGCTCGCGTCGGGCGTGAGCCTCACGCGCCTCATCAAGCCGATCGGCGTGTTTGCCACGCCGCTCATCCTGCTGATCGCGTTCTTCGCGTTCGTCGGCTGGCCGTGGTCGAACCAGCAGAGCAAGATGATCAAGGCACGCTTCCAGCAGCGCGACGAGATCTCGCTGCTCGCGCCGGGCCAGTTCCGCGAGTCGGCGTCGAACCATCGCGTGTTCTTCATCGAGAAGATGACGCCCGACCAGAGCAAGGTGCAGAACGTGTTCGTGACGTCGACCGAGAACGGCAAGGTCAACGTCGTCGTGTCGCAGACGGGCCATACGGAAACCTCGAAGGACGGCGACCGTTTCGTCGTGCTGGAAGACGGCCGCCGCTATGACGGCACGCCGGGCCAGCCGAACTTCAAGATCATGGAGTTCGAGCGCTACGGCGTGAAGATCACCAGCAAGCCGGTCGTGAACGTGCAGACCACCAACAGCACGCCGACACCCGAGCTGCTGCGCAACCCGACGCGCGACAATCTCGCGGAGTTCGCGTGGCGCGCGGGGCTGCCGCTGATCGCGCTCAACCTGATGGTGCTCGGCATCCCGCTCGCGTACCAGAACCCGCGCCGCAGCCGCACGATCAACCTCGTGATGGCGGTGCTGATCTACCTCACCTACTCGAACCTGCTAAACGTCGTGCAGGCGCAGATCGAGCAGGGCAAGATGTCGTTCGGCGTCGGCCTCGTCGGCCTGCACGCGCTCGTCGCGGCGATCGTCGCCGTCATCTTCTGGTTGCGCGTGCGCAATCGTCCGCTGTTTACACGCGCGCTGTTCGGCCGCTCGGGAGCATGATCGATGCGGCTCTATGAAAAGTACTTCGCGCGACAGATCTACGTCACGTTCGTCTTCATCCTGTTCGCGTTCTCGGGTCTGTTCTTCTTCTTCGACCTGATCAGCGAACTGAACTCGGTCGGGCACGGCAACTACAAGTTCGGCTACGCGGTGATGCGCGTCGCGCTGCAGACGCCGTCGCGCTTCTACGAGATCATCCCGGTCGCCGCGCTGATCAGCGCGATCTACGTGTTCGCGCAAATGGCCGCGAATTCGGAATTCACGATCTTCCGCGTGTCGGGCCTCGCGACCAACCAGGCGCTGCGCTCGCTGCTGAAGATCGGCGTGCCGCTCGTGATCATCACCTACCTGATCGGCGAATTCGTCGGCCCGTACGCCGACCAGTTGTCCGAACGCGTGCGGCTGCAGGCGCTCGGCGCGTCGGTTTCGTCGAATTTCCAGTCGGGCGTGTGGGTGAAGGACACGCTCGCGGCCCGCGAAAACGGCGAACAGGTCACGCGCTTCGTCAACGTCGGCAGCCTGTCGCCCGATTCGACGATCAGCAACGTGCGCATCTACGAGTTCGACTCGAAATTCCAGCTGCAGAACGTGCGGATCGCGCAGACGGGCCGCTACGAGCCGCCCGGCCACTGGCTGCTGACGGGTGTCACCGAAACCGAGCTCACGCCGATCAAGCCGATCAGCGGCCAGCCGGCCGACGCGCTGAACCCCGTCTACCGGTCGCAGCAGGTGTCGCTGCCCGAATACCGGCTGCGTTCGGACCTGACGCCGCAGATCCTGTCGGTGCTGCTCGTGTCGCCGGAGCGCATGTCGATCATCAACCTGTTCCGCTACATCCAGCACTTGCGCGAAAACCAGCAGGACACGCAGCGCTACGACATCGCGCTGTGGCGCAAGCTGCTGTATCCGTTCGCGGTGTTCGTGATGCTCGTGCTGTCGCTGCCGTTCGCGTACCTGCACACGCGCGCCGGCGTGGTCGGCGTGAAGGTGTTCGGCGGCATCATGCTCGGCATGAGCTTCCAGCTGCTCAATACGCTGTTCTCGCACATCGGCACGCTGAACACGTGGCCCGCACCGCTCACCGCCGCGACGCCGGGCCTGATCTATCTCGCGCTCGGCCTGTTCGCGCTAAAGTGGGTCGACCGGCACTGAGCGCCGCATCACGACGGAGACTTCGACATGAGCTCGCACGGCATCGTCCTGTTCGGCCACGGCGCCCGCGATCCGCGCTGGGCCGAGCCGTTCGAGCGGCTCGCCGCGCGGCTGCGCGGCGCCGGCTCCCCTGCGTCGCACGTGTCGCTCGCGTTCCTCGAGCTGATGACGCCGTCGCTCGGTGAGGCCGTGGCCGCGCAAGTCGCCGCCGGCTGCACGCGCATCACCGTGGTACCCGTGTTCTTCGGCCAGGGCGGCCATATCCGCCGCGACCTGCCGCAGCTCGTCGATGCGTGCCGCGCCGCGCATCCGGGCGTCGAGATCCGCTGCGCGACGGCTGTCGGCGAAGACGACGGCGTGCTCGACGCGATCGCACGCTATTGCATCGACCGGATCGGCGACGACGCGTAAGCGCAACGGCGGCTCCAAATACAAAAGCGCTGGCTTCCGCCAGCGCTTTTTTGTTTCGGACTGCGGCCGGATTCCGCTCAGGCGGCAGTCCGCAACGAATCGCCCTCTTTCGCGTGCCGTGCGCGCTCGGCGAACGCATCGCCGATCATCAGCAGGCTCGGTTCCGCGGGATCGAGCCACGCCTGCGCGTCGCCAGCCGCCATCTGCGCGAGCGTCAGCGTCAGCGAGCGCTCGCGCGCGGTACTGCATGCCTCGACGATCGCCACGGGCGTCGCCGGCGCACGGCCGGCATCGATCAACTCCTGCGCGATGCCGGGGGCACTGTCGCGGCCCATGTAGTAGACGATCGAATCGGCGCGCGCGGCTTCGCGGATCTCGTCGCTGCCCGGCGCACGGCTGTGCGTCGCGAACGCGACGCTGCGCGACACGCCGCGCAGCGTCAGCGAACGCTTCAGCGTCGCCGCGCCGGCCAGCGCTGCGGTGATGCCCGGCACGACCTCGTAGTCGATGCCGGCCTCGTCGAGCGCGCGCATTTCCTCTTCGGCGCGACCGAACAGCATCGGGTCGCCGCCCTTCAGCCGCACGACGCACGCATGCTCGCGCGCCGCATCGACGATCTGCTTGTTGATGAAATGCTGCGCGGTCGAGCGCTGCCCGCAGCGCTTGCCGACCGCGATCCTGCGCGCGTTCGGCGCGTAGTCGAGCATCGCGGGCTCGACCAGCGCATCGTGCAGCACGACGTCGGCCTGCGCCAGCAGCCGCGCGCCGCGCACCGTGATGAGGTCCGCTGCGCCCGGCCCCGCTCCGATCAGATATACCTTGCCCATGTTTGTCGCTTCGCTTGTCCTGCGGACGGCGGCGTCCGGTCCGCGCCGCCGCATGGCGGCGCGGTTCGCCGGTTGTTACGCCGAGAACGCCCGGATCATGCCTGCGGCGACCGTGTGGTGCGTCGCCTCGTCGATCAGCACGAACGCGCCCGTGCCCGGATGCGCATCGTACGTGTCGCAGACGATCGGCTTCTGCAGCGTCAGCGCGACGCGGCCGATGTCGTTCATCTTCAGTTCGTGACGGTCGATCGCGTGCGACAGCGTATGCACGTCGAGCACCTGCTTGACCGCGCCGATCTTCGCGAACACCGTGCTCGTGGTCTGCTTCAGCAGGTACTTGCGCTGCTGCGACAGCGGCGCTTCGTCGAACCAGCACAGGTCGGCCTCGAGCTTCTTGGCCGGCTCGACCGGCTCGGCGGTCGTGACGAACATGTCGCCGCGCGACACGTCGACATCCTGTTCGAGACGAATCGTCACCGTCTGGCCCGCGAACGCCTGCGCGACGGACGCGGTGCCGCCGGGCACCGGCGCGACGATCTCGGCGACCGTCGCGGTGCGGTTCGACGGCAGCACGACGATCTCGTCGCCGACCTTCACCTCGCCCGACTCGATACGGCCCATGTAGCCGCGGAAATCGTCGGCCGAGCTGCCGTCCTGGCGCGCGACCCACTGCACCGGGAAGCGCAGTGCGTCATGCGCCTGCGTCTCCACCGGCAGCGCCTCGAGCACGTCGAGGAGCGGCTCGCCCGCATACCACGGCATGCGCTCGCTCGCGCCGACGATGTTGTCGCCCTTCAGCGCCGACACCGGCACGAAGCGCACATCGTCGAGGCCGAGCTGCTTCGCGAGCGCGACGTACGCGTCGCGGATCTCGTTGAAGCGCGCCTCGCTGTAGTCGACGAGGTCCATCTTGTTGATCGCGACGATCACGTGCTGCAGCGCGAGCAGCTTGACGATCGCGCTGTGGCGTTTCGTTTGCGGCAGCAGTTCGGCAACGCCGTTCTCGACCGTCACGCGCGTCGCGTCGATCAGGATGATCGCCGCGTGTGCGGTCGACGCGCCCGTCACCATGTTGCGCGTGTACTGCTCGTGACCCGGCGTATCGGCGATGATGAACTTGCGCTTCGCGGTCGCGAAGTAGCGGTACGCGACGTCGATCGTGATGCCCTGCTCGCGCTCGGCTTCCAGGCCGTCGGTCAGCAGCGCAAGGTCGAGCTCGTCGCCCACCGTGCGCTTGTTCTTCGCGCGCGACAGCGCGGACAGCTGGTCGGACAGCACGGCCTTGCTGTCGTACAGCAGGCGGCCGATCAGCGTGCTCTTGCCGTCGTCGACGCTGCCTGCGGTGATGAAGCGCAGCACGCCGAGGTCTTCGTGATTTTCGATGATGCTCATGATGTGAATGTCCTCGTGTGCTTCAGAAATAACCTTGCTTCTTGCGCTGTTCCATCGCGGCTTCGGAGGTCTGGTCGTCCATCCGCGTCGCGCCGCGCTCGGTGATCTCGGTCACCGCCGTCTCGGCGATGATCTTCTCGACGTCGTCCGCGTCGCTCTCGACCGGGCACGTGCAGCTGATGTCGCCGACCGTGCGGAAGCGCACCTGGGCGACTTCGCTCGTCTCGCCGTCGCGCATCGGCGTCAGCGGCGTGACGGGCACGAGCAGGCCGTTGCGGCGCACGATCTCGCGCTGGTGCGCGTAATAGATCGACGGCAGCTCGAGATTCTCGCGCGCGATGTACTGCCACACGTCGAGCTCGGTCCAGTTCGAGATCGGGAACACGCGCAGGTGCTCGCCTTTATGCAGCCGTGCGTTGAAGAGGCTCCACAGCTCCGGGCGCTGCGCCTTCGGATCCCACTGGCCGAATTCGTCGCGGAACGAGAAGATGCGCTCCTTCGCCCGCGCCTTCTCTTCGTCGCGGCGCGCGCCGCCGATCAGCGCGGTGTAGCCGTGCTGCTCGATCGTCTCGAGCAGCGTGACGGCCTGCGCGGCGTTGCGCGAATCGGTTTCGCGGCGCAGCACGACCGTACCGCGCTTGATCGAATCCTCGACGTGACCGACCACCAGCTCGGCGCCGAGCTCCTGCGCGCGGCGGTCGCGGAAATCGATCACTTCGTCGTAGTTGTGGCCCGTGTCGATGTGCACGAGCGGGAACGGCAGCGTCGTCTTGCGGTTCGCGCCGAGGCCGAACGCCTTCAGTGCCAGATGCAGCACGACGACCGAATCCTTGCCGCCCGAGAACAACAGCGCCGGCTTGCTGCATTCGGCGACCAGTTCGCGCAGGATGTGGATCGACTCGGCTTCGAGCCAGTCGAGGTGGCCCATGCGGCTGTCGCCGCCGGTGGCCGGGGCAAAGGCGGATTGCTCGAGCGTCGTGCTCATGGTTTCAGTCCTTCTCTTCTGGGTTCGTGTCGCCCGCTGTCGCAGGCGGCGCAATATTCAGTTTCTTGTCAGGCTTTCAGTGCGCGGTGCCTGCTTCGGCACTCGCGGGAATCGGCGTGATCGTGATGTGCAGCCCGCATTCCTTCGTGTCGCGCGATTCCCACCACCAGCGGCCCGCGCGGCTGTCCTCGCCGGGGCGGATCGCGCGCGTGCAGGGCTCGCAGCCGATGCTCGGGTAGCCGCGCGCATGCAGCGGGTTGACCGGCACGTCGAACGCGCCAAGGTACGCCCACACATCGGCTTCCGTCCAGTCGGCGAGCGGGTTGTACTTCGCGATCCCGCGCGCTTCGTCCTGTTCTTCCTCGTGCAGCTCCGCGCGCGTGACCGACTGCTCGCGGCGCTGGCCCGTGACCCACGCGCCGACATCGGCCAGCGCGCGGTTCAGCGGCTCGACCTTGCGGATGTGGCAGCACGACTTGCGCAGCTCGACACTCTCGTAGAACGCGTTCAGGCCGTGCTCGGCGACGTACTGGTCGACCGCGTCCTGCTGCGGATGGAACTGCTCGATCTCGTAGCCGTAGCGCTCGCGCACGCGGTCGATCATGCCGAGCGTCTCCGCATGCAGGCGGCCCGTGTTCAGCGAGAAGATGCCGATCGACACGCCCTTCGACAGGATCGCGTGCGTGAGCAGCATGTCTTCCGCGGCGAGGCTGCTCGCGAACTTCACCTTCTCGTGACGTGCGCCGATCTGCGCGAGCAGCGCGTCGAGGCGCTCGACCTTCGCGGCGAGTTCCGGCGTCAGCGCGGTAGCGGTACTCATGCGCCCACCTTGGCGTCGGCCGCGGCGGCGCGGCGGCGGAACAGCGGCGCCGGCTCGTCGAACGCGCCCTGATAGCGCTGCGTGAATTCCGTGAACGCATTCAGCGCGTCGTGGATGTCCCGGTCGGCGCGCACCGCGAATGCGTCGAAGCCGCAACGCGACATGTACAGCAACTGGTCGCGCAGCACGTCGCCGATCGCGCGCAGCTCGCCCGTCCAGCCGTAACGCTCGCGCAGCAGGCGCGCGATGCTGTAGCCGCGGCCGTCCGCGAAGCGCGGGAAGTCGACGGCAATCAGCGAAATCGCGCCGAAATCGGCCGCGAGATCGGCCGGCTCGCTGTCCGGCGCGAGCCACACGCCGAGTTCGTCCTTCGTCTTCGCGGCGACGAGCGCCGCGCGCTCGGCCTGCCACAACGCGAACGGCACCAGCACCTTGCCGGCCGGCAACGCGTCGACCGCGGGCAGCGCACCGTCTTCCGCCGCGCGCACGACCTGCCATGCATCGTCGATCACTGCGCGGTTCTTGATAATCGAAGCCATCTGCAAATTCCTTGTACCCGGTTGGTTACGCGTTCACTGCCTGGCGCGCCGCATACACGCGCTCCTTGAACGGCGCGATGCCGATGCGGTCGTACGTGTCGACGAAGCGCTCGCCGTCGATGCGTGCTTCGACGAACGTGTCGATCAGCTTCGCGATCACGCCCGGCACTTCTTCCGCCGAGAACGACGGCCCGATCACGCGGCCGAGGCGCGCGCCGTTGTGGCCCGTGCCCTGCTCGCCGCCGAGCGACACCTGGTACCACTCGGCGCCGTCCTTGTCGACGCCGAGGATGCCGATGTTGCCGACGTGGTGATGGCCGCACGAGTTCATGCAACCGGAAATGTTCAGCGACAGGTCGCCGAGGTCGTACACGTAGTCGAGATCGTCGAAACGCTGCTGGATCGCCAGCGCGATCGGGATCGACTTCGCGTTCGCGAGCGAGCAGAAATCGCCGCCCGGGCACGCGATGATGTCGGTCAGCAAGCCGATGTTCGGCGTCGCGAAACCGGCCGCCTTCGCCTTTTCCCACACCGCGAACAGGTCGCGCTTCTTCACGTTCGCGAGGATCAGGTTCTGCTCGTGCGACACGCGCAGTTCGCCGAACGAGTATGCGTCGGCCCAGTCGGCGACCAGCTCCATCTGCTGGTCGGTCGCGTCGCCCGGCGCCACGCGGTGATCCTTCAGCGACAGCGTGACGGCCGCGTAGCCGGACACCTTGTGCGGCGCGACGTTGCGCTCGACCCAGCGCGCGAACGCCTTGTTCTCGAGCAGGTGCTGTTCGAACGATGCGTCGGTGTCGGCCAGCTTCTCGTAGACGGGCGGCTTGAAATACTGCGACACGCGGTCGACTTCCGCCTGCGTGAGCGTCGACGGGCCGTCCTTCAGGTGCTGCCACTCTTCCTCGACCTGCTGCGCGAACTTCGCGGGCGACAGCGCCTTCACGAGAATCTTGATGCGCGCCTTGTACAGGTTGTCGCGGCGGCCGAAGCGGTTATACACGCGCAGCACGGCTTCGCAGTAGGTGAGCAGGTGCTGCCACGGCAGGTCTTCCTTGATCACCGCGCCGATGATCGGCGTACGGCCGAGGCCGCCGCCCGCGAGGATGCTCGCGACCACCTCGCCCTGCGCGTTCTTCTTCAGGTACACGCCGAGATCGTGGATCTGCACGGCCGCGCGGTCGTGCTTCGAACCCGACACCGCGATCTTGAACTTGCGCGGCAGCCACGCGAATTCGGGATGGAACGTCGACCACTGGCGCAGGATTTCCGACCACGGACGCGGATCGATCTCCTCGTCCTGCGCGACGCCCGCGAACTGGTCCGCCGTGATGTTGCGGATGCAGTTGCCCGAGGTCTGGATGCCGTGCATCTGCACCGACGCGAGCTTCGCGAGGATCTCGGGCGTGTCTTCGAGCTGGATCCAGTTGAACTGGATGTTCGAGCGGGTCGAGAAGTGGCCGTAGCCGCGATCGTGTTCGCGGGCGATGCGCGCCAGCATCCGGAGCTGGTCGCTGCGCAGGTTGCCGTATGGAATCGCGATGCGGTGCATGTATGCGTGGCGCTGCATGTACAGGCCGTTCTGCAGACGCAGCGGACGGAATTCGTCTTCGCTCAACTCGCCCGACAAGCGGCGGCGCACCTGATCGCGGTACTGCGCGACACGCTCGTCAACGATCGTCTGGTCGTATTGGTCGTACTGATACATTCGGGGACCCCAGGGGTTTTCGTGGTGACCGCGCGACGTCCTAGCCACGTCGCGCCCGAATCTCCGTTCCACCGTCACTGCCACCGGCCATCCGCTGCCCGGTGGATTGCTAATGACGAAAACAGATATCCATATTTGAAAAACTCCGGTGAATCGTAATAAACTCGCCTTATATTTCAAACGACTAAAAAATTCTGTTGATATGCGGAAGGGTTATAAATGAACCTGCACCAATTTCGCTTCGTGCGCGAGGCCGTCCGGCAGAATTTCAACCTCACCGAGGCCGCCAAGGCGCTCTACACGTCGCAGCCGGGGGTGTCGAAGGCGATCATCGAGCTCGAGGACGAGCTCGGCGTGGAGATCTTCACGCGGCACGGCAAGCGCGTGCGCTCGCTCACCGAGCCGGGCAGGATCATCCTCGCGTCGGTCGAGCGGATCCTGCAGGAGGTTGAAAGCCTAAAAAGGGTCGGGAAGGATTACGCCGCGCAGGACCAGGGCAACCTGACCATTGCGGCCACCCACACGCAGGCCCGCTACTCGCTGCCGGCCGCGATCGCCGAATTCAAGAAGCGCTTCCCGAAGGTGCACCTGTCGATCCTGCAGGGCAGCCCGACGCAGGTGGCCGAGATGGTGATCCACGACCAGGCCGATCTCGCGATCGCGACCGAGGCAATCTCCGACTACAAGGAACTCGTGTCGCTGCCCTGCTTCCAGTGGCACCACGCGGCCGTCGTGCCGGCCGATCACCCGCTGCTCGAACGCAAGCCGCCGTCGCTCGACGATCTCGCGCAATATCCGCTGATCACGTACGACGACGCGTTCGCCGGCCGCAAGAAGATCAACCAGGCGTTCGCGCTGCGCGGGCTGTCGCCGGACATCGTGCTCGAGGCGATCGACGCCGACGTGATCAAGACCTACGTCGAGCTCGGCCTCGGCGTCGGGATCATGGCCGACATCGCGTTCAACCCCGAGCGCGATCGCAACCTGCGCCTGATCCCGGTCGGCCACCTGTTCGGCAGCAACGTGACGCGCGTCGCGCTCAAGCAGGGTGCCTACCTGCGCAGCTATGTGTATACGCTCGTCGAACTGCTGTCGCCGACGCTGAACCGCAAGCTGATCGAGCAGGCGCTCAAGGGCGAATCCGAATCGTACGAACTGTAAGCGCCCTCGGACCTGTCGCTTCGCGCCAAGCCTCCCCAAAGGGGTCAAGAAAACCTGGGGCGGCCCGGCGTTTTCCTGAAATCGGCGTGTATAAATACAGGGGTGCATATCGCGCCCCTTTTTGCTGCCCGACGGAGATTCCCGCATGACGCTTTCCGCCCTGCTGCGCCGCGCCGCCGGCGCCGCCCTCATGCTGGCCTGCGCGGCCGCGCAGGCCGACCTGAAGGTCGGCGTCGACCTGTCGTCGACCGGCCCTGCCGCCGCGATCGGCATCACGAGCAAGAACGCGATCCTGATGTGGCCGAAGACGATCGCCGGGCAGCCGGTGCAGGTAACGGTGCTCGACGACGCGTCCGACCCGGGCACCGCGGTGCGCAACATCCGCAAGCTGGTCGACGAGGATCACGTCGACGTGGTGGTCGGGCCGAACATCACGCCGGCCGCACTCGCGGCGCTCGACGCGGTGGCCGCCGGGCAGACGCCGATGGTCACGCTGGTCGGCTCCGGCGCGATCGTCGAGCCGCAGGAAGGCGCGCGGACCTGGGCGTTCAAGATGGCGCAGAGCGACCGCGCGATGGCCGACGTGATGACACGCGCCATGTCGAACCGCGGCGTGAAGACGGTCGGCTTCATCGGCTTCGCGGACAGCTACGGCGACAGCTGGCTGAACGAGTTCACGCGCTTCGCCGACCTGCGCAAGATCCGCGTCGTCGCGACCGAGCGCTTCAACCGCACCGATGCGAGCGTCACGGGCCAGGCGCTGAAGCTGATCGCGGCGAAACCCGATGCGATCCTGATCGCGGGCTCGGGCACGCCGGCCGTGCTGCCGCAGCGCACGCTGATCGAGCGCGGCTACAAGGGCGCGATCTATCAGACCCACGGGATCGCGACGCCGGAATTCATCAAGCTCGGCGGCAAGGACGTCGACGGGACGCTGTTCCCGACCCAGCCGGTCGTCGTCGCGCGCACGCTGCCGGCCGACCATCCGGCGCGCAAGGCCGCGCTCGCGTTCGTCGACGCGTACGAGGCGAAGTACGGCGCAGGCACGGTCACGCAGTTCGCGGGCGACGCGGCTGGCGTCTACCCGCGCCTCGCCGACGCGGTCGGCCGCGCACTGAAGAGCGCGCAGCCCGGCACGCCGGCGTTCCGCGCGGCGCTGCGCCGCGAACTCGAACGCGCGCATGAGCTCATCGTGCCGAACGGGGTCGTCAACACCAGCGACAAGGATCATGTCGGGCTCGACCAGCGCGCGAGCGTGATGGGGATCATCAAACATGGCCAGTTCGTGTACCTGAGCCAGTAGTACTCGGCCGGTCGCCGGGCTGCTTGCCCGGTGCCCGGTTTTCCGCCATAATTCGCGTTTCGCCGCGCACAATCGCATGCGCGGCCAGGAACAAGCCCAGGTGGTGAAATTGGTAGACGCAGGGGACTCAAAATCCCCCGCCGCAAGGCGTGCCGGTTCGATTCCGGCCCTGGGCACCAGCATTTCGCAGCGTCATGCGCTGCACCTGTCGAAACCCGCGCAAGCTCACAGCTTCGCGGGTTTTTTGTTTTTCGCCGCGCGCAACCTGCACCGCAACGCGTGACCTCGCCCGGCAGTCCAAGCATCAGGGAATGCAGCACGGAGGCCGGCCATGTGCACGCGCGCCATTTCAAGCCCGATTTGCCGCGGCGTGCTCGCCGCGGTTCTGTCGCTCATGCTGGGCGGATGCGACGTGTTGAGCGCGCCGCCCGTGCCCGACTGGCCGGGACCGCATGCGCCCTATCCGTTCCCGGACAACATCCCTCATCGCACCGAATGACCCGACGGCCGCCCGGCCGCCTTTCGTCGCCGCGCAACCTCAGGCCATCAGCTCGCGGACGAAGTCGAGAAACACCCGCACCTTCGCGGAGACGAGGTTCGACGCGTGGTGATACGCATAAAGCGGGAACGTCTCGTCCGCCCATTCCGGCAGCAGCAGGACCAGCCGCCCGTCGGCGAGGATGTCCCGCGCGTAGAGTTCCAGCAGCTGCGCGACGCCCGCGCCGCCGAGGCAGGCGCCGAGCAGCGCGCCCGTGTCGTTGACCATCAGCCGGCCGCCCGCATCGAACGGCACCACCTCGTTGCCGCGATGGAAGACCCATTCGAACGGCCGCCCCGTTACCGGATCGCGGATCAGCACGCACCGGTGACCGTCGGCGAGATCCCGAGGGTGCCGCGGTTCGCCATGATGCGCGACGTACGCGGCCGACGCGCAGGTGAGCACGCGCGTCTCGAGCAGCAGCCGCGCGCGGTATGACGACGGCTCCGGAATGCCGAAGCGCACCGCCACGTCGAAGCCGTCGGCGACGAGATCGCCCATCCGGTCGCGCACGCTGATCTCGACGGACAGTTCAGGGAAGCGGTCGAGGAATTCCGCTATCCGCGGCGCCAGCACATAGTGGCCGAACGTACCGTCCACGTTGACCCGCAGCCGCCCCCTGACGCGCGCCCTGGAACGGCCGGCGTCGACCGCCGCCTCCTCGATGCCGGCCAGCAGCGGCGCGACCGCCTCGTAAAAGCGCCGCCCTTCGTCGGTCAGCGTGATCGCGCGCGCCGTCCGGTTGAAGATCCGGATGCCGACGCGTTCTTCCAGCCGCGCGACGGCGCGGCTCACGGCCGGTTGCGTCAGCCCCATCGCCTCGCCCGCGCGCGCGAAGGTGCCGGCCTCGATCACCGCCGAGAGCACACCGATACCGCTCAGGAGCCTGCTGTCGAATGCCATGAGACATACTTTTAGTCATTCTTGATCTGATCATTATTCATTATTTTTATTGATCGAGGAAGCCTACATTAGTCCTGTCGCCGGCTCGTACGGCACTCACGAACCAAGGAGCAGGACATGAGCACATCGGAAAAGGTCGCCCTCGTCACGGGTTCATCGCGCGGCATCGGCGCGGAAATCGCCCGCCGTCTCGCCCGGGACGGTTTCAGGGTCGTCGTGAACTATGCCGGCAGCGCCGGCCCCGCGCAGGAAGTGGTCGACGCGATCGTCGCCGACGGCGGCGAAGCCGTCGCGGTGCAGGCGGACGTCGCCGACCCGGCGGCGACCGCCGCGCTGTTCGACACGGCCGAGCGCGCGTTCGGCCGCGTCGACGTGGTCGTCAACAGCGCGGGCGTGATGAAGCTCGCCGCGATCGCCGACGTCGACGACGCAGACTTCGACCAGATCGTCGCGATCAACCTGAAGGGCGCGTTCAACGTCAGCCGCGAGGCGGCGAAGCGCCTGCGCGACGGCGGCCGCATCGTCAACCTGTCGTCGAGCGTGATCGGCATGCGCTTGCCGACCTATGGCGTGTACATCGCGACCAAGGCGGCCGTCGAGGGCCTGACGCAGGTTCTCGCCCAGGAGATGCGCGGCCGCGGTATCAGCGTGAACGCAGTCGCGCCGGGACCGGTCGCGACCGAGCTGTTCCTGCAGGGCAAGAGCCCCGAACTCGTCGACCGGATGGCGAAGATGAACCCGCTGGAGCGGCTCGGCCAGCCCGCGGACATCGCCGGCGTCGTCGCGTTCCTCGCCGGCCCCGACGGCGCGTGGGTCAACGGCCAGGTCCTGCGTGCCAACGGCGGCATGTGCTGACGCACCGCACGCCGCGCCCGCTCCGTCACACTTGCAGGAGATCGATCATGAAGGAAGTCATTCTCGTCACCGGTGCGTCCAGCGGCTTCGGCCTGCTGACCGCCCAGGCACTCGCCCGTGCCGGCCATACGGTCTACGCGTCGATGCGCGAAAGCGCCGGCCGCAACGCGCCGCGCGTCGCAACCATCGCCGCCTATGCGCGGGAACACGATGTCGACCTGCGCACCGTCGAACTCGACGTCGGCGACGACGCGTCCGTCGACGCCGCAATCGACCGCGTGATCGCCGACAACGGCCGCCTCGACATCGTCGTCCACAACGCCGGCCACATGGTGTTCGGCCCCGCCGAGGCGTTCACGCCCGAACAGCTGGCGCAGCTCTACGACATCAACGTCGTGTCGACCCAGCGCGTGAACCGGGCGGCGCTGCCGCACCTGCGCCGCCAGGGGCGCGGCCTGCTGGTGTGGGTGTCGTCCTCGTCGGCGCGCGGCGGCACGCCGCCGTTCCTCGCGCCCTACTTCGCCGCGAAGGCCGCGATGGATTCGCTCGCGGTGTCGTATGCGGCCGAGCTCGCCCGCTGGGGCATCGAAACGTCGATCGTCGTGCCGGGCGCGTTCACCCGGGGCACGAATCACTTCGTCCACGCGGGCAAGCCGGCCGATGCCGTCGTGCAGGCGGCCTACGACTGCGGGCCGTACGCGGGCGTCGCCGAGCAGGCGCTGCAGGGCCTCGCCGCGCTCGAACCCGCGGACGCCGATGCCGGTGCCGTCGCGACGGCGATCGCCGACCTCGTCGCCGCGCCGGCCGGCAAGCGCCCGTATCGCGTGTTCGTCGATCCGTCGCAGGACGGCGCAGAGGAAGTGTTCCGCGTCGGCGATCGCATCCGCCGCGAGATGTTCCGGAACATCGGCCTCGCCGACCTGCTCGCGCCCCGCGTCGGCGGTTGATTCCCTGCGCGTCGGGCCGGCCGACGCGCGTCAGTCGCGCTCGCAGAACCCGAGGATCGCGTCGGCGACTGCCGCCGGCGCCTCGCGCTGCGGAAAATGCCCCACGCCGTCCAGCACCTGCCGCGCGTAGCGCCCGGTGAAGAACCGTTCGCGCCCAGCCGAGCTGTCCGGATGATTGCAGGTATCCGCGCCGCCGTGCAGCACGAGCGTCGGCACCGACAGCACGGGTGCCGGATTCAGCCGCGCGTTGTCGTCGGCATAGGCCGGCGCGCCCGGCGCGAACCCCCAGCGATGCCGGTACGAATGCAGCACGACGTCGATCCAGTCGGGCCCGTCGAACGCGGCGGCGGCCGCATCGAAATCGCCGTCGCGATACCAGCCGGGCGGCGACCACGTGTCCCACATCACGCGAGCAAACGCACGGCGATCGTCGCGCAGCGCCTGCTCGCCGCGCGGCGTCGCCATGAACCAGTGATACCAGTAGTTGCGCGCCTGCTGCAGCGACAGCGGCTGACCGGGATCGTTGGTGCCGTACCCGACCGACAGCATCACCAGATGCGATGAGACGCCGTCGCACAGCCCGCACGCGTTCGCGACCGCGCGGGCGCCCCAGTCGTGCCCGACCAGCACGGGCCGCTCGACGCCGAGCACATCGACGAATTCGAGCAGGTCACGCCCGAGCGCCGCGAGCTCGCCGCTGCGCGGCACGGATGCGTCGCGAAAGCGCGTCGGCGCAAAGCCGCGCAGCGCGGGCGCGAGTACGCGGTAGCCGCGCGCGGCAAGCGCCACCGCCACGGGCTCCCACCCGACCGGGCTGTCCGGCCAGCCGTGCAGCAGCACGGCCACGCGCTCGCCGCGAGGGTTCCATTCGAGATAGGCGATATCGAGCGACGCGGTCGTCGCATGCGCATAGGCAGTCATCGTGTTCTCCGTCGGGTCAACTTGAGCAGACGATGGTAGGCCGGCCTTTCATCACGATTCACGGAGTATCATGATTCATTCATCGAATATCGCGTTGAATTGCCCCATGGAACCGCTGACCGATCCCGCGTCGACCTCGCTCGACATCGCGCTGCTGCGCACCTTCCTCGAAGTCGTCGACAGCCGCGGGTTCGCGCCGGCAGCAGAACGCCTCGCGCTGACGCCGTCGGCCGTCAGCGGCCATATCAAGCGGCTCGAGCAGGCGGCCGGCACCGTGCTGCTCGCGCGCACGACGCGCCGCATCGCGCTCACGCCGGCGGGCGACACGCTGTACGCATACGCGCGCAACATCGTCGACATGGAGCGCGAAGTGCGCGCGAGGCTACGCGGCGCGCCGGCGCACGGGCGGCTGCGCGTCGGTGCATCGGAGGATTTCGCGGGTGCGTGGCTGCCTCACGTGCTGCGCACGTTCCGCGACCGCCATCCGCGTACGGCGATCGAGCTGAAGGTCGGGATCACCGCGTCGCTGCTGCGCGAGCAGGCGCTCGGCCGGCTCGATGTCGTGTTCGGCAAGCAGTGCCGACAGGTCGACGCGTCGGGCGAACTGCTGTGGGAAGAACCGCTCGTATGGGCATTCGCGTCTGACCGCACGCTCGACGCCGGCGGCGAAGTGCCGCTCGCGCTGTTTCCGGAACCGTGCGTCTATCGTGAAGCCGTCGTATCGGCGCTCGCCGCCGCGCTGCGGCCGTTTCGCGTGCTGTTCGAGAGCAGCAGCATGGCCGGCTGCGTGTCGGCCGCGCTCGCGGGCTTCGCGGTCACCGCACTGGCGCGCAGCCAGCTGCGCGACGGGCTGCGCGCGTGCGGGCCGCAGGACGGCCTGCCCGCGCTGCCGGCCGCGCGTTTTTATGCGTTCGCGTCGAAGCCGGACGGCGCCGGCGCGGCACTGATCGAAGCGGTGCGGGAAGTCGGGCGCAACCGGCGGTTCACAGCGCCGGCCGACTGAAACACGCGCGACGGCGCACGACGCCAACCGGCCGCCCCGGTCAATCGCCTTCCGCGCCCTTCCCGGCCGCCGCCCCCGTCAACGCATCCGCCATCAGCTCCCCAAACCAATCCACGAACGCGTTGAGCCGGCGCGACCGGTGCCGCCGGTGCGGATACACGGCCGACACGTCCATCGGCTCGGCGCGGTGGCCGGGCATCACGTCGACGAGCGCGCCGCTGTCGAGCAGATGCTCGACGTCGAACCGCGGAATCTGGATCAGCCCCATCCCGGCGATGCAGCCGGCGATATAGGTTTCGGCGTTGTTGACGATCACGCGGCTCGGCAGCGTCAGCGTGTGCCGCTCGCCGTCCACGCAGTATTCCCAGCCGAGCTCGCGCCCCGTCGTCGGCGACGCATAGCCGATCGCCCAGTGCCCGTGCGCGAGCGCATCCGGATGCTCGGGCACGCCGCATTCGCGCAGATAGTCGGGGCTCGCGCAGTTGATCAGCGTGAACTGCCCGAGCGGCCGCACGACGAGGCTGCTGTCGGCAAGCCGCCCGACGCGGATCGCGCAGTCGACGCCCTCCTGTACGAGGTCGATCGAGCGGTCCGTCGAGCCGAGCGACAGTTGCAGCTTCGGGTAGCGGCGAAACAGCGACGGCAGCGCGGGCGCGACCACGCGGCGCGCGATCCGGCTAGGCACGTCGACGTTCAGCCGCCCGACCACGTCGCGGTCGCGGCGGCGGAACAGTCGGTCGAGTTCGTCGGCCTCGGCGAGCAGGCGCCGGCCGCGTTCGAGCAGCAGCGCGCCGTCGGCGGTCAGCTGCACCTGACGCGTCGTGCGGTGCAAGAGGCGCGTGCCGAGCCCCGCCTCGAGCTGCTGGACGGCCGCCGACACGGTCGCGCGCGGCACGTCGAGCGCATGCGCGGCCTTGATGAAGCTGCCCATCTCGGCAACCTGCAGGAAGATTCTGACCTGATCCAGCTTGTCCATTGGCGGGGAACATGGGTTCGGACGGCCGTCGCCGGCAGTCGTCGCGCATCGCGGCAGGGTCCGGCGGCACAGAGAAAACGGGCGCGCGGCCTCGCGGCTGCGCGCCCGTCCATTGTCCACGCAATCGGCACATTGCGGTGCACGGTGCGCCGCGCGCCGGAAGCGGCCGGCGCGGCCCGGTATGTGACCGGCTGTCTGGTTGGTTACTTGGTCGTATAGCCGCCGTTGATCAGGATCGTCTGGCCCGTGATCCACCAGCCGTCGGTCACCAGATGGCGGATGAACGGCACGACGTCCTCGATGTCGGTCAGGCCCGTCTTGCTGAACGGCGACAGCGCGGCCGCCGTCTTGTGATACGCGACCGCATCGGCGCCCTCGGCCGGATAGAAGAACGGCGTGTCCATCGGGCCGGGCCCGACGGCCGTCACCGAGATCCCGCGTGCGCCGTACTCCTTCGACGCCGCGCGCGTGAAGTGCTCGACCGGCGCCTTCGACCCTTCGTACGCCGCATAGAACGGCGTGAACGCGCCGAGCAGCGACGTCACGAGCGTGACGAGCTTGCCGTGATCCTCGAGGTGCCGCCCCGCTTCCTTGATGAAGAAGAACGCCGACTTGCTGTTGACCGCGAACATCTCGTCGTACTCGGCTTCGCTGATCTCGGTGAACGGCTTCTTCAGCACCTTGCCGACCGTATTGATCGCGATGTCGATCTTGCCGAAGCGCTGCTTCGCGTCGTCGAACAGCTTCTCGACCGCGGCGGCCGTCGTCAGGTCGGCCTGGAACGTCGCGGCTTCGGCGCCGGCCGCGCGCACCGCGGCGGCCGTCTCCTCGGCCTGCGCCTGCGACGCCGCACTGTTGTAGTGAATCGCCACCGCCTTCGCGCCGTGGCCCGCCAGGTCCCGCGCGATCAGGCCGCCGAGATTCTTTGCGCCGCCTGCGATCAGGACGACCTTGTCTGCGAGCGTGTGAGTAGCCACGGTTGACTCCTTTTTCCGTTGAACGAAGCTAGGAGTGTAGGCACGCGGGACGCGCAGGTCAGCCGGCCGCGGCTGGATGAATTATCCAGAAAATCGATCCAATCGGAACGTCGCAGTGTGCTCTGCCGCACCGACGGCGGCGCCGGAATCCGCTCGCGGCGGCGCGAGCGCCGGCCGGTTCAGCGTGCGTACAGCGCCGCGTCGATCTTGCCGAGCAGCCACTGCATGCCGGCCAGATGCTGCTGGTCGTGGCTGCACAGGTAATGGACGAGCCCACGCACGGTCAGCGACCCGTAGCCGTCGAACTCGCCGATACGCTCGAACTGTTCGGGCGTGAGGCGCGACACGAGGTCCAGCGTCTCGCGTCGCGCTTCGCGGATCGCCGCGAGCACGTCGGACGCATAGGCATCGTTGTAGCGGCGCTCGATCGCGAGCGCATCACCGTCGATCGACACGAGCAGCGGCCGATCTTCGTCGAGCATCCGCCGCAGCCGCACGTGATAACCGTCGATCTCGATGTCGCGCACATGGCAGAGCTGCCCGAGCGGCGAGAAGTGCTCGCTCGGGATCCCGGCCCAGTCGTCGGGCGTCCAGCGCGCGTAGCCGTCGGGCACGGCCGCGAAATGGGCTTCGAGCAGACGGGGGAAATCGGCGAGTGCATCGAGCGTCGTCGGATTCATGCGGGAAACTCCCTGTCGGATAAGAGCGGCGGCAACCCCGGCACGGGCCTGCCTCCGCTGTTGCGTCACTTCACGCCGAAGCCGTACGCACCTTGCGTGCGGTGCCCGTCGGTCGCGACGGCCACCCATTTCACCGTATAGGCGCCCGTGCCGATCGCCGTGAGCGGCACCGTCATCCGCTTGCGGTTCGACGCATCGATGCGCGCGCTGCCGTTCGACACCGTCTTGCCGTCGCCGTCGACGACGACGATCGAGCTGAACGCCGGCTCCAGCGGCTCGGTGAAATCGATCGTGACGGCGGCCGGTGCGGCGGCCAGCGCCGCGCCCGCCGCCGGATCGCTCTTCGCGAGATGCGCATGCGCGAACGCGGCCGACGAAACGGTCGCAGCAACGATGACGGCGGCAGCCTTGCGGCCGAACGGGAACGAATCGAAGTGCATGGTCCTTCCGTGAAAAATGAACGAGCGCGGCGCGGCGCGTTTCGGCAGCTTACCAGCGCAGCGTATTCATGCCGACCGCGCGCCGCTTGATAGAATGCGCGCGCTATGGATCTCGAAAGCATTCTCTACACCCAGGGCTTCGGCTCGCGCCGCCAGTGCCGCGGCCTGATCGAAGCGGGCCGCGTCGCCGTCGCGGGCGCCAGCGCGACCGACCCCGACGCCACGTTCGACACCGACGGCCTCGTGTTCTCGGTCGACGATACGGCCTGGCCGTTCCACGCGCGCGCGTATCTCGCGCTCAACAAGCCGGCCGGCTACGAGTGCTCGCGCGATCCGCAACATCATGCAAGCGTGTTCAGCCTGCTGCCCGCGCCGCTCGTCGCGCGCGGCGTGCAGTGCGTCGGCCGTCTCGACCAGGACACGACGGGCCTGCTGCTGCTGTCCGACGACGGCCAGTTCGTGCACGCGTACACGTCGCCGAAGCGCAAGGTGCCGAAGACTTACGTCGCGACCGTGCGCCACCCGCTCGACGATGCGCAGTTGCACGCGCTGCGCACCGGCGTGCAGCTCCACGGCGAGCCGAAGCCGATCGCGGCGATCGCCGCCGACGCGCGCGACACGCACGCGCTCGCGCTGACCGTCCTCGAAGGCAAGTATCACCAGGTGAAACGCATGGTCGCGGCGGCGAGCAACCGCGTCGAGTTGCTGCATCGCGAAAGCATCGGCGGCTTCGCACTGCCGGACGACCTCGAACCCGGCGCGTGGCGCTGGCTCGATGACGACGACCTTTCAGCGTTGCGCAATCCGGTCAAAACCCTGTAAGGGAAAATCCGCACGACCGTTCGGTGTCCGGCCGCGTCTCGGCCGTACGATCCCCCGCTATACTCGAATCACAAGCTGTACGAGCAGCGATGCAGGGGGAGACATCATGAACATCAACCATTCTTTCGAACTGTCGTACGTGATGATCGCGTTCGCGGTCGTCGGTGTCATCGTGATCGGCGGGCTGCTGGCCGCGATGCACATGAAGCACAAATATCATCCGAACCTGATCGGCGCGCTGATCGGTGCGCTGCTGTGCTTCCTGCTGATCGAGGCGTTACCGGCGCTGACCTGACGCGCTGCCCGGCGCGAGCGTTTGAAGGAAATCGTCTACGGTCGGATAACGCAACGTCACGCACAATTCGGCCTTGAGCCGTGCGTTGGACAGGCGCCGCGACTCGCGCATGAACGACAGCAGCGTCGGTTCGAGCTGACGCTCGGCGTCCGCGCGGCTGACGCGCGGCGGCAGCGGCAGGCCGAGCGCCTGCGCGACCCGGTCGAAATACTCCCCCATCCGCAGTTCGCTGTCGTCCGACGCGTGCACGGCGCGCGCCGGCCTGCCGCGCTCGGCCGCCCGGCGCAGGATCGCCGCGAGATCGTCCGCGTGGATATGGTTCGTGTAGACGTCGTCGGCCGGCTCGAGCGCCGGCGTGCCGCGCTCGAGCCGCGCGACCGGCAGACGGTTCGCCGCGTAGATGCCGGGAATGCGCACGATGCGCGCGGACAGCACGCCGCGCACCGTCGCCGCGCGCAGTTGCCGCTCGGCCGACACGCGCCGGAACGCGCGCGGATTCGCGGGACGCAGCGGGTGCGTTTCGTCGATGCGCGCGCCGCCGCAATCGCCGTATACGCCCGTCGTGCTCGCATAGACGAGCCTCGGCGCGCGAAGACCGTCGGGTACAATACGCGCTGCCCGAACGGGCGCGCCGGCCTGCCGGGCAGCGGCGCGCAGCGTTCGGAGCCGACCGACCGCAGGTGCCGGCGGTGCCGCCGGGCGTCGCGCGGGCACGGTCGTTGCGGCGATCAGCGCACGCGTGCGCCGGTCGTCGCGGCCGTCGGACTGCGGCGGCGCGAGATGCAGGATCGTGCGGGCAAGGCCCGCGAGGCGGCCGAGCGTCGCGCGGCGATCGAGGTCGCCGACGATCGGCGTCGCGCCCGCGGCACGCAGCTCGTCGCGGCGGGCCGGGTGGCTCGTCAGCGCGAAGATCCGCAGGTTGCGGCGCGTGTCGCGCCATTGCGCGACGCAGCGCATGCCGACGTCGCCGCAGCCGACGATCAGTGCGCGCGGCCGGCGCAGGATTCGTGTCGCGATCATGTTGGTTGCGAAATCAGTAGCCACCGCTGCGCGACGCGCAACGGGTTTGCATTGTAGCTGCCGTGCTCGACATGCACGGTCCCCACATTTTGTTCTAGTTTGGTTCTATGGCATTCAACGTCACTCTCAAGCAAAGCGGCCGGCAATTCCAGGTCGAGTCGGACGAAACCGTGCTGGCGGCGGCGCTGCGCCAGAACGTCCATCTGCCGTACGGCTGCAAGAACGGCGCGTGCGGCTCCTGCAAGGGCCAGATCGTGTCGGGCCAGATCGAACAGGGCCCGCATGCCGCGTCGGCACTGTCCAATGACGAGCGCACGCGCGGTCTCGCGCTGCTGTGCTGCTCGAAGGCGCAGTGCGATCTCGAGATCGACGTGCGCGAAATCGCCGGCGTCGACGGCGTGCAGGTCAAGAAGCTGCCGTGCCGGATCGCCGCGCTCGAGCGCAAGGCCGACGACGTGATGGTCGTGAAGCTGCAGTTGCCCGCCAACGAGCGCCTGCAATACCTCGCGGGCCAGTACGTCGAGTTCATCCTGAAGGACGGCTCGCGCCGCAGCTACTCGATGGCGAACGCGCCGCACGAGGAAGGCCCGATCGAGCTGCACATCCGCCACATGCCGGGCGGCAAGTTCACCGACCACGTGTTCGGCGCGATGAAGGAGCGCGACATCCTGCGCTTCGAAGGCCCGCTCGGCACGTTCTTCCTGCGCGAGGATTCCGACAAGCCGATCGTACTGCTTGCATCGGGCACGGGCTTCGCGCCGATCAAGGCGATCATCGAGCACGTGAAGCACCGGGGCATCACGCGCCCGATGACGCTCTACTGGGGCGCACGCCGCAAGAAGGACATCTATCTCGGCGAGCTCGCCGAGCAGTGGGCCAGCGAAATCCCGAACTTCAAGTACGTGCCGGTGCTCTCCGAGCCCGACGACGGCGACCAGTGGACGGGCCGCACGGGCTTCGTCCATCGCGCGGTGATCGAGGACCTGCCCGATCTGTCGGGTCATCAGGTGTACGCGTGCGGCGCGCCGGTGATGGTCGAATCCGCGCAGCGCGACTTCACGCAGCACCACGCGCTGCCGGCCGACGAGTTCTACGCGGACTCGTTCACGAGCGCCGCCGATCTCGCGCATCCGGTCTGAGTAAGGCACACCCGCGCTCCGCGTCGCGATGTCACATCCATGGCATCGCGGCGGTTTACAGTGGGGCGCGGGATGCCTTATGCTTGCGCACATGAACCGCTTCCTGTCCGCCCTTCGACGTCGCCGCTCGCCGCTCCGCCCGGATGCCGCAGGCTCGTCACGGACTCGCGCGTAACCCCCACACTGCTTCACCGGTTACGCACAAGCTGTTCGAACCCACCAGCCACGGCCTTCCGTGGCTTTTTTATTGCCCCGTTTCCCTTTCAACGTCCGCTGGAGTCTGCTGCCATGCCCTTGAACGATTACCCGATCGACTCGCTGATGTACATCACGAACCGCCCCGACATCGTGTTTACGCACGGCAAGGGTTCGTGGCTCTACGATCACACGGGCAAGCGCTATCTGGACTTCATCCAGGGCTGGGCCGTCAATAGCCTCGGCCACTGCAACGACGGTGTCGTCGAAGCGCTGAAGACGCAGGCCGAAAAGCTGCTGAACCCGTCGCCGGCGTTCTACAACGAGCCGATGGCGAAGCTTGCGGGCCTGCTCACGCAACACAGCGTGTTCGACAAGGTGTTCTTCACGAACAGCGGCGCCGAGGCGAACGAAGGTGCGATCAAGCTCGCGCGGAAGTGGGGCCGCAAGTTCCGCAACGGCGCGTACGAGATCATCACGTTCGATCACAGCTTCCACGGCCGCACGCTCGCGACGATGTCGGCCAGCGGCAAGCCGGGCTGGGACACGATCTACGCGCCGCAGGTGCCGGGCTTCCCGAAGGCCGAACTGAACAACATCAACTCGGTCGAGAAGCTGATCACCGACAAGACCGTCGCCGTGATGCTCGAACCGATCCAGGGCGAAGGCGGCGTGATCCCGGCAACGCGCGAGTTCATGCGCGAACTGCGCGCGCTGACGAAGCAGCACAACCTGCTGCTGATCGTCGACGAAGTGCAGAGCGGCTGCGGCCGTGCGGGTACGCTGTTCGCGTACGAGCTCGCCGACATCGAGCCGGATGTCATGACGCTCGGCAAGGGCATCGGCAGCGGCGTGCCGCTCGCTGCGCTGCTGTCGAAGGCCGACGTCGCGGTGTTCGAGGCCGGCGACCAGGGCGGCACGTACAACGGTAACCCGCTGATGACGGCGGCCGGCTATTCGGTGATCTCGCAGCTCGTCGCGCCCGGCTTCCTCGAAGGCGTGCGCGCACGCGGCGAATACCTGAAGCGCAAGCTGCTCGAGCTGTCGGAGGAGCGCGGCTTCGAGGGCGAACGCGGCGAAGGCCTGCTGCGCGCGCTGCTGCTCGGCAAGGACATCGGCCCGCAGATCGTCGAGAAGGCGCGCGACATGCAGCCCGACGGCCTGCTGCTGAACGCCGCGCGGCCGAACCTGCTGCGCTTCATGCCCGCGCTGAACGTGACGACCGACGAGATCGACCAGATGATGGCGATGCTGCGGTCGATCCTCGACACGCTCTAAGGAGACCGCCGCGATGGATGCCGCCGCCGATGCTGTCGCGATCCGCCCGTTCGAACGCGCCGACACCGATGCCGTGCTCGCGGTATGGCGCGACGCGTTCCCGCAATACGACGAAGCCGGCGCGCCGCCGCACCGCGATCCGCTGCGATCGATCGAGCTGAAGCTCGCGACGCAGCCCGAGCTGTTCTTCGTCGCGACCAGCGGCGCGCGCGTCGTCGGCACGTTGATGGCGGGTTTCGACGGACATCGCGGCTGGCTCTACTCGTTCGGCGTCGCGAACGACGCGCGGCGGCTCGGCGTCGGCCGTGCGCTGATCGCGCACGCGGAAAGCACGCTCGCCGCGCGCGGCTGCATGAAGATCAACCTGCAGGTGCTGCCCGGCAACGACGATGCGTGCCGCTTTTATGCGGCGCTCGGCTATCGCGTCGAGGAGCGCATCTCGTTCGGCAAGACGCTGCCGGCCGCGTGATGCCGCCGGCCGCGACAGCGGCCGGCCTCAGCGCGTGATCGGCCCCGCGTCCGGCAGCGGATTGCCGAGCGCATCGGTCGGCACGGCCTGCTGTTCGAACGCCGCGAAATACGCGGCCCACTGCGTATCGCTCACGCGCACGATCAGCGCGCCGTCCTGCCAGACGTCGTTGTGGTCGTTATGGTCGTCGCCTGCGCGATGCAGGTAGTTCGGGCCCGTCGAACCCTGGTTCATGTGCGTGTCGTGAATGCCGTTGCCTTCCGCATAGGTGCGGCCGAACACGACGACGTCGAGGCCCTGCGACTGCGCGGCGCTCACGAGCCGCAGCAGCGACGGGATCGGCTCCGGGTTCTCGGTGCCGTCCATCACCGCGCTCGCGCGCCACGCGCCCGTCTCGTTCAGGATGTCGCTGCGCAGGTAGTCGAGCGCGGGCAGCGCGGCCTGCCCCGTGAGGTCGGTGTAGCCTTCCGCCGCGGCCGCAAGCGTCTGCGTGACGGGATGGTGGAAATCGTAGACGAGCTTGTAGTTCAGCAAGTCGTCCGCATCGCTGGTGCCGACGTTGATCGCGACATCCCAGTCGCCGGCCGGCAGCGCCAGCGTCAGGTGGATGTGATACTGGATCTCGCTGCCGTGCGGCGAGCCCTTCAGCTTCGCCACCGATGTCACCTTCGCCTTCACGAAACCGTAGTCCAGACTCATGCACGTTCTCCGTGTGCCGATGGGCTGTCGATGCCACGCGGCCCGTGTGTCGGTTTGCGGGCGACCGGCTGCGGGCGACCGGCTGCGGGCGACCGGCGTCGCGTGGCCTGCCCTGTCGTTTCCCGTGTCGCGTGCGTGGTGCAACAGTCGAATGGAGTCGCCTCCGCACGCACAGTTCAGTTCAGTTCAGTTCAGTTCGACACGAATCGCACGACACGAAAAAAAGGCTGTCACGGCATCCCGTGACAGCCTTTCGAAAGCCCTTGCATGACGCACGCGGCATCTGCCGCCGCGCGTCACCGGGCCCGCTCATTCATCCACTTACTCGCCGAGATACGCTGCTCGCACCTTCGGATCGTCGAGCATCTGCTTCGCGTCGCCTTCCATCGTGACCATGCCCGAGTCCATCACGTAACCGCGGTCGGCCGCCTGCAGCGCAAGGCGCGCGTTCTGCTCGACGAGCAGCACCGTGATGCCCTCCTTCGAGATCTCGCGCACCACTTCGAAGATCTTCTCGACCATGATCGGCGACAGCCCCATCGACGGCTCGTCGAGCAGCAGCAGCTTCGGCTTGGACAGAATCGCGCGCGACATCGCCAGCATCTGCTGCTCGCCGCCCGACAGCGTGCCCGCGAGCTGCGAGGCACGCTCCTTCAGCCGCGGGAAGAAGCCGAACATCCGGTCGACGTCCTTCTTGATCTGCTCGGTGTCGTTGCGCAGGTAAGCGCCCATCTGCATGTTCTCGACGATCGACATCCGCGCGAAGATCCCGCGGCCTTCCGGCACCATCGCGAGGCCGCGCTTGAGCAGTTCGTGCGCCGGGATGCCCTTGATCGACTTGCCGTCGTACTCGATGTCGCCCGCCGAATACGGCTTCAGACCCGTGATCGCCTTCATCGTCGTGGTCTTGCCTGCGCCGTTCGCGCCGATCAGCGTCACGAGCTCGCCCTGACGGACTTCCATGTCAACGCCCTTGACGGCCTGAATGCCGCCGTAGTTGACCTGCAAGCCCTTGATTTTCAACATTGCCGCTGCCATCAGTGCACCCCTGCGCCGAGATATGCCTCAATCACCTTCGGATTCTTCTGCACGTCCTGCGGCAGACCCTCGGCGATCACCTTGCCGTAATCGAGCACCGTCATCCGGTTGCACAGCCCCATCACGAGCTTCACGTCGTGCTCGATCAGCAGAATCGTGCGGCCGTCCGAGCGGATCTTGTCGAGCAGGCGCGTGAGTTCGACCTTCTCGGTCGCGTTCATCCCGGCCGCCGGCTCGTCGAGCGCGAGCAGCTTCGGGTCGGTCGCAAGGGCCCGCGCGATCTCGAGACGGCGCTGGTGGCCGTACGACAGGTTGCGCGACGTGTAGTCGGCGTACTGCAGCACGCCCACGTATTCGAGCAGCTCGATCGCGCGTTCCTTGATCTCGCGCTCTTCCTGGCGTTCGGCCGGCGTCTGGAACACCGCGCCGAGCAGGCCGTGCTTGGTGCGCACGTGGCGGCCCACCATCACGTTCTCGAGGGCCGTCATCCCGCCGAACAGGCGGATGTTCTGGAACGTGCGCGCGATGCCCGCCTTCGCCACCTGGTGCACGGCCGTCGGCGTGTAGTTCTGGCCGTCCAGCTTGAAGTCGCCGGAGTCCGGCGTATAGAGGCCCGTGATCACGTTGAAGAACGTCGTCTTGCCTGCGCCGTTCGGGCCGATCAGGCCGTAGATCTCGCCTTCCTTGATCTGCAGGCCGACGTCGGACAGTGCCTGCAGGCCGCCGAAGCGTTTGTTCACGCCCTGCACGGACAGTCGGATTTGCTTGTCGCTCATGTGTGTATCCCCTTGTCCGTTCGTTACGCGCGCACCGGCTTCTTGCTGGCGCGCTTCGCCAGTTTCGCGATCTTGTCCTCATGCTTCGGCGCGGGCCACAGGCCTTCCGAGCGGTACAGCATGATGATCACCATCGCGAGGCCGTACAGCGCCTGACGGATCACTTCCGTATCGACGATGTCATGACCGAACAGCGCATGCTGCAGCGGGCTCATCGTCGAGCGCAGGAATTCCGGGAAGATCGCGAGCAGCACCGCGCCCAGGATCACGCCCGGGATATGGCCCATGCCGCCGAGCACCACGCAGGCGAGCACGACGATCGATTCCCAGAACGTGAACGATTCCGGCGACACGAAGCCCTGGAACGCGCCGAACATCGAGCCCGACAGGCCGCCGAACGACGCGCCCATCGCGAACGCGAGCAGCTTCACGTTACGGGTGTTGATGCCCATCGCCTTCGCCGCGATCTCGTCCTCGCGGATTGCCGCCCATGCGCGGCCGATACGCGAGTGCTGCAGGCGCGTACACACCCAGATCACCAGCAGCGAGCACAGCACGAACAGGTAGTAGTACATGTAGACCGACGGCAGCTGGAAGCCGAACAGCGAGTGCGTCTGCGACAGGTTGAAGCCGCCGACGTGCACCGGATCGATCCCCGTGATCCCCTTCGGGCCGTTGGTGATGTTCACCGGACGGTCGAGGTTGTTCATGAAGATCCGGACGATTTCACCGAAGCCGAGCGTCACGATCGCCAGATAGTCGCCGCGCAGGCGCAGCGTCGGCGCACCGAGCAGGATCCCGAAGGTGGCCGCCAGCGCCATCGCGATCGGCACGATGATCAGGAACGGGATGTGCAGCCCGCCGGGCGCGATGGCCGCGATCCACTCGAACTGCGAGGTCAGGTGCGGCGAGCTCAGCAGCGCCGCCGTGTACGCGCCCACCGCGTAGAACGCGATGTAGCCGAGGTCGAGCAGGCCGGCGAAGCCGACCACCACGTTCAGGCCGAGCGCGAGCATCACGTACAGCATCGCGAAGTCGAGCACGCGGACCCAGTAGTTGCCGCCGGCCGAGCCGATGATGATCGGTGCGGCGATCACGAATACAGCGGTCAGGATGCCGATGACGACGGTCTTGGCGGTGTTGCGCTCTTCGACGAGCGACGTCGAGGATTCGATCGGTTGAATGGATGTCATGTTGTTTGCTCCCTTCCGTTACGCGCGATCCGCGACCCGTTCGCCCAGCAGGCCCGACGGACGGAACACCAGCACGATGATCAGCACGATGAAGGCGAACACGTCCTGGTAGTTACTGCCGAATACGCCGCCCGTGAGGTTGCCGATGTAGCCGGCACCGAGCTGCTCGATCAGGCCGAGCAGCACGCCGCCGACCATCGCACCGCCGAGGTTGCCGATCCCGCCGAGCACCGCCGCCGTGAACGCCTTCATGCCGGGGATGAAGCCCATGTAGAAGTGCACGTTGCCGTATTCGGACGCGATCATCACGCCGGCCAGCGCGGCAAGCGCGGAGCCGATCATGAACGTCGCGGAAATCACGAAGTTCGGGTTCACGCCCATCAGGCTTGCCGTGTTCGGGCTTTCGGCGATCGCGCGCATCGCGCGGCCGAGCTTGGTCTTGTGCACGAGCAGCAGCAGGCCGCCCATCACGATGAACGCCACCGCGATGATCACGATTTCAGTCACCGAGATCACGGCGCCGGGCGTCGTGTCGGTCGCCTTGATCACGTTGATCGGATCGGTCGGCAGCAATTGCGGGAACGGCAGCGGGTTGCGCGACCAGATGATCATCGCGGCCGTCTGCAGCAGGATCGACACGCCGATCGCGGTGATCAGCGGCGCGAGACGCGGCGCGCGGCGCAGCGGCCGGTACGCGACACGCTCGATCGTGAAGCCCACGAATGCACAAACGACCGCGGCAATGCCCAGGCCGATCGTCAGCGTGGCGATGTTGCCGAGTCCGGGGAAGTGGTTCTGCAGCACGGTGATGGCCGACAACGCGACCATCGCGCCGATCATCAGCACGTCGCCGTGCGCGAAGTTGATGATGCCGAGAATGCCGTACACCATCGTGTAACCCAACGCGATGATGGCGTACACACTGCCGAGCACCAGCCCGTTGAGAACCTGCTGGACGAAAATATCCATTTAAAGCTCCTTGGCCCGTGCTGCCGGAGGACGTTGCGCCCCGCGGGTAAGCGAGGAATCGCGCCTTCTCGGCGACACTGCGGGTACTAGTCGATACCGGTAAGGGTGTGGATCGTCCCGGCGCGCGCCGCCCGGCCTGTACGGCCGGACCTGCCGCCGGAGCGGATACAAAAACGGCACCGCACTGTTCCGGTGCCGTCATGAGTCCCGTCGCTAAATCGTCACGACGTCGAGGACGGTGTTCGTAGCCTCCTTGAAGTCGTAGGGCAGCATGCCGGGACGGCCATCGTCCGGTTGCCCGGCATCCGTGCCTTTTACCGTCCGGTGCGAGGCAAGCCCCGCATCCAGGCGGATCGGATTCCGTGCCGCGTCGCCTGGCAAGGCATCGCGAAAGCCGCGCCCGACATGCGTCGGGGCTGCGTGGGAATCCATCGTACGAACCAAGCCGCGCACCACGACACCACCGCTCGCGGCGACACGCTGTTTCGTCGAATCGAAATGAAAGGGGGCCGGTGACATCCCCGCGCTGCCCGCATCGCCGGGCGCCATAGCCGGCATCCGTCGATCGGCGCGCACGGTCGTTGTCACACCGCGACCGGCGGCTTGTTGCAATGCAACCTGCATGCCCGCTGCCCGACCGTTCGCCAGGCCAAGCGCGTTGATTTCCTCGATCGCCAAACGTGCCCCGTTTTCCTTGTCCTTGCCCAATTGCTGCGCAATGCGGCACACCGATGGTGCCGCACGACCGGTTCCGGCGACGCGCACGCCGCTGGCCGGCGATGCCGCGAACACCGCAGCCTCCCTGCCCGCCCCGTCGTCGCTCTTTTTGCTGCAACCGGCACGCATTGCAACCGGTGCGGCGACGGACACGGCGTAAGCCAACTTCACATGCATTGAATGGTCTCCCGCGCCTTGCCAAAATCCGATTTCAAAGCCATTCAGGCTTGAAAACGGGCGCATTGTAACTCCATTTATAGGACGCCAATAATCCTGATTCGATGGGGTTTTCCTGCATTGCAACCAATTTTGAGAGACGGTTACGAACATCCGGAGCAACCGGGTTGCACCATGATCGCGAATAATGGTTGCGATCTCGATTTCGACGTACAAAAAAAAGCGCGCCGGGAGGCGCGCTTCGGTGTTCCGCGGGTGCGATGCGGCAATCAGGCAGCGGGCGGCAGGTTCAACCCGCGTGGCAGCGGAAACGACACGTTTTCCTCGATGCCGTCGAGCGCGCGAACGTTGCGCACGCCGAGTTCGCGCAGTCGCGCGATTACGGCCTGGGCGAGCACTTCGGGTGCCGACGCGCCGGCCGTCACGCCGATGCGGCGCTTGCCTGCGACCCATGCCGGATCGATCTGGTCGGGCGCATCGACCATGTACGCGTCCACACCGCGCTTCTCGGCCACTTCGCGAAGCCGGCTCGAGTTCGAGCTGTTCGGGCTGCCGACGACGATCACGACGTCGCACTGCGGCGCCATGAACTTCACCGCATCCTGGCGGTTCTGCGTCGCGTAGCAGATGTCCTGCTTCTTCGGCTCGCGGATCTTCGGATACTTCGCCTTCAGCGCGGCGATGATCTCGGCCGCGTCGTCGACGGACAGCGTCGTCTGCGTGACGAGCGCGATGCGCTCGGGATCGGCGAGCTCGAGCTTCTGCACGTCCTCGACGCTCTCGACGAGATGCATGCCGCGCTCGACCTGCCCCATCGTGCCTTCGACTTCCGGGTGGCCCTTGTGCCCGATCATCACGATATCGACGCCGTCCTGGCGCATTTTCGCCACCTCGACGTGCACCTTCGTGACCAGCGGGCAGGTTGCGTCGTAAATGCGCAACCCGCGCACGTCGGCCTCGTCGCGCACGGCCTTCGACACGCCGTGCGCGCTGAAGATCACGGTATTGCCGGCCGGCACTTCCTCGAGTTCCTCGACGAAGATCGCGCCTTTCTTCTTCAGATCCTCGACCACGTACTTGTTGTGGACGATTTCGTGACGGACATAGATCGGCGCACCGTGCATCGCGATCGCGCGCTCGACGATCTCGATCGCACGGTCGACGCCCGCGCAGAAGCCGCGCGGCTGGGCCAGCAGGATTTCGGCGTCGGCGGCGACGGTCTGCCCGGACAGCGTATCGGTGGTGCTCATGATTACAGGATTCCGATGATTTTCACTTCGAACGTGAGCGCCTGGCCCGCGAGCGGATGGTTGAAGTCGAACAGCGCCGAGGTTTCACCGACTTCCTTCAGCACCCCCGCATACCGGCCGCCGTCCGGCGCATTGAACTCGATCAGCTCGCCCGGCGTGAAATCGTCGCCGACCATCCCGTTCTCGCGCAGCGTCGACAGCGTCACGCGCTGGAGCATGTCGGGATTCCGGGGACCGAACCCCTGTTCGGGCGTTAGCTGAAAAGTCGAGTGGTCTCCAACCCTGAGCCCGAGCAGAATCTGTTCCAGCGACGGCGCCAGTTGTCCCGCGCCGAGCAGCAGCGTGGCCGGCTTGTCGGTGAAGGTGTTGACGATGTCGGCGCCGTCGGCCAGTGCGAGCCGGTAATGCAACGTGACGTGGGAACCGGGCTTCACTTCGGATAGATCGATGAGGCTCATGAATTACTCGTTCAGTCGGCGCCCGATACGGCCGAAAAGGCCCGGCGCAAAACCAATATTGTAAGTCACCTGAGCGCGCAAGGCGGAAAGTGCGACGACGTCGCGCAGACCGCCCGCCGCCAATGGAGTTTCGAGCATGCTGTCACCCTGTCTCGCCCTGCCGCCGGTCGAATGCCGCGACGGCGCCGATGCGCCGACCGATCCGCCCCGCCGCGTCCTCCCGATCCGCCGGCGCAAGCACCGCCCGGTGGACTGGCGGCCCGAGCGGCCGCGCGAGCGAATGCTGGAGCGCGGACCGGCCGCGCTGACCGACGACGAACTGATCGCGCTGCTGCTCGGTACCGGCAAGCCCGGGCACGACGTATTCGTCAGCGCCCGCGCATTGGTCAAGCAGTTCGGAACGTTGCGCGGGCTGCTCGAGGCGACGACCGACGATTTCGAAGCGCACCCGGGCATCGGCCCTGCGCGCTCCACGCGGCTGGCCGCGGTCACCGAGATCGCGCGGCGAATGCTGAAGGAGAAAGCATCCGAACGTACGCCGATCGATTCGCCCGGCGCGGTCGAGGATTATCTGCGGCTGAAGATCGGCTCGCACCCGCACGAAGTGTTCGTCGCGGTGTACCTCGACGCCCGCCACGGCCTGATCGAGACGGAGGAAATCACGCGCGGCTCGCTGACGCGCATGGCCGTCTACCCGCGCGAGATCGTGCGCCGCGCGATGACGCATAACGCCGCGGCGCTGATCGTCGCGCACAACCATCCGTCGGGCGCGGTGCAGCCGAGCGCGGAGGACCGCCGCCTGACCCGCGTGCTGCGCGACGCACTCGAACTCGTCGACGTGCGGCTGCTCGATCACGTCGTCGTCGGCACCAGCGACACTTTCTCGTTCGCACGTGCCGGTTGGCTGTAGACTGTGGCGCGGCGGCCCGCCTCGGGGCGCCACAACGGCGAAGCGAAATTAGGTTTGATTTTCCTGAACTTTTTCTGCTAGAATCGCCGTCTGTCTTTTTTCCAACCAGTTCTAGCCATCGAAGGGCCTTGTCTGCAAGGGCTACGGCGTTCTGAGAGTGCGGCCATGGATCACGTGGCGGTGCGATGAGAACCTTCATCGGCGATCGAACCCCGAATTTAGCGTATTAGGAGTGCTCTCATGGCACGCGTATGCCAAGTAACTGGGAAAGCGCCGATGAGCGGCAACAACGTTTCCCACGCCAACAACAAGACCAAGCGTCGCTTCCTGCCGAACCTGCAAAACCGCCGGTTCTGGGTAGAGAGCGAAAACCGCTGGGTGCGCCTGCGCGTTTCGAACGCCGGCCTGCGCCTGATCGACAAGAACGGCATCGATTCCGTGCTCGCTGACCTGCGCGCACGCGGCGAAGCCTAAGCCCAAGGAGCACAATCATGGCAAAAGGCGCACGCGACAAGATCAAGCTCGAGTCGACCGCTGGTACGGGTCACTTCTACACGACCACGAAGAACAAGCGCAACATGCCGGAAAAGATGGCGATCAAGAAGTTCGATCCCGTCGTCCGCAAGCATGTGGAATACAAAGAAACCAAGATCAAGTAATCTCCGGTTTCTGCCAGCCTGACGGCGACCGAAAAGCCCCGCGCATGCGGGGCTTTTTGTTTTGCGCGCACGCTCGGGCCCGACGCGGTATGCTCTCCCCTTTCCGCGGCCATGGCCGCCGGAACGCACAAGATCAAAAGCGTAACGATGGAGATGCAGCATGAAATTCGACGTGGCGATCGTCGGCAGCGGCCTGGCAGGGCTGTCGGTCGCACTCAATCTGGCCAGCACGCGACGTGTCGCGCTGATCGCGAAACGTTCGATGATGGAGGGCGCAAGCGATAACGCGCAGGGCGGCATCGCGGCGGTCCTCGATTCGGCGGACAGCATCGAGAACCACGTCGACGACACGCTGGTCGCCGGTGGCGGCCTGTGCGACGAAGGCGCGACGCGCTATATCGTCGAGCACGGCCGCGAAGCGATCGAATGGCTGATCTCGCAAGGCGTGCCGTTCACGAAGGACGACGCAGCCGAACTCGGCTTCCACCTGACGCGCGAAGGCGGCCACAGCCACCGCCGGATCATTCACGCGGCCGACGCGACCGGCCATGCGGTGCTTGCGACGCTGTCGGAGCGCGCGCGCCAGCATCCGAACATCACGTTCTTCGAAAATCACCATGCGATCGACCTGATCACGTCGGACCGGCTCGGCCTGCCCGGCCGCCGCTGTCACGGCCTGTATGCGCTCGACGTCGACAACGACCGCACGATCACGATCGAGGCACCGCACACGGTGCTCGCAACGGGCGGCGCCGGCAAGGTCTATCTGTACACGACGAACCCCGACACGGCGACCGGCGACGGCATCGCGATGGCATGGCGCGCGGGCTGCCGCGTGTCGAACATGGAATTCATCCAGTTCCACCCGACCTGCCTGTTCCATCCGTATGCGAAATCGTTCCTGATTTCGGAGGCCGTGCGCGGCGAAGGCGGCCTGCTGAAGCTGCCCGACGGCACGCGTTTCATGCCCGCGCACGATCCGCGCGCCGAGCTCGCGCCGCGCGACATCGTCGCGCGCGCGATCGACTTCGAGATCAAGAAGCGCGGGATCGACTGCGTGTATCTCGACATCAGCCACCAGCCGGAAGCGTTCCTGCGCGAGCACTTCCCGACGATCCATGCGCGCTGCCTCGAATTCGGCATCGACATCGCGAAACAGCCGATCCCCGTCGTGCCGGCCGCGCACTATACATGCGGCGGCGTCGTGACCGATCTCGCCGGGCGCACCGATCTCGCAGGCCTGTACGCGGTCGGCGAAACGTCGTACACGGGGCTGCACGGCGCGAACCGGCTCGCGAGCAACTCGCTGCTCGAATGTCTCGTGATCGGCCGCGCGGCGGCCGAAGCGATCGAGGCGGCCGGCTTCGATTCGGAAACGCCGGCCACGCTGCCCGCATGGGACGAAAGCCGCGTGTCGGATGCGGACGAGGAAGTCGTCGTCGCGCACAACTGGGACGAGCTGCGCCGCCTGATGTGGAACTACGTCGGCATCGTGCGCACCGACAAGCGCCTCGAACGCGCGAAGCACCGGCTGTCGCTGCTGCGCGACGAGATCCACGAGTACTACGCGAACTTCCGCGTGACGCGCGACCTGCTCGAACTGCGCAACCTCGTCGACGTGGCGACGCTGATCGTGAAGAGCGCGCAGTCGCGCCGCGAAAGCCGCGGGCTGCACTACAGCCGCGACTGGCCGCACACGCTGCCGAAGGCGCTGCCGAGCGTGCTCACGCCGCGCGCGCGTCGCTGAGCGGCGCCCTTCCCGGTTGCGGCCGCACAGGAAAAAAGCCGTTGGCGTTTGCATGCCAACGGCTTTTTTGTCTGATCGTATGACACTCGATCAGTCGACGATCCGCATCGAATAATCCGTCGCGCGCACGTCCTTCGTCAGCGCGCCGATCGAGATGCGATCGACGCCCGTCTCCGCGAACGCGCGCACCGTGTCGAAATTGACGCCGCCCGACACTTCGAGCACGGCCTTGCCGGCCGCCACGCGCACCGCTTCACGCATCATGTCGAGCGTGAAGTTGTCGAGCAGCACCGACTGCGCGCGATGCGCGAGCGCCGTGTCGAGCTGCGCGAGCGTCTCGACCTCGACCTGCACGGGCACGCCCGAATCGAGTGCGAACGCCGCGTCGAGCGCCTCGCCGACACCGCCCGCCGCTGCGATGTGGTTCTCCTTGATCAGGATGCCGTCATACAGCGCGAGACGCTGGTTCTCGCCGCCGCCGACGCGTACCGCGTACTTCTGCGCGAGCCGCAGGCCCGGCAGCGTCTTGCGCGTATCGAGGATCTTCGCGCGCGTGCCTTCGACGCGGTCGACGTAACGGCGCGTCGCGGTCGCGACACCCGACAGCAGTTGCAGGAAGTTCAGCCCGTTACGCTCGGCCGTCAACAGCGCGCGCGCCGGCCCTTCGAGTTCGCAGACGGTCGAATCGGGCGTCATCCGGTCGCCTTCGCGATAGCGCCATTGCACGGTGATCGCCGGATCGATCCGGCCGATCACGGCCTCGAACCACGGCACGCCGCACAGCACGGCTTCCTCGCGCACGATGATGCGCGCGCGACGACGCCCGCCGGCCGGCACGAGCCGCCCGGTCTGGTCACCGGTGCCGACGTCTTCCGCGATCGCATCGGCAACGTTGCGCGCGATCGCGTCGTCGAATGCCGCGCCGTATTGCTCGCGAACGATGTCGTAAAGCGGGGAGACTGCACCGGTCATGCCGCCCCCACGTTCGCAAACAGTTGCTGGTCGCGCTGCAGGTCGCCGCTCGCCTGCACGCGCTTCTTGTGCGCGGCCGCGAAATCGAGCATCCGGTCGATCGGCAGGCGCGCACGTTCGCCGATCGCCGGATCGACGAAGATCTCGTTGTGACCGCGTTCGAGCACGTCGGCGAGGTTCGCGAGGCCGTTCATCGCCATCCACGGGCAGTGCGCGCAGCTCTTGCAGGTCGCACTGTTGCCGGCCGTCGGCGCCGCGATGAAGGTCTTGCCGGGCGCCGCGAGCTGCATCTTGTGCAGGATGCCGAGATCGGTCGCGACGATGAAGCGCGTCGCGTCCAGCTTCACGGCCGCATCGATCAGCTGCGTGGTCGAGCCGACCACATCGGCCTGCGCAACGACGCTTTCCGGCGATTCCGGATGGACGAGCACCTTCGCGTCCGGATATTCGGCGCGCAGCAGGTCGAGCTCGATGCCCTTGAACTCGTCGTGGACGAGGCACGAGCCCTGCCACAGCAGCATGTCCGCGCCGGTTTTCTTCTGGATATAACTGCCGAGATGGCGATCGGGCGCCCAGATGATCTTCTCGCCGCGCGCGTGCAGGTCGGCCACGATCTCGAGGCCGATCGACGACGTGACCATCCAATCCGCGCGGGCCTTCACGGCCGCGCTGGTGTTCGCATAGACGACGACGGTGCGATCGGGATACGCATCGCAGAACGCCGAGAATTCATCGACCGGGCAGCCGAGATCGAGCGAACAGGTCGCATCGAGATCGGGCATCAGGATCCGCTTGTTCGGGCTCAGGATCTTCGCGGTTTCACCCATGAAGCGCACGCCGGCGACGACCAGCGTCTGCGCGTCGTGATCGCGGCCGAAGCGGGCCATTTCGAGCGAATCGGCAACGCAGCCGCCGGTTTCGTCGGCGAGTTCCTGCAGTTCGGCATCCACGTAGTAGTGCGCGACCAGCACGGCCTTTTCACGCACGAGCAGCGCCTTGATGCGCGCCTTCAGCGCAGCGCGTTCCTCGGGGGACGGTGCATCGGGCACCTTGGCCCATGCCTGCCCCACGCCGCACACGGTCCCTGCTGCGACGGGCCGGTCGTACTCGACGGGTTTGATCGTCGATTGCATCTCCATATCTCCTGTCGGTCCGAGTGAGCGCTTTAGCGCTTACTCGGACCCCATGCTTCGCGGTCGACCGGAGTTATCGCTTTAGCGCCTACCCCGATCCCATGCTTCGCGGTCAACCAGAATCAGCGCTTCAACACTACTCCGATCCCATCCTCTACGCTCGCCCCGGGGCACCATTGCGCCGCTGCCCCAAGCCTCATACAAATTCGGGCCGATCGCTTCCGTCAAAAAACGGTGGCCCAAATGAAAAAACCCCGCCAACGCGGGGTTTTTGACGTCCTGAGATTCTAATCGATTTCGAATCAGGCGTAGCGACGCAGGCGTGTCGCGAATTCCTGCAGCGCCTTGATGCCGCTTTGTTCCGCGCGATGGCACCAATCCTGCAATTGCGCGAGAAGCTGTTCGCGCGACGCGGTCGAACGATCCCAGATCGCGGCGAGATCCTGGCGCAACTGAAAGTACGTGTGCAGCTTCTGGCTGTTCGCGAAGATTTCCGGCAGCAGCTTCTTCTGCGGCTCGTCGAGGCCGTCGGCGTCCTTGTGGAACCACTTGCGCGCGCCGCGCATCAACTGGTACTTCTCGCTCGAACCGAGCTCCTTCAGGTGCGCGAGCTCCTGGCGGTACGCACGCTTCACGGCCTTGCCGTAGCGCGCCATCACTTCGTATCGGTTCGACAGCACGGCCTGCAGCGTTTCCTGGTCCAGCACCGTCTTCGGCTTGTTCAGGCGCGGCGTCGGCGCGACCTTCTTCACCTTCGCGAGACCGAACGCCGACATGATGCGGATGTACATCCAGCCGATGTCGAACTCGTACCACTTGTTCGACAGCTTCGCCGACGTCGCGAACGTGTGGTGGTTGTTGTGCAGTTCTTCGCCGCCGATCACGATGCCCCACGGGAACAGGTTCGTGCTCGCGTCGGCCGAGTTGAAGTTGCGGTAGCCCCAGAAGTGGCCGAAGCCGTTGACGACGCCTGCCGCCCAGAACGGAATCCAGACCATCTGCACGGCCCACACGGTCAGGCCGAGCACGCCGAACAGCGCGACGTCGATCACCATCATCAGGCTGATGCCGAGGATCGGGTACTTCGAGTAGAGATTGCGCTCGATCCAGTCGTTCGGCGTGCCGTGGCTGAACTTGCGCATCGTCTCTTCATTCTTCGCTTCCGCGCGATACAGCTCGGCGCCCTCGAGGAACACCTTCCAGATGCCGCGCGTCTGCGGGCTGTGCGGATCTTCCTCGGTCTCGCACTTCGCATGGTGCTTGCGGTGAATCGCGGCCCACTGGCCGGTCAGCATGCCGGTCGTCATCCACAGCCAGACGCGGAAGAAATGGCTCGCGATCGGATGCAGTTCCAGCGCGCGGTGCGCCTGGCAACGGTGCAGGTAGACCGTCACGCCGATGATCGTGACGTGCGTGACGGCGAGCGCGAACAGCGCGACCTGCCACCACGAAAAATGCAGGAGCCCGTGGGAAAGAAAATCGAGCAGGGAATTCAACAAGGCAGTTACCTGTGATGAGATGAGAGCGATGCCGGCTCGCGCAGGCGTCAGAAAAATGAAAGCATACCGCGAATAGACTTGGATTTTACTTCAACCGTTCCAAGTCTTTGTAAAAAATGAATATTTTCTTGCCCTGGCACAACTGGAACAGTCCACGGGCGGACTTGGAAAGGCCCGCGATCCGGTTCCGGCCGCGGGATCGATACGATCGACGACCGACGCACGCTATGCAGCCGACGCGCGCCCGTCCGCCGCACCGTTGCCGGCCGCCGGATCGCCAGCCGCCGGATCATGCCCCGCCACCGCGCCCGCGGCGGCAAAACCGTCCGGCAGCCCGACGACGCGCACTTCGCGCTGCGGAAACGGAATCGAAATCCCGTGCTCGTTGAACAGCCGCCAGATGTTGCGGTTCACGGCCGAGCGCACGCCCGACGTGCCTTTCGCCGAATCCTCGATCCAGAAACCGAGCTCCAGGTCGATCCCGTCCGCGCCGAAGCTCACCAGATAAGGGGTCGGCGCGGGCTCCGCCAGCACGCGCGGCACGTCCTTCGCGGCGTCGGCGAGCAGCACGAGCGCGTGCTCGACATCGCTCGTGTACGCGACCTGCACCGCGACCTTCGCATAACCGCGCGTCAGGTACGACGACTGGTTCTGCACGACGTCGGTGATCAGCTTCTCGTTCGGGATCAGCGTCTCGTTGCCGTCGAGGCCGCGCACGACCGTGTAGCGTGTGCGGATCTGCGTGACGACGCCCTGCAGCCCGCCGACGCTGATCGCGTCGCCGAGCCGCAGCGAGCGGTCGAGCAGGATGATGAAGCCCGACACGTAGTTGCTCGCGATCTTCTGCAGCCCGAAGCCGAGGCCGACACCGACCGCGCCGCCGAACACGCCGAGCACCGTCACGTCGATGCCGACCAGCGACAGCCCGATCAGGATCGCCGCGAACACGAGCAGCGCGCGGCCGACCCGCGACAGCACGACCTTCAGGTTCGCATCGAGCGTGCTCGCGCGCGTGAGGCGATCCTCGAGCACCGAGCCGAGCCACATCGCGACCATCAGCGTCACGCACACCCACAGCGCGCCGGAGATCAACGACAGCAGCGTGAGGTGCGCATTGGCGACGCGGAACTGCACGCTGTCGAGCCAGCCGAGCACGTCGTGCTGGATGCCGAGCACGGTCAGCACCATCGCGGCCCACACGACGGTCGACACGATCTTCTCGACGATCGACAGCCACGCATGCGTGTGGCCGTCGCGCGCGAACACGCGCCGCGCGAAGAAGAACAGCACGTAGATCAGCCCGATGCCGAACAACGGCACGAGCGCGAGCGACAGCAGCGCCGTCGACATGAACGGGTCGAACGCAAGCTGCGCGACGCCCACGAAGATGCCGCCGAACAACGGAAACAACGCGCGCTTCAGGCTATGCGCACCCGCGCCGGGCGCGCGTCCGGCCGTCCGCCGGCGCGCATCGATCCGGCCGTGCACGAAGCGTGCGGCCACCCACGCGAAACACAGCGCGCCGACGAGGATCGCCGCCTGCCAGATCATCACCGGCTGGTGAAAGTCGCGAATTACCGATGCCAGCCGGTGCGACAGCAGGCGGCTCTGCAGATTCTCCATCGTCCGTCCGTGCCGCCGTTACTGCGCGCGCCGCTCGAGCACCGCGGCGAAGAAGCCGTCGGTCGCGTGACGGTGCGGCCACAACGACAGGTAGTCGCCCGTCTCGAGTTCGATGCGCTGGTCGGCCAGCACCTTCTGCGCAGGCACCAGCACGAACTCGGGATGGTCGGCCAGGAACTGCTCGACGATGCGCTCGTTCTCGGCGTCGAGCACGCTGCAGGTCGCGTAGACGAGCCGGCCGCCCTTCTTCACGAGGCGCGCGGCGCTCGCGAGGATCGACGCCTGCTTCGGTGTCAATTCGTCGATCGACGTGCGCGACTGGCGCCACTTCAGGTCCGGATTGCGGCGCAGCGTGCCGAGGCCGCTGCACGGCGCGTCGACCAGTACGCGGTCGATCTTGCCGGCGAGCCGCTTGATCTTCGCGTCGTGCTCGCTGTCGATCAGCACGGGGTTCACGTTCGACAGCCCGCTGCGCGCGAGGCGCGGCTTCAGCTTCGCGAGGCGCTTTTCCGACACGTCGAACGCATAGAGGCGCCCGGTCGAGCGCATCATCGCGCCCAGCGCGAGCGTCTTGCCGCCCGCACCCGCGCAGAAATCGACGACCATCTCGCCGCGGCGCGGCGCGACCAGCGAGCACAGCAACTGGCTGCCTTCGTCCTGCACCTCGATCTCGCCTTCCTCGAACAGCTTCAGGCGCGTCAGCGCCGGCTTGCCGACCACGCGCACGCCGAACGGCGCGAACGGCGTCGCACCCGCATCGATGCCGTTTGCGCGCAGCGCGTCGATCACCTGGTCGCGGGTCGCCTTCTGCGCGTTGGCGCGCAGGTCGAGCGGCGCCGGGTAGTTCAGCGCGGCGGCGAGCTGCGCGAGCTCATCGGCGTCGAATCGGGCCGACAGCGCCTGGTGGATCCAGTCCGGCAGGTTCGTGCGCACGCGCACCGGCAGGCTCGCGGGATCGATCTTCGACACGTGCTCGAGCCATGCGGACTCGGTGTCGGACAAAAACGGCTTCAGCGCATTGCGGCCGGCCGTCTGCATCAGGCCGAGCAGCGTGAGGCGCCGCGCGGGCGTGCCCGTGCCGCTCTCGGCGAGATGCGAAAACTCCATCTTCCGGCGCAGCACCGCGAACACGGCCTCGGCGATCACGCCGCGCTCGGCATGCCCGAGCTTCGGGTGCGCGCGGAAGAACCGGCTCGTCGTCGCGTCGGCGGGGCCGGCGAACTTCAGCACCTCGGCCAGCAAAGTCTCGGTCTGGCCGATCAGGAATCCGTGCAGCTTCATACGCCCTCACTCGTTTCGGTATGCGGTTGATCCGCGAAAATCCAGCGCGCCTCTTCCGGCGCCACCACTGCCCGGCCGTTCTCGAGGCGCAAACGCCCGTCGACGAACCAGCGCACCGCGCGCGGATACAGCACATGCTCGACCGTCAGCACGCGCCGCGCGAGCGCGGCCGCGTCGTCGCCCGCGCGCACCGGCACCGCGCCCTGCGCGACGATCGCGCCGCTGTCGAGCTCGGGAATCACGAAGTGCACGCTCGCGCCGTGCAGCGCGACACCCGCGTCGAGCGCCTGCTGGTGCGTGTGAATGCCCTTGAAGCTCGGCAGCAGCGACGGGTGGATGTTCAGCAGCCGGCCTTCGTATCGTCTGACGAATGCCGGCGTGAGGATGCGCATGAAGCCCGCGAGGATCACGAGATCGGGGGCAAAGCGGTCGATCTCGGCGGCGAGCGCCGCGTCGAAGCTGTCGCGGCCGTCGAACGACCGATGGTCGACCACCGCGGTCGCCACTCCGTGCGACGCGGCAAAAGCCAGGCCGGCCGCATCGGGCCGGTTGGCGATCACGGCAGCAACCTCGGCCGGCCAGCGTTCCTGCGCGCACGCGCGAACGATGGCCTCCATGTTGCTGCCGCGACCGGAAATCAGGATCACGAGTTTTTTCATCCGCGAATTTTACCATTCGCCCCCGCGTTTCCCGCCTTCTCGGCCGCCGGCCCGCCCGAACGTTTATAATCTTCTGCTTTGCGGCATCCCACCGCCCATCCCCCGACGCTGCATCCGCTATCGTGAAAGTCTTCCGCGGCCTGCCCAACGCCGAGAGCCGCGCCCCGTGCGCGCTGACGATCGGCAACTTCGACGGTGTCCATCGCGGCCACCAGGCCCTGCTCGCGCGCGTGCGCGCGGCAGCGGACGCGCGCGGCCTGCCCGTGTGCGTGATGACTTTCGAGCCGCACCCGCGCGAATTCTTCAACCCGGCCGGCGCGCCGCCGCGCATCGCGATGCTGCGCGACAAGCTCGAGGCGCTGCGCGAGCACGGCGTCGACCGCGTGGTCGTCGAGCACTTCAACCACACGTTCGCGAGCCAGTCGCCGCAGGCGTTCGTCGAGCGCACGCTGGTGAACGGGCTGCACACGCGCTGGATGATGGTCGGCGACGATTTCTGCTACGGCGCGAAACGCGCGGGCACCTTCGACACGCTGAAGGCGGCCGGCGAGCAATACGGTTTCGAAGTCGAGCAGATGGGCACGGTGGCCGGCAGCGACGGCACGCGCATCTCGAGCTCGGGCGTGCGCGCCGCGCTCGCGGCCGGCGATCTCGACGCAGCCGCGCAGGCGCTCGGCCACGGTTATGCGATCAGCGGCCACGTCGCGCACGGGCTGAAGCTCGGCCGCGACCTCGGCTTCCCGACGCTGAACCTGCCGATCGCGCACAAGCGGCCGGCGCTCGCGGGCATCTTCGTCGTGCAGGTGCACGGCCTCGGCCCCGACCCGCTGCCGGGTGTCGCGAGCCTCGGCCTGCGCCCGACCGTCGACGATTCGGGCCGCGTGCTGCTCGAAGTCCACCTGCTCGACTGGCACGGCGATGCGTACGGCAAGCTCATCCGCGTCGAATTCCTGAAGAAGCTGCGCGACGAAGCGAAATTCGACGATCTCGAGGCGCTGTCGCGCGCGATCGCATTGGACGTCGCGAATGCGCGCGCGTATTTCATCGAGCGCGATCGTGCGCCGGGCAGCCGCGCAACGGGCTTCTCGACGTCGGCAACCGACCGAATTAGCTGATCCGGACGGCGGCGCCCCGCGCCGCACCCACGCGCCGCCCAGTCGCGCGCATACCCGATTCACGACGCACGAGCGTCCCCCGATTTGATAGCGATCCCATCATGAGCAACAAGAAAGCCGATTCGAAACCGCAGGCCAAGTATCCGGTCAACCTGCTCGACACGCCGTTCCCGATGCGCGGCGACCTGCCCAAGCGCGAGCCGCAATGGGTCAAGGAATGGGAAGAGCGCGGCATCTACGACAAGATCCGCGCGGCCAGCAAGGGCCGGCCGAAGTTCATCCTGCACGACGGCCCGCCGTATGCGAACGGCGACATCCACCTCGGCCACGCCGTCAACAAGATCCTGAAGGACATCGTCGTCAAGTCGCGCAACATGGCCGGCTTCGACGCGCCGTACGTGCCGGGCTGGGATTGCCACGGGATGCCGATCGAGATCCAGATCGAGAAGCAGTTCGGCAAGTCGCTGCCGGCGGCCGAAGTGATGAGCAAGGCGCGCGCGTACGCGACCGAGCAGATCGAGAAGCAGAAGGTCGGCTTCAAGCGCCTCGGCGTGCTCGGCGACTGGGCCAACCCGTACAAGACGATGAACTTCGTCAACGAGGCGGAAGAGATCCGCGCGCTCGGCAAGATCATCGAGAAGGGTTATGTGTATCGCGGGCTGAAGCCGGTGAACTGGTGCTTCGACTGCGGCTCGGCGCTCGCCGAAGCGGAAGTCGAGTACAAGGACCGCACCGATCCGACGATCGACGTGATGTTCGCGTTCGCGGAACCGGAAAAGACCGCACAGGCGTTCGGCCTGCCGGCACTGCCGCGCGCCGAAGGCGGCATCGTGATCTGGACCACCACGCCGTGGACGATTCCCGCGAACCAGGCGCTGAACCTCCATCCGGAAATCGTCTACGCGCTGGTCGACACCGAGCGCGGGCTGCTGATCATCGCGGAAGAGCGCGTCGCCGCGTGCATGGAAGAGTTCAAGCTGACGGGCCGCGTCGTCGCGACCACGCCGGGCGTGAAGCTCGCGAACCTGCGCTTCCACCACCCGCTCGCACCGGCCCACCCCGGCTACAAGCGCACCGCGCCCGTCTACCTCGGCGACTACGTGACGACCGACACGGGTACCGGCGTCGTGCACTCGTCGCCCGCGTACGGCATCGAGGACTTCATGTCCTGCAAGGCGCACGGGATGACCGATTCGGACTTCATCAACCCGGTGATGGGCGACGGCCGCTACATCGAATCGCTGCCGCTGTTCGGCGGCCTGTCGATCTGGGATGCGAACCCGAAGATCGTCGAAGCGCTGAACGCGGCCGGCTCGCTGCTGCGCAGCGAGAAGTACACGCACAGCTACATGCACTGCTGGCGCCACAAGACGCCGATCATCTATCGCGCGACGTCGCAATGGTTCGCCGGCATGGACGTCACGCCGCGTGCCGGCGGCAAGACGCTGCGCGAAACGGCGCTCGAAGGCGTCGACGCGACCGCGTTCTACCCGTCGTGGGGCAAGCAGCGCCTGTTCAGCATGATCGCGAACCGTCCCGACTGGACGCTGTCGCGCCAGCGCCAGTGGGGCGTGCCGATGGCGTTCTTCGTGCACAAGGAAACCGGCGATCTGCACCCGCGCACGCTCGAACTGCTCGAGGAAGTCGCGAAACGCGTCGAGCAGTCGGGCATCGAGGCGTGGCAGACGCTCGATCCGCGCGAGCTGATCGGCGACGACGCGAACCTGTACGAAAAGAACCGCGACACGCTCGACGTGTGGTTCGACTCGGGCACGACGCACTGGCACGTGCTGCGCGGCTCGCACAAGGATCAACTTCAGTTCCCGGCCGACCTGTACCTCGAGGGCTCGGACCAGCATCGCGGCTGGTTCCACTCGTCGCTGCTGACCGCGTCGATGATCGACGGCCGCGCACCGTACAAGGGCCTGCTCACGCACGGCTTCACGGTCGACGGCGAAGGCCGCAAGATGAGCAAGTCGCTCGGCAACGGCGTCGACCCGCATGAAGTCGCGAACCGCCTCGGCGCGGAAATCATCCGCCTGTGGATCGCGTCGACCGACTATTCGGGCGAGCTCGCGATCTCCGAGGAAATCCTGAAGCGCGTGACCGAAGGCTATCGCCGCATCCGCAACACGCTGCGCTTCCTGCTCGCGAACCTGTCGGACTTCGACTACGCGCAACACGCGGTGCCGGTCGGCGAATGGCTCGAGATCGACCGTTATGCGGTCGCGTTCTCGGCGCAACTGCAGACGGAACTGCTCGGCCACTACGAGAAGTACGAATTCCACCCGGTTGTCGCGAAGCTTCAGACGTACTGCTCGGAAGATCTCGGCGGCTTCTACCTCGACGTGCTGAAGGATCGCCTGTACACGAGCGCGGCCGATTCGCGCGCACGCCGCTCCGCGCAGACGGCGCTGTACCACCTGACGCACGGCCTGCTGCGTGTGCTCGCGCCGTTCCTGTCGTTCACGGCGGAAGAGGCATGGAAGGTGTTCCAGCCGGCCAGCGACACGATCTTCACGGAAACCTACTACGCGTATCCGGAAGTCGCCGGCTCGGCCGCGCTGATCGACAAGTGGGCGCTGCTGCGCGACGTGCGCAGCAACGTGACGAAGGCGCTCGAGGAAGCGCGCACCGCGAACCGCATCGGTTCGTCGCTGCAGGCCGAAGTGACCGTGCACGCGAGCGGCGCGCGCTACGACGCGCTCACGAGCCTCGGCGAAGACCTGAAGTTCGTGCTGATCACGTCGGCCGCGACGGTCGTCAAGGTCGACGACGAAGCGCAGGAAAGCGTCGACGTGGCCGCGTCGAAGTACCAGAAGTGCGAACGCTGCTGGCACTACCGCGAAGATGTCGGCGCGCACGCCGATCATCCGACGCTGTGCGGCCGCTGCTTCTCGAACCTCTTTGAAAACGGCGAAATCCGGAGCGCTGCTTAACTATGGCGAAAACCCTGTCGAAACCGGCCAGCGGCGCGCTTGCGCCCTGGCTCGGCATTTCGCTGATCGTGATCCTGTTCGATCAACTGTCGAAGATCGCGATCCTGAAAACGTTCGCGTACGGCGCGCAGCATGCGCTGACGTCGTTCTTCAACCTCGTGCTGGTGTACAACCGCGGCGCCGCGTTCGGCTTCCTGTCGACCGCGGGCGGCTGGCAGCGCTGGGCGTTCACAGCGCTCGGGATCGGTGCGACGCTCGTGATCTGCTTCCTGCTGAAACGCCACGGCCACCAGCGGCTGTTCAGCCTGTCGCTCGCGCTGATCCTCGGCGGCGCACTCGGCAACGTGATCGACCGGCTCGTCTACGGTCACGTGATCGACTTCCTCGATTTCCACCTCGGCGCCTGGCACTTCCCGGCGTTCAACCTCGCCGATTCCGCGATCACGGTCGGCGCGGTGCTGCTGATCTACGACGAACTGCGTCGCGTGCGCGGCTCGCGCTAAGCGCGCATACTCGGCGTCGACGGCCGGCCTCGCGCCGGCCGTCCCGTTTGACCCTTGGAGGCCTGAGTTGGCACACGCAGAACTCGCAGGAAAACACCTCGTTCTCGGCCTGACGGGCGGTATCGCCTGCTACAAGATCGCCGAGCTCACGCGGCTGCTCACCAAGGCCGGCGCGACCGTGCAGGTCGCGATGACCGAAGCCGCCACGCAGTTCATCACGCCCGTCACGATGCAGGCGCTGTCGGGCCGGCCCGTCTATACGAGCCAGTGGGACGCGCGCATCGACAACAACATGGCGCACATCGACCTGTCGCGCGAAGCCGACGCGATCGTGATCGCGCCCGCGTCGACGGATTTCCTCGCGAAGCTCGCGCACGGGTTCGCGGACGACCTGCTGTCGACGCTGTGCGTCGCGCGCGATTGTCCGCTGCTCGTCGTTCCCGCGATGAACCGCCAGATGTGGCAAAACCCGGCCACGCAGCGCAACGTCGCGCAACTGCGCGCGGACGGCGTGTCGGTGCTCGGCCCGGATTCGGGTGCGCAGGCGTGCGGCGAAGTCGGCGACGGCCGCATGCTCGAACCCGACGCGATCTATGAAGCGATCGTCGCGCACTTCGCGCCGAAGGTGCTCGCGCACCGGCGCGTGCTGATCACGGCCGGGCCGACGTTCGAACCGCTCGACCCCGTGCGCGGCCTCACGAACCGCTCGAGCGGCAAGATGGGCTTCGCGCTCGCGCGCGCCGCGCAGCAAGCCGGCGCCGACGTGCATCTCGTCGCGGGGCCGGTCGCGCTCGACACGCCGTGGGGCGTGACCCGCCAGGACGTGCAGACCGCGCAGCAGATGTACGACGCGGTGATGCAAGCGGTTGCCGATGCCGACATCTTCATCGCGGTGGCCGCGGTCGCCGACTGGCGCGTCGATCAGCCGGCCCAGCACAAGATGAAGAAGACGGCCGACCGCAAGATGCCGGCGCTCGCATTCGTCGAGAACCCCGACATCCTCGCGTCGGTCGCGGCGCTGCCCGATCCGCCGTTCTGCGTCGGGTTCGCGGCCGAAAGCGGCGACCTCGACGTGCACGGCGACGAGAAACGCAAGCGCAAGAACGTGCCGCTGCTGGTCGGCAACCTCGGCCCGCTGACGTTCGGCCGCGACGACAACGAAGTCGTGCTGTTCGAAGCCGCCGGCCTCACGCGCCTGCCGCGCGCGCCGAAGGACGAACTCGCGCATGCGCTCGTCGCGGAAATCGCGAAGCGCCTGCCCGACAACCGCCTGATCTGATCTCCCGCGCGGCGGCCCGCGCCGCCGCGCCCTTCCCGACCGATTCGACGACCGCATGAAACTCGACCTGAAAATTCTCGACGCGCGCATGCGCGACTACCTGCCCGCCTATGCGACCGCCGGCAGCGCGGGCCTCGACCTGCGCGCGTGCCTCGACGCGCCGGTCACGCTGCAGCCGGGCGAAACCACGCTCGTGCCGACCGGCCTCGCGATCCACCTCGCCGACCCAGGCTATGCGGCGCTGATCCTGCCGCGCTCGGGCCTCGGCCACAAGCACGGGATCGTGCTCGGCAACCTCGTCGGCCTGATCGACTCCGACTACCAGGGCCAGTTGATGGTCTCGACGTGGAATCGCGGCCAGACCGAGTTCGTGCTGAACCCGTTCGAACGGCTCGCGCAGCTCGTGATCGTGCCGGTCGTGCAGGCGCAGTTCAACATCGTCGACGATTTCGCGGAAAGCGATCGCGGCGCAGGCGGCTTCGGCAGCACCGGCCGTCACTGAACGACGCGACACACAAAAAAGGGCCGCGAGGCCCTTTTTTTCGTTCGCCGTCATTCGCCGGCCGGCTGCGCGATCCGCGCGGGTACCGGTTCGCGCCGCCGCGCCTGCGCGACGCCCGCATAGATCACCATCGCGACCAGCACGCCGAGCAGCACGGCCGACGAACCGACCGTACCGAGCGCGAGGCCGCCCTTCGCGACCGGCTTCGTCAGCAGGTCGCCGACCGTCGCGCCGAACGGGCGCGTGAGCACGAACGCGGCCCAGAACAGCAGCACGCCGGAAATCCGCGTGAAATAGTGCGCGAGCACGATCACTGCAAGCAGCCCGCCGATCAGCAGCGCGCCGCCGCCGAAACCGAGGCCCGAGCTGTCCGCGAGGAAATCGCCGAGCGCGGTGCCGAGCGTGTTCGAGAACAGGATCGCGATCCAGTACAGCAGTTCGACCTTGCGCGTGCGGATCAGGTCGACCGACAGCGATTCGCCGCTGAGCCGCCAGACTGCGAAGATCGCCAGCAGGATCGCGACGAGGATCGACGAGCCGGCCGCATAACCGAGGCCGAGCGTGCGGTCCATGAAGTCGGACATCGTCGTGCCGGCCGTGCTCGTCGCGACGATCACGGCCCAGTAGACCGCCGGGCGATAGCGCGTCGTCTTGAGCTGCGCGCCCAGCGTCACGAGGAAGAAGCCGAACAGCAGGACCGAGCTCACCGCGTAGCCGACGTTCAGCGTCATCGACAGCAAATCGCCGCCGGTTTCGCCGAGCGTCGTCGCGCAGATCTTCATGATCCAGAACGCAAGCGTGATTTCGGGAAGTTTGTTCATTCGAACCCCTTTTGCAGGAACGCGGCGGGCCGGCGCGTGCCGGCCCGCGTTGCAGACAGGATCGAATGTAGTCGCCGTCGGCTTAACGGAACCTTAGCGAATGTGAAGAACGGGATGGTCGGCGGGCGCGGTCGTCGTGACCGCGTCGGCGCCGTCAGCGTGCGTGCTGGTGCCGGTAGTGCAGCGCATACGCGAGCGTCAGCAGCACGACGAACACGACGCCGACCACCATCGTCATCCGGAATTCGCGCGTGAACGCGGTCGTGAACAGGATCGCCGCGACGAGCCCCGCGCCGAGCAGGCTGCCGAACGGGTGACCCCACATCCGGAACGCGAGCGCGGGGCCGCGATACCGCAAACGGAAGCGCAGATGCGTGACGAAGATCATCAGCCACGTGAACAGCGCGCCGAACATCGCGATCGCCATCATCACGGTGAACGCCGTGTCGGGCGCCAGCGCGACCAGCACGGCCGCCACCGCGACGCCGCTCGTCGAGATCCACAGCGCCGCACGCGGCACGCCGTTCGTGCCTAGCCGGCCGAATACCGCGGGCGCGAGCCGCGCACGCGACAGGCTGAACATCATCCGCGTCGTCACGTAGAGCTGGCTGTTCATCGCCGACAGCGCCGCGATCAGCAGCACGAAGTTGATCACGCCCGCCGCGTACGGTACGTGCGTCGCGGCCATCACCTTCACGAACGGGCTTTCGTCGGTGCCGGCCTGCGTCCACGGCACGATCGCGAGCATCAGAGACAGCGTCAGCAGGTAGAACAGCACGAGCCGGAACACCGTCGAGCGGAACGCGCGCGTGACCGCGTGCTGCGGATCGCGCGCTTCGCCGGCCGCGATCGCGACGGCCTCGATGCTCATGTAGCTGAAGATCGCGACGATCACGGCGACCCAGGTACCCCACGGCCCCTTCGGCATGAAGCCGTCGTGCGCGGTGTAGTTCGCGAACCCGATGCCCGATGCGGCCGGCGCCGACCACACGAAATACGCGCCGAGCACGATGAACACGACGATCGCCGCGATCTTCAGCAGCGAGAACGCATACTCGACCGAGCCGTACAGCGTGACGCTCGCGAGGTTCACGGCGATCAGCAGCGCGGAGAAGCCGATCACCCAGTACCAGCCGGGCACGGCCGGAAACCAGTACTTCATGAACACGGCGATCGCGCTGATTTCGGTGCCGATCGCGAACACGACCGCGAACCAGTACGCATAGCGCACCAGAAAGCCCGCGAGCGGGCCGACGTAGTGTTCGGCATACGCACCGAACGAGCCGGCCGTCGGATGCGCGACGGTCATTTCCGCGAGCGCGCCCATCAGCAGCAGCGCGATCAGCGCGCCGATCGCATACGAAACCAGCACGCTCGGGCCGGCGAGCCCGATCGCGAACCCGCTGCCGAGGAACAGCCCCGTGCCGATCGCGCCGCCGATCGCGATCATCGCCATTTGCCCCGACGTCAGCGCGTGGCGCAACCCTTGTTCGCGCGCGACGATGTTGTCGAACGATCGTTGTCGTTGTGTCACTGCGTTACCACTCCCCTGCACCACCATTGCGCCGCCGGCGCCGGATAAAACGAAACGGCGCGGAGAACTTCCCGCGCCGTTCGCATGAACAACGAATTATCGCTTACTCGACTTCGACCGTCTCTTCGTTCGGCTTGTGCGGCGGATTCGCCAGCTTGTCGAACGACAACTGCACCTTGTCGTTTTCGTCGACGTCGACGGTCACGTGGCCGCCGTTGACGAGCTTGCCGAACAGCAACTCGTCGGCCAGCGCGCGACGGATCGTGTCCTGGATCAGCCGCTGCATCGGCCGCGCGCCCATCAGCGGGTCGAAGCCGTGCTTCGCGAGATGCTTGCGCAACGCGTCGGTGAAGAGCGCGTCGACCTTCTTCTCGTGCAGCTGTTCCTCGAGCTGGATCAGGAACTTGTCGACCACGCGCATGATGATTTCCTCATCGAGCGAGCGGAAGCTGATGATCGAATCCAGGCGGTTGCGGAACTCCGGCGTGAACAGGCGCTTGATGTCGGTCATCTCGTCGCCCGTTTCGCGGCGCGTCGTGAAGCCGATCGTCGCCTTCTGCATCGATTCGGCGCCCGCGTTCGTCGTCATGATGATGATGACGTTGCGGAAATCCGCCTTGCGGCCGTTGTTGTCCGTCAGCGTGCCGTGGTCCATCACTTGCAGCAACACGTTGTAGATGTCCGGATGCGCCTTCTCGATTTCGTCGAGCAGCAGCACGCAATGCGGCTTCTTCGTGACGGCTTCGGTCAGCAGCCCGCCCTGGTCGAACCCGACATAGCCCGGCGGCGCGCCGATCAGGCGGCTCACCGCATGACGCTCCATATACTCCGACATGTCGAAGCGGATCAGCTCGATGCCGAGCGTGAACGCGAGCTGGCGCGCCACTTCGGTCTTGCCGACGCCCGTCGGGCCGGAGAACAGGAACGCGCCGATCGGCTTGTCCATCTTGCCGAGGCCCGCGCGCGCCATCTTGATCGATGCCGCCAGCGCGTCGATCGCCGGATCTGGCCGAACACGACGCTCTTCAGGTCGCGATCGAGCGTCTGCAGCTTGCTGCGATCGTCCTGCGACACGCTCTGCGGCGGCACGCGCGCGATCTTCGAGATGATTTCCTCGATCTCGCTCTTGCCGATCGTCTTCTTCTGCTTCGACTTCGGCAGGATGCGCTGCGCGGCGCCCGCTTCGTCGATCACGTCGATCGCCTTGTCCGGCAGGTGACGGTCGGTGATGAAGCGCGCCGACAGTTCGGCCGCGGCCGACAGCGCACCCGACGAATACTTGACGCCGTGATGCTCCTCGAAGCGCGACTTCAGCCCGCGCAGGATCGCGACCGTCTGCTCGACGGTCGGCTCGCTCACGTCGACCTTCTGGAAGCGCCGCGACAGCGCCGCATCCTTCTCGAAGATGCCGCGATACTCGGTGAACGTGGTCGCGCCGATGCACTTGAGCGTGCCCGACGACAGCGCCGGCTTCAGCAGGTTCGACGCATCGAGCGTGCCGCCCGACGCGGCGCCTGCGCCGATCAGCGTATGGATCTCGTCGATGAACAGGATCGCGTGCGGGCGCTCCTTCAGTTCCTTCAGCACCGTCTTCAGGCGCTGCTCGAAATCGCCGCGATACTTGGTGCCCGCGAGCAACGCGCCCATGTCGAGCGAATAGACCTGCGCATTCGCGAGGATGTCGGGCACTTCGCCGCGCGTGATGCGATAGGCGAGCCCTTCCGCGATCGCGGTCTTGCCGACGCCGGCCTCGCCGACGAGCAGCGGATTGTTCTTGCGGCGGCGGCACAGCACCTGCACGACGCGCTCGACCTCGGGCTCGCGCCCGATCAGCGGATCGATGCGGCCGTCCTTCGCCATCTGGTTCAGGTTCTGCGTGAACTGCGCGAGCGGCGTTTCCTTCTGCGCATTCGCGTCTTCGCTTTCCGCGTTCGCATCGGTCGACTTCGCGGCCTCGCCGCTGTTCGTCTTCGCGATGCCGTGCGAAATGAAGTTCACGACGTCGAGGCGCGTGACGCCCTGCTGCTGCAGGTAGTACACGGCGTGCGAATCCTTCTCGCCGAAGATCGCGACCAGCACGTTCGCGCCGGTCACTTCCTTCTTGCCGTTCGACGTCGACTGCACGTGCATGATCGCGCGCTGGATCACGCGCTGGAAACCGAGCGTCGGTTGCGTATCGACGTCGTCGGTGCCCGGGACGGTAGGCGTGTTGTCGTGGATGAAATTGCGCAGGTTCTGACGCAGGTCCTCGATGTTTGCCGCGCACGCGCGCAACACCTCGGCTGCCGTCGGATTATCCAGCAGGGCCAGCAGCAGATGCTCGACCGTAATGAACTCATGGCGCGCCTGGCGTGCTTCCATGAACGCCATGTGCAGGCTGACTTCCAATTCCTGGGCAATCATGCTTCCTCCATCACGCACTGCAGCGGATGCCCGGCCTGCCGCGCATGGGTAACGACTTGCTCAACCTTGGTCGACGCGATGTCCCGCGTATAGACCCCACATACCCCTCGCCCTTCGCGATGGACCTTCAGCATGATCTGCGTGGCCGTCTCGCGATCCTTCTTGAAATACTCCTGGACCACCATCACGACGAATTCCATCGGCGTGAAGTCGTCGTTCAGCAGCACCACCTTGTACATCGAAGGCGGCTTGAGCTTCTGCTGCTTGCGTTCCAGGACGGTACTGTCCTGCTTGTCCGGGATAATCGCCATACACCCATTCTAAACAACTCGGACAGGCCCGCAATCCTGCCATTACCCGACCGACCGGCCGGCGCCCTCCCCGGTATCCCGGAACACGCGATCTTCTTCGTGCCATACGAAAGCCGGCTGCGGTGCCGGCTTTCACGCGTGGCGCGGAACACGAACCGTCAGGGGGAACCGCACCGGAACGTCGTATCCGCATCCAGTATCCCACAAGCCGGGACGACTCGAACGCGTGTCACTCGAGCCTGGTATATGAGCCGATTATGCGGCTTTTCAAGTCTCCGCGCTTGGCCGCATGCTGCGAAGCAAAGCCGGAAAAACCCTGAAAATGGGTTCTTTACAACGGCCCTCCAACCGTCTAAAAATTCCACTTGACACTCCAATAAAGAGCGCCAACAATCAAGCTGGCACTTTTTTCATATCGCCGGTTGGTGAAATGAAAGAGGCCGAGGTGAGCTTGTGAGGGGGGAACGGCTGCATTTTCCGGTCGTTTAGCTTTTCGAGCGTGCTCGTGGTAAGTAGCAGCGACTGTGTGACAGGGGAAGTAGGTATGGCAACTGGTATCGTTAAGTGGTTCAACGACGCGAAGGGCTTCGGTTTCATCACTCCCGACGAGGGCGGTGAAGATCTGTTTGCGCACTTCTCGGCTATCACCATGAATGGCTTCAAGACGCTGAAGGAAGGCCAGAAGGTGAGCTTTGACGTCGTTCAAGGACCGAAGGGCAAGCAAGCGTCGAACATCCAGGCCGCATAAAGGCATCGGATATCGGACGAAGAAACCCGGCGCATTGCGCCGGGTTTCTTTTTTTCAGGCCGGCCAATCGATAATCGATTGGCCGGCCTTTTCGTTCAATCCCGGTAATTGAACATTCATTGTCTTGTCACGCATGCAGATCGAATACCGATCCGGCATGTGAAACACATTCACCGTTTCGTTACACGACCTTCAGCGTGCCCATCATGCCGAGATCCTCGTGTTCGAGAATGTGGCAATGAAACATGCGCTCGCCGGGAATGTCTTGCGTGACGAGAATCGTCACGGTTTCGCCGCTGCGCACATTCACGGTATCGCGCCATGCGCGGAACGGTTCGCTCGTGCGCGAGCCGCCCGGCGCGCGCTCGATCACCTGGAACTGCGTGCCGTGCAGGTGGAACGGGTGATCCATGTCGGTGGTATTGCGAATCTCCCACCGCTCGACGTCGCCGCGGCGGCTCGTCAGCGTCGCGCGGTGCGGCGCGTAGGTGTCGCCGTTGATCGTGAAGCGCATGCCCGCCGGGCGGCCGTGCGCCGCGCCCTTCATCATCGCGTCCATGTCCATTTCCTCGCCGAACGCGACCGTCTTGTGCGCAACCGGTTCGCCCAGCGGCGGCACCGCGCGCAGCACGGCGGGCAGCGCGCGCGCCGCGGCGGGCGCAAACGCGACATCGGCCAGCGCCAGCGCCGGATCGGGCGGCAGGCTGCCGTGGCCGTCGTCGTGCGACATCGCCATCTTGCGCCGGTCGTATTCGGCCGCCTGCAGCACCGCGCGCGACGCACGATCGCCGGCGCGCACCAGCAACTCCGCGCGCTCGCCCGGCGCAATCAGCAGCGACGTCACGCGGCGCGGCGCGTCGAACAGCCCGCCGTCGGTGCCCGCATGCTCGAACGCACGGCCGTCGTCGAACGCGACGCGCAGGTAGCGCGCGCTGCACGCATTCCATACCCGCCAGCGCTCGTCGCCGGCGACGTCGATCCGCGGCCGGCGTGCGCCGTTGACCAGCACGAACTGACCTTCACGGCCGTTCATCCAGTCCATCATGTCGTTCGGTGCAATCGTGCCGTCACGCGCAAGCTTCAGGTCCGACACGAACAGGTTGCGCTCGGGCCAGCCGGCGAGCGGATCGTCCGCGGCGCGCACGACGAACGGGCCGGCCAGCCCGCGAAACACCTGCTCGGCCGTCATCATGTGCGGATGCGGGTGGTACCAGTAGGTGCCGGCGCTACCCTTCGGCAACGTGAAGCGGTACACGCGCGACGCGCCGGGCGCGACCGGATCGGACGGATTGCCGTCCTGGTCGGGCGGCACGGGCAGCCCGTGCCAGTGGATCGTCGACGGCTGCGGCAGTTTGTTCACGAACTTGATCTCGACCGTATCGCCCTCGCGCACGTCGATCAGCGGGCCGACGACGGGGCCCTGCGTGCCCGCGCCGAACTGCCAGAAGGCGGTCGGCCGCGCACCGTGCAGCATCGGCCGCGCAACGGGCTGCGCCACCAGCGTGGCCCGGAACGTGCCGGGCTCGCGGCTTTCGTTCGCGAGCGTGCGCAACGCCGCGAGCGGCGCGCCGGCCGGCAGCGCGTCGGCGGCCGCGAGCGCGGCCGGCGCGGGCTTGCCGTGCTGCGCGTGACCCGACATCCCTGACATGCCGGGCATGTCGTCCATCGAATCCATGCCGGCCATGCCCTCATGACCGGCATGCTGCGCCCACGCGGTGCGCGCGAACAGCGACGCGGCCGCGACACCGATGGCGCGCGACAGGAAAGTTCTCCGTATCATCAATCGTTCCTCGTTATCCATGCTGCGTCGCGCGGCAGCCGCGACGCCCGCGCCGGCCGGCTCGAATGCCGATGCGCGACGCGAAACCTGATGCCCGCGTCATCATAACCGCGAGCCCCATCGAAACGCGCCGCCGCCGGTCGGGCGGCAATACGCCGCAGCGCGCGATGGTGCCGCACCGAATTCGATACGCATCGACCGGCATCATCGAGCAGCGCTGTACACCGGTTCACCGGCAACCGCCGCCGCCACTCATCCGCTCCGATTACGGACTCCCGGCCACCGCTTGGCGCCTGCCGTTCCTCACTGCTTTGGCGCTCGTCGCGTCATCCCCCGCGAAACCGTAAATATTTCACGATGCGGAACAAGTCTCTGCGTTGTAAAAATTCGTGGTGCAGGGCACAAATTTCCTGTTTCGCGATGCCAAAAAACGTTCCGCAATACAAAACGACAAAAATAACACACTGTTTTTAAAAGGAATTTTTTGTTTCGAGAAGCCGCTCTACACGCACCATCCGATCGGGTCGCGGACGTAGACTTTGTTCCATGCACTGACGCTTCGCCACGACGTTCGATACGGAACCCGGCGCAAGCAGCCAGTCGAGCCATAGCCGGCCGAGCCGGCAGGCGGCACAACAGAATCGCTTGTGATCAGAAAGGGAGAACGGAAATGAAGGGATTTCGCTTTGGTTCAGCGCTCGGGTCGTTCTACATCCTGCCGGGTAACGGCGGCTGGGAAGCGACGTTCGGCAACGCCCTGCTCGGCGCGTTCTCGTGCCCCGAAGTGGCAGCCGACCACATCTCCCGCGGCGACTGCCCGCAACTGTCCGACATGGACACGGCGACGCTCGAAGTGCCGCACGAAATCGCCGAGTGGGAAATCGTTCACGTCTGAATGGCTAGCCTGCAACGAAAAACGCCCCGGGCGGCCGGGGCGTTTTTCTTTTGCGTGGAGCGGCGGACGGTAAAACCCGCCGCTCCGACTCCCGCATTGGCCCGCGCGATTGCGCGGCCGGCGTCAGGCGACCGCGTCGACGATGCCGTTCAGCGTTGCGCTCGGGCGCATCGCCTGGCTCGTCAGGTCGACGTTCGGACGGTAGTAGCCGCCGATGGCCTGCGGCTTGCCCTGCGCAGCCGCCAGTTCTTCCAGGATGCGCGCTTCGCTGTCGGACAGCGCCTTCGCCACGCCTTCGAACTGTGCCTTCAGCGCGGCGTCCTCGGTCTGCTCGGCGAGCGCCTGCGCCCAGTACAGGCACAGATAGAAGTGGCTGCCGCGGTTGTCGAGGCCGCCGACCTTGCGCGCCGGCGACTTGTTCTCGTCCAGGAACTTGCCGGTCGCCTGGTCGAGCGTCTTCGCGAGCACGACCGCCTTCGGATTCTGGTACGCGTGGCCGAGGTGTTCGAGCGATGCAGCCAGCGCGAGGAATTCGCCGAGCGAATCCCAGCGCAGGAAGCCTTCCTCGACGAACTGCTGCACGTGCTTCGGCGCGGAACCGCCCGCACCCGTCTCGAACATCCCGCCACCGGCCATCAGCGGCACGATCGACAGCATCTTCGCGCTGGTGCCGAGCTCCATGATCGGGAACAGGTCGGTCAGGTAGTCGCGCAGCACGTTGCCGGTGACCGAGATCGTGTCCTTGCCCGCGCGGATGCGCTCGAGCGAGAAGCGGGTCGCGTCCTCCGGCGTCATGATGCGGATGTCGAGGCCGTTCGTGTCGTGATCCTTCAGGTAGCGTTCGACCTTCGCGATGATCTGCGCATCGTGCGCGCGCGCCGGATCGAGCCAGAACACGGCCGGTACGCCGGTTGCCCGCGCGCGGTTCACCGCGAGCTTGACCCAGTCCTGCACCGGCGCGTCCTTCGTCTGGCACATGCGCCAGATGTCGCCCGCCTCGACCGCGTGCTCGAGCAGCACGTTGCCGGCTTCATCGGTGACGCGCACGACGCCGTCCGACGGGATCTGGAACGTCTTGTCGTGCGAACCGTATTCTTCGGCCGCCTGCGCCATCAGGCCGACGTTCGGCACGCTGCCCATCGTGACCGGATCGAATGCGCCGTGCTGCTTGCAGTCCTCGATCACGGCCTGGTAGACGCCCGCGTAGCAGCGGTCCGGAATCACGGCCTTCGCATCGTACAGCTCGCCGTCCGGGCCCCACATGCAGCCCGACTCGCGGATCATCGCCGGCATCGACGCGTCGACGATCACGTCGCTCGGCACGTGCAGGTTCGTGATGCCCTTGTCCGAGTTGACCATCGCGAGGCGCGGGCGCACCGCGTATTCGGCCTTGATGTCGGCTTCGATCGCTTCGCGCGTGTCGGCCGGCAGGTCCTTCAGGCGCGCGTACAGATCGCCGATCCCGTTGTTCTGGTTGAAACCGATCTGCGCCAGCACGTCCGCGTGCTTCGCGAGCGCGTCGCGGTAGAACACCGACACGAAATGGCCGAACAGGATCGGATCGGAGACCTTCATCATGGTCGCCTTCAGGTGCACCGAGAACAGCACGCCCTGCGCCTTCGCATCGGCGATCTGCGCTTCGATGAAGCTGCGCAGCGCGTTGCTGCTCATCACCGATGCGTCGATGACTTCACCTGCCTTCACGGCGGTCTTTTCCTTCAGCACCTTCTTCGCGCCGTCGGTCGTCGTGAATTCGATCTTCACGCTGCCGGCATCGGCGATCAGCGCCGACTTCTCGCTGCCGTAGAAGTCGCCTTCGCTCATGTGCGCGACGTGCGCCTTCGACGTGGCCTGCCACGCACCCATCTTGTGCGGATGCTTGCGTGCGTAGTTCTTGACCGACAGCGGCGCGCGGCGGTCGGAGTTGCCTTCGCGCAGCACCGGGTTCACCGCGCTGCCCTTGATCTTGTCGTAGCGGGCCTTGACGGCCTTTTCCTCGTCGGTCGACGGGTCTTCCGGATAGGCAGGCAGCTTGTAGCCCTGCGCCTGCAGTTCGGCGATCGCGGCCTTGAGCTGCGGCACCGACGCGCTGATGTTCGGCAGCTTGATGATGTTCGCTTCCGGCTTCAGCGTGAGCTGGCCCAGCTCGGCCAGATCGTCGGAACCCTTCTGCTCCGGCGGCAGGATGTCTGCGAATGCCGCGATGATGCGGCCGGCGAGCGAGATGTCGCGCGTTTCGACGGCGACGCCGGACGAACGCGTGAAGGCCTTGACGATCGGCAGCAGCGAATAGGTCGCGAGCGCGGGCGCTTCGTCGGTGAGGGTGTAGATGATCTTGGGCGAAGTGGACATGGTCGATGCGTTGCTACGTGAATATTGGAACTGAAGAACGCCGGCGGTAACCGGCGGAGGGGCGACCGGATCGGTCGCGAATGGGGCCGCGCCGGCTCAGCCGGGCGGTGATATTGCGAGGGCCGTCATGTTCTACCTTGCAGGGCATCCGGGCCGCATCGCGGCGCCGCGGCCCGCATGCCGGACCGCCCTGCCAACAAACCTGCCATCCACGAAACGCCCCGGCGCCGGCAGTAGGCGCCGGGGCGGCCGGAAACGCTCCGGCCCACCCCGGAAGGGGACTTACATGTTCTCGATCAGCACTTCGCCGAAGCCCGAGCACGACACCTGCGTCGCGCCTTCCATCAGGCGCGCGAAGTCGTACGTGACGCGCTTCTGCAGGATCGACTTCTCCATCGACGCGATGATCGTGTCGGCCGCTTCCGTCCAGCCGAGATGGCGCAGCATCATTTCCGCCGACAGGATCTCGGAACCCGGGTTCACGTAATCCTTGCCCGCGTACTTCGGCGCGGTACCGTGCGTCGCCTCGAACATCGCGACCGAATCCGACAGGTTCGCGCCCGGCGCGATCCCGATGCCGCCGACCTGCGCGGCCAGCGCGTCGGAGATATAGTCGCCGTTCAGGTTCAGCGTCGCGATCACGTCGTATTCGGCCGGACGCAGCAGGATCTGCTGCAGGAACGCGTCGGCGATCGAATCCTTGATCACGATCTCGTTGCCCGTCTTCGGGTTCTTCACGCGCATCCACGGGCCGCCGTCGATCAGCTCGCCGCCGAATTCCTTCTGTGCGAGCGCATAGCCGGCGTCACGGAACAGGCCTTCCGTGAACTTCATGATGTTGCCCTTGTGCACCAGCGTGACCGACTTGCGATCGTTGTCGATCGCATACTGGATCGCCTTGCGCACGAGGCGCTCGGTGCCTTCGGTCGACACGGGCTTGACGCCGATCCCCGAGGTTTCAGGGAAGCGGATCTTCTTCACGCCCATCTCGTCCTGCAGGAACTTGATCACCTTCTTCGCCTGCTCGGAGCCCGCGGCCCATTCGATGCCCGCGTAGATGTCTTCCGAGTTCTCGCGGAAGATCACCATGTCGATCTTTTGCGGCTCGCGCACCGGCGACGGCACGCCCTTGAAATACTGGACCGGACGCAGGCACACGTACAGGTCGAGTTCCTGGCGCAGCGCGACGTTCAGCGAACGGATGCCGCCGCCGACCGGGGTCGTGAGCGGCCCCTTGATCGACACCACGTATTCCTTCAGCACCTGCAGCGTTTCGTCCGGGAGCCACACGTCCGGCCCGTACACCTTCGTCGCCTTCTCGCCCGCGAAAATCTCCATCCAGTGGATCTTGCGCTTGCCCTTGTAGGCATGCGCGACCGCCGCATCGACGACCTTGATCATGACCGGCGTGATATCGAAGCCCGTACCGTCGCCTTCGATATAGGGAATGATCGGCTGATCGGAAACGTTGAGCGAGAAGTCCTTGTTGACGGTGATCTTGTCACCGCCTTCCGGAACCTTGATGTGCTGATACGGCATGATCGACTCCAGTGACGTGGCTGAGCAGGTGATGCTGGTCGAAGCTGCGCGCGCGGCGGGGGCGCGGCATGGCCACCCCGTGACGGCAACAGCGAGCCGCTATTCTAGCGCCCCAACCGGGCACTTCGGCATGAAGCGCGGCACTGCGTATCAAGACCTCACTTATGTCTTATATAAGACAGAGGACTTGCCGTTCCGTATTATGCATTAAGATTCCGCCATTTGCCATAGACCGCCCTGCCCGCTTCCCGCGGCCCGCCGGGCGGGCGCCCCGCCATGAACCTGATCGCCCTCAACAAGCCGTTCGGCACGATTTGCCAGTTTTCCGCGCACGAGACGCGGCCGTCGCTCGGCGACTGGGTAAAAACGCCCGGTGTCTATGCGGCCGGCCGGCTCGACGCGGACAGCGAGGGTTTGCTGCTGCTCACCGACGACGGCGCACTGCAGGCGCGCATCGCGGAGCCGCGCCACAAGCTCGTCAAGCGCTACTGGGCGCAGGTCGAAGGTGCGCCCGGCCCCGCCGACCTGAAGGCGCTCGCGCGCGGCGTCGATCTTGGCGACTACGTGACGCGCCCGTGCCGCGCCGAATTCATCGAGCCGCCCGACACGCTGTGGCCGCGCAACCCGCCGATCCGCTACCGCGCCGCGATCCCGACCACGTGGATCGAGCTCGCGATCACCGAAGGCAAGAATCGACAGGTGCGCCGGATGACGGCGGCCGTCGGCTTCCCGACGTTGCGTCTGGTGCGCGTCGGCATCGGCGCGCTGGATATATTCGCGCTCGGCATTGCACCAGGCGAAACAATCGCACTGCCGCCGCGCGCGCCGTGGGACGGTTTCGCGCCCGCCGGATGACGGATTCGGGGCGCACGATTTTTTTCGTCGTCTTTTTCGTCAACCACCTGCAAAGATCGCGCGTTAAACCACGCAGATGCCACTCTGAGCTATCCGGTATCGGCAGCCGAACGTGTTTGCGTCACGAAAGCGACGTCTTTTTCGAATACGATTCGGCGCCCGCAGCGCAATGAGAAATTTCTCGAAGCGTCTGTCAACCGAAAGGTGGATGGCACCGTTAGACGTCATGACTCCTATGCCGGGTCATTTGGTTAATTAACTAAAGCTGAGGAACACAACATGAACAAACTGATCGCCGCTCTGGTCGCTGGTCTCTTCGCAACGGCTGCTTTCGCACAAGCTTCGGCTCCGGCCGCTCCGGCTGCTGCTGCTCCGGCAGAAGCTGCTTCGGCACCGGCTAAGAAGGCAACGCACAAGAAGCACCACGCAGCGAAGAAGCACCACGCTGCGAAGAAGGCAGCTAGCGAAGCCGAAGCCCCGGCAGCTGCTTCGAACTAAGCAAGCAAGTTGTAATAACGCAGTCAAGAACACGCAGTCTTGCCGTTCTTACGGCGTTGAAAGGCAGATCACCGCAAGGCGATCTGCCTTTTTCTTTTTGTGCCCGCCGGCGCGCATCGCGTACCATGCGGGTCTCGTTTTCCAGATAGGAGCCTTGCTGTGCAATTCTCCCTGCGCTCGTCGCTCGGCCGCCTTGCGCGCGCCGCCGTGTTTCCCGCCGCGCTCGCCGTCCTCGCGCTCGGCATGCAGGCCGCCAGCGCGCAGATGCCGCCCGGCGCCAAGCAGCCGAGCGAGTTCCCGCACGTGAAGCTGCGCGCCGGCATGTACGTGATCGACGCGGCCGTCGCCGCGAACGACGCCGACCGCGAACAGGGGCTGATGTACCGTTCGCAGCTCGCGCCGAACGAAGGCATGCTGTTCGTGTTCAACGAGAATGCCGTGCACTGCTTCTGGATGAAGAACACGCTGATCCCGCTGTCGATCGCGTTCATCCGCGCGGACGGCACGATCACCGACATCGACGAAATGAAGGCAGAGACGACCGACAACCACTGCCCGCGCAACAACGGCGTCTATGCGCTCGAAATGAGCAAGGGCTGGTTCGCCGCGAAGGGCATCAAGCCCGGCATGAAGCTCGAAGGCCTGCCGAAGGCCCAGTAACGGCGGTCCGCGGCCTCGCGCCGCGCCCCGACCGAAGCCGGCTGCCCGTTGCGCGCCGGCTTTTTTTTCGCCAGCCGGCGCCGCCGCCCGGCTTGACTCCGCCGGCGCCGGCCCCATCTGCAAAAGCCACGCGCAAGCGCTATGCTTTAAGTCTCGCTTGTTCCAAACCCGGGCCGGCCCAGCCTGCCCGCTTACGATCCGAACCACCAGGAGGTTCACGTGCCCCGCAAAACCCCCATCGAGCGCTATCGCAATATCGGGATCAGCGCTCACATCGATGCCGGCAAGACCACGACGACCGAGCGCATCCTGTTTTATACCGGCGTGAGCCACAAGATCGGCGAAGTGCACGACGGCGCGGCCACGATGGACTGGATGGAGCAGGAGCAGGAACGCGGCATCACGATCACGTCGGCGGCGACCACCGCCTTCTGGAAAGGCATGGCCGGCAACTATCCGGAACACCGGATCAACATCATCGATACCCCGGGCCACGTCGACTTCACGATCGAGGTCGAGCGCTCGATGCGCGTGCTCGACGGCGCGTGCATGGTCTACGACTCGGTCGGCGGCGTGCAGCCGCAGTCCGAAACCGTGTGGCGCCAGGCGAACAAGTACAAGGTGCCGCGCATCGCGTTCGTCAACAAGATGGACCGCGTCGGCGCCGATTTCTTCCGCGTGCAGCGGCAGATCGGCGAGCGCCTGAAGGGCGTCGCCGTGCCGATCCAGATTCCGGTCGGCGCGGAAGATCATTTCCAGGGCGTCGTCGATCTCGTGAAGATGAAGGCGATCGTCTGGGACGACGAAAGCCAGGGCGTGAAGTTCTCGTACGAGGAGATCCCTGCGAATCTCGTCGAGCTCGCGCACGAATGGCGCGAGAAGATGGTCGAGGCCGCGGCGGAAGCGAGCGAGGAACTGCTCGAGAAGTACCTGCACGACCACGAATCGCTGACCGAGGACGAGATCAAGGCCGCGCTGCGCAAGCGCACGATCGCGAACGAGATCGTGCCGATGCTGTGCGGCAGCGCGTTCAAGAACAAGGGCGTGCAGGCAATGCTCGACGCGGTGATCGACTACCTGCCGTCGCCGGTCGACGTGCCGGCGATCCTCGGCCACGACTTCGCCGATCCGGAAAAGCCGGCGGAACGTCATCCGAGCGACGACGAGCCGTTCTCGTCGCTCGCGTTCAAGATCATGACCGACCCGTTCGTCGGCCAGCTGATCTTCTTCCGCGTGTATTCGGGCGTCGTCGAATCCGGCGACACGGTGCTGAACGCGACGAAGGACAAGAAGGAACGGCTCGGCCGGATCCTGCAGATGCACGCGAACGAACGCAAGGAGATCAAGGAAGTGCGCGCGGGCGACATCGCGGCGGCCGTCGGTCTGAAGGAAGCGACGACGGGCGACACGCTGTGCGATCCGACCAAGCCGATCATCCTCGAGAAGATGGAATTCCCGGAGCCGGTGATCTCGCAGGCCGTCGAGCCGAAGACGAAGGCCGACCAGGAAAAGATGGGCCTCGCGCTGAACCGCCTCGCGCAGGAAGACCCGTCGTTCCGCGTGCAGACCGACGAGGAGTCCGGCCAGACGATCATTTCGGGGATGGGCGAGCTGCACCTCGAAATCCTGGTCGACCGGATGAAGCGCGAGTTCGGCGTCGAAGCGACGGTCGGCAAGCCGCAGGTCGCGTATCGCGAGACGGTGCGCACGACGGCGTCCGATGTCGAGGGCAAGTTCGTCAAGCAGTCGGGCGGCCGCGGCCAGTACGGCCATGCGGTGATCACGCTCGAGCCGAACCCGGGCAAGGGCTACGAGTTCCTCGACGAGATCAAGGGCGGCGTGATTCCACGCGAATTCATCCCGGCCGTCGACAAGGGCATCACCGAAACGCTGAAGAGCGGCGTGCTCGCGGGCTACCCGGTCGTCGACGTGAAGGTGCACCTGACGTTCGGCTCGTACCACGACGTCGACTCGAACGAAAACGCGTTCCGGATGGCCGGCTCGATGGCGTTCAAGGAAGCGATGCGCCGCGCGAAACCCGTGCTGCTCGAGCCGATGATGGCCGTCGAGGTCGAGACGCCCGAGGACTTCATGGGCAACGTGATGGGCGACCTGTCGAGCCGGCGCGGCATCGTGCAGGGGATGGAGGACATCGCGGGCGGCGGCGGCAAGCTCGTGCGCGCCGAAGTGCCGCTCGCGGAGATGTTCGGCTATTCGACGTCGCTGCGTTCGGCCACGCAGGGCCGCGCGACGTACTCGATGGAGTTCAAGCACTACGCGGAAACGCCGGCCAACGTATCGGAAGGCGTGATCAACGCGAAGACGAAGTAAGGCGCCGGGCGCTTGCGCCCTGCCGCATCATGCAAAGCCCGTCCGGTTCCGCCGGACGGGCTTTTTTTGTCCGATGCGCACCCGTTCGCGGCTTTTTGACCGGCCCGCCACGCGTTTTTTTCGCATGCCACAATGCCATGCGATTCGTCTGATGGAACCGTCCCGATGCCGCCGCCTACCCCTGCCCTGCGCCGTCTGCTGATGCTCTACGCCGGCCTGATCGCCGCCAACGTCGCCGTCTGGCTGTGGGCGCTCGCGGTGCTGCGCGACCATCCGCTGCTGCTCGGCACCGCGGCGATCGCGTACGGGCTCGGGCTGCGTCATGCGGTCGACGCCGATCACATCGCCGCGATCGACGTCGCGACGCGCAAGCTGATGCAGGACGGCCAGCGTCCGGTGAGCGTCGGGCTGTTCTTCTCGCTCGGCCATTCGACGATCGTGATCGCCGCGACGCTCGGCATCGCGCTGACCGCGTTCGCGCTGCGCGACCGGTTCGATGCGTTTCGCGAGATCGGCGGCACGATCGGCACGGCGGTGTCGGCCACCTTCCTGCTCGTGCTCGCGTGCGTGAACCTGATGATCCTGCGCGACGTGTGGCGGCGTTATCGCGGCGCGCCGGAGCACGCGCACGGCGCGCCGCACGTGCACCGCCCGGCCGGACTCGTGTCGCGGCTGCTGCGCCCGCTGTTCCGGTTCGTGTCGAAAAGCTGGCACATGTATCCGGTCGGCGTGTTGTTCGGGTTAGGTTTCGATACTGCAACCGAAATCGGCCTGCTCGCGATTGCCGCCGCACAGGCGAGCCAGGGCCTGCCGGTCTATACGGTCATGCTGTTTCCCGCCTTGTTCACCGCCGGCATGACGCTGATCGACTCGACCGACAACGTGCTGATGATTCATGCGTACGGCTGGGCGATGGACGATCCGCAGCGCAAGCTGCTCTACAACGCGAGCATCACGTTCGTGTCGGCGGCCGTCGCGCTTGCGATCGGCGGGATCGAGGCGGCCGGACTGCTCGCCGACAAGCTGTCGCTGACGGGCCCCGTGCGCGACGCGCTCGATGCGCTCGGCGAACGCTTCGGCTCGATCGGCTACGGCATCGTCGCGCTGTTCCTCGTCTGCTGGATCGCATCGATCCTGTTCCACCGCTGGCAGCGCGCGGCCGACGCGCCGGCGCGCTGAGCATCGTTCAGACGTTTCATTTCGGAAACAAAACCCCCGCAACGACGTTTCATGCGCCGTCGCACGCATGCGTGCGCCTTGCGCCACGGGCATAAGCGGCCGATGGCACGAATCTCGCAGATAGGGCCTCGCACGGCGGGCCCGCGTGCCGATCCGCGTTCGCGGCTGGCTTCAAGCGCCAGCCCGAAGGCAATCGGCAACCGAAAGGACAACGAATCATTGCTGGCCCCCTGCACCACACGTAGATAGCCGCGCGGCTACGAGGCTTCGCGCGCATTGGGAGGCCATAATGCTGAAGACAAAACAGCCGTTCCGCGCGGCGGGACGGTGCTATCGCGCGACCTTGATCGCCGCAGCCGCGTTTGCGTGCTGCTGCTCGTATGCAGTCGCGCAGAACGCGGTGCCTGACTCCGCGCCCGACGCGATCGCCAACGCCGACACCGTCATGATGCTGGTCGACGACGCTTCGTCGTGCGCAGCCAATCCGGCTGCGTGCGCGGCGCAGGTCTATGCCGGCGGTGGCATCGGCGGTCACGGCGCCGGCGCGAGCGGCAGTGGCGGTAACCCCGGCAGCGGCAGCGGGAGCGGTGGAAATAACGGAAACGGCGCTGTCGGACCAGCTGGTGTCGGCGGAGCGACAGGCGCAACGTCCGGCGGAGCGACAGGCGCAACGTCCGGCGGCGCGGGCGGCACGGGCGGCACGGGCCGCGGGGGCAATGCGTCCGGCACCGGCGGTTCGGGTGGCGGCACTTCAGGTGGCGGCACGTCGGGTGGCGGTACTTCGGGTGGCGGCACTTCGGGCGGCGGTACTTCGGGCGGCGGCACTTCGGGCGGCGGCACTTCGGGCGGCGGCACTTCGGGTGGCGGCACTTCGGGTGGCGGTACTTCGGGTGGCGGTACTTCGGGCGGCGGCACTTCGGGCGGCGGTACCTCCGGTAGCGGAGGCCATGGTGGCCATGGCGGCGGTGACGGAGGCGGCCAAGGCAATGGCGGTGGCCAAGGCAATGGCGGTGGCCACGGCAACGGTGGTGGCCATGGCGACGGTGGCGGCAACGGTGGCCACGGTAATGGCGGTGGCAACGGAGGCGGCGCGGGTAACGGCGGTGGTGCCGGCGGCAACGGCGGCCACGGCAATGGCGGTGGCAACGGAGGCGGCGCGGGTAACGGCGGTGGCGCCGGCGGCAACGGCGGCCACGGCAATGGCGGTGGCAACGGAGGCGGCGCGGGTAACGGCGGTGGCGCCGGCGGCAACGGCGGCCACGGCAATGGTGGTAACGGCAGTGGCGGCGCTGGTAACGGCGGCGGTAACGGCAGCGGCGCCGGCAACGGCGGCCACGGCAATGGCGGTGGTAACGGCAGTGGCGGCGCGGGTAACGGCGGCGGTAACGGCAGCGGCGCCGGCGGCAATGGCGGCCACGGCAATGGCGGTGGTAACGGCAGTGGCGGCACGGGTAACGGCGGCGGTAACGGCAGCGGCGCCGGCGGCAATGGCGGCCACGGCAATGGCGGTGGTAACGGCAGTGGCGGCACGGGTAACGGCAGTGGCGCCGGCGGCAACGGCGGCAACGGCGGCAACGGCGGCAACGGCGGCAACGGCGGCCATGGTAATGGCGGTGGCAATGGCAACGGCAACGGCAGTGGTGGCGCCGGCAATGGCGGTGCCAACGGTGTCGGCAACGGCGGCGGTCACGGCGGCGGCGGATCGTCCGGAGGCAACCACTGACCGGAAGCGTTGCCCGGCCGGGTGACGTCAGAGCATCTCGAGCGCGCGCTTGCTGCGCGGCGCACGGAAGTACGCGTCAAGCTGCGCGCGCTCGTCATCGCTCAACACGAAATCGAGCGCGGCACGGTTGTCGCGCACATGTTCGATCCGCGACGCCTTCGGAATCGCGAATACGCCCGGCTGCGCGAGCACCCATGCCAGCGCGACGCGCATCACCGACACGCCGCGCTGCCGCGCGATCTCGTCGAGCGGCGAGCGCTTCGGCAGCCGTCCGTGATCGACCGGGCTGTACGCCATCGCCGGCATCCGGTGTTCGGCAAGCCACGGCAGCAGGTCGAATTCCGCGCCGCGCCGCGCGATGTTGTAGAGGATCTGGTTGGTCGCGCACGCGTCGCCGCCCGCGTCGTCGACGAGCTCGGCCATGTCGGCGGTATCGAAATTGCTCACGCCCCAGTGACGGATCTTGCCCGCGCGTCGCAGCGCCTCGAAGCCCTCGACCGTCTCCTCGACCGGCACCGAGCCACGCCAGTGCAGCAGGTACAGGTCGAGGCGATCGGTACGCAGGCGCTTGAGGCTCGCATCGCACGCGGCGACGACGCCGCGCCGGCTCGCATGGTGCGGGTAGACCTTGCTGACGAGGAACACGTCGTCGCGCAGGCCGGCGAGCGCCTCGCCGACGAGCGCCTCGGTCGCGCCTTCGCCGTACATCTCGGCGGTGTCGACCAGCGTCATCCCGAGTTCGACGCCTTCGCGCAGCGCAGCGATCTCGTCCGCGCGGCGGGCCGGCCGCTCGCCCATTTCCCAGGTGCCCTGGCCGAGCTTCGGAATCGTCTCGCCATCCGGCAGGACGACCGTGGCGATCGTGTCTGTCATGCGCTCCTCGCTGCGGATTCGTGGCCGCGCACCGCGGCCGAAGCATGGAATACGACGCATCAGTGTAGTCAATCGGCGCGGCACCGGCCTATTGCAAGGCAAAAACCGGCTATAACGGCGCCGCATGATGACTTAGAATGGCCGCAACCTGATCGATACCCATTCCATGAAGTCACCCACGGACGACCGCTGGCAGGACCTGCGCCCCGACCCCGACAACGACACGCCGCTCTACCTGCAGCTCGCCCGCAAGCTCGGCGACGCGATCCACGAGAACCGCTGGACGGCCGGCGAGGCGCTGCCGTCCGAGCGCGTGCTGTCCGATGCGCTCGGCGTGTCGCGCATCACCGCACGCAAGGCGATCGCGCTGCTCGTCGAGCAGGGCCTGATCCGCCGCACGCAAGGCGCCGGCAACTTCATCCAGCCGCGCTACGAGGATCCGCTGTCGCGGCTGTCGAGCTTCAGCGAAATGCTCGAGCGCCGCGGCTTCAAGCCGAGTTCGCAATGGATCGCGCGCGAGATCCAGCCCGCGAACCGCGACGAGGTGATCCAGCTCGGACTGTCGCCGGCCGCGTCGGTTACGCGCCTGAAACGCCTGCGCCTCGCCGACGGCATCGTGATGGCCGTCGAGAACTCGACGTTCCCCGCGACGCTGATTCCCGATCCGCAGGCAATCGGCGGTTCGCTGTACAGCTATCTCGAAGCGCGCGGCACGCCGATCGTGCGCGCGCTGCAGCATTTCCGCGCGGTCAACGCGACCGACGAGATCGCCGAACAGATGGGCATCGCGCCACACGACGCGCTGCTGCTGATCACGCGGATCGGCTATACGTCGGACCAGCGCGCGATCGAGCTGACCGATACCTACTGCCGCAACGACTACTACGACTTCGTCGTCGAGCTGCGCAAGTAACGCAAGCCGCGCCGCCGGCGCTCACAGCCAGCTCGCATCGTCGGTGCCGAGCGGCACGGGCGGCCGCGCGAACGACGGCGGCGTCGCCGACAACCGCTCGGCCGGCCGCACGGCATCGATCGTGCCGAACGGCGATGCGATGCGATCGATCCGGTCGCGCACGTCGGCAGCCGCGAGATCGGGCGCCTGCAGGCCGTCCGGCACGGCGCCGAACGACTGCAGCCAGCGCCCCGTCTGCGCGAGCGACAGCCGCACGTGCCAGCTTCCCCCTTCGCGCGCCCGGCGCGCAAGCGCAATCATCGCGCCGAACGCCGCGAGATAACCCGTCGCATGATCGAGCGCCTGGCATGGCAGATGGCGCGGTTGGTTCGCGTGCGCGGCCTGCTGCTCCTGCCATGCGATCCCGCTCGCCGACTGCACGAGGCTGTCGAAGCCGCGCCGCTTCGCCCATGGCCCCGCGTGCCCGTATGCGGACACCGACACGCACACGATGCCCGGCCGCAACTCCGCCAGCGCCTGCGGTGCGAAACCGCGCGCCGCGAGCGCGCCGGGCCGGTACGACTGCAGGAACACATCCGCGCCGCGCGCGAGTGCGTGCAGCGCATCGACGCCAGCCGCATCGCGCAGGTCGATCCACGTCGAACGCTTGCCGCGCCCGTTGTCGATCACGAGCGGCGCGATGTTCGGCAGGTGCGGGCCATTGACGAGCAGCGTCTGCGCGCCGTGCGACGCCAGCGTGCGGCCCGCGACCGGCCCCGCGATGATGCGCGTGAGATCGAGCACGCGCACGCCGGCGAGCGGCTGGCCGGCTTCGCCGCGGCCGATCGGCTCGACCGGCGCGTCACCGATCCGCTCGATCTCGAACAGCGGCAGCGACGCAATCGCGCGCGCCTGCTCGTGCGCCGCCCATTCATCAGGTGTTCTGATCAATGCCGCGCACAGGCCGGCCTCGGCCAGCGCGGTATCGAGCGCCGCGCCATCCCACGTACGGATCGCCGCGGCGACGTCGGCCGGATGCGCATCGCAACCGAGCACGTCGAGGATCCCGCGCAGGTGATGCGGAAAATTCGCGTGCAACTGGATCCAGCGCCCGTCGCGCGTCTCGAAGAAGCCCGTCACCGGGTGACGCAACTCCGGCGGCGGGCCATCGTCCACGCGCAGGTAGCGTTCGCTGCGGAACGCGACGAGCGCGTCGCGCACCGACACGTCGACGGATTGCGCGACGCCCGTGCGAAGCAGGTGGCATTCGGCCGCCGCGAGCCCGGCGGCCGCGATCGTCGCCGCGGCGAGCGTGCCGACATGGAACGTCGACGGCAGCGTCGGGTCCCGGCCCGTCACGGTCGCGCGGGCCAGCGCGTCGCGGTCGCCGTGCGCGAGTTGCCACAGATGTGTCAATGCGAGTTCGGGTGTCATGGTGAAGTGAGCGCCTCAGCGTCGTGGAGGAGACGGAATCGAGTCTAGAATTCGCGACAGGCGCGATCAATCTTGATTGCGAGAATCAATACATAACGAATAGTTGTAGCGGGGCCGCGCTTCATGCGCCCCGACAGGAGCGACCGGCATGACATCCCTCAGCGCGCAGGAAGCCGCCGGCACCCTCGGTGTCAGCGTGAGCACGCTCTATGCGTATGTGAGCCGCGGCCTGCTGCGCTCGCTGCCCGACGGCGCGACCAAGCGCCGCCGCTACGACGCGGACGAGGTGCGCCTGCTCGCGCGCCGCCGCGCCGACGCGAAACGCGCGGGCGGCGTCGCGGAGCGGTCGCTCGACTGGGGCGTGCCGGTGCTCGAATCGCGGATCACGCAGATCGCCGACGGCCGCCTGCGCTACCGCGGCGCCGATGCCGTCGCGCTTGCCGACGAGGCGACGCTGGAACAGACGGCCGCCAGGCTCTGGGAGTGTTCGCCCGCGCGGCTTGCCGCAGCATCGCTCGCGTCGACCGGTTTCGACGCCCCGCAGTGGGACGACTGGGCGCGCCGCTGGGCGCATCTCGCGCCACTCGAACGCACGCTGGTGCTGCTGCCCGCCGCGGCCGCGGCGCTGCCGCGCCTGTGGGCGCAGGGGCGCGACGCGCAGCTCGACTCGGCCGCGCTGCTGCTGCGCGTCGCGACGGCCGCGCTCGCCGGCATCGCGCCGGGCGACGCGCCCGTGCACCGGCAGCTCGCTGCCGCATGGCACCTGCGACGGCGCGACGAAGCCGACCTGCTGCGCCGCGCGCTCGTGCTGTGCGCCGATCACGAACTGAATCCATCGACCTTTGCGGTGCGCTGCATCGCGTCGACCGGCACTCACCTGTTCGGCGCGATCGCGGGCGGGCTGGCTGCACTGTCCGGGCCGCGCCACGGCGGCGAGACGTTCCGCGCGGGCACGTTGCTCGACGAAGCGGCCCGCGCCGCCGACCTCGATCGCTATCTCGCGCTGCGGCTGGCGCATGACGAACGCGCGGACGGCGGCCGCACGGCACTGTCCGGTTTCGCGCACCCGCTCTATCCCGATGGCGATCCGCGCGCGCTGGCGCTGCTCGACGCACTGCACGCGGCGGTGCCCGACCGCCCGGCGCTGCACCTGGCGCGCGCGCTCGCCGCGCGCGTCGAAGCGGCAACGGGCCTGCGGCCGGCGATCGATTTCGCGCTCGCGGTGCTGGAGCGCACGCTCGCGCTGCCGGACGGCGCGGCATTCACGCTGTTCGCGGCCGGCCGCACGGCCGGCTGGATCGCGCATGCGCTCGAGCAATACGCGGACGGCAAGCTGATCCGGCCCCGGGCGCGCTACGTCGGCAGCGACGCGGCCGCGTGACGACGGCCGTCGCGCCACGCGACGAGCGGCCGCCACCACGCCTGCGCGGCGCGCACGGCCGGCACCGCGAGCGGGCCGAACGCGAACGTCGCGCCGTGCGGCCCCGCGCTGACCCATACGCGCATGCCTGACAGCAACGTCAGCGAATCGCCGGCAGCGAGCCAGTGGTCGTCGGGACGGCCCTCGACGGTCACCCAGACGTCGCCTTCGGCCACCTCGAGTACGGTGCGATCGACGATCCGCCACCGTCCTGCCGGCTCGTCACCGTCCATCACGTAGAGTCGCAGTTCGCGCATGGCAGCCTCCTGGTCGCACGGGTTCGATGCCTCCAGTATTTCGGACAGTGGCAGCACACGGACAGATACGGCTACAGACACTTTTGGCTGAACTGTACTGGTCAACCGACGGGGACGGGCATCCGCCGGCCGGACTTCGCGCTGCACCCTGCACCGAACCTGCACGGCACGGCGGCTTTCCCTACAATGTCGGCTGTCCCGCGCCACCGCCACGCCTTCATGTTCCAAAGCCCGCCCGCCGCCGCTCCCGGCGAAAAGAACCTCACCGTGATGCTCTGGCTCGTTGCGACGGGCTTCTTCATGCAGACGCTCGATGCGACGATCGTCAACACGGCGCTGCCGTCGATGGCCGCGAGCCTCGGCGAATCGCCGCTGCGGATGCAGTCGGTCGTGATCGCGTACTCGCTGACGATGGCGGTGATGATCCCCGTGTCGGGCTGGCTCGCCGATACGTTCGGCACGCGGCGCGTGTTCTTCAGCGCGATCCTGGTGTTCTCGCTCGGCTCGCTGCTGTGCGCGAACGCGCATACGCTGACGCAACTCGTCGCGTTCCGCGTCGTGCAGGGGGTCGGCGGCGCGATGCTGCTGCCGGTCGGGCGGCTCGCGGTGCTGCGCACCTTCCCGGCCGAACGCTACCTGTCCGCGCTGTCGTTCGTTGCGATTCCCGGCCTGATCGGCCCGCTGATCGGGCCGACGCTCGGCGGCTGGCTCGTGAAGATCGCGTCGTGGCACTGGATCTTCCTGATCAACGTGCCGGTCGGCGTCGCGGGCTGCATCGCGACCTTCTATTCGATGCCCGATTCGCGCAACCCGGCCGTCGGCCGCTTCGACCTGAAGGGCTATCTGCTGCTGACGATCGGCATGGTCGCGATCTCGCTGTCGCTCGACGGGCTCGCCGATCTCGGCATGCAGCACGCAGCCGTGCTCGTGCTGCTGATCCTGAGCCTCGCGTGCTTCGTCGCGTACGGGCTGTACGCGGTGCGCGCGCCGCAACCGATCTTCTCGCTCGAACTGTTCAGGATCCACACGTTCAGCGTCGGGCTGCTCGGCAACCTGTTCGCGCGGATCGGCAGCGGCGCGATGCCGTACCTGATCCCGCTGCTGCTGCAGGTGAGCCTCGGCTACTCGGCGTTCGAGGCCGGGCTGATGATGCTGCCGGTCGCGGCGGCCGGGATGTTCTCGAAGCGGATCATCACGCGGCTGATCACGCAGCACGGCTACCGCAAGGTGCTGCTTGCGAACACGATCATGGTCGGCGTGATGATGGCGAGCTTCGCGCTGATGCGCGACACGGTGCCCGTCTGGGTGAAGGTCGTGCATCTCGCGCTGTTCGGCGGCTTCAACTCGATGCAGTTCACCGCGATGAACACGCTGACGCTGAAGGATCTCGGCACGGGCGGCGCGAGCAGCGGCAACAGCCTGTTCTCGCTCGTGCAGATGCTGTCGATGAGCCTCGGCGTCACGGTCGCCGGCGCGTTGCTCGCAACGTTCACCGGCATGCTGCGCACCGTGACGCCGAGCAACACGCTGCCGGCGTTCCACGCGACGTTCATCTGCGTCGGGATCATCACCGCCGCGTCCGCTTGGATCTTCGCGCAGCTCGCGCCCGAAATTCGCAGCACCGCGCGCAAGACCGACCCGTCCGAGCGCGCATAACGCGCGCGTTTCGGGCACCGCACCGCCACCGCGCGCACCATCGCGGTGCAGCCCGCCCCTGCGATGCGCGCTGCGATATCCCGTCCACCGGCCGCGACGGGCCGCCGCATGAGGCACGATGTCGTGCACGCTTCTTGCTCGCCTATTCTCTAGGTAAACTGGCAGTCTTCCTTCGGCCGACATCATGAGCATGATCGAAATCGATCCCCCCGGCTTTCAGCCGCCCCGCCCCGTCGCCGGCGACGACGGGAACCGGCGCACCGTGCTGTACGGCGGCTACACCGTGTTCAGCGTGTTCCAGCCCGTTTTCTCGGTGTCGCACCGCCGCGCGATCGGCTATCACGCATCGCTGCGCGCGCACGACGAGGAAAGCCGTCAGGTGGCGTCGCACGAGGTGTTCACGCAGGCGGCACGGCGCGGCGACCTGCTCGAACTCGGCCGGCTCGCCGAATCGCTGCATCTCGGCAATTTCCACGCGTTCGACAGTCACGACGAATGGCTCTTCCTGAGCCTGCATCCGGCCGCGCTGATGGACACCGTCTACGGCGACGCGCTGCTCGCGAACCTGAAGGCGCTCGGGCTGCCGCCGCACCGCGTGGTGCTCGAGGTGCCCGAGCAGGCGGGCGGCGAGACGCCGCGCTATGCGGCGATCGTCGACGGGCTGCGCAAGGCCGGCTTCCTGATCGCGCTCGGCGGGTTCGGCGCGAAGCATTCGAACATCGACCGCGTGTGGCACCTGCATCCCGACATCGTCACGCTCGACCGCGGCATCCTCGCGCAGGCGAGCGAGCACTCGCACCTCGAACGCGTGCTGCCGGGGCTCGTGTCGCTGCTGCACGAATCCGGCCAGCTCGTGCTGATGGGCGGCCTGTCGACCGAGCGCGATGCGCTGATCGCACTCGAGTGCAACGTCGATTTCGTGCAGGGCCAGTATTTCGCGGGGCCGAGCGTCGACCCCGTGCAACCGCAGGCTGCGGCGGGCTGCATGGATACGCTGTCGGCCGCGCTGCGGCTGCGCGTCGCGCAACGCGAGCGCACGCAGGCGCAACGGCTCGCACCGTATGTCGCCGCGCTCGAGGAAGCGAGCCGGAAGCTCGCTGCGGGCGAATCGCTCACCGATGCGGCCGCCGCCGTGCTCGGGCTGCCCGAGACCGCGCGCTGCTTCCTGCTCGACGCATCGGGGCGCCAGATCGGCGACAACGTGCTCGCACGCGGCAGCGTGTCGCAGCGCGCCAAGCGCTTCCGGCCGCTGCTGCATTCCGAAGGTGCGAGCTGGGAGCGCCGCCCGTACTTCATCGACGCGATGCGCGCGCCGGGCCGCGTGCATCTGACGCCGCCCTACCTGTCGATCAACGAGGCGCACCTGTGCGTGACCGCATCGGTCGCCGCGCCCGCCGCGGCCGGCATGCAGGTGCTCTGCGTCGACATCAACTGGGAAGCGGCGCTCAACCGCGAGTGAACGCGACGGCGTGGCGCCTTCACGCGGCGGCGGCCGCCTTGCGCACGATCAGCCGATGCACGCGCTTGCCGGACGACGCGCTGACGACCTCGTGCTCGTCGATCACGTGCATGCCGGCGCCGAGCGCCGCATGCATCCGCGCGGAGTCGAGCGGCGTATAGAGGCGGCCGCGCTCGTCGCGCAGCGCACCGTTTCCGGCCACCCGCCAGCTCAGGTACAACGTGCCGCCCGGCATCAGGAGATCGGCCAGCCGCGCGGCGGCCGCCGCGTCCGCCTGTTCGAGGTGCATGACGACCGTCTCGCACAGCACGTTGCGAAACGCGCCCGATGGCACGCCGGCCAGCGCCGGCAGTGCGGCCAATTCAAAGATCAGGTCGGGGTGGCGCCGTCGCGCCTCGTCGAGCAGCGCGGCGCTCGCGTCGTAGCCGCGCGCGTCGAAGCCACGCGAAGCGAGCCAGGCGGTGTCGCGCCCTGCTCCGCAACCGACGTCGGCGGTCGGCCCCGGCGAGAAATGCTGTTCGAGCAGCGCGTACATGTCGTCGGGCGCGGCCTGGTCGAGCCAGTCCTGCGCATATTGCGCGGCATGGGCATCGTAGGCGTCGAGAGTCGGGCGATCCACCATGGCGATTGCTCCGCATAGGCGTCGTATGACGCATCCCGCATCTTAGCCGTTGCGCCCCGCCTGTGGCATCGCGCGCGGCCCACGCAACGCTGGCGCAAAGCCGGCCCTACGCGGCCCGCACTTCGGCCGCGCGCGGATCGCGTCAGACATGCGAGTGTGCGCCGCCGTGCACGGGCCCGGCCCGCCGCTCGACTTCGCGACGCACGTCGCCGCGCAGCCCCGCGAAGAACGCGACTTCGGCGACGACGAACAGCGGCCCGACCATCAGGCCGACCAGATCGTCGACGAATGCGGGCTTGCGCCCTTCGAACCAGTGCCCGACGAACTGCACGATCCAGCCGACGACGAACGCACCGATGCCGATGCCGAGCCATTGCGCGGTCGGCAGCAGCGCGAGCGCCTGCGCGGCCCACAGGCCGAGCGCGAACAGCGCGGTCATCACGATCCCGAACCGCAGGTCGAGACGCAGGTAGAACACCGCGAACGCGACGGCGAGCAGCAGCGCCGGCGACAGTGCTATGCCGGCCAGCATGCCGATTGCCGGCCGCGACAGCAGCACCTCGACCGCGAACACGATCATCGGAATGCCGACCAGATGCGTCGCGATGTTGCGCGCGTCGCGATGGTAGGCCGCATACTGGGAAAGATGGTCTTCGAGCGTCTTCATCGCGTCTCCTGGTCGGTCGTCGAGCGCTATGATGCGCGTCACGCCCGAGAACCTCTGTCAGCTACCCGACATCGCGTACCCATGCCCTCGTCGCTCGCCCCCTACCTGCCGCAGATCGAGGCGAACCCGTGGTTCGCCGCGCTGCCGCCCGCGTTGCGCGCGGACCTGCTCGACCGTGCGGCGCTGCGCCGCCTGCCGGCCGGCCAGCCGCTGTTCCGGCGCGGCGACCCGCCGTGCGGGCTGTACGCGGTACTGGCCGGTTCACTCACGATAGGTGCGGTCGATCCGCAGGGCAAGGAAGCGCTGCTGACGGTCGCCGAGCCCGTCACGTGGTTCGGCGAAATCGCGCTGTTCGACGGCCAGCCGCGCACGCACGACGCGATCGCGCTCGACGACGCGCTGCTGCTGCACGTGCCGCAGGCCGCGCTGCTCGCGCTGCTCGACGCGACGCCGCAATACTGGCGGCAGTTCGCGCTGCTGATGGCGCAGAAGCTGCGCCTGAGCTTCCTGACCGTCGAATCGATGAGCGTAATGCCGGCCGCGCAACGGCTCGCCGCGCGCCTGCTGATGATCGCCGAAGGCTACGGCGGCATCAGCGCCGGGCGCACGCGCGTGCGGCTGTCGCAGGAAACGCTCGCGTCGATGCTGTCGCTGACGCGGCAGACCACCAACCAGTTGCTGAAGGCGCTGCAGGCCGACGGCGTCGTGCGACTGCATGTCGGCGAGATCGAACTCGTCGACATCGACGCACTGCGCCGCGCGAGCGGGCTGGCCGGCGATACGCCCTGAACGTCGCGCAATGCCCGCCACGCGACACCCCGCCGTCGCCGCGTTGCGCTATCGTGTCGGCTCGCTCCGCCCATCGCGTGCCCCGTCTTGAACACATCGACCGTCCCCGTCCCTTCCCGTCATCCGTGGCCCGTGTTCGTCGCATTCCTGCGGCTCGGCCTTACGTCGTTCGGCGGCCCGGTCGCGCATCTTGGCTACTTCCGCGCCGAATTCGTCACGCGGCGCGGCTGGCTCACCGAGCGCACGTATGCGGATCTGGTCGGGCTGTGCCAGTTCCTGCCGGGGCCCGCGAGCAGCCAGGTCGGGATGGCGATCGGCCTCGCGCGCGCCGGCTATGCGGGAATGTTCGCCGCGTGGCTCGGCTTCACGCTGCCGTCGGCGCTGCTGATGATGCTGTTTGCGCTCGGCGTTCACGCGACGGGCGCGCCGATCGAAGCCGGCGCGCTGCACGGGCTGCGCATCGTGTCGGTCGCGGTGATCGCGCAAGCCGTCTGGGGCATGGCGCGCACGCTGTGCCCGGATGCGCGCCGCGTCACGCTGATGGCCGCGGCCGCGTGCGTCGCGCTGCTCGCGCCGGCCGCGTGGACGCAGATTGCGGTGATCGTCGCGGCCGGTGCGGCCGGTCTCGTCCTGCTGCCGCAGCCGGCGCGCGACGCCCACGAGCCGTTGCCGCTGCACGTATCGCACCGCGCGGGCGTGCTGTGGCTCGCGCTGTTCGCGGCGCTGCTCGTCGCGCTGCCGTTCGCGGCACGCGTGCTCCGCTCCGATACGCTTGCCGTCGTCGATGCGTTCTTCCGCACCGGCGCGCTCGTGTTCGGCGGCGGGCACGTGGTGCTGCCGCTGCTGCAGGCGGCCGTGGTCGCGCCCGGCTGGGTCGGCGATTCGGCGTTCCTCGCTGGCTACGGGCTCGCGCAGGCCGTGCCGGGGCCGCTGTTCACGTTTGCGGCATTCCTCGGCGCTTCGCTGCGCGATGCGCCGAACGGCTGGCTCGGCGGCACGATCGCGCTCGTCTCGATCTTCGCGCCGTCGTTCCTGCTCGTTGCCGGCACCGCGCCGTTCTGGGAGCGCCTGCGCCGCAGCACGCGCATGCAGGCCGCGCTCGCGGGCGTGAACGCGGCCGTCGTCGGGCTGCTGCTCGCCGCGCTCTATCACCCGGTCTGGACCGACACGATCGTGGCGCCGCGCGACCTGGCCGCCGCGCTCGTCGCGTTCGTTGCGCTGGTGTTCTGGCGCGTGCCACCGTGGGCCGTCGTGATCGCGAGCGCGGCGCTCGGTTGGGTGCTCGGCATGGTCGGCTGAGCCGGCAAGCGCGGCACGATCCTGCCGGACCAAAACAAAAAAAGCCCTCGTTACGAGGGCTTTTTCGTGGGTGCCGCGCGCCGCAGCGGCGCGCAGGCGCCGGACCTTACGCGAAGTTCTTCGCTGCGAAGTCCCAGTTCACGATGTTCCAGAACGCTTCGACGAACTTCGGACGTGCGTTGCGGTAGTCGATGTAGTACGCGTGTTCCCACACGTCGATCGTCAGCAGTGCCTTGTCGGCGGTCGTCAGCGGCGTGGCTGCGTTGCTCGTCGACACGATGTCGAGCGAACCGTCGGCCTTCTTCACCAGCCATGCCCAGCCCGAACCGAACGTGCCGACTGCAGCCTTCGTGAACGCTTCCTTGAATGCGTCGTACGAACCCCACTTCGCGTTGATCGCATCGCCCAGCGCGCCCGTCGGTGCGCCGCCGCCGTTCGGCGACAGGCTGTTCCAGAAGAACGTGTGGTTCCAGATTTGCGCGGCGTTGTTGAAGATGCCGCCCGACGACTTCTTCACGATCTCTTCCAGCGACAGGTTTTCGAATTCCGTGCCCGGGATCAGATTGTTCAGGTTCGTCACATAAGCCTGATGGTGCTTGCCGTAGTGGTACTGGATCGTCTCGAGCGAGATGGTCGGCGCGAGTGCGTCTTCAGCGTACGGGAGCGGCGGGAGCGTATGAGCCATGGCGATTCCTTCGTTGAGTATGTAGGGGGGCTTGTGTTGAATGCTGCCGAGCGTCCGATTGTAGGCGAGGACGAATAACCCCGCAAACTCACGGGCAATTTATCCGCGGTATGCGGAAAAGCGCTGTTTGCGCAACGTCCGGCAGGACCAACCGGCGATGCGCAGTATCCGTTCCCGCATGGGACGCGTCCGTTGCGGGACCTTCGTTTCGCTTGCGCCGGTTACGTCAGATCGTATCGGTCAACCTCGGCTGCACGTCGGCGAGCGACACGTCGGCCGAGCCTTCGGCGAGATGCACGGTCAGGCGCCGCTGCGGCTTCAGCGCGCTCGGCGCGCGCACCGCGCGGCCCGTCTGCGCATCGACGAGCGCCGCATAGCCGCGCTCGAGCGTGCGCTTCGGGCTCAGCACCTCGAGCCGCGCCGCACAGGCTGACACACGCGCCGTGTCGCGTTCGTGACGGCGCTGCAATGCGAGCGCGAGACGTTGCGACAGCCCCGCGAGCGCCTGGCGCGCCTGTGACGGATCGGGCCGCGCGCGCTGCCAGCGCAATTGCGCGAGCGCGAAGCGCGCGCGTGCGTCGCGCACCGGCCGCGACGCCGCCGACGCGAGCCGCGCCGCGAGCTGCTCGACGTGCGTGCGCTGCCGCTGCAGCCGCTCGGCCGGGCTCACGAGCCGGCGCGCGAGCCAGTCGAGTTGCTGCGCACGCTGTTCGAGCCGGCGTTCCATGCCGCGCGCGAGCGCACGCTGGCAGTCGCCGACCTCGCGCAGCAGCAGCGCGCGCTGCGGGCTCGCGAGTTCGGCCGCGCCGGTCGGCGTCGGCGCGCGCACGTCGGCCGCGAAGTCCGCGATCGTGAAATCGGTTTCGTGCCCGACGCCGCTGACGACCGGCAGCTCGCTCGCCGCGATCGCACGCGCCAGCGCCTCGTCGTTGAACGACCACAGATCCTCGATCGAGCCGCCGCCGCGGCAGACCAGCAGCACGTCGACCTCGCGCCGCGCATTCGCGGCCTCGACGGCCGCGACGAGCTTTTCGGCGGAACCGGCACCCTGCACGGGCGCCGGATAGACGATCACCGGAATGTGCGGCGCACGGCGTGCGAGCGTGGTCAGCACGTCGCGCAGCGCGGCGGCCTGCAGCGACGTGACGATGCCGATCGCGCGCGGGTGGGCCGGCAGCGGCCGCTTGCGCTCGGGCGCGAAGAGCCCTTCGCCTTCGAGCTGCGCCTTCAGCCGCAGGAACGCCTCGTACAGGCGCCCCTGCCCGGTGCGCCGCACGGCCTCGACGTTGAGCTGCACTTCGCCGCGCGGCTCGTACATCGTGACGACCGCGCGGACCTCGATCCGGTCGCCTTCGCGCGGCGTGAATTCCGCGTATTGGGCGCGGCCGCGGAACATCACGCAGCGCATCTGCGCCTGCTGGTCCTTGATCGAGAAATACCAGTGGCCGCTCGCGGCGCGCGTGAAATTCGATACTTCGCCCGAAATCCACAGCAGCGGAAACGAGCGCTCGAGCATCGTCGAAATCGCGCGATTGAGCGCCGAAACGGGAATCACTTCGTCGCCGCCGCGGGTCGCGCCGGGTGCAGCAAAAGGGGAGTCGGAAGGCATGGACGGTCGGATGAATGCTGGCGGCGACACGATAGTCCGACACACGCGCGGCGTCCAGCACCGAGCGCATGCGTCGCGGCGCTCGAAAGGTGTCCACATTCTGGCAATCGTCCGCCTAAAACGCTTGGAAACCGCGAAAAAAACCAGACAATTCCCGATAACACATTGATTTTTATATATTTTTAAACCTTTCGGAATGATTCTCATCCGATTCGATGCCCACCGGGCGGGCGTTTGAGGCCATCGACCGGGGAGTTCTTCACAGAGTTATCCACAGCCCGCCGCGATCCGGCCCCGCGGGCTGCGTCGGCCGGTCGCGCTTGCCGCGTCCGCATGCGGCGCGCTAGAGTGCCGCCTTCCGCAGACCCCGCGGCATGCGCCGCCCAACGGAGAATCCGCCTTGACGAATCCGTCCCACGCCGCGGCGCACGACGCGCCGCGCCCGGTCCGATGAGCACGCCCGGCGGCCCGCTCGCCCGGCTCGAAGCGCGCCTGACACGCGAATGGCAGCGGCGCGGCGCGCTCGCGTGGGCGCTCACGCCGTTCGCATGCGTGTTCGGCCTGTGCGCGGCGCTGCGGCGCACCGCTTACGCACAGGGCTGGAAGAAACCGGTCGACGTCGGCGTGCCCGTCGTCGTGGTCGGCAACGTGACCGTCGGCGGTACCGGCAAGACGCCGACCGTGATCGCGCTCGTCGACGCGTTGCGCGCGGCCGGCTTCACGCCCGGCGTCGTGTCGCGCGGCTACGGCGCGAACGTGAAAGCGCCGACCGCCGTCACGCCCGCGTCGCGCGCGAGCGTGGGCGGCGACGAGCCGCTGCTGATCGCGCGCCGCACCACCGCGCCCGTCTGGGTGTGCCCCGACCGCGTGGCGGCCGCGCAGGCGCTGCGCGCCGCGCATCCGGACGTCGACGTGATCGTCAGCGACGACGGCCTGCAGCACTACCGCCTCGCGCGCACGGTCGAGCTCGTCGTGTTCGACCACCGGCTCGGCGGCAACGGCTTCCTGCTGCCGGCCGGCCGCTGCGCGAGCCGCTGTCGCGGCACCGCGACGCCACGCTCGTCAACGACCCATACAGCGGCGCGCTGCCGCCGTGGCCCGACACCTACGCGCTCGCGCTCACGCCGGGCGCCGCATGGCACCTCGACCAGCCCGCAATGCGCCGCCCGCTGTCGCAGTTCGCGCACGAGCGCGTGCTCGCCGCAGCCGGCATCGGTGCGCCGGAACGCTTCTTCGCGACGCTGCGCGCGGCCGGTCTCGCGCCGGCGACGCGCGCGCTGCCCGACCACTACGCGTTCGCCGACAATCCGTTCGTCGACGACGCCGTCGATGCGATCCTGATCACCGAGAAGGATGCAGTAAAATTGGGCGCTTCCTGGCGCGACGCTCGACTCTGGGTCGTCCCTGTCGAAGCCGCGCTCGACCCTCGCCTCATTGCCCTCGTTGTGGAGAAACTCCGTGGACGCTCGCCTGCTTGAAATCCTTGTGTGCCCTATCTGCAAAGGCCCGCTCCACTATGACCGCGCCGCGCAGGAGCTGATCTGCAACGCGGACAAGCTCGCCTACCCGATCCGCGACGGCATCCCCGTGATGCTCGTCGACGAAGCGCGCCAGACCGTCGAAGGCACGCCGGTCGACCCGGCCGGCCGATAAACCGCCAGGCCGCTCGACCGGCGCAATCGCTTGAAGGCGACCCGGCCCCGGCCGGTCGCCGAACGCCGCCGGGAGACCGGCGCCGGACGCGCCACCCGCCCCGTCCCTCTCACCGTTCCCTCCGATGACTCACCCGCAACCCTTCATCGCCGTCATTCCCGCCCGGCTCGCGTCGACGCGCCTCCCGAACAAGCCGCTCGCCGATCTCGGCGGCAAGCCGATGGTCGTGCGCGTCGCCGAGCGCGCGCGCGAAGCGGGCGCGCAGCAGGTGCTCGTCGCATCCGACGCGCAAAGCGTGCTCGATGCGGCGCGCGATCACGGCTTCGAGGCGGTGCTGACGCGTGCCGACCATCCGTCCGGCACCGACCGGCTCGCGGAAGTCGCGGCGACGTTCGGGTGGAGCGACGACACCGTCGTCGTCAACGTGCAGGGCGACGAGCCGCTGATCGACCCGGTGCTCGTGCGCGACGTAGCGTCGCACCTGGCCGCGCATCCGGCCTGCGCGATCGCGACCGCGGCCCACCCGATCCACGATGCAGCCGACGTGTTCAACCCGAACGTCGTGAAGGTCGCGCTCGACGCGCAGAGCGTCGCGCTGTACTTCTCGCGCGCGCCGATTCCGTGGAGCCGCGACGCATACCAGCCGCACTGGCCGGACGTCGCGGCGATGCCGGCCCCTGGATTTCCGGTCTATCGGCACATCGGTCTCTATGCGTATCGCGCGCGTTTCCTGCGCACGTATCCGACGCTCGCGCAGGCACCGATCGAACAAGCCGAGCAGCTCGAACAGCTGCGCGCGCTGTGGCACGGCGAGCGCATCGCAGTGCTGATCACCGAGTCCGCACCCGAAGCCGGCATCGACACGCCGGCCGATCTCGCGCGCGTGCAGGCCCTTTTTCGGCCGGGTTCAAAATAACCCGTGGCATAATCAGGCGATTGTGCGAGCCGTCCGCGACCAGCGCGTCCTCGCTTGACCCCGCCCGCGGCCCTGCCGGCAGCCGCGCGTCGCCGAAGCCGACGCGCCGCATCAGACCGGTCCGCCGCGCGCCAGGCAAGCCCCGCGCACGCAGTCGCCGGCGCCTTTGCGTCTCGCCACACGAATCTACATACTGGAGATATCACCATGCGTTTGATCCTGTTGGGCGCGCCCGGCGCGGGAAAGGGCACCCAGGCAAACTTCATCAAGGAAAAATTCGGCATCCCGCAAATCTCGACGGGCGACATGCTGCGCGCGGCCGTGAAGGCCGGCACGCCGCTCGGCGTCGAGGCGAAGCGCTTCATGGATGAAGGCAAGCTCGTGACGGACGACCTGATCATCGGCCTCGTCAAGGAGCGCCTGAAGGAATCCGATTGCGCGAACGGCTATCTGTTCGACGGCTTCCCGCGCACGATCGCGCAGGCCGATGCGATGAAGGACGCCGGTGTCGCGATCGACTACGTGCTCGAGATCGACGTGCCGTTCTCGGAAATCATCGAGCGCATGAGCGGCCGCCGCACGCACCCGGCATCGGGCCGCACGTATCACGTCAAGTTCAACCCGCCGAAGGTCGAAGGCCACGACGACGTGACGGGCGAACCGCTGATCCAGCGCGACGACGACAAGGAAGAAACCGTCAAGAAACGTCTCGAAGTGTACGAAGCGCAGACCAAGCCGCTGATCAAGTACTACGGCGACTGGGCGCAGCGCGGCGAGGAAAACGGCCTGAAGGCGCCGCAGTATCGCAAGATCTCGGGCCTCGGCAGCGTCGAGGAAATCCGCGAGCGCGCGTTCGACGCACTGAAGTAAGCACCGCATCGCGCACCGCAAGCCGCCCTTTCCGGGCGGTTTTTTTTCGCCCGGCCGAGATTCGCACGACCGTGCCTGTCTCGCCGCCGCGCGATGGCGCCCCGTACAATCGGTCGGATACGTGCGCGCTGCCAACCGGCGCACGGTTTTTCAACCGATCGCTTGGCATCGGACAGTACAACCGCCTTGCATGGGACCTTCCCAAGCGCCAAAGCGCCAAGGGCGGTCGACCGCTTTGCATGGGACCTCCCCAAGCGCTAAAGCGCCAAGGGCGGTCGACCGCCTTGCATGGGACCTCCCTAAGCGCTAAAGCGCTAAGGGCGGTCGACCGCCTTGCATGGGACCTCCCTAAGCGCTAAAGCGCTAAGGGCGGTCGACAAAGGAGACAGTCATGGAGATTCGCGGCAACGTCTTTCTGATCACAGGCGGCGCGTCGGGCCTCGGCGCCGGAACGGCGCGGATGCTCGCGCAGGCCGGCGGCAAGGTCGTGCTCGCCGACCTGAACGAGGCGGCCGGCGTCGCGCTCGCGACCGAGCTGGGCGGCGAATTCGTGCGCTGCGACGTGTCGAGCGAAGCCGACGCGCAGGCAGCCGTCGACGCGGCGACGCACGCGGGCACACTGCGCGGCCTCGTCAACTGCGCGGGCATCGCGCCCGCCGCGAAGACCGTCGGCAAGGACGGCGCGCATCCGCTCGACGTGTTCGCGAAGACGATCAACGTGAACCTCGTCGGCACGTTCAACATGATCCGGCTCGCAGCGGCCGCGATGGCCGCAACCGCGCCGACCGCGGACGGCGAGCGCGGCGTGATCGTCAGTACCGCATCGGTCGCCGCATTCGACGGGCAGATCGGCCAGGCCGCGTACGCGGCCTCGAAGGCCGGCGTCGCCGGCATGACGCTGCCGATCGCGCGCGACCTGTCGCGCAGCGGCATCCGCGTGATGACGATCGCGCCCGGCCTGTTCGAGACGCCGATGCTGCTCGGCATGCCGCAGGACGTGCAGGACGCGCTCGGCGCGATGGTGCCGTTCCCGCCGCGGCTCGGCAAACCGGCCGAATACGCGATGCTGGTGCGCCAGATCGTCGAGAATCCGATGCTCAACGGCGAAGTGATCCGCCTCGACGGCGCGATCCGGATGCAGCCGAAGTAAGCGCGCATGCAAAACGCCCGCGATGCGGGCGTTCTTCATTCCGGGTTCCGGCCGTCGCGCGACCGGCTCAGTCCTCGTCGTCGCGCTGCATCCGCTGCCGCAATTCGGTCACCTGCGACTCGACGACGGTCGCATCGTCCGCCTCCGGCCGCTCGCCGAGATACTGCTCGAGATCCTCGAGCGCGGGGCGCAGGTAGTCGAGCCGCGCATACGCGAAACCGCGATCGCGCACCTCGTCGAGCTGCTCGGGCAACAGGATCACGAGCCGCTGCTGCACCGCGAGCAGCCGCTGCCAGCGTTCCGTCTGCAGATAGATCGTCTTCAGGTTGCGCAGCATCCGCGCGATGATCTCGCGGCTCGTCGCGGGCTGCAGCAGCGCGCGCAACGCGCTGTCGACCGCGCCGGCCGCGCGCGCGACATACGGCTCGAGCATCTCGACCATCTCGGCTTCGGACAGCGAATGGCCGTTGGTCGGATCGATGATCAGGTCGCCGTCCGGCAGCGTGACGCGCAGCAGGAAATGGCCGGGGAACGATACGCCGCGCGCCGGCACGCCGACCTGCTCGGCGAGCTCCAGATACAGCACCGACAGCGAGATCGGAATCCCGCGCCGCCGTTTCAGCACGGCGTTCAGGTGGCTGTTATCGGGGTCGTAGTAATCGTTGTGATTGCACGCGAAGCCGAGTTCGCGGAAGAAGAAGTCGTTCAGCGCGGCGACGCGGCCTTTCAGGTCCGCATCGTCGGCGAGCCGCCGGCGCAGCCGCGCCGCCAGCATGTCGAGTTCGGCCAGCGTGCCCTGCAGGTCGAGGTCGGGATACGCGTCCTGCGCCAGCGACAGCGCGGTCTCCGTGACGGGCAGGCTGTCGTCGTCCGCCACGAGCGTGCTGAAGTAGTCGAGGACGCGGGTCATAGCGGTCGTCACTTGGCGCGCCTTCTGAAGTAAGCGTATTTGAAGCCCATCACCCACAACATACCGAAATATAGTGCAGCGAACAGCACCAGGCACGCGGCCATCAACGCGATGCGATCGAGCGGCTGCGTGCGCATCCCGGTCCAGTCGAAGCTGATCGAGAACCAGTGCATCACACCCGCGAGCACGAGCGTCGCGCCGACCAGCTGCATGAAGAAGCGCGGCCAGCCCGACGACGGCTGGTAGATGCCGCGCTTGCGCAGCCCGAGGAACAGCAGCAGCGAGTTCAGGCACGCGCCGACGCCGATGCTCAGCGTGAGGCCCGCATGGCCGATCAGCGGCACGAACACGTAGTTCGAGATCTGCGTGACGATCAGCACGCCGATCGCGATCTTCACGGGCGTCTTGATGTCCTGCTTCGCATAGAAGCCCGGCGCGAGGATCTTGATCAGGATGATGCCGACGAGGCCGATCCCGTAGGTCGCGAGCGCACGCGCGACCATCGTGACGGTATGCGCGTCGAACTTGCCGTAGTTGAAGAGCGTCGCGGTGAGCGGCGTCGCGAAGAAGAACAGCGCGAGCGCGCTCGGCGCCGCGAGCAGGAACGTGACGCGCAGCCCCCAGTCGAGCAGCGCCGAATACTCGGTCGAATCGGCGTCGACGTGCGCCTTCGACAGGCTCGGCAGCAGGATCGTGCCAAGCGCGACGCCGAGCAGCGCCGTCGGGAATTCCATCAGACGATCGGCGTAGTTGATCCACGACACGGCGCCCTGCCCGAGCCGCGACGCGATGTTGGTGTTGATGATCAGCGACAGCTGCGCGACCGACACCGCGAACGTCGCGGGCACCATCTTCGCGAGCACGCGCTTCACGCCGGGGTGCCGCAGCGCGCGCAGCGGGTTGAGGCCGATCAGCGGCACCATGTCGATCTTCTTCAGGCCCGGCAGCTGCACGAGGAACTGCAGCACGCCGCCCACGATGACGGCCCACGCGAGCGCGAACACCGGCACCTTCAGGTGCGGCGCGACGAACACGGCCGCGGCGATGAATGCGACGTTGAGCAGCACCGGCGCGAACGCGGGCAGCGAGAAGCTCTTGTACGTGTTCAGCACGCCGGACGCGAGCGTCGTCAGCGAGATGAACACAATGTACGGGAACATGATCTGCGTCATCGTGACCGCGAGCGGGAACGCCTGGCCGTCGGTGTGCAGGCCGGACGCGACCGCGAACACGACCCACGACGCGCCGGCGATCCCGAGGACCGACAGCACGGCAAGCGCCCACGCAAGCACGGTCGACATCGCGTCGACGAGCGCCTTCGTCGCATCGTGCCCCTGCTGGTTCTTGAACTCGGCGAGGATCGGCACGAACGCCTGCGAGAACGCACCTTCCGCGGAAAGGCGGCGCAGCAGGTTCGGAATGCGGAAGGCGACGTAGAACGCGTCGGTGTATTGACTGGCGCCGAACGCACGGGCGATCAGCGTCTCGCGGGCCAGTCCGGTCACGCGCGACAGCAGCGTGAAGCCGCTGACCGTCAGCAGGGCTCGGAATAGATTCATGGGGCGCTTATTATACGGACGTTGCGTGACCCGGCCACCGCCCGATGCCGAAAAGCGCGCCCGCTGCCGGCGCCCCGCCCGGCGGGTGTCACATCGATCTTGCCACTCGCTTGATTTTGTTGCTATAATCGCCCGTTTCTAGGCCTGTACATGTACGGCAACTGCCGTTTCCATGTTCCGGCCTCGGTTAAAATCACCGTTTTTTTATGCGCCCCTGGGCAATCGTTCTCAGGGGACGGATCGAAAAGCAGCGCTTGGCCGTCAGGCTCCAAGCTCTGGAAACAGGACAGGATAAGGAACCGTCATGGCTAACTCCGCACAAGCACGCAAGCGCGCCCGCCAGGCCGCGAAGGCAAACTCGCACAACTCGGCGCTGCGCTCGAAATTCCGTACCGCGATCAAGTCGGTTCGCAAGGCTGTTGAAGCCGGCGACCAGGCAAAGGCTGCCGAGCTGTTCAAGGCTGCCGTGAAGACGATCGACACGATCGCCGACAAGAAGATCGTTCACAAGAACAAGGCCGCTCGCAGCAAGAGCCGCCTCGCCGCAGCCGTCAAGGGCCTGCAGGCAGCAGCGTAAATCCGGTGTGACCGGCAAGGGCGCCCGCTCACGCGGGCGTTCCTGTTTCCTGCGATCGCAAAAAAACCCGCCTAGGCGGGTTTTTTTGTTGCCTGTCGTACGGCGATCGCGCCGACCGACGACAGCCAGGGCGGGCGCACCAGGCGCCCTCGCCCTTCGGCATCACCGCATCACTTCTTCGCGCCGTAGTCCGGCAGCTCGCACGCCTCGGTGACGACGAGGTTGTTGTCCTTCGCGAAATTCAGCACGAAATCGAAAGCCATCGGCTCGATGTCTCGCAGCCGCGAATCGAGGATCACGCATTTCAGGTCGCCGAGCATCGTCGGACGCACGTACAGCGAATACTTGAGACGTGCATTCGGCCCGCTCGCCCCCGGCCCGAAGCAGGCCATCACACCGGCCAGACGTTCCGACCAGTCGCTCGGGCGAAACTTTTTCCCGTCTTTCGTAATGCCCTGGATAAAGAATTCGGTCGGAGGGGTTTCAGCCATGTGGTTACCCAAGTGACGGCCCGGCGATGCCCAGGCGACGGCGCCTGGATACGCGAACACAAAGCTGGAATGGACGGCGGCACAAGCATTCCGATATCCCGAAAACAGGACGCCAACGCGTGCTGCCGGTGTGCCGCACCGGATTTGTGCAGCGCACAGCTTGTGTCCGGCAGAGCGCGAAGAGGCTTGCCTGCCGGGCTGGAGAAAACTTTTGGATTATACCGCAGCGCGCCATCGCGCGTCGTCCCGACGCCCCCTTCCCGTACCGCCGGCCGCGCGCGGAGATCGCGCCCCGCTTCTCTTCGCGGCTCGTCAAAGCACAGAAAATCCTTTATGCTGCTTTGAGTTATCCACACCCGACGGCGGCGCCGTCCGGCCTCGCTGCCGGGTGAAACCCGCCGTATTTCGCTTCATGACCGCCAAAACCATTCGTCACTACCTGCAGTTCAAGGATTTCTCGCTGGAAGACTACGAGTACGTGCTCGAACGCACGGGTATCCTGAAGCGCAAGTTCAAGAACTACGAGACCTATCACCCGCTGCACGACCGCACGCTCGCGATGATCTTCGAGAAGAGCTCGACGCGCACGCGCCTGTCGTTCGAGGCCGGGATCTTCCAGCTCGGCGGCCACGCCGTCTTCATGAGCACGCGCGACACGCAGCTCGGCCGCGGCGAGCCCGTCGAGGATTCCGCGCAGGTCATCTCGCGGATGGTCGACATCATCATGATCCGCACGTTCGAGCAGGAGGTCATCCAGCGCTTCGCGGAAAACTCCCGCGTGCCGGTGATCAACGGCCTGACCAACGAATACCACCCGTGCCAGGTGCTCGCCGACATCTTCACGTACTACGAGCACCGCGGCCCGATCGCCGGCAAGACCGTCGCATGGGTCGGCGATGCGAACAACATGCTCTACACGTGGATCGAAGCCGCGCAGATCCTCGGCTTCAAGCTGCGCCTGTCGACGCCGCCCGGCTATGCGCTCGACATGAAGCTCGTGTCGCCCGACAGCGCACCGTTCTACGAGGTGTTCGACGATCCGAACGAAGCATGCAAGGGCGCCGATCTCGTGACGACCGACGTATGGACGAGCATGGGTTTCGAAGCCGAGAACGAAGCGCGGATGAAGGCGTTCGCCGACTGGTGCGTCGACGAGGAAATGATGGGGCACGCGAACCCGGACGCGCTGTTCATGCACTGCCTGCCCGCGCACCGCGGCGAGGAAGTGACGGCCGGCGTGATCGACGGCCCGCAGAGCGTCGTGTGGGACGAGGCGGAAAACCGCCTGCACGTGCAGAAGGCGCTGATGGAGTTCCTGCTGCTCGGCCGCCTCAAACACTGACGCGCCGGCGGAATCCGGCAGCAGACGCAAAAAGCGCCGATCGACGATCGGCGCTTTTTGTTTGGGTACGTGAAAACCGGCGCGGACCCGCGCTACAGGCAGACCGGCTCGGCCTCGAGCTCGACGCCGAATTGCTCGCGCACGTCGGCCTGGATCGCCCGTGCCAGCGCGAGCACGTCGGCGCCCGTCGCGCCGCCGCGATTGACGAGCACGAGCGCCTGGCGGTCGTGCACGGCCGCCGCGCCCAGCGCGCGCCCCTTCCAGCCACAGCGGTCGATCAGCCAGCCGGCCGCGAGCTTCACCTGCCCGTCCGGCTGCGGATACGACACGACATCGGGCGCGCGGGCGCGCAGCGCAGCGAACTGCGCGGCGTCGATCACCGGATTCTTGAAGAAACTGCCCGCGTTGCCGAGAACGAGCGGATCGGGCAGCTTCGCGCGGCGGATCGCGACGACCGCGTCGAACACGTCGCGCGGCGTCGCCGCATCGGGCGCGATGCCGCGCGCGTCGAGCTCGCGCGTGACGTCCGCGTAGCCGAGCCGCGGCGCCCATCGCCTGGGCAGCCGGAACGTCACCGACACGATCGCGAACCGGCCGCGCCCTTCCCGCTTGAAGAAGCTGTCGCGATAGCCGAACGCGCAGCGCGCGGCGTCGAAGCGCTCGCTGCGCCCCGTAGATAGCTCGACGGCGACCAGCGAATCGAAATACACCTTCATCTCGAGGCCGTACGCGCCGATGTTCTGGATCGGCGCGGCGCCGACCGTGCCCGGGATCAGCGCGAGATTCTCGAGGCCCGGCATCCCGTGCTCGAGCGTCCACGCGACGAAGTCGTGCCAGTTCTCGCCGCCGCCGGCCTCGACGTACCACGCGTCGTCGTCCTCGCGCACGACGCGGCGGCCCGCGATTTCGTCGAGCAGCACGACGCCGTCGAAATCGCGTGTGAACACGACATTGCTGCCGCCGCCGAGCACGAGCTGCGGCAGGTTCGCGACGCGCGGGTCGCGATGCAGCGCCTCGAACTGCGACGCGTGCGTGATGCGCGCGGCGAAGCGCGCGTTCGCGTCGATGCCGAACGTGTTGTGCGCGGCGAGCGGATGGTCGGGAAGCAGCGACAGGGCGGAATCGTCAGGAGGCATCGGCATTCGCGGTCACGTCGGCCCGGGCCGGCGGAAGGCCGGTCTTGGGCAAACGGAGGGGCATCGGTAAAATGGCAAACAGTCCGCAATTATAGCGAGTGCCCGCGCGCGAGCCGGGTGCCCGCATCTCAAGGGAGAATGCCATGCCATCGTTCGACGTCGTTTCCGAAGCGAACATGATCGAAGTGAAGAACGCCATCGAGCAGTCGAACAAGGAAATTTCGACGCGCTTCGACTTCAAGGGCTCCGACGCGCGCGTCGAGCAGAAGGAACGTGAGCTGACGCTGTTCGCCGACGACGATTTCAAGCTCGGCCAGGTCAAGGACGTGTTGATCGGCAAGCTGGCCAAGCGCAACGTCGACGTGCGCTTCCTCGACTACGGCAAGGTCGAGAAGATCGGCGGCGACAAGGTCAAGCAGATCGTCACCGTGAAGAAAGGCGTGACGGGCGATCTCGCGAAGAAGATCGTGCGGCTCGTGAAGGACAGCAAGATCAAGGTGCAGGCGAGCATCCAGGGCGACGCGGTGCGCGTGGCGGGCACGAAGCGCGACGACCTGCAGAGCGTGATCGCGATGCTGCGCAAGGACGTGACCGACACGCCGCTCGACTTCAACAACTTCCGCGACTGATCGCCGGCCGATCCGTCCCGTCATCCCGCCGGGCCCCGCACACGCGGCGCGCCCGGCGCGCGGCAAGCGCCGCGTCGTCAGGCTTTCCCGCCGTCCTGCGCGCCGCCGTCCGCGGCCGCCTTCTTCTTGTCGCCGATCCGGCTCTCCTGCCCCGCGAGCAGCTTCGAAATGTTGCCGCGGTGACGCCACACGAGCAGCACGCTCATCGCGAGCACGGCCCATGCGACCGGGTTGTGGCTCGTGCCGAACAGGAATACGTCGAACACCGGCGCGAACACCGCCGCCACCAGCGCCGCGAGCGACGAATAGCGGAAGAAGAATGCGACGATCAGCCAGGTCAGCGCGGTCGCGAGCCCGAGCACCGGGTGTACGGCGAGCAGCACGCCGGCCGCGGTCGCGACGCCCTTGCCGCCCTGGAAGCGGAAGAACACCGGATACAGGTGGCCGATGAACACGGCAATCGCGACCCATGCGACCGCGACGTCGGGCAGGCCGAAGCGCCGCGCGAGCCAGACGGCAATCCAGCCCTTGAATGCGTCGCCGACGAGCGTCAGGATCGCGGCTTTCTTGTTGCCGCTGCGCAGCACGTTGGTCGCGCCGGGATTCTTCGACCCGTATGAACGCGGGTCGGCCAGGCCCATCGCGGCGCTGACGACGACGGCGAACGACACCGAACCGATCAGGTAGGCAACGAGGGCGGCGAGCAGGATCTGCATGCGGAGGACTCTTCTTTCAACGTATCGGTAAAGGGACGGCTCGGTGCGCGGCAAGCCGAAACGGCGCCCATTCTACCGAACGAGCGCGGCCTGCCACGAAGGTGAAACCCTCAGTCGACGCTCGCGCACTGCACGGGCTGCGCGCCGAGCAGCGACGTGAGCACCGCCGGCGCGAGGCTGACGAGGTAGCCGCGACGGCCGCCGTTCAGGTAGATCGTCGGCAATTCGAGGATCGTCGCCTCGACGTAGACGGGCATCGTCTTGCGCGTACCGAACGGCGACGTGCCGCCGACGAGATAACCCGAATGGCGGTTCGCGACCTCGGGCTTGCACGGCTCGACGCGCTTCGCGCCGATCTGCCGCGCGAGGTTCTTCGTCGACACGGTGCGGTCGCCGTGCATCAACACGATCAGCGGCTTCGCGTGCTCGTCTTCCATCACGAGCGTCTTCACGACGCTGTGCTCGTCGACGCCGAGCTGGCGCGCCGATTCGCCGGTGCCGCCGTGTTCGACGTATTCGTACGGATGCTCGCCGAACGCGACGCCGTGGCGGCGCAACAGCTGGGTCGCAGGGGTTTCGGACACGTGTCTGGATTTACTCATGGCGGCATTCTAATGGCGAACGACCGGCGCGCGCGATGGCGCGCCCGCGCCGGCGGTATACTCGCGGCCCGTTTTCCGCCGGGCGGCCCGCGGCGTCGCCGTGGCGATTCCGCCCATCATCATTGCAGACATCGCGAAACGCTATTGCCCGTTTGGCCGATTGTGGCGCGTGCATCGTCATGGCACGATCGTTCGCAAACATCGTCACGCCGCCGCCCGCCCCTTTTCTGGAGACGCCATGCCCTCGCCCATCCGCTCTTCCGAGTCGCTCGACGTCGATGCGCTGCTCGCCGCGCTGCCTAACCGCATCGCCGACGTGCCCGCGCGCTGGGCCACGCGGGCGCCCGCGCATCCGGCGCTGATCGAGGACGCGCGCCGCCTGTCGTACGGCGACTTGTCGCAGGCCGTCGATGCGGCCGCCGCACGGCTCGCGAGCCTCGGCGTGCAAGGCGGCGACCGCGTGATGATCGTCGCGGAAAACTGCGTCGCGCAGATCGTGCTGCTGTTCGCGGTCGCCCGCGTCGATGCGTGGGCGCTCGTGTCGAACGCGCGGCTGTCTGCCGGCGAACTCGATGCGATCGCCGCGCACGCGCGTCCGAAGCTGATCGCGTTCGCGACGGACGCATCGCCCGACGCACGTGCCCACGCGGCGCGGCTCGGCGCGACACCCGCCGGCGCGCTGCCGATCGACATCGGCGCGTGGTCGTATCGCGTCGATGCGAGCGCGCCTGCCGAACCGGTGGCCGCCGACGGTGCCGCGCAATGCGCGGCGCTGATCTACACGACCGGCACGACCGGCACGCCGAAAGGCGTGATGCTGTCGCACCGCAACCTGCTGTTCATCGCGGCGACGTCGAGCACGCTGCGCCGCGTGTCGCCGGACGACGTCGTCTATACGGTGCTGCCCGTGTCGCACGTGTACGGGCTCGCGTCGGTCTGCCTCGGCAGCCTGTACGCAGGCGCGACGCTGCGGCTCGCACCGCGCTTTGCGCCGGAGGCCGTGCGCATCGCGCTCGCCGACGAAGGCGTCACGATCTTCCAGGGTGTGCCCGCAATGCACGCGAAGCTGCTCGAACACCTGCACACGCACGGCCACGCGTGGCACGCGCCGCGCCTGCGCTTCGCGTATTCGGGCGGCTCGCCGCTCGATGCGAACCTGAAGGCGCGCGTCGAGCGCGTGTACGGCGTGCCGCTGCACAACGGCTACGGGATGACTGAAAGCAGCCCGACCATCACGCAGACGCCGCTCGACGCGCCGCGCGCCGACAGCTCGGTCGGCGTGCCGATTCCGGGCGTCGACATGCGGATCGTCGCGCCGGACGGCACCAACGTGCCGCAAGGCGAAGTCGGCGAGATCCGCGTGCGCGGGCCGAACGTGATGCTCGGCTACTACCGCAACGCGGACGCCACGCGCGCGGCCGTGTCGCCGGACGGCTGGCTGAGCACCGGCGATCTCGCGCGGCAGGACGCGGACGGCGCGGTGACGATCGCGGGCCGCAGCAAGGAACTGATCATCCGGTCCGGCTTCAACGTGTATCCGGTCGAAGTCGAACAGGTGCTGAACGCGCATCCGGACGTCGTGCAGGCGGCCGTCATCGGCCGCGCGGTCGAAGGCAACGAGGAAGTGCTCGCATTCGTCGAGCTGGTGCCGGGCGCGGCGGCGGACGAACCGGCGTTGCATGCATGGTGCGCGGAGCGATTGGCGCCTTACAAACGCCCTGCCCACATCCGCGTGCTCGACGCGTTGCCGGCCGCATCGACCGGCAAGGTGCTGAAGCACAAGCTGCGCGACCTGGCCTGACGCCAGCCGGCCGGCAGGCGCACGCAGCGAAGAACGCGCCGTGCCGGAATCGCGCCCCCCGTGCGCTAGCCGCGCGGGTGGTGTTGCGCGTGCAGCGTCCTCAGCCGCTCGCGCGCGACGTGCGTATAGATCTGCGTGGTCGAGATGTCGCTGTGGCCGAGCAGCAACTGCACGACGCGCAGGTCGGCGCCGTGGTTCAGCAGGTGCGTCGCGAACGCATGCCGCAGCGTGTGCGGCGACAGGTGCGCGCGCACGTCGGCCTGCTGCGCGTGGCGCTTGATGATGTTCCAGAACTGCTGGCGCGTCATTCCGTCGCCGCGCGCGGTCACGAACAGCGCGTCGGCCGCGCGTGCGCCGAGCAGCGCCGGCCGCGCATTGCGCAGGTAGCGCTCGATCCAGCCGTGCGCGACTTCGCCGAACGGCACGAGCCGCTCCTTCGAACCCTTGCCCATCACGCGCACGACGCCCTCGTTGAGGCCGACCTCGACGGTCTTCAGCGTCACGAGCTCGCTCACGCGCAGCCCGCTCGCGTACATCAGCTCGAGCATCGTGCGATCGCGCAGGCCAAGCGGCGTGTCGATGTCGGGCGCACCGAGCAGCGCCTCGACCTGCGCCTCGGACAACGTCGACGGGAACCGGGCCGCCTGTTTCGCGGACGTGATCCGCAGCGTCGGGTCCGCGCTCGCGCGATGCTCGCGCACGGCCCAGCCGTAATAGCGACGGAACACCGACAACCGCCGGTTCGACGACGTCGCCTTGCCGTCGCTGCGCGCGGCAATGTAGCCCGTCACCATCGCCTCGTCGGCCGAATCGAGCGGCGCGTCGTGCGTCGCGGCCAGCCATCGGGAAAACAGCACCAGATCGCGCCGGTACGCGTCGAGCGTGTTGCGCGACAGCCCGTGCTCGAGCCACAGCGCATCGCAGAACACGTCGATCGACGCGCGGCTCGCAAGCAGCGCGGGCGATGCCGCAGCGGCATCGTCGTCGGCTTCGGGGGAAATCAGCGGTTCGCTCATCAGTACGGCACGCCTTCGTGCGCCAGCAGCCAGCGCTTCACTTTCTGGTAATAACCGTTGTCGTCGTGGTTCGCGAAGCCGCCGAGGCCGCCTGCCGCGACGACGCGATGGCACGGGATCACGAGCGGGAAGTAGTTCGCGCCGCACGCCTGGCCGACCGCGCGCGGCGCACTGCCGATCCGCTTCGCGACCTGCCCGTAGGTCAGCACCGTGCCGGGCGGGATATCGCTGATCACGTCCCACACGCGGTGCTGGAACGCGCTGCCGACGTCGGCGAGCGGCAGGTCGAAGCGCGCCGACGCACGCTCGAAATAACGTTCGATCTGCTTGACCGCGCGCTTCGCGAGCGGCGAATCCGGCTCGACCGACTTCACCGATTCGGGCAGATAGACGATCTCGCGCACCACCGCGGCGTCCGTGCGGATGCCGACCTTGCCGAACGGTGCGTCGATGACTGCATTGAACATTGCCCTCTCCTGAGCGATGGATGGCGCGGCACCGCCGCGCGCCGACGACACTTTACGCCGCCTTCACGCGGCGCGCAGCGCCCATTCGACATGCTCGCGCACGACCGGCGACGGATCGTCGGCCCGCGCGCGCAACGCGGCGACGATCGCGTCGCGCGCCTGCGGCGAAATCCGGTCGGCGCTCGCGCGCAGCGCATTGCCGAGCCCGACCGCGAGATTGCGCAGCCAGCTTTCGTAGCCGATGCGTCGGATCGCGCTGCCCTGCATCCGCGTATCGAACGCTTCCGCATCCCACCCGAACAGCTCGACGAGCGTCGCGCGGTCGAGGCCGTGCCGCACGTCGAAATCGGCCACCGGCGCGGCCTGCGCGAATTTGTTCCACGGGCACACGAGCTGGCAGTCGTCGCAGCCGTACACACGATTGCCGATCATCGGCCGCAGCGGCTCGGGAATGCTGCCTTTCAGCTCGATCGTCAGGTACGAGATGCAGCGGCGCGCATCGACGCGGTACGGCTCGACGATCGCGCCGGTCGGGCACGCGTCGATGCAGCGCGTGCAACTGCCGCAATGCGAGCCCGGGGTCTCGGGTGCGGTATCGGGCGACGTGTGCGCGTCGGTCGGCAGCGGAATATCGACGTAGATCTCGCCGAGGAAGAACAGCGAACCCGCATCGCGCTGCAGCAGCAGCGTGTGCTTGCCGCGCCAGCCGACGCCGGCCTTCTGCGCGAGCTCGACCTCGAGCACGGGCGCCGAGTCGGTGAACACGCGGTAGCCGAACGCGCCGATCTCGTGCTCGATGCGCTCCGCGAGCGTCTGCAGCCGGTTGCGCAGCACCTTGTGATAGTCGCGGCCGCGCGCATAGATCGACACGACGGCCGCTTGCGGATCGTCGAGCCGCGCCCGTTCGCGTGCGCGCCAGTCGTGCGGCGCGAGCGCACCGGGCACATCGCCGGGCGCGCCAGGGGCGAGCGTTTCGGCCGGCAGGTAGGCGAGTCGCACGGAAATCACGCGTCGCGTACCGGCCACAAGTTCGGCCGGCCGCGCGCGTTTCATCCCATGTTTCGCCATATAATCCATTTCGCCGTGGTATCCGGCTTCCAGCCAGGCGGCGAGGCCTGCTTCGGCATCCGAGAGATCGGTATCGCTGATGCCGATCGCCCCGAAACCCAATTCGCGCCCCCACGCCCTGATGCGCGCGGCGAGCGCAGTCAAGGCCGCATCGTCGAGCGCGCACGGCGCCGCGCCTTCGGCATGAGTCGAAGGCCTGTCGGATGCGGCGAGTTCCGGTAATCGGTTCATCGCACTATTTTACGAGAATGCCAGCCACGTCCCATACGCCTCATGCCGCCACGCTGCCCGCCCCGCTCGCGGAGCGCGTGATCGCGCTCGCCGACGAAGCGGCGACCGAGGCCTTCGGCACCCGCTTCGCGCATGCGCTCGACGCGGCGCGCCTCGATCTCGCCCGCGCGCATGCGTTCGACGGGCTGCAGATCCAGCTGGTCGGCGATCTCGGCGCGGGCAAGACGACCCTCGTGCGCGCGATCCTGCGCGGCCTCGGCCACCAGGGCCGCGTGCGCAGCCCGACCTATACGCTCGTCGAGCCGTACGCGCTCGAACGCAGCGATGGGGAACTTGAGGTCTATCACTTCGATCTGTATCGATTCAACGATCCGGCCGAATGGTCCGACGCAGGCTTTCGCGAATATTTCAATTCCAGCGCGATCTGCCTCGTCGAATGGCCGCAACAGGCGGGCGTGCTGCTCGGCGTGCCCGACCTGGTTTTCTCGCTCGACGTGGATGGCGACGGCCGCGCCCTCACCGTCCGGGCGTACAGCGCTTCAGGAAAGGCATGTCTCGAAAGATGTTGATCAAACCGTTCCGCTCGATCGAATCGGCGGCCACCGCGACGCATAACTGGCGGCGCCGCCAGATCCTGCGCGCGGGCGCGTCGACGCTGGTGCTCGGCCTCGTCGCGCCGCGGCTCGCGCACGCGTCATCGGTGCTCGGCGTGCGCGTATGGCCCGCGCGCGATTACACGCGCGTCACGATCGAATCCGACCAGCCGCTGCAGAATAGCCAACAACTGCTGCAGGGTCCCGACCGTCTCGTCGTCGACCTGAACGGCCTCGATCTCGACCAGGCGCTGCGCGACCTCGTGTCGAAGATCGCGCCGAACGATCCGCAGATCCAGTCGGTGCGCGTCGGCCAGTATCAGCCGCACGTCGTGCGGATGGTGTTCGACCTGAAAGGCTCGGTGAAGCCGCAGGTGTTCACGCTGCCGCCGGTCGGCACCTACAAGTACCGGCTCGTGTTCGACCTGTATCCGGCCGTCGCGCCCGATCCGCTGACCGACCTGATCGCGCAGACGGAACGCAAGGAACAGGCGCTCAACGACACGGCGCGCGCTCAGCAGATGCAGCCGCCGAGCGCGCTGAACGGGCCGGCCACGCCGCCCGTCGCGGGCAACGACAACAGCGACGCGTTCTTCCAGCGCTTCGCGCAGAACACGCCGGGCACACCGCACACGCCGCCGGCTGCCGGCACGCCCGCGACGCCCGCGAAGCCGGCCGTCAAGCCGCCGCCCGTCATCGCGCGCCGCGACGACAGCGACGACGACGGCGACACCTACAAGTTCACCGCACCGAAATCCGGCAAGGGCGGCACCGTGCGCCTGCTGACGGTCGCGATCGATCCGGGCCACGGCGGCGAGGATCCGGGCGCGATCGGCGGCGGCGGCACGTACGAGAAGCACATCGCGCTCGACATCGCGAAGAAGCTGCGCGCGAAGATCGACGGCGCGCCGAACATGCGCGCGATGATGACGCGCGACGCCGACTTCTTCGTGCCGCTGAACGTGCGCGTGCAGAAGGCGCGCCGCGTCGGCGCCGATCTCTTCGTGTCGATCCACGCGGACGCGTTCACGACGCCGTCCGCGCGCGGCTCGTCGGTGTTCGCGCTATCCGATCACGGCGCGTCGAGCGCCGCGGCGCGCTGGCTCGCGAACAAGGAGAATTCGTCGGACCTGATCGGCGGCATCAACATCAAGACGCAGGACGCGGCCGTGAGCCGCGCGCTGTTCGACATGTCGACGACCGCTCAGATCCGCGATTCGATGCGCTACGGCAACTACGTGCTGAAGGAAGTCGGCGGCATCAACAAGCTGCACAAGGGCTCGGTCGAGCAGGCCGGGTTCGCGGTGCTGAAGGCGCCCGACATTCCGTCGATCCTCGTCGAGACCGCGTTCATCAGCAACCCGGACGAAGAGCGCAGGCTCAACGACGACAGCTATCGCGACGAGATGGCCGACGCGATCTTCCGCGGCATCAAGCGTTATTTCGCCGCGAATCCGCCGCTCGCGAAGAACCGGATGGCCTGACGGCCGTACCCGGCCACCCCGCCCCGCCGCCGGCACGCAGCGCGTGCCGGCGCGTCACGACGCCGCGAAGCGGCGCATCAGTTTCCCGCCGAACACGTTCACCGCGAGCCCGCCCATCACGAGCGCCGCGCCGATCAGTTGCGCGCGCGTCAGGTGCTCGTCGAGCAGCAGCGCCGACGACGCGAGCCCGACGATCGGCACCAGCAGCGAAAATTGCGCGACCTGCGCGGCCGGGTAGCGCGACATCAGGCGGCTCCACAGCCCGTAGCCGAGCAGCGTCGCGACGAACGCGAGATAGACGACCGCGAAGATCGACGCACCGTCGAGCCCGGCGAGCGCGGTCGCGATCCGCTGCGGCCCTTCGAACCACAGCGACAGCAGGAAGAACGGCACGGGCGGCACGAGGCTCGCCCATACGACGAGCGACACGAGGTTCGCTTTCCCGACCTTCTTCGTGACGATGTTGCCGAACGCCCACATCGCGGCCGAGCAGATCGTCAGCAGGAAGCCCGCGAGCGTCATCGCGCGGCCGCCCTGCGCCGCGATCACGACGAGCCCGCCCGCGGCGATCGCGAGCCCGACCAGGTTCTGCACGCGCAGCCGCTCGCCGAGGAACAGCATCGCGAACACCAGCGTGAAGAACGCCTGCGACTGCAGCACGAGCGACGCGAGGCCGGCCGGCATGCCGACGTACATGCCGGTGAACAGGAACACGAACTGGCCGAGCTGGATCGTCGCGCCGTACAGCAGCAGCAGGCGCCACGGAATCTGCGGCCGGCGCACGAAGAACACCGCGGGCACGGCCGCGAGCGTGAAGCGCAGCGCACCGAGCAGCATCGGCGGCATGCCGTGCAGGCCGACCTTGATCACGACGAAGTTCACGCCCCACGCCAGGATCACGACCAGCGCGAGCAGCAAGTCCTTCGGGGCCATCATCGGCGTCTCCTCGATTGTCGAATCGTTGTGCAAAGTACCCCAACCCTGTCGCTTCGCGCCAGCCCCCGAGGGGGTCAGGAAAACTTGGGGCGGCCCGGCGTTTTCTTGAGAAGCGCGTCAGTCTACCGGGTTTCGCCGCCCGGCCCGATACCCGCGCGGCGCGCATGGAATCGTCGGCGGGCGGCTATTACAATGACCTGCATCCCCATCGCATCACCGGACCCGCCATGACCGACTCGATCAAAGCCCTGCTGAAGCCGCACGTGCGCGACATCGGCAATCTGCAGGTGCGCCGCACGCTGCCCGCGCTCGCCGCGCGCCTCGTCGGCCCGTTCATCTTCTTCGATCACATGGGGCCCGCCACGCTGCCGGCCGGCACCGGGCTCGACGTGCGCCCGCATCCGCATATCGGGCTCGCGACCGTCACCTACCTGTTCGACGGCGCGATCCTGCACCGCGACAGCCTCGGCTCGCGGCAGGAAATCGTGCCGGGCGACGTGAACTGGATGACGGCCGGCCGCGGGATCGTCCACTCCGAACGCACGCCCGATGCGCAGCGCGCAAACGGCCACACGGTGCACGGGATCCAGACCTGGGTCGCGCTGCCGCGCGCGCACGAAACCACCGAGCCGTCGTTCGAGCACCATGCGGCCGACACGCTGCCGAAGCGCGACGAAGACGGCGTGTCGCTGACGGTGATCGCCGGCGATGCGTTCGGGCTGCGCTCGCCGGTCACGACGTTCTCGCGCACGCTGTACGTCGCGGCCGAATTCGCGGCCGGCGGCCGCATCGAACTCGACGCGTCGCACGAGGAGCGCGCGGTCTACGTGGTCGACGGCGATCTCGCGATCGACGGCACGCCGGTTCCGGCCGAGCAGATGGCCGTGCTCGCGCCGGGCGCGGCGGTCGCGCTGACGAGCGCCGGCGGCGCGCGCGCGATGCTGCTCGGCGGCGACAGGATCGACGGCGAGCGCTTCATCGAATGGAATTTCGTCGCGAGCAGCCGCGACGCGATCGCGCGCGCGAAGGAAGCCTGGACGCGCCAGGAAATGGGCAAGGTGCCGGGCGAGACCGAGTGGATTCCGCTGCCCGAGTCGAAGCCGCGTTGAAAAACGGGCGCGCCGCCCCCATCCTGACGATATTCGAACGGAAGAGAACGACATGGACACCACGCTTGCCACATTCGAGAAAGACGTCATCGAGGCGTCGCTGGACACGCCCGTGCTGGTCGACTTCTGGGCGCCGTGGTGCGGCCCCTGCAAGACGCTCGGCCCGCTGCTCGAAAAACTCGAAGCCGATTACGACGGCCGCTGGAAGCTCGTGAAGGTCAACGTCGACGAGAACCAGGAACTCGCCGCGCACTTCCAGACGCGCAGCATCCCGCACGTGATCGCGTTCGCGGACGGGCGCCCGGTCGACCAGTTCGTCGGCGTGCTGCCCGAAGGCCAGTTGCGCGCGTTCCTCGACCGGCTGCTGCCGGCGCCCGAGGAAGCCGAACGCCGCGCCGCGCAGTACGCGATGGCAGAATCGCGCTACGACGACGCGCTCACGCACCTCGAAGCGGCGCTCGCGCTGAACCCCGGTTTCGACGACGCGCGCCTCGACCTGATCGAACTGCTGCTCGCGAACAACCAGGTCGAAGTCGCGCGCGCCGAGGCCGAGCGCCTGTCGCCGCAGATCGTGCAGGACGGCGATCCGCGCTACCAGGCGATCAAGACCCGTTTCGACGCGCTCGACGCAACGGCCGACCTGCCGCCGACCGACGCGCTCGAAGCGCGCATTGCGGCGAACCCCGGCGATCTCGACGCGCGCTTCGACCTCGCGCAGAGCCTGATCGCGCGGCGCGAGTATGAAGGCGCGCTGGAGCAGTTGCTGGAAATCGTGCTGCGCGACCGCGCGTACGGCGACGATCTCGGCCGCAAGACGATGATTTCGGTGTTCGAGCTGGCGGGCGACCGCCCCGATATCGTCGCCGGATGGCGGCGCAAGCTGAGCATGGCGCTCAACTGACGAACGACCGGCCGGGCCGCAATGGCCCGGCTAGGGCACCGTATCGCCGGCAGCGCGTGTCCCGCGCCGCAGCATGAAGCAACGCCCGCGCGTCGCCGATCAGCAGCTCAGCCGGCGGCCTGCGCCGCGATCGCGCGCAGCGCATGCGCGGCGGCCGCGAAGCCGAAGCTCGCGGTCACGCACACGCTCGAACCGAATCCCGCACAGTTGAGCCCCGCGACGTGCGCGGCCGTGGACGGCTCCGCGCCGTCCTCGATGTCGCATGCAGCCGCTTCCGGGTAGATCAGCGGCTCGTCCGAATACACGGCGCTGACCTTGAAGCGCGCCTTCGGCCCGCGCGGAAAGCCGTGCTGCTTGCGCAACTGCGCGCGCACCTTCGACAGCAATGGATCCTGGATCGTCAGCGCGAGATCGTCGATCCGGATGCGCGTCGGGTCGAGCTGCCCGCCCGCGCCGCCGACCGTGACGAGCGGCTGCCGCTTCGCGACGCACCACGCGATCAGCGCGACCTTCGTGCGCACGCTGTCGATCGCGTCGATCACGTAGTCGAAGCCGCCGCCGAGCAGCGCGTCGAAATTGTCGGGTTCCGCGAAATCCTCGATCCGGTTCACGCGACACGCGGGATCGATCAGCGCGATCCGCTCGGCCATCGCGTCGACCTTCGGCTTGCCGTAATTGCCGTCGAGCGCATGGATCTGCCGGTTCGTATTGCTTTCCGCGACGTTGTCGAGATCGATCAGCGTCAGCGTGCCGACCGCGCTGCGCGCGAGCGCCTCGGCCGTCCACGACCCGACGCCGCCGATCCCGATCACCGCGACGTGCGCACGCTCGAAAGCGGCGGCGACCGGCGCGCCATACAGCCGCGCGACGCCGCCGAAACGCCGTTCGCGATCCACGTCAAGCTGGATTGTCGGGGTCGGGGTAAGATCAGAAGAACTGGGCGGGGCAGTGTCGGCAGCGGACATGGCAGCAAGGAAAACGTAAGTCGAGCAGCCCTCTATTTTGCCTGAACTCCCCGCTCCCACGTCCCACTGTGCACGCACGATTCTTGCGCGTTCGCTATACTGGCCCCAGATTGAAGCGTTTGCATAACATGACGACTCTCGCCGATCTCCGCATCAACTATTCGCGTGCTTCGCTCGACGAAGCCGATGCCGCCCCCGACCCCTTCGTCCAGTTCGACCGCTGGTTCAAGGAGGCGCTCGCCGCCAAACTGCCCGAGCCGAACACGATGACGCTCGCGACCGTCGGCGCCGACGGACGGCCGTCGGCCCGGATCGTGCTCATCAAGGGCGTCGACGAACGCGGGTTCGTCTTTTTCACCAATTACGAAAGCCGCAAGGGGCACGACCTCGCCGCGCATCCGCAAGCGGCGCTGCTGTTCTACTGGATCGAGCTCGAGCGCCAGGTGCGCATCGAAGGCCGGATCGAGAAAACCAGCGCCGAAGAAAGCGACCGCTATTTCGCGTCGCGCCCGCTCGGCTCGCGCATCGGCGCATGGGCGTCCGACCAGAGCGCGGTGATCGATAGCCGCGCGACGCTCGAAGCGCGCGAGAAGGCCGTCAGCGAACGCTACGGCGACGCCCCGCCGCGCCCGCCGCACTGGGGCGGCTACCGCCTCGTGCCCGACGCGATCGAGTTCTGGCAGGGGCGCCCGTCGCGGCTGCACGACCGTCTGCTCTATACGCGCGACGCCGACACGTCGCCGGGCTGGACGATTTCGCGCCTGTCGCCGTAAGCGCGGCGCCGGCGCACGCCGGTCGTGTCTCGTATTGCATCCGGGCGCCCGCGCCGCAAGCGGCGGGCGCCGTCAAGATACTTGGCTGTATTCGATTCAACGAACAAACGGAGAATCCAAATGTTCTGGGAAAAGAAGCTGGCACAGTGGGCGGACGAAGTACGGGCGAAAGCGAACATACCGGCGCGCCTCGTGCTGTGGAACGGCGAGCAACTCGATTTCGGCACCTTCAGCGCGCCGCAGGTCACGCTGAAGGTGAACAGCGCGTCGGCGTTGCCGCTGTTGCTCGAACCAAGCCTCGACAATCTCGGCGAGGCGTACGTGAAGGGCAAGATCGACATCGAGGGCAAGCTGTCGGACATCATCAACATCGGCTACTCGCTCGCGCGCAACACGGTGACGAGCGCGAGCAAGCTCGCGCGCGTGAAGCGCTACTTCAATCACACGAAGAACACCGACAAGAAGGCGATCCAGTATCACTACGACGTCTCGAACGAGTTCTACAGGCTGTGGCTCGACGAGAACATGGTGTACTCGTGCGCGTACTTCGAGAACGGCGACGAGGATCTCGCGACCGCGCAGATCAAGAAGATCGACCACATCCTCACGAAAATCCAGTTGCAGCCGGGCCAGCGCCTGCTCGACATCGGCTGCGGCTGGGGCGCGCTCGTGCTGCGCGCCGCGCAGAAGTTCGGCGCGACGTGTCTCGGCGTGACGCTGTCGCAGAACCAGTTCGACCTCGCGACCGCGCGCGTGAAGGCCGCGGGACTGGAAGACAAGATCGAGATCCGCCTGCAGGACTACCGCGAAATCGACGGCCAGTTCGACCGCATCACGAGCGTCGGGATGTTCGAGCACGTCGGCCGCAAGAACCTGCCGCTGTACTTCTCGCGGGTGCGCGAACTGCTCGCCGACGACGGCATCGCGATGAACCACGGCATCACGTCGACCGACGCGGAAAGCGGCGAAACGGCGCTCGGCGGCGGCGAGTTCATCGACCGCTACGTGTTCCCGGACGGCGAGCTGCCGCACATCAGCCTCGCGCTCGAAGCGGCGCAGCGCGGCGGGCTGGAAGCGGTTGACGTCGAAAGCCTGCGGCGGCACTATGCGCGCACGCTCGACATCTGGACGGAAAACTTCGAGGCGAAGGCCGAGGAAGCGCGAAAACTCGTCGACGACGAAAAATTCCGCATCTGGCGCGTGTATCTCGCCGGCTGCGCGTACGCGTTCGAACACGACGACGTGTCGATCTTCCAGATCGTGTGCCGCAAGGCCGGACGCAGCGCGAAAACGCTGCCGTGGTCGCGGCGCTATATGTACGAACACGCGCTGCCGCGCTAGGCGGCGCTTCACGCTGGGCATGCATGGGTGACGGCAGGACGCGGCGCAAGGCGCCGCCGGAACGACAGCAGCGCGACGACACGGACGAGTCGCACGCCGACGGACAATTCGACCTGTTCGGCGTGCCGGCGGACGCTGCACGCGCGTCGCCTCCCGCAGACGACCCGCCCGCTGCAAACGCCAATGACCGCGTGACGTCGAACCCGCATGACGATGCGCTGCAGGCGCCGCCCGCCCGCGCACCCGCCCGCGCAGCCTCCCGCCGTTCCGACTCCGACGAACCGCCGCCCGCCTCCGGCCTGCTGTGGGACGAACCGTCGCCACCGGCCGCGCCGACGAAAAAAGGCCGGCGCCAGCGCGGCGTGCCGCCCGCGCCGATCGCAGCGGACGTCGCCGATGCAGCGGCCGGCCTGCCGCCTAACGTCCGGCTCGGCACGTCGTCGTGGTACTTCCCCGGCTGGAACGGCATCGTCTACGACGGCGATTTCGCGCAGACGAAGCTGTCGCGCGAAGGGCTCGAAGCATACGGCGCGCATCCGCTATTGAAGAGCGTGAGCCTCGACCGGTCGTTCTACGGCCCGCTGTCGGTGGCCGACTACCTGCGCTACGCGCAGCAGGTGCCCGACGATTTCCGTTTCGTCGTGAAGGCGCCGGCCGCCGTGACCGACGCGGTCGTGCGCGGCCGGCGCGGCGAGCCGTCGGGACCGAACCCGACCTTCCTCGACGCGCAACTCGCCACCCGGGAATTCGTGCAGCCTTGCGTCGAAGGGCTCGGCCGGAAGGCCGGCGTGCTCGTGTTCCAGTTCTCGCCGCTGCCCGATCATCTGCTCGCCGAACCGGCCGCGCTGATCGACCGGCTCGCCGCGTTCTTCGCGGCGCTGCCGCCGCTGCCGCCGGAAGCCGACGGCCCGCGCTACGCGATCGAGATCCGCGACGCGAGCCTGCTCACGCCGCGCTTCATCCGCGCGCTCGCCGCGCTCGGCGTGCGCTACTGCGTCGGCCTGCACGCGCGGATGCCCGACCCGCTGCGCCAGGCCGCCGCCCTCGCGCTGCTCGACGGCGACGCGCCGGGCCCGCTGATCGTGCGCTGGAGCCTGCACGGCGGCTTCAAGTACGAACAGGCGAAAGCGAAGTACGAGCCGTTCGACAAGCTCGTCGACGAGGATCCGGCCACGCGCTCGGCGCTCGCCGAACTGGCCGCGCGCTACGCGCTGGCCGGGCAGCCGGTGATCATCACGATCAACAACAAGGCGGAAGGCTCCGCGCCGCTGTCGTGCATCGCGCTCGCGCGCGAAATCGCCGCCGCGTGCGCGCAGTGGCGCAACGAGGCGGCTTGACGTCGGGTTCGCCGGTTTCCGCCGGTCGCGCGCTTACGCGCCGCGCAGCGACTTCAGCCGGTGCGAGAACTTCTGCCGGAATTTCGCGAGCTTCGGCCCGATCACGACCGAGCAGTAGCCCTGCCCCGGGTTACGCGCGTAATAGTTCTGGTGATAGTCCTCGGCCGGCCAGTAGTTGCCGTCGAGCGGCACGACCTGCGTGACGATCGGCTGCCCGAACACCTGCTCGCGCTCCAGCTCGCTGATCACGTCCAGCGCGGTGTCGCGCTGCGCATCGGAATGCGTGAACACGACCGACCGGTACTGCGTGCCGACGTCGTTGCCCTGCCGGTTCAACTGGGTCGGATCGTGCGTCGCGAAGAAGATCTCGAGAATCTCGCGATAGCCGATGCGCGCCGGATCGAACGTCACGTTGACGACTTCCGCGTGGCCCGTGTCGCCTTCGCAGATGTCGCGATAACCGGGATTGCGCGTATGGCCGCCCGCATAGCCCGACTGGACGGCCGTCACGCCGTCGACATCGAGAAACACGGCCTCCGTGCACCAGAAACACCCGCCTCCCAACGTCGCGGTTTCAAGCATTTCGTTCCCCATGAAATCAGACCCTCGTTGATGACAGCAGCCGGCACGCAGGTGCCGGCGCCACCGTTGCATCTCGCCGCTGCGCGTCCGTGGTACGGGACGCAGCGGCACTTCGGCAAGTATCTCACTCGCGCGCGAACCTGGCAGATCGCACAGGTGCCGCGCGCGACCGGCCACACGTTTCTCGACTACACTTAGGCACGCGTAACCGCGGCGCAAACCGTCCGGCCACGCAAAGCGTCCGATGCACGCCCGACCCTGATGCACCCATCATCTGCCGGAACATCGATATGCACGTCTTGACAGACATCGCCCGCGCCGCGGGCCCGGTCGCCGCCACGTCGCGAGCCGACGCTTCAACTTCACCTTCGCGATATCGTGCGCGCGTGTCACTCAGGGCGTCGCGATCCGGTTCATCGTCTTCACCCGCTTTCACGATCTGATGCACGGCGCCGCGCGTGTCGCCGACGCGTGCAGCCGCCTGCCGATCGCGCCCGCCGGCGAGATGCGCGCCGCGCGGCCACCTCGACCCGCACGCCCGCAGCGCACGGCCGTGCGTCAGTAGTCCGATACCACCGAGAGGGCATCACCATGAGCATGCGGCCTGACCCGACGTTTCACGCTTCGCCCGAGCTTGCGATGCAGGCGCCGGCGGAAGAGTTTGCCTATACGTTGTTGCTGAGCCCCGATTTTTCCAGACCCGACGCGCTCGCCGTGATCGACGTGAAGCCCGGCTCGCCGACCTACGGAAAGATCGTGCACACGGTGACGATGCCGAACACCGGCGACGAGTTTCACCACTTCGGCTGGAATGCGTGCTCGTCGGCGCTGTCGCCGCTGACCGGCCATGCGTTCCTCGAACGCCGCTTCCTGATCATCCCCGGCCTGCGCTCGTCGCGCATCTACGTGATCGACACGAAGCCGCATCCGACGCAGGCACGGATCCACAAGATCATCGAGCCCGAGGAGATCTTCGCGAAGACCGGTTATTCGCGGCCGCACACCGTTCACTGCGGCCCCGAGGGCATCTACGTGAGCACGCTCGGCGGCGCGGGCAAGGACGGCACCGACGGCGCGCCCGGCATCTTCATCATGGATTGCGAAACCTTCGACGTGCTCGGCCGCTGGGAGATCGATCGCGGCCCGCAGGACAAGCACTACGATTTCTGGTGGAACCTGCCGCGCGACTACATGGTGTCGAGCGAATGGGCGCTGCCGCCGCAATTCGAGAACGGCATCGTGCCCGAGGACCTGCTCGCGAACAAATACGGGCACCGGCTGCATTTCTGGGACCTGCGCGCGCGGCGCAACGTGCAGACGATCGATCTCGGCGCGCAGCACCAGATGGCGCTCGAAGTGCGGCCCGCGCACGACCCGGTGCGCGAATACGGATTCGTCGGCGTGGTGGTCGATACGACGAACCTCGAAGGCTCGATCTGGACCTGGTGGCGCGAGGACGGCAAGTTCCATGTGAAGAAGACCGCGACGATCCCGGCCGAGCCGGCCGCGGCCGACGAGTTGCCGCCGCTGCTGAAAGCGTTCGGCGCGGTGCCGCCGCTCGTGACCGACATCGACCTGTCGCTCGACGACCGCTTCCTCTACGTGTCGTGCTGGGGCACCGGCGAGATGCGCCAGTACGACGTGTCGGATCCGCATAACCCGGTGCTCGCGGGGTCGGTGCGGATCGGCGGCATCGTGCGCCGCGCGCCGCACACGAACGGCCGCGCGTTCGCGGGCGGCCCGCAGATGGTCGAGATCAGCCGCGACGGCCGGCGCGTGTACTGGACCAACTCGCTTTATTCGACATGGGACGACCAGTTCTATCCGGACGGCGTGCCGGCCGCGCAGGTGCTCGCGCATGCGGGGCCGGACGGCGGGCTGACGCTCGCCGACGATTACTGGGTCGAGTTCCCCGACGGCTATCGCGCGCACCAGATCCGGCTCGAAGGCGGCGACTGCTCGACCGACTCGTTCTGCTACCCGTCGGTCAAGCGTTGAACGCCGGACTTCACGCGCAGTTCGCGCTGTGGGCGGCCGTGCTCGCGAGCGGCATGTATCACGGGCTCAATCCCGCGATGGGCTGGCCGCTCGCGGTGTCGAACGCATTGATGACGCGCCGCGGCGGCGCGCTCGTCGCGGCGCTCGGCTATCTCGCGCTCGGCCATGCGCTCGCGGTATTCGCGGTGATGCTGCCGTTCGGGCTGCTCGCGGCGCTGCTCGCGTGGCAGTCGGCGATCCGGATCGGCGCGAGCGCGCTCGTGATCGGCTTCGGCGCCGTGCTGCTGATCCGGCGCCGGCATCCGCGTGCGCTCGCGCGAATCCCGCCGGCGCGGCTCGGCCTGTGGTCGTTCGCGGTCGCGATCGCGCACGGCGCGGGGCTGATGCTGGTGCCGATCTACCTCGGGCTTTGCGGTCTCGACATGGATGCCGGCCACCGCGCGGCGGCCACGCTCGTCGATGCGCATCTCGGGATGGCGCTCGTCGTCGCGGCCGTGCATGCGGCCGCGATGATCGCCGCCGGCGGCGGGCTCGCGTGGCTCGTGTACCGCTATCTCGGGCTGAAGTTCGTGTCGCGGAGCTGGTTCAATCTCGATGCGGTGTGGGCATCGAGCCTGATCGTGACGGGTGCGCTGTCGCTCGGGCTGGCGGCGACGCAATAGCGCGGGCGTCGATGGCGCGCGTGGCGGATCGGCAGGTGGACAGGCCGGCGGCACCGCACAAAAAACGCGACAGAACGGCCATGCCGACCGCGCGCCATCGTGAACCCGGCATCGCGTTGCAGTGTTCGTTACGTCACGCTATCCCCGCGATGTGCCGTCCGGCCGGGTCCGGCGGCCCCGATTCCGCTAAAATCGGGCCATGCGCACCACTTCCCAATCGACCGCCTTGTCGCCTTTCGTCCGCCGCGCCCGCGTCGCGCCGCGCCCGCCCGTTTCGTTCCGGATGGCCGCCCGATGAGCCGCGCCAACCCGCCGGATTTCGATGCGGCCGCCTTCCGCCAGGCGCTCGGCCAGTTCGCGACGGGCGTGACGGTGATCACGACGCGCGCACCGTCCGGGCAACTGATCGGCATCACCGCCAGCTCGTTCAACTCGGTATCGCTCGATCCGCCGCTCGTGCTGTGGAGCCTCGCGCACAAATCGGCGTCGACGCCCGTGTTTCGCGGCAACAGTCATTACGTGGTGAACGTGCTTGCGGCGTCGCAGCTCGACCTGTGCAAGCGCTTCTCGACCTACAAGGGCGACCGCTTCGAAGGAATCGCGCATGTGGCCGGCAACTCGGGGATGCCCGTGCTCGACGGCGCGCTCGCGTGGTTCGAATGCCATAACCGCAGCCGCTACGACGAAGGCGACCACGTGATCTTCGTCGGCGAAGTGGAACGCTGCGGCGTGCGCGCCGCTTCGGACGAGACGCCACCGCTCGTGTTCCACGGCGGCGGCTTCCACGGCCTTACACCGCTTTGATCGCGCCCGTGCGCGCCAGCCCGACCGGCGCGCCGGCTTCGTCCTTCAACGTCTGCAGCACGATGTTCGAACGGATGTCCATCACGCCGGGCGCCTTGTAGAGCCGGTTCAGCACGAAATCCGAATAGTGCTTGAGGTTGTGCGCGAGCACGCGCAGCAGATAGTGGCTCTCGCCCGTCACGACGAACGCGCCGACCACCTCGGGCCATTCGCGCAGCGCTTCCGCGAAGCGCTCGTGCCATTGATTCTCTTCGTTGCGCATCGATACCTGCACGAACGCCTCGAGCTCGAAGCCGAGCTTCTCGCGGCTCAGGCACGCGCGATAGTGCTCGATCACGCCCTGCTCCTCGAGCAGGCGCATGCGGCGCAGGCAGGCGGACGGCGAAAGCGAAATCCGCTCCGCCAGGTCGAGATTGCTGATTCTGCCCTCCTCCTGCAATACCGCCAGAATCCGGCAGTCGGTGGCATCGAGCGTGATCGCGTGCATTTTTGGTCCCCGTTTTCCCTCTCAGTCGAATTATCTGCCAATCCGGCGGATTGTCCATGTTTATTTCGCAAGCACTTTCTGCGAGCGTCCACCTATCATTCGAAGCATCGACTCACCGCTTCGTCATGCCATGGACACACTCTGGGACATCTCGCCGCCTGTCAGCCCCGCCACTCCCGTATGGCCGGGTGATACGCCGGTTTCCGTCGAACGCGTGTGGCGGATGGAGGCCGGCTCGCCGGTCAACGTCGCGCGCCTGACGCTGTCGCCGCATACGGGCGCGCACTGCGACGCGCCGCTGCACTACGACGCCGACGGCGCACCGATCGGCGCCGTGCCGCTCGACACCTATCTCGGCCCGTGCCGCGTGATCCATTGCATCGGCGCATCGCCCGTCGTGCAGCCGGCCGATATCGCGGCCGCGCTCGACGGCGTGCCGCCGCGCGTGCTGCTGCGCACCTGTGCGCAAGCGCCGGTCGCGCAATGGGACCCCGGCTTCTGCGCAGTCGCGCCCGAAGCGATCGACCTGCTCGCCGCGCATGGCGTGAAGCTGATCGGTATCGACACGCCGTCGCTCGACCCGCAGGAATCGAAGACGATGGACGCGCATCACCGCGTGCGTGCGCACCGGATGGCGATCCTCGAAGGCATCGTGCTCGACGACGTGCCGCCCGGCGACTACGAACTGATCGCACTGCCGCTGAAGTTCGCGACGCTCGATGCGAGCCCCGTGCGCGCGGTGCTGCGCGCGCTGCCCGCGCGTGCTTCCTGATTACCCCGACCTACGACCCCACATCATGATCAAGACCCGTGAAGACGCGCTCGCCCTCGACCGCGACGACCCGCTCGCCCCGCTGCGCGACCAGTTCGCGCTGCCCGACGGCGTGATCTACCTCGACGGCAACTCGCTCGGCGCGCAGCCGCGTGCGTCGGCCGCCCGCGCGCAGCAGGTGATTAGCGCCGAATGGGGCGAAGGGTTGATCCGCAGCTGGAACACGGCCGGCTGGTTCGCGCTGCCGCGCCGTCTCGGCGACAAGCTCGCGACGCTGATCGGCGGTGCATCCGGTGAAACGGTCGTGACCGACACGATCTCGATCAACCTGTTCAAGCTGCTGTCGGCGATGCTGCGCCACCAGGCCGAGCGCGCGCCCGAGCGCCGCGTGATCGTGTCGGAGCGTTCGAACTTCCCGACCGACCTGTATATCGCGCAGGGGCTGATCGAGCAGCTCGGCGACGGCTACGAGCTGCGCCTGATCGACGATCCGGCCGACCTGCCCGACGCGCTCGGCGCGGACACGGCCGTCGCGATGATCACGCACGTGAACTACCGCACCGGCTACATGCACGACATGCCGGCCGTCACGCAGCTCGTGCACGACGCGGGCGCGCTGATGCTGTGGGATCTCGCGCACTCGGCCGGCGCGGTGCCGGTCGACCTGAACGGCGCGCGCGCGGACGGCGCGGTCGGCTGCACGTACAAGTACCTGAACGGCGGCCCCGGTTCGCCCGCGTTCGTGTGGGTGCCGCAGCGCCATCACGCGCATTTCTCGCAGCCGCTGTCCGGCTGGTGGGGCCACCGCGCGCCGTTCGCGATGCAGCCGGGCTTCGCGCCCGATCCGGGCATCGCGCGCTTCCTGTGCGGCACGCAGCCGATCGTGTCGATGTCGATGGTCGAATGCGGGCTCGACGTGTTCCTGCAGACCGACATGCAGGCGATCCGCCGCAAGTCGCTCGCGCTGACCGACGCGTTCATCGCGCTCGTCGAAGCGCGCTGCGCGGGCCTGTCGCTGAAGCTCGTCACGCCACGCTCGCATCACCAGCGCGGTTCGCAGGCGAGCTTCGAGCATCCGCACGGCTACGAAGTGATGCAGGCGCTGATCGCGCGCGGCGTGATCGGCGACTACCGTGAGCCGTACGTGCTGCGCTTCGGCTTCACGCCGCTCTATGTGCGCTTCGTCGACGTGTGGGATGCCGTCGAGACGCTGCGCGACATCCTGGCCACCGACGCGTGGAAGGCGCCCGAGTTCGCCGAACGCGGCGCGGTGACCTGACCGGTCTTGCCCGGCGCGCGCCGCAGTGACGTGTGGAACGCGCGCCGCGCCCCCGTCATTCAATCCTGGAGAAAGTCGTGAATTCTGGTCATATGCAGCCACCCGGCGACGAAGCGCCGGCGGGCTGCCCGTTCTCGGGCGCACGCGCCGCGCAACCGGTACATTCGGCACATTCCGCGCAAGCGGCACACGAAGCGCCGCACGTGCCGGGCGATGCCGCCGGTGAAGCCGGCTGGCACAACGCGCAGCTCGATTTCTCGAAGTCGATGAGCTACGGCGACTACCTGTCGCTGAATTCGATCCTCGACGCGCAGCATCCGCTGTCGCCCGATCACAACGAGATGCTGTTCATCATCCAGCATCAGACGAGCGAGCTGTGGATGAAGCTCGCGCTGTTCGAGCTGCGCGGCGCGCTCGACGCGGTGCGCTCCGACGCGTTGCCGCCCGCATTCAAGATGCTCGCGCGCGTGTCGCGCATCCTCGAGCAGCTCGTGCAGGCGTGGAACGTGCTGTCGACGATGACGCCGTCCGAATATTCGGCGATGCGGCCGTATCTCGGGCAGTCGTCGGGCTTCCAGTCCTACCAGTATCGCCAGCTCGAATTCCTGCTCGGCAACAAGAACGTGCAGATGCTGCAGCCGCATGCGCACCGGCCCGACATCCTCGAACAGGTGCGCGCGACGCTCGACGCGCCGTCGTTCTACGACGAGGTCGTGCGCCTGCTCGCGCGGCGCGGGTTCCCGATCGCAGCGGAGCGGCTCGAGCGCGACTGGACGCAGCCGACGCGGCACGACGAGACGGTCGAAGCCGCGTGGCTCGAGGTGTACCGACACCCGCAGCAGCACTGGGAGCTGTACGAGATGGCCGAGGAACTGGTCGATCTCGAGGACGCGTTCCGCCAGTGGCGCTTCCGTCACGTGACGACCGTCGAGCGCATCATCGGCTTCAAGCAGGGCACGGGCGGCACCAGCGGCGCGCCGTATCTGCGCAAGATGCTCGACGTCGTGCTGTTCCCCGAGCTCTGGCACGTGCGCACCACGCTGTAACGCACACGATGCACGCGATGCGCCCGCACGTCACGACGACGTGCGGGCCAGCTCCTCCCCTTCGCGCGGCAGCGACTGCGCGCGCGACAGTCGCGGAATGTGCCGCCGCACCGCGAGCAGCGCGATGCACACGACGCCCATCGCCGCGGCCAGCATCGTCAGGTACGCACCCGCACCACCCGCCGTGATCACGATCGCGCCCGCGAACGCGCTGAGGATCGCGCCGAGCCGGCCGAACGCGAGCGCGCTCGCGGTGCCCGTCGCACGCACCGCCGTCGGGTAGATGTACGCACAGAGCGCATACATCGTCGACTGCACCGCGTTGACGAACAGCCCGTGCAGACCGAGCCCGACGATCAGCCAGTTCGTGTGGCGGCTCGCATCGACACCCATCAGCCACACCGCGCTCGCCGCGCCGCCGATGCTGCACAGCGCGAGCGGCCAGCGCGACCCGGCATGCGCGATCGCCCATGCGCACAGCAGCGCGCCGATCACGCCGCCGAGGTTGTACGCGGTAAGGCCCGCGCCCGCGACCGATACGCTGAGCCCGCTCGCGGCCAGCATCGTCGGCAGCCAGCTGAACGCCGCGTAGACAGCAAGCAGACACATGAAGAACGCGCACCACAGTGCGATCGTGTCGCGCGCCTGGCCGCTCGCGAACAGCGCGCCGAAGCCGCTGCGGCTGCCGGGTGCGCGTGCATCTTTCGTATCGGTGAACACGGTGCCCGGCGCCACCGGCCGCTGCATCCGCGCGAGCAGCGCGCCGAGTTCCGGCCAGCGCGCGGGGCGCCGCGCGAGATAACGCGGCGATTCGGGCAGCGCACGCACGAGCACGAAGCCGAGCACGAGCGGCAGCGCGCCGCCTGCAAAGAACAGCCCGCGCCAGCCGTAGCGCGGCAGCACCTCGTGCGCGAACAGGCCGGCCAGCATCCCGCCGAGCGGCACGCAGACGATCGTCGCGGTCACCATCATCGTGCGGCGCCGCGCTGGCGTGTATTCGGCCGTCATCGTCGTGGCCGTCGGCAGTGCGCCGCCGATCCCGAGCCCCGCGCAGAAGCGCAGCATCGCGATCGCCGCGACGTCGGGTGCGAAGCCGATCGCGCAGGTCGCGACGCCGAACAGGAACACGCTGCCGATCACGGCCTGTCGGCGGCCGAAGCGGTCCGCGACGATCCCCGCGCACGCGCTGCCGATGCCCATCCCGATCAGCCCGGCCGCGACGGCCGGCGCGAACGCGCCGCGCGTGATGCCCCATTCGCGGATCAGCACGGGAATCGCGAAACCGATCAACTGGCCGTCGAAGCCGTCGAGCACGATCGCGAGCGCGGCGAGCAGCACCACGCAGCGCTGCATCGTCGTGAACGGCCCGTCGTCGAGCGTCGTGCCGATATCGACCGACGGCGGCGGCAATCCGTCGCGCGTGCTCATGCGACCTCCCGTGCGCCGCGCGTCGGCGGCAACGCGCGCGAACGGCGCGCGGCAAGACAACGGCATTCGATGGCTTTCATGGCGTCTCCAGTTGCCCGGGCTGGCGCGTCGGCGCGTGCCCGGATCTCGTACTGCGCGGTCGGCCGGCGTCAACGCGTCGGCGCCGGCTCCGGTGTCTTGTCCAACCCGTCTCGATCCGGCGCCATCGTCTGCGTGCGACGCGCTCGTATCGTTGGGCGGCGCACGCAGCGCCGCCAGTCTGATGCTCAGTTCACCCGTGCGTCGATCAGCCGGACGAGCGCAAGCAGCGTCTCGGTATGCGGCACCGCGACGCCCGCTTCGCGCGCGGCCGCGACGACCTTGCCGCTGATCGCGTCGATTTCCGTGCGGCGGCCCGCGAGCACGTCCTGCAGCATCGACGGGCGATGGCCGCGATGCTCGGTGATTGCATGTTCGACGTTGCGTGCGACGCGTTCGCCGTCGACCGCGATCCCCTTCGCGCGGGCGACGGCGGCCGTCTCGGCCGCGATCGCGAGCGCGAGCCGCGGCCCGTCGTGATGGTTGCCGAGCTGGTCGACCGTGCAGCCGGTCACCGCGCACAGCGTGTTGAGCGCCGCGTTGAACGCGACCTTCTCCCAGATCGCGGCCCACACGTCGGCATCGAGCGTGCATGCGAGCCCCGCGCGCGACAGCGCATCGGCCACGGCGGTCGCGAACGGGTGTGCGTGGCCGTCGGCCGTCATCATGCGGATCGTGCCCGCGCCGTGCGAGCGAACGTGTGCGGGCCCCGCGAAATCGGCCGGCCACGTCGTCACGCCGACCAGGATGCGTTCGAGCGGCACGAACGCATTCAGCGTCTCGACGTTGCCGAGCCCGTTCTGCAATGTCAGCACGTGCGTGCGCGGCGTCAGCAGCGCGCGCACGCCGTCGAGCGCAGCGCGCGTATGCAGCGATTTCGTGAAAACGATCAGCAGGTCGAACGATGCATCGGGCGATGCGGCCGCGTCCGCATTCGCGGCTTCCGGCCGCACGGCCCGCAAAACGCGGATGCGGCGTTCGCCGCGATCGTCGTCGATGCGCAGCCCGTCGCGGCGGATCGCATCGAGATGTGCGTCGTTCACGTCGATCAGCGTGACGGCCTCGTCGCTTTCGGCCAGCAGCCCGCCGAACAGCGAGCCCATCGCGCCCGCGCCCAGAATTGCGATTCTCATCGTCGGTGGCCTCGTCAGAACGGATAGTGGCGCGGCGCGGTCTGCACGGTGATCCAGCGCAGATCCGTGAACGCCGCGATGCCGGCCTTGCCGCCAAAGTGGCCGAAGCCGCTGTCCTTCACGCCGCCGAACGGCATCTGCGCCTCGTCGTGCACGGTCGGGCCGTTCACATGACAGATGCCCGATTCGATGCGTGCCGCAACGCGCATCGCGCGCGCGACGTCGCGGCTGAACACGGCCGACGACAGCCCGAACGCGTTGTCGTTCGCGCAGCGGATCGCCGCCGCCTCGCCGTCGACGCGCACGATGCCCTTCACCGGGCCGAACGATTCCTCGGCATAGATGCGCATCGCCGGCGTCACGCGATCGAGCAGCGTCGCCGGGAACAGCGTGCTGTCGGCCTTGCCGCCGCACAGCAGTGTCGCGCCGTGCGCGAGCGCATCGTCGATCAGTGCGTTGCAGCGCTCGACGGCCTTCATGTCGATCAGCGAGCCGAGCACGACGGGGCCGTTGCGCGGATCGCCGAGCGGCAGCGACGCGGCCTTGTCGGCGAGCTTCGCGACGAACGCATCGGCGATCGACGCGTCGACGATGATCCGCTCGGTCGACATGCAGATCTGCCCGGAATTCGCGAACGCGCCGAACGCGGCCGCCGCGACCGCCGCGTCGAGATCGGCATCGTCGAGCACGACGAACGGCGCCTTGCCGCCAAGCTCCAGCACCGACGGCTTCAGGTGGCGCGCGCACGCTTCGGCGACGATCCTGCCGACGCGCGTCGAGCCGGTGAAATTCACGCGGCGCACGGCCGGATGCGCGATCAATGCGTCGACGACGGCGCCCGCATCGTCGGGCGCATTCGTCACGAAGTTGACGACGCCCGGCGGCAATCCAGCCTCCTGCAGCGCCTCGACGATCAGCCCGTGCGTGACGGGACACAGCTCCGAGCCCTTCAGCACGACCGTGTTGCCGCATGCGAGCGGCAGCGCGAGCGCGCGCGTCGCGAGGATCACCGGCGCGTTCCACGGCGCGATGCCGAGCACCACGCCGGCCGGCTGCCGCACGCCCATCGCGAGCGAGCCGGGCACGTCGGACGGAATCAGTTCGCCGCCGACCTGCGTGGTCAGCGACGCGGCCTCGACGAGCCCGCTCGCGGCAAGGTGCACGTTGAAGCCGGCCCACAGCGCGGATGCGCCCGTCTCCGCCGCCATCGCAGTGACGAACTGCTCATGCATCGCTTCGAGCGCGGCGGCCGCCTTCAGCAGCAGCGCGCGGCGCGCACCGGGGCCGAGCGCGGCCCATTCGGGAAAGGCGCGCGCGGCCGCGTCGGCCGCCGCACGCGCATCGTCGACGGTGCACGCGGGCGCCTCGGACGCGATTTCGCCGTCGAGCGGGTTGCGGCGCACGAAGGTCGCGCCGCTGGATGAATGGCGGCGTTCGCCGCCGATCAGCATCGATACGGTTTGCATGGAGTCTCCGGAAAGACGCGCGTTGCGCGTCAGGCAATCTCGACTTCGACGACGACCGGCGTCGCGGCCTGCAGCGCGTCGGTCAGCGTGTCGCGCAGGCGCGCTGCATCGGCGACGCGCACGCCGCGGCAGCCCATCCCTTCGGCGAGCGCGACGAAATCCAGGTCGGGCAGATCGGTGCCCTGCACGGGATCGCCGGGGCCGAAGCCGAACACCGGCGCGAAATCCTGCAGCGCCGCGTAGCGCCGGTTGTTCAGGATCACGAACGTGATCGGCAGCTTCAGCTGCGCGGCACTCCACAGTGCCTGAATCGAATACAGGCTCGACCCGTCGCCGATCAGCGCGATCACGCGCCGGCCCGGCTGCGCGAGCGCGACGCCGACGGCCGCCGGCATCCCGTAGCCGAGCCCGCCGCTGTCCATCGTGTAGAACGTGCCGCTGCGCGTGAACGGCAGGTGTTCCTGCATCACGGGCCGCGCGCTCGGCGCTTCCTCGACGACGATGTCCTGCGCGTCACGCACGTCGGCGAGCGTCTGCAGCGCGAACGCGGCCGACATGCGCTCGCCGGCGGCCGGTGCGTCGACGCGTGCGCGCGGCGGCCGCGGCGCGGGCATCGGCCGCTCGGGCGGCGCCGGTCGCGCCAGCAGGTCGCGCGCCGCGAGCCGCAGGTTGCCGACGACCGCATCGCCCTCCGGCGTCCACGCGGCGACGCCCGGATCGTCGACGAGCTGCACGAGTGCCGCACCCGGCGGCACGTGCGGGCCGAAGCCTTCGATGTGGTAGGTAAATGCAGGCGCGCCGAACGCGAACACGAGATCGTGCCCGTCGAGCCGCGCGACGATCTTCTCGCGGATCGCGGGCAGGAAGCCGGCGAACAGCGGATGGTCCTCGGGGAAGCTGCAGCGCCCCGACATCGGCGCGACGTACACGCGCGCACGGTGCCGCTCCGCGAGCCGCACGACGTCGTCCCACGCACCGGCGCGATCGACGGCCGCGCCGACCACGAACGCGGGGCGCCGCGCGGCGTCGAGCGCGTCGCCGAGCCGCGCGAGCGCATCGGGATCGGGCCGCACGACGCTGCTGACGTCGCGCCGCGGCAGCAGCTCGGCCGGCTGGTCCCAGTCGTCGACCGGGATCGACACGAACACGGGCCCGCGCGGCTCCTGCATCGCGATGCGGTACGCACGCGCGATCGCGGCCGGCACGTCCTGCGCGCGTGCGGGTTCGATGCTCCATTTCACGTACGGCTTCGGCAGCTCGGCGGCCTGTGTCGAACCGAGGAACGGATCGAACGGCAAGATCGCGCGCGCCTGCTGGCCCGCGGTGACGACCAGCGGCGTGCGGTTCCTGAACGCGGTAAAGAGATTGCCCATCGCATTGCCGACGCCCGCCGCCGAATGCAGGTTGACGACCGCCGCATTACCGGTGGCCTGCGCATGGCCGTCGGCCATCCCGACCACGACGGCCTCGTGCAGGCCGAGCACATAGCGGAAATCGGCGGGGAAGTCGCGGAACATCGGCAGCTCGGTCGAGCCGGGATTGCCGAACACACGGTCGATGCCGAACTGGCGAAGCAGGTCGATGACCGCATCGCGAACGGTGATCGATGCGGCGGATGGGGGCTGATGGCCGGACATGCTCGGGCGTCTCCTCGATGGCTTGGCGGTTTCCACAGTATCGAAGCGCAAGCCATTCTCGGATACTGTATTTTCTGCAAAAAGCCATTACGTTCCAACATGACTTTCGATCTCCGACAATTGCGCGCCTTCACGACGATCGTCGCGTGCGGCAGCCTCGGCCGCGCGGCCGACGCGCTGCATGTGACGCAGCCGGCACTGAGCCGGATCCTGAAGCGGCTCGAGGAACAGGTCGGCGCGCCGCTGTTCGAGCGCCATTCGAAGGGCGTGCAGCTCACCGCGTTCGGCGACGCGCTGCTGCCGCACGCGACGCTGCTGCAGCACGAGGCCGAGCACGCACGCGAGGAACTCGACGCGATGCGCGGATTCGCGAAGGGGACGATCAAGGTCGGCACGGTGGGCAGCATCGCGAGCCTCGTGCTGCCGGTCGCGGTCGGCCGCGTGCTCGACCGCTGGCCGAACCTGCGCGTCGAGATCCTCGAAGGCGTGTGGGACCGGCTCGCCGACGGATTGAACAAGCACGAGATCGATCTCGCGCTGTCCGCGCACGGGCCCGACACCGACGAGATCGTCGCGATTCCCGAGTGCCGCTGGGAAGATCGCAGCCATATCGTTGCGGCGCCGCACCATCCGCTGCGCGCGCTCGGCCGCGCGCCGACGCTCGCCGATACGCTGCACGCACGCTGGGCGATTCCGCCGCGCGGCACCGCACCGTTCGACCACATGCGCGCGACCTTCGACGCACACGGGCTCGCACTGCCCGACATCGCGGTCGAGACGCGCTCGGTCACGACGCTGAAGAGCCTCGTCGCGCATGCCGGTTTCCTGAGCTGGATGGCCGAGCCGATGTACGGCGCCGAGCAGGCGGCCGGCACGATCGACACGCTGCCGGTGCGCGAGGTCGTCGCGGTGCGCACGCTCACCGCGTTCCGACGCCGCCACGGGATCCTGCCGGGGCCGGCCGGCAAGCTGCTCGACGAACTCGTCGCGCTCACGCGCGAAGGGCGCTGACGCCCGTTCCCGGCTGGCCGCCTGTTCGCGCCCCTTCCCGCACGCCCGCACGCCCGCACGCCGCCGCAGCGCACCATCGAAATGCCGTCTCCCCGCCTTGACTTTCGCTCGCCCGAATACGATCATTCGCTCACAGGAAGAGCAAATGATCTAGTCGACAGGAAAGACTGGCACGAACAGGAGACACCGGATGAGCGAATCGCCCTCCGCCCGCGCGCCCGTGCTGCTGCACATCGGCGCAGGCTCGTTTCACCGCGCGCACCAGGCGTGGTATCTGCATCGCGTGAACGCGGCCGTGCCGGCCGACGAACGCTGGTCGCTGACCGTCGGCAACATCCGCGACGACATGCGCGCGACGATGGACGCGCTTGCCGCGCAGCACGGCGAATACACGCTCGAAACCGTCACGCCGCAAGGCGAGCGCGCGTACGAGACGATCCGCGCGATCACGCGCGTGCTGCCCTGGTCGATCGACCTCGCCGCGCTGATCGACGCCGGCGCCGATCCGGCCTGCCGGATCGTGTCGTTTACCGTCACCGAAGGCGGCTACTACCTCGACGAACACAACCGGCTCGACGTCGCGAACGCCGATCTCGCGGCCGACCTGCAGGGCGCGCGCACGACGCTGTACGGCGCGCTCGCGGCGCTGCTCGCCGAACGCATGCAGCGCGGTGCGGGCCCGCTCACGCTGCAAAGTTGCGACAACCTGCGCAACAACGGCGCGCGCTTTCGCGCCGGCATGCGCGAATTTCTCGAACGGCGCGGCGCAGCCGACCTGCTCGCGTGGTTCGACGCGAACGTCGCGACGCCGAGCGCGATGGTCGACCGCATCACGCCGCGCCCGACCGCCGACGTGCGCGAACGCGTGCTGGCGGCGACCGGCATCGACGACGCTTGCCCGGTGATGGGCGAATCGTTCATCCAGTGGGTGATCGAGGACCGCTTCGCGGCCGGCCGGCCGCGCTGGGAGCTGGCCGGCGCGGAGCTCGTCGACGACGTGCACCCGTACGAGGAAGCGAAGATCCGCATCCTCAACGCGACGCACAGCTGCATCGCGTGGGCCGGCACGCTCGCGGGCTACACGTATATCCACGAAGGCACGCACGACGCGGCGATCCGCCGCTTCGCGCACGACTACGTGACGCAGGACGTAATCCCTTGCCTGACCCCGAGCCCGCTCGATCTCGCGCGCTATCGCGACGTCGTGCTCGAACGCTTCGGCAACCCGTACGTGCTCGACACGAACCAGCGCGTCGCGGCCGACGGCTTCTCGAAGATCCCCGGCTTCATCGCGCCGACGCTCGTCGAATCGTTCGCGCGCGGCGCGGCGCCGGTCGCCACCGCCGTGCTGCCCGCGCTGTTCCTGCGCTTTCTCGAACGCTGGGCGCGCGGCACGCTGCCGTACGCGTACCAGGACGGCGTGATGGACGAAGCCGCTGCCCGCGCGATCGTCGGGGCCGGCCATCCGGAAGCCGACGATCCCGTCGTCGCGCTGTGCGCGAACCGCCCGCTGTGGGGCTCGCTCGCCGGCAATGCGGCGCTGTTCGAGGCGCTGCGCGCCGCGCTCGCCCGCGTCGACGCATGGCTCGCGCAGCGCTGACGCGCGACAGCCGGCGCCCGGCCGCGCGGCCGGGCAAACCCGCTTGGCACATGCCGTGCGGCACGGCTAAAGTAGCGGCTCCTCTCTGACGGAACGGATCGCTCATGTATCTCGGCATCGACCTCGGCACCTCGGAAGTGAAGGTGCTGCTGCTCGCCCCGGACGGTGCGGTCGTCGGCACCGCCGGCTCGCCGTTCACCGTGTCGCGGCCGCATCCGCGCTGGGCCGAACAGCATCCGGACGACTGGTGGCAAGGCACGCTCGCCGCGCTCGCGGCGCTGCGCGAACGGCATCCGCAAGCGTTCGCGCAGGTGCGCGGCATCGGCCTGTCGGGCCAGATGCACGGCGCCGTGCTGCTCGGCCGCGACGACCGCGTGCTGCGCCCCGCGATCCTGTGGAACGACATGCGCAGCGCCGACGAATGCGCGCTGCTCACCGAACGCGCGCCCGATCTCCACGCCCTCGCCGGCAATCTCGCGATGCCGGGTTTCACCGCGCCGAAACTGCTTTGGGTAGCGAAGCACGAACCCGACGTGTTCGCGGCGACCGCGTGCGTGCTGATGCCGAAGGACTACCTGCGGTTCCGGCTCACCGGCGCGAAGGTGTCCGATCCGTCGGACGCGGCCGGCACGCTGTGGCTCGATGTCGCGCGGCGCGACTGGTCCGACGCGCTGCTCGCCGCATGCGGGATGACGCGCGACCAGATGCCGCGCATCGTCGAAGGCAACGCGCCGTCCGGCACGCTGCGCGCCGATGTCGCGCGCGAGCTCGGGCTGTCGGAGGCCGTCGTGGTGGCCGGCGGCGGCGGCGACAACGCGACGAGCGCGCTCGGCATCGGCGCGATCCACGCGGGCGACGGCTTCGTGTCGCTCGGCACGTCGGGCGTGCTGAGCGTGGTCGGCGACCGCTTCATGCCGAATCCCGCGTCGGCCGTGCATGCGTTCTGCCATGCGATTCCCGATCGCTGGCAATTGATGAGCGTCGTGCTGTCGGCCGCGAGCTGCCTGCGCTGGGTCTGCAAGCTGACGGGCACCGACGAGCCCGCGCTGCTCGCCGAAGTCGAGGCGCTCGACGCCGACGCGCTTGCGACGGCGCCGCTGTTCCTGCCCTACCTGTCCGGCGAACGGACGCCGCACAACGATCCGTATGCGCAAGGCGTGTTCTTCGGGATGACGCATGCAACCGAACGCGCGCATCTCGGCTACGCGGTGCTCGAAGGCGTGACGCTCGGCCTCGCCGACGGCCTCGACGCGCTGCATGCGGCCGGCGTCGAAACCGACCAGCTGTCGCTGATCGGCGGTGGCGCGCGCAGCGCGTTCTGGGCGCAACTGATCGCCGATGCGCTGAACGTGCGCACGCGCCAGATCGGCGGCGGCGAAACGGGCGCGGCGCTCGGCGCGGCGCGGCTCGGCTGGCTGGCCGTCGGCGGCGATCCGCAGACGGTGCTGACCAAGCCGCCGGTGCGCGCCGAATTCGCGCCGGACGCGGCCCGCCATGCGTTGCTGCGCGAACGCCTCGACGCGTTCCGCGCGCTGTACCGCCACGTGCGGCCGCTGTACGAACCGTCGCGCACGCGGCTCGCGTAAGCGCCGCCGCGGCGTGCTTGCGGCCGTCGGCCGCGCGCACGACATGCGGTACAGTGGATGCCGTCGCGCGGTCCGCCGGCCGGTCCGCGGGCGGCCCCCCAGCTCCGAATCGAATCGCTATCGTGTCCAAGTCCTCAGAAAAACTCGATCTCGCCACGCGTGCCGCGTGGCTCTATTACGTCGCGGGCGACACGCAGAACGAAATCGCCGAAAAGCTGCAGGTGTCGCGCCCGGTCGCGCAGCGCCTCGTCGCGTTCGCGGTCGAGAAGAACCTGATCCGCGTGCGCGTCGACCACCAGCTCGCCGACTGCCTCGATCTCGGCGCGCAGTTGTCGAAACGCTACGGCCTTGCGATGTGCGAAGTCGTGCCCGTCGATGCCGATGCGCCCGAAGCGATCGACCGCAAGCTCGCGGTCGCCGGCGCGCAGGTGATGGAGCGCTACCTGGGCGAGACGCGGCCGATGGTGATCGCCGTCAGCAGCGGCCGGACGCTGAAGGCCGCGGTCGCGCAGATCGCGCAGATCGACCGCCCGCAGCATCGGCTCGTGTCGATGGTCGGCGCGATCGCGGCCGACGGCTCGTCGAACCGCTACGACGTCGCGCAGTACATCTCCGAGAAAACCGGCAGCAAGCACTTCCTGCTGCCCGCGCCGCTGTTCGCCGACAGCGCGGCCGAGCGCGCGCAGTGGTGCAACCACCGGCTGTACCGGATCGTCGAAGCACTGTCGGGCAAGGCCGACGTCGCGTTCGTCGGGATCGGCAACACCGGCCCGCACTGCCCGCTGTACGAAGACGGCTTCATCACCGAACAGGAGCGCGACGAGATGACCTCGCTCGGCGCGGTGGCGGAACTGCTCGGCATGCCGATCGACGCGCACGGCAAGATGATCGACGTGTCGACCAGCGCGCGCGTGACGAGCGTGTCGCTCGCCGCGCCGCCGAAACGCCCGACGATCGCGTTCGCGGGCGGCCCGAAGAAACGCGACGCGGTAATCGCCGCGCTGCGCGGCGGCTGGGTGTCGGGGCTCGTCACCGACGAGACGTGCGCGCGGGCGGCGCTCGACGCGAACGCAGACTGATGCCGCAGCCGGGCGCTCACGCGGCCCGCGGCGCCGGAAACGCATGCCGGCGCGCGCGCCACGCGCCGATCCACGCGGCCGCCAGCAACGCCACGAGCACCCACGGAATCGCGCCGGCGCCGGTTGCGCCGAGCAGCATCCCGCCCGCGATGCCGCCACCGGCGATCGCGAGATTCCACACCGTCACGAGCATCGACTGCGCGACGTCGGCCGACTCCCCCGCCGCGTTCGCGGCAGCCGTCTGGAACAGCGTCGGCGCGCCGCCGAACGCGAGCCCCACAGCGCGACGCCGGCATAGACGATCGCCATCCCCGAGCCGGCGCCGAGCATCGCCGCCGCGAGCGCGAACAGCGCGATACTGGCGAGCGTCAGGCGCCGTTGCGCGGCACCGATCCACGCGCCCGTCAGCGCGATGCCGACCAGCGACGCGATGCCGAACACCAGCAGCACCACATCGACCTGCGCCCCCATCCGCACGCCCGCGAGAAACGGCGCGACGTACGTGTACAGCATGTTGTGCGCAAGCACGTACGCGAACATCACGGTCAGCACCGGCCGCACGCCGGGCAGCGTCATCACGCCGAGCACCGGTTCGCGCGCGCCGGCCTGCTGCCCCGGGTAATCGGGCACGCGCCAGCGGATCCAGCCGATCAGCCCGAGCGCCGCGAGCGTGATCAACGCGAACGCGACGCGCCAGCCGAGCGACGCGCCCAGCGCGGTGCCGGCCGGAATGCCGATCGACATCGCGACCGGCGCGCCGAGCATCGCGACCGCGATCGCGCGGCCGCGCAGCGACGCGTCGACCATCCGGCTCGCATAACCGGCCAGCAGCGCCCACAGCAGCCCGGCCGACATGCCCGCGACGAAGCGCGCAGCGAGCGTGAGCGCGTAGTACGGCGATGCGGCGGTCAGCGCATTCGACACGACGAAGCCGGCCAGCGCCGCAAGCAGCAGGCGGCGCCGGCGCATCGCGCGAGTCGCGGCGACGAGCGGTATCGCCGCGACGATCGAGCCGAGCGCATACACGGTCACGAGCTGGCCGATCAGCGCGTCGGGCACGCGCAGGTCGGCGCTCATCAGCGGCAACAGGCCGGCCGGCAATGCCTCGGTGAGGATCGTGATGAAGGCGGCCGTCGCGAGCGCCAGCAGGTTCGCGACCGGCAGGCGCTCGCGCGCCTGCACCGGCCCGACGGAAACCTCGTCGTCGATCGACGTGCAGTCGCTCATGCCGCGCTCCCGATATCGACACCGTAGACCGCATCGCGCACGTCGGTCACGATCCGCCCGTGCATGCCCTCGTACAGCGTATTGGTCAGTGCGACGACCGTCAGCCCGGCCGTTCGGTCGACGAACCACGCATGCCCGTACGCGCCGCCCCAGCGCCACGTGCCGACCGACTCCGGCGACTGCGCGGCCACCGGATCGTGCAGCACCGAAAAGCCGAGCCCGAAGCCGAAACCGGGCGCATCCTGCAGTTCGTGCGCGCCCGGCTGGATGCGCGCCATCTCGTCGATCCATGCGCGCTCGAGCCAGCCGTCGCGGCCGGTGCGCAGCGCGTCGAGCAGCGACACGCAATCGCGCGCGGTGCCGACCATCCCCGCGCCGCCCGACGGCCACGCATCGCGATCGAACACGCGCGCCGGTTCGAAGCGGATGCCGATCGTGCCGTCGTACACAGGCACGAGATCGGTGTCCGCCATCCGGCGCGGCGCGCCCGTCGTGCTCACGTATGGCGTCGCGACGCGCGCGGCGTCGTGCGCGACGAACGCGGTGTCGGTCATCCCGAGCGGCGTCGTGACGAGCGCGGCTACCGCCTCGGCGAGCGGCCGGCCGTCGACCGCCTCGATCAGCGCGCCGACCACGTCGGTCGCGAGCGAATAGTCCCACGACGTGCCGGGCGCGAACCGCAGCGGCACGCCCGCGATGCGCCGCACGTTCTCCGCGAGCGAAATGCCCGCGCGGTCCATCCCGTCGGACACGCCGGCACGCGCATACGGGCCGTCGCCGTCGGCTTCGAGGAAGCGGTAGCCGAGGCCGGCCGTATGCGACAGCAGATGACGCAACGTGATCGCGGCGGGTGCGCCGTCGGGCAGCGCCGGGCGGAATTCGGGCAACCAGCGCGCGACGGGTTCGTCGAGCGCGATGCGCCCCGCCGCGACCAGCCGCATCGCGGCGGCCGTCACGACCGGCTTCGTGACCGATGCGAGCCGGAACAGCGCGTCTTCCCGCATCGGCGTACCGGCTTCGCGATCGGCGAGCCCGGCGGCGCGCGCATAGCGCAGCTCGCCGTCGCACGCGACCAGCACGACCGCGCCGACGATGCGCTCGTCGGCGAGCGCGCGATCGAGCGCGTCGTCGAGCCGGCGGCGCAGCGCGGCGTCCGGTTCGGCACGGGATGCGGTGACAGGCAGGGATGACATGGCGTGACCTCTCAACAGTGAACGAACGTTCATCGTAGGGAGCCGACGCAAGAAGAAAAACCGGGTTAGAGTTCCGGACAATCCGGACGCTGGTGTCCGCAATCAGGAACTTGCATGGAAAATCTCGGCGGTTTCGTCGTGTTCGTTCAGGTCGCGGAAACGCGCAGTTTCGTCGCGGCCGGCCGCGCGCTCGGCCTGTCGGCGTCGGCGATCGGCAAGCGCATCGCGCGGCTCGAGGCGCGCCTGAACGTACGGCTGTTTCACCGCAGCACGCGCAGCATCACGCTGACGGCCGAAGGCACGCGGTTTCTCGAACGGTGCCGGCGCGTGATCGCCGAGATCGAAGCTGCCGAGCAGGAACTGACGCACAGTGCCGAAGCGCCGCGCGGACGCCTGCGCGTGAGCCTGCCGACGATCGGCACGCTGCTGCTGCCGGTGCTCGCCGACTTCATGGCCGAGTACCCGGAGATCGAACTCGATATCGATTTCAGCGACCGGCTCGTCGACGTCGTCGAGGAAGGGTTCGACGCGGTGCTGCGCACCGGCCAGCCGTCGGATTCACGGCTGTCGTCGCGGCTGCTCCGCCATTTCCGCCAGCACCTCGTCGCGTCGCCCGACTACCTCGCCCGGCACGGCACGCCGCGCACACCGGCCGATCTCGCGCTGCACCGCTGCCTGCACTACCGCTTTCCGAGCAGCGGCAAGCTCGAAACCTGGCCGCTGCGCGTGCCGCGCTCGGGCACGCCGCCCGACGTGCCCGTCTCGATGGTCAGCAACAGCGCGGAAGCGCGCCTGTGCTTCACGCTGCGCGGGCTCGGCATCGCGTGCCTGCCCGAGTTCTTCGTGCGCGGCGCGCTCGACGACGGCACGCTGTGCGCGGTGCTCGACGAACACGTCTCCAGTTGCACGCCGATCTACGTGCTGTGGCCGTCGGGCCGCCATCCGACGCCGAAGCTGCGCGCGTTCGTCGACTTCATGGCCGCAAACCTGCGCTTCTGACCGATCCCGGCCGTCACGCGGCCTTCGCATGCATGCCGAGCCGGCGGAACGCCTGCCCGTGCTCGTCGAACAGATGGCAGTGCTCGGCCTGCGCGTGTACGTGCAGCGCCTCGCCGGTGCGATACGTATCGAGCGGCGGAATCCGCGCGATCAGCCCGTCCGGCGCGACCGCCGACTCCGCGTACAGATACGCGGCATCGCCGAGCGACTCGACGGCCATCGTCCGCGCGGCGACGCCCGTGGCCGCCGTGCCCACCAGCAGGTGCTCGGGCCGCACGCCGACCGTCACCGCGGCACCGCGCTGCAGCCCGGCCGCTTCGACCGCGACGTACTGAGTCTCGCCGCTGTCGAAACGCACGAGCACGCCGCCCGCGTCGACCGATTCGACCGTGCCTTTCAGGAAGTTCATCTTCGGCGAACCGATGAAGCCCGCGACGAACTGGTTCGCCGGCGCGTGATACAGCTCGTTCGGCGTGCCGACCTGCTGCACCGCGCCGCCCGACAGCACGACGATCTTGTCGGCGAGCGTCATCGCCTCGACCTGGTCGTGCGTCACGTAGATCATCGTCGTCTTCAGCTCGTCGTGCAGCCGCGCGAACTCCAGCCGCATCTTCACGCGCAGCGCGGCGTCGAGGTTCGACAGCGGCTCGTCGAACAGGAACACCTTCGGCTTGCGCGTGATCGCGCGGCCGATCGCGACGCGCTGCCGCTGGCCGCCCGACAGCTGCTTCGGCTTGCGGTCGAGCAGGTGATCGATGTGCAGGATCTTCGCGGCCTGCTTTACGGCCTGGTCGATCTCGGGCTTCTTCGCACCCGCGAGCTTGAGGCCGAACGCCATGTTGTCGTACAGCGTCATGTGCGGGTACAGCGCATACGACTGGAACACCATCGCGATGCCGCGCTTCGCGCTCGGCACGTCGTTGACCTTCGCGCCGTCGATCAGCAGGTCGCCGCTCGAAATATCCTCGAGGCCCGCGATCATCCGCATCAGCGTGGATTTGCCGCAGCCGCTCGGGCCGACGAACACGACGAATTCGCCGTCGGCGATGTCGAGGTTCACGTTGCGCAGCACTTCGGTTTCGTCGTAGCGCTTCGCGATATTGCGCAGGAGCACGCTTGCCATGATCTGTCTCCGTTCGTTCGTGATGCGCCGCATTCACGCATGCGGCGCGTAATCGTTGCTAGTTCGGCAGCACCGCGCCCGTCGCCTGCCAGCGCGCGACGTAGCCGGGCAGCTCGTGCATGTCGTCGAATACGTGACGCGCGCCGATCCCGCGCAGCGCGTCGATCTGCGCGGCCGACGCATGCCCGCCGCCGACGAAGCCGAGCACGGTCATGCCGGCCGCGGCCGCCGCGGTGATGCCGGTCGCGCTGTCCTCGACGACGAGGCACTGCGCGGGCGCGACGCCGAGCGTGCGCGCGGCTGCGAGATACACGTCCGGCGCCGGCTTCGGCCGCGCGACGGAATCCGCGCAGAACAGCCGTTCGCCGAAGAAGCGCGCGAGGCCCGTGCGCGCGAGCGCCGCTTCGACGTATGCACGGTAGCTGTTGCTCGCGCAGGCCGTCGTCAACTGAATCGCGCCGAGCGCCGCGTCGATGCCGTCGACCATCGGCGCATTGACGGCCGCCGCCTCGACCGCACGGCGGATCGCGTCGACGTCGCCGGCCGACAGCGTGCGTCCGACGGCGTCGCCCGCACCCGCCAGCACGCGCTCGATGCGCAGACCGAGCAGCGGCATCACGGCCGGACGCGCATCGACGCCCGGCCAGCGCATGTCGAGCTCGCGCACGATCACGTCGGCGGCGACGGCCTCGCTGTCGATCAGCACGCCGTCGCAATCGCAGATCAGCACGTTCGCACCTTGGCCGGCCGCGCTCACTTGACCGCTCCGAACGTGAGCCCGCGCACGAGCTGCTTCTGCGACAGCCAGCCGACGATCAGGATCGGCGCGACCGCGAGCAGCGACGCCGCGGACAGCTTCGCCCAGAACAGCCCCTCGGGGCTCGAGTACGACGCGATGAACACGGTCAGCGGCGCCGCGTTCGAGCTCGACAGGTTGATGCTCCAGAACGCCTCGTTCCACGACAGGATCACGAGCAGCAGCGCGGTCGAAGCAAGCCCCGGCAGCGCCATCGGCATCAGCAGGTAGACGATCTCCTGCCACGTCGACGCGCCGTCGATGCGCCCGGCTTCCAGGATGTCCTTCGGGATCTCGTTGAAGTAGGTAAAGGTCATCCACACCGCGATCGGCAGGTTGATCAGCGTGTAGACGATCACGAGGCCCGACACCGTGTCGAGCAGCCCAGCGTTCTTCCACAGCAGGTAGATCGGCACGAGCACGCCGACCGACGGCATCATCTTCGTCGACAGCATCCACAGCAGCACCTTCTGCGTGCGGCGGTTCGGGAAGAACGCCATCGCATACGCGGCCGGCACCGCGAACAGCAGCGAGATCACCGTGACGCCCGCCGAGATCAGCACCGAATTCCACGCGAACGAGAAGTAGTTGCTGCGCGCGAACACCTCGCGGAAGCTGTCGAGCGTCGGCATGAAGAACAGCGCCGATGCGTATGCCTGCTGCTCGGTCTTGAACGCGGTGATCGCCATCCAGAAGATCGGGAAGAACAGCAGCAGCGCGATCAGCCACGCGAGCGCGCCGGGCAGCGCGCGCCGCACGAGGTCGAACACGGCCGGCACGCGCCGGCCTTCGAAGGTCAGGTCGCTCATTTTTCGTATTCCCCCTTCAGGTTGCGCGCGAGCATCCGCACGAGGAAGAACGACACGACGTTCGCGACCACGACGGCGATGATGCCGCCCGCGGACGCGAGGCCGACGTCGAACTGCTGCAGGCCGAGCGCGTAGATCAGGTACGACAGGTTGGTCGTCGCGTCGCCGGGGCCGCCGCCGGTCGTCGTGTAGATCTCCGCGAAGATCGACAGCAGGAAGATCGTCTCCATCATCACGACCACGGCGATCGCGCGCTTCAGGTGCGGCAGCGTGATGTAGAAGAACATCGCGATCGGGCCCGCGCCGTCGATGCGCGCGGCTTCCTTCTGTTCCTGGTCGAGCGACTGGATCGCGGTGAACAGGATCAGGAACGCGAACGGCAGCCACTGCCATGCGACGATGATGATCACCGCGGTGAGCGGGTAATCGGCGAACCAGTCGATCGGCGTCATCCCGAACGCGCGCATCGCGTTCGCGACGAGCCCGTACACCGGGTGCAGGATCATGTTCTTCCAGATCAGCGCGGATACCGTCGGCATCACGAAGAACGGCGCGATCGCGAGCAGGCGTGCCACGCCCTGCCCGTAGAACTTGCGGTCGAACAGCACGGCCATCAGCACGCCGCCGATCACCGTGATCGCGAGCACCGCGCCGATCAGCACGAGCGTGTGCCAGATCGCGGGCAGGAACGACGGATCGGTCGCGAGGAAGCGGTAGTTGTCGAGCCCCGCGAAACCCTTCACGTCCGGGTTCAGCAGGTTGTAGCGCGAGAACGAATACCAGATCGTCATCGCGAGCGGAATCGACATCCACAGCAGCAGCACCGCGACGGACGGCGAGACGAGCCAGCTCGCGCCGCCGCGCGCGCGGCGCGGCGCGCCCGGCGGCAACGACGCGTCGCCGACCGACGGCGCGTGGCTCAGGGGAAGACGCAGGTGACGCATGATCGGGGTCCCTCCGGTTGATGCGCGGGCGCGAACGGCCTGCCCGCCTTTCGGCTTCGCCGGCCCGCACCGCGCGCGACGGCGCACGGCGCGGGCCACGCGACTGCTTGCGCGTTACTTCTTGTAGCCGGCCTGCCGTACCGCGCGGTCGGCGGCGGCCTGCCCGGCGGCGAGCGCCTGGTCGACCGTCATCTGCCCTGCAACCGCGCCCGCGATCGACTGGCCGACCACCGTGCCGAACGACTGGAATTCAGGAATCCCGACGTACTGCACGCCCGTGTACGGCACCTTCTTCAGCGACGGATCGTTCGGGTCGGCGGTCTCGATCGCCTTCAGCACGAAGTCCGAGAACGGCGCGGCGGCCTTGTACTCGGGGCGCTGATAGGTCGACGCGCGCGTGCCCGGCGGCACCGACGCCCAGCCCTCGTCCTTGCCGACCATCTCGATGTACTGCTTCGACGTCGCCCACGCGATGAACTTGCGCGCGGCGTCCTGCTGCTTCGACGTCTTCGGCACGGCCAGCGCCCACGCCCACAGCCAGTGCGAGCCCTTCGGCGTGGCGGCGACCGGCGCGGCCGCGAAGCCGATCTTGTCGGCGACCTGCGACTGCTGCTTGTTATAGAGCATCCCGGCCGCGACCGTCGCGTCGATCCACATCGCGCACTTGCCCGATGCGGTCAGCGTCAGGTTCTCGTTGAAGCCGTTCGAGCTCGCTCCCGGCGGGCCGTCCTTCTTCAGCAGGTTCACGTAGAACGTGATCGCCTTCTTCCATTCGGGCGACGTGAGCTGCGCGTTCCAGTTCTCGTCGAACCAGCGCCCGCCGAACGTGTTCACGACCGTCGACACGAACGCCATGTTCTCGCCCCAGCCGGCCTTGCCGCGCAGGCAGATCCCGTAGGTGCCCTTCGACTTGTCGGTGAGCTTGTCCGCGAATTCGGCGATCTGGTCGTAGGTCGGCTGGTCGGGCATCTTCAGCCCCTTCGCCGCGAACAGGTCCTTGCGGTAGAACGTCATCGAGCTTTCGACGTAGAACGGCAGCGCATACAGCTGGCCGTTGTACGACAGGCTGTCGCGCGCGGTCTTCACGATGTCGTTCAGGTCGTAGTCGGCGGGCAGGCCCGTGATCGGCGCGAGCCAGCCGCGCTTGCCCCACTGCGGCGTCTCGTAGGTGCCGATCGCCATCACGTCGAACTGGCCGCTGCCGGTCGTGATGTCGGTCGTCGCGCGCTGGCGCAGCACGTTTTCCTCGAGGATCACCCAGTTCAGCTTGATGTCGGGGTTCGCCTTCTCGAACGCCGGCGACAGCTTCTTCAGCTCGATCATGTCGGGGTTGTTCAGCGTCGCGATCGTCAGCGTGCCGGCGGACGCGGCGCAGGCGGCCGTCGCGAGCGCGGCTCCGGCGAAGCAGCGTGCGGCGGCGTCGAGCATCTTTCGTTGCATGGCATGTCTCCTGTGTTTGTTCGAAGTGTCGTCGGTCTTGCGTCGTTTCCTTCGCGGCCCGTCACGCCGGCCGCTGCATTCCGCACGCGCGCGCATAGTGCGCGATCACGTCGCGTATCCGGTGGCGCACCCACGCGCGCGGCTCCTTCGCGAGCCCGCCCGCGCGGCACGCCGCGTAGACATCCGGCAGCCACTGCGCGACGAGCGTCTCGGGCACCGGCTGCCGCGCGAGGTTGCCGAACAGCTGCTCGACCGCAGCCGCGACGGCCGGCTGCAGCCAGTAGTAGCGAATCCGGTCGCTGTAGCTGAACTGGCGCGCGAGCCGCTGCTCGGTTTCGTCGCCGCGGTAGTACGGCGCCCAGTGCTCGGGCTGCGCGCGCATCGCGGCATCGACCACGTCGCGCAGCCGCGAGCGCTGCGCGACGTCGTCGATCAGCGCATCCTCGATGAACGTCAATGCGAACAGCGCCTCGCGCAGCGCGAACGTCAGCGCGGGGCCGACCTTCAGCACCGCGAAGTGGTCGCGCACGAGCGCGGCGAGCGCGCCCTCGGTCTGGTAATCGGTCGAATGCGCCTCGAACACGAGGCGCGGTGTATGCAGGATACTCGCGCCGAGTGACGCTGCCTTGGCGCTGTCGTAGTCGAGCACGTGGCGATCGTCGAAGTCGACGCCCGGCTGCGCGACGATCGCGACGACGCGCGTCCACGCGTCGTCGAGCCCGGCCGCCGCGAACGCGCGGCGGTGCGCGTCGAGCGTCGCCGCGATGCTGTCGCTGCGCGTAACCGCGATCCGAGCGATCGCCGCGCCGTTCGCATCGCCCGGATTGCCGCTGACTTCGCCGCCCGGCGTCGGCACCTCGGTGCCGATCACGTAGACGGGCGCGACACCGGCGCGCGACGCCGCGTCTTCCGCCACGCGGCACAGCTCGGCCGCGCGGGCGGCGATCGTGCGGTCGTCGAGCCGCGCCGGATCGTCCGCGCACGCCATGCTCGCGTCGAGGTGGATCTTTTCGAAACCGGCTTCGACATACGCGGCGACCATCGCACTGGCCTCGCGCATCGCGTCGGCCGCGCGGCGGTGCCGCCACGGGTTCGGACCGAGATGGTCGCCGCCGAGCACGAGCGCCGACGGAGCGAGCCCGCAGCGCGCGGCGATCGCATCGACGTCGCGGCGGAAATCGGCGGGCGTCATGCCCGTATAGCCGCCGAGATGGTTCACCTGGTTGCAGGTCGCCTCGATCAACAGCGGCGAGCCGTCCGCGCGCGCGGCTTCGCACGCGGCCTCCAGCACCAGCCGGTGCGCGCTGCAGATCGAATAGATGCCGCGCTGCGCGTCCGCACGGTTCGCGTCGAAGATCATCCGCAGCACGGCATCCGCGTGCGCGGTGCGCGGGCGTTCGGCGATGGTCGTCAGGCCGGACATGCCACACCTCGTTCGGTCAGGAAACGGTCGATCTCGGCCGCGCTGCTGTTGCCTTCCATCGGGCCGCGCCGCGTGACCGCGATCGCGCCTGCCGCGTTCGCGCGGCGCAGCGCGACCTCGATCGGCACGCCCGCGACGAGGCTCGCGACCAGCGTGCCGCCGAAGCAGTCGCCGGCGCCGGTCGGGTCGATTTCATCGACCGGAAACGCCGGCGCTTCGGCACGGCTCGCGCGGTCGAACGCGACGCTGCCAGCGGCGCCGCGCTTCAGCACGACGCGCTCGAGCAGCGGATGCGTCGCGAGCAGTCCCGCGATCGCGCGCTCGGCCGGCTGCGGCCCGCAGAAGAACGGCAGGTCGGCCTCGCTCGGCAGGAACAGGTGGCAGGCGGCGAGCATCTCGTCGAGCGCCGCGCGCATCGGGCGGAAGCTCAGCATCTCGGGGCGCACGTTCGGATCGAACGACACCTTCGCGCCGGCGCGCGCGGCCTCGATCACGCCGCGCTGGACCGCCGCGATCGCCGATTCGCTCGTCAGCGACGAGCCCATCACGTGGAAGTAGCGGCAGCCGTCGAACATCGCCGTATCGACGTCGGATGCATCGACACACGCGGCCGCGCTGGTGGAAAGACTGAAGACGAAGCTGCGCGAACCGTCGTCGCGATACGCGACGAACGCGGTGCCGGTCGGGCGCGCGACGCGGCGGATGCGCGCGACATCGACGCCGTCGCGTTCGAGCCGCGCGACGATCGCGTCGCCGAACGCGTCGCGACCGACACAGCCCGCATACGCGACGCGCGCGCCGAGCCGTGCTGCCTGATCGGCAAAGATCGCGGGCGCGCCGCTCGGGAACGGTCCGGCGAACAGGCCCGGCGTATCGAAGCCCTGGCCGCGCTCGGCGGCAACGAATTCGGCGAGCAGCTCGCCGGCGACGACGATCTCGGCCATCAGGCGTGCCCTCCCGAGACCGGCGTGCAAAGGGCCGCAGCCTGTGGCAGCGGCCATCCAAGCGAGCATGAATGCCACTTCATCCGTTGCTCCGACAAACCATTATCGGCGGCGAGAAGGAACGGTATGCGCTTGACAGGCCGCTTCGTCCAGGGGGTAGGATCATTGGCATGATCCTTGTCTACCGCTACCGGGTGAAGTCGCTCAACGGGCTGCTTAACAAGCAGAGTCGTGCGGTGAACTACGTCTGGAACTTCTGCAATGACACACAGAAACACGCGCTCATGTGGAGCAAGAAGTGGCCAACAGGTTTCGACCTGAATGGACTGACGAGCGGCAGCAGCAAGGAGCTTGGCATTCACTCCGGCACGATCAACGCAACTTGCTTGCAGTCCGCACAATCCCGTAGCCAGCACCGACGCCCTTACCTGCGCTATCGCGGCAAGAGAACGCTCGGATGGGTACCGTTGAAAGGGCGCGACCTGAAGCGTGAAGGCGACGCGTTCCGTTTCGCCGGCAACACCTTCCGCGTGTTCAACAGTCGGCCGCTTCCCGAAGGCAAGATCAAGGATGGAACCAACTTCGCGCAGGATGCGCGGGGCAACTGGTTTCTCAACATCGTGATCGAAATGCCCGATGTTCAAGCGCGCCCGATTCGTTCCGGCGTCGGTATCGGTCTCGGCCTGAAAGACTTCGCCACACTTTCGACCGGCGAGAAACTGCCTAACGACCGGTTCGGCCGGCGCGCGGCCGAGAAGCTCGCGAAAGCGCAACGGGCGCGAAAGCACAAACGACATATCGCGAAGCTGCACGCCAAGGTTGCGAATGCCCGCGCCGATTCCCAGCACAAGCTCGCACTCGATCTGGTGCGGCGGTTCGATTACATCGCGGTCGGCAATGTCTCTGCCGTCAAACTCGCCAGAACCAGGATGGCGAAGAGCGTCTACGACGCATCCTGGTCGTCTTTCAGAAACATGCTCCGTTATAAAGCGATCGCGCACGGAGCCACGTTCGAAGAAGTGGACGAAAGCGGTTCTACCCAGTCCTGTTCGGCGTGCGGGTCGAAAGACAGCACGACGCGGCCGAAAGGTATCGCGGGACTGCGAGTAAGAGAGTGGGCCTGCAGTGACTGTGGTGTCGAGCATGATCGTGATACCAACGCTGCGCTGAACATTCTCCGATGCGGACGTGCATCGCCAAGTGTGGGAATCCACCGCCTTTAGGCGGCGGAGGACGTCAAGTCAGCTCATCCAGTTGCCGCCGTCGACGTTCAGCGTCTGGGCGGTGATGTAATCGGCGTCGGCCGACGCGAGGAACAGCGCGGCGCCCGTCAGGTCGCCCGGCACGCCCATGCGGCCGAGCGGCACGGCTTCGCCGACCAGCCGCTTCTTCTCGCCGAGCGGCCGGTTCTCGTAGCGCGCGAACAGCGCGTCGACCTGCTCCCACATCGGCGTGTCGACGACGCCCGGCGCGATCCCGTTCACGTTGATCCGGTGCGGCGCGAGCGCGAGCGCGGCCGACTGCGTATAGCTGATCACCGCCGCCTTGGTCGCGCAGTAGTGCGAAACGAGCGCCTCGCCGCGACGGCCGGCCTGCGACGACATGTTGACGATCTTGCCGCCGCGCCCCTGCTCGACCATCCGCTGCGCGACGGCCTGCATCAGGAAGAACAGCCCTTTCACGTTGACCGCGAACAGCCGGTCGAACACGTCCCACGATTCGTCGAGGATCGGGCGCATGTCGAACAGCGCCGCGTTGTTGAACAGGATGTCGACACCGCCGAAGCGCTCGACGGCGGTGGCGACGATCCGCTCGATGTCGTCGCGGCGCGTGACGTCCGCGGTGACGGCCACCGCGCGGCCGGGGTTCGCTTCGATGAGCCGCGCAAGCGAGCCGCCTGCCGGCTTCACGTCGACGAGCACGCAGCGCGCGCCTTCGTCCAGATAGCGTTGCGCGACCGCCTCGCCGATGCCGCTTGCGGCGCCCGTCAGGATCGCGACCTTGTCTTCCAGTCTCACTGGTTGTCTCCGGTTCGTTCTGCTGTACGACGGTCGCGAGGTGAGCGAACGCTCGCCGACCGATCAATTGCTCTGTTGTTGATCGAATGATCGGATACGCGATTCGCGCTGTCAAGGCAACGCGACGGCTTTCTATGACGCGCTGCGGCACAACGGCGCATCGCACCGGCCCGCAGCGCACGCCCGGCAAGGCGCGGCGCGCGCGGTGCGGTGCGGCCGGATCGGCGATGAAGGGGACGGAGCGTGGACGGAACGGGGAATTCGCGCTGCACGGCGCGGCGATACGTTATATCATCGCCGTACTCTGTTTCCCCTGCCTGCTTCACGCCATGGCTACCTCATCGCCCATTGACGCCCGGCTGTCCCGGGCCGACGCATTCGCCGCCGAGCACGGGCTCGCGTGGACGCCGCTGCGCCGCCAGGTCTACGAACGCGTGCTGGCCGCGCAGCGCCCGATCGGCGCGTACGACCTGCTCGCCGAGCTCGAACCGCAGCGCGGCCGCGTGCCGCCCACGACCGTCTATCGCGCGCTGGATTTCCTCGTCGAGCACGGTTTCATCCACCGGATCGAATCGAAGAACGCGTTCTTCGCGTGCTGCGAGATCGGCGTGCCGCACGAAGGCCAGTTCCTGATCTGCGATTCGTGCGGCGACACCGTCGAGATTCCCGGCGGCGACCTCGCGAAGCAGTTGTCCGCGAGCGAGCCCGCGCACGGTTTCGAAGTCCACCACCAGGTCGTCGAGCTGAGCGGCCTGTGCGGGCACTGCAAGCGCAAGCCCGCACAACGCTGACGCCGCATCGCGCGGCGCATGTGCCGCCTTTCCAACGAGGAGTTTCATGTCCATTGCCTTGAAGCGCGCGCCGCGGCGCGCCCTGTCGCCTGTCCGCTGGCTTTCCGCCGCTGCCGCCGCGCTGTCGCTCGCGGCGCCCGCGTTCGCGCAGGCCGCGACCGTCAACGTCGTCGCCGCCGAGAATTTCTACGGCGATGTCGCGGCGCAGATCGGCGGCCGCCACGTCGCGGTCACGAGCATCCTCAGCAATCCCGACCAGGATCCGCACCTGTTCGAAGCCAGCCCGAAGACCGCCCGCGCGCTCCAGCACGCGCAGGTCGTGATCTACAACGGCGCCGACTACGATCCGTGGATGGGCAAGCTGCTCGGCGCATCGAAGCAGGCGAAGCGCGCGACGATCGTCGTCGCCGATCTCGTCGGCAAGAAGGCCGGCGACAACCCGCACCTGTGGTACGACCCGGCGACGATGCCGGCCGCCGCGCGCGCGATCGCGGCCGAGTTCGGCCGCGCCGACCCGGCGAACAAGGCCGACTACGACGCGAACCTGCAGAAGTTCGTCGCGTCGCTGAAGCCCGTCGACGACAAGGTCGCCGCGCTGCGCGCGCAGTACAAGGGCGTGCCGGTGACGGCCACCGAGCCCGTGTTCGGCTACATGTCCGACGCGATCGGGCTCGACATGCGCAACCAGCGCTTCCAGCTCGCGACGATGAACGACACCGAGGCGAGCGCGCAGGACGTCGCGGCGTTCGAGAACGACCTGCGCAAGAAGCAGGTGCGCGTACTGATCTACAACAGCCAGGCCGAAGCGCCGATGACCAAGCGCATGCTGAAGATCGCGCGCGACGGCGGCGTGCCGGCCGTCAGCGTCACCGAGACGCAGCCTGCCGGCAAGACCTTCCAGCAATGGATGGCCGGCCAGCTCGATGCGCTCTCCAGCGCGCTTTCGGCCGGCAAGAAATAAGCGACTGCAACGACATGACCGCCACTCCCCACGCACTCGCAGTCGATCGCGTCACGCTCGAACTGGGCGGACGCACGATCCTGCGCGACGTCAGCTTCTCGATCGAACCCGGCGAATTCGTCGGCGTGCTCGGGCCGAACGGCGCGGGCAAGACGACGCTGATGCGCGCGGTGCTCGGCCTCGTGCCCGTCTCGGCCGGCACGCTGTCGGTCGGCGGCGTGCCGGTCGTGCGCGGCAACGCGTCGATCGGCTACATGCCGCAGATCAGGAGCGGCCTCGCGAACCGCCGGATGCGCGGCTACGACTTCGTCGCGATGGCCGCCGACGGCCATCGCTGGGGGCTGCCGCACACCAACGCGGCGACGCGCCGCGACGTCGACCGCGTGCTCGACCTCGTCGGCGGCCCGACGCTCGCGCGCCGGCCGCTGTCGGAGTTGTCGGGCGGCGAGCGGCAGCGCCTGCTGCTCGCGCAGTGCCTGCTCGGCAGCCCGAAGCTGCTGCTGCTCGACGAGCCGCTGATCAGCCTCGACCCGAACCACCAGCGCGGCGTGGTCGAACTCGTGCGCAACGTGCAGCGCGAGCTCGGCATCACCGTGCTGTTCTCCGCGCACGAACTGAATCCGCTGCTGAACGCGCTCGACCGCGTGCTGTATCTCGGCAATGGCGTCGCGGCGCTCGGCACCGTCGACGAGGTGATCACGAAGCCCGTGCTGTCGCGCCTCTACGGATCGCCGATCGACGTGATGCGCGTGAACGGCAAGATCTTCGTGATGTCGGGCGACGTCGAGATCGAGAAGCACGACCACGAACACGAGGACGACGACGGCCACTCGCACGGCGGCGGCCACGGCCATCACCACCACGGACACGCTCATCCCGGGCATTCGCACGATGTTTGAATACGACTTCATGATCAATGCCTTCGCGGCGTCGGGCATCGTCGCGGTGCTCGCGGGCATCGTCGGCTACTTCCTGGTGCTGCGCGGGCAGACCTTCGCCGGCCATGCGCTGTCGCACGTCGGCTTCACCGGCGCGACGGGCGCGGTGCTGCTCGGCATCTCGCCGATCTGGGGGATGGTCGGCTTCACGCTCGCGGCCGGGATCGGGATGGGCGCGCTCGGCGAACGGCTTGCGGGCCGCGACGTCGCGATCGGCGTGATCCTGTCGGGCGCGCTCGGCTTCGGCCTGCTGTTCCTGCATTTCTATACGTCGTTCGCGACGCAGGTGACCGCGCTGCTGTTCGGCAACGTGCTCGCGGTCAACCACGACACGCTCGCGGTACTGGCCGGCATCGGCGCGGTGAGCCTGATCGCGCTCGCGCTGATCGCGCGGCCGCTGCTGTTCGCGTCGCTGCAGCCCGAACTGGCCGAAGCCAAGGGCGTGTCGCTGCGCACGGTGTCGATGCTGTTCCTCGCGGTGTGCGCGCTCGCGGTGGCCGCCGCGACGCAGATCGTCGGCGTGCTGCTCGTGTTCACGCTGCTGGTCGGGCCGGCCGCGGCCGCGCAGAACGTGTCGACGCGGCTGTCGACGGGCGTGCTGCTCGCCGCGCTGTTCGCGCTGTTCGAGGCGTGGGCCGGCATCACGCTTGCATATCACACCGACTGGCCGACGAGCTTCTGGATCACCGCGCTGTCGGCGCTCGTGTACGGCGCGAGCCTGTTGCGACGCCACTGATCGCCGCCCGATGCCAATGAAAACGCCGGCGTGCCCGAGGGCAGCGCCGGCGTTTTTTATGCGCCTGCAATCGCGTGCGGCGATGCGTGCGTTACCTGACTCCGCTCATCGGGCGAGCACGCGCGCGTGATGCGCAATGTGATCGGCGATGAACGTCGAGATGAAGTAGTACCCGTGGTCGTAGCCCGGATGGCGGCGCAGCGTCAGCGGCTGGCCGGCCTTCGCGCACGCGGCTTCGAACACGTCGGGGTTCAGCTGGTTCGCGAGGAATTGATCGGCGAGGCCCTGGTCGACCAGGATGCCGTCCGCGAACTTCGGCGCATCGGCGCGCGCGACGAGCTCGCTCGCGTCGTGCGCGTTCCACGCGTCGCGATCGTCGCCGAGATAACCCGAGAATGCCTTCTCGCCCCACGGGCAGCGTGTCGGCGCGGCGATCGGCGCGAACGCCGACACCGACCGGTACAGGCCGGGATGACGCAGCGCGAGCGTCAGCGCGCCGTGCCCGCCCATCGAGTGGCCGAAGATCCCGAGCCGCGCGCCGTCGATCGGCAGCTCGGCCGCGACGAGCTCGCGCAGCTCGCCCGCCACGTACGACTCCATCCGGTAATGCGTGGACCACGGCGCCTCGGTCGCATCGACGTAGAAGCCCGCGCCGACGCCGAAGTCCCACGCATCGGTCTCGCCCGGCACGCCCGCGCCGCGCGGGCTCGTGTCGGGCATCACGAGCGCGATGCCATGCTGTGCCGCGTATTGCTGCGCGCCGGCCTTGATCGCGAACGTCTCGTCGGTGCAGGTCAGCCCCGCGAGGTAGAACAGCGCCGGCACGCGGCCGTGCGCGGCCTGCGGCGGCAGGTACACCGAGAACTTCATCGGCAGGCCGATCGCCGTCGAATCGTGGCGGTAGAAGCGCTGCTCGCCGCCGTGGCACGCATGCGAGGAAACGAGTTCGAGCATGACGGTGCGCTCCCGGTCAGTACAGCACGACCGAGCGGATCGACTCGCCCTGCTTCATCAGGTCGAAGCCTTCGTTGATCCGCTCGAGCGGCAGCGTGTGCGTGATCAGGTCGTCGATGTTGATCTTGCCTTCCATGTACCAGTCGACGATCTTCGGCACGTCGGTGCGGCCGCGCGCGCCGCCGAACGCCGAGCCCTTCCACTCGCGGCCCGTCACGAGCTGGAACGGACGCGTGCTGATTTCCTCGCCCGCCGCGGCCACGCCGATGATGAACGACTGGCCCCAGCCCTTGTGCGTGCACTCGAGCGCCTGGCGCATCAGCTTCACGTTGCCGACGCATTCGAACGAGTAGTCGGCGCCGCCGTCGGTCAGCTGCACGATGTGGTCGACGACGTTCTCGACTTCGTTCGGGTTGATGAAGTGCGTCATCCCGAACTTCTTCGCGAGCTCGACGCGCTTCGGGTTGATGTCGACGCCGATGATCTTGTCCGCGCCGACCATCTTCGCGCCCTGGATCACGTTCAGGCCGATCCCGCCGAGGCCGAACACGACGACGTTCGCACCGGCCTCGACCTTCGCCGAGTAGACGACCGCGCCGACGCCCGTCGTCACGCCGCAGCCGATGTAGCAGATCTTGTCGAACGGCGCGTCCTCGCGCACCTTCGCGACCGCGATCTCCGGCACGACGATGTAGTTCGAGAACGTCGACGTGCCCATGTAGTGGAACAGCGGCTTGCCGTCGAGCGAGAAGCGCGACGTCGCGTCGGGCATCAGGCCCTTGCCCTGCGTCGCGCGGATCTTCTGGCACAGGTTGGTCTTGCGCGACAGGCAGAACTTGCACTCGCGGCATTCCGGCGTGTAGAGCGGAATCACGTGGTCGCCCTTCCTGACGGTGCCGACGCCGGGGCCGACGTCGACCACCACGCCCGCGCCTTCATGGCCGAGGATCGCCGGGAAGATCCCTTCCGGATCGGCACCCGACAGCGTGTAGTAGTCGGTGTGGCAGATGCCCGTCGCCTTCACTTCGATCAGCACTTCGCCTGCGCGCGGCCCTTCGAGATCGACTTCCTCGATCGTCAGCGGTGCACCCGCCTTCCATGCAATCGCGGCTTTCGTTTTCATCGTGTCACTCCTGTCTGTCAATTAGGTTGCCCCGGGGCGGCGCTTCGGCGCTTACGCAGGTCCCATTCGCACCGGGCCCCGTTCAAAGCTGTCGAAACCATGCCGCGCGACCTCGCGCGCGACACGGCAAAAGCATCTCGTGCTCGCCATGATGGCCGCTCCCGCCGCACACCGCGAGCCGGAAACGGTCGCCGGCTTGCCACGATGCGTCATCGCTGACGCAAAAGAACAAGTGTTCGAGTTTAAACGCCCGTCGTGAACCATGCATCCGTGCGCGCATACAGATCGATGAAGCGGGCGTGGCGCGCGGCCAGCAGGCGGTCGTCGCGCGGCGCGGCGACCGGCGACGCGGCCGGCGCCAGCGCGCGCAACGCATCTTCGCGCCAGTGTCCGATCGCGACGCCCGCGAGCAGCGCGGCGCCGCGCGTCGCGGCGTTCGGGCAATCGATCGCGTGCAGCGACGCGCCGAGCGCGTCGGCGAGCAACTGGCGCCAGCGCGGATCGACCGAGCCGCCGCCCGCGAGACGCAGCGTCGTCACCGGGTCGCGACGATCGGCATCGCGGATCGCATCGAGCCCCGCGCGCAGCGCGAACGCGACGCCTTCGAACGCGGCGCGCATCATCGCGCCGCGCGTGTCGCCGAGCCCGAGGCCGAGCCAGCCGCCGCGCGCATCGGGGTTCATCCACGGCGAACGCTCCCCGGTCAGGTAGGGCAGGAAGCACAGCCGTTCCGACGCCGGTTGCGCGAACGCGTCGTCATACGCATCCGCCCATCCCGAATAACCGAGCCAGCCGCGCACGGCTTCGAGCGCGAGCCCGACGTTCTGTATCGCGGCCATCGTGTAATAACCGCCGCCGGCTGCCGCGCGATAGCGATGCAGCCCGCGCCGCGCGGGCGGCAGCGCATCCGCGAGCACGACGATCTGGCCGCCGCTGCCCGTCGTCAGCAGCGCGTCGCCGGCCGCGGCGAGCCCGCTGCCGAGCGCCGCGCATGCGGTGTCGGCCGCGCCCGTCGCCAGCGGCACGCCGGCCGGCAGGCCGAGCGCCGCGGCCGCCTGCGCACCGAGCACGCCGCAGCGCGCAGTCGACGCAAGGACCGGCGCGAACCGGTCGGCCGGCAGGCCGAGCGCTGCGATCAATGCCGTATCCCATGCACCGTCGGGCGTCGCGAGCGCGGTCGCGCACGCATCGCTCGGATCGGCCGCGACGTCGCCGCCGAGCGCGATGCGCAGCCAGTCCTTCGGCTGCACGGCCCAGCGCGCGGCGCGCAGCGCATCGGGCTCGTGCTCGGCCAGCCAGCGCAACAGCGGGCCTGCCATGCCCGGCGCAACGGGGTTCGGGGCGACGGGCAATCCGGCGGCGGGCGATCCGGCGACGGACCAATCGGACGCGTCCGCTTCGCGCACCGCGCGCGTGTCGGGCCACAGCAGCGCGGGCCGCACCGGCTGCCCGGCCGCGTCGATCAGCACGACGCCATGCATTTGCCCCGAGAAGCCGATCGCCGCGACCTGCGCGCGCTCGCCGGCAGGCAGGTGCGCGGCCGCGCGCACGAGCGCCTGCCACCACGCGTCGGGCGCGATCTCGGCCCAGCCGGGCCGCGGCGACGACAACGCATAAGGTTCGCTCGCGACCGCGCGCTCGACGCCATCGGCATCGAGCGTGACGAGTTTGACGGAGCCGGTGCCGAGGTCGATTCCGAGCAGGCGCATGACGTGACGGTGAATTCGAATGAACGGATGTCGATGATAACGGGATCGCGATACTCGCCCCGGCTTTTGCGGTCACCGCAGCGCAATGCGATGCACGGAAGCCGCAGTCGGCAGCCGGGTTTCGCCGGGCTGCACCTTGCGTGCAAAAGCGGCCGTTCGCGGGTTAACCCGGCGCGGTTTTCCGACACCCCTTTTTGCCACTATGCGGCCGCGCCGATACACACCATAAAGCGGCCGATATTTGACATGGGGGCCGGCGCTATTTTGAAGGGCTATAAAACCGGGGAACCTCACTCCTGCGGCAGTTTCCCGATGATCGACACCCTGTTTCATGCCGAAATGGCATATCGAACCAGCAAAGCACGGAATAGAACCCAGCGCTCTTGTTGCGTGGATTCATTCCGCATAACTTCGTATCACCCCGAAAACAAGATCATGGAGTGAGACAGATGCAATCGAACACGGTCCATCCGTGCGATGAGGTGCTGCCGACCGGCAAGCTGGTAACGCTTGGCCTGCAACACGTCCTCGTCATGTACGCCGGCGCCGTCGCCGTGCCGCTTATCGTCGGCGGCGCGCTCAAGCTGCCGAAAGACCAGATCGCGTTCCTGATCAGCGCCGATCTGTTTTCGTGCGGCATCGCCACGCTGATCCAGACGCTGGGCCTGTGGATCTTCGGGATCCGCCTGCCCGTCATCATGGGCTGCACGTTCGCGGCCGTCGGCCCGATGATCGCGATCGGCACGAACCCCGGCCTCGGCATTCTCGACATCTTCGGCTCGACCATCGCGGCCGGCATCATCGGCATCGTGCTGGCGCCGACGATCGGCAAGCTGTTGCGGTTCTTCCCGCCGGTGGTCGTCGGCACCGTGATTGCCGTGATCGGGCTGTCGCTGATGGAGGTCGGCATCAACTGGGCCGCCGGCGGCGTCGGCAACCCCGAATACGGCAGCCCGGTCTATCTCGGCCTGTCGCTGCTCGTGCTCACGCTGATCCTGCTGATCAACAAGTTCGGCCGCGGCTTCATCGCGAACATCTCGGTGCTGCTCGGCATCGTCGCCGGCTTCGTGATCGCGTTCATCCTCGGCCGCGTGAACACCGAAGGCGTGTCGCTCGCGCCGTGGGTCGGCTTCGTGATGCCGTTCCACTTCGGCTGGCCGCACTTCGACCCGCTGTCGATCGCGACGATGGTCACGGTGATGTTCGTCACGTTCATCGAATCGACCGGCATGTTCCTCGCGGTCGGCGACATGGTCGATCGTCCGGTCGACCAGGATCGCCTGGTGCGCGGCCTGCGCGTCGACGGCCTCGGCACGCTGATCGGCGGCATCTTCAACTCGTTCCCGCATACGTCGTTCTCGCAGAACGTCGGCCTGATCGGCGTGACGGGCGTGAAGAGCCGGTTCGTGTGCGCGACGGGCGGCGTGATCCTCGTGATGCTCGGCCTGTTCCCGAAGATGGCGCAGGTCGTCGCGTCGGTGCCGCCGTTCGTGCTCGGCGGCGCGGGCATCGTGATGTTCGGGATGGTGGCCGCGAACGGCATCAAGGTGCTGTCGAAGGTCGATTTCGTGAACAACAGCCACAACCTGTTCATCGTCGCCGTGAGCGTCGGCATGGGCCTCGTGCCGGTCGTGTCGCCGCACTTCTTCTCGAAGCTGCCGCCCGCGCTCGCACCGATCCTGCACAGCGGCATCCTGCTGGCATCGGCCACGGCCGTGATCCTGAACATCGTGTTCAACGGCGTGAAAGGCGAAAAGGATGCGCGCTGCGACATCCGCCGCGCCGGACACGACTTCGACGGGCGCCCCGCCGACGTGCACCACTGATCGCGCCGCGCCGGACGACGGCGCAACGCGGTAATGAAAAAACGCCACGGACTTTCGTCCGTGGCGTTGTCGTTTCCACATACCGCCGGTTCGACGGACAGGAGCGGTTGCCCGCTCCCGCGCTGCTTCGCGCTTACCCGTTGGTTGCCGCCGACGACGCAGGCGCCGGGGCGGCCGCCTTGTCGTAGTCGACCGGCTCATCCGGCGCGCGCGGCGTCTCGCCGGCCCGCTGGGTCCAGCCGCCGCCCAGTGCGCGGTACAGGTCGACCAGGTTCGTCCAGCGCGCCAGGCGCGCGCTGATGAGCGTCTGCTGCGCCGAGTACAGGTCCGTCTGCGCGGTCAGCACCGACAGGTAGCTGTCGACGCCGTTCTTGTAGCGCAGGTCCGACAGGTCGAAACGACGCTGCTGCGCGTGCTCGTTGCGCTCCAGCGCGGCGATCTGCTGGTCGTACGTGCCGCGTGCGGCCAGCCCGTCCGACACTTCGCGGAATGCCGACTGGATCGCCTTCTCGTAGTTCGCGATCTCGATGCGCTTCTGCACGTGCGCGAGATCGAGATTGGCGATGTTCGAACCGCCCTCGAAGATCGGCAGCGCAATACTCGGCGCAAACGACCACGCCGCCGTACCGGCCTTGAACAGGCCGCCGAGCGTCGGGCTCGCGGTGCCGAATGCCGCGGTCAGCGAGATCTTCGGGAAGAACGCCGCGCGTGCCGCACCGATGTTCGCGTTCGCGGCCAGCAGCGTCTGCTCGGCCTGCATCACGTCCGGACGGCGCGTCAGCAGGTCCGACGGCAACCCGGCCGGCACGTCCGTCAGCAGGTTCTGCGCGTCGAGCGGCATGCCCGGCGGCAGGTCGTCCGGCAGCGGCTCGCCGATCAGCAGCACCAGCGCGTTCAGCGCCTGCGCACGCGCACGCGCCTGCGCCTGCTGGTTCGCGAGCGCCGTCTCGACCACCGTCTGCGACTGACGCAGCTCGAGCTCGGAGCCCGTGCCGTTGTCGAACTGCAGCTTCGTCAGGTCGTACGACGCCTGAGCGGACTTCAGCGTGTTCTCCGTGACCTTCAGCAGATCGTCGGTCGACAGCAGCGTCAGGTACTGGTCAGCCACCTGCGACACCAGCGAGATTTCCGACGCCTGCCGCGCGTATGCGGTCGACAGGTACTGCGCGAGCGCCTGATCCTTCAGGCTCTGCACGCGGCCGAACAGGTCGAGCTCCCACGACGCGGAAAGCCCGACGTTGTAGGTGCGCGAGATCAGCGGCTGCCCCGTCGACGACACGCCGGCCGGGAACCGCTGGATGCTGCCCGTACCGGTGCCGTCGAGCGTCGGGAACAGGCCCGCGCGCGTGATCTGGTACTGCGCGCGCGCCGCCTCGATGTTCAGCACCGACACGCGCAGGTCGCGGTTGTTCTTCAGCGCGATCTCGATCAGCCGCTGCAGGCGCGGATCGACGAAGAATTCGCGCCAGCCGATGGCGGTCGCCGCCTGGCCGTTCGCGCTGCGCGCGCCGGCAGCGCCCGGCTGCGTCGCGTAGACGCCGCCGGCCGGGTACGCCTGCGCGACGGGTGCGTCGGGCCGCTTGTAATGCGGCGCCATCGTGCAGCCCGTGGCAAAGAGCGCGACCGCGATTGCAGTCAAAGCGTGTTTTTGCATCATCACTGTCCCTTGTTGCCTTCGTCGCCGTTGCCCGGCTTCTCTTCGTGCTTCGCGTGCTCCTGAGCCAGGCGCAATGCCTCGTCGGCATCTTCCCGTTCGCCGCTGAAGATCGCGCGGACCTTCACGAAGAACATCGGGATCAGGAAGATCGCGAGGAACGTCGCCGTGATCATCCCGCCGATCACGCCCGTGCCGATCGCGTGCTGGCTCCCCGAGCCCGCGCCGTTGCTGATCGCGAGCGGCATCACGCCGAGAATGAACGCCATCGACGTCATCAGGATCGGGCGCAGCCGCTGGCGCGCCGCTTCCAGTGCGGCCTCGACCGGCCCCATCTTCTCCGTCACCTGCAACTCGCGCGCGAACTCGACGATCAGGATCGCGTTCTTCGCCGACAAGCCCACGGTGGTCAACAGGCCGACCTGGAAGTACACATCGTTCTCGAGGCCGCGCATCGTCGCCGCGAGCAGTGCACCGATCACGCCGAGCGGCACCACCATGATCACCGAGAACGGGATCGACCAGCTTTCATACAGCGCCGCGAGACACAGGAACACGACGAGGATCGAAATCGCGTACAGGATCGGCGCCTGCGAACCGGACTGGATTTCCTGGAACGACAGGCCGGTCCACGAATAGCCGATACCGACCGGCAGCTTCTTCGCGAGCCCTTCCATCGCGGTCATCGCCTGACCGGTCGACTTGCCCGGTGCGGCCTGACCCTGGATTTCCATCGCCGAGATGCCGTTATAACGCTCGAGCTTCGGTGAACCGTACGTCCAGTGACCGGTCGCGAACGCGCTGAACGGCACCATCCCGCCCGACCCGTTGCGCACGTACCAGATGTTCATGTCCTCCGGCGTCATCCGGAACGGCGCATCGGCCTGCACGTAGACCTTCTTGATCCGGCCATCGGTGTCGAGGAAGTTGTTCACGTACTTCGACGCCCACGCGATCGAGAACGTCTGGTCGATCGCATCCGCCGTCACGCCGAGCGCATTCGCCTTCTCGCGGTCGATGTCGACCTTGTACTGCGGCGTGTCGTTCAGGCCGTTCGGGCGCACGCCCTGCAGCGTCGGATCCTTCGAGGCCATCCCGAGCAACTGGTTGCGCGCGGCCATCAGCGCATCGTGGCCGAGACCGGCATTGTCCGTCAGCTCGAAGTCGAAGCCGGCGGCCGTACCGAGTTCAGGAATCGACGGCGGGTTGAACGGGATCACGATCGCGTCCTTGTAGCCCGCATAGCGCCCGAACATCCGGCCGATCAGTGCCTGCACCTTCTGGTTCGCATGCTGACGCTGCGAGTAGTCCTTCAGGCGCACGAACACGAGACCGGAGTTCTGGCCGCGACCCGCGAAGCTGAAGCCGTTCACCGTGAACGCCGATTCGACGATTTCCTTCTCGTCCTTCAGCAGGTAGTCGGAAATGTTCGCCAGCGTCTTCGCGGTCGTTTCCTGCGTCGAACCCGACGGCGTCTGCACGATCACGAACATCAGGCCCTGGTCTTCATCGGGCAGGAACGACTTCGGCAAGCGCACGAACAGCAGGCCGACCCCGACGATCACGGCCAGGTAGATGATGAGCCAGCGGCCCGAGCGCTTGATCACGTGGTGCACGCCGACGTGGTACTTGTCGCGGCTGTTGTTGAACGTGCGGTTGAACCAGCCGAAGAAACCCTTCTTCTCTTCGTGATGCCCTTGCGGGATCGGCTTCAGGATCGTCGCGCACAGTGCCGGCGTCAGAATCAACGCGACGAGCACCGACAGCACCATCGCCGTCACGATCGTCAGCGAGAACTGACGATAGATCGCGCCGACCGAACCGCCGGAGAACGCGACCGGCACGAACACGGCCGACAGCACGAGCGCGATGCCGACGAGTGCGCCGGTGATCTGGCCCATCGCCTTGCGGGTTGCCTCCTTCGGTGACAGGCCCTCTTCCGCCATCACGCGCTCGACGTTCTCGACCACCACGATCGCATCGTCGACCAGCAGGCCGATCGCGAGCACGAGGCCGAACATCGACAGCGTGTTGATCGAGAAGCCCACCAGCGACATGACTGCGAACGTACCGAGCAGCACGACCGGCACCGCGATCGTCGGGATGATCGTCGCCCGCAGGTTCTGCAGGAACAGATACATCACGAGGAACACCAGCACGATACCTTCGAGCAGCGTCTTGACCACTTCCTCGATCGACAGCTTCACGAACGGCGTCGTGTCGTACGGATACTTCACGACGAGGCCGTGCGGGAAGAACGGTGCCAGCTCGTCGATCTTCGCGCGCACGGCCTTCGCGGTCGCGAGCGCGTTCGCGTTGGTCGCGAGCTGGATACCGAGTGCCGCGGTCGGCTGACCGTTGTACTTCGTGTCGAAGTTGTAGTTCTCGCCGCCGAGCTCAAGCTTCGCGACGTCCTTCAGGCGCACCTGCGAGCCGTCCTGGTTGACCTTCAGCAGGATGTTGCCGAACTGCTCGGGCGTCTGCAGCAGCGTCGATTCGGTGATCGTCGCCTGCAGCACGGTGCCCGGCTTCGCCGGCGTGCCGCCGATCTGGCCACCCGCGATCTGCACGTTCTGCGCGGTGATCGCCGAGCTCACGTCGACCGGCGTGAGGCCGTAGTTCGTCAGGCGGTTCGGGTCGAGCCAGATCCGCATCGCGTACTGCGAGCCGAACAGCGTGACGGTACCGACGCCGTTCAACCGGCTGATCGGATCCTTCACGTGCGACGCCACGAAGTTCGCGAGGTCGTACTTGTTCATGCTGCCGTCTTCGGAGTTGAAGGCGAGCACCAGCAGGAAGCTGCTGCTCGACTTCGTCACCGACAGGCCGAGCTGCTGCACGACCTGCGGCAGAACCGGCGTCGCGAGCGACAGCTTGTTCTGCACCTGGACCTGCGCGATGTCGGCGTTGGTGCCCGGCGCGAAGGTCAGCGTGATCGTCGCGTTGCCCGAGTCGTCACTCGTCGACGACATGTACAGGAAGTTGTCGAGACCGCTCATCTGCTGCTCGATCACCTGCGTCACCGTGTCTTCCACCGTCTTCGCGGAAGCGCCCGGGTAGTTCGCGGTGATCTGGATCGATGGCGGCGCGATCGTCGGATACTGCGAGATCGGCAGCGTGAAGATCGCCGCGACCCCGGCCAGCATCAGGATGATGGCGATCACCCACGCGAAGATCGGGCGATCGATAAAAAACTTTGCCATGAAACAGGCTCCCTGTTATTGCGCGCTCGAAGCAGCGGCAGCACTCGCCGGCGCGGCGCCCGATGCGGCGGCACCGGAAGCGGCGGCGGCGCCGGAACCGGCGCCAGCCGGTGCGGCGGTTGCGGCGGCGGCGCCCGATGCGGCATCGGCCGCCGGTGCGAGCTGCGCCGGTACCGACTTCACGGTCGCACCCGGGCGTACCTTCTCGCCGCCCTGCACGATCACGTGATCGCCCGCTTGCAGACCGCCTTCGACGATCCAGTTCTGGCCCTGCATGCCCGTCGTCTTCAGCGGACGCGGCTCGACCTTGTTGCCGGCGTTCACCACCATCGCGATCGCCTGGCCCTTCTGGTCATGCGTGACGCCGATCTGCGGCACCAGGAACGCGTTCTCGTTCACGCCCTGCTCGATCCGGGCGCGCACGAACATCCCCGGCAGCAGCACCTTGCCCGGGTTCGGGAAGACCGCACGGATCGTCACCGAGCCGGTGGCCTGGTCGACCGTCACGTCCGAGAACTGCAGCTTGCCCGGCTCCGCATAGGTCTTGCCGTCCTCGAGGATCAGCGACACCTTCGCCGCGCCCGGGCCGCTCGTCTTCAGGCGGCCGCTCTGCACGTCCTGGCGCAGCTTCAGGCCTTCGAGGCTCGACTGCGTGAGGTCGACATACACCGGGTCGAGCTGCTGCACCGTCGACATCAGCGTCGCCTGGCTCGCCTGCACGTACGCGCCCGGCGTCACTTGCGAAATGCCGACGCGGCCGGTGATCGGCGAGACCACGTCGGTGTAGCCGAGGTTGATCTGCGCGGTGTCGACCGCCGCCTTGCCGGACGCGACGTCCGCCGCGGCCTGCCCTTGCGTGGCCACCGCGTTGTCGTAGTCCTGCTTGCTGACCGCGTTCGCGGCCACCAGCACCTTGTAGCGCGCGACCAGCGCGTTCTGCGTGGCGAGGTTCGCCTGCGCCTTCGCGAGCGTCGCCTTCGCGCTGTTCAGCGCGGCGATATACGGCGCCGGATCGATCTTGTACAGACGCTGGCCGGCCTTGACGTCGGTGCCTTCGGTGAATTCACGGCGCAGCACGATGCCGTCGACCCGCGCGCGGACCTGCGCGACGAGGAACGCGCTGGTGCGGCCGGGCAGCTCGCTGAAGACCGGTACGGCTTGGGGCTGGACGGTGACGACGCCGACTTCCGGCGTTTGCGGCGGCGGTGCCGATTCTTTTTTTCCGCAGGCAGCCAGGAAAACCGCGGCTGCCGCGACAGTGATCAAGCGGTATGGAACCCGTTCGACGCGCATGGAGCGACCTCTGTGTGTAACCAATGGAATAAGTGCAGCACCCGGCGGGAGCGCAACACGGATGCGCCTCGCGGCGCAGATCGAACACCTGAATTACTGGACTGCTGGATACAGCACGTCGGCACAAAACCTCCATGCCGACGGGATGCCGCGAACTGCGGATGGTACTTGGGGCGGGAATCAGCAGAGTGGGATATTAACTGATTGCCACTTGGGTCATTCGATCGTAGGGTGGTATTGTATATACATTCACGAATGTATGTAAAAAGCCCGTTTGTATCGCGCCGACTGTCCAGTCTTACGAATTATTACCAGTCGCAAGCATAGCCAATCCGCATGACGGCAACGAGGGTTGCGGACCCTATATTCACCTACGATCGATCCAATCAGGCCTGCACATGGTCAGACGTACCAAGGAGGAGGCGCTCGAGACGCGCAATCGCATTCTCGATGCCGCCGAACACGTGTTCTTCGAGAAGGGCGTGTCGCACACGTCGCTCGCGGACATCGCCCAGCACGCCGGCGTCACGCGCGGCGCGATCTACTGGCATTTCGCGAACAAGAGCGAGCTGTTCGACGCGATGTTCGACCGCGTGTTCCTGCCGATCGACGAGCTGAAGCGGATGCCGCTCGATGCACCGGGCGGCAATCCGCTCGAGAAGATCCGCAAGATCCTGATCTGGTGCCTGCTCGGCGTGCAGCGCGACTCGCAGTTGCGGCGCGTGTTCAGCATCCTGTTCATGAAGTGCGAATACGTCGCGGACATGGAGCCGCTGCTGCAGCGCAACCGCGCGGGGATGAGCGAGGCGCTGCACACGATCGACGCCGATCTCGCGGGCGCCGTGCGGCTCAAGCTGCTGCCCGAGCGGCTCGATACGTGGCGCGCGACGCTGATGCTGCACACGCTCGTCAGCGGCTTCGTGCGCGACATGCTGATGCTGCCCGACGAGATCGACGCCGAACAGCATGCGGAAAAGCTCGTCGACGGCTGCTTCGACATGCTGCGCTACAGCCCGGCGATGCTGAAGGAAAAAGACTGACGGCACGGCGGCCGCCCGCGCGCCGTTTCATTTTCATCGATCGGCGAGCCGGGCCGCGCAACAGTCGCGGCAATGCGCTTGCCCGCCTCCGTCTCCCCGCCCGGCTCAGGCCGCCTTCGCGCGATGCGCGCGTGCCCGCCGGTTCGACGCGGCTACCGAATCGCGCTTCGGCATCGGCGCGCCGGCCAGCCCGGCGATCCACGCGTCGGTCGACATCACGGCCGCGAAATTCGACTGGAACACCACCGTGTACGCGCGGTGAATCTCTTCGGCGCTCGCCGCGCCCGCTTCGTTCTCGTACGGCAACGCACCCGTCGCATCCTCGAGATACTCGACGTTCAGTCCCGCGTGCGCCGCGTGATAGACCGTCGACGCATTGCAGTTGTGCGTCATGTAGCCGGCCACCGCGAGCGTGTCGATCCCGTGCGCGTCGAGCCATGCGGCAAGATCGGTCCCGGCGAACGAGCTCGCCTGCGCCTTCTCGATCAGGTGCGCGTACGGCCGGCCGGCGACGACTGCGTGCAGCGCGACACCGTCGGTGCCGGGCGCGAAGATCGGCGCGCCGGCCGGCGCGACGTGCTGGACGACGATCACCGGCACGCCGGCCGCATGCGCGGCGTCGATCGCGCGGCCGATGTTCGCGAGCGACACGTCGAGCGGCGGATACTCGATCGGCAGGTTGCCCGTCACGTATTCGTTCTGGACGTCGATCACGATCAGCGCGCGGCGGGAGGTGGTATGCGAGGCGGTGTTCGACATGAATGGCTCCTGGTCCTGACGCGCGGCCCCGCCCCGGAACGAGGCGGCCAGCGGCGCGATGCGATGCATTGTCGGACCGCATCGCCCGCGCGGACAGTGGCCCGATAGCCATTCTTCGATAAAATCGGGCCATCGCCATTCCGGAGCCCGTCATGACCGCCGTCGCGTCACCCACCTCGCCCGCCCCGACCGTCGTCGCCGTGATCGCATACGACGGCATCAGCCCGTTCCACCTGTCGGTGCCGTCCGTCGTGTTCGGCAAGGAGCGCGACGCGGTCGCATCGCCGGCGTTCGAGTTTCGCGTCTGCTCGGCCGAGCGCGGCCCGCTCGCGACGACGGGCGGCTTCACGATCACCGCGCCGTACGGGCTCGACGCACTCGACGACGCGGACATCGTCATCGTGCCGGCGTGGCGCGACCCGGACGAAGCGCCGCCCGACGAGCTGCTCGACGCGGTGCGCGCGGTCGCCGCACGCGGCGCGCAGCTCGTCGGGCTGTGCCTCGGCGCGTACGTGCTCGCCGCGGCCGGCCTGCTCGACGGCCGCCCGGCCACCACGCACTGGGCGTGGGCCGACGACTTCGCGCAACGCTTTCCGTGCGTGAAGCTCGATCCCGACGTGCTGTACGTGGACGACGGCAACCTGATGACGTCGGCCGGCACGGCCGCCGGGCTCGACTGCTGCCTGCACGTCGTGCGGCGGCGCTTCGGCTCGGATGCCGCGAACCGGATCGCGCGCCGCCTCGTGATCCCGCCGCACCGCCAGGGCGGGCAGGCCCAGTACGTGCCGCAGCCGGTCGCCGCGCACCCGCGCGATGCGCGGCTCGCGGGCCTGCTCGACTGGGTGCGCGCGCACCTCGACGCCGCGCACAGCGTCGATTCGCTCGCCGAACGCGTGCTGATGAGCCGGCGCACGTTCACGCGCCACTTCCGCCAGGCGACCGGCACGACCGTCACCGCGTGGCTGCAGGCCGAGCGGCTCGCGCGCGCGCAGCATCTGCTGGAAACCACCGGGCAATCGATCGACGCGATCGCGCAGGCGGCCGGCTACGGGTCGAGCGTGTCGCTGCGCCAGCATTTCGCGGGCGCGCTCGGCACGTCGCCGTCTGCGTATCGAAGGGAATTCCGCGGCGCCGGAGCCGGTGCCGATGCCGGTGCGGAGCAGTAATGCCCGCCGCGCGCGGAGGCGGGCGGGCCGTGAAGCGAAACCGGCGGGGTTCAGCGGCTCGGCCGCTCAGCCGCCGTTGATCCAGCGCGCCGCATAAAGCAGCAGCGCGACGAACACGATCATCGCCGCCCATGCCCAGACGGGCACCGTGCCCGCACCGCGATGATGAAGCACGCTGGCGGCACGCCCGGTCGGCGCGCCGCCAGCGTGCGGCGGCAGCGGACGCTTCGTCGCGGCCATCAGCGACGCCGGCCGCAGGAACACATGCTGGCGCCGCTGTGCGGCCGGGTTCGCGCGATTCGGCGCGAGGCCGTGCTTCGCCTGCACGACCGCGCAGAACTCGCGGAAGAAATCGTCGGTCCACTCGCGCAGCGCATTCTCGATCTGCCGCGCCGGCAACTCGACGAGCGGCCCGCTCGCCGTCGCCCAGACCACGTACTCGATGCTTGTGGCGTTCGCCTCGTCATCGGGCAGCAGCACCAGTTCGACCTGGCCGCGCAGCGCGCCGAGGCCGTCGGCCCGCGCCTTGAAATTGATCACGCGGCGCGGCCGCCCTTCCGCATCGCCCTGCTCGCCGGCCGCATGCGCACGCACGTCGTAGCGTGCGCGCAGCGGGCCGAGCGGCACCGTGATCGTCAGCGCGAACTCGCCGTGCGCGAGCTTCACGAACGATTCGCAATGGTCGAAGCTCGCCCGCAGCAATGCGGGATCCTCGAAGGCCTCCCGCACGACAGGCGGCGCGAGCGGGACGCGTAACGTGTCGTTCAGTTCCATGATGTCTCCCCGATGAACGCGCGCCGCATCAGGACGTCTCGACGAGACTGTCGATCCGTGCGACATCGAAGGCGACGTAGTGCGCAAGCGCGGCAGCGGCCGCCTTCGGTTCCTCGTAACTCCATGCGGCGTTCTCGATCACGCCGTCTTCCGTCTGCAAGTCGAAATGCACGGCTTCGCCCCTGAACGGGCAGGCGCTCGTCACGCCCGACTTCACGAGCCTGCGCATGTTGACGTCGCCGCGCGGCAGGTAATGGACGTCCGGCAGCCCCGCTTCCCGCACGGTCAGCACGCCGTGCGAATCGGCATACGTGATGCCGCGGTGGATCACGCGCACGCGATGGCGGTTGGGCACGATTTCAACGTGAGGGGCGGCGGCGTCTGACATCGTTTCTCCTTCGGGCGGCCCGGCAGGCAGGCCGGTGACAGGAAACGAAAAAAGCCACGGCACGAGTGCCGTGGCTTTCATTATGGGCGAAACTTCGTCCGATTGCGCAACCCGGGCGGGGGCCGCGTGCGGCGGGCTACTGCGCGCTCCACTGGAACGCGGCTTTCGCGCCGCCCTTCGCGCCGACCGTGACGGTACGGGATTCGTCGCTACCCTGGTACGACGCCTGCACCGTATAGCGCCCCGGCGGCACCTGCACGAGCATGTACGGCCCGCGCGTGTCGGTTTTCAGCACTTCGGCACCCTTGCCGTCGACGATCCGCACATGGACGTCGGCCAGGAATTCGCCGCCCTTGCCGGTGAAGCGCAGCGCCAGCGGCCACTTCGCCTCGTTGCGCTGGAACGCCGTCGATTCGTCCAGCCCGATGCCGCCGGACACGAAGGTGACGTCGCCCTGCTGGCGCGCGGCGGGCAAGCCGTCCGACTGCGCGTACGCGCCGGTCGCGCCGGCTGCGAGGCCGGCGGCCAACGCCGCGGCGACGGCAAATCGGGACACGTTGCGTAGATATTGCATGGCTCTCTCCTTTGGGTCGGAACACATACGGGGCGCCACGCCACGGGGTCGGACGACGGCGCCCGCCGCGGCCGGCCTGGCCGGCCGTCGGCCGTCGCCGGTCAGCTCAGGTCGACCGGCACGAAGATCTGTGCATTATCGCGCTGGATCAGCAGAGCAAGACTGTTGCCCGCGCCCTTCACCGCGTCGCGCAACTGCTCGGGGCTCGTGACCGGGCGGCCGTTGACCGCGAGGATCACGTCGCCGGGCTGGATGCCCGCGTTGGCGGCCGGCCCGCCGGCCTGCTGCACGATCAGCCCGTGCGACAGGTTGCTGGCGCTGCGCTCCTGCGGCGACAGCGGACGCACAGCGACGCCCAGGCGGCCCTGCTCGACCGGCCCGCCGTCGTTCGACGCGAGTTTCGCATCGGCCATCGCGCCGAGCGTCACGCTGATCGACTTCTTCGACTTGTCGCGCCAGATCTGCAGGTCGGCCTTCGTACCCGGCTTCAGGTTCGCGATCTGCGCGGGCAGCGACGTCGAATCGGCGACCGGCGAACCGTTGACCGACAGGATCACGTCGCCCGGCTGCAGGCCCGCCTTCGCGGCCGGGCCGTTCGAATCGACGGAGCTGACGAGCGCGCCGTCCGGCTTCTGCAGCCCGAACGAACTCGCGAGCGTCTGGTTCAGCCCCTGCACGGCGACGCCGAGGCGGCCGCGGCTCACGTGACCCGTCTTCACGAGTTCGTCCTTCACCTTGATCGCCTCGTTGATCGGGATCGCGAACGACAGGCCCTGGAAGCCGCCCGTCTGCGAGTAGATCATCGAGTTGATGCCGATCACCTCGCCCTGCAGGTTGAACAGCGGGCCGCCCGAGTTGCCGGGGTTCACCGGCACGTCGGTCTGGATGAACGGCGTGTAGTTCTCGTCCGGCAGCGCGCGCGACTTCGCGCTGATGATGCCCGACGTGACCGTGTTGTCGAAGCCGTACGGCGAACCGATCGCGACGACCCACTGGCCGACCTTGCTCTGCGCCGGATCGCCGATCTTCACGGTCGGCAGCCCGCTCGCGTCGATCTTCAGCACCGCGACGTCGGACTGCTTGTCCGAGCCGACGACCTTCGCCTTGTATTCGCGCTTGTCGGTCAGCCTGACCGTGACGACGTTCGCGCCGTCGATCACGTGCGCATTGGTGAGGATGTACCCGTCGGAGCTGATGACGAACCCGGAACCGAGGCTCGCGCTCGGCTGGTCGTCCGGCTGCGCGTCGCCGCCCATGCCCGGCACCTGGCCGTAGAAGTGCTTGAAGAACTGGTAGAACGGGTCGCTCGGATCGATCGGCAGCTGCGGCTGCGGCACGCGCCGCGCCACCTGCTTCACGACGTGCTTCGCGCTGATGTTCACGACCGCCGGGCCGTAGGTCTCGACGAGCCCGGAGAAATCGGGGATGCCGGTCTTCGCGGCCGCCTCGGCCGGCATCAGCGCGGCCGCCTGCGCGGGCGTGATGATCTGCGGATCGGCGCGGCGGGTGCCGGCAACGTAACCGGCCGACAGGGCGGCCGCCACGGCGACTGCGACGGCGCCGCGCGCAAGGAATCGGGTGTTCATCGTAGGACCTCCTCTTTGTTAGGACGCAGCGTAACGACCCTGACTTAAAGGAGGCTTAATCAGCCTTAAGCGGCGCTTAAGCGGGCCGGCAAGGCCCGTCCGACCGCGTTCTTCACACGGATTCGGACTGCGGCGGCGCCTCGGCCGGCATCTCGGCGTCGCGGAACACGACGCTGACGAGCAGGCCGCCTGCGGCCGCGTCGCCGAGCGACACCGTCGCGCCCTGCTGCGCCGCCACGCGCTTGACGATCGCGAGCCCGAGCCCGCTGCCCGACAAGTCGGCACGCGCCCGCGCGGAGCTGTCGCGGTAGAAGCGGTCGAACACCCGCTCGCGCTCGTCGGCCGGGATGCCGGGCCCGCTGTCGCCGATCTGCACGCATGCGCGGCCGGCCGCGTCGGAGGTCAGCGACACGTCGATGCGGCCGCCGTCCGGCGTGTACTTCACCGCGTTGTCGAGCAGGTTGCCGAACATCACGCGCAGCGCGCCGACATCCGCGACGACGCTCGCCGCGCGCGTCTCCTCGAAGCCGAGATCGATGTCGCGCCGCTGCGCGAGCGGCGCATGCGCGGCCACGCATTCGGCCAGCAGCGCCTGCAGGTCGACCGGCTCGCGCATCGTCGCACCGTCCGGCTCGGCGCGGGCAAGCGCGAGCAACTGCTCCGCGAGGCGCGTCGCGCGCGTGACGCCGTCCTGGAGATCCGCGACCGCCTCGCGGCGCGACGCGTCGTCCTTCGCGCGGGCGACGAGCTGCGCCTGGATCTGCACGGCCGCGAGCGGCGTGCGCAGTTCGTGCGCGGCGTCGGCCACGAACGCCTTCTGCGTGTCGAGCGCGGCCGACAGCCGCGCGAGCAGCCCGTTCAGCGCGCGCACGAGCGGCTGCACCTCGAGCGGCAGGCGCTCGTCGGGCAGCGGATCGAGCGCTTCCGGCCGGCGCGCCTCGACCGCGCGCGTCACGCGGCCGAGCGGCGCCAGCCCGCGCCCGACGATCACCCACACGGCCGCGCCGAGGAACGGCAGCAGCACGATCAGCGGCCACAGCGTGCGCAGCGCGACGTTCGCCGCGAGCCGGTTGCGCACCGACAGCGGCTGCGCGAGCTGCACGACGTTGTCGCCGACGATCGCGCCGTACACGCGCCATTCGCCGCGATCGGTGCGCTCGGTCGAGAAGCCGAGCTCCGCGCGCGGCGCGATCGGCGCGCGCGGATGCGAGAAGTACATCAGCACGCCGTTGCGGTTCCAGATCTGGATCACGATGCCTTCGTCGCCGTTGGTCCGCGAGCCGAACACCTGCGAGAACGGCTCGGACGGCAGCGCCGCGGCGATTTCCTGCAGCTGGTAGTCGAACAGCTCGTTCGCCTCGGCGAGCGCCTGCCGGTAGATCAGCCAGCCTGCGAGGCCGACGCCGGCGACGACGATCGCGAGCAGCCAGATCAGCAATTGATGACGAATCGACCTCACGCGTCAGCTTTCCTTGACGACCATGTAGCCGAGCCCGCGCACGTTGCGGATCAGGTCCGAGCCGAGCTTCTTGCGCAGTGCGTGGATGTAGACCTCGACCGTGTTGCTGCCGATCTCCTCGCCCCAGCCGTACATCTTTTCCTCGAGCTGGCTCTTCGACAGCACCGCGCCGGGCCGCGCGAGCAGCGCCTCGAGCAACGCGAACTCGCGCGCGGACAGTGCGACGGGCGCGCCGTCGAGCGTGACCTGGTGCGAAGCGGGATCGAGCGTCAGCGCGCCGTGGCGGATCAGCGACTCGCTGCGCCCGGCCTGGCGGCGGATCAGCGCGCGCATCCGCGCACCGAGTTCGTCGAGGTCGAACGGCTTGACGAGGTAATCGTCGGCGCCCGCGTCGAGCCCCTTCACGCGATCGGCGATGGCGTCGCGCGCGGTGACGATCAGCACGGGCAGCGACAACCCGCGTGCGCGCAGCGTGCGCAGCACGTCGGTGCCGTCGCGCTTCGGCAGGCCGAGGTCGAGCAGCAGCAGGTCGTACGTCTCGCCGCCGAGCGCCGTGAGCGCCGCGTCGCCGTCCTGCACCCAGTCGACCGCAAAGCCGTCCGAGCGCAGCGCCTTGCGCACGCCCTCGGCAATCATTCGGTCGTCTTCGACAAGCAGAATCCGCATCGGGACAGGCATCCATGGGTCGGGTGAAACACGCCGATCATTGTAGCGCCGCGAATCGCGTGCGCGGCATGCGCGCCGCAAAGTGATGCCTCAATGCGGCACGACACGCGATTTCGGCGGGCATTTGCCCACTTGTCTCTACAATGTGCGCTTGCGCGCGACGCACGCGCCGCCCGAGCCCCTGCTTACCCGTATTCGTCCATGCCGATTTCCGCCCTTTCCGCCCGGTTCGCCCCCCGCGCTCAAGCCTGCCTGCGCGCAGCCGCCGTCATCGCCACCTGCACCGCGCTGGCCTTCGCGCCGCCCGCGCAAGCCCGCAAGAAATTCCACAAGGAAGCGCGCAAGACCGCCGTCGTGTCGCCCGCCGCGCGTGCGGCCGGCCTGCCGGCATCCGTGCTCGTCGCGCTGCAGCGCGCGAAGGTGCCGGCGTCGGCGATGAGCGTAGTCGTCGAACGCGTCGGCGACCCGGAACCGCTGATCGCGTGGAATGCGAGCCGGCCGATGCTGCCGGCGTCGACGATGAAGCTCGTCACGACCTTCTCGGGCCTGTCGATCCTCGGCCCCGACTTCCGCTGGCGCACGACCGCCTATACGGACGGCACGGTCGACCCCGACGGCACGCTGCAGGGCAACCTGTACATCAAGGGCACCGGCGATCCGAAGCTCGTGCCCGAAGAACTGATCGACCTCGTCGACAAGATCCGCAAGGCCGGCATCAAGCGCGTGGCCGGCGGCCTCGTGCTCGACAAGAGCTATTTCGCGGCATCGACGCGCGACCTGCCGTCGTTCGACGACGACGTGAGCGCGCCGTACAACGTCGGCCCCGATCCGCTGCTGTACGCGTTCAAGGCCGTGTCGTTCACGGTCACGCCGGGCGACGACGGCAAGGTGGCCGTCGACGTGCTGCCGCCGCTCGCGGACCTGTCGATCGACAACCAGCTGGTCGAAGGCACGGGCTCGTGCAGCGCGGCCGCCGCGGCCGCGCGCCCGACGCTGACGGCCGGCGCCGGGATGATGACGGCGTCGTTCGCCGGCGACTATCCGCTGCGCTGCGGCGCGCGCACCACCAACCTCGCGATCCTCGATCACACGACGTTCTTCGCGCGCGGCTTCCTCGCGCTGTGGCGGCAGGACGGCGGCACGATCGCGGGGCCCGTGAGCGAAGGCAAGGTGCCGACCACCGCGCGGCCGGTCGCCGTGCATCACAGCCCGGTGCTCGGCAGCATCGTCTACGACATCAACAAGTTCAGCAACAACGTGATGGCGCGCAACCTGTTCCTGACGATCGGCGCGGTCAGCGGCAAGCCGCCCGCGACGCCCGAGCAGTCGAGCCGCGCGATCCAGGCGTTCCTGCAGAAGAACGGCATCGCGATGCCGGACCTCGCGCTCGAAAACGGCTCGGGGCTGTCGCGCGAAGAGCACGTGAGCGCGCTGTCGCTCGCCGCGCTGCTGCAGGCAGCGAACGCGAGCCCGGTCGCGCAGGCGTTCGTCGATTCGCTGCCGATCGCCGGCATCGACGGCACGATGAAGAACCGCCTCACCAACGCCGGCGTGCTCGGCAACGCGCACATCAAGACCGGCACGCTGCGCGACGTGCGCGCGATCGCCGGCTACGTCGCCGGCGCCGACGGCCAGAGCTACGTCGTCGTCAGCTTCATCAACAACGACCAGGCGGAAGGCGCGCGCGCCGCGCACGACACGCTGCTCGAATGGATCTACGCGGGCGCGCACTGACGGCTCGCGCGCCGCGACGCGGCGCATCCCCGCCCCTCGGTCGACGCACGACGGCCACGAGGCGGCACCGCGCATCGGGCAGCCTTGGCGGGCAGCCCGTGCGGCCCGCCGCCGCCTCGCATACGGAGTCCCGCCGTTCGCGGTTTGAAACGGCCACCGCCACCGATGCGCGACGCATCGCACGCCAGCCGTGCCCGTAAAACGGGGCCGCACCGCCCGGCCTCGCGCCGCGCGGTTTCCGTAGAAACCCTGTCCTCAGAGGGAACCCTCTACGCTGCCCCCTCGCCTAGCGCGTGGCGATTGCGTAGGCTGTTGGCCTGACCGATATCTACAACGGGCCACGCGCCCGGCCTCACGGCTTGCAGGGGAAAGGAGGAGACACGCCCATGCGATTCGACGTCGAATTGCTTCTGCTCGCGCTGGCGCCCGTCTTCCTGCTCTGCATCGCGTGGGAAGCCTGGCACCTCGCCCGCACACGTGCGCAGGACCATGTCTATGCGTGGCGCGACACGCTGTGCAATGCGGCGCTCGCGCTGATGCACCAGGGCGCGGACAAGATCGCGTGGCTCTTCGTGATCCCCGTCTATGCGTACTGCTACCGGCACTATCGCCTGTTCACGTGGCACGACGGCTGGCTGTCGTTCGCGGTGCTGTTCGTCGCGCAGGACTTCCTCTACTACGTGTTCCATCGCGCGAGCCATCGCGTGCGCTGGCTGTGGGCCGCGCACGTCGTGCACCACTCGTCCGAGCGGATGAATTTCTCGACCGCGTTCCGCCAGAGCCTGATGTACCCCGTCGCGGGCATGTGGGTGTTCTGGCTGCCGCTCGCGTTCGCCGGCTTTCCGCCGCAACAGGTCGTCGGCATCGTGCTGATCAACCTCGCGTTCCAGTTCTTCGTGCACACGCAGGCGATCGGCAAGCTCGGCTGGCTCGAGTACGTGTTCAACACGCCGTCGATCCACCGTGCGCACCATGCGCGCAACCCGCGCTACATCGACCGCAATTACGCAGGCGTCCTGGTGATCTGGGATCGACTGTTCGGCAGCTATGTCGAGGAAACGCCGGACGACCCGCCGCAGTATGGGATCGTCGAGCGGCTCGGCTCGAACAACCCGCTCGTCGCGACGTTTCACGAGTGGGTGTCGATGGCGGCCGACGCGTTGCGCGTCGACGGATGGCGCAACAAGCTGCGCGCGATTTTCGGCCCGCCCGAATGGGCGAGCGCTTATCATGCGCAGGTTGTCGAGGCCGCGAACCAGGACCCGCGCACCGTGCCGCTTGCGGCTGCGCGCGACCAATAACCGTTTCAGCCAACGGCCGCCGCGCAGCCCGGTTCCGAGCAGGCACGCGGCAGATGAGAAACACATCAGGCCATATCTACGAGGAGATCGAACGATGCAGTCACAACAACAATTCCCGTCGCATATCCGGCAACGCCTGCTGCGCACCGCGCAGGTCGCGATCGCGGGCGCCGCGCTCGCGCTGCTCGCCGCGTGCGGCGGCGGTGACGACAACAACAGCAGCAGCGCGTCGAACACGCCGCCTTCCGGCGTGAAGATGCAGATCGTGTCGTTCGGCGACAGCCTGTCCGACGCCGGCACCTATTCGCAGATCAAGCTCGGCTTCGGCGGCGGCCGCTTCACGACCAACCCCGGCCAGGTGTGGACGCAGAACGTCGCGCAGTACTACGGCGACACGCTGCAGCCCGCGAACCAGGGCGGCTTCGGCATTCCGCTGCAGGCCACCGGCGGCCTCGGCTACGCGCAGGGCGGCTCGCGCGTGACGCTGCAGCCGGGCATCGGCCATGCTGACGCGAGCGTGCCGAACGCCGACTTCGCGCAAGCGACCACGACGCCGATCGCCGACCAGGTCAAGCAGTACCTGACGCAGCACGGCAGCTTCAACGCAGGCCAGATCGTGCTGGTCAACGGCGGCGCGAACGACATCTTCTACCAGGCGCAGGTCGCGCAGGCGCAAGGCAACACGCCGGCCGCGCAACTCGCAGCAGCGCAGGCGATCGGCCTGGCCGCGCAGCAGCTCGGCGGGATCGTCCAGCAGATCGTCGCGGCAGGCGCAACGCACGTGTTCGTGTCGAACGTGCCGGACATCGGCGGCACGCCGCTCGCGCTGCAGGGCGGCACGCAGGCCGCGTTCACGCAACTGTCGGGGCTGTTCAACAAGACGCTCGCCGGCACGCTGGCCGCGCTGAAGGTCGACACGACGAAGGTCGCGCTGCTCGACACGTTCACGTGGCAGGACGGCATCGCGGCCAACTACCAGGCGAACGGCTTCAACGTGTCGAACACCGACACCGCGTGCAACCTGAAGGCGATGGTCCAGGCCGCGACGCAGTTCGGCGTCGCGAACGCGACCGCATTCGGCTCGTCGCTGTTCTGCTCGCCGCAGACCTACACGGTCCCGAACGCGGACCAGACCTACATGTTCGCCGACACGGTCCACCCGACGACGCGCCTGCACGCGCTGTTCGCGCAGTTCGTGGAAAAGCAGATCGCGGCTTCGGGCGTCGGCAAGTAAGCGGCATATAAACGGACCGCCGCCGGCCGGCACGCGCAACGCGCGGCCGGCGCGATCTCCCCAAAAAAAACGCCCGACCGGTTCGCCGGTCGGGCGTTTGTCATTCATGGGCCGAGGCTTGCGCCGGTCGTCAGTCGCGCGCTTCGAACGCGGCCGCGGCACGGCCGAGACGATCGTTGACGGCAATCCATTCGACGGTGTCGGGCAGCTTCTCGACGAGAATGCGCGCGACCTGCGCGCGGTCGAGCGCACGCAACATCCCGTACAGGTCGCGCGCGTAGGCCTGCGGATCTTCCGGCGCGGCGATGAAATGCACGCCGTCGGCCTGCGCCCAGCGCCCCGCGCGCGACGCGCGCGCGACGAGCGCGACGCGCTCGCCGTCGGTTTGCGCGGCCGCGAGCAGCGGCTCGAGCGCATCGAACGGCAGCAGCGCGAGCGGCGTGCGCGGCGCGTAATGGGCCTTCAGCGTGCCCGACGCGCGCGGCGCGGTCGCGTCGCTGCCGTCCGGCAGCCGCGGCGCGCGGCCGAGCACGTCGGCGATCTGCTGCGGCGTCACGTGGCCCGGGCGCAGCAGCGCCGGGAAGCCGCGCGACAGATCGAGGATCGTCGATTCGATGCCGACTTCGGACGCGCCGCCGTCGAGCACATGCACGGTGTCGCCGAATTCGTCGCGTACGTGCTGCGCGGTCGTCGGGCTCACATGGCCGAACCGGTTCGCGGACGGCGCGGCCACGCCGCCGTGGCCGCCGCGCCGCGCGCTGAACGCGGCCAGCAGCGCCTGCGCGACCGGATGCGACGGGCAGCGCAGCCCGACCGAATCCTGGCCGCCGCTCACGGCGTCCGGAATGCGCGCATGGCGCTTCAGGATCAGCGTCAGCGGGCCGGGCCAGAACGCATCGATCAGCTTCCGCGCATCGGCCGGCAGGTCGTCGGCCCAGTAACCCGGATCGCCGCCGGGCGGCAGGTGCACGATCACCGGATGGTTCGCCGGCCGCCCTTTCGCCGCATAGATGCGCGCGACGGCTTCGGGATTCGCCGCGTCGCCGCCGAGCCCGTAGACGGTTTCGGTCGGGAACGCGACGAGTTGCCCCGCGTCGAGCAGCGCGGCGGCCGCGTCGATCTGCGCGGGCGTCACGGAGTTCGGGAGATCGATGGACATCGGCTGGCGCCTCAGTCGAGCGGCACGCGCAGCAGCTGCGCGCACGCGGTAGCCGCGGCAACGGCTTCGTCGCGCGTCGGGGCCGTGAAGTTCACGTGCCCCATCTTGCGACCAACGCGCGCGTCTTCCTTGCCGTACAGGTGCAGGTGCGCAGCCGGCATCGCCGCGACCGTGTCCCACGGCGGCGTGACGGCATCGGCCGCGGCACCGTTCGGGAACCACACGTCGCCAAGGATGTTCAGCATCGCGGCCGGCGAATGCTGGCGCGGGTTGCCGAGCGGCATGCGCGTCATCGCGCGCACCTGCTGCTCGAACTGGCTCGTTGCACACGCATCGACCGTGTAGTGGCCGGAGTTGTGCGGGCGCGGCGCCATCTCGTTCGCGACGAACGAACCGTCTTCCAGCACGAAGAACTCGACGCACAGCACGCCGACGTAGCCGAGCGTATCGGCGATCCGCACGGCCGCCTGCTGCGCCTCTTCGACGCGCGCGGCATCGGCGGCCGGCGCGGGCACCACCGTCAGCGCGAGGATGCCGTTGTGGTGCGCGTTCTGCGCGAGCGGGAACGCGGCCGAGCGGCCGTCCGCGCCGCGCGCGATCAGCGCCGACACTTCGTATTTCAGCGGCAGGCGCTTCTCGAGCACGCACGGCACGCCGCCGAGCGCCGCATGGGCGTCGCGCGCTTCCTGCGCGGTACGCACGCGCACCTGGCCCTTGCCGTCGTAGCCGAGGCGTGCCGTCTTCAGGATGCCCGGCAGCACCGCGTCGAGCACGGCATCGTCGAGCGCGGCGAGCGCCGCCGACGATTCGATCACGACGTGCGGCGCGACCGGTACGCCAGACGCCTCGATGAAGCGCTTCTCCGCGATCCGGTCCTGCGCGACCGCGACGCAGCGGCCGGCCGGCGCGACAAAGGTCGTGCGCGCGAGGAAATCGAGGCTCGCGGCCGGCACGTTCTCGAACTCCGTCGACACCGCGTCGCACAGGTCGGCCAGCTCGGCGAGCGCGGCTTCGTCGTCGTAGGCCGCGCGCAGGTGGCGGTCGGCGACCGCGCCGGCGGGGCTCGTCGGATCGGGATCGAGCACGGCGACGCGATAGCCCATCGCCTGGGCGGCAAAGCAGAACATGCGGCCGAGCTGGCCACCGCCGACCATGCCCAGCCACGCGCCGGGCAGGATCGGGGAAACGGAATCAGGAGTTGCGGTCATGTCAGTGGTCGGTCGCGGCGGGCGCTGCCCGCCGCAGTGGGGAGAGTCAGGCAACCGCGACGCGCGGCCGCCGGCGCGCCGTCATTCCAGCGGCGGCAGCACCATCGCGTGCGCGGCTTCGTTCTGGCGCACGCGGAACGCGGCGAGCCGGTTCGCGTAGTCGACCGACGTGCCGGACAGGATCGACACCGCGAACAGCGCGGCATTCGCGGCGCCGGCCTCGCCGATCGCGAACGTCGCGACGGGCACGCCCTTCGGCATCTGCACGATCGAGTGCAGCGAATCGACACCCTTCAGATACTTGCTCGCGACCGGCACGCCGAGCACCGGCACCGTGGTTTTCGCGGCCAGCATGCCGGGCAGGTGCGCGGCGCCGCCGGCGCCCGCGATGATCGCGCGCAGCCCGCGCTCGCGCGCCTTCTCCGCATAGTCGAACATCTCGTCGGGCATCCGGTGCGCGGACACCACCTTCGCTTCGTACGGCACGCCGAATTCCTGCAGGATCGCTACCGCGTGCTTCATCACGTCCCAGTCGGAACTCGAACCCATCAGCACGCCGACGAGCGGCGCGCTGTGCGTGTGGGCAGTCTGGACTTCGCTCATTTCGTCATTTCCTTGCTGCTCAGGCGAGCGACTGGCCGGTGATGCGCTCGAGCGCTTCCTGGTACTTCGCGGCCGTTTTCTCGACGACGTCGGCCGGCAGCGCCGGCGCCGGCGCCGTCTTGCCCCACGGCTGCGCCTCGAGCCAGTCGCGCACGAACTGCTTGTCGAACGACGGCGGGTTCGTGCCGACCTGGTACTGGTCGGCCGGCCAGAAGCGCGACGAATCTGCCGTCAGCACTTCGTCCATCAGGTACAGCTTGCCGTGGTTGTCGAGGCCGAATTCGAACTTCGTATCGGCGATGATGATGCCGCGCGTCGCCGCGTAGTCGGCCGCTTCCTTGTACAGGCGGATCGAGATGTCGCGGATCGTCGCGGCCAGCTCGGTGCCGATGCGGCGCTCGGTTTCCTCGAACGTGATGTTCTCGTCGTGCTCGCCCATCTCGGCCTTCGCGGCCGGCGTGAAGATCGGCTCGGGCAGCTTCTGCGCGTTCTGCAGGCCTTCCGGCAGCTGCACGCCGCACACGGCGCCCGACGCCTGGTATTCCTTCCAGCCGCTGCCGGCCAGGTAGCCGCGCACGACCGCTTCGATCATGATCGGCTCGAGGCGCTTGACGACCACGCCGCGGCCCGTCACCTGCTCGACCTCGTCGGCCGCGACGACCGCTTCCGGCGCGTCGCCCGTCAGGTGGTTCGGCACGATGTGCGCGAGCTTGTCGAACCAGAAGTTCGCCATCTGGTTCAGCACGCGGCCCTTGTTCGGAATCGGCTCGCCCATCACCACGTCGAATGCCGACAGGCGGTCGGTCGTGACGATCAGGAGCTTGTCGTTGCCGACCGCGTAGTTATCGCGGACCTTGCCGCGACCGAGGAGCGGCAGCGAGCGGAGCGTGGATTCGTAAAGGGTAGACATCGTCTTTTCGCAGATAAGGAGCCAAACAAAAAGGGAAACGCCGTTCCCCGCGGCAGGCGGGAACGGCGGTCTTGCAATACGTCGGCGAACCGGCCGGGCGGTGCCCGGGCGGTTGCCGGCCGGCCCTCGTTCGGCCGGACGGAACGGCTGCCTGGGGCCGGATCACATCCGGCCTGGCTGCCCGCCCCTGCCTTGCGGAAGAATCGGGCGGGGCAATCGTACTACAGTCTCAGCGCACGACCTGCGCAAGCGCGCCGGACTTGTACTGCTCGGCGATCTTGTCGAGCGACACCGGCTTGATCTTCGCGGCCTGGCCTTCGCAGCCGAATGCGAGGTAGCGGTCGACGCAGACCTGCTTCGCCGCTTCGCGCGCGGGCTTCAGGTAGTCGCGCGGATCGAACTTGCCCGGGTTCTCGAACAGGTAGCGGCGGATCGCGCCGGTGATCGCGAGACGCAGGTCGGTGTCGATGTTGATCTTGCGCACGCCGTGCTTGATGCCTTCCTGGATTTCCTCGACCGGCACGCCGTAGGTTTCCTTCATGTCGCCGCCGAACTGGCGGATTTCTTCCAGCAGCTCTTGCGGCACCGACGACGAACCATGCATCACGAGGTGCGTGTTCGGGATGCGCGCGTGGATTTCCTTGATGCGCTGGATCGACAGGATGTCGCCCGTCGGCTTCTTCGAGAACTTGTAGGCGCCGTGCGACGTACCGATCGCGATCGCGAGCGCATCGCACTGCGTGAGCTTCACGAAATCGGCCGCCTGCTCCGGATCGGTCAGCAGCTGCTCGCGGGTCATCGTGCCTTCCGCGCCGTGGCCGTCTTCCTTGTCGCCCTTCATCGTCTCGAGCGAGCCGAGCACGCCGAGTTCGGCTTCGACCGTCACGCCGATCGAGTGCGCCATCTCGACGACCTTGCGCGACACGTCGACGTTGTACTCGTACGACGCGACCGTCTTGCCGTCGGCTTCGAGCGAACCGTCCATCATCACGCTCGTGAAGCCGCTGCGGATCGCGCCCATGCAGACCGCCGGCGACTGGCCGTGATCCTGGTGCATCACGACCGGGATGTGTGGATACGACTCGACCGCCGCTTCGATCAGGTGGCGCAGGAACGGCTCGCCCGCGTACTTACGCGCGCCGGCCGATGCCTGCATGATCACGGGCGCGCCGACCTGGTCCGCTGCCGCCATGATCGCCTGGACCTGCTCCAGGTTGTTCACGTTGAAGGCCGGCAGGCCGTAACCGTGCTCTGCCGCGTGATCCAGCAATTGACGCATTGATACGAGAGGCATTGTGGAACTCCTTGAATGAAAACCGGTGCGCCCTGACGCCGGCGCGGCACCCGCCCTCGTTCGAACCGGGGCGGCGCGGCGCGGCTGAGCGTCGAATAGCCGCATTTTATCGCGAAGCGCCTCCGATTCCGACCGCCCGTTGGCGCCCGCTCGCAATTTGTTACGTTCGCACGGCACAATGCGGGCAAAAAAGAGAAAAAAAGCCGCGCGGGGCTTCGGACCCCGCGCGGCTTTCGCGTGAAAAACGGTGCCGGATCGAATTCGATCGACCCGGGTCGCCGGCCAGGTGCCCGGCGAACGCTCGACTCAATAGTGCTCGCCGACGCGCACGATCTTCAGCGTGTTGGTGCCGCCCGCCTGCCCCATCGGTTCGCCGACGGTCAGCACGACCATGTCGCCGTGCTGCACGTAGCCCTGCTTGACGACGAGCTCGAGCGCCGCCTGCAGCGCCGAGTCGCGGTCGCTGTTGAAGTCGACGTGCAGCGGCGTCACGTTGCGGTACAGCGCCATCGTGCGCTCGCTGCCGACGCGCGGCGTCAGCGCGAAGATCGGCACGTGCGTGTAGTGACGCGACATCCACAGCGCGGTCGCGCCCGATTCGGTCAGCGCGATGATCGCCTTCGCGCCCAGGTGGTACGCGGTGAACAGCGCGCCCATCGCGATCGACTGATCGATCCGCGTGAACGTGCGGTCGAGGAAATCCTTGTCCAGCTCGACGTGTTCCGACTTTTCCGCCTCGACGCACACGGCCGCCATCGTCTCGATCGTGACGACCGGGTACTTGCCGGCGGCCGTCTCGGCCGACAGCATCACCGCGTCGGTACCGTCGAGCACCGCGTTCGCGACGTCCGACACTTCCGCGCGGGTCGGCACCGGCGCGTAGATCATCGATTCCATCATCTGCGTCGCGGTGATCACGAGCTTGTTCGACTCGCGCGCCATCCGGATCATCCGCTTCTGCAGCGCCGGCACGGCCGCGTTGCCCACTTCCACCGCGAGGTCGCCGCGCGCGACCATGATGCCGTCGGACGCGTCGAGAATGCTCTGCAGCGCCGGAATCGCTTCCGCGCGCTCGATCTTCGCAATCATCTTCGGCTTGATGCCGTACGGCGCGCCCGCGATGTTCGCGAGCTGGCGCGCCATTTCCATGTCGGTCGCGTTCTTCGGGAACGACACCGCCACCAGGTCCGCGCCGAGCGACATCGCGGTGCGGATGTCTTCCATGTCCTTCGCGGTCAGCGCGGGCGCCGACAGGCCGCCGCCCTGGCGGTTGATCCCCTTGTTGTTCGACAGCTCGCCGCCCACCTTGACGATCGTGTGGATCTCGTCGCCGAGCACGCGCTCGACGGTCAGCACGATCAGGCCGTCGTTCAGCAGCAGCAGGTCGCCCGGCTTCAGGTCGCGCGGCAGTTCCTTGTAGTCGAGGCCGACCCGCTCGTCGTTGCCGAGCTCGCAGGCCGCGTCGAGGATGAACGGCTGACCGGGCGCGAGCGTCGTCTTGCCGTTCTCAAACTTGCCGACGCGGATCTTCGGACCCTGGAGATCGGCCATGATCGCAATCTCGCGGCCGACCTTGCGGGCGGCCTCGCGCACCATCTCGGCGCGCTGGCGGTGATCGTCGGCCGTGCCGTGCGAAAAATTGAGCCGCACGACGTCGAGGCCCGCCTGCATCATCTGCAGCAGAATCTCCGGCGAACTGGAAGCCGGGCCGATCGTGGCGACTATCTTGGTGGCGCGCTGCATGAAACTCCTCATCTGGATCAAGGTGGATGCGCTGGGTGAAACGCTGCGAGAGCCGGACACGGCGGGCCCAGCGGCGGCCGTTCCGGAGGGCGTGCCGGTGCTTGCGCCCGGCATCGCTTTGTTCTGAATCTCGTGGTGCTGCATGGCCGCGTCGCCAGCGGCCGCCGGTGCGCGCGGGGTGGAGTTCGCCCGCGCGGGCGCGCGTTTGCGCTTGCCCGCGCCGGCCGGCTGCTCCGCTTTCGCGGAGCGCGCGGCCTTCGTCACCCCTGCGCGCGCCGCCACGCTCAGGCCGCCCGCGTTTCGAGCACTTCCACCGCCGGCAGCTTCTTCCCCTCGAGGAACTCGAGGAAGGCGCCGCCGCCCGTCGAGATGTAGCTGACCTGGTCGTGGATGCCGTACTTCGCGATGGCCGCGAGCGTGTCGCCGCCGCCCGCGATCGAGAACGCGGACGATTTGGCGATCGCTTCGGCGAGTGTCTTGGTGCCGTTGCCGAACTGGTCGAACTCGAACACGCCGACCGGGCCGTTCCACACGATCGTGCCTGCCTTCTCGAGCTGGCTCGCGAGCGCCTTGGCCGTATCGGGGCCGATGTCGAGGATCATGTCGTCCGCTTCGATGTCGGCGACCTGCTTCACCGTGGCCGCGGCCGTCGGCGAGAATTCCTTGGCCGTCACGACGTCGGTCGGGATCGGCACCGACGCGCCGCGCTCGCGCGCTTCGTCGATGATCGCCTTCGCCTCGTTGACGAGGTCGGCTTCCGCGAGCGACTTGCCGATCGGCAGACCGGCCGCGAGCATGAACGTGTTCGCGATGCCGCCGCCGACGATCAGTTGGTCGACCTTGCCGGCCAGCGACTTCAGGATCGTCAGCTTGGTCGACACCTTCGAGCCGGCGACGATCGCCACCAGCGGGCGCGCCGGGTTGCCGAGCGCCTTGCCGAGCGCGTCGAGTTCGGCGGCCAGCAGCGGGCCCGCGCACGCGACCGGCGCATACTTCGCGATCCCGTGCGTGGTCGCTTCCGCGCGGTGCGCGGTGCCGAACGCGTCGTTCACGTACACGTCGCAGAGCTTCGCCATCTTTTGCGCGAGCTCGTCCGAATTCTTCTTCTCGCCCTTGTTCACGCGGCAGTTCTCGAGCAGCACGACCTGGCCCGGTGCGACGTTCACGCCGTTCTCGACCCAGTTCGACACGAGCGGCACGTCGCGGCCGAGCAGCTCGGCGAGGCGCTTCGCGACCGGCGCGAGCGAATCTTCCGGCTTGAATTCGCCTTCGGTCGGACGGCCGAGGTGCGACGTGACCATCACGGCCGCGCCGGCGTCGAGCGCGGCCTGGATGGCCGGCACGGACGCGCGCACGCGCGTGTCTTCGGTGATGTTGCCGTGATCGTCCTGCGGGACGTTCAGGTCGGCGCGGATGAACACCCGCTTGCCGGCGAGCTGGCCGGCGGCGATCAGGTCGGTAAGACGCTTGACTTGGCTCATGTTGGACAGATTGAAGTAGTGGATGGGGAAAGGGGGTTCACGCTGGACGTGCGCGGGCTGCCGCGAAAGGGCGCCGGATGCGGCCGTGGCTGGCGGTTCGCATGACGCGCACGGGTAAAAAATCTCGAACGGGCATTCTAGCCGATCCACCCGGCAGACTGACCCGTGCGGCGGCGAATTCCGCCTATTTGGGATCGCGCGCGGCAACGGCTCCATTGCCGCAGCGCAGCAATCCACGCGCACGAGCGGCCGACGCCCCGCGGGCCGGAACGGCGGCCCATCAGAAAATCATGCGCAGCGCGGTGAATACGAGCATCCCGACGACGATCGTGCCGAGCATGCTGCGCCGCCACAAGAACCAGCCGAGGCCGGCGAGCGCCGCGTAGAACGGATGGTTGGACAGCGCGAACGACAGCCCGGCCGGCGTTTCGAGCACGTCGGGCAGCACGACGGCGACCAGCGCGGCCGCCGGTGCGTAGCGCAGCGCGCGCTGCGCGCGTTCGGGCAGCACGGTGCGCTCGCCGCCGATCAGGAACAGCGCGCGCGTGACGGCCGTGACGATCGTCATTCCGATGATGACGATCCATATCTCGGTCGCGCTCATTCGATCTCCTTCTCGTGCACGGTTTCGGTGCGGATGCGCCGCCAGTCGGCCCGTTCGACGAAGAAATCGGCCGTGCTGCCGGCCGCGAGCGCGGCGAGCACCGCGAGCGGCAGCGCGAGCCGGTACGGCAGGTCGAACGCGACCAGCGACACGATCCCCGCGACCGCGACGGCCGCGAGCGTCGAGCGGTTCGCGACCGCCGACACCATGATCGGGATCAGCGCGAGCGTGCCGGCCAGTTCCAGCCCCCAGCTCGCGGGAAAGAAGCTCGCGAGCAGGATGCCGGCGAGCGACGACACCTGCCACGACGCCCAGCTCGCGAGCGCCATCCCCCAGAAATACGCTTCCTTGCCCGGCACGTGGCCGTTTGCGAAGCCCTGTTTCTGGAACAGCAGGTAGATCACGTCGCCGTTGAAATAGCCGATCGCGAGGCGCCGCCACAGCGGCAGGTAGGAAAAATGGGGAGCAAGCCCGGCGCTGAAGATCACGAAGCGCGTGTTGACCATTGCGGCCGTGAGCAGCACGGTCCAGATCGGCAGCTTCGCGGCGAGGAGCGGCAGCACCGCGAGCTGCGACGAGCCTGCATAGACGAGCAGCGACATCGCGCTCGCCTGCCCGAGCGTCATCACCGACTTGCTCATCGCGATGCCGGTGACGAGCCCCCAGGACAGGATCGCCATCAGTGTCGGGGAATAGTCGCGCGCGCCCTGGATCAGCGCGAAACGGTCGGTGGCGGACAATCGAGCGAGCATGGGAAAGCGGGCCGCAGCGGGCGGTTCGTCGGGACGCCGGCGCCTCCTGCCGGCACGACCCGTCGTTATTGGAATCGGTACCGGGCGATTATAGCGCCGGCCCCGCGCCGACCGACCGGATCGTCGCCAAATGACGCTAAAATAAGCGTCTTTCCGGCTCAACGCTGCATACAACCGCATCCCAGGAGAATCCTATGTCAATGGCCGACCGCGACGGCAAGATCTGGATGGACGGCAAGCTGATCGACTGGCGCGACGCCAAGATCCACGTCCTGACCCATACGCTGCACTACGGCATGGGCGTCTTCGAGGGCGTGCGCGCGTACAAGACGGCCGACGGCAGCACCGCGATCTTCCGCCTGCGCGAGCACACGAAACGTCTGCTGAATTCGGCGAAGATCTTCCAGATGGACGTGCCGTTCGACCGGGAAACGCTCGAAGCCGCGCAACTCGAAGTCGTGCGCGAGAACAAGCTCGAATCGTGCTACCTGCGCCCGATCATCTGGGTCGGCTCGGAAAAGCTCGGCGTGTCGGCGAAGGGCAACACGATCCACGTCGCGATCGCCGCGTGGCCGTGGGGCGCGTACCTCGGCGAGGAAGGCCTCGCGAAGGGTATCCGCGTGAAGACGTCGTCGTTCACGCGCCACCACGTGAACGTGTCGATGGTGCGCGCGAAGGCGTCGGGCTGGTACGTGAACTCGATCCTGGCAAACCAGGAAGCGACGGCCGACGGCTACGACGAAGCGCTGCTGCTCGACGTCGACGGCTACGTGTCGGAAGGCTCCGGCGAGAACTTCTTCCTCGTGAACAACGGCAAGCTGTATACGCCCGACCTGTCGTCGTGCCTCGACGGCATCACGCGCGACACGGTCATCACGCTCGCGAAGGACGCCGGCATCGAGGTGATCGAGAAGCGCATCACGCGCGACGAGGTCTATACGGCCGACGAGGCGTTCTTCACCGGCACGGCCGCCGAAGTCACGCCGATCCGCGAGCTCGACAACCGCACGATCGGCAGCGGCGCGCGCGGCCCCGTCACGGAAAAGCTCCAGTCGGCGTTTTTCGATATCGTGTCGGGCAAGAACGCGAAGTACGCGCACTGGCTGACGAAGGTCTGAGCGCGCCGCGCCACCGACCGCCCCCACAAAAGAGTGATAAGAGAAAGTCTCATGAGTGAAATCAAGGAAATGCCGCTGGTCGAGCTGACGGCCAAGGATCTTCCCGCCTACTGCCCGAACCCGGCCATGGCGCGCTGGAGCGCGCACCCGCGCGTGTTCATCGACGTCTCGCACGGCGAGGCGCGCTGCCCGTACTGCGGCACGCGCTACAAGCTGCGCGACGGCGAGGTCGTCAAGGGCCACTGAGCCCGGGCGGCCGGGCCCGCGGGCCCGCCGCTCGCGAGGCGGCGCAGCCGGATGCCCGGCGCGCCGCCGTTCTCCATTCTGGCAACCCGAACGCGGCGCCCGCGCGCCGTGCTTCATTACGACATCGGAAGTCCACCTGATGCGTCGAGCGCTGGTTATCGCACCGAACTGGATCGGTGACGCATTGATGGCGCAGCCGCTTTTTGCGCTGCTGAAGAAGCTCCATCCCCGCATCGCGATTGATGCGGTCGCGCCCTCGTGGGTCGCGCCCGTGCTCGAGCGGATGCCCGAGATCCACGATGTCTACGCGACCGATCTCGCGCACGGCAAGCTGCAGCTGCTGCGCCGCTGGCAGCTCGCGAGCGACCTGCGCGACGTCGGCTACGACGCGGCGTACGTGCTGCCGAATTCGCTGAAGTCCGCGGTGATCCCGTGGCTCGCGAACATCCCGCTGCGGATCGGCTACACGGGCGAGCACCGCTACGGGCTGTTGAACGTGCGGCACGCGAATCCGACCAAGTCGGGCGAGCGGCCGCCGATGACGACCCACTACGCGGCGCTCGCGTACGCGCCGGGCGCGAAGCTGCCCGAATCGATGAAGACGCTGCCCGCGCCGCGCCTCGACGCCGACCTGAACGAGACGGCGCGGGTTTCCGCGCGTTTCAATCTCGATACACGCAAGCCGCTCGTCGTGTTCTGCCCGGGCGCCGAATACGGCCCGGCCAAGCGCTGGCCGCCCGAGCACTTCGCGTCGCTCGCGACGATCGTGCACCAGTCGTTCCCGTACACGCAGATCGTCGCGCTCGGCTCGCAGAAGGACGCCGCGGCCGCGCAGGCGATCGCCGACCATGCGCCGAACGTGCGCAACCTGTGCGGGCAGACGTCGCTGTCCGAGGCATGCGCGCTGATCGCGCGCGCGAACGCGGTCGTCACCAACGATTCGGGGCTGATGCACGTCGCCGCCGCGCTGCGCCGGCCGCTCGTCGCGCTGTACGGATCGACCGATCCGCGCCACACCCCTCCGCTGTCGGACCTGGCGAAGGTACAATGGCTGCATCTCGAATGCAGTCCCTGCTTCGAACGCGAGTGCCCGCTCGGCCACCTGAAGTGCCTGCGCGAACTCGGTCCCGAGCAGGTATTCGGCGATTTGCGCGGCATGCTCGTCGGGCAGCGCTGACCCTGGCCGGCAGCGTCGCACGACGCGCCGGGCAATCCGATTCACCGGTGTGCGGCGGCCCCATCCGGGCCGCCGTGCTGAATACGGCGCGCGACGCGCGCGAGAGACAACCCCGATGCCACGTTTTGCCCGCCTCTTCGAAGCCGCTGCCGATACGCTGAACGCCTACTACCAGGCCGTCGCCGATGCCAATCTCGACGCGCTGCTGGCGTTGTGGATCGACGAGGATTTCGCCAGCTGCGTGTGGGCGGACGGCGAGCATCTGCACGGCCTCGACCAGATCCGCAGCGGGCTCGCCAACCGGCTCGCGACGCGCCCGGTGACGATCGAACCGCTCGACATCCGCGTCTACGACAGCCTCGGCACGGTCGTCTACACGATCGCCGAAGCGCATCAGCAGGCCGACCTGACGGCCGAACCCGACATGGTTTTCGCCACGTACGTGATGATCCACGAACGCGGCGAGTGGCGCATCGCGCACATCCACGCGAGCCCGATTCCCGAACAAGCGGCCGGGCAGTTCGCCGCGAAGATCCGTCATGGGCAGGGCCCGCTGCACTGACGAAAAGACGAAGCAACGCATACGCGGGGCGATCATGAGTACGGCTTCTCCGCCCACCTCGCCGCTCGCCGGGGCTCCGGCCCCGGACGACGACACACTGCGCTATCGCGCACCACGCTGGCTGCCGAACAGCCATGCGCAAACCATCGTGCCCGCGCTGTTCGCGCGACGACCGGCCGTCGCCTACCGACGAGAGCGATGGGAAACCCCCGATCACGACTTCATCGATCTCGACTGGGTCGCCCATCTCGACAGTGCGGCGCCGCCGCCCGATGCGCCGCTGTTCGTGCTGTTCCACGGCCTCGAAGGCAGTTCCGGCTCGCACTACGCGCTCGAGATGATGGCCGCCGCACGCGCGAAGGGCTGGCACGCCGTCGTGCCGCACTTTCGCAGCTGCAGCGGCGAGATCAACCGCCAGCCGCGCTTCTACCATCTCGCCGATAGCGCCGAGGTCGACTGGATCCTGCGCCGGCTCGCCGCGCAGCATCGCGGGCCGCTGATCGCGGCCGGCGTGTCGCTCGGCGGCAACGTGCTGCTGCACTGGCTCGGCGAGCATCGCAGCGACACGTCGATCCTGCGGGCGGCCGCCGCGATCTCGACGCCGATCGACGTGCATGCGGGCGGCCGCGCGCTGTCGCAGGGGTTCGCGATGGTCTATACGCGCAGCTTCCTGAAGACGCTCAAGCGCAAGGCGCTCGCGAAGCTCGACCAGTACCCGGGGCTGTTCGACCGCGACGCGATGCTGCAGGCCGTGACGATGCGCGACTTCGACGAGGCCGTGACCGCGCCGCTGCACGGTTTCGCGAACGCCGACGACTACTGGACGAAGGCGACAACGCGGCCGCTGCTGCCCGCGATCGACGTGCCGACGCTGATCCTCAACGCCCGCAACGACCCGTTCCTGCCCGAATCGGCACTGCCGGGCCCGGCCGACGTATCGCCGGCCGTCGAGCTCGACCAGCCCGAGACCGGCGGGCACGCGGGATTCATGACCGGGCCGTTCCCCGGCCGCCTCGACTGGCTGTCGGCGCGGGTGTTCGGCTATTGCTCGAAATTCGTCGACCATGGATGACATCGTCAGGCAGGCGCTCGCAAAATGGCCGAACGTGCCGCACTGCACCGGCTGGCTGCTGCTCGACCGGCGCGGCGAATGGCGGCTGCGCGACGACGCGGCGCAGGCGGCCGGCGAGCTCGGCTCGCCGATCCGGCATGCGGCGCTGAACGCGTTCATCGGCCGCAACTACGAATGCGACGCGCGGGGCCGGTGGTTCTTCCAGAACGGGCCGCAGCGCGTGTACGTCGAGCTCGCCTATACGCCGTGGGTCGTGCGGCTCGCCGAGCGCGACGGACAGCTCACGCTCACCGACCAGACGGGCGCCGCGTTCGAACCGGACGAAGCATGGCTCGACGATGGGGGCGGCGTGCTGTTTCGCGATGCAGGCGCGCCGCCGCGCATCGCGGCGCTGCACGACCACGATCTCGGGCTGTTCGCCGATCACGCGGATTTCGACGCCGCGCCGCCCGTGCTGCGCTGGCGTGACGGCCGCGCGCTGCCGCTCGGCGCAATCGTCTGCGCGGACGTGCCCGCGCGGTTCGGCTACGTCGCGAGTCCGGCGCGACAGGCACGCGACGCGGCCGACAACGGCAACTGACCCGCACCCGCCCTTCCCGCGTTCGCCGCGCGCCGGCCGCTACCCGCGGCCGTTCTTCTCGTCGTCGCGCTCTTCCTTGTAGCGCGCCTCGAATTCCAGCAGCCGCGCGCCGATGATCGACTGCTCGTAGAACGACACGTCCTTCGCATCGCGCGCTTCCTTCAACTGGCGGATCGCCGACGGCCATGCGCCATCGAGTGCAAGTTTCTCCGCGAGCGCGCGGCGCCGCGCGAGCACGTCGCCCTTGCCGTCGCTCGCCTTCGCGAGGTAGTCCCACCAGTCCGGCTGCTCGGGATCGGCCTGCGCCTGCGCGCGTGCAAGCGCCTGCGCTTCGGCAAAGCGGCGGGCGGCGATCAGCGCCTGCAGGTGCGCGACGATCGCCGCGTGCGACGCCGGCCAGCGCCGCTGCGCGAGCGCCGCGAGCCGCACCGCGTCGTCGGTCCGGCCCGCACGGCGCGCGATGTCGGCGGCCAGCACGTCGAGGCTCGGCGAACTCGTTGCCGGGTCGTCCTCGCGCCGCTCACGCGCATCGAACGCGCCGCGCGCCGAAGCGAGCGCCTTGTCCGCCGCGTCGTACTGGCCGAGCAGCGTGTTCGCGAGCGCGATACCGTACCAGTTCGCCGCGACGTTCGGCGCCGTGCGATCGTCGATCTCGAGCTGCATCCGGTGCGCCTCGGCCGAGATGTCGGTCGGCGCGCGGTTCTGCAGGACGCGCAGCCGCGCGCGCACGAATCCGTACTCGGTCGACTGACGCGGCTGCCGGTACGGCGCGCGACGCGCGCGATCCTCCATGTCGGCGATCCGCTCGCCGGTCAGCGGGTGCGTGCGCGCATAGGCCGGCACGCCCGCATCGCCCATCGACGCGCGTTCGAGCCGCTCGAAGAAACCCGGCATCCCGTACGGGTCGTAGCCCGCGCCCGCGAGCAGCTGGAAGCCGACGCGATCGGCCTCGCGCTCGGCCGAACGCGAGAAGCGCAGCTGGTTGTCCACCGCATACGCCTGCCCGCCCATCGCGATCGCGCTGCCGAGATCGCCGCTTCTCGCGAGCACGCCGGCCAGCACGCCGAGCAGCATCGTCGCGAGCGCCGTGTAGCCACTCTTCTCGCTCGCGCCGATCATCCGCGCGATGTGCCGCTGCAGCACGTGGCCCATCTCGTGGCCGACCACCGACGCAAGCTCCGATTCCGTCTGCGTCGTGACCACGAGCCCGCTGTTGATCCCGATGAAGCCGCCCGGCATCGAGAACGCGTTGATCTGCGGATCGCGCACCGGGAACAGGTCGAAGTCCGGCGTGTAGCCGCCGATGTAGCGCGCGGCCGCCGCGGCTGCGAGGCGCGCCGCCATCGCGTTCAGGTAGTCGCGCACGAGCCAGTCGTCGAGATAATCGGGATCGCGCCGCACTTCGCGCATCACGCGCTCGCCGAGCCGGCGCTCGGCCCGCGGCGTCAGCGAACCGCCGGAGCCGTCGCCGAGGTCGGGCAGCTCGAGTGCGCGCAGCGGCGCGCGCAGGCTCGCGGCCGGCGCCGACGCGCCACCCGCGCCCGAAAACCGGCTCTCCGCACCGCCGTACGTGCCGAACACGCCGGTCGCGATGCCGGGCGGCACGGTGGAAATCGACGAGGAGCCGCCGGCCGCCGGCTCGAGCGGCGGCGCGGATGCGCTCTGCGCATGGCCGCTCGGCGGCAGCGCGAGCGCTGCCGACAGCGACACGGCAAGCAACTGTTTGACACGCATGGCAGGATGAAAACGACGCCGTCCCGCGCGCCGGGCGCGCATCGCGGCGTTTGGTCTGAATATTCGGGTCATTGTACCGGCGCATGCGCGACTGTCTCGTGCCGCGCATGCGTCATCTGCGCCCCCGGCGACGCGAATGCCGCTGCTATGATAAGCGCCCGTTGAGACGGAGCAAGACATGTCAGGACTCACCCATTTCGATGCCGCCGGCCATGCGCACATGGTCGACGTCGGCGGCAAGCAGGAAACCCGGCGCATCGCGATCGCGCGCGGCACGATCCGGATGCTGCCGGCCACGTTCGCGCTGATCCGCGACGGCAAGGCGAAAAAAGGCGACGTGCTCGGCGTCGCGCGCATCGCGGCCATCCAGGGCGCAAAGCGCACGGCCGACCTCATTCCGCTGTGCCACCCGCTCGCGCTGACGCGCGTGGCCGTCGACTTCGAGCTCGACGATGCGCTGCCCGGCGTCCACTGCGGCGTGCAGGTCGAGACGTTCGGCCGGACCGGCGTCGAGATGGAAGCGCTGACCGCCGTGCAGGTCGGGCTGCTGACCGTCTACGACATGTGCAAGGCAGTCGATCGCGGGATGGTGATCACCGATGTGAGCGTGCGGGAGAAGCGCGGCGGGAAGTCTGGGGACTGGAAGGCGGAAGACGCGGCGGGTTGAAGCCAGCGCACCGCCCGCCTGCAAATTCGAGATAAAACCGGTTTTCTCATACAATTACCGGACTCCGCACGGGAGAGCGTGCGAACCCACACAAAAAAGCGAGCACTGGTGATGAATTCGCAAGCGTCAAGAAGCGCCTTGCTGGCCGGACCGGTTCAGCACGAGCGGCTTGTCAAACTGGATACGCCGCTCGGCCCCGACGTCCTGCTGCCGCATCGCGTCAACGGACGATCGCGGCTCGGGCGCCATTTCGAGTTCACCGTCGATACCGTCTCGGTGTCCGACAGCCTCGAACTCAAGAAACTGATCGCGCAGCCGGTGACGCTGTGGATCCAGCAGGCCGACCGATCGTACGCGCCTCACCATGGTTACGTGCATGCCGCCCGCCGGCTCGGATCGGACAGCGGCGTCACGCACTATCAGATCGTGTTTGCGTCGTTCCTGCACTTCCTGAAGTTCCGCCGCGATCAGCGCATCTGGCAGGACCGGTCCGCGGACGACATCATCGCCGACGTGCTGAACCAGCATCCGCAGGCCAAGGGGCGCTTCACCTTCAGGCTCTACCAGCCGCTGCCGTCCCGCTCGTTCTGCATGCAATACGAAGACGACTGGAATTTCGTGCATCGCCTGATGGAATCGGAAGGCCTGTACGGCTTCTGGGAACAGGACAAGGACGGCAAAGCGCATCGGCTCGTCATCGTCGACCGCATCGACGCGTTGCCCGCGCTGTCGCCGCGAACCGTGCGCTTTCATCACGCAGGCACGGGCGACGAAGCCGACACGCTCGTCCAGTTCTCCGGTACGCGTACGCTGCGAAGCGTCGAGCGCACCACGCGCACGTTCGACTACAAGCAGCCGCCCACCGCGTCGAATCCGAAAGCGACCCATACGCCGACGATCGCGAACCAGGGCGACCTGCCGCAGCAGCTCGAAGTCTACGAATACACGGGCGCCTACACGTATCCCGAGCAGTCCCGCGGCGACCATCTGTCGAAGATCTGGATGGAGGAGCAGGAGTCGCACGCGAAGCGCTTTCACGGCGTCGGCGGCGTGCGGCGCATGGACGCGGGACGCACGTTCGAGTTCGCGGATCACCCCGAACACGACAAGGACGATGCCGGCCAGCGCGAATTCGCCGTGATCGAAACCGCATGGATCATCGTCAACAACCTGCCCGTCGGCGACGGGCAGGCCGCCTTCCCGCACAGCCTGCAGGCCGAGGTCGGCAGCATCGTGCAGGCCGGTGGCGCCGACTCGTCGCGCGTTCGCCATCCTGACGGCAGCGAGGGCTTTTTCCGGATCAGCATCGAAGCGCAGCGCACGACCGTGCCGTTCCGCAGCCCGCTCGAACACGCGAAACCGCCGATGCACCTGCAATCGGCGATCGTCGTCGCACCGCAAGGCGAGGAAGTCCATACCGACGAACTCAACCGGGTCAAGGTCCGCTTCCATTGGGACCGCCTCAACGACGGCGACGAGAAAGCATCGTGCTGGCTGCGTGCCGCGACGTCGGATTCGGGCAACGGCTACGGCGCCGTGCACCCGCACCGCAGCGGCGAGGAGGTGCTGGTCGATTTCCTCGGCGGCGACTGCGATCGCCCGATCATCGTCGGCAAGCTGTACAACGGCGCAACGAGCCCGCAGTGGCACACCAACGGGATCCTGTCCGGATACCGGTCCAAGGAATACGCGGGCGCCGGCTACAACCAGTTGGTGCTCGACGACGCGACCTCGCAGAACCGCGTGCACCTGTACAGCAGCCAGACCAACGCGCACCTGCATCTCGGCTACCTGATCGACCATTCGGGCAACAACCGCGGCAGCTATCTCGGCAGCGGCTTCGACCTGCGGTCCGACGCATACGGCGCCGTGCGCGCGAACCGCGGCCTGTACGTCACGACGCATCCGAAACGGCCGGCAAGCCAACCGCTCGACGTCGAGGAAACGCAACAGCAACTCGTTCGCGCGGAAGGCCTGATGGAGGCGATGTCGGATGTCAGCGCACAGCATCAGGGCGAGTCGCTCGACCCCGGCCACGCGGCGCTGAAGCAGTTCACCGACGCGACGCAGAACAGCGTGAGCGGCAGTGCATCGGGCGGCCGAACCGCCGGCGGCGGAACCGGCAGCGCCAATGCGTTCAAGGAGCCCGTGATGCTGTTCGGCAGCCCGGCCGGCATCGGGATGTCCACGCAGCAGTCCACGCAGCTTGCCGCGGACCGTCACATCAATCTCGTCAGCGGGCAAAGCACGCACGTCGCCGCCGGAAAGTCGCTGATCGCGAGCGTCCTCGACCGGATCAGCCTGTTCGCGCAGAACGCGGGGATGAAACTGTTCGCCGGCAAGGGCAAGGTCGAAGTCCAGGCGCACGCGGACAACATCGAGCTGACCGCGCAGAAGGCGCTGAAGCTGATGGCGGTCACCGAGTCGATCGAAGGCGCCGCGGCGAAGGAAATCCTGCTGACGTCCGGCGGCGCCTACATCCGCATCGCGAACGGCAACATCGAAGTGCATGCGCCCGGCAAGATCGACATCAAGGGTGCGCAGCATGCGTTCAGCGGCCCCACGCACCTGTCGCAAACCATGCCGACGCTGCCTAACTCGACCGGCAACTACGATCAGGCGTTCATCGCGCACTGGGCCGGCACCGACATTCCGGTCGCAAACACGCGGTACCAGATGTTCTCGAACGGCAAGCTGCTTTCGGAAGGCGTCACCAACGCGGCGGGAGAGACGGGGCTCACACAGAGCCACGTGCCGCATGACGTCGTCGTCAAGTTTCTAGGGAAATCGAATGGCTGACGGACAACAGGAAAAGGTGCTCGGCACCGGCTCGGGGATGCTGACGCCGACGGGGTACAAGGATCGGCCGAAGGTGGAGATCAATATCTGCGACAAGCATGTAACGCCGGCGCCGAAATGGATCGTCGGCACCTGTCCGTTCTACTATCGACCGCTTCACGGCGCCTATCTGGAAACGGTTGAAAAGGTCAGCATGTCGAGCATTTGGTCGACCATCAAGGGCTTCGCCCTCTCGTGGGATCCGTGGACCGACTCCGATGTAGCGCACCGCCTCCTGCATCGGCGCGAGCAACTGATCGAGCCCGGCAGTTCGGATTCCGACTGGTCGCGGCATGGAAACTTCATGATGCGTCATATCGGATGCGGACATAAACCGCCCGATTACTACATCAGCTACGGCTACTACTATTGCTCCGACTACGGCGCCAACCTCCTCCCGCGACTGTCCGCCCAGGGGAAAGCGTGGTTGAACAAGGCGCGCAAGCTGCTCCAGGCCAACATGGAAGACGGCCTGAACCAGAACATGATGGGCAATACGATCCAGATGGCCAGCCCGACACCGGGAAACGGCGGGGTCGATATGACCTGGCCGCAATTCGAACTGGAAATGAACAACGAAAAATTCAAGGAGTTCGCGTTCAAGACGCACCCGATGGCGTACCTCGACGGAGGATTGGCGGACCTGCCGGTCACGGATCTCGTCAAGATCGGGATGCGTCCGAACATCCAGGAATGGAGCGAAGGAAAGACGTGGGGGCAGGCTTTCGATTCGGGCATCCCCGTTCTCCGGAAAAAGGCCGAGGAATGGGATGTCGACGATCCGGTCGGCAAGGCGCTCGGAAGACTGCTGGTGAAGTGACATGCGAAAAGGCAAACGATGGCTTTTGATCGCGGGATGCGTTCTTGTTCTGCCGATCGCTATTTACGGATATACGGAAATGACTTCAGGGTGGGAAACGGTATCGACCGAATTCATGCGCAACGACAAGCCGTACGGCGCAGGCGCATTTCGCGTGCAACGCAACGACTTCATGTCGTTGAAGGTTGCGAGACCGGAACTCACGTTCAAGCCGGAAAGCGAGCAGAAGAACCCTGACGTCGCGGAGTTCGCCGAACCGTGGATGGACGACTCGAACGAGCGCCTGAACCGGTCCACCGTCAGTTTCCTGCGCGGCACCCTGGGCGGCAGCGTCGCGCGTCACTTCCAGCAACCGGGTCAGACCGCGTCATGGTGGTACTCGCCAGACTGGCGCGTCCTGTACGTCAGTACCGGCTGGATGGATTACAAGGCGCCTCGCCCCGACGACGGCGCGGTCCCTCAGACCACCAAGCTCTGGAAATCGAGCGATGGCGGCCAACACTGGTCCCAGCTCCAATGGCCGGCGGACCACAACATCAGCCGGTTGCTGTTCATCGATGCTCAACGTGGCTACGCGATCGGCTGGGGGCCACACGTCTGGCGAACGGCAGACGGTGGCCAATCGTGGCAGGAAATCAAGGAGCCTCCGGGCGCGATCGTCCAGGGGAAGTCCCACAGGACTTTCGACGGTACCAACCTCGGCCCGGACGGCGCATTGCGCGTCGCCTATCAGGCGGACGACACCGAGCATCCGCAACCGGCAGGCATCGTCAGTCGCCTCGACTGGGATCAGCAGGACTTCACCCAGGAAGCGGTGCTGCCCGGACAAGTCGTCGTCGGCCTCGAATCATCGCCGACGCCCTCTCGGGACTACACCCTGTATGCGCTGTCGCGCGCGAGTAGTGAATCCGGCGGCAGCCACGGTGCAGGTGTCATTTCAGCCTGGACCAGCGAGCACCCCGATCAGATCCGGCAGTTGCACACATTCGAAGACCGCTTGACGCTCAACGGGCTGAGCGCGGGGCGCAACGGCGTCGTGCTTGTCCACGCGACCGATCCAAACACCGCCAACGGCGGTGGCTCGCCCATCGACCTGACCATCAGCAGCACCGACGGCGGCAAGACGTGGCATCAGACCACCGACAAGGCTTCGCAGGGCGGCTACTTTGACCCGGAATCGAACACGCTCTACTCGGTGTTCGCCTACACGCTGAGGAAGCGGCAATTCTGATTGCCGCCCGACGTGCTTGGCGCGGGCTGCGTCCGCAGAACTCGACAAAGCCCGCGACATGCCCCGTCGCACGAGCAAACACAACGGCGTAGCGTAGTTCAGTGACCAGGCAAAACCGTCGCGCGCGAGGCCGGTCAAGCGCCAACCCGAATTCGTCCGTCGACTTCCGTCGGTCCCCATGCGAAATCGATCCAAATTGAAGCGACTGGCTGCCATCGCGCTCGGAAGCGCCGCGCTGGCTTTTCTGTACGAAAGCACGGGCCCTCGATGGGAAACCGTTTCGTCGGAGGTCACGTGGCCGGACCCGCCGGTGGGTGGTGGGGATTTCTACCTTGATGGCAGCGCGATCATGTCGCTCGGACAACATCGAGCTGACCGCGCAGAAGGCGCTGAAGCTGATGGCGGTCACCGAGTCGATCGAAGGCGCCGCGGCGAAGGAAATCCTGCTGACGTCCGGCGGCGCCTACATCCGCATCGCGAACGGCAACATCGAAGTGCACGCGCCCGGCAAGATCGACATCAAGGGTGCGCAGCATGCGTTCAGCGGCCCCACGCACCTGTCGCAAACCATGCCGACGCTGCCTAACTCGACCGGCAACTACGATCAGGCGTTCATCGCGCACTGGGCCGGCACCGACATTCCGGTCGCAAACACGCGGTACCAGATGTTCTCGAACGGCAAGCTGCTCTCGGAAGGCGTCACCAACGCGGCGGGAGAGACGGGGCTCACACAGAGCCACGTGCCGCATGACGTCGTCGTCAAGTTTCTAGGGAAATCGCATGGCTGACGGACAACAGGAAAAGGTGCTCGGCACCGGCTCGGGGATGCTGACGCCGACGGGGTACAAGGATCGGCCGAAGGTCGATATCAACATTTGCGACAAGCATGTAACGCCGGCTGCGGATTCCATCGTCGGCACCTGCCCGTTCTACTACCAGCCGCTGCACGGCGAGTACTGGCAAACGGTCGAGAAGGTCAGCAAGTCAAGTGCATGGGAGACCGTCAAGAAATTCGCCACCTCATGGGATCCGTGGAAAGACAAGGAAGTCGCCCGCCGCCTGCTGCATCGGCGAGAGAAGCTGATCGAAGTGCGCAGCAAGGATTCCGACTGGTCGCGCCACGGCAATTTCATGATGCGGCATATCGGGTGCGGCCACAAACCGCCCGACTACTATGTGAGTTACGGCTACTACTATTGCTCGGTTACGGCGCCAATCTCTATCCCACCCTCACGCCAAAAGGAAAGAAATGGCTTGAAAACGCCCGGTGGTGGCTTCAGAGATACATCGAGATCGGGCTGCAGCGGAACATGCAGGGAGACCTGATCGCATTCCAGAGTGCGAAGCCGGGCAACGGCGATCTCTCGATGCAGGTGGAACAATACGAGCTGGAAGTGGACCAGGGCGGGGAAACATTCAAGACCTTCGCCTTCGTCACGCACCCATTGGCTTATCTGGACGGCGGGCTGGCCGGCCTGCCGGTCGAGGATCTGGTGAAGATTGGCATGCGGCCCAACATGCAGGAATGGGGTGATGGGCGCACGCTCAAGCAGGCATGGGACGCCGGGATCCCCGTCGCCAAACAGAAGGCACGCGATTGGAGCTCCGATGCGGTCGACAAGGCACGCGAATGGGGCAACGACGCGGTCGACAAGGCGCGCGAGTGGGGCTCTGACACATCCGAAGAAGTCAGCCGCGCGCTGGATCGTTTGCTGAAAAAGTAACATGCAAAAACACAAGCGCTGGAAATGGATCGCCGGGGGCCTCGTTGCCCTGGCCATTGCAACATACGGGTACGTGAATATGACGACGGGCTGGGAGACGATTTCGACAAGCTTCATGCGGGACGACACGCCGTACGGCGGCGGCAACTTCCGCATCAAGGACAATGACGTCATGAGCGTCAAGCTCGCCAATCCCGAGGTGACGTTCAAGCCCACCGCCGAATCGAACGAACCGCAGCGGGCCGAGCCGACCGAGGCGTGGATGAACGACACCGGCGAATTGCTGAACCGCATGACGATAAGCTTCTTCCGGGGAACCGTCGACGGCGGGATGCAACGCCATTTCCAGCAGGTCGGCCAAAGCGCCGCTTGGTGGTACTCGCCGGACTGGTCGGTTCAGTTCATCAGCACGTCGTGGATGAACTACAAAGCCCCCGAGGCGCAAGGCGGCGATGCGCCGCAAACCACGAAACTGTGGAAGTCGACCAATGGCGGCCAGACATGGTCGCAGCTTCAATGGCCCGAAAGCCAGAACATCGGTCGCCTGCTCTTCCTCGACCCGCAGCGCGGCTACGCGACCGGCTGGGGCCCCGCGTATGGCGGACTTCGGACGGCGGAAACACGTGGCAGGCGATCGACGTGCCGGCGGGCGCGCATATCGCCGGCAAGACGCGCAAGAATTTCAACGCAATCAGTCTTGGTCCTGACGGCGTGCTGCGCATTGCGTACTACGTCGCTCAGACTGCCGACGCGCCGGCGCACAGCGTGATTGACCGGCTCGACTGGGAGCAGCACGCATTCGCGACGGATACCGTGCTGCCTGGCCAGGTCGTCACCGCGCTCGACACCACGCCGGGACCGGCATCACGCTATTCGCTGTACACGCTGTCGCGCCTCGACAAGCCGCAGAACGGCGAGGTTCGCGACAATGGCCGCCGCACGGGCGCCATTTCCACGTGGACGAGCGATCATCCCGAGTCGGTGCAGCAACTGCGCACGTTCGACGAAAAGCTCAGGCTCGACAGCCTGAGCGTCGGTCGCGACGGTCTTCTGCTCGTCTATGCAACCGACCCGAACACGGGGAGCGATGGCCGCGGCGGCGGCGCACCGATCGACCTGACGTTCAGCAGCACCGACGCCGGCAAGTCGTGGGATCAAACGACCGACAAGACCGCACAAGGCGGCTACTTCGACGCGCAGACCAACACGTTGTACTGGCTGCACGCATTCACGCTGAAGAAGCGGACCTTCTGACCACGCGCCGGGAGCCTCGGCAACCGGCCCTCGCTGCGGCAGCGCGATCATGGCGATCCGCAACCGCGGCGAGATATCGCGCTGCGCACGACAACGCACGCGCCGGCCGGCGGAGCGGCCCGGGTCGAATGCTTCGTTCATCGCGTCCGGCCGGATTGCTCGGGATTCATGCAATACCGCGCCGGGCCTCGATTCCGGTTCGGTATCCGGCCAGCCGCTTTCCGTCCTGAACGAAAAAAACGAAGAAAAACGTCGATGAAAAAAATGCTGACCCGCGCGACACTCGCGCTCTCCATCGTCTGCGCCGCACCGGCCGCCACCTTCGCCGCCGGCACCTGCCCCACCGCCGACACCACCGCGCGCGCGGCAATCGACGCGCAGCACCGCGTCCAGCAGGTCCGCAATCCGCAAGGCGACGGTGGCGGCAACGTCGATATCTCGCCGCCGCTGCGCGACGCGCTTCGCGCGTACAAGCAGGCGCTCGTCGGCGCGATCGACGCACGGCTCGCGTGCAGCGACGAACACGTCGAACCGGCTGCACTGAAACGGACGCTCGCGGCCGCGCTCGGCGTGCCGGCTCAATCGGCCCAGTCGGCCGCGCTGAAAAACGGCGAATCGGCGTTCGGCCGCAATCCGGACGTCGACGTCGAACGCGGCGGCACGTCCCGTCCGCTCCTCTTCGTGCGCGCCGGCTTCGACATCGCGTGCGGCGACGACAACCTGCTCACCGCGTACGCATGGGAAAACGGCGGCTGGCGGCGCGTGCTGCGCTGGCAGGCCGACGATTACAAGGACATCGGCGGCGCCTACGGCGGCGGCTTCTGGTTCTCGGCGCTGCCCGGCGGGCAGGTCGCGGTCGTGCACGGCACGCCGTGGTGCTCGTCGCGCTGGAGCCGGTTCGGCGCGGACGTGGTCGCACCGGCAAACGGCTCGACCGCGCAACGCACGCTGTTCCATACCGAACACGGCTACGTGATCGACGACGACGCGATCCGCTTCAAGATGCGCCCCGACGGCTTCGAGCTGCGCACGACGGTCGGCTCGCTCGACAGCGAAGTCATGACTCGGCCAGGCATCTTCCGCTACCGCGTCGACGGCGATACCGTGCAACGCGTGCAGCCCGCGGCGCTCAACGGCCGGGATTTCGTCGACGAATGGCTGAAGGTGGACGATGCGCTTGCGCGCGAATGGAGCGAGCCCGCCGCCGCAGCCGCCGCGCTGAAAACCCGGCAGGCGTTCAACGCGGCAAGCAAGGCGCCCGATACCGGCTTCGCATACGGCCCGGTGCGCGGCTGCTCGGACAGCAAGGACCGCTTTCAGGTCGAACTGGATCTGACAGGCAAGAGCGGGGAAACCGTCGCGCGACGCTATGCGCTGATTCGCCAGGAGCGCAACGGGTTCACGATGCTCGGGCTGCGCAATTCGGCCGAACCGGCCTGCCGCGGCGCGAACCTGATGCCGCAGCACTGAACATCGGGCACGCGCGGCGCAACGGCCGCGCGCAACGGTGCGGCCGGAGGATAGCGGCAAAACCGGACGGAAAGCTGCGCGCAGCGCGCGCCGTCCGACATCACTCGCCGCGTCGCGGCTCGAACACGAACGGCTGGGTCAGCAGGAACGGATTCGCGGTCGCGCCCGTCTGCGCGCAGGTCGCATGCGTCATCGCGTCGACGGCCGCACGATCGGCGGCCGCATTGCGGCTGCTCGTCGTCACGGTGACGTTCTGCGCTTCGCCTGACGTCGTCATCAGCGCGCGCACGAGCACGGTCGCCGGACGCGTGAGCGGCTTCGCGGTGTCCGGATAGACGGCACGCGGAATGTGGCAGGTCAGCTTGCTTTCCTGCGACGACGACAGCATCGCGCAGCCGGAAAACAGCATCGCGACGGCGGGCAGGATCAGGTAGGTCGAGCGAATGGCCATGGTCGAATATCGTTCTTCATCACTGTTCTGGACGAACGCCGCGCACCGGAAGACATCGCTCCCGCATCACGTGCATCGCACTGCGCCGCGGCCATCGGACCGGCGCGCCGTTACGGCCGCACGGCCGATCGATGCTCGGCCGCGATCCTGCCTGGCGGGGTGCCCGGATAGCCGGGGTGGCCCGCGCTCACGCCGGGCCCGTGCCACATGCGGACCGGCTCGCGAGCGCTTGCGCGCATTGTGCACGCGCCACGCGGCCAGCGGCGCCGATTTGACAATGGTTGACGCGAATCGACGCGCTTCGGCCGGAATCCGCGCCATTCGCGAGGTAATCGAATACCTGGCCGAATTCACGCGGTTCATGCAGGGCCGATCTGCCCGACCGCTGCCCATGTCGGGCGCCACGACGCGGCAAACGCCGGAATTCCCCGTTCCGGCGGCCGCTGCGCGTGTTAATCCGAGTCGTCGTCGTCCGAGTCGTCGGCCGCATCGGCCGGCACTTCCCCGTACTTCGCGACAACGGCCGCCTTGAACGTCTTCAGCGCCGGCTGCTGGTCGCACAGCTTGTACAGCAGGGCCAGTTGCTGCGGCCAGTCCTTCAGTTCCTTCGCAAACACATGCAGGCGCGCGACAGTATCGAGCGCGTCGGCCTCGCGGCCTGCCAGCGCCTGCAGCGCCGCATAGCGGCGCAGCACCGTCTCGCCCGGCAGCAGCGCAATCGCGCGCTCATGGGCGGCGAGCTTGGCCGGCAGGTCTTCCGGCGAAATAGTCAGCAGCGTCGCCGCGCCGTAATCGCCCCACGCGCCGAACAGCAGCGACGGCGCATCGCGATACTGCGCGGCCGGGTCGCTGCCGTAATACAGCACTTCCGCGCGCTGGTAGTCGCGCAGCACGGGCACCGCCGCCAGCACGCCGCCGAACGACAGCACCGCGAACATCCCGAACGCCGCGCGGCCCGGCAGGATGCGCAGGGGCTTCACGTCGAGCAGCCCGATCACGAACATCGCCGGCAGCAGGAAGAACATGTACTGCTGCGGATACTCGACGAGCGCATGCATCAGCAGGATGCCGATCAGCGCGAAGCCGAACACGCGCGTGCTCGATTGCGGCGCGCGCAGCGCACGCACGAACCACATCACGAGCGTGACGGCGAGCACGCCAAGGCCGGCGAGACCCGACTTCGCGAGCAGGTCGATGAAGATGTCGTGCGAGTTGTTCGCGATCTCGACGCCGCCGAGCGTGCGCACGAGCGCAAACTGGTGCGACGGGAATTCGCCCCAGCCGACACCGAGCAGCGGATGCTCGCGGAACATCGCGAGCCCGTACTTCCACAGTGCGAGGCGCGGCGCGATCTGCCCCGCATCGCGCATCCGGTCGGCCGCCGATTCCGCGAGATTCAGGTGATAGTGCACGTTGGCCCAGCGCACCGCGACATTCACCGCGATGAACGCACCCGCGAGCACGACCGGTATCAGCCACGCACGCGTATTGCCCGGCGCACGGCGCGATTCGAGCCACGCCATCCAGAAACCCGCGACGACCATCACCGCGACCTGCAGCCAGGGCCCGCGCGACACCGTCAGCGCGAGACCGACCGACAGCACGATCGACAGCACGAACCACGCCCATACCGCGAGCCGGCGCGTCTGCACGAGATACAGCGCGCCCGCGAGCGCGAACGCGATGTAAGTGGCCAGATGGTTCGCCTGCGCCATGTTGCCGTACGGGCGGCGATCGACCGCGATGTTGTACATCACGACGAACGGCGATACGGCCGACTCGAGGTGAAACAACTGCACGATCTGCGTTCCGACCGCGAACACGCCGCCGACGAGCAGCGCACCGGCCATCATCCGCGAGACGACTTCGGCCAACCCGTCGCGCGCGAGCGCGTAGCCGGCCTGCATCGCGACCAGCGCGGCGGCGAGATAGCCGAGCGCCAGCCAGTTCATCGACGGCACCTTGAGCGACATCAGCGCGACCTGCGCAGTCAGCACCGCGGCGAACCCGAGCGGCACGACGAACGCGGCCGGCGCGGCAAATGGCTCGGCCGCACGGTTCGTCCGTACGAGCAGGACGACCGACAGCCCCACCAGCAGATACAGCACCAGCGCGGAAAATTCGGAATAGAAGGTCGGAATCGGATACGTGTGATTCGTGATCGCGTACGGCACGATCAGGGCGACAGCCAGCGCAACGAGCGACAACGAACGGGAAAAAGTAGAAGGCATGAGCGAACCGGATGTCAGCAACCGGCGCACTATACAAAACTTTCCCCCCTCTGTGCGGGGCCGTCGCGCGGCCACCCGACTCGGCACGACCGTCCCGGCCGGCCGAAGCGACGGCCGGCGTGCCGCGCGCGCCGCCGCCCTCCTCCTCCGCAGGCGCTACGCGCGGCACTCCGCGGGCGCATATTTCGCAGGCAGCGTCGCGGCCGTGCCCGGCAGCGGCCCGGCCCCAGGCGCCGGCAGCGACGACGCATCCTTGCCGGCGGCGAAGCACTCCCACGCAATCGCACCGGCCTGCATCGCGCCCTTTTTGAGCGCCACGCGCGCGGTGGGCGCATCGGCCTTGTCGGGCGCGGACGGCACGAGTACCAGCGTATTCGTGCCGGCCGCGGCGACGCGGGTCGTGAACGCGACCGTGATCTGGCCGGTCTCGCCGTCGATGGCAACCGATTCGACGTTGCGGGTCCCGGCCGGCGGGCTGTAGCCGCCGTCGAGGCTCGCACCGCTCGCCGCGTTGTCGGCAACCGCAAGCCGCGCGGACGACGCGAGCGCGAGCCCCTCGCCGACGCGCGAACGCGCGAGGTAATCCTGGTACGCGGGAATCGCATAGGCGGCGACGACGCCGACGATCGCCAGCACGATCATCAACTCGATCAGCGTGAAGCCGGCCGGCCGCCAGCGCGGCGACGGCCGGTTCGCGCGCCGCAGATCGGCGGCAACGCGACGGAACAGTGAAACGGAAAAGGCTTCGAACATGGCAGGCTCCGGAAACGAAAAACGCCTGCCGGTAAAGGCAGGCGTCTCGATCGTAGCCAGCGGGCTGCGAACCCGGCAGTCGGCCGGACGGCCAACGTCAGTGCGCGCCTGGTGCGCCGCGGCGGCGCCTGAGCGCGTAACCGGCCGCCACGACGAGCAGTGCGCCGGCCATGCTTGCGCCGTAGATCGCGGGTGGCGTATCGAGCACCGGCCAGCGGTCGCCAACCGGGTCGTTCACGATCAGCCCGCCCGCGATCCAGCCGAGCAGCGCGGCGCCGAGCGTGACGATGACGGGGAAGCGGTCGAGCATTTTCAGCACCAGCGTGCTGCCCCACACGATGATCGGCACGCTGACGACGAGCCCGAAGATCACGAGCGCGATCCGGTGCGACGGGTCGGCCTGCTCGGCCGCGCCGGCGATCGCGATCACATTGTCGAGGCTCATCACCGCATCGGCGATGACGATCGTCTTCACGGCGTCCCACAGCCGGTCGGCCGGCTTGATGTGGTCGTGTGCATCGGCGGCCGGCGCCATCAGCTTGACGCCGATCCACAGCAGCAGCAGCCCGCCGCCGATCTTCAGGAACGGCACGTCGAGCAGCGCGACCGCGAACGTGATCAGCGCGACGCGCAGCAGGATCGCCCCTGCGGTGCCCCAGACGACGCCGCGCAGCCGCTGGTTCGCCGGCAGGTTGCGGCACGCGAGCGCGATCACGACCGCGTTGTCGCCGCCGAGCAGGATGTCGATGATGACGATCTGGAGAACGGCGCCCCAGTGCAGCGACGTCAGGAATTCGAGCATGGGGGGATGTGCAGAATATGGCCACCCGGCGGGCGGCCCGGTTCATCGCCGGCACATGCGCGATGCATGCCCGGTGCTTACGAATTCATTGCGCGAGCATAACAAAAAACGCCGGCAAAGCCGGCGTTTTCTGCAGGACGAACCCAGGCGGAAATATTACAGCGCTGCCTTCAGCAGGCGGCCCATTTCCGACGGGTTGCGCGTGACGGTGATGCCGCACGCTTCCATGATTTCCAGCTTCGCTTCGGCCGTATCCGCACCGCCCGAGATCAGCGCGCCGGCGTGGCCCATGCGCTTGCCCGGAGGCGCCGTGACACCCGCGATGAAGCCGACGACCGGCTTCTTCATGTTGGCCTTGATCCACTCGGCCGCATTGGCTTCGTCCGGACCGCCGATTTCGCCGATCATCACGACCGCGTCCGTATCCGGATCGTCGTTGAACATCTTCATCACGTCGATGTGCTTCAGACCGTTGATCGGGTCGCCGCCGATGCCGACTGCCGACGACTGGCCGAGGCCGAGTGCCGTCAGCTGCGCCACGGCTTCATACGTCAGCGTGCCCGAACGCGACACGACGCCGATGCGGCCCTTGCGGTGGATGTGACCCGGCATGATGCCGATCTTCAGTTCGTCCGGCGTGATCGTGCCCGGGCAGTTCGGTCCGAGCAGCAGCGTCTTGCGGCCTTCGCGGCGCATGCGGTCCTTCACTTCGATCATGTCGCGCACAGGGATGCCTTCCGTGATGCAGATCGCGAGATCCAGATCGGCTTCGACCGCTTCCCAGATCGCAGCGGCCAGCCTGCCGGCGGAACGTAGATGACCGACACGGTCGCGCCGGTTTCTTCCTTCGCTTCCTTGACGCTTGCGTAGATCGGAATGCCTTCGAAATCTTCGCCGGCCTTCTTCGGGTTCACGCCCGCGACGAATGCTTCGCGGCCGTTTGCATATTCACGGCAGGCGCGCGTATGGAACTGACCGGTTTTGCCGGTGATGCCCTGCGTGATGACCTTCGTGTCCTTGTTGATCAGAATCGACATGTATTTTGACCTCTGTTCGATTGGCGTCGCGTATCTGCCGCGCCGCCATGCGTATTCGATAGCGTTACTTGCCTTCGGCAGCCGTGACGACCTTCTGCGCGGCTTCTTCCATGCTGTCCGCCGAGATGATCGGCAGGCCCGAGTCGGCCAGCATCTTCTTGCCGAGGTCCTCGTTCGTGCCCTTCATGCGCACGACGAGCGGCACCTTCAGGTTCACGGCCTTCGAACCGGCGATCACGCCTTCCGCGATCACGTCGCAGCGCATGATGCCGCCGAAGATGTTCACGAGGATCGCCTTCAGGTCCGGGTTCTTCAGCATCAGCTTGAACGCTTCCGTGACCTTCTCGGTCGTCGCGCCACCGCCGACGTCCAGGAAGTTCGCCGGCTCGCCGCCGAACAGCTTGATGGTGTCCATCGTCGCCATTGCCAGGCCTGCGCCGTTCACGAGACAGCCGATGTTGCCGTCGAGGGAGATGTACGCGAGGTCGAACTTCGACGCTTCGATTTCAGCCGGATCTTCTTCGTCCAGATCGCGGTACGCGACGATTTCCGGGTGGCGGAACAGCGCGTTCGAGTCGAAGTTGAACTTCGCGTCGAGTGCGATGACCTTGCCGTCGCCGGAGACGTTCAGCGGGTTGATTTCAGCCAGCGACGCGTCGGTTTCCCAGAATGCCTTGTACAGGCCTTGCAGGATCGCACGCGCTTGCGGAATCGAAGCAGCCGGCACGCCGATCTTCGCGGCGAGGTCGTCGGCTTGAGCATCGAGCAGGCCCGTCGACGGCTCGACGATGACCTTGTGGATCAGTTCCGGGTGCTTTTCGGCAACTTCTTCGATGTCCATGCCGCCTTCGCTCGAACCCATCAGAACGATCTTTTGCGACACGCGATCGACGACGAGGCTGACATACAGTTCCTGCTTGATGTCGGCGCCTTCTTCGATCATCAGACGGTTGACCTTCTGGCCTTCCGGACCGGTCTGGTGCGTGACGAGCTGCATGCCGAGGATCTGGTTCGCGTATTCGCGCACCTGCTCGATCGACTTCGCCACCTTCACGCCGCCGCCCTTGCCGCGACCACCCGCGTGGATCTGAGCCTTGACGACCCACACCGGGCCGCCGAGTTCTTCCGCCACCTTGACGGCCTCGTCAACCGAGAACGCCGGCTTGCCGCGCGGTACCGCGACTCCGAATTTCCGCAGGATTTCCTTACCCTGGTACTCGTGAATCTTCATGCGTGATTCCCTTCAGTCTGAGAGTTGGATGAAAAGTCGCTTAAGACGCTTCTTCGAATGATTTCCGTTCATTCCTTCGTGCTGCCGTCAACGGGCACATCCGGCCGACTCGCGCCATACCAGCGCGGGTAGTACTGCCGCACGACCTCGCCGTCGAACCGCAGCGCACGGCAGCGGCCGAGCTGGAAAGGCGGTTCGTCGCGCACGCCGTCGTGATCCGGCCCTTCGCCACCCTCCTCGCGCACGTTCCACACGTCACCGGCGAACGCCTGGATCGCTGCCGTCGGCAGCACGGCGCACAGTTCGGTGAGATGGGAGCAGCCTGCGACACCGGACAGCAGTCGGTTCGCATCGCGGCGGAAGTGGCGGAAGAGATTGAGCCCGATGAGGGCCCGATAGGCGGGAGGGGCGGATTGACACTGACCGGGATAGGGCACCCATTCCGAAGACGCTTCGGCGTCGACGACATTGAGTTCACGATCGATAGTCACGCGCAGCCAGAGTTCGTGGATCGGCAGGCCCTGGGGCCGGATGCCCGACGCAAGCGCGACATCGCGCGGCTTGTGGTCGGTCAGGCAGGCTTCGATGTCCCACAAGCCGTCGCCGCGCTCGTAAGCTTCCGCTCGGATTGCGCGTCGATGTCGCAACTGACGGGGCACGGGCTCGGATAGCGGCATGCTGGAGGTTGAGGCCGAAGAGGAAAACCCACGGATTTTAGCATATTGGGTATTTGAGACAGTTTGACGCGACGGCGGGTATTCCCGCCTGTCCGGGAGCGGTTGCGTTGCAGCAAAATCGCGCGCCACGCGCGCGACCGGAGCGCTCAATCGTCGATCGGGAAATCGTCGCCGACCTTCAGCAACTTCACGATGGTCGCGCTCGAGAAGCCGCGCGCAGCGAGAAAGCGCGCCTGCTTCGCACGCTCGGCCGGCGTTTGCGGCAATGCACCGAACTTCTTGCGCCAGACCGCCTGCGCGCGGGCCCATTCGGTCTCGCGCAGCTGCGCGTTCACTTCCTCAACGAGCGTGTCGCCGACCGCATGGCGCTTCAACTCGCTGACGATGCGCGCGACCCCGACGCGCGACGCACGACGATGCACGAGGCTCTCGGCGAAACGCGCGTCGGACAGCCAGCCTTCCTTCTCCAGCGCATCGAGCACCGGTTCGACGGACTCGTCTTCGCCGACATACGGCGCGAGCTTGCGCGCGAGTTCCGTGCGGCTGTATTCGCGCCTGGACAGATAGCCGAGCGCGCGGCCCTTCAACGAACGTTGCGGCTTCGACGACTTGCGTTTGCCGGCATCCGGATCGTCGCCGGAAGCAGCGCTTGAAGCAGCGCCGGACGCACGGCGCGTGCGGCGCGGATGCTGGCTGCTGCGCGTATAGACATCTTCCCTGGCAGGTGCCGACGCATCGGATGCGCGATTGCCCGGGAAGCTGACGCCGGACACGCGACGGCGGGACCGGTCGTGCGCGTCGAACGATTCATCGTCATCGAACGGATCGTCCGGTGCGGCAATCTCAAACGAAACGAGGGCATCGTCAGATGCCCTCGTCGCGGTGCGGTTCGCGGCGTTGCTGCCAGCGACCCGCCGGTCGGCGCCCGAGGATCCGGCTCGCCGGCCGGAGCGACCCGCCGTTTCGGGCGCGTCGCTCTCCTCCGGCTCGCCAGCCTGACCTCGGCGCCCGACCATCACTCTTCTTCGTCCATCGCCTCGGCTTCGTTGTCTACGCCATCGGGCATTGCGACGACGCCGAGCGATTCGCGGATGCGGTTCTCGATCTCGCGGGCGATTTCCGGATTCTCGCGCAGGAACTCACGCGCGTTGTCCTTGCCCTGGCCGATCTTCTCGCCGTTGTAGCTGTACCAGGCGCCTGCCTTGTCGACGATCTTCGCCTGCACGCCGAGGTCGATGATCTCGCCCTGGCGCGAGATGCCCTCGCCGTACAGGATGTCGAAGATCGCTTCGCGGAACGGCGGCGATACCTTGTTCTTGACGACCTTCACGCGGGTTTCGTTGCCGATCACCTCGTCGTTCTTCTTGATCGAGCCGATCCGGCGGATGTCGAGACGCACCGACGCATAGAACTTCAGCGCGTTGCCGCCCGTCGTGGTTTCCGGGTTGCCGAACATCACGCCGATCTTCATACGAATCTGGTTGATGAAGATCACGAGGCAGTTCGTGCGCTTGATCGTGCCGGTCAGCTTGCGCAGCGCCTGCGACATCAGGCGGGCCTGCAGGCCCGGCAGCGAATCGCCCATCTCGCCTTCGATTTCGGCCTTCGGCACGAGCGCCGCGACCGAGTCGATGACGATCATGTCGATCGAGCCCGAGCGCACCAGCGCATCGGTGATTTCCAGCGCCTGCTCGCCGGTGTCCGGCTGCGAGATCAGCAGTTCCGGCACGTTCACGCCGAGCTTCGCCGCGTACTGGACGTCGAGCGCGTGCTCGGCGTCGATGAACGCGGCCGTGCCGCCGATCTTCTGCAGTTCGGCGATCACCTGCAGCGTGAGCGTGGTTTTACCGGACGATTCCGGACCGTAGATCTCGACCACCCGGCCGCGCGGCAGGCCGCCGACGCCGAGCGCGATGTCGAGCCCCAGCGAACCCGTGGAGACGACCTGGATATCCTCGGCCACCTCGCCGTCGCCCATCCGCATGATCGACCCTTTGCCGAACTGCTTTTCGATCTGCGCGAGTGCGGCCGCCAGCGCCTTGCTCTTCTCGGCGGTCATCCCGGAGCCCTTCTTGCTTTCTTCCATGAATCGTCCTTTGCTATGATGAGCAGCGTCTGTTAAAGGCGCGCCCGCTTTCAAGCGCCGCCCACGAATGCAGACACTGTATAAAAAAACAGTGTTTTATGCAAGCCCGCAATGCGGGCTGCGTTGTACACGAATAACTTCGGAGACAGCCGCGCCGGCGCGAACACCCTGCCGGCCATCGGTCAGCAACATGCGAATTCTCATCGCCGAAGACGACAGCATACTCGCGGACGGCCTCACCCGGTCACTCCGCCAATCGGGCTATGCGGTCGACCACGTGAAGAACGGCGTCGATGCCGATACGGCGCTGTCGATGCAGACATTCGACCTGCTGATCCTCGATCTCGGGCTGCCGAAAATGTCCGGGCTCGACGTGCTCAAGCGCCTGCGCGCCCGCAATTCCAACCTCCCCGTGCTGATCCTGACCGCCGCCGACAGCGTCGACGAGCGCGTGAAGGGCCTCGATCTCGGCGCGGACGATTACATGGCCAAGCCGTTCGCACTCAACGAACTCGAGGCACGCGTGCGCGCACTGACCCGGCGCGGCGCGGGCGGCGGCCCGACCGTCGTGCGGCACGGCTCGCTCGCATTCGACCAGGTCGGCCGCATCGCGTACGCGAACGATCACGTGCTCGATCTGTCCGCGCGCGAACTCGGCCTGCTCGAGGTGCTGCTGCAGCGGATCGGCCGGCTCGTATCGAAGGAGCAGCTCGTCGACCATCTGTGCGAATGGGGCGAGGAAGTCAGCAACAACGCGATCGAAGTCTACGTGCACCGGCTGCGCAAGAAGATCGAACCGAGCGGCGTCCGGATCTCGACCGTGCGCGGCCTCGGCTATTGCCTCGAAAAGGTCGCGCCCGCCGCGCCGGCCGACACCACAGCGCCCCAGCCCGCGACGGCCGGCACGCCGCTGCGCTGAAGCCGGGCGTCGCCGCGATGGCCACGCCGGCCCATTCCCGCCACCCGACCGGCGCGCCGTCGTCGGCCGCCGACGATGCGCGCGACGCGCGCTACGAGAACCCGTTCGCGCCGCCCGACGAAACCGATGCGCCCGAGGCGCCGCGCCCGCGCTCGCTGTTCGGCGAAATCCTCGACTGGATGCTCGCGCCGCTGCTGCTACTGTGGCCGATGAGCATCGCCGTCACCTATCTCGTCGCGAAGACGATCGCGAACGGCCCGTTCGACCGCGCGCTCGAGACCAACGCATACGTGCTCGCGCGCCAGATCCACCCGGTGAACGGCGTCGCCGAGCTGACGCTGCCGGAGCAGACGCGCGACTTCCTGCGCGCGGACAACGTCGACAGCGTCTACTTCCAGGTGCTCGGCGCGCGCGGCGAGCTGGTCGCGGGCGAAGCCGACATGCCGCTGCCGCGCGACGAGGACCGCCCGCCGCCGGGCGTCGTCGTGTTTCGCGACGACCTGCTGCGCGGCAACGACGTGCGCGTCGCATATACGACGGTCGCGCTGCCGCAGGCGAGCGGCACGCAGCCGGTGCTCGTGCAGGTCGGCGAGACGCTCGACAAGCGCAACGCGCTCGCGAACGACATCATCAAGGGCGTGATCCTGCCGCAGTTCGTGATCCTGCCGCTCGCGATCCTGCTCGTCTGGTTCGGGCTGTCGCGCGGGCTCGCGCCGCTCAATGCGCTGCAGGCGCACATCCGCGCGCGGCGGCCCGACGACCTGTCGCCCGTCGAGGCGCAGCGCGCACCGCCCGAGATCGAACCGCTCGTCACGTCGTTCAACGACCTGCTCGCGCGTCTCGAACAGAACATGGCGCTGCAAAAGCGCTTCATCGCCGACGCCGCGCACCAGATGAAGACGCCGCTCGCGGGCCTGCGCACGCAGGCCGAGTTCGCGCTGCGCCACCCCGTGCCGCCCGACGTGCAGCGCTCGCTCGAGCAGATCGCGACGAGCTCCGAGCAGGCCGCGCGGCTCGTCACGCAACTGCTTGCGCTCGCGCGCGCCGAGAACCGCGCGAGCGGGCTCACGTTCGAGCCGGTCGAGATCGCCGCGCTCGCACGGCGCGCGGTGCGCGACTGGGTGCAGGCCGCGCTCGCGAAGCGGATGGATCTCGGCTACGAAGGCCCGCCGGACGACGCGCCGCTCGACGTCGACGGCAACCCGGTGATGCTGCGCGAGATGCTCGGCAACCTGATCGACAACGCGATCCGCTACACGCCGGAAGGCGGCCGCATCACGGTGCGCGTGCGCGCCGATCGCGCGGCGCGGCTCGCGCATCTCGAAGTCGAGGACACGGGGCCCGGCATCCCGGCCGCCGAACGCGAGCGCGTCGTCGAGCGCTTCTACCGGATCCTCGGCCGCGAAGGCGACGGCAGCGGCCTCGGGCTCGCGATCGTGCGCGAGATCGCCACGCAGCACGGCGGCACGCTGACGCTCGACGATCACGTCTACCAGCAGGCGCCCCGCCTCGCCGGCACGCTCGTGCGCGTCAGCCTGCCGCTGGCGGAAACCGCTCCGGATTAACCCTGACGCGCACTGCAGCAATGCGACGCGATCGCGCCGAAACCGGCGGTTTGCCGGACGTTCGCACCATGATCGGCGCGCGAAGCATCCGGTTCGGCACGGGTTAACGCGCAGTCGTTTTGTGCGCGCGAGTCAGTGCGCCGTAAGTTTCCGTGCCAATAATCGTCGACAGGCCCGCCCACCCAAGGCGGCCGCATATCTATATCAAGGGACTTGGAGACGATTCATGGCAACGTTAGGCGGGCAAATTTCGCACGCGCCGATGACGGGCGAAGAGAAAAAGGTGATCTTCGCGTCGTCGCTCGGGACCGTGTTCGAGTGGTACGACTTTTATCTGGCCGGCTCACTCGCGGCCTACATCAGCAAGAGCTTCTTCTCCGGCGTCAATCCGACCGCCGCGTTCATCTTCACGCTGCTCGGCTTCGCGGCCGGCTTCGCGGTGCGGCCGTTCGGCGCGATCGTGTTCGGCCGGCTCGGCGACATGGTCGGACGCAAGCACACGTTCCTCGTGACGATCGTGATCATGGGCCTCTCGACGTTCGTGGTCGGCTTCCTGCCCGGCTACTCGTCGATCGGCATCGCCGCGCCGGTGATCTTCATCGCGATGCGGCTGCTGCAGGGCCTCGCGCTCGGCGGCGAGTACGGCGGTGCGGCGACCTACGTCGCCGAGCATGCGCCGTCGAACCGGCGCGGCTTCTACACCGCGTGGATCCAGACGACCGCGACGCTCGGCCTGTTCCTGTCGCTGCTCGTGATCCTCGGCGTGCGCACGTTCATCGGCGAGGAAGCGTTCGGCAACTGGGGCTGGCGCGTGCCGTTCGTCGCATCGATCGCGCTGCTCGCGGTGTCGGTGTGGATCCGGCTGCAGCTGAACGAATCGCCGGTGTTCCTGCGCATCAAGTCGGAAGGCAAGACGTCGAAGGCGCCGCTGACCGAAGCGTTCGGCCAGTGGAAGAACCTGAAGATCGTGATCCTCGCGCTCGTCGGCCTGACCGCCGGCCAGGCCGTCGTGTGGTACACGGGCCAGTTCTACGCGCTGTTCTTCCTCACGCAGACGCTGAAGGTCGACGGCGCGAGCGCGAACATCCTGATCGCGATCGCGCTCCTGATCGGCACGCCGTTCTTCCTGTTCTTCGGGTCGCTGTCGGACAAGATCGGCCGCAAGCCGATCATCCTCGCGGGCTGCCTGATCGCGGCGCTGACCTACTTCCCGCTGTTCAAGGCGCTCACGCACTACGCGAACCCGCAGCTCGAGATCGCCACGCAGAAGGCACCGATCACCGTCGTCGCCGATCCGGCCACCTGCTCGTTCCAGTTCAACCCGGTCGGCACGTCGAAGTTCACGAACTCGTGCGACATCGCGAAGAGCGCGCTCGCGAAGGCCGGCCTGAACTACGAGAACGTCGCGGCACCGGCCGGCACGATGGCCGAAATCAAGGTCGGCGATACGGTGATCCCGGCGTACGACGGCAAGGCGGCCGACGCGAAGGCGCAGGGCGCGGCGTTCGACAAGACGCTCGCATCGACGCTGAAGGGAGCCGGCTACCCGGCGAAGGCCGACCCGGCGCAGCTCAACTGGCCGATGACGATCGTGATCCTGACGATCCTCGTGATCTACGTGACGATGGTCTACGGGCCGATCGCCGCGATGCTGGTCGAGATGTTCCCGACGCGGATCCGCTATACGTCGATGTCGCTGCCCTACCACATCGGCAACGGCTGGTTCGGCGGCTTCCTGCCGGCAACCGCGTTCGCGATCGTCGCGGCGAAGGGCAACATCTACTCGGGGCTCTGGTATCCGATCATTATCGCGCTGGGCACGTTCGTGATCGGCCTGCTGTTCGTCAAGGAGACGAAGGACTCGAACATCTACGCGCAGGATTGATGTCGAAGCGCGGGCTGGCGGCGGTTGCCGGGTTTGCTCCGGTGACCGGCAACCGGCTCCGCGCCGACGCCGGCTCGGGCCGCCGGCAACTTTTTTCACCTAAGACGAAAAAAGGTGTTGACAGCCCGACGGTCGATCTCCATAATTCATTTCTTCGGCGAATTAGCTCAGTCGGTTAGAGCGACGGAATCATAATCCGCAGGTCCGGGGTTCGAGTCCCTGATTCGCCACCAAATGCAAAAGGGCCCAGCGCAAGCTGGGCCCTTTTTCTTTGCTTGGAAAAAACGCTCCGGTCGCGGTCGGCATCAACGTCATCGGCTTTGCAGCCACGACGATGCCGTAAGGCAAACCAACCGACAGCGCATTAACGATGCCGATGAAACCGGCGCAGCCGACGACCAGGCCGCACCGCTTCCATCACGCCGCCACCGATCCCCTCTCCAGCTTCGCCGCGTGCGCAAGCACCTTCCCGCGCCAGTTCTCCCCACCCTCCAGCGCCGGCGTCGACTCGAACACCTCCGCGATCCAGTCGGCGAACACACGCACCTTCTGCGACAAATGCCGGTTGTGCGGATAAACGATCGAAATCGGCTTCGGCTTCGGATTGCAGTCCGGCAGCACCTCGACCAGCGATCCGTCGAGCAGGTTCGGCAGCACCATGAACAGCGTCGGCTGGATCATCCCGAATCCTTCGAGCCCGCACGTCACGTAGGCATCCGAATCGTTGACCGTGACCTCCCCGCTCATCCGCACCTCGACCGGCTTGCCGTCGATCATGAACACCCACGGAATCGCACGCGCGCCGTGGCTCGAACGGAAATTCACCGCATGATGTTCGGCAAGATCGGCAATCTCGTGCGGCTCGCCGTGACGCGCGATGTAATCGGGCGACGCACAGGTCACGCGTTTCAGCATCCCGATGCGCCGCGCGACCATCGACGAATCCTCGAGCGGCCCGACCCGGATCATGCAGTCGATCCCCTCCTCGACCGGATCCACGTAGCGGTCGGAAAGCCCCAGCTCGAGCGTGATGTCCGGATAACGCTGCCGGAAAATCGACAGCGACGGCAGCACGATGCGCCGCCCGAGCGAACTCGGCATATGGACGCGCAGCACGCCGCTCGGCTTGCGGTTGCCGGTCTGGAAGCTCGCGTCGGCTTCCGCGATCTCCGCGATGATCTTCATGCAATGCTCGTAGTACGCGGCACCTTCCGGCGTCAGCGACAGCCGGCGCGTCGTCCGGTGCATCAGGCGCACGCCGAGCAGCGCCTCGAGATTCTGGATGATGGTCGTCACCGACGCGCGCGGCATCGCGAGCGTCTCGGCCGCGCGCGTAAAGCTGTTCGCGTCGACCACACGGGTAAAAACTTCCATTGCCTGGATGCGGTCCATGCTGCCCCCTTCGAATCGCCAACAGGACAGAATAGAGCGCGCGGCGGGCGCGACACAAGCCCCCGCCTATTGTTCTCCAACCCGGAATAGTCTTGGTGCTTCGCACTGGAAAATGATCGGTTTTCGTTCAGTTCCAGACGACAACCGCTCCGGCCCCGATCGCGCGCCGCGCGTTACCGCACGAACCGCTCCCGATACGCCTGCGGCGACACGCCCAGCACACGCACGAAGCTGCGCCGCAACGTCTCCTCCGAGCCGAATCCGCACCGCGCGGCGATCCGCTTGACGGGCCAGGTCGTTTCACCGAGCAGGCGCTGCGCGGCCTCGACGCGGATCTGCTCGACCGCGCGCGCGGGCGTGCGGCCGGTTCCCGCGCGATAGTGGCGCACGAAGCTGCGCTCGCTCATGCGCACGCGCTCGGCCAGCGCGGGCACCGACAGGTCGGCCGTCAGGTGCTCGGCCATCCACGCATGCAGTTCGCCGAACCGGTCGTCGGTGCGCTGCATCGACAGCATCGCGCTGAACTGCGCCTGTCCGCCCGGACGCTTCAGGAACACGACGAGTTCGCGTGCGGCGTCGAGCGCGGTCGCGCGGCCGAGATCCTCCTCGACCAGCGCGAGCGCGAGATCGATGCCGGCCGTCACGCCGGCCGACGTCCACAGCGCGCCTTCGCGGATGAAGATCGGATCGGCTTCGACGCGCACGTTCGGGTAGCGCGCCGCGAATTCGTCGCAGCGCGACCAGTGCGTGACCGCGCGCCGCCCTTCGAGCAGGCCGGCCTCGGCCAGCAGGAACGCGCCGGTGCAGACCGACGCAACGCGCCGCGCGCGCTCCGTCTGCTGCCGCACCCAGCGCACCAGCCGGACATCCTGCGATGCCGCGTGCACGCCCTTGCCGCCGGCGACGATCACCGTATCGGGACGGCGCGCGGCCGAGCGCAGCGACTCGGCCATCACGACGAGGCCCGACGACGTCTCGACGGGCCCGGCGTCCGCCGCGACGACACGCGGCGCATACGGCGCCGGCTGCCCGCGCTCCAGCGCGAGTTCGTTGACGGACGCGAACACCTGCAGCGGCCCCGACACATCGAGCAATTGCGCGCGGGGGAACGCGAGGATCAGGATCGAACGCGGGGCGGCAGGCATGGCGATTGGCTTAAAACGTGGGCGATATGGCAATTTCGCCAAACACTACGCGCCTAGAATCGATCTGTCCATCGTGTGCCGGCAACGGCGCGCTCCTCTTTCACCCGGAGTCTTCGCATGACCCTGCATATCGGCCTTCTCGTGTTTCCCGGCGTCCAGCAACTCGATCTCACCGGCCCGCACGACGTGCTCGCGTCGCTGCCCGACGCAGCCGTCCACCTGGTCTGGAAGTCGCGCGATGCCGTCGCGTCGAGCAGCGGCCTCGCGCTCGCGCCGACCTGCACGTTCGACGACTGCCCGCCGCTCGACGTGATCTGCGTCCCGGGCGGCATCGGGATCAACGACCTGCTGCTCGATGCCGAAACGATCGCGTTCGTGCAGCAGCGCGCGGCCACCGCGCGCTACGTGACGTCGGTCTGCACGGGCGCGCTGCTGCTCGGCGTGGCCGGCCTGCTGCGCGGGCGGCGTGCGACGACCCACTGGGCGTTCCACGCGCTGCTCGAACCGCTGGGTGCGGTGCCCGTGCGCGAGCGTGTCGTGCGCGACGGCAACCTGATCACGGGCGGCGGCGTGACGGCCGGCATCGACTTCGCGCTGACGATCGCCGCGGAACTGGCCGGCGATGAAGAGGCGCAGGCGATCCAGCTTCAGCTCGAATACGCGCCGGCGCCGCCGTTCGACGCCGGCTCGCCCGACACCGCGCCGGCATCGGTCGTGAAGCGCGTCACCGAGCGTTCGGCGGCCGGTTTCGCGAAACGCAAGCAGATAATCGAGCAGGCGCTGCGCGCGATGTCGCGTTGAATTCGGGTGCGGAGGAATTGACTGGAAGACGACGCGCACTCGCGCCGGAGAACACATCGATGAACATCATCCGCAGCGCGGCATTCACCGCGAACCGCCCGTGGGGCGCGCTCGACGTCGCGAACCTGAACGGCATCACGGTCCGGCTGCACTGGACCGACCAGCCGTATCGATGGCATGTAAACGACGGCGACGAAGTGTTCGCGGTGCTCGACGGTCGCGTCGAGATGCGCTACCGCGTAGCGGGCAACGAGCACGCAACGGTGCTCGAAACCGGCGACGTCTTCCACGCGACGGCCGGCACCGAGCACGTCGCGCATCCGCTCGGCGAAGCGCGCATCCTCGTGATCGAGACGGAAGGCAGCGTCTGAAGTCGGGCCGCCGTGCGCCGTGCCGCGCGGCGGGTTTTACCCCGAGATCGTCCCCGTGCCCTGCGACGGGATCAGTTTCGGCTGCGGCGTGCACACGCACTGGCACAGGTCGTGTTCGAGCGCGACGACCTTGCCCATCACGGTCATCGTCCGCTCGCCGCCGTCCGACACGATCACGCCCGTCGTCTTGCACGCGGCGCAGAACACGGGCGCGCCGAGATAGGCGAGTTCGCGTCCGTCGAACGACGAATTGGCGATCCCTTCGAGCACCACGCCGCCGTGGTCGGTCGTGTCGCCCTTCAGAATGAATTTGCGGCTCATGATATCGGTTCTTCCCTCGGAAACGCCGCGCCGCGCGGCAGCGAGGCCGCGCACGGGCAATCGGACACCGCCCGTCGATTGCGGGCGTCCCGCGAGGATATCACCGCCACGCGCCGCCGCACGCCGCCATCTGGTGCCGGGACGCCGCCGCGACGAAAACGACGCATCCGACTCGTATTGCACCGCACTGCGAATATGACGCCGCCTTTTTAGGACAATAAGCCAGATTTTTAGTACTTTTACAAAAAACAAAATCATCAACCAATATTTTTCAATCCCCAGGCAAAGCGATGGAATCGCAGGCCGCCTCGACCCAACCCTACATACTCCAACGCCATCCGCATCGGATTGATGCACGATTTCATAAAACTTTATCTCACATCAAAATCGCTCAAAGTCCAGCCGCCGACAGATAGAATTCAGTTAACAAATTAAGTTTTCCGAAAAAAATGGATGAATTTCTATCGATACGATTATTCGTCAAGGTGGCCGAACTACAGAGCTTCGCGCGTGCAGCCGCCGAACTGAACATCTCCAATTCATCGGCCACCCGCCTGGTCATGGACATCGAGGAGCGGCTCGGCGTACGCCTGCTGAATCGCACGACCCGCAGCCTGTCGCTGACCGACGCCGGCCACCTGTATCTGGCGCAGATGCGCCACGTCGTCGACGAAATCGACCGCGTCGAGGAAGCGATCGCGTCGACGCACCACGAGCCGGTCGGCTCGCTGAAAATCGTCGCGCCGGTCATGTTCGGCATGCATGTGCTCGGGCCCGCGATCGATTCCTTCAAGGCATGCCATCCGAACATCGTGCCGGAAGTCACGCTCGTCGACCGTCACGTCGATCTCGTCTCGGAGGGCTTCGATGTCGGCCTGCTGCTGTCGCAGCACATCAGCAACAGCACGCTGGTGAAACGCCTGCTCACGCGGCTGAAACTCGTCGTATGCGCATCTGCTCAGTATCTCGAACGACATGGCGCGCCGGCTCATCCGCATGACCTGGCCGCCCATGCGTGCCTGGCATTCCACTCCGACTTCGCGGGCGAATACCTGTCGTTCGATCACGGTCATGCGCATCTCACCGTGCACCCCAATAAATCCGCGTCGTCGAACAATCTCGGGCTGATCCGAAGCTGGGCGCTCGCGGGCGTGGGCGTCGCGGTGCTGCCGGACTTCCTGGTCGAAGCGGAACTCGGCGACGGCCGGCTGCTGGCGCTGCTGCCCGACTATCGGCTCGAGGAACTTCAGATGAACATCGCGTACCCGAGCCGCCGGCACTTTCCGCGCAAGGCGCGCCTGTTCGTCGATCACCTGGTCGAGCATTTCGTCGGTTGAATGAAGTCATCGCGCACTATTTCCCCCTTCCGGCGCTGCCCCAAATCGGGGCGGCGGCCGGGCGCTCCGCCCGGTTCAGGCACGTGCGTTGCGTCGGCGCATCTCGGTAGTGAACCGCCTTGGCAGCACGCGGTTGAGGACTACACTAATCCTTAATGGGGTGCGGCCGGAGCCCGCGCCTTCAGGGAGACGCCGCCATGAATCGGCCGCTGAATCGTATCCTGCCGCGCGTGACCGGTCTCGCATCGGTCTGGACGTGGGTCAAATGGTCTTTGCTGGCCGCGCTGCTGATCGCGCTCGCGATCGTTGCGCGACTCGTGCAGACCGAGATCGAAACGTCCCGGCTGCAGGCGCGCTACCTGTCCGAGCTCACCCGCGATGTCGGCTACACGGTCGAAACGGGCCCGAGCGATCACATCCGCTTCCCCGCGAACGGCCCCTACGACCAGCGCCTCGGCTACGCGATGATTCCGTCGTTCCAGGAGCGGCTGCTCGCGCGCGGCTTCGTCGTCGGCAAGCAGGCGCGCGATTCGCAACGGATGCTGTCGCTCGGCGAGCGCGGATTGTTCCTCCCTTACGAAGAAAAGGACCAGACGGGCCTGATGCTGTTCGATTCGACCGGCGCGCCGCTGTTCGCGACCGTGTTCCCGCAGCGCGTCTATGCCGACTTCGACACGGTGCCGCGCGTGGTCGTCGATTCGCTGCTGTTCATCGAGGATCGCTACCTGCTCGACGCGAACGAACCGAACCGCAACCCGGCGATCGACTGGGGGCGCTTCAGCCGCGCGCTCGCCGACCAGGCGCTGCACGTCGTCAACCGTCACCAGGCACGCCCGGGCGGCAGCACGCTCGCGACCCAGATCGAGAAGTTCCGCCATTCGCCCGAAGGCCGCACCGCGACGCCGCCCGAGAAGCTGCGGCAGATCGCGTCGGCGTCGATCCGCGCGTATCTGAACGGCCCTCAGACGATGCTCGCGCGCCGCACGATCGTCGTGCGCTACCTGAACTCGGTGCCGCTCGCCGCGCGGCCGCATATCGGCGAAATCACCGGCATCGGCGACGGTCTCGCCGCCTGGTACGGCCGCGACTTCAACGAAGTGAACCGGATCCTGTCCGCGCCGACGACCGGCGACAACGTCGACGAACAGGGCAAGACGTTCCGCGAGGTGCTGTCGCTGATCATCGCGCAGCGCGCGCCGTCGTACTTCCTCAACCGCGGCTATCCGGCGCTGCAGCGGCTGACCGACAGCTACCTGCGGCTGCTGTCGAACGGCGGCGTGATCTCGCCTGCATTGCGCGATGCCGCGCTGTCCGCGCAGATCGAACGCAGTGCGCCGCCTGCCGCCGCGCTGGTGCAGTCGTTCGTGTCGCGCAAGGCCGTGACGTCCGCGCGCGCGTCGCTGCTGTCGGCCCTCGGCATCAGCGACGTGTACCAGCTCGACCTGCTCGACCTGGAGGCGACCAGCACGCTCGACAACGGCGTGCAGCAGGCCGTCGCCGAGCGGCTCGCGAAGGCATCGACGCGCGACGGCGCGCAGGCCGCCGGCCTCTACGGCTACGAGATGCTCGCGCCGAAGGACGACCCGTCGCATCTCACGTACAGCTTCACGCTGTACGAACGCCGCAACGGCGCGAACATGCTGCGCGTGCAGACCGACAGCGTGAACGAGCCGTTCGACGTGAATCGCGGCGGCCGCATCAACCTCGGCTCGACCGCGAAACTGCGCACGCTGATCACGTACCTGCAGATCGTCTCCGACCTGCACGCGCGCTATGCGAACCTGTCGAACGCGCAGCTTGCGCGCGTGAAACCCGACCCGGTCGACGGGCTGTCGCGCTGGGCGCTCGACTATCTGTCGCATACGCGCGACCGCTCGCTGCAGGCGATGCTCGACGCGGCCGTCGAACGCAAGTACTCGGCAAGTCCCGACGTGTTCTACACGGGCGGCGGCGCGCAGGTGTTCTCGAACTTCGAGAAGTCGGACAACGGCCGCATCCTGACGCTGCACACCGCGTTCGAGCATTCGGTCAACCTCGTGTTCGTGCGGCTGATGCGCGACATCGTCCACTACGAGACGCTGCAGGCGGCCGGCCCGTCGTCGTCGTGGCTCGGCGATCCCGAACAGCGCCGGCATTACCTGCAGCAGTTCGTCGACGGCGAAAGCCAGGTCTACGTGAAGCGCTACTACACGCGCTATGCGGGCAAGGCACCCGATGATGCGCTGGCGCTGATGCTGAAGGACGTGCGCAAGTCGCCGCCGAAGATCGCGACGGTGCTGCGCAGCGTCGCGCCGAACGAATCGCTCGCGTGGTTCGATGCGCAGATGCGCGCGCAACTGAAGGGCACGCCGGCCGCGACGTTGTCCGACGACGATCTCGCCGCGCTCTACGCGAAATACGCGATCGACCGCTTCAACCTCAACGATCGCGGCTATATCGCGAGCGTGCACCCGCTCGCGCTGTGGACGCTCAACTACCTGCGCGCGCACCCGAGCGCGTCGCTCGGCGAGGTCCAGCGCGAGAGCCGCGATGCGCGTTTCTACACGTATTCGTGGCTGTACAAGACGCGCTACCACGCGACCCAGGACCGTCGCATCCGCCGCATGGTCGAGCTGCGCGCGTACGCGGAGATCACGAAGTCGTGGCGCGCGCTCGGCTACCCGTTCGCGGAAGTCACGCCGTCCTACGCGGCCGCGATCGGCGCATCGGGCGACCAGCCCGACGCGCTCGCGAAACTGATCGGCCTGATCGCGAACGGCGGCCAGAAAGCGCCGACCGAGACGATCACGCGGCTCGACTTCGCGAAGGGCACGCCGTACGAGACGCGCTTCGTGCGCGCGGCCGCGCAGCCGCAGCCGATGCTGTCGCCGGAAATCGTCAACGTGGCGCACACGCTGCTGCGCGACGTCGTGCTCAGCGGCACCGCGCGCCGCCTCGCGGGCGGCTTCACGCTGCCCGACGGCAAGACGCTCGAGGTATACGGCAAGACGGGGACCGGCGACCAGCGCTTCAACGTCTACGCGCGCGGCGCGCGGCTGATCGAGTCGCGCAAGGTGAACCGCAGCGGCACGTTCGTGTTCGTACTCGGCGACCGGTTCTTCGGGGTGCTGACGGCAACCGCGCACGAACCGTACGCGGCGCGCTACGACTTCACGAGCGCAATGGCCGTGCAGTTGCTGAAGTCGATGGCGCCGGCGCTCGCGCCGCTGATCGAACGTCCGGCCGCCACCGGCACGCACGCCGCGGACCCCGCGCCGCAGGCGGAAATGCCCGCGCCAAGCACCGCCGCGGGGCGGCCGTCCTGACCGCCGCGCGTATGTTCAATCGATGGCACGCCGCTCAGTGCGAGCGGCCGTCGTAGTGCGTGACGGGCAGCGTGTCGAGGTCGACATCCTCGAGGCAGCGCACGTTGATCGCGGCCATCGCAGTGCCGTTCGGATGAACGCCCTCGGCGAACGGATGCATGCCGCAGCGCTTGCAGAAGCGATGGCTGATCACGTGCTTGTTGAACAGGTAGGTCGCGAGATTCTCGTCGGGCGTGAGGAGCTTCATGTGGTCGCGCGGCACGAACCACATCAGCGCGCCCTTGCGCTGGCAGATCGAGCAGTTGCACGCCATCACGCCCTGCAGGTCGCCTTCCACTTCGAACTTCACGTCGCCACAGTGACAGCTTCCGCGATAAAGCATGGTCGTCTCCCGGTGCGGCCCGTGCGCGTCGGCGGCGCCCGGACGGGACACCGTTGGCCAGGCCGATTCAAGCGGGTACAGTAGCGCGCACATGCGCCGCGCGCAATGTCCGGCGGCGCCCGTCCTGACCCTCCCCAACCAAGGAAAACCATCATGCTCGAACTGCGCCCCGGCTGCGAATGCTGCGACAAGGACCTGCCGCCCGATTCGGCAGATGCGCGCATCTGCACGTTTGAGTGCACGTTCTGTGCGACCTGCGCCGACGACGCGCTGAAAGGCCGCTGCCCGAACTGCGGCGGCGACCTGGTCGTGCGCCCGCGGCGTCCGGCAAGCCTGCTCGCGAAGTATCCTGCGTCGACGGAGCGCATCCACAAGCCGGGCGGCTGCGCAAACGCCGCCTGAAGGCGCCGCCCCGCCCCGTCACGACATCTCGATCCGCGCGCGTGTCACCGCGAGCAGCGCCGCCATCGCGCGGCGCGCGCCGTCCTCGTCGCGCACGCGGATCGCGTCGCTGACGGCCGTGTGCTCGGCAAGCGATGCGTTGTACACGTCCGCGCGGCGCGCATTCAGACGCAGTTGTGCCTCGAGCGTGCGATCGATCAGCGCGCCGAGCGGCACCAGCAACTCGTTGCCGCCCGCCGCGAGCACGCTCAGGTGAAAGCGCAGGTCGGCGCGCACCCATTCGTCTACGTTGCGTGCATCGGCCATCGCGCGCGCCGCGTCGTCGATCGCGTCGAAGGCTTCCGGCGTATGCGCGCGCGCGGCGAGCGCGGCCGCGTACGGCTCGATCATCTCGCGCATCTCCTGCAGCTTCAGCGCGAACGCGAGCGGCGGCGCGACGCGCGCGTACCAGTCGAGCAGGTCGGCGTCGAGCAGGTTCCACGCATGGCGCGGCCGCACGCGCGTGCCGACCTTCGGCCGCGATTCGACCAGCCCCTTCGACGTCAGCGTGCGCAGCGCCTCGCGCATCACCGTGCGGCTCACGCCGTACAGCTCCATCAGGTCGGGCTCCCTCGGCAGCAGCGATTCGGGCGGATAGTCGCCGCGCAGGATCGCCGTCGCAAGCCGGAAAGCCGTCTGTCCATGCAGGTCGTGTTGAATGATCGTTCTCCGTTGGGCCGGCGTGCAGGCTGCCCACTATCTGCACAATAATGCTATTAATACTATTTTTTATCCGGCTACGCTAGGATAATCGCGAAAGCACGCGACCGTGCGCCGCGCCCGAGCGCCCGCGCCGGCCAACCATGGAGACTCGTATCGTGAAAATCACCCGCCTCGAAACTTTCGTCGTCCCGCCGCGCTGGCTGTTCCTCAAGATCGAAACCGACGAAGGCATCGTCGGCTGGGGCGAGCCGGTCGTCGAAGGCCGCGCGCACACGGTCGAGGCCGCGGTGCAGGAACTGGCCGACTACCTCGTCGGCCGCGACCCGCTGCTGATCGAGGATCACTGGCAGGTGATGTACCGCGCGGGCTTCTACCGCGGCGGCCCGATCATGATGAGCGCGATCGCGGGCGTCGACCAGGCGCTGTGGGACATCAAGGGCAAGCATCACGGCGTGCCGGTGCACGCGCTGCTGGGCGGCCAGGTGCGCGACCGCATCAAGGTGTATTCGTGGATCGGCGGCGACCGGCCGAGCGACGTCGCGAACAATGCGCGCGCAGTCGTCGAGCGCGGCTTCAAGGCCGTGAAGATGAACGGCTCCGAGGAGCTGCAGATCGTCGACACCTACGACAAGGTCGAGCAGGTGATCGCGAACGTCGCGGCCGTGCGCGACGCGGTCGGCCCGCACGTCGGGATCGGCGTCGACTTCCACGGCCGCGTGCACAAGCCGATGGCGAAGGTGCTCGCGAAGGAGCTCGACCCGTACAAGCTGATGTTCATCGAGGAACCCGTGCTGTCGGAGAACGCCGAGGCGCTGCGCGACATCGTCAACCAGACCAACACGCCGATCGCGCTCGGCGAACGGCTGTACTCGCGCTGGGACTTCAAGCACATCCTCGCGGGCGGCTACGTGGACATCATCCAGCCCGACGCGTCGCACGCGGGCGGCATCACCGAGTGCCGCAAGATCGCGACGCTCGCGGAAAGCTACGACGTCGCGCTCGCACTGCACTGCCCGCTCGGCCCGATCGCGCTCGCCGCGTGCCTGCAGCTCGATGCGGTCAGCTACAACGCGTTCATCCAGGAACAAAGCCTCGGCATCCACTACAACCAGGGCAACGACCTGCTCGACTACCTGCGCAACCCCGAGGTGTTCCGCTACGAGGACGGCTTCGTCGCGATCCCGCAGGGCCCGGGGCTCGGCATCGACGTCAACGAGGAAAAGGTGCGCGAGATGGCCAAGACGGGCCACCGCTGGCGCAACCCGGTGTGGCGCCACGCGGACGGCAGCGTCGCCGAGTGGTGAGCACGCTGCGTATCGCGCGATACGCATCGACTTCGAAGCGGCCACCCGACTGAATTGACCCCCAAGAGTTGGACATCACTCCAACCCTTGGGGGTTTTTTCATGACGAAGTATGACCCGTCGTTCAAGCAACAATTGGTCAAGGCATATCTGAGCGGCGAAGGCAGTTGCGAGTCGCTCGGCCGGAAGTACGGAGTTGGGTATTCAACACTGCGGCGTTGGGTGAGCGCTTTCCGGGTACATGGCAAAGCAGGGCTGCGCAAGAAGCACGAGACGTATAGCACTGACTTCAAGATGTCGGTGCTGCAACACATGTGGCGCCATGAGCTGTCATACCAGCGCACATGCGCGGTATTCGATTTGCGCGAAGCCAACTGCGTGAGTCGCTGGGAGCGCCAGTATCATGAGGGTGGTTTCGAAGCTCTCATGCCGCGCCGCAAAGGCCGGCCACCCAAGATGTCAAAGCCCAAACAGCCTGCCCAGCCTACTGCCGTGCCCGCAGACGAGCGCTCACGCGAAGACCTTCTTAAAGAGAATGAGTATCTGCGCGCGGAGGTGGCGTACCTAAAAGTTGGACGAACTGCTCCGAGCCAAGGAGCAAGCAAAGCCAAAGAAACCGCGCAAATCGTGAACGCCTTGCGTGAGCATCATTCGTTAAGCGTCTTGCTCAAGGTTTCAGGCCTGGCTCGTAGTACGTTCTATTACCAAGTGGCAGCGACCAAGGCGGGAGATCGTCACGCCGAGCTCAAGGCGAAGATCGCCGATGTCTTCGCCCAGCATAAGGGCGTTACGGCTATCGCCGGATCACGCTTGCATTGCGTCGAGCGGGCACTTGGGTCAACCGCAAGACGGTGCAGCGACTGATGTCAGTGCTGCGTCTGAAGTCGCTCGTTCGGCCCAAGAAATATCGGTCCTATCGGGAGAGCGTGGGCGCATAGCGCCGAATCTACTCAACCGCCAATTCGAAGCCAATAGGCCCAACGAGAAGTGGGTGACGGATGTGACCGAATTCAATGTCGGCGGCAAGAAGCTATATCTGTCGCCGGTTCTGGATTTGTACAACGGCGAGATCATTGCCTGGCAAATGAGCGAGCGCCCTGACTTCGCCATGATCAAAGCCATGCTGGACAAGGCATTCAAGCGGCTGGCACCTGATGAGGCACCGATGCTGCATTCGGATCAAGGCTGGGCTTATCAAATGCGAGAATACTGCGAACAGCTTGCTGAGCGAGGCATGCCGCAGAGCATGTCACGCAAGGGCAACTGCTTGGATAATGCCGCGATGGAAAGCTTCTTCGGCACACTCAAATCCGAGTGCTTCCGGTTGACACACTTCGCAGACGTCCAGCAATTGCGTCGCGCCATTGCCGACTACATCCGCTATTACAATCACGACCGCATCAAGCTCAAGCTAAAAGGGCTGAGTCCCGTGCAGTACAGAACTCAGCCCTTGGCGGCCTAATTTACCCGTCCAACTTTACGGGGTCAGCTCAGACAGGCGGCCGTTTTTACGTGAGCGGCGCGACGAGCTGCACGTGCCGGGCACGCGCCGGCGGCCTTGCGTCGCGCCGCGAGGAACCTGCCGTCAACCGAGCGCCGCGAACCCCGGCACGCTGAACGACAGCACGGCGGCCGCGACGAACACGCCGATCATCGTCATCCCTTCGAGATGCAGGATGTTGCGGAACGTGTGCGCATCCTCGGTCGACGCGGTGCGGCGCAGCCGCGGCAGCGCCGAGAAGCGATTCAGGCCGCCGAGCACGAGCGCGAGTGCGACGAGCAGCAGCTTCAGCAGCAACACGCGCCCCCACGTGCTGCCGTCGAGCGGCGCGAGCGAGCCGCCGAGCCCGCGCAGCGCATTGAGCACGCCCGTCCCGAGCAGGAATACGACCGCGATGATCGACGTACGCGACAGGTGCTGGCCGATGCGGATCAGCGCGCCGCGTGCGACCGACGAACCGAGCGCCGGCAGCACCGCGAGCCCGCCCGCGAGCACGAGGCCGCCCCACACGGCCGTCGCGAGCAGGTGCAGCGTCTGCACGCCGACCGCCGCGGACAGCGCGCCCGGATCGGCCGCATGGCCGAGCGATGCCTTGCCGGCCGCGACCACGATCACCGCGAGCCACAGCACCGCGTGCGCGCCCGGGCCCTCCGGCTTCGCCAGCGCGACGATCGCGAGCACCACCGCGCCGGCGAACGCGACGCTCCATGCGAAGCCCGCGTGCGTTTGCATCAGCACGACGGGAATCGCGGCGAACGCGCCGCCGAGCCCCGCGCCGCTCATCGTCGCGGCCTCGTAGACCAGCCAGCCGAGATCCGCGAGCACGAGCGCCAGCGCCGCCGCGACCAGCGAATGTTGTGCGCGCAACCACGCGGGATGCGAAGGCGAGATGACCGGCCGCGCGCCGTCCTTGCCGAGCCACGCCTTGAGCAGCGCCGAGCCGACCGCCATCGCGAACGCGGCGTCCATCAGCGCCGCGAGCGCGACCTGCCCGATCCACAAGCTGTCGAACTTCATTGCGCGCACCCTCCCGGAAACGGCCGGCCGGCGGCGCGGCGGCAACGGGACAGACAGCGGGAACGAGGCAACGGCACGGTATAAAACGTCATTGATGAATCCGGAAACGGGAGAAATGACTGGACCTGCGGCGGAGGCGGCGCCGCGCGACCCGCGAGTGTACGGTCTTCGATGGTGAAAGCGCACGCCGGTTCACTTCGCCGCCGCGCAATACGCGTCAAATTGTCGCAAGTCGTAAACAGACAGGAACCGCTGTCCTTTTGCCAAATAGCCGTCATTACCCATCGATGATAGAATGCCGCGTCGCAGCAGCCCGGCTGTCCTGCCGTCCATGCGCCGAGCCGATCGTAGCCCGGACAAGGTCCCCGACGAATAATCATGGAGTCTCGTGTGTCTTCAAGACGCCTCTTCCGTCCGCTGCTCGCCGTTCTGTTGATCGGCGGAGCGGGCCTTATGAGCGCTGCCCAAGCGCAGACCAAGCCCACGGAGCAAGCGCACGCCCAGCAGGCGCCGCTCAAGGCACCCGATACGATGGCCGAGCGCGTGCGCGGCTGTACCGCATGCCACGGCGTCCACGGCCAGGGCACGGACAACGACTACTTCCCGCGTCTTGCCGGCAAGCCGGCCGAGTACCTGTACAACCAGCTCGTCAACTTCCGTGACGGCCGGCGCAAGTACCCGCCGATGAACTATCTGCTGACGTACCTGAACGACGATTACCTGCGCGAAATCGCCGAGCACTTCTCGGCCGAGCGTCCGCCGTACCCGACGCCGGCAAAGCCGACGCTGCCGGCCGCGACGCTCGCACGCGGCAAGCAGCTCGTCACGCAGGGCGACCCGTCCCGCAAGCTGCCGGCCTGCGTGGCCTGCCACGGCGCAGGGCTGACCGGCATGCAGCCGGCGATCCCGGGCCTCGTCGGCCTGCACGCCGATTACCTGAGCGCACAGCTCGGCGCATGGCGCTCGGGCAACCGCCACGCGAAGGCACCGGATTGCATGCACGACATCGCAGCAAAGCTTTCCGACGAAGACGTGACGGCCGTGACCGCGTGGCTCGCCGCGCAACCGGCGCCCGCCAACCCCGTGCCGGCACCGGCGCGTTCGATGAAGACTCCGCTCGCCTGCGGCAGCGAACCGCAATAAGGCAAGGGAGACAGACACAATGAAACGCAAGTCCCTGTTTGCACTCTCGGCTGTCGCGATCGTCGCGGCTGCCGCCCTCGTGCCGGTCCTGTGGCCGGGCAACGACACGCTGCACGGCGCTGCCGCCGTCGCGGCCACGCCGGCCGACCAGGCCGCGCTGATCAAGAAGGGCGAATACCTCGCGCGCGTCGGCGACTGTATCGCGTGCCACACCGTGCGCGGCGGCAAGTCGTTCGCGGGCGGCCTGCCGATGGCGACGCCGTTCGGCACGATGTACACGCCGAACATCACGCCGGACGACAAGGATGGCATCGGCAAGTGGACGTCGGACGACTTCTACCGCGCGATGCACACGGGTCGCTCGAAGGACGGCAGCCTGCTCTACCCGGGCTTCCCGTTCGCGAGCTACACGAAGGTCACGCGCTCGGATTCGGACGCGATCTACGCGTACCTGCGTTCGGTCCCGCCGGTGTCGGTGCCGAGCCGTCCGCACGAACTGAAGTTCCCGTTCAACAACCGCAACCTGCTGATCGGCTGGCGCACGCTGTTCTTCAAGGAAGGCGAATACAAGCCGGATCCGACGAAGTCGGTCGAATGGAACCGCGGCGCCTACCTCGTCGAAGGCCTCGGCCACTGCTCGATGTGCCACACGTCGATCAACATGATGGGCGGCCCGGTGAGCTCGTCGGCGTTCGCAGGCGGCCTGATCCCGCTGCAGAACTGGTATGCGCCGTCGCTGACGAACGACAAGGAACTCGGCCTCGGCGACTGGCACGTGCAGGAGCTGTCCGACCTGCTGCAGGCCGGCGTGTCGCAGAAGGGCGCGGTGTTCGGCCCGATGGCGGACGTGGTCCACAACAGCCTGCAGTACATGACCGACGAAGATACGCGCGCGATGTCGACGTACCTGAAGTCGATCCCGCAGAAGGCTGAAGCGCCGAAGAACATGCAGTACGAGCCGTCGAAGCAGTTCGGCAATGCGCTGTTCGATCAGGGCAAGAAGATCTACGCCGACAACTGCGCGACCTGCCACGCCGAAACCGGCGCGGGCAAGCCGCCGGCATATCCGCCGCTCGCGGGCAACCACTCGATCATGATGGAATCGGCGGTCAACCCGATCCGCATGGTGCTGAATGGTGGCTATCCGCCGAGCACGTTCAAGAATCCGCGTCCGTACGGCATGCCGCCGTTCGCGCAGTCGCTGTCGAACCAGGAAGTCGCAGCCGTTGTAACGTATATCCGGATGTCGTGGGGCAACAACGGTACGCCGATCTCGCCGCAGCAGGTGAGCGACCTGCGTTCCGCGCCGCTTGACTAAATAACGCGTGACGCAAACGGGGCGCGGCTGCGGGAAACCGCAGCCGCGCCCCTTTGCTTTTTGCGACGCCAGTCCCCGCGCGGGCCGCGCGAGGTGTCGCCGATCATAAAACTCAAGAGTGGTATCTATGTCTTTCGAATCTCTCGGCCTGGCCGAACCGCTTGTCAAGGCGGTCAACGAGCTCGGCTACACGTCGCCGACTCCGATCCAGCAGCAGGCGATCCCCGCCGTGCTCGGCGGCGGCGACCTGCTTGCCGGCGCACAAACAGGCACCGGCAAGACCGCCGGCTTCACGCTGCCGATCCTGCAGCGCCTGCACACGTTCTACGCCGAACATCGCGGCGCGAAGCGCGCGGTGCGCGCGCTGATCCTCACGCCGACGCGCGAACTCGCCGCACAGGTCGAGGAAAGCGTCCGTGCCTACAGCAAGTACCTGAAGCTGCGCTCGACCGTGATGTTCGGCGGCGTCAGCATCAATCCGCAGATCGATGCACTCAAGCGCGGTGTCGACATCGTCGTCGCGACGCCGGGGCGCCTGCTCGACCACATGCAGCAGAAGACCATCGACCTGTCGGATCTCGACATCCTCGTGCTCGACGAAGCCGACCGGATGCTCGACATGGGCTTCATCCACGACATCAAGCGCGTGCTCGCGAAGCTGCCGCCGCAGCGCCAGAACCTGCTGTTCTCGGCGACCTTCTCCGACGAGATCAAGGCGCTCGCCGACAGCCTGCTCGACTCGCCCGCGCTGATCGAGGTCGCACGCCGCAACACGACCGCCGAGAGCATCGCGCAGAAGATCCACCCGGTCGACCGCGACCGCAAGCGCGAGCTGCTCACGCACCTGATCCGCGAACACAACTGGTTCCAGGTGCTCGTGTTCACGCGCACCAAGCACGGCGCGAACCGGCTCGCCGAACAGTTGACGAAGGACGGCATCAGCGCGATGGCGATCCACGGCAACAAGAGCCAGTCGGCCCGCACGCGCGCGCTTGCCGAATTCAAGAACAGCACGCTGCAGGTGCTCGTCGCGACCGATATCGCCGCGCGCGGGATCGACATCGACCAGTTGCCGCACGTCGTCAACTTCGACCTGCCGAACGTGCCCGAGGATTACGTGCACCGGATCGGCCGCACGGGCCGCGCGGGCGCGACCGGCGAAGCCGTGTCGCTCGTGTGCGTCGACGAGAAGCAGCTGCTGCGCGACATCGAGCGGCTGATCAAGCGCGAGATTCCGCAGGAAGTGATCGCGGGCTTCGAACCCGATCCGAATGCGAAGCCGGAGCCGATCCAGCAGCGCCGCGGGCAGCAGCAACCTCGCGGCGGTGGCGGCGGCGGCAACCGCCAGCCGCGCGCAGGCGGCTCAGGCCAGCCGGCCGCGAAGCGCGACGGCAACGCGCAACCGAAGGCATCGCAGCAGAAGGCCGCGAAGCCGCGCACGCAAGGCGGCGCCGGCGGCAGCGGCGCACGCCCGGCGGGCGGCGGCAACAGCGCGCGCCCCGCGAGCGGCAACGCCGCGCACCCGAACCGCAACCGTTCGTCGCGCAGCGGCCAGCGCGGTCACTGAAGCCGCGCGGCCGCGCGCCGCAGGTGCTCGAGCTGGCGTTGCCAGCGCGCGAGCACCGCGGCGCGCTCCCCTTCCAGCGTGAACGTGACGCCTGTCGCGAGACGCGCATAACCGACCCGCTGCGCATCGCCGTGCGCGATCGTCGCAGCGAATCCGGCCAGTCCCCCGAAGTCGCCTTCGAGCGGCTCGATCCTCAATTGCGCCTGAAAGAATGCGCCGTCCGCGACGAGCGTCAACGCGGCCGCGCGCCGTTGCGCGAGCGCGCGCGCCGCACGCGATTGCGGCCATAGCGCCAGCAGCAGCGTGCGCGCATCGTGCGCATAGATCTCGCCGACGCCGAGCAGCGTCGTGCGCAACTGGCCGTCGTCGGTCGCGACGATCAGCGATGCGGCGATATCGGCATGACGCTCGAGCGCGGTGCCGTCGAACAGCGATACGACAGCCGGCGGCCACGCGTCGAACGTCCATTGTTCGAGCGCGTGGCGATGGGTATCGGTCATGGTGGCGTGGCCCTGGTGCAGATCGGAGACGATGCGGCAAGCATACGCTCGACCGGCCGCGCAGCGGCGCTCAGCGCAGGAATACGTGCCGCGTGATCTTCGTGAGCGGATAGTGGACGCCCGGCTGGATCCTCGCGGGCAGGTCGAGCGGCTTGAGCAGCATCTTCACGCACATGTCGGCCGACAGGTTGCGCCGCACGAGCGTACTGATGCGCGCGGCGCGCTCGCGGTTGTACTGGCTGTCGCCGACGCGATCAGGATAACGAACCGCGAACACGTGGCGCAGCGCGATCTCGGAATCCTCGTTCTTGATTTCCATCACGCGGCGCGCCAGCGCGCCGAGCACCGCGAGCCGGCCATTGCCTTCGAGCTTGTTGTACTTCTTGAAGAATTTGAAGAAGTGCTTGTAGTGACGCACTTCGTCCGTGCGGATGTTGTCGGTGATTTCCTTCAGCACGGGTTCGTCCGAGCATTCGTTGATCGCACGATAGAGCGTGGCCGTGCCCGTCTCGACGACGCAGCGCGCGACCATCTCGAGCGCGCGGGTCTTCTCGAATGCCTCGACCTTGCAGGTCTTCGAATACTCGGCGAAGAAATTCGCGAACGCGGTATCCCAGTCGAACTCGGGCCACACGTGCGCGATGTACGCCTTCAGCGCGCGGCCGTGCTGCAATTCTTCGTGCTCCCATGCATTGTTGAGCCACTCGGATACTTCAGGATCGTCGTTGAAGAATTCGCTCAGATTGCTCGTGTAGAGATCCGAGCCGCTTTCGATGAACGACGACGCGCACAGCAGCAGCAGCAGATCCTCGTTCGCGGCGGCACGCTGACGATCGATCCGGGTCAGGTCGATGTCCTCGATTCGCCACGGCATGACATGCGTCGTTTTAGTGTCCATGGTGGTGCGCTCCCAGTCGTCGCGCGGGGGCCGGCCCATGCCTTCGGCACAGGCGCCGACCATCCCGCAGGCGGCGTATTACTTGCGTTTCTAGTGAATTTGGTCCGGCCGAACCATCCTGGCATCTTAGCCGGACTTTGACGTTCGTGCTCCAGAGCACTGACCATACCGGACAGGCGCAGTTCCACGGCGTCTGTTGCCGTTCGTTAGACGAGTCCTTCGAACTGCTTGCAGCCGTTCGGTAGTACGGCCGCATCAAACGAAACGGGCGGCCGTTCGGCCGCCCGTCGAGCGCATGAAATTGACGCGAACCGTCAGAAGCCGGCCGCCAGACCGTCGCGCCGGCTGTCGCTCGCGGCCACGTAGCCGCGCTCGCGATCGTCGCGATCGAGACGCCAGATGAACTGCCCCGAACCGAAATCCATGTAAGGATCGTCGATCGACTTGATCGTATGGCCGCGCGCCGCCAGCGCGTCGACCGTCGCGCGATTCATCGTCGCCTCGACGTCGAGCGTGAAGTCGCGGTTGACCTTCCAGCGCGGCGCATCGCATGCGGCCTGCGGCTGCTGCCCATGGCCCAGCATCCGCACGATGGTCTGCAGATGGCCTTGCGGCTGCATGTCGCCGCCCATCACGCCGAAGCTCATCACGGCCTCGGTGCGGCCGTCGACCTGCTCGGTCACGAACGCCGGGATGATCGTGTGGAACGGCCGCTTGCCGCCCGCGACGACGTTCGGCGAAGCCGGATCCATCGAGAAGCCGTACCCGCGATTCTGCAGCGCAATGCCGGTGCCCGGCACCACGAGCCCCGAGCCGAAGCCCATGTAGTTCGACTGGATGAAGCTCACCATCATCCCGCGCTCGTCGGCCGCCGACAGGTAGATCGTGCCGCCTGAATGCGGCCGGCCGGCGCCGAAGTGCGTCGCCCGCGCGGGATCGATCTGCTTCGCGCGTTCGGCGAGATACGCATCGTCGAGCATCTGCTCGGGTGTGACTTCCATCGCGCGCGGATCGGCGACGTAACGATAGACGTCCGCGAATGCGAGCTTCATCGCCTCGATCTGCAGGTGCTGCGAATCGACCGAATCGAGCGGCCAATCGGTCAGGCCCGCATGCTCGGCGATCCCGAGCGCGATCAGCGCGGCGATGCCCTGCCCGTTCGGCGGGATCTCGTGAATCGTGTGACGGCCGAAGCGCTTGCCGATCGGCTCGACCCATTCCGGCCGGTATGCGCGCAGGTCGGCTTCGGTCAGCGCGCCGCCGCCTTCGCGGGCGAACGCGGCGATGCGCTCGGCGAGCGCGCCTTCGTAGAATGCACGGGCGCCGTCCTTCGCGAGCGTGCGCAGCGTCTGCGCATGGCCCGGCAGGCACACGCGCTCGCCGACGAGCGGCGCACGACCGCGCGGCATGAAGGTCTCCGCGAAGCCCGGCAGGCCCTGCAGCGCGGGCACCGCCGCCGCCCACTTGTGCGCGACGATCGGCGGCACCGCATAACCGCGCTCCGCGATCTCGATCGCCGGCTCGAGCAGGTCCGCGAACGGCAGCGAGCCGAACTTCGCGTGCAGCGCCTCCCAGCCCGCGATCACGCCCGGCACGGTGACGGCATCCCAGCCGCGCATCGGCTTGTTCGCGATGCCGTACGCATCCTCGCCGTGGCGCTTGCGGAAATAGTCGACGTTCCACGCGGCCGGTGCGACGCCCGATGCGTTGAGCCCGGACAGCCGCTCGCCGTCCCATACGAGCGCGAACGCGTCGCCGCCGAGCCCACAGGACACGGGCTCGACGACGGTAATCGCGGCCGCGGCGGCCAGCGCCGCGTCGACCGCGTTGCCGCCTTTCCACAGCATCCGCAGCCCGGCCTGCGCGGCGAGCGGATGCGACGTCGACACGACGTTGCGCGCGAATACCGGGATGCGGGTCGTCGGATACGGGTTGTGCCAGTTGAAGCCAGTCATCGGTGCCACCTCGTCGAAAGCTGAATGAACGCGCCGAACGCGTGCCCGCATGCGCGGGCAGTCCGCCATTGCAGCGCGATCAGCGCAATCGCACAAATTCATTTGTCACATGAATCCATGCAATTTCCACATGAATTTCACGCGACCGGGCCGGCCAGGCCGGCCGAACGGCGTTGCCGCCCTTACAATACCCGCTCCGTCTCACGACACGACCATCGAGCCATGACCCGAGATCCCCGCCTCACCCTCAACGCGCGCCAGCAGGAACTGCTCGAATGGGTGCAGCGCGACGGCTTCGTGACCGTCGACGATCTCGCCGCGCACTTCGCGGTGACGCCGCAGACGATCCGCCGCGACGTGAACTGGCTCGCCGACCTGAACCTGCTGCGCCGCTACCACGGCGGCGCGAGCCTGCCGACCAGCTCGGAGAACGTGTCGTACACGGCGCGCCAGCGGATGTTCCACGACGAGAAGCGGCGCATCGCGGCGCTCGCGGCATCACACATCCCCGACCAGGCGTCGCTGTTCATCAACCTCGGCACGACGACCGAGGAAGTCGCGCGCGCGCTGAACCGCCACCACGGGCTGCACGTGATCACGAACAACCTGAACGTCGCGTCGATGATGAGCGGCTACCCCGACTGCGAGGTGCTGATCACGGGCGGCATCGTGCGGCCGTGGGACAAGGGCATCGTCGGCGAACTCGCGATCGACTTCATCCGCCAGTTCAAGGTCGACTACGCGATCATCGGCACGTCGGCGATCGAGGCCGACGGCACGCTGCGCGACTTCGACACGCGCGAGGTGCGCGTCGCCGAGGCGATCATGCAGCATGCGCGCACGGTCTACCTCGTGACCGACCATTCGAAGGTCGGCCGCCCGGCTTTGGTGCGCCAGGGCCACCTGAGCCAGGTGCACGCGCTTTTTACCGACAAGCCGCTGCCGCCCGAGATGGCCGATACCGTGGCCGCCGCCGGCACCCAGGTGTACGTCGCGGAATGACGCTTGCGCAGGCGCCGGCGATGCTGCACCGCACCCGAAACTTCAAGTGAAATCAAGAAGTTGGCGCCGCGAGCGGACCGCTTGCGGCGCATTCTCCTGTCAAACGGAAAATTAACGGGGCACGATTTGTCGTTGCCCGCGCGCTCGACTAGACTCCAGTTCCCCGGCTCGTTCGCCCGATCCGCCTGTGCCAGGGCGTGAGCGAACTTCAGGGCCGGCGAATACAGCTTTCCCCCCAAGCCATACCCCGCGGGGTATCGTGCGTCGGCGTTTGCGCCGGCCGCGCGGGCAGACCGGTTGCCATGGAGAGAACGATGCTGAGTCCGCATGAATTCGCCACGCTATTGCTTGTAAAGGACGCGCCTGATCAGCGCGACATGGATCGGGATGAACTGGACACACTGCTCGAACAGCAGCTCGTCCGCCTGGAAGGACTCGGCTCGGGGCGCAAATACTGCGTGACCGAGACCGGCGACGCTGCGCTGCGATCGATCAAGTACCGCTATTCGTGAAACCCCGCTGTTCCTGACCTGACCGTGCGGCCGAATTTTCGGCCGCACGGTCGTTTCCGCTTCCCCGCCGGTTCGCCTCACCCGGCCGCAGCCGGCTTCAGCCGCCGCGCAGCGTCGGATCGACCGCCGCCCGCCAGCTGATGGCCTGCGCGCGCGCACCGTTGAAATACGCGATCCAGCCGGCGCGCGCCGCCGCGTCGGGCGCCGCATAGTGCGTCGAAAGTTCGTTTACGAACGCACAATAGTTCGCTTCGGTCAGCCCGCGATACCGTTTCGCCACGTACGCGTCGTACAGCGTCGAGTAGACCGGCTGCGCGTCCGCGCCCCAGTCGCGCGCGGTGCCGCCGCACGACGTCTGCAGGTCGGCGAACGACGGCGCCCGCCAGTTGCCGGCAAGCGGCGGCGTGCCGGTGCTGCACCCCGCCAGAAGGACGGCGCACACGCCGGCCCACATCCCAATACGCATGATTCACCTCGCGAAACGGTCGATTGCGCCAGTATCGTCCGGGATCGCGCCGCGCGCTACTGGCCCCGCTTTTCCGAACTTTACTTTTTCGATTTCGTTCGTTAAATTTCGAATTCGAACATTTCGTGTTCGCCCATTTCCATCAGACGATAAGGACAGCAGGTGACCCAACCGAATCGCTACGATCTGCTCGTCGTCGGCGGCGGCATCAACGGCGCGGGGATCGCGCGCGATGCGGCCGGCCGCGGCCTGTCGGTCATGCTCTGCGAGCAGGACGATCTCGCGTCGCACACGTCGTCGTCCAGCACGAAGCTGATTCACGGCGGCCTGCGCTATCTCGAGTACAACGAGTTCGGGCTCGTGCGCAAGGCGCTGCAGGAGCGCGAGACGCTGCTGCGCGCGGCGCCGCACATCATGTGGCCGCTGCGCTTCGTGATGCCGCACATGCCGAACCTGCGTCCGGCCTGGCTGATCCGCATCGGCCTGTTCCTCTACGATCACCTCGCGAAACGCGAACTGCTGCCCGGCTCGCGCGGCATCGACATGCGCCGCCATTCGGCCGGCGCACCGCTGATCGACTCGATCAAGCGCGGTTTCGTGTATTCGGACGGCTGGGTCGACGACGCACGCCTCGTCGTGCTGAACGCGATGGATGCGAAGGAGCGCGGCGCCGAGATCCTGACGCGCACGAAGCTGGTATCCGCCGAACGCCGCGGCGACGAATGGGAAGCGCGGCTGCAGCACGCCGACGGTTCGATCCGCGTCGTGCATGCTCGCGCGATCGCGAACGCGGCCGGCCCGTGGGTCGGCGACGTGCTGCACGGCGCGCTCGGCCGCGGCGCGCAGCACAGCGTGCGGCTCGTGAAGGGCAGCCACATCATCACGCGCCGCCTGTTCGATCACGATCACGCGTACATCTTCCAGAACCCGGACAAGCGGATCATCTTCGCGATTCCGTACGAACACGACTTCACGCTGATCGGCACGACCGACGTCGAGTACACGAACGATCCCGCGAAGGTCGCGATCGATCGCGACGAGACGCAGTACCTGTGCGATTCGATCAACCGCTACTTCAAGCGCAAGATATCGCCGGCCGACGTGCACTGGACCTATTCGGGCGTACGCCCGCTGCTGGAAGACGAGAACGCGGCGAATGCATCGGCCGTCACGCGCGACTACCGCCTCGAGCTGGACGACGGCGCGGGCGCGCCGCTGCTGTCGGTGTTCGGCGGCAAGATCACGACGTTCCGCAAGCTCGCGGAAGAAGCCGGCGACATGCTGTGCCGCGCGCTCGGCCGCGACGCGAAAACCTGGACGGCCGGCGTCGTGCTGCCGGGCGGCGACATCGCGAACGCGAAGTTCGACGTGTTCGCCGACACGTTCGCGAAACGTCATCCGTGGCTGCCGGCCGCACTCGCCCGTCGTTATGCGCGCGCCTACGGCACGCGTGCGGAACGCGTGGTCGACGACGCGAAGTCGCTCGCCGATCTCGGCACCGAAATCGCGCCGGGCATCTATGACGCCGAACTGCGCTACCTGCGCGACGCCGAATGGGCGACCTGCGCGCAGGACGTGCTGTGGCGCCGCTCGAAGCTCGGCCTGCACGTCGCGCCGGGCACGCTCGACGCCGTGACGGCCGCGGTCGACGCGTGGTTCGCCGCCGCGCATGCGCCGCACGCGTGATCCGAAAGCAGTTGCAGTTGTCTGACCGAAGTTGACTCACCGACGCGCCGCCCACCATGCGGCGCGCATCACAACTAAGCCAATCCACGGATGGAGATGAGAGACATGCAGGACCAGTACATCCTCGCGCTTGACCAGGGCACCACGAGTTCCCGCGCGATGCTGTTCGATCGCCAGGGCAATATCGTGTCGATCGCCCAGAAGGAATTCGAACAGATCTACCCGCAACCCGGCTGGGTCGAGCACGACCCTCAGGAAATCTGGTCGACGCAAGCCGGCGTCGCCGCGGAAGCCGTCACGCGCACGGGCCTGAACGGCACGTCGATCGCGGCGATCGGCATCACCAACCAGCGCGAGACGACGATCGTCTGGGATCGCGAGACTGGCCAGCCCGTCTACAACGCGATCGTCTGGCAGGATCGCCGCACGGCCGATTTCTGCGACTCGCTGAAGCAGCAGGGTCTCGAAGCGAAGGTGCGCGCGAAGACCGGCCTGCCGATCGACTCGTACTTCTCCGCGACGAAGATCCGCTGGATCCTCGACAACGTGCCGGGCGCGCGCGACAAGGCACGCCAGGGCAAGCTCGCATTCGGCACCGTCGACAGCTGGCTCGTGTGGAACTTCACGAAGCACGAACTGCACGTGACCGACGTGACGAACGCGTCGCGCACGATGCTGTTCAACATCCATACGCGCGAGTGGGACAGCGAGCTGCTCGAACTGCTCGACATCCCGCGCAGCATGCTGCCGGAAGTGAAGGCGTCGTCGGAAATCTACGGCCATACGAAAACCACCGTATTCGCGTCGAAGATCCCGCTCGCGGGCATCGCCGGCGACCAGCACGCGGCGCTGTTCGGCCAGATGTGCACGACGTCGGGCATGGTGAAGAACACCTACGGCACCGGCTGCTTCCTGATGATGAACACCGGCGACAAGCCGATCGAGTCGAAGAACAACCTCGTCACGACGATCGCATGGCAGATCGGCGACGACGTGCAGTACGCGCTCGAAGGCAGCATCTTCATCGCGGGCGCGGTCGTGCAGTGGCTGCGCGACGGCGTCGGCATCATCAAGACGGCCGCTGAAATCGAAGCGCTCGCCGCGAGCGTGCCGCACACCGACGGCGTCTATCTCGTGCCCGCGTTCGCCGGCCTCGGCGCGCCGCACTGGAACGCGCGGGCGCGCGGCTCGGTGTTCGGCGTCACGCGCGGCACGACGGCCGCGCACCTCGCGCGTGCGGCGCTCGATTCGATCGCGTACCAGTCGCTCGACGTGCTCGCCGCGATGGAAGCCGATTCGGGCATCAGCATCGGCGAGCTGCGCGTCGACGGCGGCGCGAGCGCGAACGACCTGCTGATGCAGTTCCAGGCCGACCTGCTCGGCGTCGACGCGGTGCGTCCTCAGATCACCGAAACGACCGCGCTCGGCGCGGCCTATCTCGCGGGCCTCGCGATCGGCTACTGGAAGAACCTCGACGAAGTGCGCGACCAGTGGCAACTCGATCGCCGCTTCTCGCCGTCGATGCCGAAGGAGCAGGTCGAACGCTGCATGGCCGGCTGGCAGCGTGCGGTGCGCGCCGCGAAGGCGTGGGCCGACGACACCCAGTAATCGTCAGCCATCCGTACGAAATACAACAACACCGGCGGACCGCGCAGCGCGCGAGTCCGCCGCGACATACGAGAGACAAGCATGTCACCTTATATTGCAGAATTCATCGGCACCGCGATCCTCGTGCTGCTCGGCAACGGCGCGGTCGCGAACGTGCTGCTTGCGAAGACCAAGGGCAAGGGCGCGGACCTGATCGTGATCGTGTGGGGCTGGGCGATGGCCGTATTCGTCGCCGTCTACGTGACCGCGTCGTTCAGCGGCGCGCACCTGAACCCGATCGTGACGATCAGCCTCGCGCTCGCGGGCAAGTTCGCGTGGTCGAAAGTCGGCGGCTACATCGTCGCGCAGATGCTCGGCGGGATGGCGGGCGCACTGCTCGTGTGGCTCGCATATCGCCAGCACTTCGCGAAGGAAGCCGATGCGGACCTGAAGCTCGCGGTGTTCTGCACGGCGCCCGCGATCCGCAGCGTCCGGCACAACGTGCTGACCGAGGCGATCTGCACGTTCGTGCTGATCCTCGGCGTGCTGTATCTCGCATCGCCGCAGGTCGGCCTCGGCGCGCTCGACGCGCTGCCCGTCGGCCTGCTCGTACTCGGCATCGGCATCTCCCTCGGCGGCCCGACCGGCTATGCGATGAGCCCCGCGCGCGACCTCGCGCCGCGCCTGATGCATGCGCTGCTGCCGATTCCCGGCAAGCGCGACAGCGACTGGCGCTATGCGTGGATTCCGGTGGTCGGCCCGCTGATCGGCGGCTCGCTCGCAGCCGTGCTCTATCTGCAACTGCACGTGCCGCACTGACGTAGCCCGTCGCATCGACGAAGCAACACAGCCCGCGTGCCGGAAGGCCGCGGGCTGTTTTTCATCGGGCGTTGCGCCTACCGCCTACGCGCCGTCTGTCGGCAACAGCGACTTCAGCTTCACGTTCGCATCGGCGACCATCGCGGGCGCCACCGCGGCGCCGCGTTCGACCAGCGTCCTCGCCAGCTTCATCTCCTTGACGAATCCGGACGCGCGGCCGAAGCCGCTCGCCGCGACGAGCCGTCCGCCCGCGTCGAAATGAAAGTGGATTTCCGCATCGTCGCCGAGCACGCGCGCAACCGACCGTTCACCGAGCGCCGGCTCCCCGGCCACCTGCAATTGCGCGTCGTACTGATCCGACCAGAACCACGGCATCTCTCGATACGGTTCGTCGGCGCCGAGCATGTTGCGCGCGGCGGCGCGCGCCTGGGTCTCGGCACCGTGCCATGTCTCCTGCCGGACCGGTCGCCCCGACAACGTACTCGGAAACACCGCGACGTCGCCGGCCGCATGGATGCCGCGCGCCGACGTCTCGAGCCGAGCGTTCACGACGATGCCGCGATCGACCGCGAGGCCCGCGTCGCGCGCCAGCTCGTCGGCCGGTTCGATGCCGATGCCGGCCACGACCGTATCGGCGATCAGCGTGTCGCCGTCGTCGAGCGCGACGGCCAGCGCGCCGCCCGAGGTCCGCTCGATCGCAACGGGTTTCCGGTTCACGCGGATCGCCACGCCCTGCTCCTCGTGAAGCGCGTGCACGCGCGCCGCGATCGTCTCCGGCACCGCGAGCCCGAGCAGGCGCGGTGCGGCGTCGAGCACGGTCACGCGGCAGCCGCGCCGCCGCGCCGACGCCGCGACTTCGAGACCGATGAAGCCGCCGCCGATCAGCACGATCCGCGCGTCGGGCACGAGCCGCGCGCCGAGTGCCGCCGCGTCGTCGAGCGTGCGCAATGCAAACACGCCGTCGAGCGCCGCGCCCGGAATCGCGAGGCGGCGCGCGCGAGCGCCGGTCGCGAGCAGCAGCGCGTCGTAGCCGAACACCCGGCCGCCGGACACGCACACTTCGCGTGCGTGCGGATCGATGCGCTCGACCGTCGCGACGACCGGCTCGATGCCGTCGGCCGCCCATGCGTCCGGATCGCGCAACCGGCACTGCGCCGCGCTGCGCTCGCCCGTCAGCACGCCCTTCGACAACGGCGGCCGCTCGTACGGCAGGTGCGACTCCGCGCCGATCAGCACGATGCGCCCGTGCCAGCCGGACTCGCGCAGCACCTGCGCCGCGCGGCCGCCCGCATGGCCCGCACCGACGATCGCCATCACACGGTGGTTCGTCATCGCATCACACCTCGATCAGGACGCGGCCGCCCTCGATCTTCGCGCGGTACGTGCGCAGCTTCTCGCATGCGGGCGCGGACAGCGGCCGGCCGTCGCGCACGTCGAAGCGGCCGTTGTGCTTCGGGCATTCGATCACATGGCCCATCACGAGCCCGTCCGCGAGATGCACGCGCTCGTGCGTGCACAGGCCGTCGCTCGCATAGACCTGGCCGTCGATCCGGTAGATCGCGTACGTGCGGCCTGCGTGATCGAAGCGCGCGACGTCTTCATCGTCGATGTCGTCGAGCGCGCCGGTGTCGATCCATTGCGTCATGATGCGTGTCTCCTTGCTTGGGTTGTTCGATGTCGATCACGCGCGCGCCGTGTCCGGCACCGGCCGCACGACGTAATGGGACGGGTCGCGCGTCTGCCGGACCAGCGCCGGCACGATCTCCGCATACGCGGCGAGCGTGCTGCGGTACGGCGGCGGCATGTCGGCCTTCACGGCCTCGTGCAGCTTCGGCAGCGCGTGGAACGGCACCATCGGGAACATGTGGTGCTCGACGTGGTAGTTCATGTTCCAGTACAGGAAGCGGAACACCGGATTCATCATCACGGTGCGGCAATTGCGCCGATGATCGAGCACGTTCTCGGGCATGCCCGCGTGCTGCGTGAGGCCGAAGTACAGGTATAGCCACGCGCCGTAGAGGCTCGGCAAGCCGATGTAGAGCAGCGGCAGGAGCGTGTGCCGGTACAGCGAAGCACCGACCACGAGCGCATAGACCGCCAGATGGATACGCGACTCGCGCACGACCTTCGGCCATTCCGATTCGGGCACGTAGGTGCGCTCCTCGTCGTCGAGCCGGCCGGTGAACGCGGCCGCAATCATCTTGCGCAGTTCGCCGGCCACATGCTTCAGCGCGACGACGTTCAGCGCGAGCGCGAGCCAGTCGGTCGGCTTCGGCGCGGCGATTTCCGGATCGCGTCCGACGACCAGCGTGTCGGTGTGATGGCGCGCATGGCTCCAGCGCCATGCCGTCGCGCGGCGGAACACCTGGAACGACGCGACCTGGTACAGCGCGTCGTTCATCCAGCGCGTGCGAAACGCGGTGCCGTGCCCGCATTCGTGCCAGCGCGAATCGGCCGGGCTGCAGTAGAGCGTGCCGTACACGAAGAACGCGGGGATCGCCCACGCCGAATGCGCGCGCCAGGCCAGCCACGCGAGCACGCCGCTGGCCGCGATCGCCGCGTACCAGATCAGCGTGTCGCGGATCGCACGCGCGTCGCCGCGCTGCATCAACTGCTTCATCAGCGGCCGCGGCACCGCGCACCGGTACCACTCGGCGTTGACGAGCCCCGCCGCGTGCGCGCGCTCGCCTGCGCCGCCGATCATTCTGTATTCCTGACGGCGCGCCGCCGTGCGATCGCGCGCCTGGTCGTCGGTATGGGCCACTCGTGTCTCCTGGTTTGCTTGTGTGCGGGAAGCGCGGCAAGCGCTTCCCCCATGGAACCAAAATTAGGCGACTGGCCGCCCCCGCTCAATCGAAACGTTGACGAAATTTCGCCATCGTTTTAGCGTTCCTGACAGCGCCACGCACCCGATGATGGCGACCACGACGATGGAGACGACCATGGCAGGTGAATCCGGGCCGCGCTGGCGCAAGCGCACCGCGCGCTTCGACGAGATCGCGGCGCTCGCCGGCGTCAGCACGACCACCGTCGACCGCGTGCTGAACGAGCGCGGCAGCGTGTCGGCGCAGGCGCGCGAGCGCGTGGTCGCAGCGGCGCGGCAGCTCGGCGTGCCGCGGCAGCTGCCCGACACGCGGCACGGGCTGATCCACGTCGACGTGCTGCTGCCGGACACCGACGCGCCGTTCTTCCGGCGGCTGCAGCAGGCGCTGCAGCGCTCGCTGCAGATGCTCGACCGGCGCGTGGTCGTGCACCGGACGATCCTGCCCGCCGCGGACGACGAACGCGCCGCCGCGCTGATCGAACGGCCCGCATACCGGCGCGCGGCGCTGATCGTCACGGCACGCGACACCGCCCGCGTGCGCGATGCGCTGGCCGGCGCGATCGCGCGCGGCGAAACCGTCGTCACGATGGTCACCGACATCGGCGGCATCGATCGCGTGCACTACGCGGGCATCGACAACTACCGCGCCGGGCGCACGGCCGGCTACTACGTCGGCCGTCTGGCGGCACGCCCGGGCCGCGTGCTGCTGCTCGGCGGCCGCATGGGCTACCGCGCGCACGCCGACCGGATGGCCGGCTGCCGCGACCAGCTCGCCGACGCGTTCGCCGCGCTGCGCTGCGACGGCGAGCCGGTCGAGACGCTCGACCAGGACGACCGCTGCTACCGCGCGGTGACGAAGGCACTGCAGGCACACGACGACGTGGTCGCGATCTACAACAGCGGCGCCGGCTCGGCCGGCATCGAAGCGGCGCTGCGCAAGGCCGGCGCGACCGGCCGCGTGGTCTGGATCGGGCACGAGATGCTCGACGAGCACCGCACCTTCATCGACGCCGGTGCGATGGACCTCGCGATCGACCAGGATCCGGACGGACAGGTGATTTCCGCGCTGCAGCACGTACTGCATGCGTGCGGGATCGTCGAACAGCCGCCGCCCGGCGACCCGGTCGAATTCCGCGTGTTCTGTGCGGCGAACGTGAGGACGAGCGCCTACCTGCAGCCCTGAATGTCGCCGCGCATCGCGGCGCATGCGCGCGGCGAAAAAAATCGACCGGCGCATTGGCGATTTTTCGTCAACGTTTGTCATGCAGCCCGCGCCGCGCATCCGTACATTGGACAGCCATCCCCAGCACAACAACGGACAGGAGACGATGGCTGAATCGATCCTCATCGGCGTAAACCTCGACGGCGTGCTCGAACACGACGGCCTGCCGTTGCCCACGCCTGCCGAACGCTTCCGTATGATCGCCGGCGCCGGCGTGTTCGACTACGTCGAAAAGAACCCGTCGCGCGGCGAAGATCTGTCGCCGTATTTCGCGCTGGTCGAACGCCACGCGCTGCCGATTCGCGTGATCGGCGGCATCTGGTGCGCCGGCCGCGACGAAACGCATGTCGCCGAAATCGTCGATGCCGGCGCGCGGTTCGGCAGCACGGTGCTCAACTGCCAGCTGTACGCGCATCACGCGGACGGCCATCCGCTGTCGGACCGCGAAGTCGCCGATTTCTACCTGCGCACGTATGAACGCGGCGAGCCGGTCGGCTGCCTGCCGAGCCTCGAAGTGCACGTCGACATGTGGAGCGAGGATTTCACGCGCGTCGCGCGGGTCGCGCAGCATGTCGAGCAGGCCGGTGCGCCGTTCCGGATCACGCTCGATCATTCGCACCTGCTGTTCAAGATCGGCAATCGCGCCGAACTCGATGCGTCGGGCATTCGCGAACGGGTCGACAGCGGCAGTCTCGTGCTCGACCCCGCATCGCCGGCCGCCATCTACGCCGACTGGATCGCGCGCGGCTGGGTCCGGCATGCGCATGCGCGCAGCGTGATTCCGAACAACCCGGAGAACCGCTGGATGCGCCGCGCGGACGGCCGGCCCGGCCGCGGCATCCAGTATCCGTTCGTCGCGCCGGCACCGGGCGCCTGGCACGGCGAATGGCACGCGGCGGCGCTCGACACGTGGAAGGCCGCGCTGCGCCAGTTGCTGCAATCGCAGGCTCACGCTCGGTCGGCGCGGCTCGAGCAGATCAGTTGCGAGTTCATCCCGTTTCCCGACTACGGCGGCGGCGCACGCTATTCGATCTTCGACAACAACGTCGCATGCGCGCACTGGCTGCGCGATACATGGCACGCACTCGCCGCGCCGCCGACGGATGCGCCGGCCGACACCACCGCGCGCGACCTCACCTGATTCAGCCCCCGCCCCTACTCGACACACAAGGACAGAACGATGACGCAAGCATTCCACTTTTCGCTGAACCGGATGAGCGCGCCGCGCCTGCCGCTCGACCGCTATGTCGCACTGTGCCGGCGCCTCGGCATCGACACGATCGAAATCCGCAACGATCTCGACGGCGTCGAGATCGCCGACGGCACGCCGGCCGCCGCCGTGCGCGCGACGGCCGAAGCCGGCGGCGTGACGATCCTGACGATCAACGCGCTGCAGCGCTTCGAGCAATGGAGCGCCGAGCGCGCGGACGAAGCGACCGCGCTGGCCGACTACGCGGCGCAGTGCGGCGCGCGTGCGCTGGTGCTGTGCCCGACCAACAGCCGCGGCGACACGCGCGGCGCGGACGTGCGCCATGCGGATCTCGTGAAGGCGCTGAAGGCGCTCAAGCCGATCCTCGAAGCGCGCGGCCTGCTCGGCTTCATCGAGCCGCTCGGCTTCGACGAGTGCGCGCTGCGCCGCAAGTCCGACGCGGTGAAAGGCATTTACGACGCGGCCGGCGAACAGGTCTTCCGGCTCGTGCACGACACGTTCCACCATCACCTGTCGGGCGAGGACATCTTCTTCCCGAACCTGACGGGCCTCGTGCACATCTCTGGCGTCGACGAAGCCGACCTGCCGGTCGACCGGATGCGCGACGGCCATCGCGTGCTGGTCGGCGGCGCCGACCGGCTCGGCAACATCCGGCAGTTGCGCGAACTGCTCGCGCGCGGCTACCGCGGCGCGTTCTCGTTCGAGCCGTTCGCGAACGAAATCGCGGAAGCCGACGACATCGAAGACCGGCTGCGGGCAAGCATCGACTATGTGCGGCGCGAACTGGCGGATTGCTGAGCGTCGCCGCGGTGCGCGGCCGGCGTGACGACCCGTACACGTGACGACGCGTGCGGCCATGCACTCGATGTGCGCGCCAGGCACGGGCCCGACAGGAAGAAGACAACGGACTTAAAGAAAGAGGAGAACAGAATGATCGAATTCGCTTTGTTCGGCGCAGGAAGAATCGGCAAGATCCATGCGGCGAATCTCGCGCGCCATCCGGGCGCGAAACTGAAATACGTGATCGACCGTCACGCGCCGTCGGCCGAAGCGCTCGCACACGCACACGGCGCGCAGGTCGCCGACATCGAACGCGCACTCGGCGATGCGGCCGTGCAGGCGGTCGTGATCGCGTCGAGCACCGACACGCATGCGGACCTGATCGTCGCGGCGGCGAACGCGGGCAAGGCCGTGTTCTGCGAGAAGCCGGTCGACCTGACCGTCGAGCGCTCGCGCGCATGCGCGGACGTCGTGCGGCGCACCGGCGTGACCTGCATGATCGGCTTCCAGCGCCGTTTCGACCCGACCTTCGCCGCGCTGAAGGCGCGCGTCGAACGCGGCGAGATCGGCACGCCGGAGATGCTGGTCGTCACGAGCCGCGACCCGGGCGCGCCGCCCGTCGACTACATCCGCAGCTCGGGCGGCATCTTCAAGGACATGCTGATCCACGATTTCGACGTGTTCCGCTGGATCCTCGGCGACGAGGCGCAGACGCTGCACGCGACCGGCAGTTGCCTGACCGACCCGGCCGTGCTCGATGCCGGCGACATCGATTCGACCGCCGTGACGATCCGCACGCGGCGCGGGCTGCTGTGCCAGATCAACACGTCGCGGCGCGCGGCCTACGGCTACGACCAGCGCTTCGAGCTGCTCGGCAGCAACGGGATGCTGCAGGCCGGCAACGTGCGGCCGACCGAGGTGAGCGCGTGGCTGGCCGGCGGCATCGCGACGGACGTGCCGGAGCCGTTCTTCCTCGAGCGCTACCGGCATGCGTACGCGGCCGAGATCGCGCACTTCGTCGACGCGCTGCGCGACGGCACGCCGGTCAGGACGACGATCGACGACGGGCTCGCCGCGCTCGAGCTGGCCGAGGCCGCGATGACGTCGTGGAAAACGGGGCGCGTGATCGAGATGTGACGCGAACGATGGCGGCCCGTGCAAGCGGACCGCCGCCGTCGCACGATCGGCAGCACACCTGTACGAAATGCTGCGACGGCACGGCCGCATCGGGCAGATTTGCCGAAACGTCGCGCGGCATGCGCGTGAAAGCACGTATCATGGCGAATCGATCGGCGTCGCCGATATCCCGCTTGTTCACCATCATGCTCGATCACCTCATCTGCGACTGCGACGGCGTGCTCGTCGACAGCGAAGTCATCGCCGACCGCGTGCTGCTCGACACGCTGACCGCCACCTTCCCGCATATCGATTTCGAAGCCGCCGCGAAGTCGGCGTTCGGCCAGCAGACGTCGCGTTTCCTCGCGGGGCTCGAATCCCGCTTCGGCGTCGAGATGCCGGCCGACTTCATCGAGACCATCGAGCACAACATCGAGATCGCGCTGGCGCAATCGCTCGCGCCGATCACCGGCGTGCGCGACGCGCTGCTGAAGGTCAGCCTGCCGGCCGCCGTCGTGTCGAACAGCCGGCTCGTGCGCGTGCGCAACTCGCTGAAGCGCGCGTCGCTCACCGAGATCTTCGGCGAACGCGTGTTCAGTTCCGAGCAGGTGTCGCGGCCGAAACCCTACCCCGACGTCTACCTGCATGCGGCGCAGACGCTCGGCGTGGCGCCGGCGCGCTGCATCGTCGTCGAGGACAGCGTATCGGGATTGAATGCCGCGCGCGCGGCGGGGATGAAGACGATCGCGTTCGTCGGCGCAAGCCACATCCCCGACAACTACGCGGACGCGCTGCGCGCGATGGGCATCACGCGGATCATGCGCAAGATGGACGAACTACCGGCGCTCGTCGAAGCCGGCATGCGCGGCGAATTCGGCGACGTGCAGTCGTGAACGTGTCGCGACGGCAGCGCTGGACGATATGCCGTCGCGAACGGAACGCGCCGTTCAGCGCAGCAGGTGCAGCGGAATTCTGCAGGGGCGCTAGCCGACCAGCCAATTGCCGCGCTTGATCAGCCAGGACATGTTGTCAGTGCGATGCCCGGCGTGAAGCCGGGCCCGCTGTACTGGCGGCCCGCCTTCACGCCGGGCCGTCGGCGCTTAACGCAGCCACTCTCGCGGGATCATCGGCGGGGTACAGCCGTGCGGGAACTTGTAGATGAGATAGCGCCCACGTGAGCCGCCAACCGCTGCTCCCGGCAAAACGGGACGCGCCGTCATAATCTCGTGGGCCGCAAACCCCGCATCGACGGTGCCCTCCGGCAATTGAATCGCGTTCTGGCCGCCTGCCCCGCCACCGACGCATGCGCGTTCCGTCATGTTGATTGTTCGCATGATTTCCCTACCTCTGTTGGTTCGTGATCGACACCCGTGCGTGACCGCCGCGGGCTCCTTGTGCAAGCACGACACCACGAACCGGACTATCGGTTCGCCATGCCGACGAGCCCGGTCGAGTATAGGTAGCGCTCCGGAAGCCGAATATCGCCGAATCGCCAAATTTCGGGACTACGCGTGCAGCCCTCTACGCGTCGCTCAAGCAGCCCTCGCGCGCAGCGGCCAGCGCCTCGCGGAATTCGACGAGTTCCGCGATCGTCAGCATCGGCAGCCCGTGCTGTCGCGCGAAACGCTCGACGTCGTCGCCGCGCGTCATCGTGCCGTCCGGATTCATCAGCTCGCACAGCACGCCAGCCGGCTTCAGGCCCGCAAGGATCGACAGGTCGACCGTGCCTTCGGTGTGACCGCGGCGCGCGAGCACGCCGCCCGGTTGCGCACGCAGCGGAAACACGTGGCCGGGACGCACGATGTCGTGCGGCTTCGCTCCGTCGGCGATCGCCGCGCGGATCGTCGTCACGCGGTCGGCCGCCGATACGCCCGTATGCACGCCTTCGCGTGCCTCGATCGAGACGGTGAACGCGGTGCCGTTGCGGCTCTCGTTGGTCTGCACCATCGGCGGCAGTTCGAGCGCGCGCACCGTGTCGTCGGTCAGGCACAGGCACACGATGCCGCTGCACTCGCGAATCAGCAGCGCCATCGTCTCGGGCGTGATGCGCTCGGCGGCGACGATCAGGTCGGCCTCGTTCTCGCGGTCGTGGTCGTCCTGCAGCACGACCGCGCGGCCCGCGCGCATCGCTTCGAGCGCAGCGGCGATGCGCGGCGGCACCGGTTCGGAATCCAGCAACGGGAGATCGGCAAAGGCGTCGGCGGGTGCCGACGAAACGGACATCAAGGACATGTGAAACGCTCCTCGCAAATACGATTTGGGCGAAAAACGTTTCAGGGCATTGCAAACAGACAGAACGACAACCCGCTTCGCACGCATCGCGAAGCGGCCCTGGCGGACATGACTATCTGCACATCTTCTCTCATCCGGACTGTGACCGTCGGCTCTGGCATTCGACCAGATCTGCTGACCCCGCGCGGTGGCGCGGGCGCTCGCGGGCTCGCCGGCTTACGCCAGCCTACCGCCGGTGGGGAATTTCGCCCCGCCCTGAAGACGCACTGATTGCCGGATGGGGGCTGCCCATCGTCGGCGGGCCAAGCATACAACAGCCGCGCGCATGGCGCAGCCAACAGCACCTAAAACCTTACTGACGACTCCGTCTAACGGCATCGTCCAGACGGCCGACGGCCGCGCTGCGGTCCCGCCCGATATGGGGACGGCAACCGCTCCGTGCGACCCGCACGATCAACCGGCCGCGTGCGCCGCGTCGGGCACGAGCCAGCGCGGCGGCACCTCGGGGCTCACCGTCACGCGAAACGCGCGCGCTTCGCTGTCGCCCGGGTTGCGCAGGCTGTACGGCTGGTCGGCATCGAACACGATCGCGTCGCCGGTCGCGAGCAACTGGCGGCGGTCATGCACGCTGACTTCAAGCGTGCCCTCGCTGACGACGAGGTTGACCGTCGTGCCGGGCGCTCGGCGCGTGCCGGGCTCCGTATGCAGCGGCGCGATCCGCAGCTCGTGGAATTCGGCCGCGGCCGGTTCGCCTTCCGGGTACAGTGCGCGCGCCGAGAAACGGCCGTTCGAGCTGACGACGCGCGACGCGCGCTCGGCCGCCAGGTGTTCGAAGCCGTTCACCGCATGGCGGCGCAGGAACGCGGCGACCGACACCTTCAGCGCCGCGGCAATCTTGCAGAGCACCTTGATCGACGGCACGCTGCGCGCCGACTCGATCTGCGCGAGCATCGCGCGCGACACGCCGGACAGCCGCGCGAGCGCATCGAGCGACAGTTGCCGCTCGGCGCGCAAGCGCGCGAGATTCACGCCGACGACCTGTTCGAGGACATCGAGCGACGCGGATGCCCGCACGTCGGCGGCGTTGCCGGACTCGAAGGAAGACACGTCGCGCACCAGCGCCAGGGATGAAGACATAGCATTGCCTCCGGGCCGCCGCGCGGCCCTGCGTATGGGGTAAGCCGGGATCGGAATCGGGTTGCGCCTGCAACGGCGCGTATCGAGACGCTATCACCCGGCCTTGCGCGGGCAAACGAAGTTATCTTCACACCGTTATCAGCATCGCGGAGGAATGCGTTTCTCGCGAACCTTTTCCTGCCGCTATGGCGTCGCCGTCACGCCACCATCGCGCCGCTCATTGTGCCGCCGGCGCCGCGCCGCGCGCCGGACCGCGCGCATCGAGCCGCATCGCGAGCCACGTGACGACGAGCGCCGCGAACGTCACCGCGACGGCAACCCACGGCAACGCATCGAGCGCGAAGCCGTGTTCCAGCGCGAGGCCGCCGAGCCACGCGCCGCCCGCATTGCCGACGTTGAACGCGCCGATATTGAGCGTCGACGCGAGATTCGGCGCGCTCGCGGCCTTCTCGACCACGCGCGCCTGCAGCGGCGGCACCGTCGCGAACGCGGCGATCCCCCACACGAATACGGTGACGGCGGCCGCGACCGGCAGGTGGCTCGTTTTGGCGAACGCGGCCATCACGGCCATCAGCGCGACGAGGATCGCGACCAGCGACGGCATCAGCGCGCGGTCGGCGAGCTTGCCGCCGATCGTATTGCCGATCGTCAGCCCCGCGCCGAACAGCACGAGGATCAGCGCGACCGAGCGCGGCGAGTAGCCCGACACCGTCTCGAGAATCGGCGCGATATACGTGAACACGACGAACACGCCGCCGAAGCCGAGCACGGTCATCAGCAGTGCGAGCCACACCTGCGGCTCCTTCAGCACGCGCACCTCGTGGCCGAGGCCGACCGGCCCGCTGTCGTGGCGGTTCGGCACGAGCGCGGCCACGCCGCCGAGCGCCAGCACGCCGAGCGCGGCGACGATCCAGAACGACGCGCGCCAGCCGAGCAGCTGGCCGACGAACGTGCCGAACGGCACGCCGAGCACGTTCGACAGCGTGAGCCCCGTGAACATCAGCGCGATCGCGCTCGCCCGCTTGTCGGCCGGCACGAGCGACGCGGCGACCACCGCGCCGATCCCGAAGAACGACCCGTGCGCGAACGACGTAACCACGCGCGCGACCATCAGCATCGCGTAGCCGGACGCGGTGGCGCACAGCACGTTGCCGACGATGAAGATCGCCATCAGCAACTGCAGCGCAGCCTTGCGCGGCATGCGGCTCGTCAGCACCGCGAGGAGCGGCGCGCCGACCGCGACGCCGAGCGCGTAACCCGTGACGAGCAGGCCGGCCGACGGCAGCGAAACGGCGAGATCGTGCGCGACTTCGGGCAGCAGGCCCATGATGATGAATTCGGTGGTGCCGATGGCGAAGGCGCTGATCGCGAGCGCCAGTAACGGGATGGGCATGACGTTCTCCGGAGGGCGGCGGAAGCGGCGCCCGGTCGGTGCCGCACCGCACAAGAAGCGGGATGTGCGCGCATTGTCCCGAAGATGCCTATATTTGATAATTGGCGTGGCATTTGAACCATTTTCAAAAAACTCTGGAAAATCGAATGGATCGACTGGGCGATATCCGGCTATTCGTCGAGGCGGCGGAACTGGGCAGCCTGTCCGCTGCCGGCCGCAAGCTGAACCTCACGCCGGCCGCCGCGAGCGCGCGCCTCGCGAAACTCGAGGCGAAGACCGCGACACGGCTGTTCGAACGTTCGACGCGGCAATTGCGGCTCACCGACGAAGGCCGGCTGTACCTGAACTGCTGCCGCCAGGCGCTGCAGGCGCTCGACGACGCGGACGCGATGCTGCAGGAAGGCCGCAACGTCGTCGGCGGCAAGGTGCGGCTGTCGTCGACGTCCGATTTCGGCCGCAACCAGTTGCTCGACTGGCTCGACGAATTCACGACGCGCCATCCCGACGTCACGTTCGCGCTGACGGCGTCCGATTCGTCGTCGAACCTGTGGCAGGACGAAATCGACCTCGCGATCCGCTTCGCCGCGCCGCCCGACGGTGCGCTGATCGCCCGCCGGCTCGCGACGAACCGGCGCGTGCTGTGCGCGGCGCCGTCGTTCGTCGAGCGCCACGGCGTGCCGGCCGACCCGCACGATCTGGCCCGCTTTCCGTGCAACGTGATCACGATCGCGTCCGGGCCGATGAACATCTGGCACTTCACGCGCGGCGACGAGGTGCAGATCCACAGGGTGCCGGTCGCGACCGCATTCGAGACCAACGACGGCGGCCTCACGCGCGAATGGACGCTGCGCGGCCATGGCATTGCGCTGAAATCGCTGTGGGACATCGCCGACGACGTCCGCGCGGGCCGGCTGCGCGTGCTGCTGCCCGACTGGCGGCACCAGGACGCGCCGCTGCACGCGATCTATCACAGCAAGCGCTACATGGCGCCGCGCGTGCGCGTGCTGCTCGACTTTCTCGCCGAACGCTTCGCGCGCGAGGAAGCCGCGCTCGACGACCTGCTGAACGCGTGCCGCTGACGGCCGATGCATGGCCGCTCAAGGGTCGGAACCTGACGATCGACGTCGCGCGGCCGCAACCCGCCGGCCGTCCGGCGCAGCGCGAAAAGCTATAATGGAAAGCTTTCCCGACGGCCTTTCATGCTTGACGCGCGCAACCTGCGTGCAGCGTACGGCCGTCCCGATTCACCCTTGACGACGCCCCCAGGTCAACCACTGCGAACGGCGAATCCCCATGACCAAGAAAGTTTACGTAAAGACCTTCGGCTGCCAGATGAACGAGTACGACTCGGACAAGATGGTGGACGTGCTCAATGCGGCCGAAGGCCTCGAAAAGACCGACAACCCCGAAGACGCGGACGTCATCCTGTTCAACACGTGCTCGGTGCGTGAAAAGGCGCAGGAGAAGGTGTTCTCCGATCTCGGCCGCGTGCGCGAGCTGAAGGAAGCGAAGCCCGGCCTGCTGATCGGCGTCGGCGGCTGCGTCGCGAGCCAGGAAGGCGCGTCGATCGTGTCGCGCGCACCGTACGTCGACCTCGTGTTCGGCCCGCAGACGCTGCACCGCCTGCCGCAGATGATCAACGCGCGCCGCGCGAGCGGCCGCGCGCAGGTCGACATCACGTTCCCCGAAATCGAAAAGTTCGACCACCTGCCGCCCGCGCGCGTCGAGGGGCCGAGCGCGTTCGTGTCGATCATGGAAGGCTGCTCGAAGTACTGCAGCTACTGTGTGGTGCCGTACACGCGCGGCGACGAAGTGTCGCGCCCGCTCGACGACGTGCTGACCGAAGTGGCCGGCCTCGCCGACCAGGGCGTGCGCGAAGTCACGCTGCTCGGCCAGAACGTGAACGCGTATCGCGGCGCGCTGACGGCCGGCGCATCCGAGATCGCCGATTTCGCGACGCTGATCGAATACGTCGCCGACATCCCCGGCATCGAGCGGATCCGCTACACGACGTCGCACCCGAAGGAATTCACGCAGCGGCTGATCGACACCTACGCGAAGGTGCCGAAGCTCGTGAGCCACCTGCACCTGCCCGTGCAGCACGGTTCCGACCGCATCCTGATGGCGATGAAGCGCGGCTACACGGTGCTCGAATACAAGTCGGTGATCCGCAAGCTGCGCGCGATCCGCCCCGACCTGTCGTTGTCGACCGACATGATCGTCGGCTTCCCCGGCGAGACCGAGGAGGATTTCGACAAGATGATGGCGCTCGTGCACGACATGAGCTACGACACGAGCTTCTCGTTCATCTACAGCCCACGCCCCGGCACGCCGGCCGCGAACCTGCACGACGACACGCCGCGCGAAGTGAAGCTCAAACGCCTGCAACATCTGCAGGCGACCATCGAGGAGAACGTCGCGCGCATCAGCCAGTCGATGGTCGGGAAGGTCGAGCGGATCCTCGTCGAGGGCCCGTCGCGCAAGGACCCGAACGAACTCGCGGGCCGCACCGAGAACAACCGGGTCGTGAATTTCCCGGCGCCGCTCGCGTCGCACCCGCGCCTGATCGGCCAGATGATCGACGTGAAGATCAACCATGCGTACCCGCATTCGCTGCGCGGCGAGCTCGTGCTCGTCAGCGACGACGCGAGCGCGGCCACCCACTGACCGACGCATCACCGGAGCCCGACGCCACTTTGAAGCCCGCCCACCCCCTGGAATTCATCGCGCCGCGCGACGACAACGCGCGCCTCGCCAATCTCTGCGGCCCGCTCGACGAAAACCTGCGGCAGATCGAACAGGCGCTCGACGTGACGCTCGCGCGGCGCGGCCACCGGATCACGATCCGCGGGCGCGGCGCCAAGCTCGCGCTCGCGGCGCTCGACAACTTCTACAACCGCGCGCGCGATCCGCTGTCGGTCGACGACATCCAGCTCGCGCTGGTCGAAGTGCGCCACACCGCCGGCAACGGCCGCGAGAACACGCTCGACGTGCGCTTTCGCGGCGACCCCGACCATCCGTTCGACGAGCCTGTCGTGCAGCTCGACGACGAGGCGCTCGAAGAGCAGGGGCCGAAGCTCTACACGCGGCGCGCCGACCTGCGCGGCCGCACGCCCGCGCAGCGCGAATACCTGAAGCAGATCCTGTCGCACGACGTCACGCTCGGCATCGGGCCGGCCGGCACCGGCAAGACCTACCTCGCGGTCGCGTGCGCGGTCGACGCGCTCGAGCGCGACCAGGTCAAGCGGATCGTGCTGACGCGCCCGGCCGTCGAGGCCGGCGAGCGGCTCGGCTTCCTGCCTGGCGATCTCGCGCAGAAGGTCGACCCGTACCTGCGTCCGCTGTACGACGCGCTGTACGACCTGCTCGGCTTCGACAAGACCGCGAAGATGTTCGAGCGCCAGATGATCGAGATCGCGCCGCTCGCGTACATGCGCGGCCGCACGCTGAACCACGCGTTCATCATCCTCGACGAGGCGCAGAACACCACGCCCGAGCAGATGAAGATGTTCCTCACGCGGATCGGCTTCGGCTCGAAGGCGGTCGTGACCGGCGACACGAGCCAGGTCGACCTGCCGCGCGGCCACAAGAGCGGCCTCGTCGAGGCGCAGCAGGTGCTGAGCGGCGTGCGCGGCATCGCGCTCACGCGTTTCACGAGCGCGGACGTCGTGCGCCATCCGCTCGTCGCGCGCATCGTCGAGGCGTACGACGAGTTCCACGCGCAGCACCAGGATAGCTGACCGGCCGGCAGCGCCCGCGCGCTGCCCCGGCCTGCCGGCCCGGCCCGCCAGACGGCGCGCCGGGCCTTTTTTCGCCCGCGCGAATTCGGGCGCGATCGGCCGTTTGGTGTATCCTCAACGCGTTCCAATCGCCGCACGTGTCATGAAATCCTCCCGTTCTCGCAAGTCCGGGCGCGCCCAGTCCGCCGCGCCCGAATCCCCCCGTCTTTCGCTGTTCGATGCGAAGGGCAAGGCCCGGACCGTCAACGCACAGGGGCTGCGAATCGACTTCCCGGACGGCCGCAGCCTGATGTTCGACCTGTCGGGCAGCTCGGGGGATGCGGCCGTCGCGATCGTCGCGCAGCACAACGATCCGGCGATGCGCGCGAAGCTGGCGCTGCAGCCCGAGCACTACGACAGCGTGACGCTGCACGTGGGCGCCGAACTCGCACCGCGCGAAGACGAAATCGAAGACGCGCTGCACGAGCCGGAACTCGACCTGTCCGTGCAATACGGCGACGAAATCACGAGCGCGGTGCGCAAGACGCTGCCCAAGCGCAAGCTGATCGCCGAATGGATCGAGCCGGCGCTGTTCGCCGGCGCGCAGCTCACCGTGCGCTTCGTCGGCGAAAACGAAGGCCGCACGCTGAACGCCGGCTACCGCCACAAGGACTACCCGACCAACGTGCTGACCTTCGCGTACGACGCGGCGCCCGACGGCACCGTGATCGGCGACCTCGTGCTGTGCTGCCCGGTCGTCGAGCAGGAAGCGCACGACCAGGGCAAGCCGCTCACGGCCCACTACGCGCACCTGCTGGTGCACGGCGCGCTGCACGCGCAGGGCTACGACCACGAGACGAGCGACGAGGACGCGGCCGAAATGGAAGCGCTCGAAGTCGACATCCTCGCGAAGCTGGGCTTCCCGAACCCGTACCAGTAAGCCGGCCGCACGATGCGCAACGCCGCGATGCTCCCGCCCGCCTACCCGCCGTCGATCGGCGACGGGCGGCTGCTGACGGAAGACGAGCTCGCGGCGTCGCTCGCGCACACGATGCGCGACTGGGACGGCCGGCAGGACCTCTGGCTGTTCGGCTATGGCTCGCTGATCTGGAACCCGGGGTTGCCGACCGTCGCCGCCGTGCGCGGCAAGGTGCACGGCTACCATCGCGGGCTCTACCTGTGGTCGCGCGTGAACCGCGGCACGCCCGAACGTCCGGGCCTCGTGCTGGCGCTCGATCGCGGCGGCTCGTGCTCGGGCATCGCGTTCCGGCTCTCGGGCCCGACCGCGCAGCCGCACCTCGAGACGCTGTGGAAGCGCGAGATGCCGATGGGTTCGTACCGGCCCGCGTGGCTGCCGTGCTCGCTCGAGAACGGCGAACGCGTGAACGCGCTCGCGTTCGTGATGCGCCGCGACGCGCCGACCTATACGGGCAAGCTGTCCGACTCCGTCGTGAAGGAGGTGTTCGGCTGCGCGGCCGGCCGCTACGGCACGACGCTCGACTACGTGAGCCGCACGGTCGACGCGCTGCGCGCGAGCGGCATCCCCGATCGCGCGCTGGAAGGGCTGCTCGCGCGATGCCGGTGACGCAACGCGACGCCCGGCTTGCCGCTGCGCGAAACCGCGCTCCCTGCGCATTCGAACGAGGTTCCTGCCGATGAAACCGTCACGCTGGTCCCGCTGCAAGGTCGCCGCGCTGATCGTCGCCGCGAGCGTCGCGCTGTCCGGCTGCGGAATACTCGGCTGCGGCGGCGCCGCGACCAACGGCGCGGCCGCCGGCGGCTGCTCGACCGGCATGCGGTTCTGAGCGCCCCCGGACCTGTCGCTTCTCGCCAGGCCCCCCGAGAGGGTCAAGAAAACCTGGGGCGGCCCGGCGTTTTCTTGAGAGCCGCGCGCCGGGAGCGATCGCGTGCGGCAGAATGCCGCCCCGGTACCGACCGGCCGGCCGGTCGCCTTTCCACGCCGCCCCCGTCCTGCCCACACCCGATTTTTGCCGCGGCTGCGCCGCCGCCCTTTTCTGGGATAGGATGGACACGAGGACGATGCCGCGCCCGGCGCGGCCGTCCGCGAGCAGGCCCGCGCGGGCTGCGCACCCTGGCCGCACGGCCGGGGTGACACGGTCGCGTCGTGCCCTTGGTGTATCCTTGCCTACTCCGTGACAGCGCGCCCCGGCACGACCCGGGCGCACCACCATGAACGATTCGTATCCCAGTCGTAAGCCAACCGACAAACCGCAAGAAAAGCGCTCGCTCCTCGAGCGCCTGACCGACTTCATCTCGCCCGAGCCCGAATCCCGCGGCGAGCTGCTGGAAATCCTCCAGGACGCCCACGAACGCAACCTGATCGACGCCGATTCGCTGTCGATGATCGAAGGCGTGTTCCAGGTATCCGACCTGTGCGCGCGCGACATCATGGTGCCGCGTGCGCAGATGGACGCGATCAACATCGCCGACAAACCCGAAGATTTCATCCCGTTCGTCCTCGAAAAGGCGCACTCGCGCTACCCCGTGTTCGAGGAGAACCGCGACAACGTGATCGGCGTGCTGCTCGCGAAGGATCTGCTGCGCTTCTACGCCGAAGAAGAGTTCGACGTGCGCGGGATGCTGCGCCCGGCCGTGTTCATTCCCGAATCGAAGCGCCTGAACGTGCTGCTGCACGACTTCCGCGTGAACCGCAACCACCTCGCGATCGTCGTCGACGAATACGGCGGCGTCGCGGGCCTGATCACGATCGAGGACGTGCTCGAGCAGATCGTCGGCGACATCGAGGACGAATACGACTTCGACGAGGAAGCCGGCAACATCATCGCAGGGCCGGACGGCCGCTACCGCGTGCGCGCGCTAACCGAGATCGAACAGTTCAACGAGGCGTTCGGCACCGATTTCCCCGACGACGAAGTCGATACGATCGGCGGCCTGATCACCCATCATTTCGGACGCGTGCCGCACCGCGGCGAGAAGCTGCAGCTCGGCAACCTCGTATTCGAGATCCAGCGCGGCGATGCGCGCCAGGTTCATGTGCTGCTGGTGCGCCGCAACCCGCTCGCCAGCCGTCGCGCCGAAACCTCGCACGAGGACTGACCGTCCCGCGCCAGCCGCGTCTCCTTCAACCGCTCGCCCACTTCCGCTTCACATGGACGATCCGATCCCGTCCCGCCCGGCTGGCGGCCTTCTCGCGCCGGCACCCGGCCGCGCGCTGCCACGCTGGCACTACCCGGCCGCGCTGCTCGCCGGCGCGGCCAATACGCTCAGCTTCGCACCGACGCCGCACGGCGGCTGGCTGCAGCTCGCCGTATTCGTCTGGTTTTTCGCGCAACTGACGCGCACGTCGAGCTGGCGCGGCGCCGCGCTCACGGGCGGCGCGTTCGGCTTCGGCAACTTCATCAGCGGCATCTGGTGGCTCTACATCAGCATGCACGTATACGGCGAGATGGCCGCGCCGCTCGCGGGCGGCGCGCTCGTGCTGTTCGCGCTGTACCTGTCGCTGTACCCGGCGTTCTCGGCCGGGCTGTGGTCGTTCTGCGCGGGCCATGCGTGGCATCGCCGCGCGCCCGACCCGCGGCCGTTCTCGCCGACCTGGCACGGCGCGTTCGCGTTCGCGAGCGCGTGGGCCTTCGGCGAATGGCTGCGCGGCACGCTGCTCACCGGTTTTCCGTGGCTCGCGAGCGGCTACCCGCAGGTCGACGGCCCGTTCGCGGGCTTCGCGCCGATCGTCGGCGTGTACGGGATCGCGTGGGTGCTCGCACTGTTCGCCGCGCTGGTCGTGCAGGCGCTCGCCGTCGCGCGCCCGTCGCCCTTGCGTGAAGGCAGCACCGGCGGCAACGCGCGCGTGCGTATCGCCGCGCCGGCCGGCGTCGCCGTCGCGCTCGTCGCGGCCGGCCTCGGGCTGTCGCAGGTCACGTGGACCGTGCCCGCGAACGCGCCGCTCACCGTGCGGCTGCTGCAGGGCAACGTGAAGCAGGACATCAAGTTCGAGCAGGAAGGCATCGACGCGGCGATCAAGATGTACCAGCAGATGATCGTCGAGAAGCCGGCCGACCTGATCGTCACGCCCGAGACCGCGATCGCGGTGATGATCCAGGAACTGCCCGAGCCGTTCGCCGTCGCGATCCGCAAGTTCAGCGACACGACCGGTTCGGCCGTGCTGTTCGGCGCGGTCGGCGCGTCGGTGACCGAGGAAGGCCGCTACGTCGACTATACGAACAGCCTGTACGGCGTAACGCCGAACTCGCGCGACATCTATCACTACGACAAGCACCACCTCGTGCCCTTCGGCGAATTCATTCCGTGGGGCTTCCGGTGGTTCGTCGACCTGATGAAGATGCCGCTCGGCGATTTCGCACGCGGCGCGCCGGTGCAGAAACCGTTCCTCGTGCACAACCAGCCCGTGATGGCCGACATCTGCTACGAGGATCTGTTCGGCGAGGAAATCGCCGCAACGATCCGCGACAATCCGCAGCCGCCCGGCGTGCTCGTCAACGTGACGAACCTCGCATGGTTCGGCGACACGATCGCGCTCGACCAGCACCTGCAGATCGCGCGGATGCGCTCGCTCGAAACGGGCCGGCCGATGCTGCGCTCGACCAATACCGGGATGACGGCCGCGATCGACGCGCACGGGCGCGTGCTCGGCCAGTTGAAGCCGTTCACGATCGGCTCGCTCGACGTGCGGATCGAAGGCACGAGCGGCTTCACGCCGTACGTGACGAGCGGCAACAACATCGTGCTCGCGGTGTCGTTCGTGCTGCTTGCGTTCGGCTTCACGTTCGGGCCGGGGCTGCGCCGGCGCAACGGCGCGAAGCCCGACGACGACCGGCGCGCATGACGCGGCCCGTGACCGCAATGCGGTCGGCCGCTCAGGCCTGCCGGGCCGATCGGTCCGATTGAGCCGGCTGCGCGGCCAGGCTCCGCAAATCACCTGCCACCTCCTCCATCACCGGTTCCCACGCGCCGAACGTCCGCTGCCGATACAGCGTCGCGGTCGGATACCACGGGCTGTCCTTGCGTTTGAGCAGCCACGGCCAGTGCGGATTCACGTCGAGCAGCACCCAGGTGCGCGCACCGAGCGCGCCGGACAGGTGCGCAACCGACGTGCACACGGTGATCACGAGATCCAGCGCGCCGATGAACGCGGCCGTATCGTCGAAGCTCTTCAGTTCCGCCGTGAAGTCCTCGATCGCGAAGCCGGCTGCACGCGCCGCCGCGACATCCGCATCCGCGCCCGGCTGCAGCGAATAAAACGCGACCCCGTCGATCCCGCGGAACGCATCGGCATAACGCTCGAGCCCGACGCGCCGGAATGGATTGCGCTGGTGGCCCGCACTGCCCGTCCACACGAGCCCGACCTTCAGCCGGCGGTCGCCCGCGAGCCGCGCGCGCCACGCATCGCGCGCATCCGGATCGGCCCGCAAGTACGGCACCGACGACGCCAGCGTCGACGCTTCCATGCCGAGCATCAGCGGCAGGCCGATCAGCGGCACTTCGTAATCGAATGCAGGCAGCGCGTCGACGCCGCCGCCCGCGCCGAACGCGTCCGCCTGCGCGCCCAGGCTGCGCTGCATCAGCGTGCCCACCTGCGGGAACGTGTTCCACGCGAGCCGGCCGCCCTCGCGATGCACGCGCTCGGCGAGCGGCGTGACGAAGCGGCAGAACTGCAGCACGTCGCCGAGCCCCTGCTCGCCCCATACGAGCAGCGTCTTGCCCGCGAGCGGCTCGCCCTGCCAGCGCGGGCCCGGCAGCGCCGGCCGGCGGCCGCGCAGTTCGCCGGCGCCGTCCCAGCGCGCCTCGTGGCCGCGCCAGCCGGCCGCGTGATTGCCGCGCACGAGCTGGATGATCGCGAGATTGAAACGGAACGACGCGTCGTCGGGCGCCAGCTCGCACGCGCGCGCTGCGTAGCGCTCGGCGTCGTCCCAGCGCTGCGCCTCCTTCATCGCCATCGCGACGTTGTTCATCGCGAGCGCGTTGTCGGGCGCGAGGTCGGCGAGCCGCGCGGCGCACGCGAGCGCGCCGTCGAGGTCGTGCGTCGCGAGCCGCGCGACGACGAGGTTGATCCACGCCTGCACGTCGCGCGGATCGGCGTTCACGGCCGCGTCGAGCAGCGCGATTTCCTCCGTGCGGTCGCCGCCCGACAGCCGCAGCGCGATCGCGAGGTTGTTGCGCAGCGACGGCCAGCCGGCATCGGCCGCCAGCGCCGCACGGTACGGCGCGACCGCGTCCGCGTGACGGCCGGCCATCTGCAGCGTATAGCCGTGATTGAAGTGCGCGGCCGCGCCCGGCCGCACGCGCGCCGCGCATTCGGCGAGCGCGAGCGCGTCGGCCGTGCGCTGCCGCGCGACGAGCGTCGATGTGAGCTGCGCGAGCGCATCGGCGTCGACCGCATGCAGATGGGCGGCTGCGGCGAGCCACAGATCGTGCGCGGCGCGCTCGCCGCGCGCCTGCGCATCGGCGGCGTGCCGGAGCAGCGCAAGGAACGGCGGAAGCAGCGGAATGAGGATGTCGGTCGGGTCGTCCATGCGATCGGAGCCTGCAAGCGGTGGCGCGGCACGCGTCGCGCGAGCCGCAATACGCGCATCTTAACGCCCGCGCGAAGCGTCGCGGCACGCGTGTCGCGACGGGCCGTATGCGCCTGCGCGGAGCGCACGGGGTCACGCTGGCGAGGCCGCAGGAAGCGGGCCGGCAGCGGCCTCGCCAGCGTTCCGGCCGCATCCGGTCGCCGATCCGGTAAAATTACACGTTTCAGCACACTAACAAGCCGCGCCGCCGCGCGAGCCGACCCTCGGGGCCCTGCCCGGAGCGCGGCCCGCAACGGAGCGCCAGCGCCTCGAAGGCTCTTCATGCTTACGTTTCAGCAAATCATCCTGACGCTGCAGTCCTACTGGGACAAGCAGGGTTGCGCCCTGCTCCAGCCCATCGACATGGAAGTCGGCGCGGGCACGTCGCACGTCCACACGTTCCTGCGTGCGGTCGGCCCCGAGCCGTGGCGCGCCGCATACGTGCAGCCGTCGCGCCGCCCGAAGGACGGCCGCTACGGCGAGAACCCGAACCGCCTGCAGCACTACTACCAGTACCAGGTCGTGCTCAAGCCGGCGCCGGAGAACATCCTCGACCTGTACCTCGGCTCGCTCGAAGCGCTCGGCTTCGACCTGAAGCAGAACGACGTGCGCTTCGTCGAGGACGACTGGGAAAACCCGACGCTCGGCGCGTGGGGCCTCGGTTGGGAAGTGTGGCTGAACGGGATGGAAGTCACGCAGTTCACGTATTTCCAGCAGGTCGGCGGCCTCGACTGCAAACCCGTGCTCGGCGAGATCACGTACGGCCTCGAACGCCTCGCGATGTACCTGCAGAAGGTCGAGAACGTGTACGACCTCGTGTGGACCGAGTGGGAAGAGCACGGCCCGAACGGCCCCGAGCTGCGCCGCCTGTCGTATGGCGACGTCTACCACCAGAACGAGGTCGAGCAGTCGACCTACAACTTCGAGCACGCGAACGTCGACCTGCTGTTCACGTTCTTCAACAGCTACGAAGCGGAAGCGAAGCGGATGATCGACGCGCAGCTCGCGCTGCCCGCGTACGAACTCGTGCTGAAGGCCGGCCACACGTTCAACCTGCTCGATGCGCGCGGTGCGATCTCGGTGACCGAGCGCGCGGCGTACATCGGCCGCATCCGCGCGCTGTCGCGTCTCGTCGCGCAGGCTTATTACGACTCGCGCGAGAAGCTCGGCTTCCCGATGCTCGGCAACCCGCCGGGCGTGCCGGGCCTCACCACCGACGCCCAGGACGCCGCGCAGCCGGCATGGGCGCCGCCGCTCAAGGTCGAACGCAAGATCGACCAAGACTGACGAGACGAGATTTCCTCCAAACATGACGCACAATCATCCCGCTCCCCTGCTCGTCGAACTGCTGACCGAAGAGCTGCCGCCGAAGGCCCTCGCGCGCCTCGGCGACGCATTCGCCGAAGGTCTCGCGCAACGCCTCGCGGCGCGCGACCTCGTCGAAGGCGAACTCGTGTTCGAACGCTACGCCACGCCGCGCCGCCTCGCCGTCGTCGTGCAGAACGTGCGCGCCGTCGCACCTGAAAAACAGGTCCGCGAAAAGGTCCTGCCCGTGTCGGTCGCGCTCGACGCCGAAGGCAAGCCGACGGCCCCGCTCGCGAAGAAGCTCGCGGCGCTCGGCCACCCGAACCTGTCGATCGCCGATCTCGAGCGCGCGCAGGACGGCAAGGCCGAAGCGTTCTTCATCAACTATTCGGCAGCCGGCGCGACGCTCGCCGACGGCCTGCAGGCCGCGCTCGACGAAACGCTCGCGAAGCTGCCGATCCCGAAGGTGATGACGTATCAACGCCCGGACGGCTCCGACGTGCAGTTCGTGCGCCCCGTGCATCGCCTGACGGTGCTGCACGACGATCGCATCGTGCCCGTCACCGCGTTCGGCATCGACGCCGGCGACACCACGCTCGGCCACCGCTTCCTGTCCGACGGCCTCGTCGCGATCCAGCATGCGCGCGCCTACGCCGACACGCTGCGCGACAAGGGCCGCGTGATCGCGCACTTCGCCGATCGCCGCGAAACGATCCGCACGCAACTGAACGAGCACGCGAGCGGCGACACGGTCGTGATGCCCGAATCGCTGCTCGACGAAGTGACGTCGCTGGTCGAATGGCCGGTCGTCTACCCGTGCCGCTTCGAGGACGAATTCCTGCAGGTGCCGCAGGAATGCCTGATCCTCACGATGCAGACGAACCAGAAGTATTTCGCGCTGACCGATATCGGCGGCAAGCTGCGCTCGCGCTTCCTGATCGTGTCGAACATCGAGACGAAGACGCCGGACGAGATCGTCGAAGGCAACGAGCGCGTCGTGCGCCCGCGCCTCGCCGATGCGAAGTTCTTCTTCGAGCAGGACAAGAAGAAGCCGCTCGCCGACCGCGTGCCGCTGCTCGCGAACGTCGTCTATCACAACAAGCTCGGCTCGGCGCTCGCGCGCGTCGAGCGCCTCGAGGCGCTGGCCGGCGAGATCGCACCCTCGATCGGCGCCGACGCCGTGCACGCGAAGCGCGCCGCACGCCTCGCGAAGGCCGACCTGCTGACCGACATGGTCGGCGAATTCCCGGAACTGCAGGGCACGATGGGCACGTACTACGCGCGCCACGACGGCGAAGCCGACGACGTCGCGCTCGCGTGCGCCGAGCACTACCAGCCGCGCTTCTCCGGCGACGCGCTGCCGACCACGCCCGTATCGACCGCCGTCGCGCTCGCCGACAAGCTCGAGACGATCGTCGGCATCTGGGGCATCGGCCTCGCGCCGACCGGCGAGAAGGATCCGTTCGCGCTGCGCCGCCATGCGCTCGGCGTGCTGCGCCTGCTGCTCGAGAAGCAGTTGCCGCTCGATCTCGTGTCGCTGCTGCGCACGGCCCACGCGCGCTTCGAAGGCGTGCCGGGCGTCGCCGAATCGACCGATGCGATCTTCGCGTTCTTCATGGATCGCCTGCGCGGCCTGCTGCGCGAGCGCGGCTATTCGGCCGGCGAAGTCGACGCCGTGCTGAGCCTGAACCCGACGCGCGTCGACGATCTCGTCGCACGCCTCGACGCGGTGCGCGAATTCACGCTTCTCGTGGAAGCCGAAGCGCTCGCGGCCGCGAACAAGCGGATCTCGAACATCCTGAAGAAGTCGGAAGGCGGCGTGAACGGCGCGGTACAGCCGGCGCTGCTCGTCGAAGCCGCCGAGAAGGCGCTGCACGAACAGCTCGCGGCCGTGACGCCGCACGTGCAGTCGCAGCTCGAGGCGCGTGCGTACACGGGCGCGCTGTCGGCGCTCGCCGCGTTGCGCGCACCGGTCGACACGTTCTTCAACGACGTGATGGTCAACGCGGAAGATCCCGCGCTGCGAGCGAACCGTCTCGCGCTGCTGTCGGCACTGCACCAGCAGATGAACTGCGTCGCCGACATCTCGAAGCTCGCCGCATAAGGGCCGCACGATGCCGACCAGCCCCACCCGAAAGCTCGTCGTCCTCGACCGGGACGGCGTGATCAACGTCGATTCGGATGCGTTCATCAAGACGCCCGACGAATGGATCGCGCTGCCCGGCAGCCTCGAGGCGATCGCCCGGCTCAACCACGCGGGCTATCGCGTGGTCGTCGCGACCAACCAGTCCGGCATCGGTCGCGGGCTGTTCGACATGGCCGCGCTCAACGAGATGCACCTGAAGATGCATCGCGCGGCGGCCGCGGTCGGCGCGCGCATCGACGCGGTGTTCTTCTGCCCGCATACGGCCGAGGATCACTGCGACTGCCGCAAGCCGAAGCCCGGCATGATGCAGATGATCGCCGAGCGCTTCGAGATCGATCCCGGTCACACGCCGGCCGTCGGCGATTCGCTGCGCGACCTGCAGGCCGGTGTCGCGGTCGGCTTCCAGCCGCACCTCGTGCTGACCGGCAAGGGCAAGAAAACGCTCGCCGCCGGCAATCTGCCGCCCGGCACGAAGGTCCACGACGACCTGCGCGCATTTGCGCTCGATTTCCTTTCACACGAACACGAGTGATGCGGCTGCCGCGCGCATCCTCCCCAACGCCAGACTCACGCCGATGCGCTTCGTCCGCTCCCTGCTGCTGCTGATCTACTTCATCCTGTACACGGTGCCGTATGCCACCGCGTGCTTCATCGCGTTCCCGTTCATGCGCCCCGACGCGCGCTACTGGATGGCGGCCGGCTGGTGCAAGTCGACGCTGTGGGTCGTGCGCTGGCTGAACGGCATCCGCTACCGGATCGAAGGGATGGACAACCTGCCCGACGGCCCGGCCGTGCTGCTGTCGAAGCACCAGTCCGCGTGGGAGACGCTCGCGTTTCCGGCGCTGATGCCGAAGCCGCTCTGCTACGTGTTCAAGCGCGAGCTGCTGTACGTGCCGTTCTTCGGCTGGGCGCTCGGGATGCTGCACATGGTCAACATCAACCGCAAGGAAGGCAAGAACGCGTTCAACTCGGTGATCCGCCAGGGCAAGAAGCGCCTGTCGGAAGGCGCATGGATGATCATGTTCCCCGAGGGCACGCGCACGCCGGTCGGCAAGCAGGGCAAGTACAAGACGGGCGGCGCGCGCTTCGCGATCGAAACCGGCACGCCCGTCGTGCCGATCGCGCACAATGCAGGACGGGTGTGGCCGCGCAACTCGTTCATGAAATTCCCGGGCGTCGTCACCGTGTCGATCGGCAAGCCGATCGATTCGACCGGCCTCACGCCCGATGCATTGAACTCGCAGGTCGAAGCATGGATCGAAGCGGAAATGCGCCGTATCGATCCCGATGCGTATCGTCAAGCGGGCAATGCCGGCACGCGCGATGCCGCGCGAGTCTGAATCCCGCGGGTTGCAGCCGTTGCGTACGTCAAAAAGAAGCGAACTGATGAAACAGCGTCCGCGGCCACGGCCAGCCGTCGTGGCTCTCGATCATCGCCAGATGGATCTGCCGCTCTTCGACGGGCCGGCCGCCGCACCGTCGGCGCCCGCTACGCCGCCGGCGCCGCCTGAAGCGGCGCCCGCCGCACCGCTCGATCCGGGCCCGGCCCCCGACCGCTCGCGCGTGCGCACGTTCGCACTCGACAGCCGCGTGCTCGAATACCGCCTGAAGCGCTCGGCGCGCCGCACGATCGGCTTCACGATCGACGGCAGCGGGTTGTCGATCACCGCGCCGCGCTGGGTCACGCTCGCCGACATCGAAGCCGCGATCTCCGAGAAACAACGCTGGATCTTCGCGAAGCTCGCGGAGTGGAAAACGCGCACCGAGCAGCGCGCGCTGCCGCAGATCGACTGGCGCGACGGCGCGCAGCTTCCGTATCTCGGCAAGACGGTGACGATCGCGCTCGGCGCGGGCGCCGTCGGGTTCGACGCCGATGCGCTGCGGCTGTCGTTGCCGCTGCCCGCGCAGGCCGACATGCAGCAGATCAAGGATCGCGTGCAGGGCTGGCTGCAGGGCGAGGCGAAGCGGATCTTCGGCGAACGCCTCGCGGTCTATGCGGAAAAGCTGGGCGTCACGTATTCGATGTACGCGCTGTCGTCGGCCGCGACGCGCTGGGGCAGCTGCTCGAGCGACGGCAAGATCCGCCTGAACTGGCGGCTGATCCATTTCCCTATGTCGATCGTCGACTACGTGGTCGCGCACGAACTGTCGCACCTGCGCGAGATGAACCACAGCCCCGCCTTCTGGCAGACCGTCGAATCGATCTTCCCCGAGTTCCGCGAAGCGCGGCACACGCTCAAGCATCACCCGCCCGAGCTGCTGCCGTCGCTGTAACGCGCGCAGTCTTTCCTCGCGCGCAAATGCAAACGGGCGCTGCGGGTCACCCCGCACCGCCCGTTCGTTCGACCGGCCGCCACATGCATCGCGCGCCGCGGCCTGCTCATCCCGCGCTCAGTGCGCCTTCTTCTGGTTGACGTCCTCCACCGCCAAACGGCAGTGGATTCCCACTACTGGCGATGCACGCCCGCATCGGAGAATGTTCAGCGCAGCGTTGGTATCACGATCATGCTCGACGCCACAGTCACCGCAGGTCCACTCTCTTACTCGCAGTCCCGCGATACCTTTCGGCCGCGTCGTGCTGTCTCTCGACCCTCACGCCGAACAGGACTGGGTAGAACCGCTTTCGTCCACTTCCTCGAACGTGACTCCGTGCGCCATCGCTTTGTGACGAAGCTTGTTTCGGAAGGACGACCAGGATGCGTCGTAGATGCTCTTCGCCATCCTGGTTCTGGCGAGTTTGGTGGCCGACACATTGCCGACCGCGATGTAGTCGAAGCGTCGCACCAGATCGAGTGCGAGCTTGTGCTGGAAATCGGCGCGGGCATTCGCCACTTTCGCGTGCAGCTTCGCGATATGTCGTTTGTGCTTTCGCGCGCGTTGGGCTCTCGCCAGCTTTTCGGCCGCGCGCTGGCCGAACCGGTCGTTAGGCAGCTTCTCGCCGGTCGAAAGTGTGGCGAAGTCTTTCAGACCGAGATCGAGGCCGACGCCGGAACGGATCGGGCGCGCCTGAACATCGGGCATCTCGATCACGATGTTGAGAAACCAGTTGCCGCGCGCATCCTGCGCAAAATTGGTTCCGTCCTTGATCTTGCCTTCAGGGAGCGGCCGGCTGCTGAACACGCGGAAAGTATGGCCGGCAAAGCGAAACGCGTCGCCTTCACGTTTCATGTCGCGGCCTTTCAACGGCACCCAGCCAAGCGATTTCCTGCCGCGATAGCGCAGGTAAGGGCGCCGGTGCTGGCTGCGCGACTTCGCGTACTGCTCGCACGTTGCGTTGACCGTTCCCGAGTGAATGCCGAGTTCCTTGCTGCTGCCGGTCGTGAGCACATTCAGGTCGAAGCCGGTCGGCCACCTCTTGCTCCACTTGAGCGCGTGCTTCTGCGTGTCGTTGCAGAAATTCCAGACGTAGTTCACCGCACGGCTCTGTTTGTTGAGCAGTCCGTTGAGCGACTTCACGCGGTAGCGGTAGACAAGAATCATGCCGGTCATCCTAACCTGCGGAAGAAACTGCCGGTCAAGGGACAAGTTGGGGCGAAAAGCAGGTCAACTCCATATCCTCTACAATTGCGGGTTCTCAATGCGTCTTTCGACGCGCCATCAAAGGACTACTCATGCGAATCCTGCACACTATGCTTCGCGTAGGCGATTTGGACGCGTCCATCCGCTTCTACACCGAGGTCCTCGGCATGCGTCTGCTCCGAAAGCACGACTACCCTGATGGAAAGTTCACGCTGGCATTTGTCGGTTACGAAGACGAGTCCGAAGCCGCAGCTATCGAATTGACCTACAACTGGGGCACCGACAAGTACGACTTGGGAACGGGGTACGGTCATATCGCGCTGGAAGTGGAAGACGCGTATGCCGCCTGTGAAGAAGTAAAAAAGCGCGGTGGCGTCGTGGCGCGCGAAGCCGGCCCTATGAAGCACGGTACAACCGTGATCGCCTTTGTCGCGGACCCCGATGGCTACAAAATTGAACTGATCCAGAAAAAAGGTCGAGTCGACTAAACCTCACAAAGCGTGAAGCCTCCAACTCTCATCGCACAGAGGACCATAGGCGGCGCTTACATTGCCCTTCGAATGTTCGTCCACCGTGAGCCCGCTCCGAGGCTGCGAGGTCCAAGTTTAGATTCTCGTTCCCGACTCCAAGACCATCTCGCGCCTCTCTAAACTCTCGTGCGAAACCGCCGATTCGAGCGCGCCGAACGCGCCGCCCACCCGATCTCGCTGCTGCTGCCCTATCGAATCAGCGAGGCTCGCCGATGACCACGCTTGCCGCCACGCCCATGCGCCGCGCGCTCGACATGCGCGCGGTGGGCCTGATGCTGTTGCTGTGCGCGATCTGGGGCTTCCAGCAGGTCGCGATCAAGAGCACAAATGCCGCCATCGCGCCGATGTTCCAGGCCGGGCTGCGCTCGGTGATTGCCGCGCTGCTGCTGTGGGGCTGGGCCCGCGCGCGCGGCACGCCGCTGTTCCACGCGGACGGCACGTTCGGCGCCGGCCTCGCGGCCGGTGCGCTGTTCGCCGGCGAATTCGTCTGCGTATTCTTCGGGCTGACGCTGACGAGCGCGTCGCACATGGCGATCTTCCTGTACACGGCGCCCTGCTTCACCGCGCTCGGCCTGCACCTGTTCGCGCCGGGCGAACGGCTGCAGCGCGCGCAGTGGGCCGGCGTCGGCCTCGCGTTCGCCGGTATCGCACTCGCGTTCGCGGACGGCTTCCTGACGCCGCGCGCGCCCGGCGCATCGGTGCTGGCGGGGCTGGCCGGCGACGCGCTCGGCATACTCGGCGGCGCGATGTGGGCCGCGACGACGGTCGTCGTGCGTTCGACGGCGCTCGCGCACGCAAGTGCGAGCAAGACGCTGTTCTACCAGCTCGCGGTGTCGGCGGTCGTACTGGTCGCGCTGGCCGCGCTGTTCGGCCAGATGTCGTTCGCGCATGTGACGCCGGTCGCGGTGGCAAGCCTCGCGTACCAGTCGGTGATCGTCGCGTTCGTCAGCTACCTGTCGTGGTTCTGGTTGCTGACGCGCTACAGCGCGTCGCGGCTGTCCGTATTCACGTTCCTGTCGCCGCTGTTCGGCGTCGCGTTCGGCGTGCTGCTGCTCGGCGAATCGGTCGGCTGGCGCTTCATGTCCGCGGCCGCGCTCGTGCTGACCGGCATCGCGCTCGTCAACACGCCGCCGCGCAGGCGGGCGTGACGGCAGGCGGCAGCCGCACATGCGAAGAAAGGCACGAGCGCAATAAAAAAGCTGCCCCGCGGGGCAGCCTCATCGCGACATCCGGTGGTCCGGCCCGCGCCATGCGCGTTACCCGGCCTTGCGCACCGCCGCGAGCGTCTGCGCGACGCCGACGTATTCGGCCACGCTCACGTCCTCCGCACGGCGCGCGAGATCGAAGCCGAGCGCATCGAAATCGATCGTCTCGCGATAGTCGCCGAGCGTATTGCGCAGCATCTTGCGGCGCTGCGAGAACGCGGCGGTGACGATTTCGCCGAGCAGCACCGGATCGACGTCCGGCAGTTCGTGCGGCTCGTACGGAATCATCCGGACGATCGCCGAATCGACCTTCGGCGGCGGCTGGAACGATTCGGGCGGCACGTCGAGCATCTTTTCCATCACGTAGCGGTACTGCAGCATCACCGACAGCCGCGAAAACGCCTTCGTGCCCGGCTCTGCGACCATCCGCTCGACGACTTCGTTCTGCAGCATGAAATGCTGGTCGATGACCACGTCGGCGAACGTCATCAGGTGAAACAGCAGCGGGCTGGAAATGTTGTACGGCAGATTGCCGACGATCCGCAGCGACGGCTTGTCGCCGGGCGCCGCGAGCGAACCGAAGTCGAACGCGAGCGCGTCGCCCGCGTGCAGTTCGAGCAGCGCGCCGAAGCGCTGCTGCAGGCGCCCGATCAGGTCGCGGTCGAGCTCGACCGCGTGCAGCGGCGCCTCGGGCGTCGCGAGACGCTCGATCAGCGGCCCGGTCAGCGCGCCGAGCCCGGGGCCGATCTCGACCATGCGCTGGCCGCGCGCGGGGCCGATCGTCGACACGATCGAATCGATCACGCCGTGATCGACGAGGAAGTTCTGCCCGAAGCGCTTGCGCGCGAAGTGGCCTTGGTGCTGTCTGCTGTTCGACATCGACTCAGTAAAACGAAAAATACGACGAATGGGGTGAGGTCGGGCCGCGTCAGGCCGCGCGGCGATGGCGCGCCATCGTGACGGCCGTATCGAGCGCGGCGACCATGCTGCCCGGATCCGCGCGGCCCGTGCCGGCCAGATCGAGCGCGGTGCCGTGATCGACCGACGTGCGGATGATCGGCAGCCCGAGCGTCACGTTGATGCCCTCGCCGAACGTCGCGTACTTCAGCACGGGCAACCCCTGGTCATGGAACATCGCGAGCACGCAATCGGCATCGGCCAGATGGCGCGGCTGGAACAGCGTGTCGGCCGGATACGGGCCGCGCGCATCGATACCCTGCGCGTTCGCGCGGGCCAGCGCCGGCGAGATCACGTCGATCTCTTCGCGGCCGAGATAACCGTTCTCGCCCGCGTGCGGGTTCAGGCCCGTCACGAGGATGCGCGGCGCGGCGAGACCGAAGTCGCGCCGCAGGTCGCGATCGATGATCGCGAGCGTCTCGACGAGCCCGTCGATCGTCAGCGCGGCCGACACGTCCTTCAGCGGCAGGTGCGTGGTCGCGAGCGCGACGCGCAGCGGCCTGGCACCGGTGCCCGCCAGCATCATCACGACACGCGGCGTATGCGTGCGCTCGGCCAGGTATTCGGTATGGCCGGTGAACGGCACGCCCGCATCGTTGATCGTGCTCTTCTGCAGCGGCGCGGTAACGATCGCGTCGTACCGGCCCGCCAGCGCGCCGTCGATCGCCGTGTCGAGCAGGTCGAGCACGTACCGGCCGTTCGCCGCATCCAGCTTGCCCGCCTGCACGGGAGCGGCGAGCGCGTGATGCGCGACCGACACCTGCCCGCCGGCGAGCGTTGCAGGGCTCGCGCCGACCGCCGCCGCGCGCGCGTCGAGCAGCGCCGCATCGCCGAGCACGGTGAAATGCGCGTCGGGCCAGCGCTGCGCGGCATCTCGCAGCGCCTGCACGGTCAGCTCAGGGCCGACGCCCGCGGGTTCGCCGGTCGTGATCGCGATCTGCAGCGCGGGCGTGGTCATCGGAGGCTCGTTCAGTTCGCCGGGCCGGCGCCGCCGATCTTGAACTGCACGTACGACGAGTCGCGCAGCTCGCGCAGCCAGTCGGCATATGCCTGCTCGGCCTTGCGCTGGCCGATCGCCTGACGCGCGATGTCCATCTGCTGCTGCACCGAGCCTTCCGCCTCGCGGCGGTTCAGCACCTGGATCAGGTGGTAGCCGTACTCGGTACGAATCGGCTGGCTGATCTGGCCGTCCTGCAGGTTGTTCATCGCACGCTCGAATTCCGGCACGGTTTCACCCGGGCTGATCCAGCCGAGATCGCCGCCCTGCGACGCCGAACCGTCCTGCGAGTAGGTACGCGCGAACTTCGCGAAATCGCCGCCGGCCTCGACCTGGTTGCGGATGTCGGCCAGTTGCTGGCGCGCCTGCCCTTCCGACTTGCCTTCGCCCACGCGCAGCAGGATGTGGCGCACGTGCGTCTGGACGATCTTCGGCGCCGCGGCGGAAGCGCCCTGGCTCTGGCGGCGGTCGACGAGACGCACGATCTCGAAGCCGTCCGGCACGCGGATCAGCGTCGGGTTGACCTGGCCCGGGCGCAGCTTCGATGCGGCATCGACGACTTCGGCCGGCAGCGCGCTCGGCGCCTTGAAGCCGAGGTCGCCGCCCTTCTTCGCGTCGTTTGCTTCGGAGTTGTTCTTCGCGAGCCGCTCGAAATCGGCGCCCGACTTCGCTTGCTGCAGCAGCGCGTCGGCCTTCTTCTGCGCGGCTTCGATGTCGGCCTGCGGCGCGTTGGTCGGCGCCTTGATGAAGATGTGCTGGAAGCGCAGGTCCTGCTGCTGTGCCGCGTTCGGCCCGCGCTGGCTCGCGATGTAGTTCGCGACCTCGGCGTCCGACACGGTGATCTTGCCGTCGACCTCGCGCTCGCGCAGCTTCGACAGCATCAGCTCGGTACGCGCATCGCTCGTGAAGATGCTCCAGGGCACGCCTTGCGACTCCAGACGCGCGCGGTACTGCTCGAGCGTCATCCCGTTCGCTTGCGCGAGACGCTGCAGCGTCGACTGCACGGTCGCGTCGTCGATGCGGATCCCGTCGTCCTTGGCCTTCTGCACCTGGATCCGCTCGAGCACCATCTGGTTCAGCACCTGCGCACGCAACTGGTCGGCCGGCGGCACCGGCGCGTTCTGCTGCTGCAGCCGGCGCGCGATCAGGCCGACGCGCTGGTCGAGTTCGCGACCCGTGATCACGTCGTTGTTGACGACCGCGACGACTTCGTCGGCGAGCTGCGCACCTCGCGAACCGAGCGCCTGCGCCGCGGCCGGCGCGGCGGCGAGCAGCGCGGCGGACGCGGCGAGGCTGGACACGACTGCCGCGAAACGAAGGGATTTCTTCATTGCCACTGATACTCCATTGAAATCGTGCTGACCGGTGCAGACAAGCCGGCGTTACTCGTAGTTGCTGAAGCGGGACATCGGCGGCGGCGGCGGCGGCAGCGGCGTGTAGCCCGGCACCCCGGCGCGGAATGCGGACACGAGGCCGTTGTCGACGGTCGACAAGCCCTTGAGCGTCAATTGCATCATGAAGCGCGTCGACGAGTTCTGCTGTCCCGACGAATTGATGCCGTTCGCGGCCCGCTGCACCCCGACCCCGAGCGCCCAGCAATCCGCGTCGTATTGTAAGCCGAGCAGACCGTCGACCACGCGATCGCCGGCGAGATCGTAGTTGAAGCGGCCGATCGCATACAGGCGGCGCGTGAGCGGCCACTGCGCGGACACCAGGAACTGGTTGATCGGCTGGTTGTCGAGCGTGGTGTTCGAGCGCGTATAGCGGTAGCCGACGTTGATCACGCGGCGCTCGCCCGGGCTGTAGCCGAAACCGATGCTCGACTTCACGAGCTGGTTGTTGTTCTGGTTGTACTGGAACGCCGTTTCCGACATGAAGCCCGAACCGAGCTTCAGCGCGGCGCCGACGATCAGGTCCGAGTGGCGCGCCAGCACGGCGCTCTGCCCGGGGTTCAGCGTGACGCGCTGATCGGCGAAGTAGTACTGCTGCGCGATCACGAAGCGCGCACGCTCGTCGCCGGTGCGCGGATCGATGAAGCGCGACGTGAGGCCGGCCGTGATCCGGTTCGCATCGGCGATCCGGTCGTTGCCGACGAACGTGTTCGGCTGGTAGATCTCCGCGAGGCCGAAGTCCGATTCCGCGGTGTCGAACAGCGGCGCGTTCGACTGGTCGCGATACGGCGTGTACACGTAGTACAGGCGCGGCTCGAGGGTCTGGATGAAGTCCTGCCCGAACAGGCGCACCGAGCGGTCGAAGATCAGGCCCGAGTCGAAGGTCACGGTCGGGATCGACTCGGTGAAGCGCTTCGGGTTGTTCGGCGTGCCCGACGACAGGTGGCTCAGGTCGTACGACGCGAAGTGGTACTGAACCTTCGGCACGACGAAGTAGCCGGGGCCGTACACGCCGTATGCGATGTACGGGTTGAAGACGATCCGGTCGCCTTCGGTCGCATCGGCCGTCGTGATGCGGAACCGCGAATAATCGGCTTCCGCGCCGAAGTCGAAGCCGCCGACGTTGTACTTCGTGTACTTCACGTTCAACTGCGGCTCGCGGCTGTACGGCGCGATCGACGGCGGCAGCGTCTGCCAGTGCTGGTAACGCGCAAGCACCGACCACGGGCCGTTGTTGTACGTGAGGCCGGCTTCCTGCTGGTACAGCGTCTGCGTCCCGTTGATGAACTGGTTCGTCGAACCGAGATCTTCGGGATAGGTGTTGTCCGAGACCTTGTTGTAGTAGACGTAGCCGCCGAAGCCGCCGCCGAAGTTCTGCTGGTGCTGCCAGTAGATCGCGTAGCGGTTGCGGTGCGCGAGCCGGTCATCCGGCAGGTAATTGGCCGTAAACGTGCCCGAATACGACGGCGACAGGTAGCGGAACGTCGCTTCGGCCATCACGCCGCGCCGCGAGATGATGCGCGGCGTAAGCGTCAGGTCGCGGTTCGGCGCGATGTTGAAGTAGTACGGCAGCGACAGCTCGAAGCCGTTGTTCGAGTTCATCGAGAACGTCGGCGGCAGCAGGCCGCTGCGCCGCTCGCCCGACAGCGGGAACGTCAGCCACGGGCTCGCGAAGATCGGCACGCCCTGGAAGAACAGCACGCCGTTGCGCGCGGTGCCTTCGTCGGCGCCCGTATCGAAGTCGAAGCGGCTGCCCTTGATGTACCACGCGGGGTTCGTCGAGCACTGGCACGCCGTGTACGTGCCGTTGACGAACACCGAGCGCTCGTTGTCGACCATGTCGACGCGCTCCGCGCTGCCCGACCCGCCCGTCACGTTGAAGTGGTACTTCGGCGCCGTCATGAAGCCCTGGTTCGCCTCGATCTTCAGATGCGCCTCGGGGCCCGCAAACGACGTGCCGCCGTTGACTATCCTGACCTGGCCGTACGCATCGGCCATGTCGGTATCCTGATCGTAGTGGATCGCGTCGGCCTTCACGACGGCTTCGCCGCGCCGCAGTTCGGCCGAACCCTTCGCGGCCAGATCCTGCTCGGCCGTGCCGCTCGTGTGGTCGGCGATCACGAAGGCGGCCGGCTTCGCGCCGTCCTTCAGCGGATGATCCTCGAGCTGGGGTGCGAGACGCAGATCCCACGGCGAGTCGAGCGGCTGCGGCTGCGCAGCCGCGCCCGACAGCTGCGCGTACGACACGGCCGGCACGAGGCCCGGCACGGCCAGGAGCGCGAGCGCGAGCCGCCGTTTGCGCGGCGCCCCGTCACCGGGGAAAACATTCGGGAATAGCGGTTTGGGCGGCATCTATCGTTTGGCGAATCGCCCCTTGTCAACCGCGCCTTCACGGCACACTCGCGCACGGCGGGCCGCGCCGTCGAACCGCGACTGCGGCTGAGCGCAAACCGGGGAGGCGATCGGGCGGACGGCGCGACAGGCAGCGGACCTGTACGGCGGAAGCTGACGCGGGGCGCGTCAAAAAAGTCGTGGGGTATTATATGGCAAGACGTTCCCCCCTCCCCCGAGTTTCATGACGCCGCCATCCGCCGCATCCCAGCCCGACGCCCGCCTCGACGCACTCACCGCGTGGCTGCGCCCGCTCGCCGGGCGCTACGCCCTTGACCTGTCGACCCTCGCGCCTGCGTCGTCCGACGCCAGTTTCCGCCGTTATTTCCGTGTCGCGTCGGCCACGAGCGCCGGCGGCACGCTGATTGCCGTCGACGCGCCGCCGCCCGAGAAGTGCCGCGAGTTCGTCCAGGTCGCGCAATTGCTCGCCGCGGCCGGCGATCACGTGCCGGACATCCTGGCCCACGATTTCGACGCGGGCTTCATGCTCGTGACGGACCTCGGCCGCACGTCGTACATCTCGGTGCTCGATCCGGCCGACCCGGCCGCCGCGCGGCCGCTGATGCGCGACGCGCTCGACGCGCTGATCCGCTTCCAGCTCACGTCGAAGCCCGACGTGCTGCCGCCGTTCGACGAAGCGTTCCTGCGCCGCGAAATGGAGCTGCTGCCCGAATGGTTCGTCGGCCGCCACCTCGGCAAGCCCGTCACCGACGCGATGCGCGGCACGCTCGACCGCACCTTCGCACTGCTGGTCGCCAGCGCGCACGCGCAGCCGCAGGGTTTCATGCTGCGCGACTTCATGCCGCGCAACCTGATGGTCTGCGAGCCGAATCCGGGCGTGCTCGACTTCCAGGACGCCGTCTACGGGCCGCTGACGTACGACGTCGTGTCGTTGCTGCGCGACGCGTTCGTCAGCTGGGACGAGGAGTTCGAGCTCGACTGCTTCGCGTACTACTGGGAAAAGGCGAAAAAGGCCGGCCTGCCGGTCGATCCGGATTTCGGCGAGTTCTACCGCCAGCTCGAATGGATGGGGCTGCAGCGCCATATCAAGATCCTCGGCCTGTTCGCGCGCATCAATTACCGCGACGGCAAGCCGCACTACCTGAACGACCTGCCGCGCTTCCTCGCGTATGCGCGCAAGGTCGCGCTGCGCTATCGCCCGCTCGTGCCGTTCGCGAAGCTGCTCGACGAACTCGAGGGCAACGCGCCGGCCGACGTGGGCTATACGTTCTGACTGTCCTGACACCCGGCCGAACATGAGTGACACCCTGACCACGGCGATGATCTTCGCCGCCGGGCGCGGCGAACGGATGCGCCCGCTGACCGACACCCGCCCGAAGCCGCTGCTCGAAGCGGGCGGCAAGCCGCTGATCGTCTGGCAGATCGAAGCGCTCGCACGCGCGGGCATCGAGACGATCGTGATCAACCATGCATGGCTCGGCGAACGGATCGAGGCCTCGCTCGGCGACGGTTCGCGCTGGGGAGTGCGGCTCGCGTATTCGGCCGAGGGCGAAGCGCTGGAAACCGCCGGCGGCATCGCGCAGGCATTGCCGCTGCTGGAACCCGACGGGCGGCCGACAGTGTTCGTCGCGGTGGCCGGCGACGTGTTCGCCGAGTTCGATTACGGGAAGCTCGCCGCCCCCGCCGCGCGCATGTCGGCACTCGACGCGCCCGCGATGCATCTCGTGATGGTGCCGAATCCGCCGTTCCATCCGTCCGGCGACTTCGTGCTCGGTGGCGACGGGCGCCTGTCGCTCGACGGCGGCGAGCGCGTCACGTTCGGCAGCATCGGCCTGTACGACACGCGGATGTTCCGCGATCTCGCGCCCGGCACGCGACGCGCACTGACGCCGTACTTCCGCGCGACGATCGAAGCCGGCCGCGCGAGCGGCGAACTGTACGAAGGCGTCTGGGAGAACGTCGGCACGCCCGCGCAGCTCGGCGAACTCGACGCGCGGCTGCGCGCCGCGGGCTGACCGGACGACGGACTACCTACGCGGCGCCGCGTCGTGCCGCTACGCTGCCCGCGCGCACTTCCGGCAGACCGCCCCGGGTTCCCGCTGCGCGCCACCGCGCGCAGCATCGCCGCTCACGCGGCCTCGGCCTCTTCCCCGCCCGCCGCCGCGCGCTGCTGCTGCAGCGCCCACATCTGCGCATACAGCCCGTCCGCACGCACGAGTTCGTCGTGCGTGCCGCGTTCCACGATCCGTCCGTGATCCATCACGAGGATCTGCTGCGCGTGCACGACCGTCGACAGCCGATGCGCGATCACGAGCGTCGTGCGATGCCGCGCGATCTGGTCGAGCTCGTGCTGGATCGCGCGTTCCGAACGCGAATCGAGCGCCGACGTCGCTTCGTCGAACAGCAGGATCGGCGGATTCTTCAGCAGCGTGCGCGCGATCGCGACGCGCTGCTTCTCGCCGCCCGACAGCTTCAGCCCGCGCTCGCCGACCGGCGTGTCATAGCCCTTCGGCAAGCTTTCGATGAAATCGTGGATATGCGCGGCACGCGCGGCCGCGACCACCTCGTCGCGGGTCGCGGTCGGCCGGCCGTACGCGATGTTGTAGTAGATCGAGTCGTTGAACAGCACGGTGTCCTGCGGCACGATCCCGATCGATGCGCGCAGCGAATCCTGCGTGACGTCGCGAATGTCCTGGCCGTCGATCCGGATCGCGCCGCCCGCCTGCCGGTCGAGATCGTAGAAGCGGAACAGCAGGCGCGACAGCGTCGACTTCCCGGAACCGCTGTGACCGACCACCGCGGTCGTCGTGCCCGCGTCGATCGTGAACGTCACGTCGTGCAGGATCGACCGCGCCGGCTCGTATGCGAAGTTCACATGCTCGAAGCGCACCTGCGCGCCGGCCACCGCGAGCGGCCGTGCATCGGGTAAATCCGCGACTTCCTTCGCGGCCGACAGCAGCCCGAACATCCGGTCCATGTCGGTGAGGCTCTGCTTCAGCTCGCGATAGACGACGCCGAGAAAGTTCAGCGGAATATAGAGCTGCAGCATGAACGTGTTGATCAGCACGAGATCGCCGAGCGTCAGCTTGCCCGCGAGCACGCCCTGCGTCGCGCGCCACAGGATGAACACGAGCCCCGTGCCGATGATCGCCTGCTGGCCGAAGTTCAGCACCGACAGCGAGTTCTGCGAGCGGATCGCCGCCTTGCGGTAGCGCTTCAGGTTCTCGTCGTAGCGCTGCGCTTCCCACTCCTCGTTGCCGAAGTACTTCACCGTCTCGTAGTTGATCAGCGAATCGATCGCCCGCGCGTTCGCGCGCGAATCGAGTTCGTTCATCGTGCGGCGGAAGTGCGTGCGCCAGTTGGTGACCTTCACCGTGAACACGATGTACGTGACCAGCGCAGCGAACGTCACGTACGCGTAATAGGCCTCGTACTTGACCACGAAGAAGCCGAGCACGAGCCCGACCTCGACGAGCGTCGGCAGGATGCTGTACAGCGAATACGAAATCAGCTGCTGGATGCCGCGCGTGCCGCGCTCGATGTCGCGCGACATGCCGCCCGTCTGGCGCTCCAGGTGAAACCGCAGCGACAGCCCGTGCAGGTGCCTGAATACCTGCAGCGCGAGCTGGCGCACCGCGCTCTCGGTGACCTTCGAGAACAGGATCTCGCGCAGCTCGGTAAACAGCGACGTCGACAGCCGCACGAACGCATACGCGACGACCAGCAGCCCGACGCCGCCCGCGAGCACGATGCCGGCCGACTGCTCGGCGCGACCGAGCGCGGTGATCTGCTGCACGTAGGACAGGTGGTCGACGATGCGCTTCATCACGACCGGCACGCCGAGGTTCGCGACCTTCGCGCCGATCAGGCAGGCGAGCGCGAGCGCGACGCGCCATTTGTAGGTGCTCAGGTACGGCAGCAGCGACCGGATGGTCTGCCAGTCGTTGCGGGGCCCAGTCGAAGCCGGCGCGGGCTCGCCGGAAGCAGGAAATCGGCGCATGGGGGAAGGATCGGCGGCGGCGCCGGACGCGTGCATCGGCGGCCGGCTCGCCCGCTTTCTCGTACAATTTGCGAACGTTGTATTGTCGCAGAAGCCGCTTCGCGCCGCTGCCGGCGGTCTTGCCGGCCAGCCTGCGCGCGGCGGCGAATTTATTACAGGATGAAAGCCCCCGCCATGACCGATTCGACCCTCGAACTTCCGCAAAAGCAGCCCGCGCTGCGCGTCGTCCCGCAACCGCACGACGCGAACGTCCACGGCGACGTGTTCGGCGGCTGGATCATGTCGCAGGTCGACATTGCCGGTTCGATCCCCGCGAGCCAGCGCGCAAATGGACGCGTCGCGACGGTCGCGGTCAACTCGTTCGTGTTCAAGCAGCCGGTGTTCGTCGGCGATCTTCTGAGCTTCTACGCGACCATCATGCGCACCGGCAACACGTCGATCACGGTCGACGTCGAGGTGTATGCACAGCGCATGCGCCTGATGGGCGAAATCGTGAAGGTCACCGAAGCGACGCTCACGTACGTCGCGACCGGCCCGGACCGCAAGCCGCGGCAACTGCCGCCGCTCTGACGCTCCGACGGACAAGCGCCGCGCTGCGGCGCGGCACGCGGCCCGTCAGTGCGTGGCCGTCAGCCCGAACTCCCGCATCGCGGGCAGGAAATCGTGATTCAGCTTCGGCTTGCGCGACAGCTTCACCAGCACGTAGCGCTGGAACGGCGCAAGCCGCTGCCACTGCGCGAGCGCGGGTGCCGACAACCCGGCCAGCGCGCTCTGCTGCACGAGCGACTCCGGCACCGTGTCGGTGGCGCGCCAGCTCGGCTGCTCGTCCGGCTGGAACCACGACGGTTCCAGATCGGCGTGCGTGCGCAGCATCTCGAACAGCGCATGATCGAAGTTGGGCTCGATCGCGGTGTCGTCGTCGGCCGGAAAGCGCGCGAGCAGCTTGCGGTCCTCGAGCGGTAGCAACTGCCACTGCTCGAGCGAAATCCGCAAACCGAAGCGGTCGAGGTTGAAACGCACGATCATCGGGATGTACGTGAAATTTTCCGACGAATCGTGTTCGAAGTTGAATAGCAACGGAGCGTCGCTGAGTCCCATGGTCGTTACCTGACGTGACGGTTGCCGGCGCGGCCGGCCTGCCTGGGGTATTTTAGAACCTCTGCGCGCGGACGGCGGACACGATTGATGGTCCGCCGGCCGTGCCTCGAATCAACGGGAGTGCTCGTGAATCCGACCGAATCCGACGAACCGCACGCCGAACCGCGCGGCGCGATCGAGCTGTCCGTGCGCCGCACGCGCGGCGGCGCCGTCGAAACCGCGCACGACTACGTCGGCCAGGAATGGCCCGTCGCACTCGTCTTCAACGGCATCTCGCACGCGGTGATGATGTGCACGCCGTGCGACCTCGAAGCGTTCGCGGTCGGCTTCGCAATCTCGGAAGGGATCGTCGCGCGCGGCAGCGACATCAAGGACATCGAGGTGATCCTGCACGCCGACGCGCCGCTGCCGCATGCGGAAGTCCATCTGGAAGTCGTCCAGCAGGCATTCGCCGCGCTGAAGGACCGGCGCCGCGCGCTCGCGGGGCGCACCGGCTGCGGCGTATGCGGAATCGAAAGCATCGACCTGCTCGACCTCGCGCCCGAACGCGTGCCCGACACGGGCTTTCTCGCGCGCCTCGCGCCCGACGCGCTGGCGCGCGCGGCACATGCGCTGCCGGCCCACCAGGCGCTCACGCAGCTCACGGGCGGCCTGCATGCGGCCGCATGGTGCGACGCAACAGGCGCGATCCGGATCGCGTTCGAGGACGTTGGCCGCCACAACGCGCTGGACAAGCTGATCGGCTCGCTCGTGCTGTCGCGCGCCGACGCGACCGACGGCTTCGTGTTCCTGTCGAGCCGCGCGAGCTACGAGCTCGTGCGCAAGGCCGCACGGGTCGGCATCCCGATGGTCGCAACCATCTCCGCGCCGTCGTCGCTCGCGATCGAGATCGCAAAGGCGGCCGGTTTGCGGCTCGTCAGCTTCTGCCGCGAAACCGGCCACGTGGATTACGGCACCGCGTGAGCGCTCGCGGCGGGCACCTTGCCCGCCGGTTCGGGAACCGCGCCCCCCAGTTCGTCCGCGGCGGCCGGCGGGAGCGCGTCGCATGCCGCGTCGCTCGTCCGGTTTCCGAGGTAGTCCGTCCAGAGCTTGCGGTCGGTGTCATAGAGCTTGCAGCGGCGCGCCGTGTCGAAATACCAGCGCCAGCTGAAGCGCTGCACGACGATCCGCCCGGGCAGCATGTCTTCCAGTTTTGACTGCGCGGGCTTGAGCCGGTACAGCGGCACGCTCATGTCCACGTGATGCGCCGTGTGCTCCATGATGTGGTGCAGCAGGCCGCCGATACCGAACGGGAACGTCAGGTGCAGCGTGGTCGACACGAACGGCGCGGCATTCGACCATTCCGCGCGGTTCGCGTGCCACGCGATGCGCGGATCGGTGTGATGGACATACACGACGAAGCCGATCATCGAGCACCAGAACAGGAACGGCACGAGCACAGCGGTTGCGAGCAGCAGCGCGATGGGCTGCCCTGTCGCGATCGCCACCCAGACGACGGCGGCGATCCACACGGCCGCGAAGCCCGTCACCAGCAGGCAGTCGCGCCGGAATACGGGCCGCGACGCACCGACATAGGTCCTGGTCGGGAAATACATCCGCAGCCACCAGATCTCGACGAGATAATAAAGCCCCGGCGCCCAGCCGCTTCGGTAGACGCGATCCAGCAAGCGGCGCACCGGCGACAGCGCGGCGTATTCCGCCGGCGTATGCGGCGCCCACACGAAGTCAAAGCCCTTCAGGTTCGTATAACCGTGGTGCACGACGTTGTGCCCGACTTCCCACAGGCTGTATGGCGTCAGCGACGGCAGGAATGCGATGCGGCCGAGCCAGCGGTTCAGCCGGCGATCGGGCGTCAGGCTCTGGTGACACGCGTCGTGCCCGATGATGAAGAGCCGCCCGGTGATGAAGCCGGCGGCCATCCCGCAGACGATCTTGCCGATGATCGACGGAATCAGCAGCGCGCCGGCGAACGCCGCGAACAGCAGCAGGTAGTCGAGCACGAGCAGCGCGATCGGGCGCACGATCTCGCGCGTGGCGAACGGCACGAGCCACGCGCGGATGACCTTGCGATGCGGGATCGGCTCGTCGGCACGAACCGGGGTCTGGGAATCGTTGTTGATCATGATGCGCAAAGGCGCGCGAACCGCACGCCCGAAAGGAACAAAGCCGTGCGGCGGGCACGGCGCGGAAGGGCGGGCCAAACCACGGCCCGGGCCGGTTAACGCGACATCATGTTCATGCTGACGTTGTGCATCACCCACAGCGTCCCGAAGATCAGGATCAGCGCGGTGAGCACCGTGTAGCTGAACGCCATCACGTTCCAGCGCTGGCTGGACGACGTGTTCATGTGCAGGAAGCACACGAGGTGCACGAGAATCTGCACGAACGCGAGCACCGCGAGCGCGATGAGCGCGGCCTTCGGCGCCAGCACGCCGCCCGTCACGAGGCCGAACGACGCGGCCGTCAGCAGCACCGACAGCACGAAACCGACGACGTAACCGCCGGCCGTGCCGTGCGCTTCATCGTGGTGGATGAGTTCCGAATGAGCCATTTAGATCACGCCCGCGAGATAGACGAAGGAGAACACGCAGATCCAGACGATGTCGAGGAAGTGCCAGAAGAGGCTCAGGCAGGTGAGGCGCCGGAAGTCGCGTTCCGTCATGCCGGGGCCACGCGCGATCTGCACGACGAGCACGACCATCCACAACAGGCCCACCGCCACGTGCAATCCGTGCGTGCCGACCAGCGCGAAGAACGCCGACAGGAACGCGCTGCGCTGCGGGCCCGCGCCTTCCGCGATCAGGTGCGAGAACTCGCGCAGTTCCATCGCGAGAAACGCAGCGCCGAGCACGAACGTCACCGCAAGCCAGACGAACACGGTGCCGCGCCGGCGGCGCTGCGCGCCGAGCATCGCGAAGCCGTACGTGATGCTGGACAGCAGCAGCGCGGCGGTCTCGAGTGCGACGCCCGGGATATCGAACAGGTCCTTCGCGGTCGGCCCGCCCGCAAACTGGTGGCCGAGCACCGCGAACGTCGCAAACAGCGACGCGAAGATCACGCAGTCGGTCATCAGGTACAGCCAGAAGCCGAACACCGAATGCGACGGCGGATGGTGGTGCGCCGCCGGTTGATGGCCGGCGCCCGCGAGAGATTGATACGACATCAGTTCGCCTCCAGTTCGGCTTGCGGCGCCGGTGTGCCGATCCGCACGCCCGCGCGTTGTTCCTCGATCGTGCGGACGGTATCCGCCGGAATGTAATAGCCGTCGTTGTCCTGTGCGCTGTACAGCACCACCGTCGCGACGATGCCGACGAGCGCGGCGATCGCGAGCCACCAGATGTGCCAGACGAGTGCGAAGCCGAGCGTCAGGCTGAAGAGGCCGACGAAGAAGCCCGCACTCGTGTTCGACGGCATGTGGATGTCCTGGTACCTGACGTTCTTGCCGAGGCCGAGCCCGAGGCCCTTCGCCTTGCGATACGCGAGCTCGTCGAGTTCATGAACGTTCGGGATCACCGCGAAGTTGTAGACGGCGGGCGGCGAATTCGTCGCCCATTCGAGCGTGCGGCCGTTCCACGGATCGCCCGTCGCATCGCGATACTGCGGCTGGTTGCGATTGCGCCAGCCGACCCACACCGATGCGACCTGGCACAGCACGCCGAGCGCGATCAGCGCGACGCCGAACGCGGCGGCGACCAGCCACGGATGCCAGGCCGGGTTGTCGTAGTGGTTGAGCCGCCGCGTCATGCCCATGAAGCCGAGCACGTACAGCGGCACGAACGACGCGTAGAAGCCGAGGAACCAGCACCAGAACGCGCGCTTGCCGAACTTCTCGTCGAGCCGGAAACCGAACACCTTCGGGAACCAGTAATGCACGCCCGCGAAGTAGCCGAACACGACGCCGCCGATGATCGCGTTGTGGAAGTGCGCGATCAGGAACAGGCTGTTGTGCAGCACGAAGTCCGCGCCGGGAATCGCCATCATCACGCCGGTCATGCCGCCGAGCGTGAACGTGACCATGAAACCGATCGTCCACAGCACGGGCGCCGTGAATTCGATGCGTCCGCGGTACATCGTAAACAGCCAGTTGAAGATCTTCACGCCGGTCGGAATCGCGATGACCATCGTCATGATGCCGAAAAACGCGTTGACGTCCGCACCGGAACCCATCGTGAAGAAGTGGTGCAGCCACACGAGGAACGCGAGCACCATGATCACGCACGATGCATAGACCATCGTCCTGTAGCCGAACAACGGCTTCTTCGCGAACGTGGCGATGACTTCCGAATAGATGCCGAACGCGGGCAGCACGAGGATGTACACCTCCGGATGCCCCCATGCCCAGATCAGGTTCAGGTACAGCATCGCGTTGCCGCCGGCATCGTTCGTGAAGAAGTGCATGTCGAGGTAGCGGTCGAGGCCCAGCAGCGCGAGCGCGACCGTCAGGATCGGGAACGTGGCCATGATCAGCACGTTCGAGCACAGCGCGGTCCACGTGAACACCGGCATCTTCATCAACGTCATGCCCGGCGCGCGCATCTTGATGATCGTCACGAAAAAGTTGATCGCCGTGATCAGCGTGCCGACGCCCGAGATCTGCAGCGCCCACAGGTAGTAGTCGACGCCGACACCCGGGCTGAACTGCAGCTCCGACAGCGGCGGATACGCGAGCCAGCCCGTCTGCGCGAATTCGCCGATCACGAGCGAGATGTTCATCAGGATCGCGGCCATCGCCGTCATCCAGAAGCTCAGCGAGTTCAGGAACGGGAACGCGACGTCGCGCGCGCCGATCTGCAGCGGCACGATCAGGTTGAAGAACGCGACCAGCAGCGCCATCGCCATGAAGAAGATCATGATCACGCCGTGCGCGGTGAAGACCTGGTCGTAATGATGCGGCGGCAGGTAGCCGGGGCCGTTGTACGCGAGCGCGAGCTGCACGCGCATCATCACGGCGTCCGCGAAGCCGCGCAGCAGCATCAGCACCGCGACGACCAGGTACATCACGCCGATCTTCTTGTGATCGACGGACGTCAGCCATTCGCTCCACAGCCATTTCCATCGGCCGGTGACCGTCAGCGCGGCGACGATGCCCAGCACGACGAGCCCCATGAAGGCGCTCGCCCCCATGATGATGGGCTGGTCGAACGGGATCGCCGATAGTGTGAGTTTGCCGAACATGCGTTACCCCTTCGTCGTGCAGGCGGCGTCCTTCGGGTCGAGGGCGTGGCCGTTGTTGTATTTCGCGATGATGTTGTGAAACAGCTTCGGATCCACCGACGAGAAGTAGCGCACGGGCGCCTTCTCGCTCGGCTGCGCGACCGCGCCGTAGGCGGTCATGTCGAGCCGGTCGGACGACGCCTTCACCTTCCTCACCCACGCGTCGAACTGCTCGCGCGGCTCGGCGAGCGTGCGGAACTTCATGTCGGAGAAGCCGCGGCCGCTATAGTTGGCGGACACGCCCGCGTAGCTGCCCGCCTCGTCGGCGATCAGGTGCAGGCGCGTCTGCATGCCGGCCATCGCATAGACCTGGCTGCCGAGCTGCGGGATGAAGAACGAGTTCATCACCGAGTCCGACGTGATGCGGAAATTCACCGGCGTGCCGACCGGAATCGCGAGCTGGTTGACCGACGCGATGCCGAGCTCCGGATAGATGAACAGCCATTTCCAGTCGAGCGCGACAACCTCGACATCGATCGGCTTCACCGACGATTCGAGCGGCTTGTACGGGTCGAGCTCGTGCGTCGTCCGCCACGTGAGGATGCCGAGGAACAGGATGATCAGCGTCGGCACCGTCCAGATCACGACTTCGATCGCGGTCGAGTGCGACCAGTTCGGCGCGTAGGTTGCGTTGCGGTTCGACGCGCGGTAGCGCCACGCGAAGTAAAGCGTCAGCAGGATCACCGGCACGACGACGATCAGCATCGCCCACGTCGCCGTCGCGATCAGCGATTTCTCGGCGACGCCCACCGCGCCCTTCGGATCGAGCACGTGAAGGTCGCTGCAGCCGGCGAGTGCCGCCAGCAGCCCGATGGCGGGCGCCGCACGCGCTCCGCCGGTGATTCGTCCGATCATTGTTCGTTCGCCTGATTGTCGTTGAGAAGAGCCGGCCGTATGCCGTCATCGCGCGACGCATCCGGCCGCGGCGACCTGTGCGCGAACTGTACGGAAAATTGCCGCAGTGCAACTTGACGGCGGACAAGCTTTGCCGAGGTGAGCCGGAACCGCCCCGAGCGGGGCGAATCGGGACGCCGGCACCCGCGCACGATTGCCGGCGATGGCCTATGGCGCAACGGATCGGGGGCCGGCGCTCAAGCCCCGCGGATGGCGGGCGGCAATGGCGAAACGGGAAACATGACGGCGCCGCACCGCGACACGAGAGACGCCGGCCGCGGCATCACGCCACGCCATCGTCGACACCGACGCGCGTTGTGAGTGCAGTACGGCAGCAGAACGGCGCAGGGGAACGCGGAACGCCGCGCGAACGCGCAGCGGCGCAGGTTCGAGCCGACGCGTCGATTGACGCATCGGCCGTGGAGACCGAACGCAAGCCGCGCGGTCGGCGGCTCGCGCGGGCTAGCGTGGCCGCCTCGGACGGTGAAGGAATCCGGGGCGGCAACGCACGGGTGCCCGGTGTCAGTCGAACTGACGGAAATCCGGCTTGCGCTTCTCGAAGAACGCGGTCATCGCCTCGCGCGCTTCCGGCGCGCGCAGCATCGCGGAGAAGTGGCCCGCCTCTTCGGCCATCCGCGCGGCGGTCGCCACGCCGCCCGTATCCTTCAGCAGCGCCTTCGTCACGCGCAGCGACGACGCCGGCAGCGCCGCGAGCTTCGCCGCCTGCTTCGCCGCGAACGCGTCGAGTTCGGCGGCCGGCAGCACGCGGTTGACGATGCCGATCCGGTGCGCTTCCAGCGCATCGAACGCCTCGCCGAGCAGCAGCTTCTCGGCGGCGACCTGATGGCCGGCCAGGCGCGGCAGCAGCGTGCTCGACGCGGCTTCCGGGCACAGCCCGAGCTGCGCGAACGGCAGCGAGAACGTCGCGGTGTCGGCCGCATAGACGAGATCGCAGTGCAGCAGCATCGTCACGCCGACGCCGACCGCGATGCCCGGCACCGCGGCGACGATCGGCTTCGGTGCACCGCTGATCCGCGCGAGAAACTGGAACACCGGCGCGTTCTCGTCCTTCGGCGGCGCCTTCAGGAAATCCTCGAGATCGTTCCCCGAGCTGAAATTGCCGTCGCCGCCGCGCAGCAGGATCACGCGGACCGCCTTGTCTTCCTGTGCTTCGGCGAGTGCGTCGGCCATCGTCTGGTACATCGCCGCCGTCAGCGCGTTCTTCTTCGCCGGGCGCGCGATCGTGATCGTCATCACGCCGTCGGCGCGTTCCACTTGAATTTCGGCCACAACCGTCTCCTTTGACTTTCCTCTATCGGAATGAAAAAACGGTGCGCGAGCTCGTGGCCCGCGCACCGCCGTCGCTTTTCGTCGCGTCCCGCTTACAGGCGTTCGATGATGCCCGCGGCGCCCATGCCGGTGCCGACGCACATCGTGACCATCCCGTACTTCAGGTTGCGGCGGCGCAGGCCGTGCACGACGGTCGCCGCGCGGATCGCGCCGGTCGCGCCGAGCGGGTGGCCGAGCGCGATCGCGCCGCCCAACGGGTTGACCTTCGACGGGTCGAGGCCGAGATCGCGGATCACCGCCAGCGATTGCGCGGCGAACGCCTCGTTCAGCTCGATCCAGTCGAGATCGTCCTGCTTCAGGCCCGCGGCCTTCAGCGCGGCCGGAATCGCTTCCTTCGGACCGATGCCCATGATTTCCGGCGGCACGCCGCGCACCGCGAAGCTCACGAAGCGCGCGAGCGGCGTCAGGTTGAACTCCTTGAGCACCTTCTCCGACACGACGAGCAGCGCACCGGCGCCGTCCGACGTCTGCGAGCTGTTGCCGGCCGTGACCGAGCCCTTGTTCGCGAACACCGTGCGCAGCTTCGCGAGGCCTTCGAGCGACGTGTCCGCGCGCGGACCTTCGTCGAGCGCGATCTCGCGCGTCTTCACGTCGACTTCGCCGGTCGCGAGGTTCGGGAAACGCTCGGTGAGCGTGTATGCGGCGATCTCGTCGTTGAACTCGCCGGCCTGCTGCGCGGCGAGCGCCTTGCGGTGCGACTCGACCGAGAACGCGTCCTGGTCTTCGCGGCTCACCTTCCATTGGTCGGCGACACGCTCGGCCGTCAGGCCCATCCCGTACGCGATGCCAAAGTCTTCGTTGCGATCGAAGATGTGCGGCGACATCGACGGCTTGTTGCCCATCATCGGCACCATGCTCATCGATTCGCAGCCGCCCGCGAACAGCGCGTCCGACTCGCCGACGCGGATGCGGTCGGCCGCCATCGCGAGCGCCGTGATGCCCGACGCGCAGAAGCGGTTGACCGTCACGCCGCCGACCGTCTGCGGCAGGCCCGCGAGCAGCGCGCCCATCCGCGCGACGTTCAGGCCCTGCTCGGCTTCCGGAATCGCGCAGCCGATGATCGCGTCCTCGATCAGCTTCGTGTCGAAGCCGGGCACCTGCGCGACCGCCGACCTGATCGCGTGGACCAGCAGCTCGTCCGGGCGCGTGTTCTTGAATACACCGCGCGGGGCCTTGCCGATCGGCGTGCGGCTGGCGGCGACGATGTATGCGTCTTGCAATTGTTTGCTCATTTCAGACTCCTTGTCCGCTCTGTCCGCTCGCTCAGTTACGCACCGGCTTGCCGGTCTGCAACATGCCCATGATCCGTTCCTGCGTCTTCTGCGTGCCGAGCAGCTCGACGAACGCACGGCGCTCGAGCGCGAGCAGCCACTGCTCGTCGACGAGGCTGCCGGCTTCGACGTCGCCGCCGCACACGGCTTCGGCGATGCGGCTCGCGATCAGGTAGTCGTGCTCGCTGATGAAGCGGCCGTCACGCATGTTGACGAGCGATGCCTTGATCGTCGCGATCGCCGAGCGGCCCGCGACCGGCACGTCCTTCGCCCGCAGCGGTGCGCGGTAGCCGCTTGCGGCCAGCGCGCGTGCTTCCTTCTTCGCGGTGTCGAGCAGTTCGAACACGTTGAAGATGACCGTGTCGGACGGCTTCAGGTAGCCCATCGCACGCGCATCGTGCGCGGACGCCGATACCTTCGCCATCGCCGCGTTCTCGAACGACTTCGTGACGAACTTCAGGATGTCGGTGGTCGCGTTCGCGGCCGTGGCGGCATCCGCCGCGCGCAGCGCGGCTTCCTTCAGGCCGCCGCCCGCCGGCACGAGGCCGACACCCACTTCGACGAGACCGATGTAGCTCTCGACGTGCACGACGCGCTTCGCGCTGTGCAGCATCAGCTCGCACCCGCCGCCGAGCGCGATGCCCGACACGGCTGCAACGACCGGCACGTTCGCGTACTTCACGCGCAGCATGCCTTCCTGGAACTTCTTCACGAACGGCTCGATGCCCTTCGCGCCGCCCATCATGAACGCGGGCATCGCCTCTTCGAGGTTCGCACCGGCCGAGAACGGGCCGCCCGGCGTGCCGAGCTTCAGCGACGTCGGCTGCCAGATCACCACGCCCTTGTAGTCCTTCTCCGCGAGTTCGATCGCCTGCACGAGGCCGTCGATCACGCTCGGTCCGATCGTGTTCATCTTCGACTTGAACGACACGATCACGACGTCGTCCTCGCCCGCACGGTCGTCGACCCAGGCGCGCACCGCGTCGGTTTCGAACAGCGTCTTGCCGTACGTCTTCGGATCGGCACCGGTTTCGCCGAGCAGCGGCGCACGGAACACCTGCTTGCCGTAGACCGCGAGGTCCGAGCGCGGCACGAAGCGCTGCGCCGCCGGCGCCCACGAGCCTTCGACCGTGTGCACGCCGCCCTGCTCGGCGACCGGGCCGTCGAGCACCCACGACGGCAGCGGCACGTTCGCGAGCGCCTTGCCGGCCGCGATGTCTTCCTGCACCCACTCGGCGACCTGCTTCCAGCCGGCAGCCTGCCAGCCTTCGAACGGGCCTTCGTTCCAGCCGAAGCCCCAGCGGATCGCGAGGTCGACGTCGCGCGCGTTGTCGGCGATCGACTCGAGATGCACGCCGATGTAGTGGAACACGTCGCGGAAGATCGACCACAGGAACTGCGCGTGCGGATGGTCCGTCTCGCGCAGCAGCTTCAGGCGCTCGGCCGGCGGACGCTTCAGGATGCGGCCGACGGTTTCGTCAGCCTTCGCGCCCGAATCGACGTAGGTGCCCGTCTTCGCGTCGAGCACCTTGATCGCCTTGCCTTCCTTCTTGTAGAAGCCGCCGCCCGTCTTCTGGCCGAGCGCGCCCTGCTTCACCAGTTCGGCGAGCACGGCAGGCGTCTGGTAGACCGGGAAGAACGGATCGTCGGCGAGGTTGTCCTGCATCGTCTTGATCACGTGCGCCATCGTGTCGAGGCCGACCACGTCCGCGGTGCGGAACGTCGCCGACTTCGCGCGGCCGAGGCGGCTGCCCGTCAGGTCGTCGACTTCGTCGAAGCGCAGGCCGAACTTCGCGGCCTCGGTGATCACCGCGAGGATCGAGAAGATGCCGACGCGGTTCGCGATGAAGTTCGGCGTGTCCTTCGCGCGCACGACGCCCTTGCCGACGATGCTCGTCAGGAACGTCTCGAGCTGGTCGAGGATCTCCGGGCGCGTATGCGCGGTCGGGATCAGCTCGACGAGGTGCATGTAGCGCGGCGGGTTGAAGAAGTGCACGCCGCAGAAGCGCGCCTTCAGCTCGTCCGAGAAACCTTCGGACAACTTCGTGATCGACAGGCCCGACGTGTTGGTCGCGAAGATCGCGTTCGGCGCGATGTGCGGCGCGACCTTCTTGTACAGGTCGTGCTTCCAGTCCATCCGCTCGGCGATCGCCTCGATCACGACGTCGCATTCGGCCAGCTTCGCGATGTCGTCTTCGTAGTTCGCCGCCTCGAGGTACTTCGCGTCGTCCTTCACGCCGAACGGCGCGGGCGACAGCTTCTTCAGGTTCTCGATCGCCTTCAGCGCGATCGCGTTTTTCGGGCCTTCCTTGGCCGGCAGGTCGAACAGCAGCACCGGCACGCGCGCGTTGATGAGGTGCGCGGCGATCTGCGCGCCCATCACGCCGGCGCCCAGCACGGCGACCTTGCGAATCAGGAAATTGCTCACGGGATGTCTCCGGATAGTGTCGTGCAGCGCGGAATGTGAGGGCTGCACGGAGAAGTGAGTACCAGGAACCGTTGCGTTCGGGCGGTACGCATCGCGCACCGCCCGGACTCGCGTCAGAACAGCGATTCGTCGACTTCCATCAGCGTCTTCGAGCCGGCGCGCGCGGCGCGGATCGTCGATGCCGTCTCGGGCAGCAGGCGCGCGAAGTAGAAGCGGGCAGTCGCGAGCTTCGATTTGTAGAACGGATCGCCCGACGCTTCGTTGTCGAGTGCGATGCGCGCCATCCGCGCCCAGAAGTACGAGAACACCAGGTGGCCGACGGTGCGCAGGTACGGCACGGCGGCAGCGCCGACTTCGTCGGGGTTCTGCATCGCCTTCATGCCGATTTCCATCGTCAGCTTCTGCACCTTGTCGCCGATGTCGGCGAGCGGGTTGATGAACTCGGCCATTTCCGGCTTCACGCCTTCGGCTTCCGCGAATTCCGTGACGAGCTTGCCGAACTTCTTCAGCTTCGCGCCCATGTCGCCGAGCACCTTGCGGCCCAGCAGGTCGAGCGACTGGATCGAGTTCGTGCCTTCGTAGATCATGTTGATCCGCGCGTCGCGCACGTATTGCTCCATGCCCCACTCGGAGATGAAGCCGTGGCCGCCGTAGATCTGCATCGCGTGGTTCGTGCACTCGAACGCGTTGTCGGTCAGGAACGCCTTGATGATCGGCGTGAGCAGCGCGACGAGGTCGGCCGCTTCCTTGCGCACCGCTTCATCGGCGTGCGACAGCTCCTTGTCGATCTGCAGCGCGGACCAGTACGTGAACGCGCGCGCGCCTTCCGCATACGCCTTCTGCGTGAGCAGCATGCGGCGCACGTCCGGGTGCACGATGATCGGGTCGGCCGGCTTGTCCGGTGCCTTCGGGCCCGTCAGCGAGCGCATCTGCAGGCGCTCCTTCGCATACGCGAGCGAGTTCTGGTACGCGACTTCCGTGAGGCCGAGGCCCTGCGCGCCGACGCCGAGGCGGGCCGCGTTCATCATCACGAACATCGCGTTCAAGCCCTTGTTCGGCTCGCCGACCATCCAGCCCTTCGCGTTGTCGAGGTTCATTACGCAGGTCGAGTTGCCGTGGATGCCCATCTTGTGCTCGATCGAGCCGCACTTGATACCGTTGCGCTCGCCCGGCTCGCCCGCTGCATCGGGAATGAACTTCGGCACGATGAACAGCGAGATCCCCTTCGTGCCCTGCGGCGCATCCGGCAAGCGCGCGAGCACGAGATGGACGATGTTCTCCGCCATGTCGTGTTCGCCGCTCGAGATGAAGATCTTCGTGCCGCTGATCGAGTAGGAGCCGTCGCCGTTCGGTTCGGCCTTGGTGCGCAGGATGCCGAGGTCGGTGCCGCAGTGCGGCTCGGTCAGGCACATCGTGCCGGTCCATTCGCCCGTCACGAGCTTCGGCAGGTAGGCCTTCTGCAGTTCCGGTGCGCCGTGTGCGTGCAGGCATTCGTACGCGCCGTGCGACAGGCCCGGATACATCGTCCATGCCTGGTTCGCCGAGTTCATCATCTCGTAGAGCGCGTTGTTCACGAACGCAGGCAGGCCCTGGCCGCCGTAGTCCGGATCGCAGCCGAGCGCCGGCCAGCCGGCCTCGACGTATTGCCGGTAGGCTTCCTTGAAGCCGGTCGGGGTCTTCACGACGCCGTCGCCTTCATACGTGCAGCCTTCGCGGTCGCCGACCTGGTTCAGCGGGAACAGCACCTCGGAGCAGAACTTGCCCGCCTCCTCGAGGACCTGGTTGATCGTGTCGGCGTCGAGGTCCGCATGCTTGGGCATTTGCTTGACTTCGGCTTCGACGTTCAGAAGCTCGTGCAACACGAATTGCATGTCGCGCAGCGGCGCGGCGTACTGTCCCATGACTCTCTCCAAAGGTGGGCAAAACGGCTCGAGCTCCTGGCGGGCGGATCACGCGCCGCTAACGGCTCTCGCTCTGATACGAAACAATCGTCTTTTCCAGCGCGGCCCACGTGAGGCGCACGGCATCCGGCGAATGCAGGAAACGTGCGTCGTGATGCAGGCCGAGCGTGAAGCTGTACAACTCGAAGAGCATCAGGTCCGGATCGGTATCCGTGCGCAGATGCCCCTCTTCCATCGCCTGCGAAATGGCGCGCAGCAACGCGGCACGCCAGGCGGTCACGCTCGCGATCAACTGCTCGCGCACGGGGCTGTCCGGCCGGTCGTCGTACTCCACTGCGCCGCTGATGTAGATGCATCCAGTCGTCACCTCCTGAATGCGCTTCTCGATCCAGCGCGCCAGCATCGCCCGCAGACGCGGCAGACCGCGCGCTTCGCGCAGGCTCGGAAAGAACACCTCGTTTTCGAAACGATGGTGATACTCGCGGACGACCTCGACCTGCAGGTCCTCGCGCGATCCGAAGTGCGCGAACACGCCACTCTTGCTCATCTGCATGCGCTCGGCCAGCAGGCCGATCGTCAGCCCCTCCAGCCCGTCACGGCTGGCGAGGTCCAAAGCAGCTTCAAGTATCGCGGCACGCGTCTGTTCGCCTTTTCGCATAGCTATTTCTGTAACCGTTCGGGGGTTCGAATAAAATCGAACGGCCGTACTATTATTGAGTGCGGCCGCTCGCGAAACAAGGAAATTATTAGAAACCGGTGTCTAACCGAGCCGCTATTTTGCGCGATTCCGGCGGGACCGGAGCGGCTTTTCCGCACGAACGTGCGGATAGATTTTTTGAAGCGAACGCTTAGTCCGCGTCAGTCGTAACTGCCGACCGTCAGCGCCTTCATCACGACGCGATACACCGTATAGGCGAGCCAGTTCAGCATACGCTCGATGCGCGGGCGCGCGGCGAATCGCGCGGCGTCGATCTCCCGGCCGTCGGCGAACGCGGCCGCGATCGCGTCGCGCAGTTCGTTCGTGACCGAATCGTAGCGCACCAGCACGACGTTCGCCTCATTGTTCAGCATCAGGCTCAGCGCGTCCAGATTCGACGATCCGACCGTCGCCCAGTTGTCGTCGATCACGGCCACCTTGCCGTGCAGCATCGTCTTGTCGTATTCGGCAACGCGCACGCCCGCGCGCAGCAGCGTGTGATAGAGGAACGGCACGGCCGTATCGAGCGCCGCGAACTCCTTGCGGCCGATCAGGACCCGCACGTCGACGCCGCGTCGCGCGGCGCCCGTCAGCGCACGGCGCAGCTTGCGGCCGGGCATGAAATACGGATTCGCGACCAGGATCCGCTGGCGCGCCTGGCCGATCGCCGCGAGATAGGCCTTCTCGATCGCGCGGCGGTTCACGACGTTGTCGCGCGCGACGAACGCGACGCTCGGCTCCGTCACGACCCGCAGCGCGCCGGCCTTGATCCACCGGTGGCTGCGTATCCAGCGCCGGAACATGTCGGGGAACGCTTCGCCGCCATGCAGCCCGGCCGCGTACTGTGCGTACGGCTTGTGACCGAACAGGATCCGGTGCCACTGCAGCTCGAACGCGGCGCGCACGTCGGATACTGCCGGCCCCGCCATCTCGACCGCGAAATCCCAGCGCGGAAACGGCAGCGTCGTGCCGTTTTGCGCGTAGTCGTCGATGATGTTGATGCCGCCGCAGAAAGCGGCCGCGTGATCGATCACCGCGAGCTTGCGGTGCGTGCGCGAGAAGCCGAAGCGGCCGAACAGGAAACGGTTGTAGATGCAGTGCTCGACGCCGGCCTCTGCCCACGTGTCGAACAGCGGCAGGCGCGCGGTGCCGACGCCGTCGGTGATCACGCGCACGCGCACGCCGCGCTGCGCCGCGCGGATCAGCGCATCCGATACCGGCCGGCCGGCCGCATCGTCGCAGAAGATATAGGTTTCGAGCATCACCTGCTCGCGCGCGGCATCGATCCGCTCGATCAGTGCCCGGAAGAATTCGCCGCCGCCCTCGCACAACCGCACCGTGTTGCCCCCCGTGAACGCGAGCCGCGACGCCGAGCCGCGTTCCTGCAGGAACATCTGCCGCAATTGCGCGAAGCGCTTGCGAGCCTCCGCAGTCATGCGGACGAGCCGTGCGGCGTGCGCGCGAGCGCGACGCGCACGGGCAATTGCAGGATCGCCTCGGCGTTCGACGGCGAGAAGCAGCGCGCGGCCGCCTCGCGGAACGGCAGCCACGCGTGATCCACATGCTCGCGCGGCGACAGCGTCACGTCGACGCGATGCGGCACGCACAGGCCGAACCAGTGCTCGGTGTTGCGCGTGACGCCCGGTGCGTAGCGGTGCAGGTATTGCGGATAGATCGTGTATTCGATCCGGTGGCGCCAGTCGACCAGCGCGGTGGCCGGCACGTCCGGCGTGCCGACCGAGATGCCGGTTTCCTCGGCCACTTCGCGCGCGGCGGTGACCGCGAGCGGCTCGTCGAGCGCGTCCTTCGATCCGGTCACCGATTGCCAGAAATCGGGCTGGTCGGCACGCTTGATCACCAGCACATCGAGGTCGGGTGTGTAGATCACGACGAGAACGGATTCGGGTATTTTCGGCGGCTTCGTCATCGTTGTTTCATGCGGCACGGGGCCGCGCGCCGGGCATGTGCTCCGAACGTGCGGCAAGTGCTGCGACTGTACCGCAAAAAATGAAAAAGGCGCATCGCGGCGCCTTTTTCAGTTGCGTCGTGTGCGCGTCACCGCACACACGACCGGGTGCGAAGGAGTGTTAAGCCTTCGGCTGTTCCGGCTGACGCAGACGGATGTGCAGTTCGCGCAGCTGACGCTCGTCGACCGGGCTCGGTGCCTGCGTGAGCAGATCCTGCGCACGCTGCGTCTTCGGGAACGCGATCACGTCGCGGATCGAGTCGGCGCCGGCCATCATCGTGACGATGCGGTCGAGGCCGAAGGCGATACCGCCGTGCGGCGGCGCGCCGTACTGCAGCGCGTCGAGCAGGAAGCCGAACTTAAGTTGTGCCTCTTCCGCACCGATCTTCAGCGCGCGGAACACCTTGCTCTGCACTTCCTCGCGGTGGATACGCACCGAGCCGCCGCCGATTTCCCAGCCATTCAGCACCATGTCGTATGCCTTCGCGAGGCAGCGGCCCGGATCGGTCTCGAGGTACTCGAGGTGCTCGTCCTTCGGGCTCGTGAACGGGTGGTGCGCAGCGACGTAGCGCGCATCTTCGTCGTCGTATTCGAACATCGGGAAATCGACGACCCACAGCGGCTTCCAGCCGGCCTGGACGAGGCCGTTCGCCTTGCCGAATTCGGAATGGCCGATCTTCAGGCGCAGCGCGCCGAGGCTGTCGTTGACGACCTTCGCGCGATCTGCCGCGAAGAAGATGATGTCGCCGTCTTCAGCGCCGGTGCGCTCGAGGATCGCCGCGATCGACGCGTCGTGCAGGTTCTTGACGATCGGGCTCTGCAGGCCGTCGCGGCCCTTCGCCTTCTCGTTGACCTTGATCCATGCGAGGCCCTTCGCGCCGTAGATGCGCACGAATTCCGTGTAGCCGTCGATGTCGCCGCGCGACAGCTCGCCGCCCTTCGGCACGCGCAGCGCCGCGACACGGCCGTCCTTCGCGTTGGCCGGCGTGCTGAACACCTTGAAGTCGACGTCCTTCATCGCGTCGGTCAGCTCGGTGAATTCGAGCTGCACGCGCAGGTCCGGCTTGTCCGAACCGAAACGCGCCATCGCTTCCGAGTACGGCATCACCGGGAACGTCGCGTCGAGCTCGACGTCGATCGTCGTCTTGAAGATGTGACGGATCATGTCCTCGAACAGGTCACGGATTTCCTGCTCGCCGAGGAACGACGTCTCGCAGTCGATCTGCGTGAATTCCGGCTGACGGTCGGCACGGAGGTCTTCGTCGCGGAAGCACTTGGTGATCTGGTAGTAACGGTCGAAGTTCGCGACCATCAGCAGCTGCTTGAACAGCTGCGGCGACTGCGGCAGCGCGAAGAACTGGCCCGCGTTCACGCGCGACGGCACGAGGTAGTCGCGCGCACCTTCCGGCGTGCTCTTCGTCAGCATCGGCGTTTCGATGTCGATGAAGCCCTGCTCGTCGAGGTACTTGCGCGCCTCGATCGCGACGCGGTAGCGCAGGCGCAGGTTGTGCTGCATCTGCGGACGGCGCAGGTCGAGCACGCGGTGCGTGAGACGCGTCGTTTCCGACAGGTTGTCGTCGTCGAGCTGGAACGGCGGCGTGACCGACGCGTTCAGCACGTTCAGTTCGTGGCACAGCACTTCGATCTTGCCGCTCTTCAGGCCGGCGTTGACCGTGCCGTCCGGACGGTTGCGCACGAGGCCCTTGATCTGCACGCAGAACTCGTTGCGCACGCCTTCGGCGGTCGCGAACATCTCCGCGCGATCCGGGTCGCACACCACCTGCACGAGGCCTTCACGATCGCGCAGGTCGATGAAGATCACACCGCCGTGATCGCGGCGGCGCTGCACCCAGCCGCACAGCGACACGGTTTGGCCCAGCAGGTGTTCGGTCACGAGACCGCAGTATTCAGTACGCATCGACATGATGTTTGCTTTCGTTCGGTTTGATCAACGGGTGCCGCAACGCGCGGCCCGGGCGATGATTCTTTACTTACAGCGGCGGCTCGACGGGGCGGCGGGCGGGCGCCGGAGCCGGCGCCGGGGGCGCCACGACGCCCATCGAGACGATGTACTTCAGCGCGGCATCGACCGACATGTCGAGTTCGATGACTTCGCTCTTCGGCAGCATCAGGAAGAAGCCCGACGTCGGGTTCGGCGTCGTCGGGATATACACGCTCACGTACTCTTCCGTCAGATGATTGAGCACGTCGCCGCCGGGCGTGCCGGTCAGAAACGCGATCGTATACGAGCCGCGGCGCGGGTATTCGATCAGCAGCGCCTTGCGGAACGCGTTGCCGCTGCTCGACAGCAGCGTGTCCGACACCTGCTTGACGCTCGTGTAGATCGGCCCGACCACCGGGATGTGGCGCACGACCGCGTTCCACCAGGTGACGAGCTTCTGGCCGATGAAATTCCGCGTGGCCAGCCCGACGATGAAGATGAACGCGAGCGTCAGCACCGCGCCGATCCCCGGCAGGTGGAAGCCGAGCAGCCGCTCGGGCTGCCACGATTCGGGCAGCAGGAGCAGCGTCTGGTCCATCGTGCCGATGATGAGACCGAGCACCCACAGCGTGATCGCGAGCGGGACGAGAACCAGCAGGCCGGTCAGAAACACCGATTTCAGGGTCGTCTTTTTCATCATCTGCCGTCAATGAACCGCGCCGTCGGCGCGGGGTGGTCGCGGCCCGGCCGGGCCGCGACGGTCAACTGCTGGCGGCGGCGGGCGCTGCGGCCGGGGTCGGCGCGGCGCTCGTCGTCGTGCTTTCGGAACTGCTCGATGCAGCCGGCGCGTCCGCTGCGGGCGTGGCCGCCGCAGCGGCTGCCGGCGCCGCGTCGCCCGACGCCGTCGCCGGTGCGCTGGCGCCGCCCGAGCCGCCGCGGAAATCGGTGACATACCAACCCGAACCCTTCAGTTGGAAGCCCGCGGCAGTGACCTGCTTGCGAAACGCATCCTTCCCGCATTGCGGGCACTGCGACAGCGGCGCGTCGCTCATCTTCTGGAGCACGTCCTTCGCGAAACCACACGCTTCGCATCGATAGGCGTAGATCGGCATGATATTTTTCCCGCGGAAACTGGAAACGGCTTGCAAAACCTTGAATTATAGCCGAAACCTCGGCGCGCTCCGGCAACGGCCGTGACGCCCGCGCATCAGCGGCGGCGCCACGTGAGCCAGCGCTCGTGCCCTTCGAACACCGGCAGCGAATCGGTCACGGGCAAATCCTCGATCAGTTCGAAGTGCGGCGCGAGCAGCGCGTCGAGTTCGGCACGCTCGATCCCGAACGGCGGCCCTTTCGGTTTCGCCGTCAGGAAGAAATAGCCGGCCAGCAATCCGCCTGCCGGCAGCAGCTCGGCCATCCGTGCCGCATAGTCGGCGCGCAGGCTCGGCGGCAGCGCGCACAGGAACGCACGCTCGTACACCCACTGCACGTCGAACGGCGGCCGGTACGCGAAGAAATCGGCCTGCTCGACGACGTCCGCATGCGCGCCGAGCCGCGCCTTCGCGGCAGCCACCGCCTGCGCGGCGAAATCGATCGCGCGCACGGGCCAGCCGGCCTGCGCGAGCCACCCGGCCTCCTGCGCACTGCCGCAGCCGGGAATCAGCACCGCGCACGGCTCGAGCCGGTGCGCGAACACGCGAAAGCCGTCCGGCACGCCGCCGAATTCCCACGGCGTCACGCCGCGCTCGAAACGCTCGTCCCAGAACGATGCGTTGCCGGGGTCGCGCATCGCGAAATCGGCGGCCGCCGGTGCGGCCGGTTGCTTCGGATCGGACATCGCGCTGCTCCTTTCGGTCATGCGCCGTACGCGAGCGCCAGCAGCACGCGCGCGACGAGCGCCCCGACGCCGACGGCGAGGCCGAAGATCAGCAGCGCCTGCAGCAGCCGGTTCGTACGCTTCTGCTCGACGAGGACCTGACGCATCAGGTCCTCGCTCGCGGCACGCGGCGCGTCATGGCGCGCCGCCATCGCGTGATGGATCAGGCGCGGCAGTTGCGGCAGCGTCTTGCTCCACTGCGGCGCCTCGACCTTGAAACGCTCGTACCAGCCGCGCAGGCCGATCTGCTCGGTCATCCAGCGCTCGAGGTAAGGCTTCGCGGTCTTCCACAGGTCGAGTTCGGGGTCGAGCGAGCGGCCGAGCCCTTCGACGTTCAGCATGGTCTTCTGCAGCAGCACGAGCTGCGGCTGGATCTCGACGTTGAAGCGGCGCGACGTCGAGAACAGGCGCATCAGCACCTGGCCGAGCGAGATGTCCTTCAGCGCACGGTCGAAATACGGCTCGCACACCGCGCGGATCGCGCTTTCGAGCTCCTCGACGCGCGTCTCGGGCGGCACCCAGCCCGATTCGAGGTGGAGCGTCGCGACGCGGTGATAGTCGCGCTTGAAGAACGCGAGGAAGTTCTGCGCGAGGTAGTTCTTGTCGAAATCGGACAGCGCGCCGACGATCCCGAAATCGAGCGCGATGTAGCGGCCGAACGTGTTCGGGTCGAGGCTCACCTGGATGTTGCCGGGGTGCATGTCCGCATGGAAGAAGCCGTCGCGGAACACCTGCGTGAAGAAGATCTCGACGCCTTCGCGCGCAAGCTTCTTGATGTCGACGCCGGCCGAGCGCAGCGTCTCGACCTGGCTGATCGGCACGCCGGTCATGCGCTCCATCACGAGCACCTGCGACGTCGAAAAATCCCAGAACATCTCGGGCACGAGCAGCAGGTCGAGGCCCGCGAAATTGCGGCGCAGCTGGCTGCCGTTCGCGGCCTCGCGCATCAGGTCGAGCTCGTCGTGCAGGTACTTGTCGAATTCGGCGACGACCTCGCGCGGCTTCAGGCGCCGGCCGTCGGCCCACATGCGCTCGGTCCAGATCGCGATGTCGCGCATCAGCGCGAGATCCGAATCGATCACGGACAGCATGTTCGGGCGCAGCACCTTCACGGCGACGGCCTTGCCCGCGTGCACGCCCTGCTTGAGCTTCGCGAAATGCACCTGCGCGATCGACGCGCTCGCGATCGGCTCGCGCTCGAATTCGTCGAACAGCTCGTCGACCGGCGCACCGAGCGACTTCTCGATGATCGCGATCGCGACCGCCGAATCGAACGGCGGCACCTGGTCCTGCAGCTTCGCGAGTTCGTTCGCGAAATCGACCGACAGCAGGTCGCGGCGCGTCGACAGCACCTGGCCGAACTTCACGAAGATCGGGCCGAGGCTTTCGAGCGCGTGACGCAGCCGCACGGCGGGCGGATCGGAATAGCGGCGGCCGATCGTCGTGATCCGCAGCAGCAGCTTCACGCGCCGGTCGTCGATCCGGGACAGCATCACTTCGTCGAGGCCAAAGCGGATGACGGTGTAGACAATCTTGATGAAACGGAAAATGCGCATGCCCTGCGGCCCTCAGTGCGCGCCGCGCGGGCCTGAACCCGTGCGCGCGCCGATTTTTTGTTCGAGTCGCTCGACCCGCTTTTCGACCCGCGCGAGCGCATCGCGTGCGCGCGCCAGTTCGGCGTCGAAGCCGCCGAGCGCCGTGCGCCGGACGACTTGCGGATTCTCGTCGAGCCAGTACTCGGCGACGGAATCAAGCACGTTGCGGCCGGTACGTCGCGCGCGTGCGCCGGCATCGCGCACGACCGTCGCGATCCGGTGTGCCGCCGCGTCGCCGACCAGCTTCGCGAGATCTTCTTCCGGTTCCCAGCGCAGGTGCTCGGCAAGCTTCGCGATCTGCGTCGCGAACTCCGCATCGCCGTCGATCTTCACGTGCTTCATCACGGCCGCCTGGCCGCCCTGCAGGAACGCGGCGAGCGTGTCGCCCGCGAGTGCGATCGACACGTCGACCTGTTGCGCATCGTGCGCGTCGACAGCCGACAGATAGCCGTCGGGCTGCACCAGCAGCGTGAGCGTGACGGGGGGCACGTCGATCCGGGCAGTCTTGCCCGCATACGGAATCAGGCGGTCGCGCGCCCACGATTCGCGCGCGAGCAGGTGATTGACAGCAGCAGCAAAAGGCTTGGCGGCAAAGGTCATCGGGCTGGGAAAGAAAAAACCCGCGCAGGCCGGGCGCCCACGCGGGTTTCTATTGTAACGTCGGATCGTCGGCAGACCGTGCCCGACCGTACAGCCGGGCGGCAAGCGGTCGCAGTGCAGCGGCGCTCGCCCGGGCATCCGGCGGCGCGGGCCGCCGGTCACGCTCAGTGCGTGTTGAGTTGCTGGATGCCCGCGAGCAGCCAGCCCTGACTGCCCGACTTCGACAGGTTCCACACTTCGTCGAACGGCGCGGCCGACGCATTCGCCGATTCGCGGATCAGGCCGTGGAAGCGCACGCTCGCCGACTGCTCGATGCCGCGATCCTCGATCGCGACCAGTTCCGCGTCGAGCTGCACGACGTCGGTCTGGTTCGACTCGTTGCCGCGCGAATCGAGGTCGATCTTGATCTCGGCGAACATTTCGGGCGTCGTGAACTCGCGGATGTCGGCCAGGTTGCCCTGGTCCCACGCAGCCTGCAGGCGCACGAAATAGACCTTCGCGCTGCGCAGGAACGCTTCGGTGTCGAAGCCGGCCGGCACCTGGAGCGGTGCGGCCGAGGCCATCGCACCCGCCGCCGCGCCGGCAGCCGCGGCACCGCCGCCGAACACGCCCTGCGCTTCGTTCGCGTAGCTGCTGCCGCTGCCCGCCTGATTGCTGCCGGTGTTGCCCTGCTGGAACGACGGGCTTTGCGAGTAGCCGCCCGACGACGATGCCGAACCGCCGACCGAATACGCCGGCTCCTGCGAGCGACGGCGATTCATGAACTTGCGCACCAGCCAGATGCCGATCATCGCGAGCAGCGCGATCACGATGATGTTCGACATCATGCCGGCAAACGCTTCGCCGAGACCGAAGTGCGACAGCAGCGCCGCGATGCCGAGACCGGCCGCGAGGCCGGCGATCGGCCCGAGCCAGCGCGAGCGGTTGGGCTGCGCGGCCGGCGCGGGCGCGGCCGGGTTGGCACGTTGCGCCTGCGACGGCGCGGCCTGCTGCATCGGCTGCTGCGCGGGCGGCGTGGCCTGGCGCTGCGTGACGGTGGAATTCTGGCGGCCGATGCTGCGCCCGCCACCCATGCGCCGGGCTTCGGCGTCGAGCGACGCGAACGTGCCGGCCGTGAGCAGGCCGACCATCAGCAGCGTGCCGACCCGTCGAGCCCACGGCTTCGACGGCTTGCTACGGTTGAACAACGAACGCGATTCGGACATCACTTTCTCCAGATGTAAGACAAATGTATGGGAAGAACCCCTTAGTACTTGGTTCCCATATGTAAAGCTACCACGCCACCTGACAAATTGTAATATTTGACGGCATCGAGGCCCGCTTGTTCCATCATCGTCTTCAGCGTGTCCTGATCGGGGTGCATCCGGATAGATTCAGCAAGATACCGGTAACTTTCAGCATCTTTCGCGAACTTGTCGCCAAGCCACGGTAATACTTTGAAAGAATACAGATCGTACGCTTTTTTCAGCGGATCCCAGACTTTCGAGAATTCCAGCACCATCACGCGGCCCCCGGGCTTCGTCACGCGGCGCATTTCCGCCAGCGCGGCGTCCTTGTGCGTCATGTTGCGCAGCCCGAACGCGACCGTGACGACATCGAAGTAGTTGTCCGGAAAGGGAGTTTTCTCCGCGTCGCACAGCAGCGACGGCGTCACGATGCCCTTGTCGAGCAGCCGGTCGCGGCCGACGCGCAGCATCGATTCGTTGATGTCCGTGTGCCAGACTTCGCCCGTCGGCCCGGCCGCCTTCGCGAACGACTTGGTCAGGTCGCCGGTGCCGGCCGCGATATCGAGCACCTTGAAGCCGGGGCGCACGTTCGCCTGCGCGATCGTGAACGCCTTCCACGCGCGGTGCATGCCCGCCGACATCAGGTCGTTCATCAGATCGTAGTTGCTCGCGACCGAATGGAACACACCCGCCACTTTCTTCGCTTTTTCGTTTTCCTCGACGCTTTCGAAGCCGAAGTGGGTTTTGCTCATCGCGTTGATCCTCAGTAAATGGCAAGACGGCGCCGAGCGGGCGCCGTCGATTTCAGTGGCAGTGGCCGTGCGGCGCCGCGGCCGCCTGCATCGGGGCGTCGCGATCGGCGCCCGCCGCCTTCAGTTTGTCGAAATAGTCGCGCCACAGCGCGTCCTGCTGCGTCGCCAGTTCGTACAGCAGGTCCCATGAGTAGATGCCGGTCGAATGGCCGTCGGAGAACGTCGGCTGCAGCGCATAGTTGCCGACGCCTTCGAGCGCGGTGATCGTCACCTCGCGCTTGCCCGTCTGCAGCGTCTCCTGGCCGGGCCCGTGGCCGCGCACCTCGGCCGACGGCGAATAGACGCGCATCAGCTCGAACGGAATCCGGTAGCTGTCGCCGTTCGGGTACTGCAATTCGAGCACGCGCGACACCGCGTGCACGACGACGCCGGACGGAATCGGCGTCGTGGAAGTCAAACCGCTCATGGCTGCCTCGAATCGGTCGTTCGTTGAATTTCCTCGCGCACCGCATTGTGCAGCAGCGAGGCCTGCGCGGCGCGCGTGCGCAGCAGCGCCTCGGACACGCCGCGCTGGCGCGGCGCCCACACGGGCTGCGGGAAATGGGCGTCGTTCGAGAAGCGCGGGATCACGTGCCAGTGCACATGCGGCACCATGTTGCCGAGGCTCGCGAGATTCACCTTGTTCGGCTGCATCACGCGGCGCACGGCCCGCTCGACCGCGTAGACCACGCGCATCAGATGTGCCCGCTCGGGCTCGCCGAGATCGGAAAACTCAGCCACGTGCGCACCCCAGATCACCCGGCAGAAGCCCGGGTAGTCGTGCTCGCCCGTTGCCAGCACGACGCGCAGCGCGTCGTCCCGCCAGAGCAGCTCGCCGCCGTCTTCACGGCAAAACACGCATTCCATCGTCGCTCCCATGTGGGCGGGCGCCCGCGCATCGGCGCCGGCGCCCGCTCTCATCCCAAGCCCGGTCGGGCGGTCGTCATGCCCGCATTAGACCAGCACGCGCTCGATCCCGCCATGGTTCGCCCGTGCGACATAATCGGCCATCCAGTTCTCGCCGAGCACCTGGCGCGCGATCTCGACCACGATGTAGTCGGCCTCGATGTTCGCATCCTCGTTGTAGCGCGACAGGCCCTGCAGGCACGACGGGCAGCTCGTCAGGATCTTCACGTCCGGGCCGTTCGCGGCCGCTGCGGCCGGCGCCGGCGCATCGCCGGCGACGACCGGGATGCTGCGCAGCTTCGCCGCGCCCTTGCGGATTTCCTCTTCCTTGCGGAAGCGGACCTGCGTCGACACGTCCGGGCGCGTGACCGCGAGCGTGCCCGATTCGCCGCAGCAACGGTCGTTCTTCTCGATCTTGTAGCCGTCCTTCTCCGCGCCCATCAGCTCGTTGACGAGCTTGACCGGGTCCATCGTCTTGATCGGCGTGTGGCACGGGTCGTGATACATGTAGCGCGTGCCCGTCACGCCGTCGAGCTTCATCCCCTTCTCGAGCAGGAACTCGTGGATGTCGATGATCCGGCAGCCGGGGAAGATCTTGTCGAATTCATAGCCGGCGAGCTGGTCGTAACACGTGCCGCACGACACGACCACTGTCTTGATGTCGAGGTAGTTCAGCGTGTTCGCGACGCGGTGGAACAGCACGCGGTTGTCGGTGACGATCTTCTCGGCCTTGTCGTACTGCCCCGCGCCGCGCTGCGGATAACCGCAGCACAGGTAGCCCGGCGGCAGCACCGTCTGCACGCCGGCTTCCCACAGCATCGCCTGCGTCGCCAGGCCGACCTGCGAGAACAGGCGCTCGGAGCCGCAGCCCGGGAAGTAGAACACCGCTTCCGAATCGACGGTCGTCGCTTTCGGGTTGCGGATGATCGGCACGATCTTGTTGTCCTCGATGTCGAGCAGCGCGCGCGCCGTCTTCTTCGGCAGGTTGCCCGGCATCTTCTTGTTGACGAAGTGGATCACCTGCTGGACGACGGGCGGCTTGCCGACGGTCGCCGGCGGGTGCTGCGTCTGCTTCTTCACGACGTTCTTCAGCATGTCGTTCGCGAAGCGCTGCACCTTGTAGCCGACGCCCATCATCACGCTGCGCGCGGCGTTGATCGTCTGCGGATTGGTCGCGTTCAGGAAGAACATGCCCGCCGCGCTGCCCGGGTTGAACTTCTTCTTGCCCATCTTGCGCAACAGGTTGCGCATGTTCATCGTGACGTCGCCGAAGTCGATCTTCACCGGGCACGGCGTCGCGCACTTGTGGCACACCGTGCAATGGTCGGCCACGTCGTTGAACTCGTCCCAGTGCTTGATCGACACGCCGCGGCGCGTCTGTTCCTCGTACAGGAACGCCTCGATCAGCAGCGACGTCGCAAGGATCTTGTTGCGCGGGCTGTACAGCAGGTTCGCGCGCGGCACGTGGGTCGCGCACACCGGCTTGCACTTGCCGCAGCGCAGGCAGTCCTTCACCGAATCGGCGATCGCGCCGATGTCGGACTGCTGCATGATCAGCGACTCGTAGCCCATCAGCCCGAAGCTCGGCGTATACGCGTTGCGAAGATCGGCGCCTTCGAGCAGCTTGCCCTTGTTGAAGCGGCCGTTCGGGTCGACGCGCTGCTTGTACGCGCGGAATTCGGCGATCTCGTCGTCGGTCAGGAACTCGAGCTTCGTGATGCCGATCCCGTGCTCGCCGGAGATCACGCCGTCGAGCGAGCGCGCGAGCTTCATGATGCGTGCAACCGACGCGTGCGCGTCCTGCAGCATCTCGTAGTTGTCGGAGTTGACCGGGATGTTCGTATGGACGTTGCCGTCGCCCGCGTGCATGTGCAGCGCGACGAATACGCGGCCGCGCAGCACCTGCTTGTGGATCGCCTGCGCCTCGTCGAGGATCTGCTTGAACGCGCCGCCGTTGAAGATCGCGCGCAGCTCCGCGCGGATCTCCTGCTTCCACGAGATGCGGACCGTGCGGTCCTGCGTGATGTGGAACACGGTCGCGCCCGGCTGCTCGTCCGCGCGATCCGCGAACTTCTCGGCCAGCGCCTCGTAGCCGAGCTGCACGAGGTAGTGCTGCGCCTCGCGCAACGGCTGGTCGAGCCGGTCGCGCACGAATTCCCAGCGGGCACGCACGCGCTTGAGCAGCTCCAGAGCCTGCTGGACGCGGTCTTCGAGCAGCTCGGCGCTCGGGATCTCGTTCGCGTCGTCGGTCTTGCCGAGCGGCAGGTTGCCGCCGCGGAAGAACGCTTCGAGCGCGTCGACGAGCTGCAGCTTGTTCTTCAGCGACAGCTCGATGTTGATCCGCTCGATGCCGTCGGTGTACTCGCCCATCCGGTTCAGCGGGATGACGACGTCCTCGTTGATCTTGAACGCGTTCGTGTGCTTCGCAATCGCGGCCGTGCGGCTGCGGTCGAGCCAGAAGCGCTTGCGCGCCTCCGCGCTGACCGCGACGAAACCCTCGCCGCTCTTGCCGTTCGCCATCCGGATCACTTCGGACGTCGCGTGCGCGACCGCATCCGCATCGTCGCCGACGATGTCGCCGATCAGCACCATCTTCGGGAACGAATTGCGCTTGCTCTTGGTCGCGTAGCCGACCGCGCGCAGGTAGCGCTCGTCGAGGTGCTCGAGGCCCGCGAGGATCGCGCCGCCCTGCTTCGACGTCTCGAACAGGTAGTCCTTGATTTCGACGATGCTCGGGATCGCCTCGCGCGCCTGGCCGAAGAATTCGAGGCAGACGGTGCGCGTATGCGCGGGCATCTTGTGCAGCACCCAGCGCGCGGACGTGATGAGCCCGTCGCAGCCTTCCTTCTGCACGCCCGGCAGGCCGGCGAGGAACTTGTCGGTCACGTCCTTGCCGAGCCCTTCCTTGCGGAACCGGCGGCCTTCGATCTCGAGCATCTCGGTGCGCAGCAGCTTCTCGCCCGGCGCGTACGCGCCGTCGAACCACTTCAGCTCGAAACGCGCGACCGCGATGTCGTGGATCTTGCCCTGGTTGTGCTCGTGGCGCGTGACTTCGAGCCAGTTGCCGTCCGGGTCGACCATCCGCCACCAGGCCAGGTTGTCGAGCGCGGTGCCCCACAGCACGGCCTTCTTGCCGCCCGCGTTCATCGCGACGTTGCCGCCGATGCACGATGCGTCGAGCGAGGTCGGATCGACCGCGAACACGTAGCCGGCCGCCTCGGCCGCTTCGGTCACGCGGCGCGTGACGACGCCCGCGCCGGAGAAGATCGTCGGCACCTTGTGCGCGACGCCCGGCAGCTCGGTCAACTCGACCGCACCGAGCTGTTCGAGCTTCTCGGTGTTGATCACCGCGGAGAACGGCGTGAGCGGCACCGCGCCGCCCGTGTAGCCGGTGCCGCCGCCGCGCGGAATCACCGTCAGGCCGAGCTCGAAGCAGGCCTTGATCAGGCCCGCGATCTCGGCTTCGGTATCGGGCGTCAGCACGACGAACGGGTATTCGACGCGCCAGTCGGTCGCGTCGGTGACGTGCGACACGCGCGACAGCCCGTCGAAGCGGATGTTGTCCTTCTGCGTGCAGCGGCCGAGCGCCTTGGTCGCGCGGCGGCGCAGGTCGGCCATTTTCTCGAATTCGTCGGCGAACTCGTTGACCGCACGCTGCGCGGCGGCTTCGAGCATCTCGACGCGCAACGCGCGCTCGCGGCCCGCGTCGTCGCGGTGCGCGGTGAGATCCGCGCTGCGGCGCTTGCCGATCTCGGTCAGGCGGTGGTTCAGCGCCTCGATCAGCAGCGCGCGGCGCTTCGGGTTGTCGAGCAGGTCGTCCTGCAGGTACGGATTGCGCCGCACGACCCAGATATCGCCGAGCACTTCATACAGCATCCGTGCCGAGCGACCCGTACGGCGTTCGGCGCGCAGCTCGTCGAGCACCGACCACGCCTCTTCGCCGAGCAGGCGGATCACGATCTCGCGATCCGAGAAGGACGTGTAGTTGTAGGGGATCTCGCGCAACCGCGGCGCGGGGTCGGCGGCGACGGCGGCGGCCGCGCCATTCGGATCGAAAACTTGTGGTGCGTTCATGTTCGGACGACTCGGAGGGCCGATACCCCGTGCACGGGCGTCGGCAAGCGCGTGGGCGCAATCTTGGGGAAATCTGTTCTGTTACCAGGCGCGCGGCTGTCCTTCATGGGGCCGGAGCGGGCGTTGATTCGCCCCTCCTGGCCGGCGACAGGGCCTGGCGGCACTCGGAACCATCAGCACGATCGCGCGCGGCGCGCATGCCGTTCCGCCGCGGGGCTGGCTGCGCGCGGCGTCGGCTTCAACGGGGCGATCCGAGGGTGCCTCTGCATCTTCCGATCCTTGATTCAAAACGGAATTCTAACCCATGATCGGGCCATGCGTGACACGCCGGACAGGTCGTGGGGCTATCCCCGCCAGCCGCGCCAGGCCTGGTTCGGCGCGGATTCGTGCGATCATTCACCGCCCGTCCGGTCGGTAACCGCGCGGTTAAACCGGTAAAAACGGGACGCCCGGCGTCGCGAATGCGCCGCCCGCGCGGCCCCGCGACCGCTCGCCCGGCATGCCGCTTGCGTGCGGGCGGACCCTTGGCGCTATCATTGATGCTTTACCGTCTGCTTCCGCACTGCACGCGAGCGCCCATGGCATCCCACGATTACCTGAAGAAAATCCTCACCGCGCGCGTCTACGACGTCGCGATCGAGACGGAACTCGAACCCGCCCGCAACCTGTCGGCCCGGCTGCGCAATGCCGTCTACCTGAAGCGCGAGGACAACCAGCCGGTGTTCTCGTTCAAGCTGCGCGGCGCGTACAACAAGATGGCGCACATTCCGGCCGACGCGCTCGCGCGCGGCGTGATTACCGCGTCGGCCGGCAACCACGCGCAGGGCGTCGCGTTCTCGGCGGCCCGGATGGGCGTCAAGGCGGTGATCGTCGTACCCGTCACGACGCCGCAGGTGAAAGTGGACGCGGTGCGCGCGCACGGCGGCCCGGGCGTCGAGGTGATCCAGGCCGGCGAGTCGTACAGCGACGCGTACGCGCATGCGGTCAAGGTGCAGGAAGAGCGCGGCCTCACGTTCGTCCACCCGTTCGACGATCCTTACGTGATCGCCGGCCAGGGCACCATCGCGATGGAGATCCTGCGCCAGCACCAGGGCCCGATCCACGCGATCTTCGTGCCGATCGGCGGCGGCGGCCTCGCGTCCGGCGTTGCCGCATACGTGAAGGCCGTGCGCCCGGAGATCAAGGTGATCGGCGTGCAGGCCAAGGATTCGTGCGCGATGGCGCAGTCGCTGAAGGCCGGTGAGCGCGTCGAGCTGACCGAGGTCGGCCTGTTCGCGGACGGCACCGCTGTGAAGCTCGTCGGCGAGGAAACCTTCCGGCTGTGCCGCGAATACCTGGACGGCGTCGTGACCGTCGACACCGACGCACTGTGCGCGGCGATCAAGGACGTGTTCCAGGATACCCGCAGCGTGCTCGAGCCGTCCGGCGCGCTCGCGGTCGCGGGCGCGAAGCTGTACGCGGAACGCGAGGGGATCGAGAACCAGGCGCTCGTCGCGGTCACGTCCGGCGCGAACATGAACTTCGACCGGATGCGCTTCGTCGCCGAGCGCGCGGAGGTCGGCGAGGCGCGCGAAGCCGTGTTCGCGGTCACGATCCCCGAGGAGCGCGGCAGCTTCAAGCGCTTTTGCTCGCTCGTCGGCGACCGCAACGTCACCGAGTTCAACTACCGGATCGCCGATGCGCAGTCCGCGCACATCTTCGTCGGCGTGCAGATCCGCCGGCGCGGCGAATCGGCGGAGATTGCCGCGAACTTCGAGTCGCACGGCTTCAAGAGCGTCGACCTGACGCACGACGAGCTGTCGAAGGAACATATCCGCTACATGGTCGGCGGCCGCTCGCCGCTCGCGCTCGACGAGCGCCTGTTCCGCTTCGAATTCCCGGAGCGGCCGGGCGCGCTGATGAAGTTCCTGTCGTCGATGGCGCCGGACTGGAACATCAGCCTGTTCCACTACCGCAACCAGGGCGCGGACTACAGCTCGATTCTCGTCGGGCTGCAGGTGCCGCAGGCCGATCGCGCCGAGTTCGAGGGCTTCCTCGCGGCACTCGGCTATCCGTATGTCGAAGAGAGCGCCAACCCGGCTTACCGCCTCTTCCTGTCGTAAAGGCGTCACGCAATGAATCCCGAACACTCCCCGCTCGGCAAGGCCACCGTCTACGCAGCGCAGTACGATGCGTCGCTGCTGTTCCCGATCCCGCGCGCGGGCGCGCGCGAGCAGCTCGGCATCGCGTCGGCGCTGCCGTTCTTCGGCACCGACATCTGGAACGCGTACGAGCTGTCGTGGCTCAACCCGCGCGGCAAGCCGCAGGTCGCGGTCGCGACCTTCTACGTGCCGGCCGAATCGCCGAACATCGTCGAATCGAAGTCGTTCAAGCTGTATCTCGGCTCGTTCGCGCAGTCGAAGTTCGACTCGATCGACGCGGTGCGCGACACGCTGAAGCGCGACGTGTCGGCCGCATGCGGCGCGAGCGTCGCCGTGCAGCTCGTGTCGGCGCACGATTTCGGCAAGCTGGAAATGGACGAGCTCGACGGGCTGTCGCTCGACCGGCTCGACCTCGACACCGACGTGTACGAACCCGATCCGTCGCTGCTGTCGGCCGCCGAGAACGAAGCGCCGGTCGAGGAGACGCTCGTGTCGGACCTGCTGCGCTCGAACTGCCCGGTCACCGGCCAGCCCGACTGGGGCAGCGTGCAGATCCACTACGTCGGGCCGCAGATCGATCATGCGGGCCTGCTGCGCTACATCATCTCGTTCCGCAATCACACGGGCTTTCACGAGCAGTGCGTCGAGCGGATCTTCCTCGACATCCTGCATGCGTGCAAACCGGTGAAGCTCGCGGTGTATGCGCGTTACACACGCCGCGGCGGGCTCGACATCAACCCGTTCCGCACGAACTACAACCAGCCGATGCCGGACAACGCGCGGACTGCGCGGCAGTGACGGCGGCCGGCGAGCGGCAGACGCGAGCCCCAAACAGAACAGCCCGTTCGGCTCGCGCCGGACGGGCTGTTCTCCTGTGCGCGGGGAAGCGCAGCCGCGTTACTTCGCCGGCGCCTTGTACGCGATGCAGTCGACCTCGACCTTGCAGTCGATGACCATGCTCGACTGCACGCATGCGCGCGCCGGCGGATGCTCGCCGAAGTACGACACGAACACCTTGTTGAACGACGCGAAATCGCGCGCATCGTCGAGCCACACGCCGCAGCGCACGACGTGCTCGAGGCCGTAGCCGGCTTCCTTCAGGATCGCGATCACGTTCTCGATCGTCTGCTTCGACTGCGTGACGATCCCGCCTTCGACGACCTCGCCGTTCACCATCGGCGTCTGGCCCGACACGTACAGCCAGCCGTCAGCCTCGACCGCACGTGCGAACGGCATCACCTGGCCGCCGGTACCCTTCGCTTCGCCTACGCCATATCGCTTCATCGTTTCACTCCTTGTTTTGTCGACCCGGGCAGGCGCTTCAGCACCGCCCCGGATCCCGTGCAACGCTCGGTTGCGGATGCGCGCGCCGGCAGCGGCACACGCGAAGATCGGAACAATCGCCGCGTCCGGACTCAGAATGCAGCTTCGGCGCTCGCCGGCACGCGCTCGCCGCGCGCGACGAAACCGCCGGCGCGCTCGCCGGTCGGCTGGCCGTTCTCGTAGGTCAGCACGCCGTTCACCCACACGGCATCGATCCCGTGCGCGGGCTGCTGCGGCTTCTCGAACGTCGCGGCGTCGAGCACGCGCGCCGGATCGAACAGCACGAGGTCCGCGTGATAGCCGACATGCACCTCGCCGCGCCGCGCGATCCCGTAGCGGCGCGCGGACAGCGACGTCATCTTGCGGATCGCCTCCTCGAGCGGCAGCAGGTTCGTGTCGCGCACGTAATGGCCGAGCACGCGCGGGAACGCGCCCCACAGCCGCGGGTGCGGCAGCGGATCGTTCGGCAGGCCGTCCGAGCCGACCATCGTCGCGGGGTGCGACAGGATCCGCCGCACGTCGTCCTCGGACATGTTGTGGTACACGGCGCCCGCCGGGCGGATGCGCTGCGCGGCTTCCTGCTCGGTCACGCCCCAGTCGGCCGCGATCGCCTTCAGCAGCTTGCCCGCGATTTCCGGGTGCGGCTCCGACCACGTGATCGTGATGTCGATGTCGCCCGTCACCTGCTTCAGGTCGAGCGTCGACGAGCTGCGGCTGTACGGATAGCAGTCGCAGCCGACCGGCTGGTAGCGGCGCGCGCCTTCGAGCGACGCGAGCACTTCGGTGCTGCGCCCCCAGTTCGACGGGCCCGCGCATTTCAGGTGCGAGATCACGACCGGCACCTGCGCATGGCGGCCGACGCGATACGCCTCGTCCATCGCGTCGAGGATCGCATCGAACTCGGTGCGCATGTGCGTCGTGTACAGCGCGCCCGCATTCGCGAGCGGCTCGGCGAGCGCCATCACTTCCTCGGTCGGCGCCGCGAACGCGGAGCCGTACGCGAGGCCCGACGACAAGCCGAGCGCGCCGTTCGCGAGCGCCTCCTCGAGCTGCGTGCGCATCGCGGCGATCTCGCCGCCGGTCGCCGCGCGGTCGAGACGGTCCATCTGGTTGTTGCGCAGCGCCGTGTGGCCGACGAGCGCCGCGACGTTCACGGCCGGACGCGCGTCGTTCACGGCCGCGACGTAGTCGGCGAAGGTCGGGTATTGGAACGCGCCGCGCTCGCCGAGCAGGTTCATCGGGTCGGGCGGATCGCCCGAGAGCGTCACCGGCGACGCGCTGATCCCGCAGTTGCCGACGATCACGGTCGTCACGCCCTGCGAGATCTTCGGCAGCATCTGCGGCGCACGGATCACGTGCGTGTCGTCGTGCGTGTGCACGTCGACGAAGCCCGGCGCGAGCGCGCGGCCGTTCGCATCGACGACGGTCTCGGCGAGCCAGTTCGACAGGTTGCCGATCGCCGCGATCACGCCGTTGCGGATCGCGACGTCGCGCGTGACGGGCGGCGCGCCGGTGCCGTCGTACAACTGCGCGCCGACGATCAGCGTATCGGCGGCTTCGGGATGCGAATGCATGGTCAGTCTCCTACCGGTTGACGGTCTCCGCCGCCGCGATGCGCATCGAGCGCATGCTTGATGCGGCGCAGCGATTCTCGGCCCGCATCGCCGAGCCGCAGCGCGACTCCGGTGACGAGCACGTCGATCGCCATCATCATCGCGTAGCGCGACGTCGACGGCTTGTAAATGAAATCGGTTTCGAACGCGACGACCGGGATCAGGTGGTCGGCGAGCTTCGCGAGCGGCGAAGCCGGCGCGGTGATCGCGATCAGCTTCGCACCGTAGCGCTTCGCGAGCCGGCAGCTCTCGAGCAGCTCGGGCACGCGCCCGCTCACCGACAGCGCGACGACGACCGCGTCGCGCGACAGCGTCGCGGACACCATCCGCTGCAGCAGGCCGTCCTGGTAGCTCGCGACCGGCCGGCCGAAGCGCACGAGCCGGAAGCGCAACTCGTCGGCGAGCATGGTCGAGCCGCCGCCCTGCCCGTACACGTAGATCATCTTCGCGCCGGCGAGCAGATCGGCCGCCGCGTCGAACGACGTGTTGCGCAGCAACTGGTGGTTGTGTGCGAGCGCCACGCGGATCTCGTCGTAGACGACCGACGCGGGGCTCGCGTCGGCGGTCGGCGCATCGTCGGACGGCACCAGAAAACGCTGGCCGACGGCCGCCGCCTGCGCGACGAGCACCTTCAGTTCGCGCACGTCGCGGCAGCCGACGGCCTTCGCGAAACGCGTGACCGTCGCGACGCTGACCTCCGCGTCGCGCGCGAGCGCGCCGATACTCGCATGCGCGGCGCGCGCGAGATCGGCGAGGATGAACGTGGCGACCTTGCGCTCGGCATCGCGCAGCTCGGGCGCGCATTCGGCGATCCTCGCGACGATGTCGAGGACCGGCGGGGCGGCCGAAGCCGGATGGGGCTCGGCCGCGAGCGAAGCGGACGGGGTGGCGGGCGTATTCATCTGCGGAAAAGGGTTCGAAGCCTGATGTTACTAAATAACATCACCGCGCCGATGCTACTTTCTGTACCATCGGCATGTCAACTTCAGTGCAATGCATAGTGATGATGGAGCGGGATGACATGAAAGTTACAAACTATCAGGAAGCGACGATCGATCCTTTCGGCAAGGGCCTCGGCAACCTGCCGAGCGCCAGCGTGCCGCTCGGCGACGCGGGCCGCCTCGAGTGGAACCTGCTCGCGGAAGACGTCAGCCTGCCGGCTGCCGTGCTTTACGAGGACCGCATCGAACACAACCTGAACTGGATGCAGGCGTTCGTCCAGCAGTATGGCGTCAAGTTCGCGCCGCACGGCAAGACGACGATGGCGCCGCAACTGTTCCGCCGCCAGCTCGATGCCGGCGCGTGGGGCATCACGCTCGCGACCGCGCACCAGACGCAGGCCGCGTATCACGGCGGCGTGCGGCGCGTGCTGCTCGCGAACCAGCTCGTCGGCCGCCAGAACATGACGATCATCGCCGGGCTGCTGTCCGATCCCGACTTCGAATTCTTCTGTCTCGTCGATTCCGCCGAGAGCGTCGACCAGCTCGGCCGCTTCTTCGGCGACGCGAAAAAAACGCTGAACGTGCTGCTCGAGCTCGGAGTGCCGGGCGGCCGCGCGGGCGTGCGCGACGCCGCGCAGCGCGAGGCCGTGCTCGCCGCGCTCGCGCGCTATCCGGACACGCTGAAGCTGGCCGGCATCGAACTCTACGAAGGCGTGCTGAAGGAGGAAGGCGAGATCCGCGCGTTCCTGCAGGACGCGGTCGCGCTCACGCGCGAGCTGGCCGACGCCGGCCGCTTCGCGCGCACGCCGGCGATCCTGTCCGGCGCCGGTTCGGCGTGGTACGACGTGGTCGCGGAAGAATTCGCGAAGGCGTCCGACGCGGGCTTCGCGGAAGTCGTGCTGCGCCCGGGCTGCTATCTGACGCACGACGTCGGCATCTACAAGAAGGCGCAGACCGACGTGTTCGCGCGCAACCCGATCGCACGCAAGATGGGCGAAGGGCTGCTGCCCGCACTGCAGCTGTGGGCGTACGTGCAGTCGGTGCCGGAGCAGAATCGCGCGATCGTCGCGCTCGGCAAGCGCGACGCGGCGTTCGACGCGGGCCTGCCCGAGCCGGCGCGCCACTTCCGCCCGGGCCGCGACACCGCGCCGCGCGACGTCGCCGCCACCGAAGGCTGGGCCGTGACCGGGATGATGGATCAGCACGCATACCTGCAGATCCCGCCGGGCGCCGACGTGAAGGTCGGCGACATGGTCGCGTTCGACATCTCGCACCCGTGCCTGACGTTCGACAAGTGGCGCCAGGTGCTCGTGCTCGATCCGCAGTTCCGCGTGACGGAAGTGGTCGAAACCTTCTTCTGACGTACATTGCGCGCGCCGCCCCGCCGCTCGCGCGGGGCGGCCGTCACGCGCGCTTCAATCTGCCGGAGTACACTGCGCTTTCGTCCTCGGGGCCCCTCGCGGCCGTTGCGTCGGTCTGCCGCACGCGTCGCGAACGGGCCCTCAACGCTGCTTCACTGGAGAAAGCCATGGCCGCGAAGAAGATCCTGTTCCTGACCGGCGATTTCGCCGAAGACTACGAAACGATGGTGCCGTTCCAGGCGCTGCAGGCCGTCGGCCATCACGTCGACGCAGTCTGCCCGGGCAAGCGCGCGGGCGACAAGATCAAGACCGCGATCCACGATTTCGAGGGCGACCAGACCTACACCGAGAAGCCCGGCCACCAGTTCACGCTGAACGCGGCGTTCGACGACGTCGACGCATCGCGCTACGACGCGCTCGCAATCGCGGGCGGCCGTGCGCCCGAATATCTGCGACTCGACCCGAAGGTGATTTCGCTCGTGCGCGAGTTCGCCGCGGCCGGCAAGCCGATCGCCGCGATCTGCCACGCCGCGCAACTGCTCGCGGCCGCCGACGTAATCCGCGGCAAGCGCATCTCGGCCTACCCGGCCTGCGCGCCCGAGGTGAAGCTCGCGGGCGGCGAATATGCGGACATCCCGGTCGATGCGGCCGTGACCGACGCGCCGTTCGTCACCGCGCCCGCGTGGCCCGCGCATCCGGCATGGCTCGCGCAGTTCCTCGCGCTGCTGGGCACGCGCATCGAGCTGTGAACCTGAAGTGAATTGAGATGAATTGAAGCGCTGGCCGGTGGCAAGATTTCGTGCCCGCCTGCCGGTCGCGATCGTTCGCGGGCGCGGCGTACGCGCCTGCCCGCGCCGCGCTTCAGCGCGCGACCGGCGTCGAACCGACGTCCGCGATCCGCGATTCCAGCATCGCCAGCGCGCCCGACAGCGCATTCAGCACGTCGTCCGGCAACTGCGCCACCGTCTGTTCGAGAAACGCCTTGCGGCGCGGCAGGCACGCGTCGAACGCGGCGCGGCCGTCGTCCGTCAGCGTCACGTTGGTCACGCGGTTGTCGCGTGCGTCGGATTCGCGCTCGATCCAGCCGAGCGCGTCGAGCGACTTCAACTGGCGCGTGAGCGCGCCCGGATCGATGCGCAGCACTTCGACGAGCTTCTTCTGCGACGAATGTCCGCCCATCGTGTGCAACGCGACCATGATGCGCCAGCGCGGCATCGGCTGCCCGACGTGCGCTTCGAACGCGGTCATGAACGCGCGATACGTGCGTCCGAATTGCTGCAAGATCGCGACGCGGTCCTGTTCTTCCATGCGCTGATTTCGTTTCCGGTGAATCGTTGAATCGTTAATCGGCCGCGACGTGCGGCTCGATCTTGCGCCGCAGCGCGATCGGCGGCACGCGGCGGCACTGCCACACCGACACCACGGCGACGACGGCCGCCATCGCGACGCCCAGGTGAATCGCGCCGACGAGCGATTCGCGGGCCGCTTCCAGCAGCAGCGCGCCATTATGCCCGGCGCGCGTCAGCTCCGCGACCAGACCGCCCTGCGCCGCCCGGTCGATCAGGATCTGCGGATCGGCGAGCTGCGCATGCCACTGCGTCGCATGGTCGGCCGCGAGTGCATTGCGCACGCCGCCCGAATACATCTGGTTGACGAGCGTGCCCGTCAGCGCGGTGCCGATCATCCCGCCGACCATCCGCAGCGACTGCAGCAGCGCCGTCGCGATGCCGAGATGCTCGCGGCCGGCCGCCTGCTGCGCGAACACGGTGAGGTTCGGCAGCACGAAGCCGAGCCCGATGCCGCCCGCGACCATCAGCGCCATCAGCATCCAGGTCGGCGTCGTGTGGGTCGACACGACGATGCCCGCGCATGCGATCGCGAACAGCACGAAGCCGACGTGCAGCATCGCGTTCGGATTGCGGATGCGCGTGACGACGCGGCCGTTCATGATGCTGCCGATCGTGATGAACACGACGAGCGGCGTGATCACGAGCCCGGCCTCCTTCGGCGACATCCCGAAGCCGCCCTGGAACAGCAGCGGCGCGTAGAACAGCAGCGAGAACATCGAGAAGCCGGCGAGGATCGCGAGCACGAACAGCGCCGACAGCGCGCGGTTGCCGAACATGTCGAACGGCAGAATCGGCTGCGCGCAGCGCTTCTCCCAGTGCCACAGGCCGATGCCGGCCGCGACCGCGACGACGAGCAGCAGCGACGCCCAGCTCGCGACGCCGTACTTCGGCAGCCATTCGACGAACAGTTGCAGCGCGCCGAGCGACAGCGCGATCAGCAGCGCGCCCGGCCAGTCGAGCCGCATCTTGCGATCGTGCTCGACGTGGCGCAGGTGCGGCAGGTAGCGCCATACGAACAGCAGCGACAGCAGGCCGACCGGCAGGTTCACGTAGAACACCGAGCGCCAGCCGAACGACTGGGTCAGCACGCCGCCGAGCGACGGGCCGACCGCGTTCGCGATGCCGAAGGCCGAGCTCATCAGCACCTGCCAGCGCAGCCGCACGACCGAATCGGGGAACAGGTCGGGAATGCACGCGAACGCAGTGCCGACCAGCATCCCGCCGCCGATCCCCTGCAGGCCGCGCGCGAGCACGAGGGTCAGCATGTCGTTGGCCATCCCGCACAGCACGGACGCGACGGTGAACACGACGATCGACACGATCACGAACGGCTTGCGGCCGTAGTAGTCGCCGAGGCGGCCGAAGATCGGCACGGTAATCACGGAGCTGAGCAGGTACGAAGTCGCGACCCACGCGTACAGGTCGAAGCCCCTCAACTCGGCGACGATGGTCGGCAGCGCGGTGCCGACCACGGTCTGGTCGAGCGCGACGAGCATGGTGACGAACGAGATCCCGATCATCGCCAGCAGCGATTCGCGGAACGGCAGGACTTGCCCGCTCGAATGGTGGGCGGCAGTATGGACGGCCATTTTTTGTTGATGCAACTTTTGACGAGTCAAACGATCTCAAAATTCTATCATGTCGGAGTAATCTAGGCCGGCGGCGGTCAAACCGCTCCCCGGCCGCCAAGGAGAAAGATGGAACCGATTTCAATCACGCCCGCGACGACGCTGTCTCCGGAGGACCGGGACGCGCTGCGGCGCGCGAAGCAGGTGCTGGAAAGCCCGTCGCTGACGATGAAGCTGACGGGCGTGCTCGGCGCGCCGGTCGAGAAGATGATCGCGCGGCTGCCTGATTTCGCGACCGGCAAGATCAACGATGCGACGCAGCTCGCGCTGCGCAAGTGCCTGAACATCGCGCTGCGCACGCTCGGCAAGCCGCAGACGCCGGACGCCGAGCCCGAGAAACCCAGCAACCTGCTGCACAAGCTCGCGGTCGCGACGACCGGCGCGGCGGGCGGTGCGTTCGGCTTTCTCGCGCTGCCGGTCGAGCTGCCGGTGACGACCACGCTGATCTTCCGCTCGGTATGCGACATCGCGCGCAGCGAGGGCGAGGATCTCGCGTCGGTGGACACACAGTTGCAATGCCTGGCCGTGCTCGGCATGGGCGGCAACCCGGACAAGCAGGAAGAGGACGCCGATCTCGGCTATTTCGTGCTGCGCGGCGCGCTCGCGCAGGCGATCTCGAAGGCGTCGTCCGACATCACGACGAAAGGCATCGCCGCGCACAGCTCGGCGGCGGTGTTCAAGCTGGTACAGACGGTGGCATCGCGGTTCTCGGTGCAGGTGACCGAGCAGATGGCCGCGAAGTCGATCCCGGCGATCGGCGCCGTGCTCGGCGCGACCGTCAACACGCTGTTCATCGACCACTTCCAGCAGATGGCGCACGGCCACTTCACCGTGCGCCGGCTCGAGCGCAAGTACGGCCCGGCGGCCGTCCAGGCCGCCTATCAGGCGATCGACGCCTCGCCGACGCGCTGAACCGCGCGTTCGACCGCGACGCGGCGCAGGAACGCGGCCGCGCGGTCGAGCGCATCGCGCGCTTCCGGCACCATCGGCGCGTAAAGCTGCCACACGTGCGGCATGTCCGGCCACACCTCGATCTCGACCGGCACGCCGGCCGCCTTCGCCTTCTCCGCGACACGGCGCGAATCGTCCAGCAGCACCTCGGTGCTGCCGACCTGGATATACAGCGGCGGCAGGCCCGCGAAATCCGCATAGAGCGGCGATGCGTACGGATTCGTCGCCGGTTCGTCGCCGAGGTACAGCTTCGCGGCCTTCGGCAGCGCGGCGCCGGCGAACATCGGATCGGCGCCGTCGTTGGTGCGCATCGTATCGCCCGTGCCGGCCAGGTCGGTCCACGGCGAGAACAGGATCGCGCCGGCCGGCAACGGCTCGCCGCGGTCGCGCAGCGCGACGAGCGTCGCGAGCGCGAGGCCGCCGCCGGCCGAATCGCCGCCGAGCACGATCGACTCGGGCGGCGTGCCGAGCGCCAGCAGTTGCCGGTACGCGGCCAGCGCATCGTCGAGCGCGGCCGGGAAGCGGTTTTCGGGCGCGAGCCGGTAGTCGAGCGAGAACGAGCGCACGCCCGCGCGCTTCGTCAGGCCGAACACGAGCGGCCGGTGAGTCTTCGTCGAACAGAAGTAATAGCCGCCGCCGTGGAAGTACAGCAGCGTGCGGCCGGGCGCGCGAGCCACGCCCGCGTCGGTGCGTTCGAGCCATTCGCCGCGCAGCGGCGCGTCGCTCGCGCCGTAGCACTGGCGCAGCCGGTAGCCCGACGGCGCGCGGCGCGGCACGACCATCCGCAGGTCGGTAAAGCGCCGTGCGCGGGCGGGATCGAGCACCTCGCGCGTGGTCTCGGGACGGAACTGCCAGCGCAGCAGCCAGCAGGCGAACTTGCTTTGCCAACTCATCGGACGCACTCCGTAATCACAGTGTGACGATGGTACGTGCGATCGTTCCCGCGCCGCTCGAACGGAGCCTCTATATCAAACGCCGGCGCTCAGTTCGCCGGCATCAGCTGGCCGCGGATCTCGCCGGACGGATGCTCCTTCGTATGGACGTTGAAATACCACTTGCCGCCCATCAGGTCGATGACCTGCGCGTCGGTCAGCACCTTCGAGCCCTTGATCGGGCTCGCGAGCTCGTCCTTCGGAATCGGCACCTGCACGCCGGCGTTCTGGCCGACCGGCGCGGGCCCGTGGAAGTGTGCAGCCGTCGCCGGGCCGGTGAGGTGTTCGTAAGTCACCATCCATTGCAGCGTGCGGCTGGCCGTGTCGTAAGTGGCGTCGACGGCGCCCGAACCCTTGGTCGCCGTCGGCGGCACTTCGCTCGACGGCTGGAGACTGGCGGACAGGCGCACCGTTTCGGCAGCGGCGCTGCCGGCGGCCAGCACGCCCGCGAGTAACGCGACCTGGAGCAAACGCAGCTTGAGCATGGACTCTCCTTGCACGACGTTGTACGCCGCCCGAACGGGAGCGCTACACATGATGGTAGTCGATCGCCGCCGATCCGGGAGCCCTCCGAACGGCCATGCCGCGAATCGCCGCAGCCCATCGGCGCGCCGCGCACGGCAGGCCCTCTCGCGCGACGCATCGTGTCAGTTTGCGTCAACCTGGAAGAGACCTTTGCAGCCTGACGCCTGAATCCGCGCCCAGCCTTTCGCTACACTTCGTCTCACAGTTGCTTGTTTCCTTCGTCCGAAGGAGTCTGCGAGTATTCACGCGGCCACCCGGCCGCGTTTTTTTTTGCGTATGTGGCCGGATCCGGTTCGCGCCGTCTCGAGCATGACGAAGCGAGTCCGCCACCGCTCGCGGCACAACAGCACTTCGCTGTCACGCGCGATAGCCGGGATCGATGCGATCGACGATGCGCTGCAGCGCGTCGAACGCGTCCTGCCCCGCGCCATGCTTCGGGTCGAAATTCAGCGAATCCCGCACGCACGCTTCGAGCACCGGCGGCGCGATCGGCAGCGCGCCGCCGATCGCGTGCGTGGCAACCTGCACCTCGCACGCACGGTTGAGCAGCCACATCAGCGAGAACGTCTGCGCGAGCGTCGCGCCGATCGTCACCGGTCCGTGGTTGCGCAGCAGCAGCACGGGCCGCCCGCCCGCGCTCTCGACGATGCGCCGCCCCTCCTCCAGATGCACGGTGATGCCCTCGAAGTCGTGATACGCGATCTTCCCGTACAACTGCGCCGAATAGAAGTTCGAGAACGACAGCCCGTCGCGCGAACAGCACACGGCCATCGCGGGCGTCGTGTGCACGTGCATCACGCAGTGCGCGTCGGGCAGCGCCGCATGGATCGCGCTGTGGAACGTGAAGCCGGCCGGATTGATCGGCCAGTCGGAATGGCCGATCACATTGCCGTCGATGTCGATCTTCACGAGGTTCGACGCGCACACCTCGCGGTAATGGAGCCCGAACGGGTTGATCAGGAAATGCCCGTCCTCGCCCGGCACACGCAGCGAGATATGGTTGTAGATCAGCTCGGTCCAGCCGAGATGATCGAAGATGCGGTAGGCCGCCGCGAGCTGCACGCGCGCCTGCCATTCGGCTTCGGAGAAGCGGGCGGGACGCGTGAACGGCTGGTTCGTGACACGTTGCATGGGGGGAACTCCGGTTGCAGGTGTGAGCGGTGCGCGTGGCACGGGCCGTCCGGCGGCATCGTCACGCTGCAACGATCGTTGCGCACACAACCATATCACCTTTCCCCGCGCACCGGTAACGCGGGTTTAGCCGGGGCGCTTCCGTCCTCTTGGGGCCCGTTCACGCCAATGACAGGCCTGCGCTGGCCCTAAAGCTGGTCGTCGACCGGCAGCAGCGTGAAGATGCCGGTCATCAGGTTTCGCAGCAGCCCCGCGTGCGGATCGACGTGATAGGTGGTCGGCCGGCCGTCGTCCGCGCCCGTCCACTCGAGTTCGGGCGCGCCGCCGCCCGCCGGCGTCGCGAGGCTCACGCGATAGCTTTCGTCCGGCTGCGCCACGCGCGCGAAGATGGTCGCGACCTGCTGCGCGAGCACCGGACTGTGGATCACGAGTGCGAGCTCGGTATTCAGGTGCGCGGAACGCGGATCGAGGTTCATCGAGCCGATCACGAGGATCTTCCGGTCGATCACGTACGCCTTCGCGTGCAGGCTCGCGCGCGAGCGCGACCCGAACAGGCGCGGGCGCTGCCGGCCGGGCTGCGCCTTGAACTCGTACAGCTCGACGCCGTGCCGCAGCAGCGGCACGCGGTACGGCCCGTAGCCGGCCTGCACGGCCACCGCGTCGGTCGCGGCGAGCGAATTCGTCAGGATCGCGACGCGCACGCCGCGCGCGGTCGTGTCGCCGAGAATCCTCACGCCCGCGTCGTGCGGCACGAAATACGGCGAGAACGCGAGGAATTCCTGCTGCGCGCCGCGCGTCAGCTCGACGAGGCGCCGCATCGGCGGGCTCACGTACGCGTCGTCCGGCTGCGCGATCTTGTCGGGCGCGTCGGCCTTGAACTCGGCCGGCGCCCACACGAGCGCGAGCTCGTTGCGCGCGATCTGCTGCGCGAGCGGTGTCGCGTTCAGCGGCTTCGCGTTGTACGGATCGGCGTTCTGGCGCCAGTGGTTGCGCAGCTCGTCGCGCATCGCGTCGAGATCCTTCGGATCGAACGACTGATGATTCAGCACGCGCAGCGGATAGCTGCTCGCGCTCGCCCAGTAGGTGTCGAAGCTCGCCGAGATGTCGTTCGTCACGGGGCCGGCGGCGAGCACGTCGAGATCGCGGAACTGCAGCGTCGGGCTCGCGCTGAAGTATTCGTCGCCGAGATTGCGGCCGCCGACGATCGCGATCCGGTTGTCCGCGATCATCGCCTTGTTGTGCATCCGGCGCGTGAAGCTGTCGATACTCGTGAAGAAATTGGTCGTGCGCTCGACCATGCCCTGCGACGCGCCGAACGGGTTGAACACGCGGATCTCGATGTTCGAGTGCGTGTTCAGCGCGGCCATGATGCGGTCGATGTCGCGGAAGTTCAGGTCGTCGACCAGCATCCGCACACGCACGCCGCGATCGGCCGTGTACAGCGCCGCGGCAAGCAGCAGCTTGCCGGTCGTGTCCTCGGTCGCGATGTAGTACTGCATGTCGAGCGTCTTCGTCGCGGCGCGCGCGAGCGCGATGCGCATCTGCAGCGCCTCGGCGCCGTCCGCCAGCAGCCGGAAACCCGACTGGCCCGGATGCGCGGCCTCGGGCGCGGCCAGCGCGTCGCGCAGCGGCGTCGCGGCATCGGACGGCAATGCATGGGAAACCGGGCGATCGAGCGTGGTGGCGGGCGGATGCGTCGCGCACGCGGCGACGAGCGACAGCAGCACGCAGACGGCCAGCGCACGGGCCGGGCCGCATGCGGCGCGCCACGACAGCGCGGCCGGCGCGCGCCGGATGAAAGACGTGAGCACGGAAGCTTCCTCGACTGGCGGAACAACGGTCCGCATTCGCCGCGGCGCGCGGCTGGCGGGCGGTTCAGCCGATTCTAGTGGGCGCCCGATGAACCGGTCAATCGCGCGGGTGGCGCAGGCGGCGCCCCGTTGCGGCAGCGGGCGGCGTGGGCGGCGGGCGAACGCCCGCGTATCTGGCGTCGAGGTCCGATCGCCCCGGATTCGCCCGCCGGGCGGCCCGCGCACCGAAACGGTCCGACCAATCTCATGCGCCGTCGCCGCTGCGCTCGAAATGGCTGCGCACGTAATCGATATGCGTCTGCATCGCGGTGCGCGCCTCTTCGGGCCGATGCGCGCAAATCGCGTCGCATACGACGCGGTGCTGCAGCAACAGCAGCTCGGACGCCTGCTCGTCGTCCGTCGTCATGCCCGCCACGTTGATCGAGATGTGCTCGCGCAGCATCCCGATCACGCTCGTATGCAGGTGCAGGAACATCGTGTTGTGCGATGCGCGTGCGATCGCCTCGTGCAGCTGCGCGTCGGTCGCGGCTTCGACGACCGCGTCGTCGTTCGCATGCGCGGTCTCGAGTTCGCGCAGCAGCGTGCGGATCCTGCGCCGGTCGTTCGCATCGGCCCGCAGCGCGGCGAAATACGCGGTCGCGCCTTCGAGCACGCGGCGGAATTCGAGGATGTCGTCGCGCAGCGCCGGATGATCGGCAACCAGCTGGCCCCACGGCGACGCGATGCCCGCGCGCAACTGGTCGGTCACGTAGACGCCCGCGCCGCGCCGGCTCTGCAGCAGCCCGCGCGCGACGAGCCGCTGGGTCGCCTCGCGCACCGTGTTGCGCGCGACGCCGTACTGCTGCGCGAGCACGCGCTCGGCCGGCAGGCGCGCGCCGGCCGGCCAGGTGCCGTCGAGCAGCGCCGTCTCGATCTTGCGCATCACCACTTCGGTCCGGCCCCGTGCCGTCATCGCTGCCATCGTCGCGTCTCCCCTCGGAATGCCCGTCGCGCCGATTGGCCCAACCAATTTGAGCTGCGGCGCCGTCGCGGGAATTATGCAGCGAAAACGTCGTCCCGCATCCGCATGCCGGGCCGTCGCCACTGGAGCGAGACATGAACGAAAGGCAGTACCCCGCCGCCGCCCCCGCGCACGTCTATCTGTTCGCGACCTGCCTGGTCGACCTGTTCGTCCCCGAAGCGGGACTCGACGCGGTCCGCCTGCTGGAGCGCGAAGGCCTGACCGTCCACTATCCGCGCGGCCAGAGCTGCTGCGGGCAGCCGGCCTACAGCAGCGGCAATCCCGACGAAGCGCGCCGCGTCGCGGCCGCGCAGCTCGACCTGTTCGCCGAACCGTGGCCGGTGATCGTGCCGTCGGGCTCGTGCGCGGGCATGATCCGGCACCATTGGCCGGCGCTGTTCGCCGACGATCCCGTCCACGGCCCGAAGGTGCGGGCAATCGCGGAGCGGACCTACGAACTCGCAGAATTCCTCGTCCATGTGCTCGACGTGCAACTCGACGCGGCCGCGGCAAGCGCCGGGCCCGACGAGCGCGTCGTGCTGCACACGTCGTGCGCGGCGCGCCGCGAGATGGGCACGCGCGTGCACGGCGTCGCGCTCGTCGACGCGCTGCCGGGCGTGACGCGGATCGAACACGAACGCGAATCCGAATGCTGCGGCTTCGGCGGCACGTTCTCGCTGAAGCATCCCGACATCTCCGGCGCGATGGTGCGCGACAAGGTCGCGTCGGCCTGCGCGACCGGCTGCGACCGGCTCGTGTCCGCGGACTGCGGCTGCCTGCTGAACATCGGCCACGCTGCGACCAAGGCCGGCGCGCGGCTGCCCGTCGAGCATCTCGCGAGCTTCCTGTGGCGGCGCACGTCCGGCGCCGCATCGCTGCGCGGAGACAAGCAATGAGCGCGCGCGCCGCGATTCTCGCGCGCCTGCGCGGCGCCGCCCCGGGCGTCGCCGCGACGGCCGCCCCCGCGCTCGATGCGCGCATCGATACGCATTACGACACGCGCCGCGCGCCAGCCGCGCGCGATCCGCACACGCTCGCTCAGGCGCTGCAGGCCGCGCTCGCCGCCTCGCACGCGGAAGCCTGGTGCGCGACCGACGACGAATGGCCCGCGCAGCTTGCCGCGCGTCTCGCCGACGCCGGCGTGCGTCGCCTGCTGCTCGACCCGGCCCGCGCCGAATCGGCGGCGCTCGCCCGCGCGCTGCCCGATGAGATCGCGCCCGTGCCGTTCGACCGGCCGATCGACGCATGGAAGACCGAACTGTTCGACACGATCGACGCGGGCTTCACCGTCGCCCGCTCGGGCATTGCCGCAACCGGCACCGTCGTGCTCGCCCCCGATGCCGGCACGCCGCGCACGGTGTCGCTGGTGCCGCCGCTGCATGTCGCGCTCGTTCACGCGAACACGCTGCATGCGGACCTGCACGCAGCCGTGCACGCGGAGCGCTGGCACGCCGGCATGCCGACCAACCTCGTGCTGGTGTCGGGGCCGTCGAAGACGTCCGACATCCAGCAGACGCTCGCTTATGGCGCGCATGGCCCGCGCCGCCTGTGGGTCGTGATCGTCACCGATCCGGCTGCCGATGCCGCGACCGCCCGGCCGGCCGCCACCGCTTGCGAGGACCAACCGCGATGAGCGACCACACGCTGCAATTCGTCGCCCCCGGCGACTTCAAGGCCCGCGCGCGCGCCGCGCTCGACGATCCCGCGCTGCGCCGGAGTTTTCGCGGTGCGATGGACTTCCTGCAGGGCAAGCGCACGACGCAATTCCCCGACGACACCGAGCTGCAGCAGTTGCGCGATCTCGGCGAAGCCGTGCGCCGGCACGCGCTCGCGCAGTTGCCGGCGCTGCTCGAACGGCTGGAGGCGAAGCTCGTCGAAGCCGGCGTGCACGTGCACTGGGCCGAGACGGCCGCCGACGCGAACGCGATCGTGCTCGGCATCGCGCAGGCGAAGAAGGCGCGCCGCGTAATCAAGGGCAAATCGATGGCGAGCGAGGAAATCGAGCTGAACCATTACCTCGCGGATCACGGCGTCGACTGCATCGAGTCCGACATGGGCGAGTTCATCGTGCAGCTCGCGGGCGAGAAGCCATCGCATATCGTGATGCCGGCGATCCACAAGACGCGCGGCGACATCGCCGAACTGTTCGAGAAACACATCCCCGGCACGCGCTACACGGAAGACGTCGACGAGCTGATCCAGACCGGCCGGCGCGCGCTGCGCCGCGCGTTCGCCGACGCGGACATCGGCCTGTCGGGCGTGAACTTCGCGGCGGCCGACACGGGCACGCTGTGGCTCGTCGAGAACGAAGGCAACGGCCGCCTGTCGACGACGGTGCCCGACACGCACATCGCGATCATGGGGATCGAGAAGGTCGTCGAGAAGCTCGAGCACATCGTGCCGCTGTCGAGCCTGCTCACGCGCTCGGCTACCGGCCAGGCGATCACGACCTACTTCAACCTGATCTCGGGCCCGCGCCGCGACGGCGAACGCGACGGCCCGCGCGAACTGCATCTCGTGCTGCTCGACAACGGCCGCACGCAGGCCTATGCGGACGAACAGCTGCGCGCGACGCTGCAGTGCATCCGCTGCGGCGCATGCATGAACCACTGCCCCGTCTATACGCGCATCGGCGGCCACGCGTACGGGACGACCTACCCGGGGCCGATCGGCAAGATCATCTCGCCGCACCTGCTCGGCCTCGACGCGACGGCCGACCTGCCGACCGCGTCGACGCTGTGCGGCGCATGCGGCGAGGTATGTCCGGTCCGGATCCCGATCCCGGAACTGCTCGTGCGGCTGCGCACCGAGGCGAACCGCAAGCCCGACGAACCCGTCGCGCATCCGCTGCGCGGCCAGGGCGCGAACTACAACCGCGCGGAAGACCTCGTGTGGCGCTTCTGGTCGGGCGCATTCGCGCATCCGCGCGCGTATCGCGCGTTCCGCTGGACCGCGACGCGCCTGCGCGCGCTGACGCCCGCGAAACAGATGGGCTGGACGCAGCACCGCACGCCGCTCGAACCGGCACCGCGCAGCCTGTCCGACCTGCTGCGCGCACGCGGCCAGCCCGAATAAGACACCGCTTTCCCGACCGTACCCATAGAGATACAGACACAGATGGAGGAGACAACCATGCAGGTTTGGCATCAGATCTACACCCCGCTCGGCAGCCTCGGGCTGTCGGCGTTCGTCGCCGCGATCCCGATCATCTTCTTTTTCGTCGCGCTGGCCGCGCTGCGGATGAAGGGCCACGTCGCGGCCGCGATCACGCTGCTGCTGTCGCTCGGCGTCGCGATCCTCGCGTACGGGATGCCCGTGCCGCAGGCGCTCGCGGCGGCCGGCTTCGGCTTCGCGTACGGCCTGTGGCCGATCGCGTGGATCATCGTCGCGGCCGTGTTCCTGTACAAGATCGTCGTGAAGACCGGCCAGTTCGACGTCATCCGCGCATCCGTGCTGTCGATCACCGACGACCAGCGCCTGCAGATGCTGCTGATCGGCTTCTCGTTCGGCGCGTTCCTGGAAGGCGCGGCCGGCTTCGGCGCGCCCGTCGCGATCACGGCCGCGCTGCTCGTCGGCCTCGGCTTCAAGCCGCTGCACGCGGCCGGGCTGTGCCTGATCGCGAACACCGCGCCGGTCGCGTTCGGCGCGATGGGCATCCCGATCATCGTCGCCGGACAGGTGACGGGCATCGACCCGTTCCACATCGGCGCGATGGCCGGCCGCCAGTTGCCGCTGCTGTCGCTCGCGGTGCCGTTCTGGCTCGTGTTCATGATGGACGGACTGCGCGGCGTGCGGCAGACCTGGCCGGCCGCGCTCGTCGCGGGCGGCAGCTTCGCGGTCACGCAATACTTCACGTCGAACCACATCGGGCCCGAGCTGCCGGACATCACGTCGTCGCTCGTCAGCCTCGTCGCGCTCGCGGCGTTCCTGAAGGTATGGCAGCCGCGCACCGCGCAGCAGCCGGCCGGCGGCATCGTCGCGACCGGCGGCGGCGCTGCGCTGGCCGGTTTCGGCGCGGGCGGCAACGGCTTCGGCACGGGCACGAGCCGGCAGGCGTCGCCGTACACGCTCGCGCAAACCGTGCGCGCGTGGTCGCCGTTCCTGATCCTGACGGCCGTCGTCACCGTGTGGAGCATCGCGCCGTTCAAGGCGCTGTTCGCCGCGCACGGCGCGCTCGCGTCGACCGTGCTGAAGTTCCATGTGGCGGGGCTCGACCAGCTCGTCGTGAAGACCGCGCCGATCGCCGCGACGCCGAAGGCGCTCGACGCCGTGCTGAAGATCGATCTGGTGTCGGCGGTGGGCAGCGCGATCCTCGTGACCGCGCTGATCTCGATGGCGCTGTTGCGGATGAAGCCGCGCGACGCACTCGTCACGTTCGGCGAGACGCTGAAGGAGCTGACGCGCCCGATCCTGTCGATCGGCCTCGTGCTCGCGTTCGCGTTCGTCGCGAACTACTCGGGGATGTCGTCGACGCTCGCGCTGATGCTGGCCGCGACCGGCGCCGCGTTCCCGTTCTTCTCGCCGTTCCTCGGCTGGCTCGGCGTGTTCCTGACCGGCTCGGACACGTCGTCGAACGCCCTGTTCTGCTCGCTGCAGCAGACCACGGCCCATCAGCTCGGCGTGCCCGAGACGCTCGCGGTGGCCGCGAACACGACGGGCGGCGTGACCGCGAAGATGATCTCGCCGCAGTCGATCGCGGTCGCATGCGCGGCGACGGGCCTCGTCGGCAACGAGTCGGCGCTGTTCCGCTTCACGGTGCGGCACAGCCTGCTGTTCGCGGTGATCGTCGGCTTGATCACGCTGGTGCAGGCGTACGTGCTGCCGGGGATGGTGCCGTAAGCGGCACGCGCCCCCGCAAAAACAAAACCCCACGCCCGGAAGAGCGTGGGGTTTTCTTTCTGCCTGCCGATCGCCGGCGTCGGCCGGCGAGCGGCTGCGCGATCAGCTGCCCTTCGCGATGCGATCCTCGATGTGCTGCGCACGGCTCGTCGACGACGGGTGCGAGCTCATCATCGAGCTCTGGCCGCCATCGAGCTTCGCCAGCTTCTGGAATGCGGTGACGAGGCCCTTCTGGCTCATGCCCTTCTGCTTCATCAGGTCGAACGAGTAGTCGTCCGCCGCGCTTTCCTGCGTCTGCGAGAACTGCGCGTTGATGAACTTCTCGGTGATGTCGCCGAGCTGCGAGCTCGTCAGCGCTGCCACGCCCGGCGATGCCGCACCGGCCGCGCTGCGCGCCGCGCTCACCGCGTACGCCGTCTGCATCGCCTTCTTCGAGTGACCCAGTGCAACGTGGCCCATTTCATGGCCGATCACGCCGCGCAGTTCGTCGTCGTTCATCATGTCCATCAGGCCGCTGTACACGCGCACGCAGCCGTTGCCCATCGCCCACGCGTTGACGTCCTTGGTCACGTACACCTTGTAGTTGACCTTCTGGCCGTTCAGCGTCATGTCGCCGAAGCCCTTCATCACCTTCGTCAGGCGCTTCGAATACGCGCTGTTCGCCGGCGCGATCTTCGATTCGGCGTCGCTGGACTTGCACGAGTCGTTCGACAGCGCGGCGATGTCCGAATCCGACAGCGTCGCTGCCTTGAACAGGTTCGTCCCCGCCGACGTCAGGCTGTTCGCGTCGAGGCTCTGTACCCCGCCACACGCGCTCAACAGAAACGCCACGCCACACGCTGCCACCGCTTTCTTGAGTTGCATCCCGGATCCCTCGATAGTTGTATTTGGGAGCGGCGATTTTGCATAATCCGGCAGAAAATTACCAGATGTTTACATCCGATGACACCTTAATTACTCACAGGATTGATGCGAAGCGGCGATTTTCGGCGAAATTGACAATCAAAACCGAAGCAATCGCCGCGAGCGAGCGACGATCGAGAGGAAAACGGGCGCGCCGCTCAGGCCGCCTGGTCGCGGCGGCGCGTCAGCCGCCGCGCGACCAGCATCGGCAGCCGCACCGCGAAGCCGGCGAAAAGCCGCAGGTGCATCCATACAAGCAGCGCGTTGTCGCGGCCGTAGTGGAAATGCGACACGCCGCCCTCGTGCCGGCCGAAGTAGCGCACCGGCGCGTCGATGCGGATCGGACGCACGCCGGCCCAGCACAGCCGCACGGCCGCTTCGGGATCGAAGTCGAAGCCGCGCATCCACGGCTGGCGCCGCATGATCGCGGCGAGCGGCGCGACCGGATACACGCGAAAGCCGTACAGCGAATCGCCGATCCCGGCCCACAGCGTCTCGAGGTCGGCCCAGGCGTTCGACAGCCGGCGCCCCTGCACGCGCAGCTGCGGCGCGCTCGCGTCGAACTTCGGCACACCGAGCACCATCGCATCGGGCGCGGCCTGCGACGCGGCCATGAAAGCGGGAATCAGGTCGGCCGGATGCTGGCCGTCGGAATCCATCGTCAGCACGTGCGTGAAGCCGCTCGCGGCAGCCGCGTCGAGCCCCGCGAGCACTGCCGCGCCCTTGCCGCGGTTCTCCGGCAGCACGATCACGCGCAACCCGGGATCGTGCTCGGCCATCGCCTGCAGCCGCTCGGCGCTGCCGTCGGTGCTGCCGTCGACGACGACCCACACCGGATTCCACTGCGCGCGGGCATTGCGCACGGTCGTGTCGACCTTGGCGCCGGGGTTGTAGCTCGGAATCAGGACGAGGTGGGTGGACGAGGCGTGCAGCTTGGACATGGGAACGGCCGATTGCGAAGACAGGGATCCTGACAAAAGTTTATGACTTGCCGGCGACTGGCGGCAGGCTTCGTCGACGCCGCCCGTATGCGGTGCCGGTTGCCGGATCGTGAGGTTCTCCCGCTTCATGACAGCCGCTCCACTGCGTGCCCCGCGCTCGCCTCGATCTCGACCAGCAGGTCGTCGCGGCATACATCCGCATGGACGAAGAGCGGCCGCACGCCGGGGCCGGCCGCATCGCGCAGCACCCGATCGATTTCGGCAAGCGCCGCGGCATCGCCGGCATCGCGCACGTAGACGCGATAGCTCAGGTCGGCAAGCGAGAACGGACCATGCCCCTGCCGCGCGGCCTGCTCGAGCACGGCCGCAAGGTTCGCGACCGTCTCGCGCGTTTGCGCGACGACGTCGCCGGCATGAACGGTGCGATGCCCGACGATGCTCGCGGTGCCGGATACGAACAGCACCGGCGCGGTGCCGCCATTCGCCCAGGCGGCTGCACGCGCGAACGTCGGCGCACGCGGGCCGTATTGCGCCGGATAGTGATACGCACTGACCTGGCGCGGGTTCTCGACCGGATCCGCGGGCGTGCGGCTCGCGATGAAATGGATCGCGAGCGGCGCGGCCGGCGATGCGTCGCCCGCGACCGGCACGACCGAACCGAGCGCGCACGCGGCCGGCACGCCGCCCGTCAGTGCGCGGCGGCACGCGTCGAAGGCGTGCTGACGGCCGATATTGAACTGACGATAGCGCTCGATCCCGAACTGCACGGCATTGATCGCCGGCACGGTATTCCAGATGCGCAGCGGATGCGGCATGCCGAGCGTATCGAGCACGTCGAACAGCGTGCGGTATGCATCGTGCGTCGCGCGTTCGAGCGGCGTGCCGCCGTCGCGCTGCACGTCGTGCGTTTCGTGCGTTTCGTGCACGACGATGCTGCCGAACACGAGCCCCGCCGCTTCGCTGTAGCGGTAGTGCAGCGCACCGCGCCGTTCGCTGCGCAGGTCGCGCGCATCGCATTGCCAGATTTCGCAGACGGCATCGCCCGGTGCGACGCCGGCGCCGAGCAGCGCCATCTGCACCGGTGCAACCGGCAGGTCGGGCACGGCATCGGCCAGCATTCGTGCCGCCGCATCGACGTGCGATTCTGCGTTCGATTCGTCCTGCAATCCGGCCGCGCCGATGCACACCGCGCCCAACGCGCCGGGAAACACGCGGTCGATTCCATCGCCACGCATGCGCGCATCGTGCAGCAACGCGGCGAGCCGCGCATGACTCATCTGGACGAGCCGCAGTGCGCGGTCGCCGCCGTTTGCGAGCGGCGCGCCCGATCGCGATGCGTCCGGCCCGCCTGCCGCCTGCCCGCGCGCGACCGGCGCGGTGGCTGACGACAGGGAACACGGGCGCCGTTCGGCGTCGACTGGATGCACGGACACTTCGATTTCCTCACTATGCGGCGCAGGTCGCGCGACAACGCGGCCGGCATCGCGTTGCGCGACGTCAGGCCGACGCCGCGCGTTTCGTCATGCGAGCCCGCCGTTGACGGACATCACCTGCCCCGTCACATAGGCGGCGGCGTCGGACACCAGATACGCGACCATCGCCGCGACTTCGTCGGGCCGGCCCGCGCGCTGCGCGGGCACGAGCTGCTTGATCCGTTCGGCGGGAAACGCCTGTTCGGCCATCGGCGATTCGATGATGCCGGGCGCGACCGCGTTCACGGTAATGCCGCGCGACGCAAGCTCCAGCGACAGCGATTTCGTCGCGCCGATCAGCCCTGCCTTCGCGGCCGCGTAATTGACCTGCCCGCGATTGCCGGTCACGCCGGCCACCGATGCGATGTTGACGATCCGCCCGCGTCGCGTGCGAATCATCGGCAGCAGCAGCGGCTGCGTGACGTTGAAAAAGCCGTTGAGCGTCACGTCGATCACGCTGTGCCACTGCCGACGCGACATGCCGGCCATCGGCGCGTCGTCGTGAATTCCGGCGTTGTTGACGAGGATCTGCACCGGCGCTTCGTCGGCGAGCGGCGCCAGCGCGGCGAGCGTCGCGTCGGCGTCGGTCACGTCGAACGCGATCGCGCGCGCGGTGCCGCCGGCCGCGACGATCTGCTGCGCGACCGCCTCCGCCTGCGCGAGATGGCGGTTCGCATGGACCCACACTTCATGGCCGGCCTGCGCGAGCGCCATGCAGATCGCCTGCCCGAGTGCGCCGCTGCCGCCCGTCACGAGCGAGCGCATCGAATTGCTCCGTTCATCGCGTTTCACCTCGATCGACGCGGCGGCGCATCGTCTGCCGATCGCCGCCGCATACCGTCATCACCTGCGCGTCGCGCCCGTGCGCTGCGCCGTCACTTCGTACGATGCGCGGCGACGTACGCGGCCAGCGCGCCGAGCGTCGCAAAGATCTTCTGGTTGTCCGGATTGTCCGAGCGCAGTTCGAAGCCGTATTTCTTCGAGATCAGCAGCGCGATTTCCAGGATGTCGATGGAGTCGAGCCCGAAACCTTCGCCGTACAGCGGGGTTTCGACCGTCACTGTTTCGAGCGGGACGTCTTCGAGATTCAGTTCGCCGATGATCAGCGTGGCGAGCTCTTGTTCCAGTGCGTTCATCATGCGTGCGAGCAGGCGGCCAATGGCAGCGGGAGGCGCCCGGAAACGGCAACCGTCGTGCACGCCCGGCGCGTGCAAATCTCCGTCCCTCCGGCGTCTGCCGGCGTCCCCGCCTGCGTTATTTGGGGATCGTTTGTAAAAGTTACGCGGATTCTAGACGATGGGTATCGGGCCGTATACGGGGAATGGTTACAGACTGGCGAGCCGGCGCCGCGGCCCGTTTCGTGACACGAATGCACGAGACGCTTGAGCCGCTTTGGATGGAAATGGACCGACCCCGCGAAACCGTTCGTCCGGTGCCATACAATCGGTTACAAAACCCGCACACGCCCGCCCCGAACACGCCGTGCCACGGCCCTAAAATGGGCGCACTCGACTACCGGCCCCGACCCGCGTTCCGGCCGCCATTCATATGATGTTTGACGGCCCGACCACTGCGTTCAGCCACGATCCGCCCGATGTCTCCAGTCATGCCGCGTCCGTCCTTCCGCTCCGTTCCGGTTCGCCCGTCCGTCTGCCGCCGCCTGGCGGCCGCCGGTGACGCCAGCCCACGCCCGCACGGAGGCCGCCGATGAGCAGGCTGCTGTCCATCGCGCGCGGCGTCGCGGGGGTCGGCGCCGTGGCGGCCTACCAGGCCGGCGCGCACTACGCTGCCGCGACACCCGGCGCGCACGGCTTCGGCCTCGCGATGGCGCTCGTGCCGCCGCTGCTGCTCGCGCTCGGCGCGGCGCTGCGCTCGCCGCGACGTGCATGGTTCGTGCCGGCGTGGCTGCTGGCCGCCGCCGCACTGTGGGCCGCGCGCGCGCCGCTCGCGCAGCACTTCGAATGGGGCCTATATCTGGAACACGCGAGCTTCAACGTCGCGATGGCGCTGCTGTTCGGCCGCACGCTCGCGGCAGGCGAGGTGCCGCTGTGCACGCGCTTCGCGACGATGGTCCACGGCCACGGCGCGGTCACGCCGGCCATTGCGCGCTATACGCGGCAGATCACGCTCGCGTGGACGCTGTTCTTCGTCGCGATCGCCGCCGTGTCGACGCTGCTGTTCGCGACCGCGCCGATCGTCACGTGGTCGACGTTCGCGAACTACCTGTCGCTGCCGCTCGTCGCCGTGATGTTCGCCGCCGAGCATGCCTGCCGGCGCTTCGCGCTGCCGCACGAGCCGCGGCCGCGAATGATCGAAGCCGTGCGCGCGTATCGCGCGACAACCCACGCGTCGCAGGCGTCACGATGAATTCACGGCCGGCGCGGCGCCGCAATGCGGCCGCGCCGGCCTTCGCTCCCGTTTTTACCGATTTATGCCGACTCACCCGCTGGTATTCCATTCGTCGCCGGACCAGACGATCGCCTGGCGCGACGGTGCGCCCGTCACCGTGCGCGCGTTCGTCGCCGACGTCGCGCGCGTGGCCGCCGCGCTGCCCGCCGGCGGCCACGTGTTCAACGTGTGCCGCGACCGCTACCGTTTCGCGGTCAGCCTGTGCGCGGCGCTCGTCTCCGGCAGGGTCAGCCTGCTGCCGTCGACGCACACGCCGGAAATGGTCCGCCAGCTCGCGTCGTTCGCGCCCGATGCGTTCTGCCTGCACGACGCGCCCGACTGCGCGATCGACCTGCCGCGCTTCGCGTATCCCGACGCCGCCCCCGGCGACCTCGCCGACGATGCGCCGTTCGCCGTGCCGCAGATCGATGCGGCGCGGATCATGGCGTACGTGTTCACGTCCGGTTCGACCGGCGCGCCGGTGCCGCACCGCAAGACCTGGGGCTTCCTGGTCGGTTGCGTGCGCGCGGCGGCCGACCGCCTCGGGCTGCTCGACGGTCGCGCGGCCACGCTGATCGGCACGGTGCCCGCGCAGCACATGTACGGCTTCGAATCGACGGTGCTGCTCGCGCTGATCGGCGGCCTCGCGTTCAGCAATCGCCAGCCGTTCTACCCGGTCGACATTCGCGACGAACTCGATGCGATCCCGCAGCCGCGCGTGCTCGTCACGTCGCCGATCCACCTACGCGCGCTGCTGTCGGCCGGCCATGCACTACCGCGCGCGGCGCTCGTGCTGTCGGCCACCGCGCCGCTGTCGGAAAAGCTCGCATGCGAAGCCGAGGCCGCGCTCGACGCACCGCTCGTCGAGATCTACGGCAGCACCGAGACCGGCCAGATCGCGACCCGCCGCACGTCGCAGGGCGCAGCGTGGCAGCTGTTCCCGGGCATCCGGCTCGACGCGCGCGACGAGCCCGCAAGCGACCACACGGGCGACGACGGCGGGCCGACCGTCTGGGTGTCGGGCGGACACGTCGAGGCGCCCGTGCCGATGGGCGATGCGCTCGAACTGCTCGGCGACGGCCGCTTCCTGCTGCACGGCCGCAAGGCCGATCTCGTCAACATCGCCGGCAAGCGCACGTCGCTCGCGTACCTGAACCATCAACTCAACGCGATTCCGGATGTAGTCGACGGCGTGTTCTTCATGCCCGACGAAACCGCGGCCGCGCACGCCGACACCGGCCTCGAACCGGTCACGCGCCTCGTCGCGCTCGTCGTCGCGCCGACGCTCGCTGCCGCCGATCTGCAGCGCGCGCTACGCGAGCGGATCGATCCCGCGTTCATGCCGCGCCCGCTCATGTTCGTCGATGCGCTGCCGCGCAACGAAACGGGCAAGCTGCCGCGCGACGTGCTGGCCGCGCTCGTTGCACGACACCCGCGCGCCGCGACCGCACCGCTGCCCGCACGCGACGCGGCCGACGCACCCGCGCTCGCGTTCACGATTCCCGCCGACCATCCGGCGCTGCCCGGCCACTTCCCCGGCCATCCGGTCGTGCCGGGCGTCGTGCTGCTCGATCACGCGATCCACGCGATCGGCGCGGCGCTGAACCGCCCGATGCACGCTTGGCGGCTCGGCTCCGCGAAATTCCTGAGCCCGGTCGCGCCCGGCGAGCCGCTCGATCTCGCGTTCGACGCCTCGGCCAGCGGCGCGATCCGCTTCACGCTGCGCGCCGGGTCGCGCGATGTCGCGACCGGCGTGCTGTCCGTGCCGCCGGCCGTGCAGGACGGTGCCCAGCCATGAAGCGCACCGCGTGGGCCGAACGCCAGGAGCGCAGCAACGCGGGATTGCTGCGCGCGATGACGTGGATCTCGCTGCGCTTCGGCCGGCAGCGTGCGCGCATCGTGCTGCATCTGATTGCGACGTATTTCGTGCTGTTCTCGCCGGTGGCATGCGCCGCGTCGCGCGACTACCTGCGTCGCGTGCTCGGCCGCCCCGCACGCTGGCGCGACGTGTACCGGCACGTGTTCACGTTCGCGGCGACGATCCACGACCGCATCTATCTGATGAACGGGCGCTTCGACCTGTTCGACATCCGGCTGCACGGCGAAACGCTCGTCGACGATGCGCTCGCGGGCGGACGCGGCGCGTTCCTGATGGGTGCGCACCTCGGCAGCTTCGAGGTCGTGCGCGCGATCGGCCGCACGCACCCGGACCTGCGCGTCGTCGTCACGATGTACGAGAACAATGCGCGCAAGATCAACGCGACGCTCGCCGCGGTGAATCCGGCCGCGACGCCGGAAGTGATTCCGCTCGGGCAGGTCGACTCGATGCTAAAGGTGCGCGAGCGCCTCGACGCGAACTGCATGGTCGGCATGCTCGCCGACCGCACGCTGCGCGACGACGCGGCCGCGTCGCTGCGGCGGCTGCCGCTGCTCGGCGCGCCGGCCGCGTTCCCGCTCGGGCCGCTCTACATGGCCGCGATGCTGCGACGCCCGGTGATCTTCATGACGGGCCTCTATCGCGACGGCAATCGCTACGACGTGCACTTCGAGACGCTCGCCGATTTCTCCGACGTGCGGCGCGACGCACGCGCGGCGGCCGTCGACGCGGCACTCGCGCGCTACGTCGCGCTGCTCGACAAGTACTGCCGAGCAGCGCCGTACAACTGGTTCAACTATTTCGATTTCTGGCAAGTCGGCGACGCCGCGGCCGCGCGCCGCGACGCTGCGCGCGCCGCTGCCGACCTGCCCGCCACGAGGGATTCCGACGCATGACCGCCGTTCGCCGCTTCCTGCTCCCGTTCCCGCTCGCGCTCGCGCTCGCGCTGCACCGCGGCGCCCGCTTGCTCGCCGCAACCGCCGCCGCGATCGCACTGGCCGTGCCCGCGGCGCAGGCAGCCGACGCGGCGTCGGCCTGGAACCTCGACCGGCTGATGTCGACGCTCGCGCAGCACAAGTCGGGGCGTGCGACGTTCACCGAAACGAAGTACCTGTCGATCGCCACGCAGCCGGTCGAATCGTCCGGCGAACTCGTGTTCGTCGCGCCCGATCATCTGGAAAAGCACACGCTGAGCCCGAAGCCCGAGCACCTCGTCGTCGACGGCGACATGCTCACCGTCGAGCGCAACAACCGCAAGTACACGCTCGCGCTCGCGCGCTATCCGGAACTCGGCGCATTCATCGACAGCATCCGCGCGACGCTCGCCGGCAACCGCTTCGCGCTCGAGCAGGTGTACAAGGTCGCGCTCGCCGGGCGCGGCGACGACTGGACGCTGACGCTCACGCCGCTCGACTCGCGGATGCTGAAGGTGGTCAGCACGATCACGCTCGACGGCACGCGCGACGTGTTGCGCGGCGTCGCGATCCGGCAGGCCGACGGCGATCATTCGGTGATGCGCCTGCAACCCGTTCCGGCGAATCCGAACTGATGGACGAACACACGCGCCCTTCATCGTCACCCGTCACGCGCCGCCTGCACGCGTTGCGGCAGCGCGCGGTGCTCGTGTGGCTGCTCGCGCTCGTCGCGTGCGGCGTCGCGATCGGCCGCGCGCACTTCACGGCCGACCTGTCCGCGTTCCTGCCAAACTCGCCGAGCGCCGGGCAGCGCGTGCTCGTCGACCAGTTGCGCGACGGCATCGTGTCGCGGCTGATCCTCGTCGCGATCGACGGCGGCGATGCAAGTACGCGCGCCTCAGTGTCGCGGCGCATCGCCGGCACGCTGCGCACCGATCCGCAGTTCGCGGCGGTTAACAACGGCGAAGCCGCGAACGACGCGCGCGACCGGCAGTTCGTCTTCGATCACCGCTACCTGCTGAGCCCGGCGGTCACGCCGCAGCGCTTCAGCGCCGACGGCCTGCATCAGGCGCTCGGCGACAGCCTCGACCTGCTGAGCTCGTCGGCCGGCCTCATGGCCAAGGCGATGCTGCCGCGCGACCCGACCGGCGAGGTCGCCGCGCTCGTCGACCAGCTCGACAGCGCGGCGCAGCCGGCGAACCGCGACGGCGTGTGGGCGTCGCACGACGGTACGCGCGCGGTGCTCGTCGTGCAGACCGCCGCGGCCGGCTCCGACACCGACGCGCAGGCGCGCGCGATCGACACGGTGCGCCGCGCATTCGCCGCCGCGACGCAGGCCGTGCCGAACGCGGCCGCGACCACGCTCGCGATGACGGGCCCCGGCGTGTTCTCGGTCGACATGCGCGACACGATCCGGCACGACGTCGAGCGGCTGTCGACGGCGAGCGTCGTGCTGATCGTCGCGCTGCTGCTGACGCTGTACCGCTCGCCGCGCACGCTCGCGCTCGGGTTGCTGCCGGTGCTGACGGGCGTCGCGGCCGGGATCGCGGCGGTCAGCGTCGCGTTCGGCACGGTCCACGGGCTGACGCTCGGCTTCGGCACGACGCTGATCGGCGAAGCCGTCGACTATTCGATCTACCTGTTCGTGCAATCGGCGCAGGCCGGCATGCGCGGCACCGCTCGCCCGGCCGATGCGACGCGCGCATGGCTCGCCGCGTACTGGCCGACGATCCGGCTCGGCGTGCTGACGTCCGTGTGCGGTTTCGCGTCGATGCTGTTCTCCGGATTCCCGGGCCTCGTGCAGCTCGGGCTGTATTCGATCGCCGGGCTGACGGCCGCCGCGCTCGTCACGCGCTTCGTGCTGCCGCACCTGCGCGGCGAGCATGTCGCGATCCGCGACGTGTCGCGCGTCGGCGCCGTGCTCGCGCGCGCGGCCGACGCCGCGCCGCGGCTGCGCTGGCCGCTCGCCGCACTGGTGGTCGCCGCGTGCGCGACGCTCGTGCTGCATCGCGACGGCCTGTGGAGCCGCGAGCTCGCCTCGCTCAGCCCCGTGCCGGCGCGCGCGCAGGCGCTCGACGCGCGGCTGCGCGCCGATGTCGGCGCGCCCGACGTACGCTACCTCGTCGTGATTTCCGCGCCGACCGAGCAGGCCGCGCTCGAAGGCGCCGAAAAGGTCGCCGCGCAACTGCAGCCGCTCGTCGACCAGCGCGCGCTCGCGGGTTTCGAAAGCCCCGCGCGCTACCTGCCGAGCGACGCCGCGCAGCGCGCGCGCCAGGCGAGCCTGCCCGATGCGGACGTGCTCGCCGCGCGAATGCGCGACGCCGTCGCGAACCAGCCGATCGCTGTAAAACCCGACCTGTTCGCGCCGTTCATCGCCGATGTCGAAGCCGCCCGCCACGCGCCGCTGCTGACGCGCGCGGCGTTGCGCGGCACGTCGATGGCGCTCGCGGTCGATGCGCTGCTGACCGAACGCGACGGCCGCTGGAGCGCGATGCTGCCGCTGCGCGCGCCGGACGCCGCACGCGCGGCGCAAGGGTTCGACGCAACGCCGATACGCATGACCGTCGCGCAAGCGGGCGTGCCCGATGCGCTGTTCGTCGACATGAAGGCCGAAGCCGATCGCCTGTACGTGAGCTACGTGCACGAGGACATCCGGCTGTCGCTCGCGGGTTTCGCGGCGATCGCCGTGCTGCTGCTGATCGCGCTGCGCTCGCCGCGCCGTGCCGTGCGCGCGCTCGCGCCGCTCGTCGCGGCCGTGCTGGTCGTGACGGCCGGCTTCGCGCTCGCCGGCGTGCAGCTGACGATCCTGCACCTCGTCGGCATGCTCCTGATCGTCGCGGTCGGCTCGAACTACGCGCTGTTCTTCTGCAAGCGCGACGACGCGCAGCCCGTCACGCCGTACACGCTCGTGTCGCTGCTGATCGCGAACCTCGCGACGGTCGCCGGCTTCGGGCTGCTGGCGCTGTCGCGCGTGCCGCTGCTCGAAACCTTCGGGCTGACCGTCGGCCCCGGCGCGATGCTCGCGCTCGCGTTCGCGGCGATACTCGCGCCACGCGCCGCGGCAGCCGGCGATCGTCGTCAACGGAGCCAGGCATGAACGCACCATCGTCCGTTCCGCCTCGACAGCCCGGCCAATCCGGCGTGCGCCGCTGGAAGCCGACGCCGCTGATCGCGGGCACGGTCGCGCTGCACGCGGGCGCGGCCGCCACCGTCGTCACGCAACCGGCCGCATGGCCGTGGGCCGTCGGCGGCGTGGTCGCGTCGCATCTCGCGCTGACCGCCGCCGGCCTGTGGCCGCGCAGCACGCTGCTCGGCCCGAACTGGACGCGCCTGCCGGCCGGCGCCGGCCGCCGGATCGCGCTGACGATCGACGACGGCCCGGACCCGGACGTTACGCCGCGCGTGCTCGACCTGCTCGATCGTTACGACGCGCGCGCGACGTTCTTCTGCATCGGCGATCTCGCGCGCCGTCATCCGCGCTGGATCGAAGCGATCGTCGCGCGCGGTCACGCGATCGAGAACCACAGCCAGCGGCACCGGCACTCGTTCTCGCTGTCGGGGCCCGCCGCGCTGCGGCGCGAGATCGCGGCCGCGCAGCAGACGCTGACCGAGATCGCCGGCACGCGTCCGCTGTTCTTCCGCGCGCCGGCCGGCCTGCGCAATCCGTTTCTCGAACCGGTGCTGTGCGAACTCGGCCTGCAGCTTGCGAGCTGGACGCGGCGCGGCTTCGACACGCGTGCGCACGACGCCGCGACCGTCACGCGCCGCCTGCTGCACGGCCTCGCACCGCGCGACATCCTGCTGGTACACGACGGTCACGCAGCACGCGACGCGCGCGGCGAACCGGTCGTGCTCGACGTACTGCAAGCGGTGCTGCGCGCAGCCGCCGATGCGCAACTGCACTGGACCACGCTGCGCGCGGCGCTCGCGCCCGAACCGCCCGGCCAGCCGGGCGTTCCGGCACCCCCGTTTGATAAAATCTGAACTTGAACGGCGCGCCTGCCAGCCCTGCTGCGGCACCCGTTCCGGCCACCGGATGCGACCCTCGTGAAACCTCTCCTGCTCTCGCACTTCACCGCCACCAGCTGCATCGGCCGCGGCCTCGATGCGACCCTCGACGCGCTGCGCAATGCCCGCGGCGGGCTCGCGCCGTGCGACTTCGAGCGTGCGGATCTCGACACGTGGATCGGCGCGGTGGACGGCGTCGACGAGCAACCCGTGCGCGCGGACCTCGCCGACTTCGAGTGCCGCAACAACCGCCTCGCGCAGCTCGCTCTCACGCAGGACGGCTTCGACGCCCGCGTCGCGGCGGCCGTCGCGCGCCACGGCGCGGCGCGCGTCGGCGTGTTCATCGGCACGAGCACGGCCGGCATCCTCGAGACCGAACGCGCGTACCAGCATCGAGATCCGGCGAGCGGCGCGCTGCCCACCGACTTCCACTATGCGAACACGCACAACCCGTATTCGGTGGCTGCGTTCGTGCGCACGTATTTCGCGCTGCGCGGGCCGGCGATGGCGATCTCGTCCGCGTGCTCGTCCGGCGCGAAGGTATTCGGCTCCGCGCGCCGCATGATCGAGGCCGGGTTGATCGACGCGGCCGTCGTCGGCGGCGTCGATTCGCTGTGCCTGACGACGCTGTACGGCTTCAACTCGCTCGAACTGCTGTCGCGCCTACCGTGCCGGCCGTTCGACGTTGCGCGCGACGGCATCTCGATCGGCGAGGCCGCGGCATTCGCGCTCGTCGAACGCGTGCCCGAACCGCCCGGCGCGCTCGACGGCAACGCGGTCCTGCTGCTCGGCATCGGCGAATCGAGCGACGCGCACCACATGTCGTCGCCGCATCCGGACGGGCTCGGCGCGCGAGTCGCGATCGAGCAGGCGCTCGCGTCCGCGGGCCTCGACGCGAACGACATCGATTACGTGAACCTGCACGGCACCGCAACGCCGAGCAACGACGCGGCCGAAAGCCGCGCGGTCGGCGCGCTGCTCGCGCGCACGCCGTGCAGCTCGACGAAGGGCGCGACCGGCCACACGCTCGGCGCGGCCGGCGCGCTCGAAGCGGTCGTCGCCGCGCTCGCGCTGCGCGAGCAGTTCGTGCCGGCCGGCGTCAACACGACGCAGCCCGACCCGGCGCTCGCCGCCGACTACGTGCTCGCGAGCCGCGATACGCGCGTGCGCACCGTGCTCTCCAATTCGTTCGGCTTCGGCGGCACGAATTGCAGCCTGATCCTCGGCCGCGCCGGCCACGTACGCCGTTGAGGCCCGACATGACGCTCATCGCCTTCATCGAAAGCATCGGTCTCGTCGGGCCGGGCTTGAACGACTGGCCGCACGCGGCCGACGTGCTCGCGGGCCGCGCGGCCTATGCGAGCGCACGCACCGTGCTGCCGCCGCCGGCCGGCCTGCCGTCGGCCGAGCGGCGCCGCACGGGCCCCGTCGTGCGCGTCGCGCTCGCGGTCGGCCATGAAGCGGTCGCCGCGAGCGGACGCGATGCGGCCACGCTCGCGACCGTGTTCAGCGCGTCCGGCGGCGACGGCCAGAACTGCCACGCGATCTGCGAAACCCTCGCCGGCGACGATCGCCAGCTGTCGCCGACGCGCTTCCACAACTCCGTGCACAACGCGCCGGCCGGCTACTGGAGCATCGCGACCCGCGCGATGGCGACGTCGAACGTGCTGTGCGCGCACGACGGCAGCTTTGCCGCGGGCCTGCTCGAGAGCCTGTGCCAGGTCGCGGTCGATCGCATACCGACCCTGCTGATCGCGTACGACACCGACTATCCGGAACCGCTGCGCACGGTGCGGCCGATCGACGACGCATTCGGCGTCGCGCTCGTATTCGCGCCGGAAGCGAGCGCGCGCACGCTCGCCCGCATCGACGTGCAGCTCACCGACGCGCCCGCCACGACGCTCGCGAATGCCGAGCTCGACGCACTGCGCGCCGGCAATCCGGCCGCACGCGTGCTGCCGCTGCTCGATGCGCTGGCTGCACGGCGTTCGACGCGCGTCGTGCTCGACTACCTGGCCGATACGCGCGTGCAGGTCGACATCGCGATGCCGGACGCCTTCGCGGAGCGCACGTGATGGCCACGACGATCGCGTTGATGCCGCCGCTCGACCACGCGTGGATCGCCGCGCACATTCCGCACGGCGGCACGATGTGCGTGCTCGATACGGTCGATGCGTGGGACGCCGAACGCATCCGCTGCACCGCGACGAGTCACTGCGATCCGCACAACCCGCTGCGCTCGCACGGCCGGCTCGCGTCGGTCTGCGGCATCGAATACGCGGCGCAGGCGATGGCCGTGCACGGCGCGCTGCTCGGTATGCAAGAAGAACGTCCGCGCGCCGGCTATCTGGCGAGCGTGCGCAATGTCGACGCGTTCGTCGATCGGCTCGACACGTTCGACCTGCCGCTCACCGTCGACGCGGAACGCATGAGCGGCGACGGCCGCTCGGTGCTGTACGGCTTCGCGCTGCGCTGCGGCGATCGCGTGCTGCTGACCGGCCGCGCCGCGGTGATGCTCGACGCATCGGCGGCCGGCACGTTTGCCCCGCCGCCCGCCGGCAATTCGAATCCTCGATGAAGAGACTTACACAAGGAAACCAGGTCGTGAAAGTTCGTCAGTTCATTGGCACCGCACTCGTTCTGGCGCTGCTCAGCCCGATCGCGCATGCGGACATGTCGGAAGTGAAGCAGGACATCAAGCGCGATTCGAAGGAAGCCGCGCACAAGACGGGCGAAGCTGCACGCAGCTTCGGCCACGCAACCGCGAGCGCCGCGAAGGCGGTCGGGCACGGAGTCGCACACGCGTCGCGCGAAGGCTGGGATGCCACCAAGCGCACGACGAAGCGGATCTTCCACAAGAACGACTCGGGCGAGTCGGGTGGGAAGAGCGAAAAGAGCAATTGAGCACGCGCATCGCGCGCATCATCGACTGCATGCGCGCGATGCGTGACCGTTCGTCAGTCGCGACGCCGCGTTACCGCGCGCCGCGCATGCGGCGTGCCGGCCTCGCCGGCCTGCGAGCGAAGCACTTGCCGTACGCGACGAACCAGCAATCGCGATGATCGAAGTTCCGCAGCAGCCGCGCGCGGCGCCGCTCGAGCCAGTAGAGCGAGATCGCCATCGTCAGCGCGACGGCCAGTGCCGAGCCGCCGATCGCGAGTCCCATCCAGGTTTCACCCATGCCTTCTCCGGAATGCGAGGCCGAAGCGGCGCGCCTGCCGCCGCTCCGGCACTGGATATAGCGGAACGCGGCCCGAAACGCGTGCGAACGCGGTCCGGGCCGTCGCGCGTCACTGCATGTGCTGGCCGCCGTTGATCGCGATGTTGGAGCCCGTCACGAAACCGGCCTCCTCCGAGCACAGGTAAGCGACCAGCGCCGCGACTTCCTCGGGCTTGCCGAGCCGGCCCGCCGGAATCTGCGGGAGGATCTTCGTGTCGAGGATGTCCTGCGGGATCGACGTGACCATCTTCGTCGCGAGGTAGCCCGGCGACACCGTGTTCACCGTCACGCCCTTGCGCGCGACCTCGAGCGCGAGCGATTTGGTGAAACCGTGCATGCCGGCCTTCGCGGCCGCGTAGTTGGTCTGGCCGACCGAACCCTTCGAGCCGTTCACGGACGAGATGTTGACGATGCGACCCCAGCCGCGCTCGACCATGCTTTCGCAGACGGGCTTCGTCATGTTGAACACGGAATCGAGGTTCGTTCGGATCACGGCATCCCAGTTCACCTTGTCGAGCTTGCGCAGCGTCATGTCGCGCGTGATGCCCGCGTTGTTCACGAGAATGTCGACCGGGCCGACGTCCCGCACGATCGTCTCGATGCATTGCCGGCACGAATCGTAATCGGCCACGTCCACCGGGTACGCAAGGAACTCGCGGCCGGCCGCGTGCATCTCGGTCAGCCAGCGGTCGGCGCCGGTGTTGTTCGGCGAATACGTGACGACTACCCGGTGGCCAGCGTCGTTCAACCTGATGCTGACCGCTTCGCCGAGACCGCCCATTCCACCTGTCACAATTGCAATTCGCTTAGTCATCCTATAAATTACCGACAAAAAAGTAATCGATGAATGCGGGGCGACGGCATCGCACATGCTGCCGCCCCACCGCTTCGATGCGCAGCCGCCCGCGTCGCGGGCACGGCACGCACCGGAACATCGCGCTTGTTGTTGGCTGCTTGTCGTGCGCGACAACCGCTTCGCCCGCAGGCGGCGCCGGCCGGCGCCGCCTGCGGGTCGTGTTTTCAGCCCCGGCTCAGACGCGCTCGACCGCGAGCGCGACGCCCATCCCGCCGCCGATGCACAGCGACGCCAGCCCGCGCTTCGCATCGCGCTTGGCCATCTCGTGCAGCAGCGTCACCAGGATCCGGCAGCCCGACGCGCCGATCGGGTGGCCGATCGCGATCGCCCCGCCGTTCACGTTCACCTTCGACGTGTCCCAGCCCATCTGCTTGTGCACCGCCAGCGCCTGCGCCGCGAACGCCTCGTTGATCTCCATCAGGTCCAGGTCGCCCGGCGTCCAGCCCGCGCGCTCCAGGCACCGGCGCGACGCCGGCACCGGGCCCATCCCCATCACGCTCGGATCCACGCCCGCGTTCGCATACGCCTTGATCCGCGCCAGCGGCGTCAGGCCCAGCGCCGCCGCCTTCTGCGCCGACATCACCAGCACCGCCGCCGCGCCGTCGTTCAGGCCCGACGCGTTCGCCGCCGTCACCGAACCGTCCTTCGAGAACGCCGGCTTCAGCCCCGCCAGCGATTCCGCCGTCACGCCGTGACGCACGAACTCGTCGGTCGCGAACTGCAGCGGCTCCCCCCTGCGTTGCGGAATCGACACCGGCACGATCTCGTCGTCGAAGCGCCCGGCCTTCTGCGCGGCTTCAGCCTTGTTCTGCGACAGCGCCGCGAACGCGTCCTGCTCTTCGCGCGTAATGCCGTATTCCTTCGCGACGTTCTCCGCCGTGATGCCCATGTGGTACTGGTTGTACACGTCCCACAGCCCATCGACGATCATCGTGTCGACCAGCTTCGCGTCGCCCATCCGGAACCCGTCGCGCGAGCCCGGCAGCACGTGCGGCGATGCGCTCATGTTCTCCTGACCGCCCGCGATCACGATCTCCGCGTCGCCCGCGACGATCGCGTTCGCCGCCAGCATCACGGCCTTCAGGCCCGAGCCGCACACCTTGTTGATCGTCATCCCGGGCACCGCCGCCGGCAGCCCGGCCTTGATCAGCGACTGCCGCGCCGGGTTCTGCCCCGAGCCGGCCGTCAACACCTGGCCCATGATCACTTCGCTGACCTGCTCGGGCTTGACGCCCGCACGCTCCAGCACCGCGCGGATCACCGTCGCGCCCAGCTCAGGCGCCGCAATCTTCGCAAGCGAGCCGCCGAATTTGCCGACCGCGGTCCGCGCGGCCGATACGATCACTACGTCCGTCATGTTCAGTTCCTGCTTCGAAATCAAGTTCGTCGTTCTGACGCCGGCACGAGCCGGCTGCAATTGGCGATGGCGCACGTCGGGCCATTCGGCGCGACAAAGGTCGCACGCCGACACGCCACGAGCAGCGCGGAACGCGCCGGCGGCACACCGGCACGGCCCGCACATGCACCGGCACCTTGCGGCAAACCGGAGGGCCGCCGTGCACCGCGCGGTGCACGGCGCCATCCGGCGCCGATCAATCGTGTCGCGCCTGCGCGCGACACGCGCTCACGTCCGCGATTGCATCGTTACGCGGCCGATTCGCGCGCAGCCGCTGCGTCCTTGCGTGCGGCGGCAGCCGTCTGCTTGCCGCCACGCGTGGCCGTTTCGCTGACCGCATCGAAGCTGCTCTGTGCGGCTTCGATCGCCTGCCCCGTCGCTGCGCGCACGGAGTCGGCCGCTGCCGTCGCCGCGGACAGCGCCGAATTCAGTGCGGCCACCACCGGTGCCGAGCCGGCCGGCGCATGCTTCGACAGTTCGCCGATCACGTCCTTCAGGCGCTTGTCGTTCTGTTCGTATTGCGCCTGCGCGACCTTCGCCCATTCGGATTGCGTCGACACCGCGATGTCGAACAGATGGCGGCCGTACGACACGACCTTGCCGGCCGCTTCCTGCGGTACGGCCGCCTGCTGCGCGAAACCCGCGGCCGGATTGCTGCTGTTGAAGGCGTTCTTCAGCTTGTCTTCGTATTCCTCGAGCGCCGTCCGGGCCGCTTGCAGGTTCAGTTCGACGACAGCCTCGAAACCCTTGATCGCCGGACGGGCGATCGCGAACCACGCAGCGATACCGGATTGATAATCGGCAGCGAATTTTTCGGGGGCAAATACGGACATCGGGCACGCTCCTGTTGGCAATGCGAGAGACGACGTAAAGAAAAATAGAAGCCAGATCAAAAGCCGGCTTACTTATTGACAACCCGCCACTCATTTGAGTACGGGAAGTTGGAGGATGTCATTCTAGATCGATTAATTGTCAATAAAATGGCATTAATGCTAGGTGTAAACCCTTATTTCATTTCGAGCGGCCGCCCAAGCCTGCGATGCGCCGACATCGCAGAGAAAAAAATACCGCGGCACTCTGTCCCGCATTTTCTTTTTACCTTTTTACAGCATAGCGCATCGTGACCTTGCTCAACATTTACCAATTCACTATTCCGTTTATTAGAAAACCGGCGATCATTGAAAATGGAGCAGGCACTTATGTAATCGATTTTTCCGGATTTATTATGAAATCGTTTCCGGGATTATTAATGACAAAATCAACGATCGGATGAATTGCGGGTCGCAATGGAAAAAACTGGCGCGGCCGTATGAAACGGCCGCGGCCGGCGCCGGCGTGCGGAAAATCAGCCGGCCAGTTCTCGATGCAGTGCGCGGAATTCCTGCGCGAGCTTGTGCCCGGGTTCGAGATGGATCACCGGCTTGGACTGCTGATGCGATTCGCGGATCTTCACCGACGCCGACAGCCTCGACGCGAGCACCGGCAGTCCTTCGTCGACGAGTTCGTCGACCAGCCGTTGCGGCAGGCTCGCGCGCGGCTGGAACTGGTTGATGACGATTCCTTCCACCTCGAGCGCCGCATTGTGGTCCTGCTGGATTTCCTTCACGTTCTCGAGCAGCGTGTACAGCGCGCGGCGCGAGAAGTCGTCGCAATCGAACGGGATCAGGCAGCGCTCGACCGCGATCAGCGCCGAGCGCGTATAGAAATTCAACGCGGGCGGCGTGTCGATGTACACGGCGTCGTAGGTGTCGAGCTCGTTCAGCGCATCGCGCAGCTTGTAGATCTTGTAGCGCGATTCGAGCTTGCCGTGCAGCGTGTCGAGGTCCGGATGCGCGGGCATCACGTCGAGCCCTTCGAACGGGGTCGGATGAATGAACGACGCGACGTCGACCGGACGGAAGTTGAAGGTCAGCGCGGTTTCGAAGAAGCCGGCGACACCCGGTTGCGCATCGGCCGCGGCGTCGCCGAGCAGGTAGCGCGTGGAGTTCGCCTGCGCATCGAGGTCGATGACGAGCGTGCGCAGCCCTTCGCTCGCGCTGATCGCCGCCAGGTTGCAGACGATCGTCGATTTGCCCACGCCGCCCTTCTGGTTGAATACGACCCGCCGCATGGTGTCTCCTCGATCGAAACGTCGAAAGGATCAGCTTAGCCGGTCAATAATGGCGGCAGCGTGACGCAGATCGAATTGCGCGCGATTGTGGGCGGCACGCATCAGATGCGCGGCAGCGCCCCCGACACATATCGGTTGCCGGGCACGCTCCACCGCCACGGGAAATCCTTGCCGACGCGAATGCCGATGCGCGGCCCGCCCGCCAGATCCGTGGGCGGCGCGATGCCGTCGTCCACGACCGCAAACCCTTCGCGCGCGCCAACCAGATCGACGCCATCCTGGGCGCCATCGATCCCCATCGCCTGGGTCAGCCGCGCCGGCCCACGGCACAGATCGCGATCGCGGGTCAGCGGCGGCCGTGCCGCGCGCATCCGTTCGAGCCCCTGCAGCGGTTCCAGCGCACGGATCAGCACGCCCGTTCCCGTACCGTCCGGGCCGCACACGCAATTGCAGCACCAGTGCATGCCGTATGTGAAATAAACATACAGGTGCCCGGGCGGCCCGAACATCGTCGCATTGCGCGGCGTCTTGCCGCGATAGGTGTGCGCCGCCGGGTCGATCGCGCCGGCATAGGCCTCCACTTCGACGATGCGGCCGGCCCGGCCGTCGGCTGCCGCGAGAATCTTGTTGAGCAGTTGCGGTGCGACGTCGGTGGCCGCGCGATCGAAGAACGCACGCGGCAACACGGTGCCCGGCCACGGGGATGCTGTCTTACCGCGTCGCATCCGGCTGCCCCTCCGGTTGACGACCGGACGCGGTCCTCGCCTGCCGATAAAGCTGACGATATGCGTCGACCAGATCGTCGAGGCCGAACGCGAGATTTCTCCCGCTGGGATTGGGCAGCACCCAGACGTTCGCGCGCTGCATGCGCGCCGGCTGCAATCCCCATGCGATTTCGCGTTGCCCCGAAAGCGCCGAGTACGCCGCCCTGCCGAGAAACGCGACAAAGCGCGGCCCATAACGCGCGACCTTCTGCTCGAACTCCGCGGCCACGGCGATGAATTCAGCGCGCGAAAGCTGATCGGCACTCGCGGTCGGCCGCTTCACCACCGCCGTCACGCCGCAGCCATACCTGAGTATTGCGCGATCGTCCTGCGGAGGAATTTCCGTTGGCGTAAAACCCGCGAGATGAATCACGCGCCAGAAGCGGTTGCTTCTCCCCGCGAAGTGATGCCCGGTCGCGGCGGCGGTCATGCCGGGGTTGATCCCGCAGAACAGCACGTCGAGATGCGCAGCAATGAGGTCGGGGAGTGCGTCAGCCACGGTTCGTCTGGAGTGCGACGTACAAGAACGTAAACGAAGAAAGGCCCGAATACCCGGGCCAAGCGGCTGGCTTGACTCGGACATTCGGGCCCATCGTGATGCGGGATGCCGACTTGCCGATTAGAACGGAATATCGTCGTCCATCTCGTCGAAGCCGCCACCGGCCGGTGCGCTCGGACGGCTCTGCGCGCCGCCGCCAGCACCGCCGCGCGCCGCGCCGCCGGCGCGACCACCGCCGCCACCGGCGCGTTCCGTCTGCTCGCCGCGGCCGCCGCCGCCACCACCGTAGCCGCCGCCGTAACCGCCTTCGTCACCGCCGCCACCGCCGCCGCCCGCACCGCCGCGGCCGCCGAGCATCTGCATCTGGTCGGCGACGATTTCGGTCGAGTAACGATCCTGACCGTCCTGGCCTTGCCACTTGCGCGTGCGGATGCGGCCCTCGATATAGACCGACGAACCCTTCTTCAGGTATTCGCTGACGATTTCCGCCAGACGGCCGAAGAACGCGACGCGATGCCACTCGGTCATTTCCTTGAAATCGCCGCTTGCCTTGTCCTTGTAGCGGTCGGTCGTCGCGAGACGGATGTTCGCAACCGCATCGCCGCTCGGCAGGTAACGGACTTCAGGATCGGCGCCGAGATTGCCGACGAGGATGACCTTGTTGACGGATGCCATGTGTTTCTCCAGTAAATTCGATGCCGGGCCGCCCGCGCATACGTCGGAGCGGCCCGCCGGGCAAGCCCGCGAACGCCGCCGGTGCCTGCCCGAAAATTAGGTTCAGGCCTTGCGCGGCGGCGCTTTCATGCTGGCCGCGATTATAAGCCACGCGGCAACGAGCCCAGAACACGCGTAGAACACGGTGTTCGCGCCGCCGTGCTTCAGCAGCCAGCCGCCCGCGATGCCGCCGAGCGCGAGCCCGATCGACTGCGTGGTGTTGTAGACGCCCGTGGCCGCGCCCTTGCGCGAACCCGGCGCGAGCTTCGACACGAGCGAAGGCTGCGACGCTTCCAGGATGTTGAACCCGAGGAAGTAGACGAACAGGATCGCCGCCACAATCAGAATGGTATGCGGCGCGCTGCCCAGCAGCAATTGGCCGATCAGGATAGCCAGAATGCCGCCGAGCAGCACCGGCTTCATCTTGCCCCGTTTCTCCGCGACGATGATCGCCGGGACCATCATCACGAACGCGAGCCCCATCACCGGCAGGTAGACCTTCCAGTGCGCGGCGACCGGCAGCCCGCCGTCGACGAGCAGGCGCGGCACGACGAGGAACAGCGCCGTCTGCGTCGCATGCAGCACCAGCACGCCGAAGTTCAGGCGCAGCAGCTCGACGTTGTGCAGCACCTCGGCGAACGGCGCGGGCACGTGCACGGGCTTCGCCGCATCGGGCACGATCCACACCACGACGCCGATCGCGAGGATCGACAGTACGCCGACGATCGTGAACAGCCCGCTCATCCCGACCCAGTGGAACACGATCGGCGCGCCGACGATCGCGACCGCGAACGACACGCCGATCGAGCCGCCGACCATCGCCATCGCCTTGGTACGGTTCTGCTCGGAAGTCAGGTCGGCGATGAACGCGAGCACCGCGGACGATACGGCGCCCATCCCCTGGATCACGCGGCCGACGATGATCCACGTGATGTCGTGCGCGAACGCGGCAACGAAGCTGCCGAGCGCGAAGATCACGAGGCCCGCGGCGATCACCGGCTTGCGGCCGAACTTGTCGGACGCCCAGCCGTAGAAAATGTAGAACAGCGACTGCGTGACGCCGTAGGCCCCGAGCGCGATGCCGACGAGCAGCACGTTGTCGCCGCCCGGGATGGTTTTCGCGTAGACCGAGAACACCGGCATGATCATGAACAGGCCGAGCATGCGCAGCGCGAAGATCGCCGCGAGCGACGTGGTCGCGCGCAGTTCGGGCGCAGTCATGCGGGAAGACGTGGCGGACGGATTGGACATCGGGAATGAATTTCGAATGATCGGAATGTCCGCCCTGCAGCGGGCGGCGGAAGATCAGGACCGGCGGCCCGGAAGGCCTGACGGGCGACGCGTCGGGGCAGGATGCTGGCGGCCTGCAGGCCGCCGGAACCGCGCGGCGCGACCGCTTTCCCCGGCGCAGGCGCCGCCTTGCTGCCACCTGCTGTAAAGGCTGGGGACCCCGAACGACGGTCTCGAAAAGCCGTTATAGTAGCAGGTTTGGTTCCCTCCATTTTCGCCAGGTTCATGGAACAGATCCGTATCCGTGGGGCACGTACCCACAACCTGAAAAACGTCAATCTCGACCTGCCGCGCCACAAGCTGATCGTGATTACCGGGTTGTCAGGGTCGGGCAAGTCGTCGCTTGCGTTCGACACCCTTTATGCCGAGGGCCAGCGCCGCTACGTCGAAAGCCTTTCCGCGTATGCCCGCCAGTTCCTGCAGTTGATGGAGAAACCGGACGTCGACCTGATCGAGGGCCTGTCGCCCGCGATCTCGATCGAGCAGAAGGCGACGTCCCACAACCCGCGTTCGACCGTCGGCACGGTCACGGAAATCCACGACTACCTGCGACTTTTGTACGCACGCGTCGGCACGCCGTACTGCCCCGATCACGACATCCCGCTCGAGGCGCAGAGCGTGTCGCAGATGGTCGACGCCGCGCTCGCGCTGCCCGAGGAAACCAAGCTGATGATCCTCGCGCCCGTCGTCGCGAACCGCAAGGGCGAGCACGTCGAGCTGTTCGAGGAGATGCAGGCGCAGGGTTTCGTGCGCTTTCGCGTGCGCTCGGGCGGCGGCACCGCGAACGAAGGCGTCGCGAAGATCTACGAGGTCGAGTCGCTGCCGAAGCTCAAGAAGAACGACAAGCACACGATCGACGTTGTCGTCGATCGCCTGAAGGTGCGCCCGGACATGAAGCAGCGCCTCGCCGAATCGTTCGAGACGGCGCTGCGCCTCGCCGACGGCCGCGCGATCGCGCTCGAGATGGATACCGACCACGAGCACCTGTTCAGCTCGAAGTTCGCGTGCCCGATCTGCTCGTACTCGCTGCAGGAGCTCGAGCCGCGCCTGTTCTCGTTCAACAACCCGATGGGCGCGTGCCCGGAATGCGACGGCCTCGGCCAGATCACGTTCTTCGACCCGAAGCGGGTCGTCGCGCACCCGTCGCTGTCGCTCGCCGCGGGCGCCGTGAAGGGCTGGGACCGCCGCAACCAGTTCTACTTCCAGATGCTGCAGAGCCTCGCGGCGTTCTACGAGTTCGACATCGACGCCGCGTTCGAGGATCTGCCGGAAAAGATCAGGAAAGTGCTGCTGTTCGGCTCGGGCAAGCAGACGATCCCGTTCTCGTACATCAACGAGCGCGGCCGCACGACGATCCGCGAGCACGTGTTCGAAGGGATCATCCCGAACCTCGAGCGCCGCTACCGCGAAACCGATTCGGTCGCGGTGCGCGAGGAACTGTCGAAGTACCAGAACAACCAGCCGTGCCCGTCGTGCGAAGGCACGCGCCTGCGTCGCGAGGCGCGCCACGTGCGGATCGGCACGGGCGACTACGCGCGCGGCATCTATGAAATCAGCGGCTGGCCGCTGCGCGATGCGCTCGGCTATTTCGACGGGCTGACGCTCGAAGGCGCGAAGCGCGAGATCGCCGACAAGGTGATCAAGGAAATCGTCGCGCGCCTGACGTTCCTGAACAACGTCGGCCTCGACTACCTGTCGCTCGAACGCAGCGCCGAAACGCTGTCGGGCGGCGAGGCGCAGCGGATCCGGCTCGCGTCGCAGATCGGCTCGGGCCTCACGGGCGTGATGTACGTGCTCGACGAACCGTCGATCGGCCTGCACCAGCGCGACAACGACCGCCTGATCGGGACGCTCAAGCACCTGCGCGACCTCGGCAACTCGGTGATCGTCGTCGAGCACGACGAGGACATGATCCGCACGGCCGACTACGTCGTCGACATGGGCCCCGGCGCGGGCGAGCACGGCGGCGTGGTGGTGGCCGAAGGCACGCCGAAGCAGGTGCAGTCCAACCCGCAGTCGCTGACGGGCCAGTACCTGCTCGGCAAGCGCACGATCGAGTATCCGGACGAGCGGATCGCACCCGACGCCGAGCGGATGCTGCGCATCGTCGACGCGCACGGCAACAACCTGAAGCACGTCGATCTCGAGCTGCCGGTCGGCCTGCTGACCTGCATCACCGGCGTGTCGGGCTCCGGCAAGTCGACGCTGATCAACGACACGCTGTATCACGCGGTCGCGCGCCACCTGTACGGCTCGTCGGCCGAGCCGGCGCCGCACGAGGCGATCGAGGGCCTCGAGCACTTCGACAAGGTGATCAACGTCGACCAGTCGCCGATCGGCCGCACGCCGCGCTCGAACCCGGCCACGTATACGGGCCTGTTCACGCCGATCCGCGAGCTGTTCTCGGGCGTGCCGACCTCGAAGGAGTGCGGCTACGATCCGGGCCGCTTCTCGTTCAACGTGAAGGGCGGCCGCTGCGAATCGTGCCAGGGCGACGGCGTGCTGAAGGTCGAGATGCACTTCCTGCCGGACGTCTACGTGCCGTGCGACGTGTGCCACGGCAAGCGCTACAACCGCGAAACACTCGAAGTGCAGTACAAGGGCAAGAACATCAGCGAAGTGCTCGACATGACGGTCGAGCATGCGTACGAGTTCTTCAGCGCGGTGCCGGTCATCGCGCGCAAGCTGAAGACGCTGCTCGACGTCGGCCTCGGCTACATCCGCCTCGGCCAGTCGGCCACGACGCTGTCGGGCGGCGAGGCGCAGCGCGTGAAGCTGTCGCTGGAGCTGTCGAAGCGCGACACGGGCCGCACGCTGTACATCCTCGACGAGCCGACCACCGGCCTGCACTTCCACGACATCGCGCTGCTGCTCGAGGTGATCCACCGGCTGCGCGACCAGGGCAACACGGTCGTGATCATCGAGCACAACCTCGACGTGATCAAGACGGCCGACTGGGTGATCGACCTCGGCCCCGAAGGCGGCGCCGGCGGCGGCCAGATCATCGCGCAGGGCACGCCCGAGCAGGTCGCGAAGACGAAGGCGAGCTTCACCGGCAAGTACCTCGCGCCGCTGCTCAAGCGTTCGACCCGCAAGGTCGCGGCCGGCTGACGCGCTTTCGGCCCTCCCGGCCCTTCCCGCGCGCGGCCGCCCGGCCGCGCGCGTCCTTCCGCAGCGAGCAGCCCCCCCTCGTTTTCCCTTCTGCGTTTACACCACGCGCCAAACGGCCCGTTTGCGGACCATAATGGCAGCTATACTTTACGGTCGTAAGGTTCGCCTTCCGCACCAATCCGGTGCGGCGCCGGGTGAGCCCGGCTCTGCCGTGCGCTGCGCGGCATGACACACGAACGACAGGAATCCACGATGGAGAAGCAACAAGAGTCGCGCGATGCGCAGAGCCGCGAGCCGCACCTGCGCAGCGTGCGACTGACGAGCGACTTCAGCCTGCCGAGGCTGTCGGCACTCGAGATCGGCAGCTATCTCTTCGCGATCGTCACGATGTGGCTCGTCCTCGAGCTCAAGCTGCTCGGCGGACTGCTGGCCGGCCTGCTCGTCTACCAGCTGATCCACACGATCGCACCCGTGATCGAACGCCACACGACGAGCATGCGCGCGCGCTGGGTCGCCGTCGTGCTGCTGGCGATCGCGATCGTCGGCGGGCTCACGGGCCTGACGATCGGCATCATCGAGCATTTCGAGCACACGGTGCCGAACCTGCAGAGCCTGCTCGGCCAGTTGATGCAGATCGTCGAGCAAACCCGCGCGCGCACGCCGGCGTGGATCGCGAACCTGCTGCCGGTCGACGTCGAGCAGATGAAGACCAAGGCGGCCTTGCTGATGCACTCGCACATGGACCAGCTCCAGCAGAGCGGCAAGAGCGTCGCGCGCGGCTTCGGCCATGTGCTGTTCGGGATGATCATCGGCGCGATGATCGCGATCGGCGTCGAGCATGGCAAGGTGCGCCGGCCGCTGTCGACCGCGCTCGTCACGCGCGTATCGCGCTTCTCCGACGCATTCCGCCGGATCGTGTTCGCGCAGATCAAGATCTCGGCGATCAACGCGACGTTCACGGGCATCTACCTGCTCGTCGCACTGCCGATCTTCCACGAGCGGCTGCCGCTGTCGAAGACGCTCGTGCTCGTCACGTTCATCGTCGGCCTGCTGCCGGTGATCGGCAACCTGATCTCGAACACGCTGATCGTCGCCGTGTCGCTGTCGGTCAGCATGGGCACCGCGATCGCGTCGCTCGTGTTCCTCGTCGTCATCCACAAGCTCGAATATTTCCTGAACGCGAAGATCATCGGCGGCCAGATCGAGTCGCGCGCGTGGGAGCTGCTGCTCGCGATGCTGATCATGGAGGCCGCGTTCGGGCTGCCGGGCGTGATCGCCGCGCCGATCTTCTATGCGTACCTGAAACGCGAGCTGTACCTGCTGCGGCTGATCTGAAACCCGCGTCTCAGGCGACAAAAAAACGCCGCGCCCCGTAAAGGAGGCGCGGCGTTTTTGTTTCAGGCGGCCGGCGATCCGGCGACCGGCGATCCGGGGGCCGGCCAACCGGCGGCCGGCCGATTCAGATCAGCGAAACACGACCGTCTTCGTCCCGTTCAGCACGATCCGGTGCTCGACGTGCCACTTCACCGCGCGCGCGAGCGTCACGCACTCGACGTCGCGGCCGATCGCGGTCAACTGGTCGGGCGTCATGCTGTGGTCGACGCGCTCGACTTCCTGCTCGATGATCGGGCCTTCGTCGAGATCGGTCGTCACGTAGTGCGCGGTCGCGCCGATCAGCTTCACGCCGCGGTCGAACGCCTGGTAGTACGGCTTCGCGCCCTTGAAGCTCGGCAGGAACGAGTGGTGGATGTTGATCGCGCGCCCGGCGAGCTGCTGGCACATGTTCGGCGACAGGATCTGCATGTAGCGCGCGAGCACGACGAGATCGGCCTGGTGCTCGTCGATCACTTCCAGCACGCGCGCTTCCTGCGCGGCCTTCGCGGCATCGGACGAACCGCCGATCAGCGGGAAGTGATGGAACGGGATGTTATAGCTCGCGGCGAGCTGGTAGAACTCCTTGTGGTTCGACACGATCGCCGGGATCTCGATCGGCAGCTGGCCGGTGCGATAGCGGAACAGCAGGTCGTTCAGGCAGTGGCCGATCTTCGACACCATGATCACGACGCGCGGCTTCACGGCCGCATCGTGCAGTTCCCAGCGCATCGAGAACTGCTCGGCGAGCGGCGCGAATTCCTTGCGAAGTGTGTCGAGCGCCGACGCGGCATCCGTGCCGTTGCCGTCCTGCTCGAAGTGCACGCGCATGAAGAATTCGCTGGTGCGGCTGTCGCCGAACTGCGCCGAATCGAGGATGTTGTTGCTGCGCTCGAACAGGAAGCCCGAGACCGCGTGGACAATGCCGTGCCGGTCGGGGCACGACAGTTTCAAGATAAAGCTGTGATCGGTCGGCATGACCGCTACTCCCTTTGTTTCCGTATTCGTCAAATTGCCCGTTCGCGTCGCCGGGCTGCGCGTCGCGGCGCGCGTCACGCGGCCGGTGCGAACAGCGCGTCGATGCCTGCCGCCTCTTGCGCCGTCAGCCAGCGATGGCGCAGCAGCGTATCGAGCGTCGCGAGGCTCGCGTCCATCGTCGCGCGGCCCTCGCGCAGCCAGCCGATCACCTCGGGCACGCCGGCCAGCAGATGCTCGGCCACTTCGCCGTCCTGGTTGCGCGGCGCGAAGTCGTGCGGCAGCGGCAGGTCGTACACGAAGATCAGTTCGGACTGCGTGCCTTCCGGCAGCGAGCACAGCACCTGCACCGCGCGGCCCGCGATCGCACGCGCCGCGAGTTCGGCCGGAATGCCGGCTTCTTCCCAGCATTCTTTCGCAAGCGTCTCGTGAACGCCCAGGCCCCAGCCGATGCCGCCCGCGACGACGTTGTCGAGCATGCCGGGATCGGTTGCCTTGGTCGCGCTGCGGCGGCCGAGCCACATCTGCGGCACGGCCGCGGCGGGCGTAGCCGCATATTCTACGATGCCGTTCAGATGCACCGCATAAGTCTGCGTGCCGAAGAACCTCGACGCGGCGCGCTCGATATACGCGAGCGGCGCATCGTCGAAGCGGTTGCGGATCGCGTAGATCTCGTCGCGCCAGCCGGGAATCGCGCCTTCGGCCGCGAGCGCGCCGATCGCGCTCGCCAGCGCCATGCTGCGCGCGTCGACCGAGTCGTAGCGCGCCGACAGGACGACGCGCTCGCCGGTCAGCTCGAACACGTCGGGCCAGCGCGCAAGCTTCGCGACATCCTGGCGGCGCACCCAGCCGACCGCCTGGCCGGCGATCTCGAAACGCAGGTGCGCGGCCGGATCGAAGCGGCGCGCGGCCGCGATGCACGGAAACGTCATCGCCGTCAGTCCTTCAGCGCGACGCGGATGCCGATCGCGATGAACGTCGCGCCGGCGATCCGGTCGAGCCACACGCCGGCCTTCGGGCGGCGCTTCAGCCATGCGCCGATCATCCCGGCGCCGACGCCGAACAGCGAGAAGATCGCGGCCGTCTGCAGCATGAACAGCGCGCCGAGCTCGAACATCTGCAGCGTCACGCTCTGCGCGCCGTGCGAATCGACGAACTGCGGCAGGAACACGACGAAGAACAGCGTGACCTTCGGGTTCATCAGGTTGCCGATCACGCTCTGCCGGAAGATCGTGCCGAGCGGCTGCGGCGGGCGCGCGTGCGCATTCGCGAGGCCCTGGCTGCGCAGCGCCTTGATGCCGATCCACACGAGGTACGCGGCGCCCGCGAGCTTCAGGATCTCGAACGCGACCGGCGACGAACGCAGCACGGCCGCGACGCCGAGCGCCGCGAGCGTCGTGTGGAACAGGATCCCGGCCGTGAAGCCGAGCGCGGCGACGAAGCCGGCCGCGCGGCCCTGCGAGATGCCGCGCGCGAGCACCTGCAGGTTGTCGGGACCCGGCGCGAACGTGATCGCGATCGACGTGGCGAGAAACAGCATGAAGTTGGGCATCGTGACCTCGCGGTTTAACGTGAGTAAGCCGGGCCGGCGTTCAGTGGCCGGCGAATTCGGTGACGGTATAGACGGGCAGTCCCGCGTTGCGCAGCAGCGTCGAGCCGCCGAGATCGGGCAGGTCGATGATCGCCGCGCCTTCGACGACCACCGCGCCGAGCCGCTGCAGCAGGTTGCGCCCCGCCATCATCGTGCCGCCGGTCGCGATCAGGTCGTCCATGATGATCACGCGGTCGCCGGGGCGGCACGCATCCTCGTGAATCTCGACCGTCGCGCTGCCGTATTCGAGGTCGTACGATTCCGAGCGCGTCTTGTACGGCAGCTTGCCGACCTTGCGGATCGGCACGAAGCCGACGCTCAGCTCGTACGCGACGATCGGCGCGATGATGAAGCCGCGCGCGTCGAGGCCCGCGACGTAGTCGAGCTTCGCATCGACATAGCGCTCGACGAACAGGTCGACGAGGATGCGCAGCGCCTTCGGGCTCTGCAGCAGCGTCGTGATGTCGCGGAACATCACGCCCGGCTGCGGCCAGTCGGGCACCGTGCGGATCTGGCTGTGGATGAAGGCGACCGGATCGAGCGGCGCGCCCGACGACGAATGCGGCATGAAACTCTCCGAAAAAAACGGTGCGCGAAGATCGGGCACCGTTTCGAATAAATACGGGTCAGGTTATTGACCGCGACTCACGCGGCCGCGGCCGGCGGGTCGCGCCGATGGCGCGACAGCCGCTCCTCCGCGAGCGCGAGCGCCTCGGGCAGCCCGCGCAGCACGACGATGTCGCTCGCGCGCAGTTTGGTCTGCGGATCGGGTTCGACGCCGCGGATGCCGTGCCGGCGGATCGCCGTGACTTCCAGCCCGAGCGCATACAGCCCGAGTTCCTCCAGCGAGCGCCCGACCGCGTCCGCGCGCGCATCGACCGGCACCGATTGTAGCCGCACCTGCTCGTGGTCGTCGTCGTCCGCGTCGTCCGCGCCGCGGAAATAGCCGCGCAGCAGGCTGTAGCGCTCGTCGCGCATTTCCTCGACGCGCCGCACGACCTTGCGCATCGGCACGCCGACCAGCACCAGCGTATGCGACGCGAGCATCAGGCTGCCCTCGACGATCTCCGGAATCACCTCGGTCGCGCCGGCCGCGAGCAGCTTCTCGAGATCGGCATCGTCGACGGTGCGCACGATCGCGGGCAGCGTCGGCGCGAGCTCGTGCACGTGATGCAGCACGCGCAGTGCGGACGGCGTATTCGCATAGGTGATCGCGACCGCCGCCGCGCGGTGGATACCGGCCGCGAGCAGCGACTCGCGGCGCGCCGCGTCGCCGAACACGACCGATTCGCCGGCCGTCGCGGCCGCGCTCACGCGGTCCGGGTCGAGGTCGAGCGCGACATACGGAATGCCTTCCTGCTCGAGCATGCGCGCCAGGTTCTGGCCCGCGCGGCCGTAGCCGCAGATGATCACGTGGCCGCGCTGCTTCAGGCTTTGCGTCGCGATCCGCGTCATCTGCAGCGACTGCTGCATCCATTCGGTCGACGACAGCCGCATCACGATCCGGTCGGCGTTCTGGATCAGGAACGGCGCGGCGAGCATCGACAGCAGCATCGACGCGAGGATCGCCTGCAGCAGCGTCGAATCGACCAGATGCCGGTCGAGGATCAGGTTCAGCAGCACGAAGCCGAATTCGCCGGCCTGCGCGAGGCCGATGCCCGTGCGCATCGCGACCCCCGGCGTCGCGCCGAACAGCCGGGCGAGCCCGGCGATCATCGTCCCCTTGAACAGGATCTGCCCGACGAAGAAGCCGAGCACGAGCAACGGATGCTCCCAGATCACGCGCGGATCGAGCAGCATCCCGGTCGTCACGAAGAACAGGCCGAGCAGCACGTCGCGGAACGGCTTGATGTCCTCCTCCACCTGATGGCGGAACGGCGTCTCGGAGATCAGCATCCCCGCGATGAACGCGCCGAGCGCGAGCGACAGGCCGAACTTGTCGGTGATGAACGCGGCGCCGAGCGTGACGAGCAGCAGGTTCAGCACGAACAGTTCCTGCGAGCGGCGCCGCGCGACGACGTTGAGCCAGCGCGTCATGAAGCGCTGGCCGATGACCAGCAGCAGCGTGAGCGCGATCACGATCTTGACCGCCGCGACGCCGAGCGTCAGCGCGAGATCCTTCGACGATTCGGCGCCGAACGCGGCGATCACGATCAGCAGCGGCACGACCGCGAGATCCTGGAACAGCAGCACGCCGAAGATGTTGCGGCCGTGCTCGGTCTCGATCTCGAGACGTTCGGCAAGCATCTTCGACACGATCGCCGTCGACGACATCGCGAGCGCGCCGCCGAGTGCGACGGCGCCCTGCCACGTGATGTGCACCCAGCGCTCGAACAGCGCGCCGAGCAGCAGCGCGAGCAAAAGCGTCGCGACGACCTGCAGCAGCCCGAGACCGAACACGAGCCGCTGCATCGACCTCAGTTTCGCGAGCGAGAATTCGAGGCCGATCGAGAACATCAGGAATACCACGCCGAATTCCGCGAGATGCTCGGCGCGCTCGAGATCCGCCGCGATCCCGAGCGCATGCGGGCCGACCAGGATGCCGACGGTCAGGTAGCCGAGCATCGGCGGGAGGTTCAGCGAACGGAATACGACGACGCCCACCACCGAAGCCAGCAGCAGCATGAGCGTCATTTCGAGCGGGGAAATCACGGGCGAAGCGTCCTCGTTCGTCGGGGCCACCGCGAAGCGGGCGCGATGGCGTAGCGTGGGATAGGCGACATCGGACGAGTCCGAGAGCCCGGCGCGGCGAACAAACGCCTTTGCTATACTCCGCGCATGATAGCGAAAATCAATGATGATCGGGCGCTCGCGCTCGCCCGCGACGTGCTCGACATCGAGGCGGACGCCGTGCGCGCGCTGCGCGACCAGCTCGACGGCGGCTTCGTCCAGGCCGTCGCGCTGCTGCTCGGCTGCCGCGGCCGCGTGGTGGTGTCCGGCATCGGCAAATCGGGGCACATTGCCCGCAAGATCGCGGCCACGCTGGCCAGCACCGGCACGCCGGCCTTCTTCGTCCATCCTGCCGAGGCCAGCCACGGCGACCTCGGGATGGTCACCTCCGACGACGTCTTCATCGGCATCTCCTATTCCGGCGAATCGGAAGAACTCGTCGCGATCCTGCCGCTCGTCAAGCGGATCGGCGCGAAGCTGATCGCGATCACGGGCCGCGCGGAGTCGAGCCTCGGCACGCTCGCCGACGTGAACCTGAACGCCGCGGTCTCGAAGGAAGCGTGCCCGCTGAACCTCGCGCCCACCGCGAGCACGACCGCCGCGCTCGCGCTCGGCGACGCGCTCGCCGTCGCGGTGCTCGACGCACGCGGCTTCGGTTCGGAAGATTTCGCACGCTCGCACCCGGGCGGCGCGCTCGGCCGGCGCCTGCTCACCTACGTGCGCGACGTGATGCGCTCGGGCGACGACGTCCCGTCGGTCGAGCTCGACGCGACGCTGTCGGACGCGCTGTTCCAGATCACCGCGAAGCGCCTGGGCATGACGGCCGTGGTCGACGCCGACGGCAAGGTCGCGGGCATCTTCACGGACGGCGACCTGCGCCGCGTGCTCGCGCGCGACGGCGACTTCCGCACGCTGCCGATCACCGACGTGATGACGCGCAACCCGCGCACGATCGGGCCGGATCACCTGGCGGTCGAGGCCGTGGAACTGATGGAGCGCCACCGGATCAACCAGATGCTGGTGGTCGATGCCGACGGCGCGCTGATCGGCGCGCTGAACATGCACGACCTGTTTTCGAAGAAGGTGATCTGATGAGCGCAGCGCTGACTGCGGCCGAACGCGCGAGCCGCGTGAAGCTGATGATTTTCGACGTCGACGGCGTGCTGACCGACGGCGGCCTGCTGTTTACCGCGGCCGGCGACGCGATGAAGTCGTTCAACTCGCTCGACGGCCACGGCGTGAAGCTGCTCGGCGAAGCCGGCATCGCGACCGCGATCATCACGGGCCGCCGCTCGGAGATCGTCGCGGCGCGCGCGAAGGAAATGAAGATCGCGCACCTGTTCCAGGGCGCCGAGAACAAGCTCTCGGTGTTCGCCGACCTGATCGCATCGCTCGGCCTCACCGCCGACGCGTGCGGCTACATGGGCGACGACTGGCCCGACCTGCCGGTGATGCTGCGCTGCGGCTTCGCGGCCGCGCCCGCGAACGCGCACCCCGACGTGATCGCCCGTGCGCACTGGGTGGCCGAGGCCCGCGGCGGCCACGGCGCCGTGCGCGAAGTCTGCGACGCGATCCTGCGCGCGCAGCGACGCTATGACGCGCTGCTCGCAGCAGCCTGCGGAGCCTGACGGATGAATACGCATTTCCGCTGGACCCAGTTGCTGCCGCTCGCCGCGGTCGCCGCGCTCGCGGGCATCACGTGGTGGTTACTGCAGGCGACGCTGCCGCCGCCCGGCGAGGGCACCGCGCAGCCGAAGCGCCATACGCCCGACTATTTCGCGGACAACTTCTCGGTCACCGAGCTCGACCAGTCCGGCACGACCCAGTACCGGCTGACGGCCGCGAAGCTGGTCCATTACGAAGACACCGAAAACAGCGACCTGACCGATCCGGCCATGCGCGCATTCCAGCCCGGCAAGCCGGTCGTGACGACCACCGCGAAGCGCGGCACCGTCAACGGCGACGTGTCGATCGTCGATTTGTACGACGACGCGCGCATCCTGCGCGCGGCCGGCGGCGGCGATCCGCAAATGCAGGCCGATTCCCAGCATTTCCGGATCTTCGTCAATGACGATGTGATCCAGACCGAAAAGCCGGTTAAACTTCAGCGCGGCCTGTCGCTCGTCAACGCGACCGACGGCATGAAGTACAACAACGTCACCCGGGTCATCGAGCTTTACGGCAACGTGCGCGGCACGATCGCCGCGGCGGACACGTCCGGCGGCTCGAAAGGTCAACCCAAGTGACGCTTCCCTCACGTGACTGCATGAACGAACCGTTCCCTCGACAGATTTCCGGCGGCGCTGCGCGCGCCGTCCGCGCCGCGCTCGCCGCGACGCTCGTGGCGCTCCCGTTGATCGGGCTGGCGCCGCTCGCCCATGCCGAGAAGGCCGACCAGAACAAACCGATCAACGTCGAGGCCGACAACCTGACCTATGACGACCTGAAGCAGGTCACGGTCGCGACCGGCAACGTCGTGATCACGAAGGGCACGATCATCATCAAGGGCGATCGCGTCGAAGTGCGCCAGGATCCGGAAGGCTATCAGTACGCGACGTCGTTCGGCAGCGGCAAGAAGCACGCGACGTTCCGCCAGAAGCGCGAAGGCCTCGACGAATACATCGACGGCGACGCCGAGCGCATCGACTACGACGGCAAGCAGGACCTGACCACGCTGACGACCGCCGCAACCGTGCGCCGCCTGCAGGGCACGTCGACCATCGCCGACACCGTGCACGGCAGCGTGATCACGTACGACGGCCAGCGCGACTTCTACACCGCGAAGGGCGGCAAGGACATCGCCGCGCCCGGCAACCCGAACGGCCGCGTGCGCGCGATGCTGTCGCCGAAGAACGGCGGCCCCGCGCCGCTGACCGGCGCGCCGGCGAAGCTGTCGCCGTCGACCACGATCCAGGGAGCGCCGGGCCAATGAACGCGCTACCGAACCGCCAGCCGGCCGGCACCACGAGCTCGCTCGTCGTCCGCAACCTGAAGAAGCGCTACGGCTCGCGCACGGTCGTCAAGGACGTGTCGCTCGACGTGAAGAGCGGCGAAGTCGTCGGCCTGCTCGGCCCGAACGGCGCCGGCAAGACCACGTCGTTCTACATGATCGTCGGCCTCGTGCCGCTCGACGCGGGCGAGATCTCGCTGAACGGCAGCTCGATCAGCCTGCTGCCGATCCACAAGCGCGCGTCGCTCGGCCTGTCGTACCTGCCGCAGGAAGCGTCCGTGTTCCGCAAGCTGACCGTCGAGGAAAACATCCGCGCGGTGCTCGAGCTGCAATACGGCGAAGACGGCAAGCGGCTGTCGAAGGACGCGATCTCGTCGCGCAGCGAAGCGCTGCTCGACGAGCTGCAGATCGGCCACCTGCGCGAGAACCCGGCGCTGTCGCTGTCGGGCGGCGAACGACGCCGGGTCGAAATCGCGCGCGCGCTCGCGACCAACCCGAACTTCATCCTGCTCGACGAACCGTTCGCCGGCGTCGACCCGATCGCGGTGCTCGAGATCCAGAAGATCGTCAAGTTCCTGAAGCAGCGCAACATCGGCGTGCTGATTACCGATCACAACGTCCGCGAAACGCTCGGCATCTGCGATCACGCCTATATCATCAGCGACGGCTCGGTACTCGCCGCCGGCGCGCCGAGCGACATCATCGAAAACGAAAGCGTGCGCCGCGTGTATCTCGGCGAACACTTCCGCATGTAACTTCCTCCTCGTGGCTGGCTGCACCCCGCCCGGCATCGCCGCGCGGGGCCGCGCCCCGCTTCGCGGCCATGCCCGCGGCCGGGCGGCGCGCCGCGCGTAATCGCGGATGGCTCAACGCGCCTGGGTCGTGGCAAACTGCCGGTATGACTCCCTCCTTGCCATGAAAGCCAGCCTCCAACTCCGCCTGTCGCAACATCTGGCGCTGACGCCCCAGCTACAGCAGTCGATCCGGCTCCTGCAGTTGTCGACGCTCGAATTGCAGCAGGAAGTCGCGATGGCCGTCGCGCAGAACCCGCTGCTCGAGAACGACGACGAATGGATCGTGAGCCCGCTGCGCGTCGCGGCGGACGGATCGCTGATCGCGCAGACACCTTCCAGCCAGAATACCGAGCCGGCCCCGGCAAACAGCAGCAGCAGCACGTCAGGCGATCGCGCGGAGCGCGACGAGCCGGCCGGCGCGGACGAATACGACGGTTACGCGTCCGGCGACGGCAACGACGGCCCGCAATGGAATCTCGACGAATTCGGCCGCTCGAGCGGCGCGTCCGACGACGACGACCTCCCGCCGCTGCAGGTGCAGGAAGCCGCGACGTCGCTGCGCGACCACCTGTCCGCGCAGTTGCGCGTCACGCAGGCCAGCCCGCGCGATCGTGCGCTCGTGATGTTCCTGATCGAATCGCTCGACGACGACGGCTACCTGACCGCCACGCTCGACGAAGTGCTCGCCGACCTGCCGCCCGAGCTGGAGATCGACTGCGACGAACTGAACGCGGCGCTCGCGCTGCTGCACAGCTTCGACCCGGCCGGGGTCGGCGCCCGCTCGGCCTCCGAATGCCTGAAGCTGCAGCTGCTGCGCCTCGATCCGTCCCCGACGCGCACGCTCGCGCTCGAGATCGTGTCGCAGCATCTGGAGCTGCTCGCCGCACGCGACTTCACGCGATTGCGCAAGCACCTGAAGGCGAGCGACGACGCGCTGCGCGACGCGCACGCGCTGATCCGCTCGCTCGAGCCGTTCCCCGGCGCCGCGTACGGCAAGGCCGAGGCCGACTACGTCGTGCCCGACATCATCGTGAAGAAGGCCGGCCAGGGATGGCTCGCGGAGCTCAATCCGGAGGTCGTGCCGCGCCTGCGGATCAACAACCTCTACGCGAACATCCTGCGCAACAGCCGCGGCGATCCGTCGACCGGTTCGCTGAAACAGCAGCTTCAGGAAGCACGCTGGCTGATCAAGAACATCCAGCAGCGTTTCGACACGATCCTGCGTGTCGCGCAGGCTATTGTCGAGCGTCAAAAGAATTTCTTTGCACATGGCGAAATTGCCATGCGCCCCTTGGTTTTGCGGGAAATAGCTGATACGCTGGGCCTACACGAGTCGACTGTCAGCCGTGTGACAACCGGGAAGTACATGCTGACCCCGTTCGGGACGCTTGAATTTAAGTACTTCTTCGGATCTCACGTTTCGACCGACACCGGTGGCGCCGCCTCGTCGACCGCCATCCGAGCCCTCATCAAGCAACTGATAGGAGCTGAAGACCCAAAATCGCCACTTTCGGACAGCCGCATTGCCGAGCTGCTGGCAGAACAGGGTTTCGTGGTCGCGCGCCGCACGGTTGCCAAATATCGCGAAGCCCTCAAGATCCCGGCAGTGAATCTGCGCAAGTCTCTTTAGGCCTGCTGCCTGCCCGGCGGCAGGCGTGTTCCGGCCACCGCGCACACGGGGAACAGGCCGGGCGACCTGTCCGCAATACACCGCCTCCGTGCGGTACGGGCAAGTCGACCGGAGCGCCGCCTCGATGCGGCCGGGTGGTCACTCGCTTGGAGAAGCACTATGAACCTGAAGATCAGTGGACATCATCTCGAAGTCACGCCTGCAATTCGCGAATACGTGATCACCAAGCTGGACAGGGTGCTACGGCATAGCGATCAGGTGATCGATGGCACTGTGATCCTCTCGGTCGACAACCACAAGGAAAAGGACAAGCAGCAGCGCGCGGAAATCAATCTGCACCTGAAGGGCAAGGACATCTTCGTCGAAAGCGCGAACGGCAACCTGTACGCCGCGATCGATCTGCTGATCGACAAGCTGGATCGCCAGGTCGTCAAGCACATGGAGCGCCTGCAAACGCACGCGCACGACCCGATCAAGCTTCAACCGTCGATCGACCAGATCGAACTGCCGCCGCAATAACCGTCACCGCAACACGCACGCCGCCCGGTTCGCCGGGCGTTTTTTTTGCGACTCCGCGCCCGTGGTGCGACCGGTCCGTCCATGCTGCGCCACGCACGCGGCTGTGCTCTATAATGTCCCGGTTATCGCCGGGGGGCGTTGGGTGCGGTAGCTGCGTTGCAGGTTGCCGATACCAGATGCCTTGATATCGCCGAACATGGAAAATCAGTCTGCCGCCGCAAGGAGACCCCAGGCCGCCCAATCGCCTGCCAACATGAATCGCCTAGCCAAAATCCTGCCCATAGAGAACGTCGTCATCGACCTCTCGGTCACCAGCAAGAAACGCGTGTTCGAACAAGCCGGGCTGATGTTCGAGAATCAGAACGGCATCGCCCGCAGCACCGTCACGGACAACCTGTTCGCGCGCGAGCGCCTCGGCTCGACCGGGCTCGGCGAAGGCGTCGCGATTCCGCACGGGCGCATCAAGGGTCTCAAGCACCCGCTCGCCGCGTTCGTCCGGCTCGCCGATGCGATCCCGTTCGAAGCGCCCGACGGCCAGCCGGTCGGCCTCCTGATTTTCCTGCTCGTCCCCGAGCAAGCCACCCAGCAGCACCTCGAAATCCTGTCGGAAATCGCGCAACTGCTGTCCGATCGCGACGCGCGCGAGCGTCTGCACAACGAAACGGATATCGCCGAGTTGCATCGCCTGCTCACTCAGTGGCAACCTTGAGTTGATCCGGGCGGAATATTTTCCCTCACGAGGCGGCACGCGCCGCCGTCCAGGGCCGCCCGGCGCCGGCCCGGCATGGCGACGACCGTCGCCGCGCGCATGCACCGGCTCATTGGAGTGACGAGAGTCATGGATACGTCCAGCATCAACGCCCAGAGCATCTTCGACGACAACGCGGCCACGCTGAAACTGAGCTGGCTCACGGGGCATGAAGGCTGGGAGCGCGGCTTTTCGGCCGACACGGTCGGCAACGCGACGTCGAGCGCCGACCTCGTCGGCCACCTGAACCTGATCCACCCGAACCGGATCCAGGTGCTCGGCGAAGCCGAAATCGACTACTACCAGCGCCAGACCGACGAAGACCGCTCGCGCCACATGGCCGAGCTGATCGCGCTCGAACCGCCGTTCCTCGTCGTCGCCGGCGGCGCCGCGGCGCCGCCCGAACTCGTGCTGCGCTGCACGCGCTCGTCGACCCCGCTGTTCACGACGCCGATGTCGGCCGCCGCGGTGATCGACAGCCTGCGGCTCTACATGTCCCGCATCCTCGCGCCGCGCGCGACGCTGCACGGCGTATTCCTCGACATCCTCGGGATGGGCGTGCTGCTGACCGGCGATTCGGGCCTCGGCAAAAGCGAGCTCGGCCTCGAACTGATCAGCCGCGGCCACGGTCTCGTCGCCGACGACGCGGTCGACTTCGTCCGCCTTGGCCCCGATTTCGTCGAAGGGCGCTGCCCGCCGCTGCTGCAAAACCTGCTCGAAGTGCGCGGCCTCGGCCTGCTCGACATCAAGACGATCTTCGGCGAAACCGCCGTGCGGCGGAAAATGAAGCTGAAGCTGATCGTCCAGCTCGTGCGGCGCCCCGACGGCGAATTCCAGCGCCTGCCGCTCGAAAGCCAGACCGTCGACGTGCTCGGTTTGCCGATCAGCAAGGTCACGATCCAGGTTGCGGCCGGCCGCAACCTTGCGGTGCTCGTCGAGGCCGCCGTCCGGAACACGATCCTGCAGTTGCGCGGAATCGACACGTTGCGCGATTTCATGGATCGGCAACGACTCGCGATGCAAGATCCCGACAGTCAGTTCCCCGGCAAACTGGTGTAACCCGCACGCGCCGGCTGCGCAACGCCGACGCGTCGAGCCGGTGCTATGATGAAACGTCAGGATTCTCTGCTTCCCATGCGCATCGTCCTTATCACCGGCATCTCCGGCTCAGGCAAATCCGTCGCGCTGAACGCGCTCGAAGACGCAGGCTATTACTGCGTCGACAACCTGCCGCCGCATGTGCTCCCCGAACTCGCCCGCTACCTCGCCCAGGACGGCCAGCGCCGGCTCGCGGTCGCGATCGACGCGCGCTCGAGCGCATCGCTCGACGAAATGCCCGGCCTGATCCGCGAGCTGTCGCGCGATCACGACGTGCGCGTGCTGTTCCTCAACGCAAGCACCCAGGCGCTGATCCAGCGCTTCTCCGAAACGCGCCGCCGCCATCCGTTGTCCGGCTCGCTGTCGCACGATGCGGACGTCGGCCTGCTGTCGTCGCTCGAGGAAGCGATCGAGCGCGAACGCGACCTCGTCGCGCCGCTCGCCGAGTTCGGCCACCAGATCGATACGAGCACGCTGCGCGCGAACGTGCTGCGCACGTGGGTCAAGCGCTTCATCGAGCAGAAGAACAACGACCTGATGGTGATGTTCGAGTCGTTCGGCTTCAAGCGCGGCGTACCGCTCGACGCCGACCTGATGTTCGACGTGCGCGCGCTGCCGAATCCGTACTACGACCACGAGTTGCGCCCGCTCACCGGGCTCGACCAGCCGGTCATCGCCTTTCTCGACGCACTGCCGATCGTCCACCAGATGATCGACGACATCCATGCGTTCCTGTTGAAATGGCTGCCGCACTTCCGCGATGACAACCGCAGCTACCTGACCGTCGCCATCGGCTGCACCGGCGGCCAGCATCGCTCGGTGTTCATCGCGGAAACGCTCGCCGCGCGCCTCGCGCACGAGGCGAACGTGATCGTGCGGCATCGTGACGCGCCAGTGGATGTCGACGCGTCGTCGCGGCTCGTCTCCGAGGTCGACCGACCCTAGCGACACCCGCCCCTTCGTCAGCGCGCCATGTCCTCCCTATCGACCACCCTGATCGACCTGCCGCTGTTTCCGCTGCACACGGTGCTGTTTCCGGGAGGCCTGCTCCCGCTCAAGGTGTTCGAGGCACGCTACCTCGACATGTCCCGCGCGTGCCTGCGCGACAACGCACCGTTCGGCGTGTGCCTGCTGAAGAGCGGGCCCGAAGTCGCACAGGACGGCGCCGTGTCGGTGCCCGAAACCATCGGCTGCATGGCGCGCATCACCGAGTGCGATACCGGCGAATTCGGGATGCTGTATCTGCAGGCGGTCGGCACGCAGCGTTTCGAACTGCTGTCGTATCGCGTCGAAGGCAACGGTCTGCTGGTCGGCATCGCGGAGCCGCTGCCCGACGACATCCCGCTCGAAGGCGAGCAGGCGCTCGCGCAGTTCGGCTCGTGCGCCGAGGTGCTGGAGCGCATCATCGACGCGCTGAAGAAATCCGAGCCGGGCAAGCTGCCGTTCGGCGAACCGTTCCGTCTCGACGATCCGAGCTGGGTGTCGAACCGCCTCGCGGAACTGCTGCCGCTCGACCTGCGCGCGCGGCAAAAGCTGATGGAATTTCCGGACGTCGGCGCACGCATCGACGCGGTGCATCACGTGCTCGACCGGCACGGCTGGCTGTAGGCGCCTCCGGACGGGGCTTCCTTCGGTGCGGAAAACCCGGGGCGGCCCGGCGTTTTCTTTTCTCGAGCGCGCGGCCCGCGCCGCGCCCTTTCCCCTTCGTTACAGCAGCGGCCCGCTCAGTGCATCGAGCAGCTTGCGCACGGGCGCCGGCACGCCGTACGCATCGAGCCGGCTCAGCGGCACCCACGCGGTTTCCGCGTCCCGTGCCTGCGACGGCAGGCCGCCGCCGTCCGCCATGTCGCTCAGCCGCGGCTCGATCTCGAGCCGGAAATGCGTGAACGTATGCGTGAACGGCGCAAGCGGCACCGGGCCGCCGCCGCCGAAGCCCTGCGCAAGTTCCGCGAGCGCCGCGTCGCCGTCGGCTTGCGGCAGGCACCACAAGCCGCCCCAGATGCCGGCCGGCGGCCGCCGCTCGAGCAGCACGGCGTCGCCGTCGCGCAGCACGAGCATCCAGGTCTTGCGTGTCGGCACGGCCTTCTTCGGCCGCGCGGCCGGCAGTTCGCGCTGCCGGCCCGTCGATTGCGCGACGCAGTCGCCCGCGAACGGGCAACGCGCGCAATCGGGCTTGCCGCGCACGCACAGCGTCGCGCCGAGATCCATCAGCCCCTGCGTATAGGCGCTCACGTCCGCCGCATTCGCGGCGTCGGGCAACAACGATTCGGCGAGCGCCCACATGTCGTTCTCGACGCGCTTCTCGCCCGGAAAACCCTCGACGCCGAACACCCGCGCGAGCACGCGCTTCACGTTGCCGTCGAGGATCGTCGCGCGCGCGCCGTACGCAAACGACGCAATCGCCGCGGCCGTCGAGCGGCCGATGCCCGGCAGTTCGGCCAGCGCGTCGGGCGTCGCCGGAAACGCGCCGCCGTGCTCGGCGACGACGACCTGCGCGCAGCGGTGCAGGTTGCGCGCGCGCGAGTAGTAGCCGAGCCCCGCCCACAGCGCCATCACGTCGTCGACCGGCGCGGCCGCGAGCGCGGCGACGTCGGGGCAGCGTTCGAGAAAGCGCGCGTAATACGGGATGACGGTCGACACCTGGGTCTGCTGCAGCATGATTTCCGACAACCAGATCCGGTACGGATCGCGGGTGTTCTGCCACGGCAGGTCGTGGCGGCCGTGCTCGCGCTGCCACGCGATCAGGCGCGTGGCGAACGTGCGGTGCAGCGGCGTGACGGGGAACGGAGCGGGGGCGATGCGGGGCGGCTTCAAGTTATCTAATCGCGGAAAGAGGTTTCAACGCTGGCAGGTCGCACAGAAATAGGTCGACCGCTGGCCCTGCACGATCTGGCGGATCGGCGTGCCGCATACGCGGCAAGGCTGGCCGGCACGGTCGTAGACGAAGCAGTCGAGCTGGAAATAGCCGCTTTCGCCGTTGCTGCCGACAAAATCGCGCAGCGTGCTGCCGCCGCGCTCGATCGCATCGGCGAGCGTCGCGCGCACCGCGTCGGCCAGCCGCTCGTAGCGCGGCAGCGACACCTTGCCGGCGGCCGTCGTGGGCCGGATGCCGGCGCGAAACAGGCTCTCCGACGCATAGATGTTGCCGACGCCGACGACCATGTCGCCCGCGAGCAGCGCCTGCTTCACCGACACCGTGCGGCCGCGCGTGCGCGCATGCAGCAGCGCACCGGTAAACGCCGGCGAGAACGGCTCGACGCCGAGGCTCGCGAGAAGCGGATGCGCATGCACGTCGCCCGCTTCGCGCGGGTGCCACAGCACGGCGCCGAAGCGGCGCGGATCGCGGAACCGCAGTACGAATTCGTCGAAGATCCAGTCGATGTGATCGTGCTTCGCGGCGACCGGCACGCCGGCCGCGGGCAGCACGCGCAGCGTGCCCGTCATGCCGAGATGGACGATGAACCAGCCCGCGTCGACCTCGAACAGCAGGTATTTGCCGCGGCGCTCGACGGCGAGCACCTCGCGCGCGCGCAATTGCTCGGCGAGCCCCGCCGGCACGGGCCAGCGCAGCATCGCGGTACGGACGTCGACACGCTCGACGCGGCGGCCCGCGACAAAGGGCTCGATGCCCCGGCGCGTGACTTCGACTTCTGGCAACTCTGGCATGTTATACGGGTCTGAGGCTAGGGTCTGTTTGCATATGGAACGCGCATGCGTTGCCACGAGAACGGCCGCTCGCGAGGCGCGCGACGCCGCGAATACTGGACGTATTCGCAAGGAGCGCAACGCGGCGAGCGGCCGTTCTCGTGGCAACCCCAAATTAAAAAATTCATGTCACGGGAATGCCCGAAATCGCCCGCATAGCGGCGTCGCTCGTCGCTTGTTTGGCTCGCCAAACGGCGCTCCTCGCTTCTTGCTATGCGGGCGATTTCGGGCATTCGCATGTGCGTTCCATATGCAAACGGACCCTATCACGATCGTGCGTGTATTGTAGCGAGCGCGTTACAATCGGTTGAAACATCGAACGGATTTCCATGACTCTGCCCTCGAAGCTGCTTCAGAAGCGCCCCGCCGCCGCGCGCGGCGCGCGCGCCTTCCCGGTCCGTCGTGCACTCGGCGCCGCGCTGTTTGCCGCCTGGACCCTCACCGCCTTCCCGGCTCACGCGCAGGATCCGGCATCGGACGACGCGGAGCCGCAGGGCGCGTTCGAGCATGTCATGCCGGATGAGCAGAAGAATCTCCCCGGTGTCCCGCTGACGAGCCAGATCGTCTACCAGGTGCTCGCCGCCGAGGTCGCGCTCCAGCGCAACCAGCCGGCGCCGGCGTACCAGACCTACCTCGCGCTCGCCCGCGACACGCGCGATCCGCGCATGGCGCAGCGTGCGACCGAGATCGCGCTCGGTGCACAGAGCCCGGCCGACGCGCTGTCCGCCGCGAACCTGTGGCGCCAGTACGCACCGGATTCGAACCGGGCATCGCAGGTCGACGCCGCGCTGCTGGTGCTCGCCGGCAAGCCGGCCGACGCGCAGCCGATGCTCGCGCGCGAGCTGGCCCGCGCAACCGGCGAGACGCGCGGGCCCGCGATCCTCGCGCTGCAGGCGCTGCTCGTGCGCGGCTCCGATCGCGTCGGCGGCCTCGCGGTGCTGAAGGACATGCTGAAAAACGACATGAACCGGCCCGAGGCGCAGCTCGCGATCGCGCGGCAGCAGCTCGCGGTCGACGACAAGGACGGCGCCGCGCAATCGCTGAAGCGAGCGCTGCAGCTCCGTCCCGACTACCTGCCGGCGGCGCTGATGCTGTCGCAGATGGGGCCGGCGGAACGCGCGGCGGGCATCGCGTCGTTCGAGAAATATGTTCAGCAGAATCCGAAGTCGCGCGACGCGCGGCTCGCGCTGTCGCAGCTCTATCTCGCCGACGATCGCCTCGACGACGCGCAGAAGCAGTTCGAGACGATGCGCAAGCTCGACTCGAAGGATCCGACGCCGCTGATGGCGCTCGCGCTGATCAAGATTCAGCAGAAGAAACTCGACGAAGCGACCGCCTACCTGAAGCAGTACGTGCAGCTCGGCGACAAGCAGCAGAACCTCGACGTCGGCCAGGGCTACATCTACCTCGCGCAGATCGCGATCGACCAGAACAACGATGCACAGGCGTCGCAATGGCTCGACAAGGTCGACCAGACGAGCCAGCACTATCTCCCCGCGCAGATCACGCGCGCGCAACTGCTGCAGAAACAGGGCAAGACCGACGAGGCGCGCAAGGTGCTCGACGACCTGCCGATCACGGATCCGCGCGACGCGGCCGTGGTCGCGCGCACCGACGCGTCGATCCTGTTCACCGCGAAGCGCTATCCGGAAGCCGAGGCACGGCTCGGGCAGGCGGTCCAGGACTTCCCGGACGATCCCGACCTGCGCTACGACTACGCGATGGCGGCCGAAAAGACCGGCCACTACACGACGATGGAACAGCAGCTGCGCGAGCTGATCCGCACGCAGCCCGACAACCCGCAGGCGTACAACGCGCTCGGCTATTCGCTTGCCGACCGCAACCAGCGCCTGCCCGAAGCCAGCAAGCTGATCGACAAGGCGATGACGCTCGCGCCGAACGATGCCTACATCATGGACAGCCTCGGCTGGGTGAAGTACCGGATGGGCGACACGGCCGGCGCTACGAAGGTCCTGCGGCACGCGTACGAACTGCAGCCGAACGCCGAAATCGGTGCTCACCTCGGCGAAGTGCTGTGGAAGAGCGGCGCACAGGACGACGCGCGTTCCGCGTGGCGTGCCGCGCAGAAGCTCGAGCCCGACAACGAAACGCTCGTGCAGACGCTGAAGCGCCTGCAGATCAACGGCCTCTGATGCAGATGTTCCCGATGCTTTCCCTGTCCTCCCGCGCGCAGCGCACGCTGGCCGCGGCCGGCGCCGCGCTCGCGCTCGCCGGCTGCGCGAGCACGCCGCCGTCGGCAAGCGCGCCGACGGGCACGGTGCTGCAGACCGCCGCGACGCACGCTTACCATGGCCGCTTCGCGGTGCAGTACGACGACCGTCTCGGCAGGCAGCAGAACGTGTACGGCAACTTCGACTGGCAGGAGCACGGCAACGACGTGTCGCTCGAGCTGCGCAGCCCGCTCGGCCAGACGCTCGCGGTCGTGAAATCGACGCCGCAGGCGGCGTCGCTCGAGTTGCCTAACCGACCGACGCAATATGCGACGGACGTCGGCGACCTGATGCAGCGAACGCTCGGCTTCGCACTGCCGCTCGCGGGCCTGCGCTACTGGCTGCTGCCGACGCCCGCGCCCGCGACGCCCGCGGAGACGGTACGCGATCCGGCCGACGACACGCACGTCAAGCAGATCCGCCAGGACGGCTGGACGATCGACTACCTTGCCTACGCGGACGCCCCGGCCACGGGCGTCAAACGCGTCAACCTCGTGCGCGCGACGCCGCCGCTCGACATCAAGCTCGTGCTCGATCAGTGAGCACGTGCGCCTAGCCTCGACATACGCATGACCGATTCGACCCGCTCGCTGCGCAACTGCCTTGCGCCCGCGAAACTCAACCTGTTCCTGCACATCACCGGCCGCCGCCCGAACGGCTATCACGATCTGCAGAGCGTGTTCCAGCTGCTGAACTGGGGGGACACGCTGCACTTCACGCTGCGCGACGACGGCCGCGTCGCGCGTGTCACCGACGTGCCCGGCGTGCCCGAGGAAAGCGATCTCGTCGTGCGCGCGGCCAACCTGCTGAAGGCGCACACTGGCACCGCACTCGGCGTCGACATCGAGATCGACAAGTGCCTGCCGATGGGCGCCGGCCTCGGCGGCGGCAGCTCCGACGCGGCAACGACGCTGCTCGCGCTGAACCGCCTGTGGCAACTCGACCTGCCGCGCACGGAGCTTCAGTCGCTCGCGGTGAAACTCGGCGCAGACGTCCCGTTTTTTATTTTTGGAAAAAATGCGTTCGCAGAGGGTATCGGAGAAGAATTAGCTGAGGTAGAATTACCGACTCGCTGGTTCTTGGTTGTGACGCCACGCGTTCATGTCCCGACCGCTGAAATATTTTCAGATGAGTTGTTGACAAGAGATTCGAAGCCCGTCACAATTGCTGACTTTCTTGCACAGCAAAACAGCGATGCGGGATGGCCAGACAGCTTCGGCCGGAACGATATGCAGCAAGTTGTGACAAGTAAGTACGCGGAAGTTGCGCAGGTGGTCAAATGGTTGTATGATGTGACCCCCGCGAGGATGACCGGCTCCGGAGCAAGCGTGTTTGCAGCGTTTCGCAGCAAACACGAGGCAGAAGCGGCGAAAGCCAAGCTGCCCGCCAGTTGGAACGGCGCAGTTGCCGAGAGCCTGAACGAGCATCCGCTCTTCGCTTTCGCGTCATGAAGTTTTACTTTGCCGGATGGCCTACACGAGTCCGGTGAAGTTATCAGTTAAGTGTAGGGGAGTCGCCAAGTTGGTCAAGGCACCGGATTTTGATTCCGGCATGCGAGGGTTCGAGTCCTTCCTCCCCTGCCAAAAATTTTCCCGCATTTCCCGCCTAAGCCTGAAGCAGGTGCACGATGAGCAGCCATGACGGCCTGATGGTTTTTACTGGCAACGCGAATCCCGCGCTCGCCCAGGAAGTCGTCAACATTCTTGGAATTCCCCTCGGCAAAGCAATGGTCAGCCGTTTCTCCGACGGCGAGATCCAGGTCGAGATCCAGGAAAACGTGCGTGGCAAGGACGTCTTCGTCCTGCAATCCACGTGCGCGCCGGCGAACGACAACCTGATGGAACTGATGATCATGGTCGACGCGCTCAAGCGCGCATCGGCCGGCCGGATCACTGCAGCCATCCCCTACTTCGGCTACGCCCGTCAGGATCGCCGCCCGCGTTCGGCGCGCGTCGCGATCTCGGCGAAGGTCGTCGCGAACATGCTGGAAATCGCCGGCGTCGAGCGGATCATCACGATGGATCTGCACGCCGACCAGATTCAAGGCTTCTTCGACATCCCGGTCGACAACATCTACGCAACGCCGATCCTGCTGGGCGACCTGCGCAAGCAGAACTACTCGGATCTGCTCGTCGTGTCGCCGGACGTCGGCGGCGTGGTGCGTGCCCGGGCACTCGCGAAGCAGCTCAACTGCGATCTCGCGATCATCGACAAGCGTCGTCCGAAGGCGAACGTCGCCGAAGTGATGAACATCATCGGTGAAGTCGAAGGCCGCACCTGCGTGATCATGGACGACATGGTCGATACGGCCGGCACGCTCTGCAAGGCCGCGCAAGTGCTGAAGGACCGCGGTGCGAAGCAGGTGTTCGCGTACGCGACGCACCCCGTGCTGTCGGGCGGCGCCGCCGACCGCATCGCCGCATCGGCACTCGACGAGCTGGTCGTCACCGATACGATCCCGCTGTCGGCCGAATCGCTGGCGTGCTCGAAGATCCGCTCGCTGACGAGCGCGAGCCTGCTGGCCGAGACGTTCTCGCGGATCCGCCGCGGCGATTCGGTGATGTCGCTGTTCGCGGAATCCTGATCGCGAGTCGACACAAGAAAGCATGCGCAGAAAGCGAAGCGGCAACGCTTCGCTTTTTGCACAATCGGACGGGATAGACGAAACCCCGCCGTTTCATCGGGGGCCGCCGTTTGACGGCCCCGTTTTACTGCCTGGTCGCGGGCAGCCATTGGAGAATCACATGAAAGTCGTCGCTTTCGAGCGCCAACAGCAAGGTACGGGTGCGAGCCGCCGCCTGCGCAACGCCGGTAAGACCACGGGCATCGTTTACGGTGGCGAAGCAGCCCCGCAAAAGATCGAACTCGATCACAACGCCCTGTGGCACGCCCTGAAGAAGGAAGCCTTCCACTCGTCGATCCTCGACCTCGAAGTGGCCGGCCAGTCGCAGCAGGTTCTGCTGCGCGACGTGCAATACCACCCGTTCAAGCAACTGGTGCTGCACGTGGACTTCCAGCGCGTTGACGCGAAGAAGAAGCTGCACACGAAGGTGCCGCTGCACTTCCTGAACGCCGAAGTCAGCCCGGCCGTGAAGCTGTCGAGCGCGGTCGTGTCGCACGTCGCGACGGAAATCGAAATCGAGTGCCTGCCGGCTGCGCTGCCGGAGTTCCTCGAAGTCGACCTGTCGAAGATCGAAGCCGGTCAGTCGCTGCACGCGAAGGACATCGCGCTGCCGAAGGGCGTCGCGCTGGTCGCGCACATCGATGCGGAAAACCCGGTTGTCGCATCGGCGACGGTCCCGGCTGGTGCCGTGTCGGACGCAGCAGGCGAAGGCGAAACGCCGGCTGCCTAAGCGGCTGCCTCCGCGCCCGATCGATCCGTTTCACGAAACGGTCGACGCAACCCGCCGCGGCTTGCCCGGCGGGTTTTTCTTTTTCTGCGCCCAGGCGGCAGCCGCCGCCTTCGAAACGTCATGATCAAACTGATCGTCGGCCTCGGCAATCCCGGGGCGGAATACACCGCGACGCGCCACAACGCCGGCTTCTGGCTGATCGACCAGCTCGCCCGCGAGGCAGGCACGACGCTGCGCGACGAGCGCCGCTTCCACGGCTTCTACGCGAAAGCACGCCTGCACGGCGAGGAAGTGCACCTGCTCGAGCCGCAGACCTACATGAACCGCTCCGGCCAGTCGGTCGTCGCGCTCGCGCAATTCTTCAAGATCCTGCCCGACCAGATTCTCGTCGCGCACGACGAGCTCGACCTGCCGCCCGGCACCGTGAAGCTGAAGCTCGGCGGCGGCAGCGGCGGCCACAACGGCCTCAAGGACATCTCCGCACACCTGTCGACGCAGCATTACTGGCGGCTGCGGATCGGCATCGGCCATCCGCGCGACCTGATTCCGGAAAGCGCGCGCGCCGGCGCGAAGCCCGACGTCGCGAACTTCGTGCTGAAGCCGCCGCGCCGCGAGGAACAGGACGTGATCGACGCGTCGATCGAACGCGCGCTCGCCGTGATGCCGATGGTCGTCAAGGGCGAACTCGACCGCGCGACGATGCAGCTGCATCGCAACTGACCGCGCATCGCACCGGCCCGGTGCATCGGGCCGTCCGGCGTCGCCGGGCGGCACCGCCCTCCCCACCTTGACGCGCACATGCGGTAATCTCGTCGTTTTGCCCGACAGGAGCCAAGCGGTGAGCCGTTACTGGAGCGACGTCGTTCAGCAACTCGTGCCTTACGTGCCGGGCGAGCAGCCCGCGCTCGCGCACCCCGTCAAGCTGAACACCAACGAGAATCCCTATCCGCCGTCGCCGCGCGTCGTCGCGGCGATCGCACGCGAACTCGGCGAGACCGGCGACACGCTGCGCCGCTATCCGGATCCGGTCGCGCGCGCGCTGCGCGAGACGGTCGCGGCCCATCACCGCATCAAGCCCGACCAGGTGTTCGTCGGCAACGGCTCCGACGAGGTGCTCGCGCACACGTTCCAGGCGCTGCTGAAGCACGACCGGCCGCTGCGGTTTCCCGACATCACGTACAGCTTCTATCCGACCTACGCTCGCCTGTACGGCGTACAGACCACGGTCGTGCCGCTCGCGGACGACTTCTCGATCCGCGTCGACGACTATCTCGACGACGCCGGCGGCGTACTGTTTCCGAACCCGAATGCGCCGACCGGGCGCGCGCTGCCGCTCGCGGACGTCGAGCGGATCGCGGCCGCGAATCCGTCGTCGGTCGTCGTGATCGACGAGGCCTATGTCGATTTCGGCGCGCAGTCCGCGATTACGCTGATCGACCGCCATCCGAACCTGCTGGTCGTGCACACGACGTCGAAGGCGCGCTCGCTCGCGGGCATGCGCGTCGGCTTCGCGTTCGGCGATGCGGCACTGATCGACGCGCTGAACCGCGTGAAGGACAGCTTCAACTCCTATCCGCTCGACCGGCTCGCTCAGGTCGCCGCGCAGGCCGCGTACGAGGACACCGACTATTTCGACGCGACCTGCCGGCGCGTGATCGACAGCCGGACGCGGCTCACGCACGCGCTCGACGCGCTCGGCTTCGACGTCGTGCCGTCGGCCGCGAATTTCGTGTTCGCGCGCCATCCCGCGCACGATGCGGGCGCGATCGCGGCAAAGCTGAAGGAACGGGAAATTTTCGTGCGGCACTTCCGGCTGCCGCGGATCGACCAGCATCTGCGCATCACCGTCGGCACCGACGCCGAATGCGATGCGCTCGTCGCGGCGCTGCGCGAGCTGCTTGCCTAACGAAGAACCGGCGCCGGACGGCGCCGCTCGGGACGCGTGACGCGTGCGCCGATAAACCAAAGCGCGCGCGTCACCGCAGGGTCACGACGCGTCGTCGCCCTTCCCGGCGATCAACGCGTGATACTTCTCCATCAATTGCGCGTGCGATTCGTCATGCTGCGGATCGCGCGGAATGCATTCGACCGGACACACCTGCTGGCACTGCGGTTCGTCGAAATGGCCGACGCACTCGGTGCACTTGTTCGGGTCGATCACGTAGATATCCGGGCCCATCGAAATCGCGCCGTTCGGGCACTCGGGCTCGCACACGTCGCAATTGATGCACTCGTCGGTAATCATCAAAGCCATACTGATCTCACTTCTTCAGGCCGGCGGCCGGCTTCGCAACGAAACCGGCCGGCGCCGCGTCACGCGGCAGGGCCTCCCATCGCGGCGACTTTCTCGGTCAGCCATTTCTCGACGGACGGGAACACGAACTTGCTGACATCGCCGCCCAACTGCGCGATTTCGCGCACGATCGTTCCCGAGATGAACTGGTACTGATCGGACGGCGTCATGAACATCGTCTCGACGTCGGGCAGCAGGTAGCGGTTCATCCCCGCCATCTGGAACTCATATTCGAAATCGGACACGGCGCGCAGGCCGCGCACGATCACGCGTGCGTTGTTGGTGCGGACAAAGTCCTTCAGGAGACCGGTGAAACTCATCACCTTCACGTTCGGATAATGGCCGAGCACCTCGTTCGCAATCGTCAGACGTTCTTCGAGCGAGAAGAACGGCTTTTTCGCGCGACTGTCGGCGACACCGACCACCAGCGTATCAAAAATGCTCGACGCACGCCGCACGAGGTCTTCGTGCCCGCGCGTCAGCGGATCGAACGTACCGGGATACACGGCGACTACCATGTCGCTCCTCCTGTCATCACGCAAACGGGATGGCAGCGGTGCGATGCGCACGCCACTGCCGAGATGAGCATGCGTCGCCTTTGCGGCGCGCCGCCTCGTATGGAACGCGCATTATTCATCATTTTCGCGCCGCAGCAAATGATAGTGAACCGCACCGGCCTTGCCGTGCTTCACGACCTGCCAGCCCGCGAGCGCGTCGTGTGCGGCCGGATCGAGTTCAGCCCCCGTCTCGACGTAAAGCGCACCGTCCGCCGCGACGAGCGGCGCCGACAGCGCGATCGCGCGCTCCAGCGCGGCCGGATCGCCGAACGGCGGATCGAGAAACACGACGTCGAACGCGCCCGGCGTGAGCCCGGCCGCGAGCCGCAACGCATCGGCTTCGGCGACTTCGACCGTGCGGGCGCCGAGCTTGTCCTTGATCGCACGCAGTTGCTGCGCGGCGCGCGGATGGCGTTCGACCATCACGACGCTCGCCGCGCCGCGCGACGCGGCCTCGAAGCCGAGCGCGCCGGTGCCCGCGAACAGGTCGAGGCAGCGCCGGCCTTCGAGATCCTGGCCGAGCCAGTTGAACAGCGTCTCGCGCACGCGATCGGGCGTCGGCCGCAGGCCGTCGAGATCGAGCACCGCGAGCGGAGTGCGTTTCCAGTCGCCGCCGATGATGCGGATCGTGTGCGGCTTGCCGCGGCCAGGAGGGGCCGCCGGGCGGCCGGGAGAGGAACGGGACATACGGAATATAGGCAACGGAGGGACCGGGCGCGCGCCAGGGCGCACCGCCAAACAGGCGCACGTTACCACAGCGGCGACGCGCACTGACGCGAGCGCCACGCCGCACTGATAAAATGCACGGTTTCGGCCGCCGTGCGCCGCGCCCGCGCGAACGCAGAACGGCCCGTCCGGCGCCCCGCTTCTGGCGGCGGCCCCCCTCTTCCCGACGTCAGACCATGTTCAGCTTCTTCAAACGATTCAAGAAAACGCAGGAGCCCGATCCCGCGGAATCGCAATCGGCCGACGCGCAGCAAACGGACGAGCCGTCCGATGCGCCCGTGCTCGAGGCTCCGCCCGCGGCCGACGTGCCGCAGGCGCCCGTGCAACCGGCCGCGCCGGCCGTCGTGATGACGGTCACGCCGACCAACGACGGCCGCGACGAAGTCGTCGAGACGGTCGAGATCGTCCCGCCGCCGCTGCAGGACGCATCCGCGAAGAAATCGTGGCTTGCGCGCCTGAAAACGGGGCTCGCGAAAACGGGCAACAGCATCACCGGCGTATTCGTCAACACGAAGATCGACGAGGATCTGTACGAGGAACTCGAAACCGCGCTGCTGATGTCCGACGCGGGCGTCGACGCGACCGAGTACCTGCTCGACGCGCTGCGCGAAAAGGTACGCACCGGCCGCCTGACCGACCCGCAGCAGGTGAAGGGTGCGCTGCACGACCTGCTCGTCGAGCTGCTGAAGCCGCTCGAGAAATCGCTGATGCTCGGCCGCGCGCAGCCGCTCGTGATGATGATCACCGGCGTGAACGGCGCGGGCAAGACCACCAGCATCGGCAAGCTCGCGAAGCATCTGCAGAGCTTCGACCAGTCGGTGCTGCTGGCCGCGGGCGACACGTTCCGTGCGGCCGCGCGCGAACAGCTGGCGGTCTGGGGCGAGCGCAACAACGTGACGGTCGTGCAGCAGGAAAGCGGCGATCCGGCCGCGGTGATCTTCGACGCGGTCAGCGCCGCGCGCGCACGCAAGATCGACGTGATGATGGCCGACACGGCCGGCCGCCTGCCGACGCAGCTCCACCTGATGGAAGAGCTGAAGAAGGTGAAGCGCGTGATCTCGAAGGCGCACGACGGCTCGCCGCACGAAGTGCTGCTGGTGATCGACGCGAACACCGGCCAGAACGCGCTCACGCAGGTGAAGGCATTCGACGACGCGCTCGGCCTCACGGGCCTCATCGTCACGAAGCTCGACGGCACCGCGAAGGGCGGGATTCTCGCCGCGATCGCGCGGCAGCGCCCGGTGCCCGTCTACTTCATCGGCGTCGGCGAGAAGGTCGAGGACCTGCAGCCGTTCAGCGCCGTGGAATTCGCGGACGCGCTGCTCGGCTGAACGCCGCCGGCCCGCATCGCCCAGGGCGCCTTCGGGCGCCCTTTTTCATGCGCGCCCGCGGCGCGCCGCGCTCATTCGGCGTCGGGTTGCGCGCCGGGCTCGGCGGCCTTGAACGCGTCGAGCGTCGATGCATGGTCGACGATCCGTTGAATCGTCGGATAACGCGTCGTGTCGATCGAGAAGCGGTTCGCGTTGAACACCTGCGGCACGAGGCACAGGTCGGCGAGCGTCGGCGTGTCGCCGAAGCACAGCTTGCCGGTGCGCGGATCGTTCGCGAGGCGCGTCTCGAGCGTTTCGAAGCCCGCCTCGATCCAGTGCCGGTACCACGCGTTCTTCGCCTCTTCGGGTACCTGCAGCGTGTGCTTCAGGTACTTCAGCACGCGCAGGTTGTCGAGCGGATGGATTTCGCACGCGATCTGCAGCGCGACCGCGCGCACGTACGCGCGGTCGACCGGCTGCTTCGGCAGCAGCGCGGGCTCGGGATGGGTTTCTTCGAGATATTCGATGATCGCGAGCGACTGCTGCAGCGTCGCGTCGCCGTCGATCAGCGTCGGCACGACCGCATCCGGATTCAGTGCACGGTACTCGTCCTTCAGTTGCTCGCCGCCGTTGCGCAGCATGTGCACGGGGACATAGTCGAACGGCAGCTGCTTCAGGTTCAGGGCGATCCGCACGCGGTACGACGCAGAACTGCGGAAATAGCTGTAGAGCTTCATGGGATGTCTCTCGTAGTCGTATTCGGCCGGCAACGGCACAGGCGCGGCGCAGCCGGCGCGCCCGCCGCCGGTACCCGGAGTGTAGCGCGACGCGATGCGCGGCCGCGCTTGCGCCGGCCGCACCCGTGCGATACTCGGGGCATTCCTTACGCTCACCGCGCGGCCCGATGCCGGCCGCCCGCCCCACGTCCCGATGACCGCTTCCCACGATCCTGCCGCCGTTCCGTTCCGTTGCGCCCGCTTCATCAAGGAGATCGGCCGCGGCCCGCACGGCGCGCGCGCACTGTCCGCCGAGGACACGTTCGAGCTCTATCGCGCGATGCTCGACGCGCGTGTGTCGGACGTCGAACTCGGCGCGATCCTGATCGCCTATCGGCTGAAGGGCGAAACGTCCGACGAGCTGGCCGCGATGCTCGCCGCCGCGCAGGCGTCGTTCGAGCCCGTGCACGTGCAGGACGCCGCGTTCCGCCCCGTGTCGATCCCGAGCTACAACGGCGCGCGCAAGCAGCCGAACCTCGTGCCGCTGCTCGCGCTGCTGCTCGCGCGCGAAGGCGTGCCGGTGCTCGTGCACGGCGTCGAGCGCGACCCGGGCCGCGTGACGAGCGCGGAGATCTTCTCGGCGCTGTCGCTCGCGCCGTCGACGTCGCACGATGCGATCGAGGACATGCTCGCCGAGCGCCGCGTCGCGTTCGCGCCGATCGAAGCGCTGGCGCCGCGCATCGCGCACCTGCTGTCGATGCGCAGCGTGCTCGGCGTGCGCAACTCGACGCACACGCTCGTGAAGATCCTGCAGCCGTTCGCGCCGGCCGGCCTGCGGCTCGTCAACTACACGCATCCGCCGTACCGCGACAGCCTCGCGCAATTGTTCCGCGACCATCCGGACGCCGCGCTCGGCGGCGCGCTGCTCGCGCGCGGCACCGAGGGCGAGGCCGTCGCCGATACGCGGCGCCAGGTGCAGGTCGACTGGCTGCACGACGGTGTATGCGACACGCTGATCGAGGCCGAACGTTCGTCGACCGATACGCCGCCCGTCGCGCTGCCCGAATCGCGCGATGCGGCGACGACGGCCGCGTGGACGGACGCCGTGTTGCGCGGCGAGGTGCCGGTGCCCGACACGGTCGCGCGGCAAGTCGCGACGATCGTGCAGATCGCCCGCACCACGCGCTGACGGCGCGGCAACGACCCGCCCCGCGCCCCCGACGATTTGACACGCGCCCGCATCCTGGCATAGAGTTGCCGTCATGCGTTCCTTTCCGAACACCCTCCGAATTACCTCCGGCCGCCTAGCGCGGCCGCTATCGCTACGACTAGCCTAAGGCTGTCGTAGCGCCGTGTGCTGTCCGCACGGTCCCTCCCAGCAGTTCCTCGCCGTACCCCTCTCGCAGTTTTTACAACCCGAAGTCGTCAGCATTCGTCCGTCTATCCGTCGGTCGATTCGCGAAGATCATCCGCATCCGCAGCGCATTTCGCGCGCCGCGGTGCGAGGCAGCGCCAACCGTCGCCCCTGCCGCCCGTCTTCGCTCGCGACTTGAGACCCGAGGTCCAGAAGATGAAGCGCAATCCGCAAGACAAGTACCGTCCGTTCGAGCCCGTCCGCATCAATGGCCGCCGCTGGCCGACCCGCACCATCGAGCGCGCGCCCGTCTGGATGAGCACCGACCTGCGCGACGGCAACCAGTCGCTGATCGAGCCGATGAGCATCGAGCAGAAGCTCGAGTTCTTCGAGATGCTGGTCGCGATCGGTTTCAAGGAGATCGAAGTCGGTTTTCCGTCGGCGTCGCAAACCGACTTCGATTTCGTCCGCAAGCTGATCGACGACCAGCGGATTCCCGACGACGTGACGATCGAGGTGCTCGTGCAGTCGCGCGAAGACCTGATCGCCCGCACGTTCGACGCGCTCGAAGGCGTGCCGCGCGCGATCGTGCACCTGTACAACGCGGTCTGCCCGTCGTTCCGCCGCATCGTGTTCGGGATGTCGAAGAACGACGTGAAGGCACTCGCGGTCGACGGCACGCGCATCATCAAGGAGCACGCCGCCGCGCGCCCCGACACGCACTGGACCTTCCAGTACTCGCCGGAAACCTTCAGCATGACCGAGCTGACGTTCGCGCGCGAGATCTGCGATGCGGTCGCGCAAACCTGGCGGCCGACCCGCGACCACAAGATGATCGTCAACCTGCCGGCCACCGTCGAGGCCGCGAGCCCGAACGTGTTCGCCGACCAGATCGAATGGATGGACCGCAACCTCGCGTATCGCGACAGCATCGTGCTGTCCGTGCATCCGCACAACGATCGCGGCACCGCGGTCGCGGCGGCCGAGCTCGCGCTGCTCGCGGGCGCCGACCGCATCGAAGGCTGCCTGTTCGGCAACGGCGAGCGCACCGGCAACGTCGATCTCGTCACGCTCGCACTGAACCTCTACACGCAGGGCGTCGACCCGGGCCTCGACTTCTCCGACATCGACGCGGTGCGCCGCGTCGTCGAACGCTGCAACCAGATTCCCGTGCATCCGCGCCATCCGTATGCGGGCGACCTCGTGTTCACCGCATTCTCGGGCTCGCACCAGGACGCGATCCGCAAGGGTTTCGCGCAGCAGCGCCCCGATGCGGTCTGGGAAGTGCCGTACCTGCCGATCGACCCGGCCGACCTCGGCCGCAGCTACGATGCGGTGATCCGCGTGAACAGCCAGTCCGGCAAGGGCGGCGCGACGTTCCTGCTCGAACGCGGGATGGGCTTCACGCCGACGCGCCGCGTGCAGATCGAATTCAGCCATGCGGTGCAGACGCTCGCCGACGCGTCCGGCGAGGAAGTGACGGGCGACGCGATCTGCGCGCTGTTCGCCCGCGAATTCTTCGAGACCGACGGGCCGGCCGCGCGCCATGGCAGCGGTGCGCGCTGGCAGAACCGCGAGATCGCGGCAGCGCCGGCAGCGGCCGACGCGACGCCCGAAGACGCCGTGCGACATTTGGCCGCGGCATTCGCGGCGGCAGCCGGCACCGCGATCGACATCGCGTCGTGCGAACACGCACGCACGACTGACGGCCGGATCGTGGTATCGGTCGGCTGCCGGGTCGGCGATGTGCCGCTGCGGCACGGCGTCGGCCTGCACGCGGATGCGGCAAGCGCCGCGCTCGACGCAATCGTCAGCGCAATCAACCGTTCGGCATGGCATTGCACGGACCGCCGCGCGGCGGCCTGACGCTCAGGGTTCGACAGTCAGCGAGCAGGGCGTGACCGCCCGTGCGCCGCGCGATCCGCGCCGCACGGGCCAGCAAAAAGCGGCCCATAAGGCCGCTTCGGTGGGGACATGAAAAGGAGCGCCACGCGCGCTCATGTCTCGGTCGCGCACCGCGTCGCCTGCCATGCGAGCAGGCACCAGCGGCCCTGCTCCTCGGTGTGGACTGACGTATAGGCAATCGGGAACACCAGGCCGCCGTTGTTCGTTTCCATCTCGATCAACGCGCGCCCGGTGACGACGCAGGTTTCGCCGCCGACGGGCAGCACGTCCTGCGACTGGATTTCGATCTGACGATAGCGGCGGCGGCCGGCGACGATGGCGTCGATAAACTGCTGCTTGGTTTCACGCTTGCCGTTGGTGTGCACGAAGAACACCTTGTCCGACAGCAGCGCGTCGAGCGCCTCGCCGTCCCCGTCCACCATCGCCCGGAACCGATCGCGCTCGAGCGCGCGGATCGCATCGACCACCTTCGCCATCGCCTGACTCCTCGGCAACGCGCACGCCGTGCGCGGGCATGCGGATCAGAAGTTGTACTGCACGTAGAACTGGTGGAAATTTATACCAGGATTCGGCTCTTTGATACCCGCGTTAGACACATGTTGAAAACGGTAACCGACCTGATACTGTTGCCGTTCTCCGAACTGTGCGCCGATGCCGACGACATCCACGAACTGGAACGACGTCGCAAGCGAAAGATTGTTGGAGATCGTCGGGGAAGTCAGGAACCGGATGCCGGCTCCGGCCTCGACGAACGGACGCACCTGGCCCGCGCTCTTGACGAAGCGGAACATCGGCTGCGCGCCGAATTCGCCGATGCTGCCGTGGACGTTGCCGCCCGTGTGCCAGTAGCCGACGTGGCCTTCCATTACGAAAGCGAAGTGCCAGCCGCCGATTTCCCACCAGTTCCAGCCCGGATCCCACACCACACCGAGATCGGCCTTGTCGATCCCGTGACGATCCGAAAACCCGCCGCCCGCCTGGATACCCCATCGATCCGCGAACGCCGCACCCGATCCGCCCAGAAGTGACGCCGCCAGCATCGCATGCAGCGCAAGCCGGCTGCGGGGCCGGCGATTCTTCTTATTGTTCATCTGACACTCCAACTTTGTGGGTTGAATGGAGCCTGCCGCGACGGCCTGGCTCGAGCGAACTGAATGGTATGGTAAAGGACTTTTCGGATCGGCATCACGAAGCGAAATGGCTTCCTTCCAAAACGACAAAAATCGAAATCGTCTACTGATTCCCATCAGAAACAATGGTTTACGGAACTTCGCCCCGCCGCCGTGGTCGCAGATTAGACTATCGACTCGACTATCTCGATAGAAAAATCGGGAACTCAGATGCCCACGTCCGCTCTAAGGAATTAGCACTCGGTTTCCGGGAGTGCTAAGATTGGCCCCGGAATCTCATCCGAGACCCAGGGTTTGTCCCTGATTCCAAAGGAGTTTTTAGTGAGCAACGCCCTGACCCTTCCGAATACCCTGAGCCCGACGCCGGCCAAGGCCGAATCGGCAGGCTCGCTGGCGCTCGCAGCTCAATCGATGTTGCCGGGCCAGCTTGGCAACATCGACGCGTATATCCAGGCCGTCAATCGCATTCCTCTGCTGACGGCCGAAGAGGAACGCCAGTACGCAACCGAATTCCGCGAAAACAACAACCTCGACTCGGCGCGCCGCCTCGTGCTGTCGCACCTGCGTCTCGTCGTGTCGATCGCGCGTAACTATCTCGGCTACGGCCTGCCGCACGGCGACCTGATCCAGGAAGGCAACATCGGCCTGATGAAGGCCGTGAAGCGCTTCGATCCGGCCCAGAACGTGCGCCTCGTGTCGTACGCGATCCACTGGATCAAGGCCGAGATCCACGAGTACATCCTGCGCAACTGGCGCATGGTGAAGGTCGCGACGACGAAGGCGCAGCGCAAGCTGTTCTTCAACCTGCGCAGCCACAAGAAGAGCATGCAGGCGATGACGCCCGAGGAAATCGACGGCCTCGCGCAGGAGCTCAACGTCAAGCGCGAAGAAGTGGCCGAGATGGAAACGCGCCTGTCGGGCGGCGACATCGCGCTCGAAGGGCAGGTGGAAGACGGCGAGGAGTCGTACGCGCCGATCGCCTATCTGGCCGACTCGCACAACGAGCCGACCGCCGTGCTCGCCGCGCGTCAGCGCGACACGCTGCAGACGGACGGCATCGCGCAGGCGCTCGACGCGCTCGACGCGCGCAGCCGCCGCATCATCGAGGCGCGCTGGCTGCACGTCGACGACGACGGCTCGGGCGGCTCGACGCTGCACGATCTCGCCGCCGAGTTCGGCGTGTCCGCGGAACGCATCCGCCAGATCGAAGCGAGCGCAATGAAAAAGATGCGCACCGCCCTCGCCGAATACGCATAAATCCGGCGACTCAGAGCGCTGCATCGAAAACCGCTGCCTGACCGGCAGCGGTTTTTTTTCGTCTGCTTTTTCCGCTGCTTTTCCGCTTTTCCCGCTGCGTTTCATCCGCTTTACCGCCCGTTTCTTCGCCGATTAATTGACCCGATTCATCAGGTAATAGGCCGTTTTCGGCCCCCTTCCGCATAAGCTTGATCTGCCTCAAGTTTCAGCCCGTAGTTAGCGACGGTCTGCCGCAGCGCAGCACTCGGCATCGGAAAGCCGTCATCTTAAAATTGGCATGTCAGGCGCAAAAGGATTAAAACAGCTTCACGGCCGTCATAAATCCGACGTAAAGTCGCCCCCAATCCGTCCTAAATCGATTCAGGATAATCACCTTGATCTCGATCAATAAAGAGCCTGCGCCGCCTCCCCAGCGGCCGGCCGGCACGATCGGCTGGCGCGCGCGCATCGCCGCGTGGGCTCGCGGACCGACCCTCGCCCGCGACATCACCCTGGTGCTGATCGTCAAGCTGATCCTCCTGATGTCGCTCAAATACGCATTCTTCAATCATCCGCAGGCCGAGCACATGTCGCTTCCGCCTGCCGCCGTCGCCGAGAAGCTGCTCTCGGTACCGGCACCTGCACCCACCGAGGGAGACCACCATGATAAGTAGTGAAGTCGTCGATCTATCACGCCTGCAGTTCGGCATCACGGCGCTCTACCACTTCCTGTTCGTGCCGCTGACGCTCGGCCTGTCCTGGCTGCTCGTCATCATGGAAGCCGTCTACGTGATGACCGGCAAACAGGTCTACAAGGACATGACCCAGTTCTGGGGCAAGCTGTTCGGCATCAACTTCGCGATGGGCGTGACGACCGGCATCACGCTCGAATTCCAGTTCGGCACGAACTGGTCGTACTACTCGCACTATGTCGGCGACATCTTCGGCGTGCCGCTCGCGGTCGAAGGCCTGATGGCGTTCTTCCTCGAATCGACGTTCGTCGGCCTGTTCTTCTTCGGCTGGAACCGCCTGTCGAAGGTCAAGCACCTGATGGTCACGTTCCTCGTCGCGCTCGGCTCGAACCTGTCCGCACTGTGGATCCTCGTCGCGAACGGCTGGATGAACAACCCGGTCGGCGCCGAGTTCAACTACCAGACGATGCGCATGGAGATGACGAACCTGTTCGACGTGCTGTTCAACCCGGTCGCGCAGGTGAAGTTCGTGCACACGGTGTCGGCCGGCTACGTGTCGGCCGCGATGTTCGTGCTCGGCGTGTCGTCGTGGTACCTGCTGAAGAAGCGCGACATCGACTTCGCGCTGCGCTCGTTCGCGGTCGCGGCCGGCTTCGGCCTCGCGGCGACGCTCTGCGTGATCGTGCTCGGCGACGAATCGGGCTATACGACCGGCGAAGTGCAGAAGATGAAGCTTGCCGCGATCGAATCCGAATGGGAAACGCAGCCGGCGCCCGCATCGTTCACGCTGATCGGCATTCCGAACCAGGAAGAACAGCGCACCGACTACGCGATCAAGATCCCGTATGCGCTCGGCCTGATCGCGACGCGCTCGATCGACGAACCGGTGATCGGCCTGCGCGATCTCGCGAAGCACAGCGAGGAGCACATCCAGAGCGGGATGATCGCGTACGGCGCGCTGCAGAAGATCAAGCAGGGCGACACGAGCGCCGCGACGCGCGAACTGTTCGACCAGCACAAGCAGTATCTCGGCTACGGTCTGATGCTCAAGCAGTTCACGCCGAACGTGACCGACGCGACACCGGAGCAGATCAAGGCCGCCGCGAAGAAGACGATCCCGCCGGTCGCGCCCGTGTTCTTCTCGTTCCGGATCATGGTGTTCCTCGGCTTCCTGTTCGTCGCGACGTTCGTTGCCGCGTTCTGGTTCTGCGCGCGCCGCGAACTGCTGCAGGACAACCGCCGCTGGTTCCTGCGCTATGCGTTGTGGGCGATCCCGCTGCCGTGGATCGCGATCGAATTCGGCTGGATCGTCGCCGAGCTCGGCCGCCAGCCGTGGACGATCGCGGGCGTGCTGCCGACGCACCTGTCCGCGTCGAGCCTGACGCCGACCGACCTGTACCTGAGTCTCGCGGGCTTCATCCTGTTCTACACCGCGCTGTTCGTCATCGAGATCAAGCTGATGTTCAAGTACGCGCGCCTCGGCCCGTCGTCGCTGCATACCGGCCGCTATCACCACGAACTCGCGGCCGCCAGCGAGCGCGCCCCGGCCTGAGCACGCACCCGAAACGGAACAAGGAATCGCTATGGACTATGCAACTCTCAAGCTGATCTGGTGGCTGCTCGTCGGCGTGCTGCTGATCGGCTTCGCCGTCACCGACGGCTTCGACATGGGCGCGACCGCGCTGCTGCCGTTCCTCGGCAAGACCGACGAGGAGCGCCGCATCATCGTCAACACGGTCGGCGCGACGTGGGAAGGCAACCAGGTGTGGCTGATCACGGCCGGCGGCGCGATGTTCGCGGCCTGGCCGCTCGTCTATGCCGCGTCGTTCTCCGGCTTCTACTTCGCGATGCTGCTCGTGCTGTTCGCGCTGTTCTTCCGGCCGGTGGGCTTCGACTACCGCAGCAAGCGGCCGGACCCGCGCTGGCGCGCGGGCTGGGACTGGGGCCTGTTCGCCGGCGGCTTCGTGCCGGCGCTCGTGTTCGGCGTCGCGTTCGGCAACCTGCTGCAGGGCGTGCCGTTCAAGTTCGACAGCGACCTGCGCGTGACCTACTACGGCAGCTTCTGGGCGCTGCTGAACCCGTTCGCGCTGCTGTGCGGGCTCGTCAGCCTCACGATGCTCGTCGCGCACGGCGCCGCGTTCATCAAGATGAAGACCGACGGCGTGATCGCGCGCCGCGCATCGATCGCGCTGCGTGTGGCGTCGTTCCTCGCGGTCGTGCTGTTCGTGCTGGCCGGCGTGCTGATCGCGTCGTATATCGGCGGCTTCCACATCACGAACGCCGCGCCGACCGACACGGTCGCGAACCCGCTGCTCAAGGACGTCGCCGCCGGCTCGGGCCTGTGGCTCGCGAACTACAGCGAGTTTCCGTGGATGATCGCGGCGCCGGTCGTCGGGATCGCGGGCGGCCTGCTGGCGCTGCTGCTCGCCGGCTCGAAGCAGGAGAAGACGGCGTTCTTCTGCACGGGCCTGATGATCGTCGGCGTGATCCTGACCGCGGGCTTCTCGATGTTCCCGTTCATCATGCCGTCGTCGCTCGACCCGCGCAGCAGCCTGACCGTGTGGGATTCGACGTCGAGCCACAAGACGCTGCAGGTGATGCTGTTCGCGGTGATCGTGTTCCTGCCGATCGTCCTGGTCTACACGGGCTGGGTGTATCGCGTGATGCGCGGCAAGGTCACGCACCAGACGCTCGAAGAGAACAATCACTCGATGTATTGAACCTGGCCGGGGCGCACAGGCGCCCCCGTCCACCGTTTCGCAAGGAGTCGGATCATGTGGTATTTCAGCTGGATTCTCGGTATCGGCGTCGCGCTGTCGTTCGGCATCGTCAACGCGATGTGGCTCGAAGCGCGGCAGAAGACGCAGGAAGCGCCCGCGCGCGTGCGCCGCGACTGACGCGTGACGCGTGCGGCGGATCGCGCCGCCGCCGTCCGGAACGAACCTCGCTTCGCGCGAGGTTTTTTTTCGTCCCGGCCGTCTGGACAGGCCTCGCGCACCGATGCCAATTTAGCGCCAGATTGATACCACTTGAATACCAATAAAAGGTTTCATAAGATCTTTGGACACGGCCGCCGACAGGCCGAATCCTTCTGGGTGGGGGAGACATGCGAATCCCGTGTATGGTGCGCACCTGCGCGCCGTGTTGCCGGGCGGCGGCTGATTGCCGTGCGGCGGCACCTGTTGTCGCCATCGTGCGCGGCCGGACGAACGCAGCCGACTGCGGCCGCTTCGCCATTGCGGCCGTTGCCGCGCGCCGCCGATGAACGCGCGTACGCCGCCCCGCCGGTCCGATCGGCACGCCTGCCCGCCTCCCGTTCCGTAACGCACGCCCCCGCGTGCCGAAAGCGTGCGGTGCGGCCGCATCGCCCCGCGCGCTGGTATCTCCCGCAGCTCCACTGAAAGACCCGATCGCAGCGACGTCGCTCCATGACGCCGCCACGCCCCCTTTTTATCAGGAGTTCGAATGAAGCGCACCTTGTCATCCCTCTTTGCCGGCGCGCTGATCGCAGCGCTGTCGCCGGCCGCGATCGGCGCCCACCCGGCGTCGACCGCGTCCGGCGCATCCGCAGGCATCGCGCAGCCCACCGCGCAAGCGGCCAGTCTCGCAGCACTGCTGTCGAACGGCCTCGCGTTGCGCGTCGCCGTCGACAACAACCACGCGGCCACGGCCGGCGTGCCGTGCGCCGATCTCGGCGCCGACGGCGCGGCCTGCGCGACGGGCCGCCTGATCCTGCAGAACCGCGGCCACCAGACGATCGCCGACGGCGGCTGGAAGCTCTATCTGCACAGCATCCGCCGCCTGCTGCGGATCGACCGTCCGGGCTTCGCGCTGCGGCGGCTCACGGGCGACCTGTACGAGCTGACGCCGCAGCCGGGCTCGGTGCGGCTTGCGCCGGGCGAGCGCATCGAGCTGCCGTTCGTCGCCGAATACTGGCTGCTGCGCTACAGCGACGTGATTCCGCGCCCGTACGTCGTCGTCGACGGCGCGCCGCCCGCCGTGCTGCGCTACAACGACACCGACGACGAGCTGCGCTACGTCGAATCGCTGCCGGCCGACGCGCAGAACAACTCGACCGGCAATGCGCCGCCGGTGGCCGCACGGCCCGACGCGAGCCGTGCGCTGCCGAGCGTGAAGCGGCAACAGCGCTTGCCCGGCACGCTCGACCTGCGCGGCGTCGAGTTCGCGTTGCCGAACCTGCCGGACGCGCAGGTCGCGGCGCTGCGCGAGCGGGCGACGACGCTCGGCCTCGACGGCGCACGCGTGCCCGTGTGGGGTGCCGTCGCGCCGCGCCGGCTGCCGGCCGACATCGCGACGCCGGGCGGCTACCGGCTCGCGATCGGGCCGCGCGGCGTGTTCATCGAAGCCTACGATCGCGCGGGCCTCTACTACGGCGTGCAGACGCTCTTCTCGCTCGCGCCGGCCGGCGGCGGCCCGATCCCGGCGATGCTCGTCGAGGATGCGCCGCGCTTCACGCATCGCGGCATGCACGTCGACCTCGCGCGCAACTTCAAGCACCCGGTGACGCTGCGCCGCCTGATCGACCAGATGAGCGCGTACAAGCTCAACCGCCTGCACCTGCATCTGTCCGACGACGAAGGCTGGCGCATCGAGATTCCCGGCCTGCCCGAGCTGACCGAGATCGGCTCGCGCCGCTGCCACGACCCGAGCGAGACGCGCTGCCTGCTGCCGCAACTCGGCTCCGGCCCCGACAACCGCTCGGGCGGCGGCTACCTGACGCGCGACGACTACGTGGCGCTCGTGCGCTACGCGGCCGCGCGTTTCGTCGAGATCATCCCGGAGATCGACATGCCCGCGCATGCGCGCGCAGCCGTCGTGACGATGGAAGCGCGCTACCGCCGGCTGCATGCGGCCGGCCGCGAGCAGGAAGCGAACGCGTACCGGCTGCTCGATCCGCAGGACACGTCGAACCTGCTGACGGTGCAGTTCTACGACCGGCGCAGCGACCTGAACCCGTGCGTGCCGGGCGCGCTCAATTTCGCGTCGAAGGTGATCCGCGAGATCGCGGCGATGCATGCGGACGCGCAGGCGCCGCTGCACATCTGGCACTACGGCGGCGACGAAGCGAAGAACATCCTGCTCGGCGCGGGCTTCCAGCCGCTGAACGGCACCGACCCGAACAAGGGCCGCATCGATCTCGCCGCGCAGGACAAGCCGTGGGCGCGTTCGCCCGCGTGCACGGCGCTGCTCCAGCGCGGCGAGATCAAGTCGATCGACGAGCTGCCGACGCGTTTCGCGCAACAGGTGAGCGCGGCGGTCAACGCGAACGGGATCGACACGATGGCCGCGTGGCAGGACGGCATCAAGCATGCGAACGGGCCGCAGGACTTCGGCACGCGCCACGTGATGGTGTCGCTGTGGGACACGATCTTCTGGGGCGCATCGGACAGCGCGCGCGACCTGAGCGGCAAGGGCTACCTGACGGTGCTGGCGCTGCCCGACTACCTGTACTTCGACTTCCCGTACACGCTCAACCCGCGCGAGCGCGGCTACTACTGGGGCTCGCACGCGACGGACGAGTACAAGGTGTTCTCGCTCGCGCCGGAGAACCTGCCGCAGAACGCCGAAGTGATGGGCGACCGTGGCGGCAACGCATTCGAGGCAACGGGCACGGGCCCCGCGCCGCGCATCGAAGGCATGCAGGGGCAAGCATGGGGCGAGGTGATGCGCAACGACACCTTCCTCGAATACATGGCCTATCCGCGGCTGCTCGCGCTCGCCGAGCGCGCGTGGCACCGGGCCGACTGGGAGCTGCCGTACGCGGCCGGCGTGCGCTACAAGCGCGGCGATACGCATCACGTCGACACGGCCGCGCTGCAGCGCGACTGGGCCGGTTTCGCGACGCTGCTCACGCAACGCGAATTGCCGAAGCTCGACCGAGCGGGCATCGGCTACCGGAAGCCGACCTTCACGCTGACGAACCCGTGAGCGGCTGGATGACTGCACGATCGAGCAGTTGAGCAATGCGCGATGCGGACGAACGCATCGCGCAATCGCCCCACCAAAGAAAAACGGCTTGCGACGCATCGCAAGCCGTTTTCGTTTCTGCCGACCGGCCCGAACCCGCAGCGCGGGTCCTGCCGGCCTTATTGCGTCATGCCGGTTGCACTGCCGCCCCGCCTGCCGCCGGCGGCAGGCGTGCGCCGAGCTGTTCGGCATAGCGTGCCGCCGCGTTGCCGCAGACGATGTGGAACGTGTCGAGCGACACCCATGCGACGTCGAGCGCGCCGAGACGATCGCGATCGACCGCCGACGGATCGCGCACGACGACACGCAGGCGCGTGGTCGCGACCGCGTCGAGCGACGCGACGTTGGTCGCCCCGCCGAACACCGCGAGCCAGCGTGCCGGCTCCGGATCGAGCGGGCCGGCGGCCGCGCCCGTGACGGGCTGCGCCGCGGCGGCCGTCGCCGTCGACGCTGCGCCGGTCGCACCGCTGCCGATCGCGGTACGCATCTCGTCGGCAATGAGGTCGGCCTCGGGCCCGATGATCACCTGCACGCTGTTGCCGCCGCGCTTGAGCACACCGCGCGCGCCGATCGACTTCAGTTCCGGCTCCGATACCTTCTCCGGATCGACGACGGTCAGGCGCAGGCGCGTCGTGCATGCGTCGACGACCGTCAGGTTGCCCGCGCCGCCGAGCGCGGCGATGTAGCGCTGCGCGCGCGGTGCAACCGCAGCCGATGCGGCGCCCGCAGCCGGCGCGACGAAGCCGCCCGATGCGTACGATTCCGCCGCCGCATCGGCCGATGCCGGCTCGCGGCCCGGCGTCGCCATGTTGAACTTGCGGATGAAGAAGCGGAACAGCCCGTAGTACGCGGCGCCGTATGCGATGCCGAGCGGAATCGCGATCCAGCCCTTCGTCGACAGCCCGTAGTTCAGCACGTAGTCGATCGCACCGGCCGAGAACGTGAAGCCGAGCTTCACGCCGAGGATCTGGCAGATCGCGAGCGACAGCCCCGTCAGCACCGCGTGGATCACGTACAGCACCGGCGCGAGGAACATGAAGCTGAACTCGATCGGCTCGGTCACGCCGGTCAGGAACGACGTCAGCGCCATCGAGAACAGCAGGCCGCCGACCATCGCGCGGCGCTCCTTCGGCGCTTCGTGCAGCATGGCCAGACACGCAGCCGGCAGGCCGAACATCATGATCGGGAAGAAGCCGGCCATGAAGGTGCCCGCGGTCGGGTCGCCCGCGAAGAAGCGGTGCAGGTCGCCGTGCACGATCTCGCCGCCGGCGGGCGGCGTGAAGTTGCCGAACACGAACCACGCGAGCGAGTTGATGATGTGGTGCAGGCCCGTGACGAGCAGCAGGCGGTTCAGGAAGCCGAACACGAACGCACCGATCGCGCCCGCCGTCGTCAGCCACTGGCCGGCCGCGTCGATCGCATGCTGGACCGGCTGCCACACGTAGCCGAACACGATGCCGAGTATCACGCAGACCAGCCCCGTGATGATCGGCACGAACCGTTTGCCGCCGAAGAACGCGAGGTAGTCCGGCAGCTTGATGTCCTTGAAGCGGTTGTACAGCAAGCCCGCAACGACACCCGCGATGATCCCGGACAGCACGCCCATGTTCAGCTTGGGATCGATGTCCTTCATAATCGCGGTTTCGATCAGGTAGCCGATCGCGCCCGCGAGCGCAGCAACACCGTTGTTGTCTTTCGCGAAGCCGACCGCCACGCCGATCGCGAACAGCAGCGGCAGGTTGTCGAAGATCGCGCCGCCGGCGTCGGCGATCATCTTGATGTTGAACACGTCCGGCTGGCCGAGCCGCAGCAGGATGCCGGCAACCGGCAATACCGCGATCGGCAGCATCAGCGCCCGGCCCAAGCCCTGTATTTTCAGAAACGGATTCCCGTTCATTCAGTCCTCCAATCCTTGTCTCGTCGTTAAGCGTCGTTGACCTAATTGCTCTCGTAGTGAAACGGGTCGCGAGCCTGCCTTCGACGTTCAGTCGAGCGGCCAGACCTCGCGGCTTGCTGCCCTTACCGCCTGTGCCGAATCGAGCGCGAGCAGATCCTGCGCGCGCTGACGGCACAACTGGTAATCGAGACGGCGCACACGCGCCTTGATGCCCGGCACCGCTACCGGGTCGACCGACAGCTCGGTCACGCCGAGGCCGACCAGAATCGGCACCGCGAGCGGATCGCCGCCGAGCGCGCCGCACACGCCGACCCACTTGCCGTGCTTCGCGGCGCCGCGCACCGCGATGTCGATCAGGCGCAGCACGGCCGGATGCAGGCCGTCGGATTGCGCGGCCAGGTCGGCCTGGCAGCGATCCATCGCAAGCGTGTACTGCGTCAGGTCGTTGGTGCCGATCGACAGGAAATCCGCGTGTTGCGCGAGCTGGTCGGCCAGCAGCGCGGCCGACGGCACCTCGATCATCACGCCGACCTCGATCGGCTCGGTGCGGCCCTGCGCTCGGGCGAACTCGTCGATGCGCTTTCTGAGCCGCACGATCTCGCCCGCGTCGGTGACCATCGGCAGCAGGATGCGCACCGCGCCGAACGGCTTCACCGCGAGCAGGCCCTGCAACTGGTCGTCGAGCAGATCGGGGCGCACCTGCGCGAGGCGGATGCCGCGCAGGCCGAGCGCCGGGTTCGGTTCGGGCGGCAGCGTCAGGTAGTCGACTTCCTTGTCGGCGCCGACGTCGAGCGTGCGGATGATCGCCGTGCGGCCCTGCAGCGCGTCGACGATCGACTGGTAGCTCTGCTGGTGTTCGACGACCGTCGGCGCGGCCTGGCGATGGATGAACATCAGCTCGGTGCGCAGCAGGCCGACCGCGTCCGCGCCGTTGTCGACCGCGGTGTTCGCGTCGTCGAGCGTCGCGATGTTCGCGGCCACCTCGATCGCGCGGCCGTCGGCCGTCGCGGCGGCAACGCCTGCCAGCTGCCGGTTCGCCTCGCGCACGCCTTCCAGGCGCTGGCGCTCGTGCCGCGCGCGTTCGACGTCGAGCGCGGTCGGCGCGTGTTCGAGACGGCCCGCGCTCGCATCGACGACGACCTGCGTGCCGTCCGGAATCGCATACAGCGCATCGCCGACCGCGACCAGCGCCGGGATGCCGAGCTGCCGCGCGATGATCGCCGCGTGCGACGTCGCACCGCCGCGCGCCATCACGAGCGCGGTCACGCGCTGGCGATCGAGCGACGACAGGTCCGACGGCGTGAATTCCTCGGCCGCGAGCACGGCCTCGTCGGGCAGCGCACGCGCCGCGCCGTTCGTGTGGCCGAGCGCGCGCAGCACGCGCTTCTCGATGTCGCGCAGGTCGGCCGCGCGTTCGGCGAGCAGCGCGTCGTCGAGCTTCGACAGTGTGTCGATCTGCGTGCGGATCGTCGCGCGCCATGCGAAACCCGCGCTCTTGCCGAGGCTGATCAGGTCGCGTGCCGCGTCGATCAGCGTCGGGTCCTCGAGCAGCACGCGATGCACCGCGAAGATGCCCGCTTCGCCGACCGCGCCGCGCGCCGATGCGCTGCGCACCGTTTCGTCGAGTTCGGCATCGACGGCCTTCAGCGCCTGGTCGAGCTGGCGGCTTTCCGTGGCCGGCGTGCCGGCGGCCTGTTCGGGCGGCACGATTTCCGCATCGTCGAGACGCACCAGCGTGCCGACCGCGATGCCGGGGGCCGCACACACGCCCACGAGCGAGTTCGGGTCGATCGGCGCGCCGACGTTGCGCGCGGCCGTCTGCGGCGCGGGCGACCTCAGCCGCGCCGGCTTTTCCTCGACCTCGCCGTGCGCTTCGCGCAGCAGTTCGTGCTCGACCGCATCGACGGCCTGCTGCGCGTGCGCGCCGCGGCCGACCAGTTCGACCGTCGCGCCTTCGCCGGCGCCGAGGCCGAGCAGGCCGACGACGCTCGCGATCGACGCCTTGCGGCCGTCGAACAGCACGTCGACGGTCGCGTCGAGCCCGCGCACGGCCTCACGCGCACGCGCGGCCGGCCGCGCGTGCAGGCCGCCCGGCTGCGCCAGCACGATTTCGCGGCGCACTTCGTTGTGTGCCGCCGCGCCGGCCTGCGCCGCCTGCGCAGCCGCTTCGCCCTTGCCGCGCAGCGCGAGCAGCGGCGTCTCGCCGGCCGTCGCGAAACCGCTCGCGCGGTCGACGACCTCGAACGCGTCGGAGTTCGCGATCGCGATCACCGACACGAGCGAATGCGCGCTGCGCGCGACCGCGTCCTGGTCGAACTCGATCAGCAGATCGCCCGCTTCGACGCGCGCGCCGGTCTCGACGTGCGCGGTAAAGCCCTGCCCGTTCAGCTCGACGGTGTCGATGCCGATGTGCAACAGCACTTCCGCGCCTTGCGGCGTCGTGATCGTCACCGCGTGGCCCGTGCGCGCGAGATGCGACACGATGCCCGCGCACGGCGCGACGAGCTTGCCCGCGAGCGGGTCGATGCCGATGCCGTCGCCGAACATCCCGCCGGAGAACACCGGATCGGGCACGTCGGCCAGCGGAACGATCGGCCCCGTCAACGGGGCAAGCAGGACGATCTGATCGTGGGTGGGGCTCTTCAACTGGGACTCCTCGGCGCGTCTCATCGGCTGTCTCGGCTATCAGTGCGTTTCGGTGACTTTGTTCAGGTGGCGCGGCGTGTCGGGATTGCGGCCGCGCGCGACGGCGAGATCCGCCGCCATCACGTAGAACGAAAGAATGGCGGCGATCGGGTCGAGCGCCGGATGGGCGGACTGCGCGAGCGGCAGCACCGTGCCCGACAGGCCGGGCGTGCCGGCGGGCGCCGCGAGCAGCACGGCGGCGCCGCGCGCGCGCATGTCTTCCGCGAGTTGCAGCAGGCCGGCCTGTTCGGGCCCCGGCGGCGCGAACACGAGCAGCGGATAGTCGCGATCGATCAGTTCCATCGGGCCGTGACGAACTTCGGCGCTCGAGAACGCCTCGGCCTGGATGCCGGACGTTTCCTTCAGCTTCAGCGCGGCTTCCTGCGCGATCGCGAGACCGAGGCCGCGGCCGATGACGATCATCCGCTCGATGCCCGCGAGCGCGGCAACGGCCTGCGACCAGTCGAGCCGGCCGGCCTGCGCGAGCACGTCGGGCAAGCCGCGCAGCGCGGTCATCAGCGCGGCGTCGCGCTGCCAGTAAGCGACGATCTGCGCGGACAGCGACAGCATCGCGATATAGCTCTTCGTCGCGGCAACCGACAGTTCGGGGCCGGCGAGCAGCGGCAACTGGTGCTCGCACGCATCGGCGAGCGGCGACGGCAGCACGTTCACGGCGGCGACGGTGCGCGCGCCGGCTTCGCGCAGCGCGGCCATCGTGTTGACGAGGTCGGGGCTCTTGCCCGACTGGGAGAATGCGATCGCGAGTTGATCCTGCACCTTCAGCGGCGCCTGCTGCAGCGTCGCGACCGACATCGGCAGCGACGCGACCGGCACGCCGAGGCGGCTCATCGTCAGGCTCGCGAAATAGCTCGCGGCGTGATCCGAGCTGCCGCGCGCGACCGTCAGCGCGACGGCCGGCGGGTGATCGAGCAATTGGCCGGCGAGCGCTTCGACGCGCGTGGTGTCGGCGATTTGCGCGGCGACGACCTGGGCGGACTCGCGCGCTTCCTTAAGCATATTCGACAATCGATTCTCCTTCGACATAGGTCGCGGTGAGGTTCAGGTCGCGATCGAACACCGCGAGGTCGGCCCATGCGCCGCGCTCGAGGCGGCCGCGATCGGCGACGCCGAGGTAGTCGGCCGCATAGCGCGACATCCGGTTCGACACGTCGGCGATCGGCAGGCCGAGCGACACGAGGTTGCGCAGCGCCTGGTCCATCGTCAGCGTGCTGCCGGCGAGCGTGCCGTCGGCGAGCCGCACGCCGCCGAGGCACTTCGTCACGTGCTGGCTGCCGAGCCGGTATTCGCCGTCGGGCATGCCGGTTGCGGACGTGCTGTCGGTCACGACGTACAGGCGCGGGATCGCGCGCAGCGCAGCACGAATCGCGCCCGGGTGCACGTGCAGCAGGTCGGGAATGATTTCCGCGTATTCGGCATGCGCAAGCGCCGCACCCACCAGGCCCGGGTTGCGGTGATGCAGCGGCGACATCGCGTTGAACAGGTGCGTGAAGCCGCATGCGCCGTGCTTGAGCGCGGCGACGGCATCGTCGTAGGTCGCGAGCGAGTGGCCGAGCTGCACGCGCACGCCGCGCGCGGCCATCTCGCCGATGATCTCGATGTGGCCGGCGATTTCCGGCGCGAGCGTGACGACGCGGATCGGTGCGATCGACAGGTACTTCAGCACTTCGTCGAGCACGGCCGACACGGCCGCGTCGGGCTGCGCGCCGAGCTTGCCGGGGTTGATGTACGGCCCTTCGAGGTGCACGCCGAGCACGCGCGCACCACCCGGCGTGCGGGTGCGCGCAACGCTGCCGAGATTGCCGACGACCTTCATCAGTTCGTCGCGCGGCGCGGTCATCGTCGTCGCGAGCAGGCTCGTCGTGCCGAATTGCGCGTGCGTGCGGGCGATCGTCTCGATCGCGTCGCCGCCTTCCATCACGTCGGCGCCGCCGCCGCCGTGCACGTGCAGGTCGATGAAGCCGGGCAGGATGTACGGCGCGTCGTTCTGCGCGGGATCGGCGGGCGTACCGTCGAGCGTGGTGATGCGGCCGTTCTCGCTATCGAGCGAACCGTGAATCCAGCCGTCGGGGGTGAGGATGTTTCCAGTCAGCATGACGTTCTCTTGATGATCTGGTGACGCGGGCATCCGCGTCGTGATTTGCAAATCCGTGTCGTTGCTTCGCGCCCATCGCGTTGCTTGGCGCGCGGGCAGTCTCGCGCGTCAGCGTTTCAGTTCGGCGACGAAGTCGTAATAGTCGTCGCGGCAATACGATTCGGTCACTTCGATCGCGCGCTGGTCGGCGCCGTAGCCGATGCGCGTGATCACGAGCAGTGCCGCACCCGGCTTCACCGCCATCCATTTCGCGATCTCGCGCGTCGCGTTCACCGCGCGAAAGTGCTGCAGTGCGCGCACGACGACCATGCCGCGCGCTTCGAGGTATTCGTACAGCGACGCGCCGAGCGCCTGCGGATCGGGCACCACCGCGGCCGGCAGCGTCGAATGCTCGACGGCCATCACGATGCCGTCCGCGCGGCGCAGCCGTTCGAGCCGCGCAACCGTCGCGCCCGGCGCGAGGCCGAGATGCACGATCTCGTCGCGGCTCGCGGTACGCAACTTGCGCGACAGCCATACCGAATCGGGCATGAAGCCGCGCTGCTGCATCTTCGCGGTGAAGCCGACGAGACGCGACAGCGGATCGGCGACGCGCGGGGTGATGAAGCTGCCCGCACCGCGCGCCCGCGTGATCAGCCCCTGCTCGACCAGCAGCGCGAGTGCGCGGCGGGCCGTGATCCGCGATACGCCGACCGACACCGACAGCAGCCGCTCCGACGGCAGCGCCTCGCCGGCCCGCCACGCGCCGCCGTGAATCGCGCTCGCCAGGTTGCGGGCGAGCTGCAGGTAGAGCGGCGTGTCGCTGAGGGGATCGGGCGCCAGTTCGGACCAGCCGGTTTCCATGTGCCTCCGGGTGTCGGACGACGACCTCGGGCCGTCGAAAGTGAACGCATTATATAACCACAATAATACCAGTCAACGAACTGGTATTAGCTGCGTGAAAATCGCCGAAAGCCTTGCTGCGCAAGCGTTTTAGCGCCGGGAAATCCTTTGTTTACAACGATGTGCGGGATAGGGATTTACCCGAAGTGGTATGCAAAGGGACAGTTCCAGTGCCCGGTTCAGACAGGTTTCGGGTGCGAATATGAGACCGGAATAGAACCAGTTGAGCCGACTGGTATGCATCGTGGGGCGAAGCGCCGCGCGGGCCGGCGGCACGCGTCGGGGGCGTCAGTGGAATTCGCGGCTCGACGTGCGCAGGCCGCCGAGCAGCGGCGTCAGATCCTCGAAATGCTGCGCGACGAGGTGCCTCACGTCGCTCACGACCTGCCACACGCCGGACGCCGCGAGCAGCCGCGAATCGAGGGTTTCGCGGCGCTGCCGCGCGAGCAGTTCGGGCCGGACGATCACGTTCACGCAGCCCGTTTCGTCCTCGAGCGTCATGAACATCACGCCTTTCGCGGTGCCCGGCATCTGCCGCGCGGTCACGAGCCCGCACGCGCGTGCGAGCCGGCCGTCGGGGCGGTCGCGCAGTTCGGCCGCGGACGACAGCCGCTGCGCGCGCAGCGCGGGCCGCAGCAGCGCGACCGGATGGCGGTTCAGCGTGAGGCCGGTGGTGTGATAGTCGGCGAGGATGTCGTCGGCCTCCGACGGCGCACCGAGCGCGGGCTTCTCCGCTTCGTCGATCGGCGCGGCGGCGAGCAGGTCGCGCTCCGGCGCCGCGGCGACGGCCTGCCACAGTGCATCGCGGCGATGGCCGGCGAGCGTCGCGAGCGCATTCGCGGCGGCGAGCGCTTCGAGGTCGCGGCGTTCGAGCTGCGCGCGACGCGCGAGGGTGTCGACGTTCTCGAACGGGCCCGCCGCGCGTGCGGCTTCGATGCGGCGCGCGGCGGCTTCGCCGAGACCGCGCACGAGCGACAGGCCGAGCCGCACGGCAGGCTGGCCGTGCGGCGGCAGCTGGCCGGGCAGCGCTTCGAGCGATGCCTCCCAGTCGCTTTGCGTGACATCGATCGGCAGGACCTGCACACCGTGGCGCTTCGCGTCCTGCACGAGTTGCGACGGCGGGTAGAAACCCATCGGCTGGCTGTTCAGCAATGCGGCGAGGAAGATCGCCGGTTCGTGGCATTTGAGCCAGCTGCTGGCGTAGGCAAGCTTCGCGAAGCTCGCCGCGTGGCTTTCGGGGAAACCGTAATCGCCGAAGCCCTTGATCTGTTCGAAGATCTGTTCGGCGAATTCGGGCGGATAGTCGCGCTCGCGCATCCCGTCGACGATCTTGCGGTGATATTGCTCCAGATTGCCCTTGCGCTTCCACGCGGCCATCGCGCGACGCAACTGGTCGGCTTCGCCGGGCGTGAAGCCGGCCGCGATCATCGCGACCTGCATCACCTGCTCCTGGAAGATCGGCACACCCTGCGTGCGCTCGAGCGCGGGCTTCAGATCTTCCTTCGGGTAACTGACCTTTTCGATGCCCTGCCGCCGCTTCAGATAGGGATGCACCGCTCCGCCCTGAATCGGCCCCGGCCGCACGATCGCCACCTCGATCACCAGATCGTAATAATTGCGCGGCCGCAGGCGCGGCAGCATCGACATCTGCGCGCGCGATTCGATCTGGAACACGCCGACCGTGTCGGCGCGGCAGATCATGTCGTAGGTCGCTTCGTCATCCTGCGGAATGTGTTTCAGCGTGAATGGCTCGCCGCCCGGCTCCGGCGGCCCGCGCCACGCGGTGCGCATGTCGAATGCGCGATGCAGCGCCGACAGCATGCCGAGCGCCAGCACGTCGACCTTCATCAGCCCGAGTGCCTCGAGATCGTCTTTATCCCACTGGATCACGCGCCGCCCGTCCATCGCCGCGTTCTCGACCGGCACGAGCCGCGTGAGCTTGCCGCGGCTGATCACGAAGCCGCCGGAGTGCTGCGACAGGTGGCGCGGGAAATTGAGCAAGCGCCCCGCCAGTTCGGCCCATGCGCGGATCAGCGGCGTTTCGGGATCGAGCCCGGTCGTCGCGAACTTCTGCAGCAGATCGCGGCTGCCGTCGAACCAGCGGTGCCCTTTCGCAACGCGATCGACCAGCATCGGATCGACGCCGAGCGCCTTGCCGGTTTCGCGCAGCACGCCGCGCGGGCGATACGTCGATACGGCAGCGGCGAGCGCGGCGCGATCGTGTCCGTATTTTTCATAGATATGCTGGATCACTTCTTCCCGACGCTGATGCTCGAAGTCGACGTCGATATCGGGCGGCTCGCCGCGTTCCTCGCTGATGAAGCGCTCGAACAGCATCGTGCTCTGTTCGGGGTTCACCTCGGTGATGCCGAGGCAATAACAGACGACCGAGTTCGCTGCCGAGCCTCGGCCCTGACACAGGATGTTCTGGCTGCGCGCGTATTTGACGATGTCGTAGACGGTCAGGAAGAACGGTTCGTAGCTCAGCTTCGCGATCAGGTCGAGTTCATACCGGATCTGTTTCTCCACTTTCTCCGGAATACCCTGCGGATAGCGCTCGGCCGCCCCTGCCTCGGTTTCCTGTTCCAGGTAACTCGCCGGCGTGTGCCCCTTCGGCACGATTTCGTCGGGATACTCGTAGCGCAGCGAATCGAGTTCAAAATGACACGCATCGAGAATCGCGCACGTTTCCGCGATCTCTTCAGGCGAAAACAGTTGCCCGATACGCTGCCGCGAACGCAGGTGCTGTTCGGCATTCGGCGCGAGCGCATAGCCGCATTCCGAAACCGGCATCCCGACGCGGATCGCCGTCATCACGTCCTGCAACGCCTTGCACGAGCGCCGGTGCATCGTCACGTCGCCAAGCGCGACGATGCGCACGCCGCGCCGCGCGCCGGCCGCACGAATCTCCTCGCGCTGCGCACCGTCCAGCGCGCGCTGCAACTGCACGAGCCCTAGCCGCGCACGCTCGCCGAATGTCGTGCGAAACCACGCGACCTGCGCATCGAGTACATCCGCACGCACCGGATATGTGGGCACGAGAATCGCGTAGCAGTCGGGTATTCCGCGCAAGTGCGCAAACTCCTCGGGCGGCACCGACAGCATCCGCGACGTCAGCCGGTACGTGCCCTTCGGCGATGCCATCCGCCGCCACGAAATCAGTTCGGACAGGTTGCCGTAACCCTCGCGGCTCTGCGCGAGCAGCACGAGCCCGAACGCGCCGGGGCCAGGATCGTGGCCCGGCGCGACTTCATCCGGGGTTACTTCGAAATACGAACCGATGACGAGCGACAGCCCTTTCGCCTTCGCCTCGACATGCATGCGCGGCGCGCCTGCGAGCGAGCATTCGTCGGTGATCGCGATCCCGCGATAACCGAGCTCGAACGCGCGCTCGACCAACTCCTCCGCATGCGACGCGCCATGCAGGAACGAGAAGTTCGAGCGGCAAAACAACTCCGCGTAATCGGGCAGCCAACTGAATTCCGCAACCATCACCGTTCACCCGAACAGGCCGTGCAGGAACCAGCGCGGCTCGGACTCGCTCCCCGCCCGCTCCCGGAATACCCAGTAGCACGCACCGGCCTCGTCCTGCGCGACGCAGTAATCGCGCGCAGCGAGCTGACCATCGAACCACCCGGCCTCGATCCGCTCCACCGACGACATCATCCTGAGCGGCGTATGAAATACCGGCCGCTCCCCGCGCATCAGCAACGGCAGCGGCTCGGCCAGCAGCCACGCGGGACGCGGCGGCACGGCCGGCGGACCGGCGGCCGGCTTGCCGGCCTGCGCATCGAGCGGCAGCCAGCGGTTCGCGGCTTCGGGCCGGTGATCGGCAACCGGCGCCGCGCGCAGCACGTTCTCCGCGCCGAGCCGCGCGACCAGCAACTCGAACAGCCGCGCGCGCGTCTCGCGCGTGCCGCCCGGTTCGGGAAACAGATCGTCCGCCGGCGGTGCGACCGATTCGACGCGCGTGGCCTTCAGGCGCACCGCGATCACCGCGGCCGGCAGTTCGACGCGCGCGAGCCGCTCGCCGAGCAGCCGCATGAAGTGCGCCTCGTCGCGTACGGGTGCGGCGAACGCGAGTTCGAGCGGCGTCGGCGGCACGGCCTGGCGGCCGCGCTCGTGCTCGAGATCGAACGTCATTGCGGCCAGCGACAGTTGCCGCGCGGCCAGCCAGCCGCAGAGCTGCACGACGAGCCGCCGCGCGGCGAACAGCACGGCTTCCGCGTATTCGACGCGCTCCGGCAATTCGAGCCGCACGTCGAACACGGGCGGCACCGCCATCCACGCAAGCGGCTCGACCGCGTCGCCGTACGCGCGATCGAGCGCGGCCAGCAGCGCGGGACCGCAGCGGCGCTGCAGCCCCGCGCGCGGCAGGCGGCGCAGATCGGCGAGCGTGCGGCAACCGAGGCCGTCGAACCAGCCCGCATACGGACGCGCATCGGGCAGCAGCACACAGGGCAGCCCGTCGAGCGAGCGGACGAGCGACGCGTGGCCGGCGACGCGGCGCCGGCTGCGCGCGCGCGCCGACGTGCGCGCGAGCAGCCACGCGCCGCGCCCGGTCGGCGCGGCGGACAGGCGCGCCGCATAACCGAGCGCCGCGAGCGTCGCGCGCACCTGGCGGCACAGTGACGGCAAGCCGCCGAACAGGCGCAGGCTCGGGCCGACGTCGACGATCAGCGTGGCTTCGTCGTCGAGCGCGACGCACGGCGAGAAGCGCAGCAACGCGAGCGCGACCGCGCGCTGCGCATCGGCCTCGCGCGCGGGATCGCGTTCGACGAGCTGCGTGTCGGGTGCGAGCGTCAGCACGCCGCCGCGCTTCATGCCCGCACGCACGCCTTGCCGGCGCGCGGCCGCATCGGCGATCAGCACGACGCCTTGCTCGAGCACCGCGCAGCCGGCGCCGCCGGCCGCTGCGTCAGACGGCTGCGGGGCGCACACGTCGAGCGGCAGGCGCGGCAGATGGATGCCGAGCAAGACGCGCATAACGACTCTCCACGATGGGCGACGGCAGGTCGAGCACGAGCGGCTCGCCGCGCGCGGGCCCGCGACGCTTGACGATATCGAGCGACACGCCGCCCGGCACGGGATGCAGCGCGACGCGCAGCACGGCCGGCGACGGCTGCCGCGCGGCCGACAGCGGACGCAGCATCACGAACAGCGTGTCGCCCGTGCGCGCGGCCGCGAGATGCAGGCGCCGCAGCGCATCGGGCCGCGGGTCCTGCCAGAGCAGCAGCGCGCCGCAACAGCCGGTCCTGAGCGCCTGCTCGGCGGCCCACAACGCATCCGTGCGGCTGCCGGCGCGCAGCCACAGCAACGCGTCGGCCGGCACGCCGAGACTGGCGAGCGCGGTCGCATGCGGCGATTGCGGCGGCGCGACGAGCGCGAGCGGACGCCGGGCGCTGACGGTGCGTGCGAGCGCGGGCGCGAGCAGCCGCATCTCGCCGCAGCCCGGCTGCGCGGCCAGCAGTTCGACGAGCCCGCCGACCGGCCAGCCGCCGCCCGGCAGCTCGGCGGACAGCGGCGCGAAGCCGGTATCGATCGTGCGCGGGCCGCCGCACGCGAGCTGCGAGCCGCGCCAGAGCGACGGATGAAGGGATTCGGGAGAAATGGAGGATGCGAGCATGACGCCACCCACAACTGTATGGATATACAGTATATGGCAATGCGCCCGCGTCGCACAGCGCCGGTGCGAAACCGGTTTTTGTCAGAGGAAAAACAGAAGGAAAGCCGGCGCGCCCGTCATGTTACGGTGCGCCGATTCGGGCCGCCCGCACGCCCGCCGCCACGACCATCCGGCCCGATGCGACGCACGCGGGCCGGATCGCCCGGCCGGATCGGCACGCAAACCCTCACGCCAACCGGCACGATGCAACACCGCATCGCGCCGGCTCGCCGCGTGCCGCCCGTCAGGTTAGCTCAGCAACAACGCGTCGTCGTCGAGCTGCTCGTGCCGCACCTTCTCGAACATCTGCAGCAGGTCCGGCACGTCGAGCCCCTTGCGCGCGTCGCCCGACACGTCGAGCACGACCTGCCCCTGGTGCAGCATCACCGTGCGGTCGCCGTAGTCGAGCGCCTGCCGCATGCTGTGCGTGACCATCATCGTCGTCAGCCGGCTCTCGGCGACGATGCGCGCGGTCAGTTCCAGCACGAACGCGGCCGTCTTCGGGTCGAGCGCGGCCGTGTGCTCGTCGAGCAGCAGGATCCGCGACGGCCGCAGCGACGCCATCAGCAGGCTCACGGCCTGCCGCTGGCCGCCCGACAGCAACCCGATCCGGTCGGTCAGCCGGTTTTCGAGGCCGAGGTTCAGCAGCCGCAGCTTGTCGCGGAACAGCTCGCGCGACGGACGGTCGAGCGCGGCCCGGAAGCCGCGCCGCACGCCGCGCGCCGTCGCGAGCGCCATGTTTTCCTCGATCGTCAGCGCCTCGCAGGTGCCGGCCATCGGATCCTGGAACACGCGCGCGACGAGGTGCGCGCGGTCCCACGCGGGCTGGCGCGTGACGTCCGCGCCGTCGATCGCGATGCGCCCCGCATCGACGCGCTGGTCGCCGCTGACCGCATTGAGGAAGGTCGACTTGCCGGCACCGTTCGAGCCGATCACCGCGACGAACTGGCCGTCGGGAATCTCGAGCGACAGCCCGCGCAGCGCGCGCGTCTCGATCGGCGTGCCGGGATTGAACGTGAGTGTCAGGTCTTGTGCGGACAGCATGTCATGCCCCTCCGTTCTTGCGCGCGAACAGCTTCTTGCGCGTCGCCGGCAGCACCAGCGCGATCGTGACGAGCGCGGCCGTCACGAGGTTCAGGTCCTGCGCCTTCAGGCCGATGAATTCGCTGTTCAGCGCGAGCGCGATGAAGAAGCGGTAGACGATCGCGCCGAGCACGACGGCGAGCGTCGTCAGCACCAGCCGGCGCGCGGGCAGCAGCGTCTCGCCGATGATCACCGCGGCCAGCCCGATCACGATCGTGCCGATCCCCATCGAGATGTCCGCGCCGCCCTGCGTCTGCGCGAACAAGGCGCCTGCGAGCGCGACGAGCGCGTTCGACAGCGCCATCCCGGCAAGCGTCGCGCGGCCGGTTGCGATGCCTTGGGCACGCGCCATCCGCGGGTTCGCGCCGGTCGCGCGCATCGCGAGGCCGAGCTGCGACGAGAAGAACCAGTCGAGGCCGAGCTTCGCGACCACGACGACGATCGCGAGCAGCGCCGGGCGCAGCACGTAGTCGGGCATCCAGTCGGGTTGCAGCACGGTGAACAGCGTCGGCTCGGTGATCAGCGGCACGTTCGGCCGGCCCATGATCCGCAGGTTCACCGAATACAGCGCGATCATCATCAGGATGCTGGCGAGCAGATCCATGATCTTCAGGCGCACGTTGAGCCAGCCCGTGATGAAGCCGGCCAGCGCGCCCGCGACGATCGCGAGCACCGTCGCGGAGAACGGGTCGTAGCCGGCCGAGATCAGCGTCGCGGCGACGGCGCCGCCGAGCGGAAAACTGCCGTCGACGGTGAGATCGGGGAAGTTGAGGATGCGAAACGAGATCAGCACCCCGAGGGCGACGAGACTGAAGATCAGGCCGATCTCCAGCGCGCCCAGAAACGAGAACAAAGACATGGTGGGGAAATCCTGTTGCTTCCCGGCCGGACGTGTACGGCCGGGTGAAGCGAACGGGCGGCCCCGGGTGGGAGCCGCCCGTCCGGCGGTGTCGTTCAGGCCCGGATCGGGCCCGCAAGCGCTGCGGTCGGGCCGCGGCTTACTTGATGACCGTCTTCGCGTCCTTCAAGAGATCCGGCGCCAGCGTGACGCCCTGCTTCGCGGCCGCGCCCGTATTCGCGAACAGCTCGAGGTTGCTGCTCGTCTCCGACGCGATCGCGCCCGGCTTCTCGCCCTTCAGGATGCGCGCGACGACCTTGCCCGTCTGGCGGCCGAGGTCGCCGTAGTTGATGCCGAGCGCCGCGATGCCGCCGCGCTTCACGCTGTCGGTGTCGCCGGCGACGAGCGGGATCTTCGCTTCGTTCGCGACCTTCACGAGCGCTTCGTACGCGGACACGACGTTGTTGTCGGTGTTCGTGTAGATCACGTCGACCTTGCCGATCAGGCTCTTCGCGGCCGGGCCGATGTCGACGGTGCGCGGTGCGGCCGCTTCCTTCAGCGTCATCCCCTGCTTCGCGAGGATCTCCTTGAGCTCCTTCACGACGACGACCGAATTCGCCTCGCCCGGGTTGTAGACCATGCCGACCGTCTTCGCATTCGGCACGACGCGCTTGATCAGCGCGACCTGGCGATCGAGCGGCAGCTTGTCGGACACGCCCGTCACGTTGGTGCCCGACGGGCCCCAGCCCTTCACGAGCTGCGCGGCGACCGGATCGGTCACGCCCGAATAGACGACCGGCACGCTCTTCGTCGCCGCGACGACCGACTGCGCGGCCGGCGTCGCGATCGCGACGATCACGTCGGGCTTGTCGCCGACGAACTTGCGCGCGATCTGCGCGGCCGTGCCCGTGTTGCCCTGCGCGCTCTGGTATTCCCACTTGAGCTTGTCGTCGCCGTAGCCTTCCGCCTTCAGTTCGGCGCGCACGCCGTCGCGGATCGCGTCGAGCGCCGGATGGTCGACGATCGACAGCACCTTGACGGTCTGCGCGTGCGCGGCGCCTGCCAGCGCGAGTGCGGCCACGCCGGCCGTGATCGAACGGATCGCGAAAGTCTTGAATCGCTTCATGGGTGAGTCTCCCCCGTATTGTGTCGGTTCTGGATGATGGATTCCCGCCGCCGTCAGGCGGGCACCGCCGCGCGTAAAACTCGGCGGCGGCCGGCCCGCGCGCACCCCGGGAAGGTGCGTAGCGGCGAACGCACGAGGATACCATTTCCGCAGACCACCACCTGACTCCGCCCTTTCACGCGGCGCGCCGGATTGCGCTGCCCGCCGGTGCCCGCGACCGCGCGCGAAGCCCGGCCGGCGGCGGCTCCCGCCGGCATCGGCGCAACGCGTCAGCCGCGTTGACGGCTTTACGTTATGCTGTCGGCCGACCCAGGCGACACCATCGGAGGGCACATGAAACGGGGAGTCCGTGCAATCGTATTCGCCGCCGTCGCGCTGGCGCTGCCGGGCGCGGCATTCGCGCTGACCGACGGTTATGCGCAATACGACGAGTGCATGCTCGGCGCGCTGCGCGAAAGCCGCAACGGCGCCGCGGCCCAGCTGATCCAGCGCTCCTGCGACGCGCTGTACCGCAACAACGCGATGCTGCTGCCGCGCGAGCGGCGCTTTCACGAGTGCGTCGTGCAGTCGCTGCCGGGCGTGCGCGACAGCTATGCGATCCAGCAGATCATGGCGATCTGCTCGCGGCGCGGCGACATGTGAGCCGGCGCTGAACGCGGCGCACCACGCGGCCGTCCACCGGCCGCGCCAATGAAAAAAGGCCTGCGCGATGAATTGACCCCCAAGAGTTGGACATCACTCCAACCCTTGGGGGTTTTTTCATGACGAAGTATGACCCGTCGTTCAAGCAACAATTGGTCAAGGCATATCTGAGCGGCGAAGGCAGTTGCGAGTCGCTCGGCCGGAAGTACGGAGTTGGGTATTCAACACTGCGGCGTTGGGTGAGCGCTTTCCGGGTACATGGCAAAGCAGGGCTGCGCAAGAAGCACGAGACGTATAGCACTGACTTCAAGATGTCGGTGCTGCAACACATGTGGCGCCATGAGCTGTCATACCAGCGCACATGCGCGGTATTCGATTTGCGCGAAGCCAACTGCGTGAGTCGCTGGGAGCGCCAGTATCATGAGGGTGGTTTCGAAGCTCTCATGCCGCGCCGCAAAGGCCGGCCACCCAAGATGTCAAAGCCCAAACAGCCTGCCCAGCCTACTGCCGTGCCCGCAGACGAGCGCTCACGCGAAGACCTTCTTAAAGAGAATGAGTATCTGCGCGCGGAGGTGGCGTACCTAAAAAAGTTGGACGAACTGCTCCGAGCCAAGGAGCAAGCAAAGCCAAAGAAACCGCGCAAATCGTGAACGCCTTGCGTGAGCACCATTCGTTGACGGTCTTGCTCAAGGTTTCAGGCCTGGCGCGTAGTACGTTCTATTACCAAGTGGCAGCGACCAAGGCGGGAGATCGTCACGCCGAGCTCAAGGCGAAGATCGCCGATGTCTTCGCCCAGCATAAGGGGCGTTACGGCTATCGCCGGATCACGCTTGCATTGCGTCGAGCGGGCACTTGGGTCAACCGCAAGACGGTGCAGCGACTGATGTCAGTGCTGCGTCTGAAGTCGCTCGTTCGGCCCAAGAAATATCGGTCCTATCGGGGAGAGCGTGGGCGCATAGCGCCGAATCTACTCAACCGCCAATTCGAAGCCAATAGGCCCAACGAGAAGTGGGTGACGGATGTGACCGAATTCAATGTCGGCGGCAAGAAGCTATATCTGTCGCCGGTTCTGGATTTGTACAACGGCGAGATCATTGCCTGGCAAATGAGCGAGCGCCCTGACTTCGCCATGATCAAAGCCATGCTGGACAAGGCATTCAAGCGGCTGGCACCTGATGAGGCACCGATGCTGCATTCGGATCAAGGCTGGGCTTATCAAATGCGAGAATACTGCGAACAGCTTGCTGAGCGAGGCATGCCGCAGAGCATGTCACGCAAGGGCAACTGCTTGGATAATGCCGCGATGGAAAGCTTCTTCGGCACACTCAAATCCGAGTGCTTCCGGTTGACACACTTCGCAGACGTCCAGAAATTGCGTCGCGCCATTGCCGACTACATCCACTATTACAATCACGACCGCATCAAGCTCAAGCTAAAAGGGCTGAGTCCCGTGCAGTACAGAACTCAGCCCTTGGCGGCCTAATTTACCCGTCCAACTTTACGGGGTCAGCTCACGATGCAGGCCCTTTTCGTTCAGCGGTCCGACCGGTGTGCGGCGTTCAGAACGACGCGACCATCGAGCCCTTGAACTGCTTCTTGATGAATTCCCGCACTTCCGGCGACTGGTACGCCTTGACCAGCTTCTTCACCCACGGCTGATCCTTGTCCTTCGCGCGCACGGCGATCAGGTTCGCGTACGGGCTCGTCAGCGCTTCGAGTGCGATCGCGTCCTTGGTCGGCTGCAGGTTCGCGGCCAGCGCGTAGTTCGTGTTGATCACGGCCGCGTCGACGTCCGACAGCACGCGCGGCAGTTGCGCGGCGTCGAGTTCGGAGATCTTCAGCTTCTTCGGGTTCTCGGCGATGTCGAGCACCGTCGCGTTGTTGCCGCCCGTGCCGGCGCCCGACTTCAGCTTGATCACGCCTTGCGTCTGGAGCAGCAGCAGCGCGCGGTTCTCGTTCGACGGATCGTTCGGCACCGCGAGCTTCGCGCCTTGCGGCAGGTCCTTCAGCGACTTGAACTTCTTCGAGTACACGCCGATCGGCGAGATGTAGGTCAGGCCCGCGCTGACGATCTTGTAGCCGCGCTGCTTCACCTGGCTGTCGAGGTAGGGCTGGTGCTGGAAGCTGTTCGCGTCGAGGTCGCCCGAATCGAGCGCCGCGTTCGGCTGCACGTAGTCGTTGAACTCGATGACCTTCACGTTCAGGCCTTCCTTCTCCTTCGCGACCTTCTGCACGAGCTGCCACACTTCCGCATCCGGGCCGGCAACCGTGCCGACCTTGATCACCTTGTCCTCGGCGTGCGCGCCCGCCGACAGCGTCAGCGCTGCACCGGCAGCCAGCACGGAAAATACCTTCAGGAGACTGCGACGCTTCATCTGTTTCTCGCTTTCTTGCTTACTGGAAATGGGGCGCGATACGGGTATCCCCCGACTCGCTGGAAGGGGCAAATGGTGTCACAGGATCGGCGGGAAGTGAAATACATCCCGCTCATATGGGTATGCACCGCAGCAGTGCTGGCGGCGGATGCGCGGCTTGGCCGTTAGTTGCGTTTGCGTGTGACGCGCATCCGCCAAGTCCGCGTCACGCCACCGCTGCGTCGCCGGCCGCCTTCGTGCCGAACGCGGGTTCGGCCGCCCGCTCGCCGGCCCGCCGCGACGATATGCCGCCTGCATCGCCGACCCGGAACGCGCCGACCGCGTCGCGCAGCCGCGCGGCCTGTTCCTGCAGCGACCCAGCGGCGGCCGCAGCCTCCTCGACGAGCGCCGCGTTCTGCTGCGTCACCTGATCCATCTGCGTGACCGCGCGCCCGACCTGCGTGATGCCGCTCGCCTGCTCCTCGGACGCGGCCGCGATCTCGCCCATGATGTCGGTCACGCGCGCGACGGCCTGCAGGATCTCGCCCATCGTCGTGCCGGCCTGGCCGACCAGCGTCGAACCGTTGCGCACGCGCTCGACCGAATCGACGATCAGCGCGCGGATCTCCTTCGCTGCCGTCGCGCTGCGCTGCGCGAGCGAGCGCACCTCGCCCGCGACCACCGCGAAGCCGCGACCCTGCTCGCCCGCGCGCGCGGCCTCGACCGCCGCGTTCAGCGCGAGGATGTTGGTCTGGAATGCGATGCCCTCGATCACGCCGATGATGTCGGCGATCTTGCGCGAGCTGTCGTCGATCTCGCCCATCGTGCCGATCACGCGGTTCACGACGTCGCTCCCCGTGCGCGCGATGTCCGACGCGTTGTTCGCGAGCCCGCTCGCCTGCCGCGCGTTGTCGGCGTTCTGCTTCACCGTCGCGGTCAGCTGCTCCATGCTCGCGGCCGTTTCCTCCAGCGACGCGGCCTGCTCCTCGGTGCGCTGCGACAGGTCGTCGTTGCCGGCCGAGATCTCGCGGCTCGCCGACGCGATCGATTCGGCCGACTGGCGAATCCCGCCGATCGTCGCCCGCAGCCGAGCCTGCATGTCGCGCATCGCGGCCATCATGCTCGTGCGGTCACCCGCGCGCACGGGCACCGGCTGCGTGAGGTCGCCCTGCGCAATGCGCGTCGCGAGCGCGGCCGCTTCGTCGGGCTCGCCGCCGAGGCTGGCGCGCACGTTGCGGATGATTACCAGCATCGCCGCGCTGATCACGAAGCCGATCACGAACACGACCGCGAGGTGGCCGAGCAGCGTGCGGTAGTAGATGGTGTCGATGTCCTTCAGGAACACGCCGCTCGAGATGTTCCAGTCCCACGGCGCGAAACGCGTGACGTAGCTGATCTTCGGCACGGCGGTTTCGCTGTGCGGCAGCCGCCCGCGATATTCGGCGAAGCCGCTGCCGGTCGCCTTCGCGGCGTTCAGGATCGTGACGAACAGCGGCTTGCCGTCCGGATCGAGCGTGTCGCCGACCTGCGTGCCGACCAGCTTCGGCAGCGTCGGATGCATCAGCACGACCGGCTTCGAGTCCATCACGAACACGTAGCCCGAATCTCCGTAGCGCATCGCGGCAAGGCTCGCGAGCGCGTCGCGCTTCGCATCGGCCTCGGGCAGCGTGCCGCTCTGCGCAAGCGCGTGATACGACTTCACGATGCCGGCCGCCGAATCGACGAGATTCGCGATGCCGGCCCGGCGTTCGGCGAGCATCGTCGCGCGCGTCTCGTAGGCGCTCCAGGCGCCGACGCCCAGCAAACCGATCCATACCAGCGCAAGCGCGAGCCACAGCTTGCGGTTCAAACTCATTCTGCTCATCTGCGTGCCTTTATCGATGTCGGTGCACACGATGCGCACGAACGGCCTGCCGCGCGCAAACGGTTGCCCTTGCATTTACGGCAATGAGGCTTACAACTTGAATACACGCCGGAGCGCAACGGACGGCCCCGGCGCGACAGCCCGCATCCGCTGTGCTACAAAGACCGGCTGGCCGGCGCGCGACGCGCCGGCGCCATTCCGGGGCCATCCATGTACGTCATCGACATCCACTACACCGCATCGCTCGAGCGCATCGACGACGCGCTCGAGCGCCACCGTGCGTATCTGCAGCCGCTGTTCGACAAGGGCATCTTCATCGCGGCGGGGCCGAAGGTGCCGCGCGAAGGCGGCGTGATCCTCGCGGCCCGCATCGATCGCGACGAACTCGACGCGATCCTGAAGACCGACCCGTTCGTCACCGAGGGGCTCGCGACGTATCGCGTGACGGAATTCCGGATCACGCGCGCCGCATCCGGCTTCAACGTGCCGGCGCTGCCGTAACGCGGCATCTGCGCGGCACGCGCGCGTGCCGACGCGCCGCGCGGCGGGCGGCGGGCGGCGCATGCAAACGAAAAGGGAAAAGAGAAAGCGTGACGGCGCGAAACGGCCGTCACACGATCGCCGGGCCGGGCGCTCGGCGAATGCCGGTCACTCGACCAGCAGCTTCAGGTCGTGGACCCACGGGCCGGGGCCCTGGCCGTCGCGCACGAACAGGCGCAGCTTGCCGTCGCGATCGAACACATAGCTCGCGGCGGTGTGATCCATCGTGTAGCTGCCGGGCGTCTTGCCGGGCACTTTCGCGTAGTACACGCGGAAATCCTTCGTGACCTTCTTCAGCGCCGCTTCGTCGGCCGGCCGCAGGCCGACGAACGACGGATCGAACGCGGGCACGTACTGGCCGAGCAGCGCCGGCGTGTCGCGTTCCGGGTCGACGGTGACGAACAGCACCTGCACGCGCTTCGCGGCATCGGGCCCGAGCTGCTTCAGCGCCTCGGACAGTTCGGCCATCGTCGTCGGGCACACGTCCGGGCAGTGCGTATAGCCGAAGAACATTACGACGGCCTTGCCCTTGAAGTCGGCGAGCGTGCGCACCTTGCCGGCCGTATCGGGCAGCGAGAAGTCGTTGCCGAACTGCGTGTTGCCGGTGATGTCGAGGTTCTGGAATTTCGGCGCGTTGTCGCATCCGGCGAGCAGCAGCGCTGCCGTGAATGCGCACGCGAGCATCCAGCCTTGGCGCGCGCGGCGCCCGAACCGTGTATGGAGCATTGCGTTCAAACCGTGCGGTTACACGCCGAGCAGCGGGCGTGCATAGTGATCGACGAGCAGCGCGGCGAACAGCAGCGACAGATAGACGATCGAATAGCGGAAGGCCTTGCGGGCGAGTTCGTCCGAATAATCGCGGTAGATCTTCCACGCATACGCGAGGAACACCGCGCCGAGCAGCACCGCGCTCGTCAGGTAGACAGCCCCGCTCATCCCGGAGATGAACGGCATCAGCGTGACCGCGAACAGGATCACCGTGTACAGCAGGATGTGCAGCCGCGTGAACTTCTCGCCGTGCGTGACGGGCAGCATCGGCAGCCCCGCGCTCTCGTAATCCTTGCGGCGATAGAGCGCGAGCACCCAGAAATGCGGCGGCGTCCACACGAAGATGATCAGCACGAGGATCCACGCGTCGCCGGGCACCGCGCCGGTGACCGCGGCCCACCCGAGCGCCGGCGGCATCGCGCCCGACGCGCCGCCGATCACGATGTTCTGCGGCGTCATCGGCTTGAGCAGCAGCGTGTAGATCACCGCGTAGCCGACGAACGTCGCGATCGTCAGCCACATCGTCAGCGGGTTCGTGAACGTGTAGAGCGTCCATGCGCCGGCGCTGCCGAGCACGGCCGAGAACACCAGGATCTGCGGCGTCGTGATCTCGCCGCGCGCGGACGGGCGCCATGCGGTACGCCGCATCATCGCGTCGATCTTCTGTTCGACGAGGCAGTTGATCGCGAATGCGGCACCGGCCAGCAGCCAGATACCGACCGTGCCGCCGATCAGCACATGCCACGGCACCATGCCCGGTGTCGCGAGGAACATGCCGATCACCGCGCAGAACACCGCGAGCTGCGTGACACGCGGCTTCGTCAGCGCCATGTACTGGGAAAAGCGGCTACCGGGCGATTGGGAGAGGGTGCTTTGCATGGGGGCGGTCACGCCGGGGCGGCGTCGCGCGCAGGCTGCGCGACACGGCCGGGGCGGCTTGAAAGGATGCGAAAGTTTAACATGACGACGAGCAGCAGCAGGATCGCGGCACCGCCGTTGTGCGCGACGGCGACCGGCAGCGGCCACTGCAGCACGATGTTGGTCAGGCCCGTCACGAACTGCAGCAGGACGACCAGCAGCACGCCGTTCGCGGGCCGCCGCAGCGATTCGAAGCGGCGCATCTTCAGCGCGAACGCGACCAGGTACGCGACCACGACGAACGCGAACGTGCGGTGCGTCCAGTGGATCGCGACCAGCGCATCCTGCGTGATCGCGTCGCCGTCCTTCGTCATCCCGAGCGCGCGCCACAGGTGGAAGCCGTGCCCGAAGTCCATCGGCGGAATCCACTGGCCGTTGCAGGTCGGGAAATCGGTGCACGCGAGCACCGCGTAGTTGGTGCTCACCCAGCCGCCGAGCGCGATCTGCACGACCAGCAGCACGAGCGCCGCGAGCGCGGCCGCGCGATAGCGCCCGGCCTCCGGGTCGTGAGACGGCAGCGGCGTCTGCCGCGCCGCGAGCCAGCCGAGTGTGCCGAGCAGCGCGAGGCCGAGCAGCAGGTGGGTCGTGACGATCACGGGCTGCAGCTTCATCGTGACCGTCCATGCGCCGAACACGCCCTGCACGACGATCAGCAGCAGCAGGCTCGTCGGCCACCACGGCGACACGTGCAGCGGGCGGCGACGCAGCCGCGCGGCCCATGCGATCACAACCTGCGCGATGATCAGCACGCCGATCGCCATCGCGAAATAGCGGTGGATCATCTCGATCCACGCCTTCGTCATGCTGACGGGGCCCGTCGGCATCGCCTGGTGCGCGGCCGTGATCGCGGCATGCGCGATGAACGGCGACGACGTGCCGTAGCAGCCGGGCCAGTCGGGGCAGCCGAGCCCCGAATCGGTCAGCCGCGTGAAGCCGCCGAACATCACCAGGTCGAGGGTCAGGAACGTGGTGATCCACACGAGCTTGCGGAACTTGTTGTCGTCGGCCTTCACCCACACGTACGACAGCGGCAGCAGCGCGATGCAGAAGCCGATCAGGCCGAGTTGCAGTAGATACGACATCGGAATGGTGCCTCGCTCTCTTGCCTTAACCGATGCTCGACCACTTCAGCAGCTTCGTCACGTCCGCCTTGATCTTGCTGGGATTCGGGTCTTTCGGGAAACGCATCATCAGGTTGCCGTTCGGATCGACCATGTAGATGTGGTCGCTGTCCTTCGTGCCGGCGTCGGCCGGCAGCCACGCGGCCACCGCGGCCGGATCGGCGACGAGCCGGCGCGTGTCCGGATAGGCTTCCAGCACCTTCTGCGGCATCGCGCCCGCATCGCTGCGCAGCCACACCATCGTGAGCCGGTGCCGTTCGCCGGCCTGCGTGACGCGGATCTGGCGCATGAAATAGAGCTTCTGCGCGCATGCGTCGTCGCACGCGCTGCGGTCCGTCATCACGAACAGCCAGACGCCGCGCAGCGACGACAGCGGCACCGTCTTGCCGGTTTCGTCGGTGACCTGCAGATCGGCCGGGATCGGCCGCTGCGGCTCGATCAGCGTGCCGTAGTTCGTCGAACCGCCCTTCGGCTTGATCACGTAATAGGTGAAGTACGACGCGAGCATCGGCGCCGCGCACACGAGACCCAGCAACACGAGCATCCAGCGGCCGCGCTTGCGGGCCGCCGGCGAGATCGGCGCAGCGGCCGGACCCTGACGGGAAGATTGCATGGACAAATCAGACCTCTCGAAACGAACCCGCGGCGCGTGCGCCGCGTCCTGGCATGGCGCTCACGCGCCGGCCGACTTCTTCGCCGCACGCCGCGCGGCGTACAGGCCGAAGCCGAGCGCGGCCGCCGCCATGGCCCACCACTGAAACATGTAACCGTAATTGCGCTCGACGCCGGTCGCCGCCGCCGGCCAGTCGCGCACGAGCTTGTCGCCGTCGTCGCTCGTCTGCTGGATCACGAACGGCTGCAGCGGCAGCCCCGTTTCCTTCGCATACGCGGCGACGTCCAGGTTCTGCCGGATCTTCTGGTGCGCCGCCGATCCGCCTTCGCCGAGCTCGAACGCACGCGACGCGTCCGCGCGCGCGATGCCCACGATCTCGACGTCGCCCGCGGGCGTCGCGAACGACTCGATCGCCGTGCGATCGGCGATGTTGCGCGGCAGCCAGCCGCGGTTGACGAGCACGACACCGCCGCCCGTGAGTTTAAACGGCATCACGACGTAAAAACCCGGCTGGTCGTTATACGGCCGATTGTCGAGAAACACCGCTTGCTCGGGCAGGAAGCGGCCCTTCGCACGCACGCGATGAAACTCGATCGACGCGAGCGGAATCGGCTGCGCGCCGACCTCGACCGGCGCCGCATGCTCGTAGCGCTCGATGCTCGCCTGCAGCGCTTCCTTCTGGTGCGCGCGGTCGCGCTGCCAGAAACCGAGACGGATCGTGACCGCGACGACGACGAGAATCAGCAGCGCAGGCAGCCAGCGAATCTTCATCGTGCGGCCCGCCGGGCACATTCGCGAAAACGAAGTGCGATAATTATCCTCTTCCTTCCGAATTGCCGTCGTCCGGTTCGCGTCATGCACATACTCGTTCCCATCGCCTTCGTCCTCATCATCGCCAGCATGGGCTCGGCGCTCTACTTCATGATGCACGACCGCGGCCACACGAAACGCATGGTCTGGTCGCTCGCCACCCGCGTCGGGCTATCGGTCTCGCTGTTCCTGTTCATCCTGCTCGCGAACTGGATGGGCTGGATCCATTCGACCGGCCTGCCGATCGGGCGTTGACGCATTTGCCGCCGCGGCCCGCTGCAACCGATGTGACCGCTGTGACATTTAGCCGCACGGCCGCGCCACCAAGTAAAAGCGCCGCCTGACTGAGTCGCGGCGGCGCCAAGGGTGTCGGCTCGCAACTGCCGGGCCGACACCAATGAAAACGGCCCGCGCATTGCTGCGCGGGCCGTTTTTCCATTTACAGCCAGTAGACGACGACGTACAGGCCGAGCCAGACGACGTCGACGAAGTGCCAGTACCACGCGGCGCCTTCGAATGCAAAGTGGTGATCGGGCTTGAAGTGGCCGCGGATCATCCGCACCAGCACCACCGCGAGCATCGTGCCGCCGAGGAACACGTGGAAGCCGTGGAAGCCGGTCAGCAGGAAGAACGTCGAACCGTACACACCCGAGTTCAGCGTCAGGTTCAGTTCGTTGTACGCGTGGAAGTACTCGAAACCCTGCAGGAACAGGAAGCAGATACCGAACGCGAGCGTCGCGGCCAGCCATGCGATCGCCTTCTTGCGATGATCGTCGCGCAGTGCGTGGTGCGAGATCGTCAGCGTCACGCCCGACGACAGCAGGAATGCCGTGTTGATCGTCGGGACCGGCCACGGGCCCATCGTCTTGAAGTGACCGGCAAGCGCGGCGGGGCCTTCGTTCGGCCACACGGCGGAGAAGTCCGGCCAGATCAGCTTGTAGTCGAGGCTGCCGAGCTGGTGCAGCGCGATTTCACGCGCATAGAACAGCGCGCCGAAGAACGCGCCGAAGAACATGACTTCGGAGAAGATGAACCAGCTCATGCTCCAGCGGTACGACTTGTCGACGTTCTTGCCGTAATGACCGCCTTCCGATTCGGCGATCGCGTCGCCGAACCAGTGATACAGCGTGAAGAGCAACCACAGCAGGCCGAGCAGCGCCGTAAACGGCGCCCAGTCGTGACCGTTGATCCACAGCGCCACCGATCCGAGCATGACCAGCAGGCCGACGGCCGCGCTGATCGGATGCTGCGACGGATGCGGCACGAAATAGTACGGGGTCTGGTTTTGACCGCTCATGCTTGATTCTCCACTTCAGTCCAATTTGTGTACCGGAAACCGCTCCGGCTTTATTTCTTGCGCGGCGCGACCGCCACCGCTCTTTCCTGCACGCAGCGCCGCGGCGCTGCGTACTGCATTCTCTCGTGGCCGCGGGCCTCAGCCCACGACCGCACGCACGATCAGGATCAGCACGCCGATGAACACGCCGGCCGCGATCAACGCGACGATCAGCACGTGCAGCGGATTGAGTTGCGTCGCATCGGCTTCCAGGTCGCGCCGCTTGCGCACCCCGAAGAACGACCACAGCACCGCTTTCACCGCCTGGCCGAACGACCCGCCCCGCTTACCCTCCGTCATCGCCCCGTCTCCGTCGTCATGCATCCGGCTTCGCCGCGCCCTGCGCCGCGGTACTGCGCGTCGCCGGCGCCGGCGCCGGCGCGGCCGGCGTATTCAGCTCGAAGAACGTGTACGACAGCGTGATCGTCTTCACGTCCTTCGGCAGTTTCGGATCGATCACGAACACCACCGGCATCTTGCGCGACTCGTGCGCGGCCAGCGTCTGCTGCGTGAAGCAAAAGCATTCGATCTTCTTGAAGAACTCCGTCGCCTGCTTCGGCGCGTAGCTCGGAATCGCCTGTGCAACGACCGGCCGGCCCTGCCCGTTCGTCACGTCGTATACGATCGTCGTCAGCTCGCCCGGATGCACGTCGAGACTGTTGTGCTCCGGCTTGAAACCGAGCGGGCCGCGCGCGTTCGCATCGAACTCGACCGACACCGTGCGGCTGGTGTCGACCTGCGAGTTCTTCACCTCGCGCTCGCTGACGTCGCGCTGCACCAGGTTGTTGATGCCGGTGATCTGGCAGATCGCCCGATACATCGGGATCAGCGCGAAGCCGAAACCGAACATCAGCCCGGCCACGACGAAGAGCTTCACCAGCATCGAACGATTGAACGCGCGATCGACGGCGCCCTCTTCCGGCTTCGACATACGACAACTTCCTCGCTACTGCGTCAGTTACTGCATCAGTGAGTGGACAGCCACCACTGCTTGATCACGACACCCACAAAAAAAACGGCGGCGATGACGAGCAGGATGAGGCCGAGCCGCTTGTTGCCCGCGCGGATCTGCTCGGGCGTTCGTCTTTCTTGTGGATTCCGGTTCATCTGACACTTCGGTTCGGCGCCCGCCGCGCCTGCCTGCGCGGCAGGCAGCGGCTAAGCGCACTGTGAAACTTACTCGACGTGCGGCGGTTGCTCGAACGTGTGGAACGGAGCCGGGCTCGGCACCGTCCACTCGAGGCCCGTCGCGCCGTCCCACGGCTTGTCCGACGCCTTTTCCAGATCGCCGCCGCCACGGTAGGCCGGCAGCGCGACCGCGAACAGGAAGTACACCTGCGCGAGGCCGAAGCCGAATGCGCCGATCGTCGCCACCTGGTTGAAGTCCGTGAACTGCGCCGGGTAGTCCGCATAACGACGCGGCATGCCCGCGAGGCCGACGAAGTGCATCGGGAAGAACGTCAGGTTGAAGAAGATCATCGACGCCCAGAAGTGGATCTTGCCGCGCGTCTCGTTGTACATCCAGCCCGTCCACTTCGGTGCCCAGTAGTACCAGCCCGAGAACAGCGCGAACAGCGAGCCGGCCACCAGCACGTAGTGGAAGTGCGCCACCACGAAGTAGGTGCCGTGATACTGGATGTCGAGCGGCGCCATCGCGAGCATCAGGCCCGTCAGGCCGCCGAACGTGAACACGAACAGGAAGCCGATCGCGAACAGCATCGGGGTTTCGAGCGTCATCGAGCCGCGCCACATCGTCGCGAGCCAGTTGAACACCTTCACGCCCGTCGGCACGGCGATCAGCATCGTCGCGTACATGAAGAACAGCTGACCGGTGACCGGCATGCCCGTGGCGAACATGTGGTGTGCCCAGACCATGAACGACAGGATCGCGATCGAAGCCGTCGCATACACCATCGAGCTATAGCCGAACAGCGTCTTGCGCGAGAACGCCGGGATCACCTGCGACACGATCCCGAACGCCGGCAGAATCATGATGTACACCTCGGGGTGGCCGAAGAACCAGAAGATGTGCTGGTACATCACCGGGTCGCCGCCGCCTGCCGCGTTGAAGAACGACGTGCCGAAGTGGCGGTCGAACAGCACCATCGTGATCGCGCCTGCCAGAACCGGCATCACGGCGATCAGCAGGTAGGCCGTGATCAGCCACGTCCACGCGAACATCGGCATCTTCATCAGCGTCATGCCAGGTGCGCGCATGTTCAGGATCGTCACGACGATGTTGATCCCGCCCATGATCGACGACGCGCCCATGATGTGCACCGCGAAGATCGCGAAGTCCATGCCCGGGCCCATCTGCGTCGACAGCGGCGCGTACAGCGTCCAGCCGGCGGCCGTCGCGCCGCCCGGCGCGAAGAACGAGCCGACCAGCAGCACTGCCGCGACCGGCAGCAGCCAGAAGCTGAAGTTGTTCATCCGCGCGAACGCCATGTCGGACGCGCCGATCTGCAGCGGAATCATCCAGTTCGCGAAGCCGACGAACGCCGGCATGATCGCGCCGAACACCATGATCAGGCCGTGCATCGTCGTGAGTTCGTTGAAGAACTCCGGACGCATGATCTGCAGGCCCGGCTCGAACAGTTCGGCACGGATGCCGAGCGCCATCACGCCGCCCGACAGGAACATGATGAACGAGAACAGCAGGTACAGCGTACCGATGTCCTTGTGGTTGGTGGCGAACAGCCAGCGCCGCCAGCCGTGCGGCATTTCGTGCGCGTGGTCGTCGTGCGCGTGGTCCGCGGCTACGTCGTGCCCGATGCTAGACATGAGAATCTCCTAATGCGAATACGTCGACTAACTCAGCGACACGTCAAGCCGCCGGCCCGATCTCGACACGCCGGGCTTCCTTCGCGTCTGCCCCGCCCGAGATCGTTTCCGGCTTTTTGAGAATAATGTGGTCTTCCGCCACGCCTGCTGCCTTCAGCGCGTCGCGCACGGCTTGTGCGCGGTGCTTCGCCAGTTCGGCGTTCGCGTCGGCCGAGCCCGTCTTGTCGGTGAAGCCCGACAGCGCGAGCTTCGCGTCCGGATGTGCCTTCGCATAGTCGGCCGCGGCGGCGATCGCCGCTTTCGCGTCGGCCGGCAGCACGCTCTTGCCCGTCTCGAAGTAGATCGTCGACAACGCGGCCGATGCCGCTGCCGATGCTGCCGCCGGCTGCTCGGCCGCGCCCGACGCGGCTTGCGCCGGTGCCGAAGCCGCTTCGGCCGACGCCGCTGCGCCCGCCGCGTCTTCCGGCATCTTGCCGTTGCGCGCGTCAGCCACTTGCTTCGGCTGCAGCAGGTCGTTCTTGTGGTTGCCCCACGAATTGCGCTCGTACGTGATGACCGATGCGATGTCGAGGTCCGACAGCGACGCCCACGACGGCATTGCGCCCTTGCCCAGCAGCACGCGCTCGACGTGGCCGGCGATCGGGCCGTTCACGATCGGGCTGCCGTCCATCGCCGGGAATGCGCCGAGGCCCTTGCCGCTCACCTGGTGGCAGGCCGCGCAGTTCGCCTTGTAGACTTCCTCGCCGTGCGCGACGAGTTCGGCCATCGTGTAGACCTTGTTCGGATCGACCGCCGCGCCGGCCAGCTTGGCCTTCTGCGCGGTGACCCACTTCGCGTAGTCGTCTTCCGACAGGACTTCGACGACGACCGGCATGTACGCGTGTTCCTTGCCGCACAGCTCGGTACAGAAACCGCGGAAGGTGCCGACCTTGTCGGCCTTGAACCACGTGTCGCGCACGAAGCCGGGAATCGCATCCTGCTTCACGCCGAACGCGGGCACGTACCACGAGTGGACGACGTCGTTCGCGGTCGTGATGATGCGGATCTTCTTGTTGACCGGCACGACGAGCGGGTTGTCGACTTCCTGCAGATAGGTGTCGGTGATCGGCTTCTTGCCCATCACTTCGTCGCGCGGGGTGGTCAGCGTCGACAGGAAGCCGATGCCCTCGCCCGGGCCCTTCACGTAGTCGTAGCCCCACTTCCACTGGTAGCCGGTGACCTTGATCGTGAGATCGGCGTTGGTCGTGTCCTTCATCGCGACGACGGCCTTCGTCGCCGGCAGCGCCATCAGCACGACGATGACGAACGGCACGATCGTCCAGATGATCTCGACGGTCGTGCTTTCATGGAAATTGGCGGCCTTGTGGCCTTTGGATTTGCGGTGCGCGAAGATCGAATAGAACATCACGCCGAACACGCCGACGAAGATCACCGTACACAGGATCAGCATCATCGTGTGGAGATCGTAGAGCTCCTCGGCGATTTTCGTGACCGGCGGCTGAAAGTTGATCTCGTTGACGCGGGGGCCGCCCGGGCTATCACCGACCGCCAGGGCGGCACCGGCAAAGAGCAATCCGCTGCATGCCAGCACGCCCGTGAGGGCTCGCTTGATTGTTTTCATAGCATCCTTACCCAAAATTTCCATTCAAACCCTCCCCCGTCGCAAGCCGCCGGCCTGTTCCCGGCCGGTGCCCGCGCCTCGTCAGCCGCAGCGCCTGAGCGACATGCGCAGTTCGTCGGCGAACTGCGCACGCTTGTACTGCGCGAGATGCTGCCCGATTACGACGGTCTGCCCGCGCGATACCAGCCGAATCGGATCGCGTGGCGTCGCGCCCGGTTCGACCCGCACCCAGCGCGGGTTGAATTCGATCTGCGTGAGCCGCTCCGCATCCATCCGCTCGATCACGAGCCGGTGCGGGAACAGCCTGATGCGTTCGTAATCGACCGCATGGCGAGCATAGATCGCGAATGCGACACCCACAGCCAGCAACTCGATTCCGGTGAAGGGCATGACGAGCCAAGCCCCCCGCCACATCAGCAACGTCGCGATCACCAGCGAGAAGCCAGCGAGCGACGCGTAAAACAGCACGAACTGGCGCGGCGACGCCGAACAGTTGCGTTTCATGAGCCAGTCTTCGAGGACCGGCTCGCCGTTCGTCGTCTCCGCCAAAACCCTCGCTGCTTCCATCGCCGCCTCACGCGAATGGCATGCGATGCATGCCTGCATCGGACTCGTCGCCCCGTATTGCGGGGACCCCGGGACGACAAGCTGACGCATTATAGGCGGGTTCAATGGCATCCACAAGCAAGCGCCTATCGCCCGCCAAGCCAAGCGCGACAAGCTTTCCGGCCATTTTTGGCGCCAATTCGACCCCGCTTTGCGCCGCTAATTTCGGACATAACAAAACCCCTCTTTACCGCTTTACCGATTCTTCGGACGCCCCTTTCCGATGTCCTCGATGCGCACGATCCCGTGCCCTTCGGCGGTCGTGCGCGGCACGGCCTTCCATGCGTGGCCGTAGATCACCTCGAAGGTCAGCGCAATCGTGCCGTCCGCGCGCCGGCGCGCTTCCAGCGCGTCGCCGAGCGCCGCGCGAAAGCGTCGCGTCGCGCGCTGCGGCGCCGCCCGCTCGAACGGATAGGCGCCCCAGCGGCGCACGTCGGCCAGCAGGGAATCGGGGGATTTGTACGTGACGGTCAGCACTTCCTGATCCATCACGGGAATCTCGAAGCCGCTCTCGACGAGCATGTCGCCGAGGTCGTGCATGTCGACGAAATCGATCACGCGCGCGGCGGGCGGCGCAATGCCGAGCGCCGCTTCGGCGTCCGCGCAGGCCGCGCGCAGCTCGCGCAGCGTGTCGGGGCCGAGCGTGCTGAACATCAACAGCCCGTTCACGCGCAGCACGCGCTGCCATTCGGGCAGCACCGCGTCGGGGCGCGAATGCCAGTGGAGCGCGAGATTCGACCAGATCAGGTCGAACGCGCCGCCCGAAAACGGCAGCGCAGCGAAGTCGGCCTGCGCGACGCGCGGGCCGCGCTGGCCCAGCGCCCGGCCGAGCGAGGCCGGCAGCCAGCGGCGCCAGCTCGCCTGCTCGACCTCGCGCTGACCGGCCCGCGCAAGCATCGCGCCGGACAGGTCGACGCCGAATACGGGCGCTTCAGGAAAGCGCGCGCGCAGCGCCGGCAGATCGTCGCCCGGGCCGCAGCCCGCATCGAGCACAGCCGTGGGGCTCACCTTGATGTATTCGAGACGCTCGTTCATCCGCTGCGCGATCTCGCGCGGCAGGAACGCGACCGCGTCGAACGTGGCGGCACGGCGATCGAAGATCCGCCGCAGGCGCCTGGCGTCATTGGCCGGACGGCCGGTTGAAGTCGAAGCTGGGGACATGTCGGGCACACTGGCGAAGAGCCCGAAGTATACTCGCTCGCCCCGCAGGCTTCATCGAGGCGGGGCCGCCAGGAGTGTTCGCGATGATCCGCAGTTCTGCTCCGCGCACGATGCGCGTCGTTTTGTCGCAGGTTCGCGCGCTGGCTGCGCGCGTCGCCGCGATCGCGCTGCCGAATCGCTGCGCACTGTGCGGCAATTTGTCACACGCCGTGATTTGCATTGCCTGCGACGCCGCGTACTGGAATGAAGCGCGGCTGCGCTGCGACATCTGCGCGCTGCCGCTAAGTGTCGGGCAGCCGCGTTCGCGCCCGCTCCGTGGCGGGCACGGCCGCGCGGCCGCGTACCGTTGCGACGCGTGCCGCACGGCGGCGCCGCCGTTCGACGCGACGCTCGCGCTCGCGGATTACCGCGCGCCGCTCGACGGGCTCGCGCGCGGTCTGAAGTTTCACGCGCGGCTCGCGCTCGGCGCCGAATTCGCGGCCCGGCTCGCCCGGCTGGTCGACGATACGCGCGGCACCGGCGGCTTCGACCTGGTCGCGCCGGTGCCGCTGTCGCACCGGCGGCTCGTCGCACGCGGCTACAACCAGGCATGGGCGATCGCGCGGCCGCTCGCGCGCCGGCTCGGCGTGCGCGCGGATGCGGCACTGCTCGCGCGCGTCGCCGACACCGCGCCGCAGTCGCGGCTCGCCCTGCGCGCGCGGCGCGACAACGTGATGTCGGCGTTCGCGGTGGCCGGCGACGTCACTGGCCGCCACGTCGCGCTCGTCGACGATGTGATGACGTCCGGCGCGACGCTCGCGGCCGCCGCGCACGCACTGAAGGCGGCGGGCGCCGCGCGCGTGACGAATCTGGTTGCGCTGCGCACCGCCAGGGATTAATTAATTAGAGAGGCCGGCCGCCTGCACGCGGCCGCGGCCGTCACGAACCGGCCGGCCGGGAACGAGCGCGCATTGCTCCGCACCGGCCGGCCCAGCCAAACCGAAACATGTTCAACGTCGTCCTCGTCGCTCCCGAAATTCCGCCGAACACCGGCAACGTGATCCGCCTGTGCGCCAACACCGGCGCGCACCTGCACCTGATCGAGCCGCTCGGCTTTCCGCTCGACGACGCACGGATGCGCCGTGCCGGCCTCGACTATCACGAGTATGCGCAGATGCGCGTGCACCGCGACTGGGACGCGTTCGTCGCGGCCGAATCGCCCGATCCCGCGCGGATGTTCGCGTTCACGACACGCGGCTCGGGCCGCTTCCACGATCATGCGTTCCTGCCGGGCGACTGGTTCGTGTTCGGCTCGGAGACGCGCGGCCTGCCCGCCGCGCTGCTCGAACGCTTCCCGAACGAACAGCGCGTGCGCCTGCCGATGCGGCCGGACAACCGCAGCCTGAACCTGTCGAACACGGTCGCGGTGGTCGTGTTCGAGGCGTGGCGCCAGGCCGGCTTCGAAGGCGGCGCGTGATGCGTACGCGGCGCGAGCCGCGTCAGTTGCGCGCGAGCCGCGCGCGATACAGGTCGTGGATGTCGGGGGAAAAGCACGCGAACACCACGCGTGCGAGGCTCGGCGCCTGCGGCAGCATTTCGACGACGGTGCCGACTGCAATGTCGACGGCCTCGCCGGCCGGATAACGATAGATGCCGCAACTGATCGCCGGAAACGCGATCGACGTCGCGGCCACCTCTTCGGCCAGCTCGATCGCGCGCCGGTAGCACGATGCGAGCAGGTCGGGCTCGCCGCGATCGCCGCCGTGCCACACCGGCCCGACCGCATGGATCACGTAGCGCGCCGGCAGCCCGTGGCCGCGCGTGAGCTTCGCGTCGCCCGTATCGCAGCCGCCGAGCGTGCGGCACTCGGCGAGCAGGCCGGGGCCGGCAGCGCGGTGAATCGCGCCGTCGACACCGCCCCCGCCGAGCAGCGAGCCGTTCGCGGCGTTGACGATCGCGTCGACATCGAGCGTCGTGATGTCGACGAGTTGCGCGTCGAGCGTGGTGGATTGGATCTGCAGCATGACAACCTCCCGAAACGCCGGAGACTGTTCAAGCGTAGTGCGCTTTGGCGCCGCGCGCTTGACGCGACCGCACCGGGCGGCGCCCGGCCGCGCTACTCGGCGCGCGCGTCGCGCCGCAGCAGGCCGCTGACGGCGTCGCGCGGCGCGATGCCGTCGAACAGCACGCCGCACACGGCTTCGGTGATCGGCATCTCGATCGATTGCGCGTGCGCGATCGCCAGCACGGCCTGCGCGCAGCGCACGCCTTCGGCCACGTGGCCGAGCGCACCGAGGATGTCGTTCAGCGTGCGGCCGGCCGCCAGTTGCAGGCCGACCGTGCGGTTGCGCGACAGGTCGCCCGTCGCGGTGAGGATCAGGTCGCCGAGGCCCGTGAGGCCGGTGAAGGTTTCCGCGCGGCCGCCGAGCGCGACGCCGAGCCGTGACATTTCGGCGAGGCCGCGCGTGATCAGCGCGGCGCGCGCGTTCAGCCCGAGGCCGAGGCCGTCGGAAATGCCGGTCGCGATCGCGAGCACGTTCTTCACCGCGCCGCCAACCTCGACGCCGACCACGTCGTCGCCCGTATAGATCCGCATCGCGCCGTGATGGAACGCGGCGAGCGTGCGCTCGCGGCATTCGGCGGACGTGCTCGCCACCGTCAGCGCGACGGGCAGCGACTGTCCGACCTCGCGCGCGAAGCTCGGCCCCGACAGCACGCCGTTGCTGCGCTGTTCGGGCAGCTCGGCCGCGATCACCTGATGCGGCAGCAGATGCGTGTCGGCCTCGAAGCCCTTGCAGACCCAGACGATGTGCGCGGGCACGCAGCCTGCGTCGTGCATCGCGTGGCACAGCGTGCGCAGCCCGGCCACGGGCGCGGCGATCACGCACAGCGCGTCGTCCGCGGCGCCATGCGCGAGCGCGGCGCCGAGATCGGCGTCGTAGCGCAATGCGTCAGGCAGCGCGATGCCGTCCAGATAGCGGGAATTTTCGTGCCGGGCCTGCAGCCCGGCGATGAGCGCGGCGTCGCGCGCCCACAGAAGCGTATCGTGCCGCGCGGCCAGATGGCCCGCGAGCGCGGTGCCCCAGGCACCGGCGCCGAGAACGGCTACTTTCATACCCAGCACCGGTCCGTGTGAAACGTCAGTTCAGCGTCGTGCCGTTCGGCGCGCCTGCGGCGCCGGCCTGCTGCTGAAGCTGCGCGAGACGCTGCTCGTACAGCGCCTGGAAGTTGATTTCCGCCAGGTGGATCGGCGGGAAGCCCGCACGCGTGATCGCGTCGGCGATGTTCGAGCGCAGGTACGGGAACAGGATCGTCGGGCAAGCGATGCCGACCAGCGGGTCGAGCTGTTCGTCCGGAATGTTGCGAATGTCGAAAATGCCGGCCTGCTTCGCTTCGATCAGGAACGCGACCTTGTCCTTCACCTTCGCGGTGACGGTACCCGACACGACGACTTCGAACACGCTTTCCGCGAGGCGGTCGGCCTTGACGTCGACTTCGACTTCAACCGACGGCATGTCCTGCTCGAGGAAGATGGCCGGCGAATTCGGCTGCTCGAGCGACATATCCTTCAAGTAGACGCGCTGGATGTTGAAGAACGGTTGGTTTTCGACGTCGGACATGGTGTTTCCCAAAAAAGTGGTGACGGAGCGGCCCGGCTTCTCGCCGGCCGCCACGGATGAATCCTGCGCGCCCAAGCCGCGGCGCGGCCGGCGGCCATTCTGCCCTAATCAGGCCGCTTGCAGAAGCGGCGCAAGCCCGCCTTCGCGATCGAGCTTCGACAGATCGTCGTAGCCGCCGACGTGCGTGTCGCCGATATAGATCTGCGGCACCGTGCGGCGCCCCGTGCGCGTCATCATTTCCTCGCGGCGCGCCGGATCGCGGTCGATCAGCACCTTTTCGATCTGCTCGACACCGCGCAGCTTCAGCAGGCGCTCGGCCTGCATGCAATACGGACACACCTGCGTGCTGTACATCAAAACCTTGTTCACTTCGCCACTCCTTGTTTGACGACCGGCATCCCGGCCTGCTGCCAGGCAGCCACGCCGCCCTCGAGCACGTGCACCTCCGCATAGCCCGCCGCCTCGACCTCGCGCGCCGCCTTCTGCGACTGCTGGCCATTCTGGCAGACGAGCAGCACCGGCGTGCTCTTGTTCTTCGCGACCTGCGCGATCTTCGCGCCGATCTCGCCCGCCGCGACCTGACGCGCCGACGGCAGGTGGCCGGCGGCGAAATCGGACGCGGCGCGCACGTCGATCACGACCGCATTGCGGCGGTTGATGAGCTGGGTGGCCTCCGCGGCCGACAGGCCGCCGCGGCCGCGGCGCAGGGCGGGCCACGCCAGCAGGCCGCCGGATACCAGCAGGATCGCGATGAGGGCCAGGTTCGTGTAATCGGTAAAGAACGTCACGGAATTCCGCCGGAAAAAGAGAAATCGGATGAGGACAATCCCGCCATTATAAAATAACCGCCTTGCGCGATGGCGGGCCCGGGTCGGGTGCCGCGCGACGCGCACCGCTTCCTTCACTACCGACCGCAAGATCCATGTACAAACTCGTTCTCATCCGCCACGGCGAATCGACGTGGAACAAGGAAAACCGCTTCACCGGCTGGGTCGACGTCGACCTGACCGAACAGGGTCGCAACGAGGCCTACCAGGCCGGCGAATTGCTCAAGGAGGCCGGCTACACGTTCGACATCGCGTACACGTCGGTGCTCAAGCGCGCGATCCGCACGCTGTGGCACGTGCAGGACCGGATGGACCTCATGTACCTGCCGGTCGTCCACTCGTGGCGCCTGAACGAGCGCCACTACGGCGCGCTGTCTGGGCTGAACAAGGCGGAAACGGCCGCGAAGTTCGGCGACGACCAGGTGCTCGTCTGGCGCCGCAGCTACGATACGCCGCCGCCCGCGCTCGAACCGACCGACGAGCGCGCGCCGTTCAACGACCCGCGCTATGCGAAGGTGCCGCGCGAGCAACTGCCGCTCACCGAGTGCCTGAAGGACACGGTCGCGCGCGTGCTGCCGCTGTGGAACGAGTCGATCGCGCCCGCGGTCCGCGCCGGCAAGCAGGTACTGATCGCCGCGCACGGCAACTCGCTGCGCGCGCTGATCAAGTACCTCGACGGCATCTCGGACAGCGACATCGTCGGCCTGAACATCCCGAACGGCGTGCCGCTCGTGTATGAACTCGACGAGAACCTGAAGCCGATCCAGCACTATTACCTCGGCGACCAGGACGCGATCGCGCAGGCGCAGGCCGCCGTCGCGAAGCAGGGCAAGGCGGGCTGACGCCCGTCGCGCCGGGCGTGCCGCGTCCGGCGCGGCACGCCGCGCGAACCTTCGCGGCCCCGCTGCGGTCGAACCCGCTTTCGAACCCGCAGCGCGCCCGGCGGCGCCCCGCCGGGCCTGCTCCGGGCCCGGCCCATGGCACCTGTTCGCCGCTTTTCGCGGCGTTCCACTGAGTTATCGGACGAACAGTTATACTTGTCCGCTACATCCCCGCTACCGCCACGCGCTTCCCGACCGCACCAGACTCTCTATGCGAATGAAATTGAAGAACATCGGCCTGATTGCCGCGGGCCTCGCCACGGGCGTGTTCGCCACGCTGCAGATTTCCGCGTCGGCCGAGCAGACCGCCACGGCGCCGCTTCCCCTCGACCAGCTCCGCCTGTTCGCGGAAGTATTCGGCCAGATCAAGCGCGAGTACGTCGAACCGGTCGACGACAAGAAGCTGCTGACGGCGGCGATCAAGGGCATGGTGTCGAGCCTCGATCCGCACTCGTCGTTCCTCGACAAGACCGACTATGACGAGCTGCAGGAGCAGACGAAGGGCCGCTTCGCGGGTCTCGGCATCGAGATCTCGCAGGAAGACGGCCTCGTCAAGGTGATCTCGCCGATCGAGGACACCCCCGCATTCCGCGCCGGCATCCGTCCGGGCGACCTGATCACGCGCATCAACGACAAGCCGGTGCGCGGCATGACGCTCGACAAGGCCGTCAAGCAGATGCGCGGCGAGCCGGGCACCAAGGTCACGCTGACGATCTTCCGCAAGAGCGACGACCGCACGTTCCCGGTCACGGTCACGCGCGCGATCATCAGGGTCCAGAGCGTAAAGATGAAGATGCTCGACCCCGGCTATGCGTATATCCGCATCACGAGCTTCCAGGAGCGCACGACGCCCGATCTCGCCGCGAAGCTGCAGGACATCGCGCGCCAGCAGCCGAACCTGAAGGGCCTGGTCCTCGACCTGCGCAACAACGGCGGCGGCCTGCTGCAGAGCGCGGTCGGCGTGGCCGGCGCGTTCCTGCCGCCCGACTCCGTCGTCGTGTCGACCAACGGCCAGATCCCCGATTCGAAGCAGGTCTACCGCGATACGTACGACAACTATCGCCTGCCGTCCTTCGACGGCGATCCGCTGAAGAACCTGCCGCCGGTCTTCAAGACCGTGCCGATGATCGTGCTGACGAACGCGTATTCGGCGTCCGCGTCGGAAATCGTCGCCGGCGCGCTGCAGGATTCGAAGCGCGCGCAGATCATGGGCAAGACGACGTTCGGCAAGGGCTCGGTGCAGACTGTCCGCCCGATGACGGCCGACACCGCGCTGCGCCTGACGACCGCGTACTACTACACGCCGAGCGGCCGCTCGATCCAGAACAAGGGCATCACGCCCGACGTGCCGGTCGATCAGTACGCGGACGGCGATCCGGACGACGTGCTCGTGACGCGCGAGGTCGACTACACGAACCACCTCGCGAACACGCAGGACCCGAACGAGAAGAAGGAACAGGAAGAGCGCGAGCAGCGCCGGATGGATCAACTGCGCATCCTCGAAGAGCAGAACGACAAGAAGACGCCGGAGCAACGCCAGAAGGACCGCGATCGCAAGCCGATCGAGTTCGGCAGCGCCGACGACTTCATGATGCAGCAGGCGCTCAACAAGCTCGAAGGCAAGACCGTCCAGGCATCGAAGTCGCTGCTCGCCGAGAGCACGACGAAGAGCCCGGCCGGCAAGGCTGCCGCGGTCTCGAAGGCATCGGGCGCGAGCGCGAAGCCGGCTTCCGCACCGAAGCCCGCGTCGGCGCCGAAGTAAGCGCCGGCCGGCATCCGACGGGCCATCGCGGGAAGACCGCGATGGCCCGTTTTTCATGTGCGCCTAGAATACGCAGATACCGTCCGCGGCATGCTTCGCCCGATCTCCCCATGAACGACGATCAACTCCTCCGCTACTCCCGCCACATCCTCGTCGACGAAATCGGCATCGACGCGCAGCAGCGCTTTCTCGACGCGCACGCGATCGTCGTCGGCGCGGGCGGCCTCGGCTCGCCCGCCGCGATGTACCTCGCGGCATCGGGAGTCGGCACGATCACGCTCGTCGACGCCGATACGGTCGACCTCACGAACCTGCAGCGGCAGATCCTGCACGTGACGTCGTCGGTCGGCCGCAGCAAGGTCGAATCGGGGCGCGACGCGCTCGCGCAACTGAACCCCGACGTGAAGGTGAACGCGGTCGCGGAGCGCGTCGACGACGCGTGGCTCGACGCGCACGTGCCGGCCGCGACCGTCGTGCTCGACTGCACCGACAACTTCGCGACGCGGCACGCGATCAACCGCGCGTGCGTCGCGCACGGCGTGCCGCTCGTGTCGGGCGCCGCGCTGCGCTTCGACGGACAGATCAGCACGTTCGATTTCCGCGATGCAACTGCACCCTGCTATGCGTGCGTGTTTCCGGAAGACCAGCCGTTCGAGGAAGTCGCGTGCGCGACGATGGGCGTGTTCGCGCCGACGGTCGGGATCATCGGCGCGATGCAGGCCGCCGAAGCGCTGCGCGTGATCGGCGAAATCGGCACGACGCTCAACGGGCGGCTGATGATGCTCGATTCGCTGCGGATGGAATGGACGACGATGAAAATCGCGCGCCAGGCCGACTGCCCCGTCTGCGGGGGCCGGCACTGACGCGCGTCGGATGCATGCGCCGGCCGGCGCATGCACGACACTTCACGGCAGTTAGCGGCGCCGCGGGCGCCTGAGCGGCATAAGCGACCTAAGCGGCCGCATCCGCGCGCGGCTCGGCGACCGACAGCCGCTTCAGCGCCGCCTGCACTTCCTCCGGCTCGAATGCGGCAAGCACGTCGGCCGTCGGTTTCTCGAGCGCCTTCAGGTGCGCGCGCAGGATCTCCTGCTTCACGACGAGCAGCTGGCTCGGGTGCATCGAGAACTCGGTGAGCCCCATCCCGAGCAACAGGCGCGTGAGCGCCGGATCGCCCGCCATCTCGCCGCACACCGACACGGACACGCCCGCGCGCTTCGCTTCGCGCAACGTATAGGAGATCAGGTGCAGCACGGCCGGATGCAGCGGGTCGTACAGGTGCGCGACCGCGTTGTCCGCGCGATCGATCGCGAGCGTGTACTGGATCAGGTCGTTCGTGCCGATCGACAGGAAATCGAACCGCTTCAGGAACAGCGGCAGCGCGATCGCCGCGGCCGGAATCTCGATCATCGCGCCGATGCGCACGTTCGGATCGTATGCGAGCCCCGCGTCGTCGAGCTGGCGCTTCGCCTCGCGGATCAGGTCGAGCGTCTGGTCGATCTCCTGCGCGTGCGCGAGCATCGGGATCAGGATCTTTACCTGGCCGAACGCGGACGCGCGCAGGATCGCGCGCAACTGCGTGAGGAACATCTGCGGCTCGGACAGGCTCCAGCGGATCGCGCGCAGGCCGAGCGCCGGGTTCGGCGCCGTCTCGTAGCCCTCGTCGAGCGCCTCGAGCGGCTTGTCCGCGCCGACGTCGATCGTGCGGATCGTCACCGGCATGCCCTTCATCCACTCGACGGCCCGCTTGTATGCGGCGAACTGCTCCTCCTCTTCCGGCATCTCCTTCTGATGCATGAACAGGAACTCGGAGCGGAACAGGCCGACGCCGACCGCGCCGGCGTCGACGGCCGCCTTCGCATCGTCGGGCAGCTCGATGTTCGCGTACAGGTCGATCTTGGTGCCGCACAACGTTTGCGTCGGCGAGAATTTCAGGCGCTGCAGCTTGCGTTGCTCGAGCAGCTTCTCGGACTGGCGGTACGAGTATTCCTCGAGGACGATCGGCGCCGGATCGACGATCACGATGCCCTGGTCGCCGTCGACGATGATCAGGTCGTCCTGGCGGATCAGCGCGCTCGCGTGCTGCACGCCGACCGCGGCCGGAATGCCGAGGCTGCGCGCGACGATCGCCGTGTGCGACGTGCGGCCGCCGAGGTCGGTGACGAACGCCTGGAACGACTGCGTCTTGAACTGCATCATGTCGGCCGGCGCGATGTCGTGCGCGACGACGATCATCTCGTTGGTGCCGTTCGCGGCCGCGCGGTCGAGCGCCTGCGACGCGGACGGCGCACCGGCGAGCGCCTTCAGCACGCGCTCGACCACCTGCTCGATGTCGGCCTTGCGCTCGCGCAGGTATTCGTCCTCGATGTCGTCGAAGTGGCGCGTGAGCAGCTCGAGCTGCTCGGTCAGCGCCCACTCGACGTTGTAGCGGCGTGTGCGGATCAGGTCGATGGTTTCCTGCACGAGCATCGCGTCGCTCAGGATCATCATGTGGACGTCGATGAATGCGCCCACTTCGCTCGGCGTGTCGTCGGTCAGGTCGGCGCGCAGCGCTTCGAGTTCGTGATGCACGACGTCGAGCGCCGTGCGGAAACGCTCGACTTCGGCATCGATCTGGTTCGCCTCGATCAGGTAATGGGCGACGTCGAGCGCCGCCGGCGCGATCAAATACGCTCGCCCGATCGCGATACCTCGTGAGACGGGAATGCCTTGCAGCGTGAAGGACACGCGCACCTCCTCTGTACAAGTAAAGCCGCGGCACACTGCTGCGATGCGCTTATGACCCCGGTTAGCGATTATAAATTCCGCGACTCCCTGTTGACTGCATGCAGCGCAACATTGCGCATTCCGCATCAATGCTTTCGACGAAAAAAATGCCGCGAAATCCGCGGCATTCTGGCTGGAAACGGCAACGATCCCGCGCGACGATCACTGGCCTTCGCCGAACTTGTCGGCGATCAGCTTCAGCAGCGCGTCCATCGCTTCCCGCTCGTCGGGCCCTTCGGTCTCGATCGTCACGGTGCTGCCGATGCCCGCCGCCAGCATCATCACGCCCATGATGCTCTTCGCATTGATCTTGCGCCCGTTGCGTGTCATCCAGACTTCCGACTGGAAGTTGCCGGCCAGTTGCGTAAGCTTGGCCGATGCGCGCGCATGGAGCCCCAATTTATTGACGATAGTGGTTTCTTGTTGAAGCATGATTCTCGGTCGGGTCGGTCGGAGCCGCCGGCGGTGCGCGTCGGCGGTGCTGTCTAAAACGAAAAACGCAGTGATCAGTGCGATTCGGTGCGCGGCTGCGGTTCGGGCGGAATCGGCGCGCACTGGCCGCAGCCGGCTTCCGTCGGCGGCGGCGGCGTGCCGGCCGCCACTTCGTGGACGCCCTTCGCGCCGCCGGACAGCGCCTTGTCGACGAGCTTGTCGAGCGGCACGGTGCGATAGCAGACGGCCCGCACGAGCATCGGCAGGTTCACGCCCGCCAGCACGCGCACGTTGTCGATCTTCGCGAGCTGGCCCGCGATGTTCGCGGGCGTCGCGCCGTACATGTCGGTCAGCACGACCACGCCGTTCTCTTCCTTGAGCCGCGCGAGTTCCGCGTGCGCGAACGCCATCACCTGGGTCGGATCGCTGTCCGCCATCACGTCGATACAGCCGATGCGCGCGGGCACGCCGCCGTAGATGTGCGCGATGCAGTCCCGCAGCGCGGTGGCGAGCGGTGCGTGCGCGATGATCAGGATCCCGGCCATGTCAGATCGCTCCCGGCCGCCCCTGGCGGGCCGATACCCCGCGGCGGGGCAAAAAGCGTAGCGAGTGTGGGAAGCGTTTCATGTTCAGCCTTGCAACAGTGTCGGCCCGACCGCCGGGCCTTCGGTGCGCCGATCTCGGCACCGGGCAAGCGGGCATTGTAGCAGGCCGGTCAAGCTGCTCCGGCGACGGGGGACCTGCGCGGGCCGCCGCCGGGGTTGCGCGGGAAAACGGCCTACGCGGCCGCGCGCTCCAGCGCGTCGATGAACATCGCGGCGACGTCGAAGCCGGTCTGCTCCATGATCTCGCGGAAGCACGTCGGACTCGTGACGTTCACCTCGGTCAGCCAGTCGCCGATCGCATCGAGGCCGACCAGCAGCAGCCCGCGCGACGCGAGCACGGGCCCGAGCGTCCCGGCGATCTCGCGATCGCGGGCAGTCAGCGGCTGCGCGACGCCGAGCCCGCCCGCGGCGAGATTGCCGCGCACCTCGCTGCCCTGCGGAATCCGCGCGAGCGAATACGGCACGGGCTCGCCCGCGATCAGCAGGATCCGCTTGTCGCCGGCCTTGATCTCGGGAATGAACTTCTGAATCATCAGCGAGCGCGTGCCGTCGTGGCCGAGCATCTCGATGATCGCGCCGAGATTCATCCCGTCGGCCTTCACGCGGAACACGCCCATCCCGCCCATGCCGTCGAGCGGCTTCACGATCACGTCGCCGTGCTCGGCGTGGAACGCGCGCAACCGCGCGGCATCGCGCGTGACCAGCGTCGGCGCGACGAATTGCGGAAACTCGCCGATCGCCAGCTTCTCCGAATGGTCGCGGATCGACTGCGGCTTGTTGAACACCCGCGCGCCCGCGCGCTCGGCCAGTTCGAGCATCCACGTGGCCGTCACGTACTCCATGTCGAACGGCGGATCCTTGCGCATCAGCACCGCGCCGAACGACGTCATTTGACGGGATTCATGCGCGGCCGCCTCGTACCACGGATGACGATGCAGGTCGGCCGTATCGCCGACGATCGTCACGCGCTGCACGTCCGCCTCGACGCCCGACCCGGTCCACGCAAGCTGGTGCGGCTCGCACGTGTAGATCACGTGCCCGCGCCGCGCGGCCTCCGCCATCATCGCGTAGGTCGAATCCTTGTAGATCTTGAAGCGCTCGAGCGGGTCGGCGATAAAAAGAATGTCCATGCGGGTCCTGTACGTAGCGAAGGTCCGTTACACCTGGATGGCTTCGGGATCGGTCTTTTCCAGTTCGATCGACGACGCGATCAGCGACAGCCGCGCGACGACGCCGTACATGTAGAAACGGTTAGGCGGCGCGGCGCCCGGCTTGGCGCCGGCATCCGGCAGCGCGGTGTGCTCGAAGCCGAGCGGCACGTAGTGCATGCCGGGCGCGTTCAGGTTCTGGTCGCGCTCGCGGCCGCCGTGCGTGCGGTAGAAGCCGCCGACCACATAGCGGTCGATCATGTATACGACGGGCTCGGCCACTTCGTCGCCGACGCGCTCGAACGTATAGACGCCTTCCTGCACGATCACGTCGCGCACCGCGAGGCCGGCCTTCGACTCGGCCATCTGCGCGCGCTCGGCCTTCGACATGCGGCCGATCTCGGCCGCGTCGTGCACGGTCATCACGCCGCGCCCCGCCGTGCCCGCGTCGGCCTTCACGACGACGTACGGCTTTTCGCTGATCCCGTATTCGCGGTACTTGCGCGCGATCTTCTTCAGCACGCCGTCGATCGCGTCGGCGAGCGCCTGCTCGCCTTCATGCGCCTGCCAGTCGACACCCTCGACGTGCGCGAAATACGGATTCACCATCCACGGATCGACGCCGACCATCTTCGCGAACTTCTTCGCGACGTCGTCGTAGCACGAGAAGTGCGTCGACTTGCGGCGCACGGCCCAGCCCGCGTGCAGCGGCGGCAGCAGGTACTGCTCGTGCAGGTTTTCCAGCACGGCCGGGATACCGGCCGACAGGTCGTTGTTCAGCAGGATCGAGCACGGATCGAAATTCTTCAGGCCGAGGCGGCGCTGCGAACGCTCGAGCGGTTCGAGCACGATCTTCTGCCCGTCGGCCAGCGTGATCGGCGTCATGTCGGTGATGCTCGGGTCGAGCGAGCCGAAGCGCACGTTCAGGCCGGCCTGGCGCATGATCGTCGCGAGCCGCGCGACGTTTTCCAGGTAGAACGCGTTGCGGGTCGGCAGCTCGGGGATCACGAGCAGGTTCTTCGCGTCCGGGCAGATCTTCTCGATCGCGGCCATCGCGGCCTGCACGGCGAGCGGCAGCACTTCGGACGGCAGATTGTTGAACGCGCCGGGGAACAGGTTCGCGTCGACGGGCGCCAGCTTGAAGCCGGCGTTGCGCAGGTCCACCGAACAATAGAACGGCGGGGTATGTTCCTGCCATTCGAGCCTGAACCAGCGTTCGATCGCAGGCGTCGCGTCGAGGATCTTCCGCTCGAGTTCGAGCAGTGGACCGTTCAACGCGGTAACGAGGTGGGGAACCATGAATCACTCGCGAGCGGGAGAATGAAGATTGTAGAGCAATTGCCCTGTCCATTTGGGGATTGTTCCCGGCTTCGCAAGGGTTTGGAGGAAGTTTTCGGCTATTGACCCGATAGCGCGAAGGGTTATGCGCTACGGCAGCACGCGGCAGGAGAAAAAAAGCCCGCCGGGTGGGCGGGCCGAAGTCGCTGCGCTCATTCGTGGCGGGCGCCGTCTCCGCGGCGGCCCGCCGTGCATCCTTATGACTTATTCGACATGCTCGCCGTGCAGGATCACGTCGAGGCCTTCGCGCTCTTCCTCTTCGGACACGCGCAAGCCCATCGTCAGGTCGATCAGCTTCAGCAGCACGAAGCTCAGCACGCCGCTGTAGACCAGCGTGATCAGCACGCCCTTCGCCTGCAGCAGCAGGCTGCCGTCGAAGCCGCCGATGTCCTTGACCGCGAACACGCCCGTCAGCAGCGCGCCGAGAATCCCGCCCACGCCGTGCACGCCGAACGCGTCGAGCGAATCGTCGTAGCCGAGCTTCGACTTGAGCCACGTGGCCGACCAGAAGCAGATCACGCCTGCCGCGATGCCGATCACGAGCGCACCGGCGACGCCGACGAAGCCGGCAGCCGGCGTGATCGCCACGAGACCCGCGACCGCGCCCGACACGATACCGAGCACCGACGGCTTGCCCTTCGCGATCCATTCGGCAAACATCCAGCCGAGCGCCGCGCAGGCCGTCGCCACTTGCGTGGTCAGCATCGCGAAGCCGGCACGGCCATCAGCCGCGACCGCCGAGCCCGCGTTGAAGCCGAACCAGCCGACCCACAGCATCGAGCCGCCGATCATCGTCAGCACGAGGTTGTGCGGCGCCATCGATTCGCGACCGTAGCCGACGCGCTTGCCGAGCACCAGGCACGACACGAGGCCCGCGATACCGGCGTTGATGTGCACCACCGTGCCGCCCGCGAAGTCGAGCACGCCGTCGGCCGACAGCCAGCCGGTCGGCTCCCACACCATGTGCGCGATCGGCACATAGACGATCAGCGACCAGAGCGTCATGAACACGAGCATCGCCGAGAACTTCATCCGGTCGGCGAACGCACCGCAGATCAGCGCCGGCGTGATGATCGCGAACGTCATCTGGTAGACGAAGTAGACCGATTCCGGAATCGTCGTCGCCAGGTGGCTGACGGTCAGCGTCGTCGCCTTGTCGCCCTTGATGTAGTTCATCCCGTGCAGGAACACGCGCGACAGGCCGCCGATGAAACCGTTGCCCGGCGTGAACGCGAGGCTGTAGCCGACCACCGTCCACAGCACCGTGATCACCGCGGTGATCGCGAAGCTCTGCATCACGGTCGCGAGCACGTTCTTCTTGCGGACCATGCCCGCGTAGAACAGCGCGAGGCCGGGGATCGTCATGAACAGCACGAGCGCGGTGGAGGTCAGCATCCACGCGGTGTCGCCGGCGCTGATCTTCGACGAATCGACGGAGAACGGCGCGGTCGGCGCGGCGGGTGCGGCCGGCGCGGACGCAGCGGCGGCGGCCGATGCGTCGGCGGCGCCCGAAGCCGGTGCGGCGGCGGCCGCTGCAGCGGATGCGTCAGGCGCGGCGCTTGCCGTCGCGGCGGGTGCCGCGGCAGCCGATGCGTCGGAAGCCGTTGCGGCGGGCGCGGACGCAGCCGCGGCGGACGCCGCGTCGTCGGCGAGCGCGGGGCCGACGCCGGCCGCGATCAGCGAGCCGGCCATCAGCAGGGACATCAGAAGTTTGCGCATCTTGGGTTTCCTCTTGTCGCTTGTCTTGTCTGTTCTGTTACAGCGCGTCAGCGCCCGTCTCCCCGGTGCGAATCCGGATCACTTGTTCGATCGGCGTCACGAAGATCTTGCCGTCGCCGATCTTGCCGGTGCGCGCGGCCCGCTCGATCGCCTCGACCGCCTGGTCGACGAGATCGTCGGACACGGCCGCCTCGATCTTCATCTTCGGCAGGAAATCGACCACGTATTCGGCGCCGCGATACAGCTCGGTATGCCCTTTCTGGCGCCCGAACCCTTTTACCTCCGTCACCGTGATACCCGAGACGCCGAGCGCCGACAGCGCTTCGCGCGTCTCATCGAGCTTGAACGGCTTGATGATTGCGGTAATGAGTTTCATGAAGTCCTCTCGCTGGGTTGTCCCGTCGAATTGGTTGGAATGTTGTAACGGACTCTTCTCAGCAACTCGCATGCCATGTTCGTCCGAGCGCCGTCTCGAAGGGCTCAGTAACGGGGTCGCATCCTGTGATGTAAGGTGCGGAAGCCCGGCCGAATGGCCAACATGGCCCGGTTTGCTGGCGCGGCGAAAGGATCGTTGCTAGAGTGCACGCACGTCCCGGCTCGCCGGGACATTCACCCATGCGGGCGCCATGCCCGGATTTCGCGCTCCGGGCGCACCATTTCCGGTCATGCGTGCATCATGGGCACGTACGCAACTGAAGATGCACAATTTTTGTGCAAGGAAGGGGAATCACATGAAGCAACCCAGCGACGTTTTCCACGATCTGCAGTCGCGCGTCAGCGACCTGCTGAAAAACTCGCCGGCCAAGGACGTCGAGCGCAACGTGAAGGCCATGCTGTCGCAAGGCTTCTCGAAGCTCGATCTCGTCACGCGCGAGGAATTCGACACGCAGGCGCAGGTGCTCGCCCGCACCCGCGTGCGCCTCGAGGAACTCGAAAAGCGCGTCGCGGAGCTCGAGCAGAAGCTCGCGGCACCGCAGGCCTGACGCCCGCCACCCGACCGCAAGGTCCGGGCGCGGGCCGCCTCGCGCGGCCCGCGCCCGCCGCCCCGAAGCCGTACCGCCGTTCTTCGTAGTCCATCGTTCTTCGCAGCTCCCCGCTCTTCGCTGTTCATCGCTCTTCGCAGTCCGTCGTTCCGCAGTCCCTCGTACTTTCCCCGCGCCACGCCGGCAAGCGCGCACCGATTCCTCCGATTCCCGCGGCATGCGGCCCCGAACGGCCGTCGCCCGTCTGTTTACAGGAGCCTCGCCATGTCGCTCGCCGTGGTGCGCAGTCGCGCGCCCGCATCCGGCCGCGCGCCGGACGTTACCGTCGAAGTCCATCTCGCCAACGGGTTGCCGTCGTTCTCGATCGTCGGCCTGCCCGATCTCGAAGTCCGTGAAAGCCGCGAGCGCGTCCGCGCCGCGCTGCAGAACTGCGGCTTCGAGTTCCCCGTGCGCCGCATCACCGTCAACCTCGCGCCGGCCGATCTGCCGAAGGAGTCGGGCCGGTTCGACCTGCCGATCGCGCTCGGCATTCTCGCCGCGAACGGCCAGATTCCGGCCGACGCGCTGGCCGGCCGCGAATTCGCTGGCGAGCTGTCGCTGACCGGCGCGCTGCGGCCGATGCGCGGCGCGTTCGCGATGGCGTGCGGCGCGGCGCGGGACCGGCGCGCGGGCGAAACCGGATCGGGCCTCGGTTCCGGCCCGGGCCCGGATTCGGTCGCCCTGTCCGGCTCCGCGGCAACGGCGCGTCCGCCCGAGCTGTACCTGCCGCTCGACAGCGCGGCCGAGGCGGCGCTCGTGCCGGGCGTCACGGTATTCGGCGCGCCCGACCTGCCCGCGCTGTGCGCACACCTCGCCGATGCGCCCGACGGGCGACTGATGCCGGTCGCGGCGCCCTGCCTCGACGGCCTGCCGGCGCCGGCCGCGCCCGACCTCGCGGACGTGATAGGCCAGCGCGGCGCCCGGCGCGCGCTGGAAGTCGCCGCCGCGGGCGGTCATCACATGCTGATGGTCGGCCCGCCGGGGGCAGGCAAGTCGATGCTGGCCGCGCGGCTGCCTGGCCTCCTGCCGCCGCTGACCGACGACGAGGCGCTGACGTCGGCCGCGCTCCTTTCCGCGAGCCGCCTCGGCTTCTCGCCCGCGCAATGGCGCCGGCGGCCATTCCGCGCGCCGCATCACTCGTCGAGCGCCGCCGCGCTGGTCGGCGGCCGCAACCCGCCGCAGCCGGGCGAAATCACGCTCGCGCACCTCGGCGTGCTGTTCCTCGACGAACTGCCGGAATTCGACCGGCACGTGCTCGAGATGCTGCGCGAGCCGCTGGAAGCCGGCCGCATCACGATCTCGCGCGCGGCGCAGCAGGCCGACTTCCCGGCCGCGTGCCAGTTGATCGCCGCGATGAACCCGTGCCCGTGCGGCTGGCACGGCGATCCGTCCGGGCGCTGCCGCTGCACGCCGGACGTCGCCGCGCGCTACCTGCGCAAGCTGTCTGGGCCGCTCGTCGACCGCATCGACATCCAGATCGACCTGCCCGCGCTGTCGCCGGCCGAACTCGCGTCGCGCGCGTCGGCGCCCGGCGAACCGAGCGCCGCGGTGGCCGCGCGGGTTGCGCAGGCGCGCGCGCTGCAGCTCGGCCGGCAGGGCAAGACGAATCACATGCTGAGCGGCCGCGAGACCGACGACCTGTGCCGGCCGACCGACGAAGGCGAGCGGCTGCTGCGCGAAGCCGGCGAGCGCTTCGGCTGGTCGGCGCGCGCGTATTTTCGCGTGCTGAAGGTCGCGCGGACGATCGCCGACCTGGCCGGCGACCCGCTGCCGACGGCCGCGCAAATCGCCGAGGCGATCCGCTACCGGCGCGTGCTTACGTCGCTCTGAGCGCCCTCGGAGGACAAAATCCGGCTGTCAAGACTTGACTTATGCACAATTTCGCGAATCTGGCCCCGGATCATGGCTCGCCGGGGCTCGCTCATCGCAAAATTCGTATCCCTTTGTTTTTATTGATATTTCCCCAAACCCGGACGAGCGGCAAAACGGGCCGGAGGGCCGCCCGGTGCGGCTCAGCGGGAAATCCGGCCGACTTTTCAACAAAGTTATCCACATGCGCTGTGGATAGCCGAAAAAACCTCGCAAAATCCGGCGACTAGCGCCGAAAGCTGCGAATGAACTTTCAGTTGTCACGCAGTGTCTGAGCGCCCTCTCCGGCCGTCGTCAGTCGAGTTTGAACGAGCCGAAAAACTGGTCGAACTGCTCCTGGGCGAGCGGCCCGTCGGCGATCACGACAGCCTGGTACGCGTGCCGGCCGCGCGCGGCAAGCCGCGCGACGATCGTCTTGCGGGCGCGATCGCCGCCGGCGGCCGCGCCCGCGATGCGCAGCTCGAGCCCGTTCACCGCGCCGCCGGCCGCCAGCGGCACGGGCACCGAAGCCGTCTGCGGCGTACCTTCGAGATTGCGCGACAGCCCGGCGCGCAGGAACTCGAGCGCCGCGCGGCGCGTGTCGTCGCGGTCGTCGGGCAGCGTCAGCGTGCCGACCGCGAACACCGCGCCGTCGACGTGCGCGGCCTGCATCCGCATCGGCATCGACGTGCCGCCGATCGCAACCGGCTGCTCCTCGACGGTCGGCTTCGCCGGCAGGTCGATCGTGTAGCCGGCGTCGTTGTGGAGCGTGCGCCAGTCGTACGACGGCGAGCACGCGGCCAGCACGGCGCTCGCGCAGGCGAGCGCGGCGAAGTGTCGCAGCGGACGAAACAGGGGGCGCAACGAATCGAAGACTTCCTTCGGCATGGCGTGGATCGGGCAGGCAAAAAGGGCCATTATCCGCCGAACGTGAAAACCGGGATGCGTGGCCGCCGCCGGTGCGCGCACCGCATTCGCGCTAAAATGGGCGCCGAATTTCGACGTCCTTTGCATTGATCCGCGTCATCGACCGACTCCGAGAGCACCGCAGATGAACACCACGCCTCCCGCCCGCCGCAGCGCCGGCCCCGCCCGCTACATCGTCGCGGCCGTCGTCGTCGCGGCCATCGCCGTAGCCGGCTTCTTCGCGTTCAACGGCAAGTCCAGCGCGCCGGACGCGACGTTCACGCTGCTGTCGGGCCAGAAGGTCTCGACCTCCGGCGACCTGAAGGGCAAGGTCTATCTCGTGAACTTCTGGGCGACGAGCTGCGCGACCTGCATGCAGGAAATGCCGCAGATGGTCGATACCTATAACCGCTTCAAGGGTCAGGGGCTGGAATTCGTCGCGGTCGCGATGAACTACGATCCGCCGATGTACGTCGCGAACTATGCGCAGACGCGCCAGTTGCCGTTCAAGGTCGCACTCGACGACGGCAGCGTCGCGAAGCAGTTCGGCAACGTGCAGCTCACGCCGACGACCTTCGTCGTCGACAAAAACGGCAAGATCCTGAAGCGCTACGTCGGCGCCCCGCAGTTCGCGGAACTCGACGCGCTGCTCAAGAAGGCGCTCGACGGCAACGCGGCCTGAGCGCCGCCTGATCCGGATCGAAGGGCCGCGCGCAGCGCCCTTCCCCGCCAACGGACCGCACGACCGGCCAGCCCGGTTCCGCGGTCCGTTTGCTTTTCAGCGCTCGGTTTCGCCTTTCGCCGACAGCCCGTAGCGCTTCATCTTCTCGTACAGCGTCGCCTTGCCGACATGCAGCCGGTCGGCCGTCGCGGCGACCGCGCCGCCGGTCTGATTCAGCGCCTCGGCGATCACCGCGCGCTCGAACTGCTCGATGCGCTCCTTCAGCGTCTGCTCGTTGTCGGCAGCGTCGCCGCCCGCGCCCGTTTCCTGCGGCATGTCGGCCACGCCGAGCACGAAGCGGTCGGCCGCGTTGTGCAGCTCGCGCACGTTGCCGGGCCAGTCGCGCTGCATCAGGCTCGCGCGCTGCCGGTCGGTCAGCACGGGCGCGGGCCGCCCGTAGCGCACGGCCGCATCGAGCATGAAGTGCTCGAACAGCGGCACGATGTCCTCGCGGCGCTCGGCGAGCGGCGGCAGCGCGATCGTCACGACGTTGAGCCGGTACAGCAGGTCGCGCCGGAACGTACCGGCCGCGACGAGTTCGCTCATGTCGCCCTTCGCGGCCGCGACGACGCGGCAGTTCACGCGGATCGGCTGGTTCGAGCCGAGCCGCTCCAGCACGCCGTCCTGCAGCACCCGCAGCAGCTTCACCTGCAGTGCGAGCGGCATGCTTTCGATTTCGTCGAGGAACAGCGTGCCGCCGGACGCGTATTCGAGCTTGCCGACGCGCCGCTTCGCGGCGCCGGTGAACGCGCCGGGCTCGTAGCCGAACATCTCCGACTCGAACATCGGCTCGGGCAGCGCGCCGCAATTCACCGCGATGAACGGCTTGTCGCGGCGCGGCGACAGCTCGTGCAGGCTGCGCGCGATCAGTTCCTTGCCGGCACCGGTGTCGCCGTTGATCAGCACCGACGCATCGGTCGGCGCGACGTTCGCGATCAGCTTGCGCACCTGCTCGATCGCGGGGCTGCGGCCGATGATGCGCGGCGCGACGACGTTCTGCCCGGCCAGCTCGCGCCGCAGCGCATGGTTCTCGAGCACGAGCTCGCGCCGCTCGAGCGCGCGGCGCACCGTCTCGATCAGGCGCTCGGCCGCGAACGGCTTTTCGATGAAGTCGTATGCGCCGTCGCGCATCGCCTGCACGGCCATCGAGATGTCGCCGTGCCCGGTGACGAGGATCACGGGCACGTCGGGCACGCGCTCGCGGCACTGCGCGAGCACGTCGAGCCCGCTTGCGCCGGGCAGCCGGATGTCGCTGACGATCGCGCCCGCGGTGTCCGCGACGATCGCCTTCTCGGCCGCTTCGGCCGACTCGAAGCCGGCGACGTCGAAGCCCGCCAGCTGAAGGCTCTGCACGCTCGCCCGGCGAACGAGCGCATCGTCTTCGATATAGATCACTTGCAGCCGGTTGGCCATCGTACTCACTTGCTCCTGACGGGCCGCGCGGCAGTGTTGCGCGCGCGGCGGCGTTGATGCCGGTCGTTCGCCGACCGGGCCTAGTGCGAGCCCGCCGGCTCGGACACGGAGTCCGGATGATGCGTGCGCGCGCGCCGCAGCGTCAAGACGAACAGCGCGCCGCCCGACGGCGCGTTGCGCGCGGTCAGCGCACCGCCCGCGTCGCTCGCGATCGACGACGAGATCGCGAGGCCGAGCCCGAGCCCGCGCCCCATTTCCTTGGTCGTGAAGAACGGCTCGAACAGGCGCGGCAACAGGTCGGGCGCGATGCCGGGGCCGTTGTCGCGCACCTCGACCGCGAGCGTCGCGGCCGACACCACGATCGTCACTTCGATCGCGGGCGCCGCGATGCCCGCGACCGCGTCGAGTGCGTTGCCGAGCAGGTTGATCAGCACCTGCTCGAGGCGCAGGTCCTCGCAACGTGCGACAAGCTCGGGGTAGTCGCGCGCCAGATCGAGCGGCACGCCGTGCGCGGGCGATACGGTCGCGTCCTGCAGCGTCAGCGTGAGTGCGACGCCGCGCAGGCGATCGCCGAGCAGCGACAGTACGCTGCGCAGCGCACGCACGACGAGCGCCCGCTCGTTGCGCGGCTTCGCACGGCCGACGAACAGCTTCAACTGGTTCGTGATCTTGCCCATCCGCTCGGTGAGCGCGGCGATCGCCTCGAGGTTCTCGCGCGCGGCCGCCTGCTCGCCGCGATCGAGCAGCACGCGCGTGTTGTCCGAGAAGCTGCGCAGCGCCGCGAGCGGCTGGTTCAGTTCATGCGTGATGCCGGCCGCCATCTGGCCGAGCGCGGCCAGCTTGCTCGCCTGGATCAGTTCGTCGTGCGCGGCGCGCAGCTCCTGCTCCGCGCGGATCCGGTCGCCGACTTCCTTCTGCAACTGCTCGTTCGCTTCCGACAGGTCGGCCGTGCGTTCCTCGACGCGCCGGTTCAGCTCCGCGTACGCCTGCTGCAGCAGCGCGCGGCCGCGGATCATTTCGCGCACGCGCGCGCGGCGCATCCGCCAGTAGAACGCGAGCAGCGCGACCGACACGAAACCGAAGCCCGTGACGATCGTCGCGTTGCGCGCATCGGCGTCGATCGGCGCGATCGGTGCGAGCGTGACGAGCAGCCAGTCGGGCTCGCCGATCCGGCGCTTGCTGGCCAGGAAACGCGGCGCGCGCAGGCCCGCGCCCAGGCGCACGATCTCCGCATCGGCGCCGAGCGTCTGCTCGATGCGCAGCGGCAGCGGTGTGACGGGCTGCTGCGCGTACTGGCGCGTCTCGTAGATCGACGCGGCGACGGGCCCCGTCAACGGCCGCAGCGTGTGGTATTTCCACGCGGGCACCGACGACAGGAACACGACGCCGTGATCGTCCGCGACGACGAGCGGCTCGGACGCGTCAGCGCCCTGGAACCATTCGAGATTGAGCTTCACGACCACGACGCCCGCGATCTTGCCGTCGCGCCATACGGGCTGCGAGATGTAGTAGCCGGGATCGCGCGAGATCGTGCCGATCCCGAAGAAGCGGCCGACCCGGCCGTTCATCGCGTCGAGGAAGTAGGGGCGGAAACGGTATTCGATCCCGACGAAGCTGTCGGGCGCGCGCCAGTTGCTGGCGGCGACGCACAGGCCGTCCGCGCCGATCACGTAGGTGACGGTCGCGTGCGCGTGTTCGTTGAGATCTTCGAGATAGCGGTTGACGCGTGCGGTGTAGTCGCCGCGCTTCGGCTCGGCGAGCAGGTCCTGCACATACGGATGGCTGCCGAGCAGATAGGGCAGCGATTCGTAGCGGTCGAGCGTGCTCTTGAGCGCGTTGGTGGTGCGGTCGACGCGCACCGCGGCGTTGCGCTGCAGCTCGGCGACGCCGCGTTGCCAGGTAATCGTCCACGTCAGCGCGCACGCCGCGACGAGCGCGGCGGCAAGCACGACGAGGATGAGCAGGCGGCGCTTCACGGTCGAGGCTTCCTGGCGATGCGGATCGCCTATTGTGTCATAGGCCTCCCTGTCAACGCCTCGGCCGCCGCGTGCCGCGCCGCCGGCGGGCGGTGCCGCCGCCTGCTCCTTCACGACGTCAGACGCCGGCCGTCTCGGTCGCCGAGACTTCGCCGCCGCCCTTCAGCGCCTGGCGCAGCTTGTTGCGGTCGAGCTCCTTCTCCCAGGCGGACACGACGACCGTCGCGACGCCGTTGCCGACGATGTTGGTCAGCGCGCGGCATTCGCTCATGAAGCGGTCGATGCCGAGGATCAGCACCATGCCCGACAGCGGGATCGTCGGCACGACGGCCAGCGTCGCGGCGAGCGTGATGAAGCCCGCGCCCGTCACGCCGCTCGCGCCCTTCGACGTCAGCATCGCAACCGCCAGCAGCGTGAGCTGCTGCATCCACGTCAGTTCGATGTTGGTCGCCTGCGCGATGAACAGCACGGCCATCGTCATGTAGATGTTGGTGCCGTCGAGGTTGAACGAATAGCCGGTCGGCACGACGAGGCCGACGACCGAACGCGAGCAGCCGGCCTTCTCGAGCTTTTCCATCAACTGCGGCAGCGCGGCTTCCGACGAGCTCGTGCCGAGCACGATCAGCAGCTCTTCCTTGATGTAGGACACGAAGCGGATGATCGAGAAGCCCGTGAAGCGCGCGATCGCGCCGAGCACGACGAGCACGAACACGACCGACGTCAGGTAGAACGTGCCGATCAGCTTGAGCAGCGGCACCAGCGAGCCGACGCCGTACTTGCCGATCGTGAACGCCATCGCGCCGAACGCGCCGATCGGTGCCAGCTTCGTGACGATGTGCACGATGCCGAACAGCACGCGCGTGAGCCCGTCGATGAAATCGGTGACGACCTTGCCGCGCTCGCCGAGGTGCGCGAGCACGCTGCCGAACAGCAGCGCGATCAGCAGGATCTGCAGGATTTCGCCCTGCGCGAACGCATCGACCATCGTGTTCGGGATGATGTGCATCAGGAAGTCGACCGTCGACTGCCCGTGCGCCTTCGCCGCGTACGACGCGACGGCCTTGCCGTCGAGCGTCGCCGGGTCGATGTTGAAGCCGACGCCCGGACGCAGGATGTGCGTGGCCGCGAGGCCGAGCAGCAGCGCGAAGGTCGACACGACCTCGAAGTACAGCAGCGCCTTGCCGCCGACGCGGCCGACCTTCTTCATGTCCTCCATGCCGGCGATGCCGGTGACGACCGTACAGAAGATGATCGGACCGATCACCATCTTGATCAGCTTGATGAACCCGTCGCCGAGCGGTTTCATGTCGGTGGCGAGCGCCGGGTAGTAGTGGCCGAGGATCACGCCGACGATGATGGCGAAGATCACCTGCACATAGAGCACTTTGTAGAAGGGTTTCTTCTTCACGATGGTTCCTGCTGAAGTAGATGAGCCGGTGGATACGGCGTCACGCGCGCAGGCGAATGTCAGGGGAAGAGCATTCGCCCGCGCGGCTGCCGTGCCGCAACAAGCGATGCCTCACGACATCCGGAGGGGGAGGAAGGCAGTGGTCATCGATTGTCTCCTGTCGACCCGAGTTAGCGCTTCAGCGCTTACTTGGGTCCCATGCAACGCTTGGTTTAATAGTCAGGCCGAGTGGGCGGCCGTGCGTTTTATATCGCAAGGTCGATGCCAGGTTTCCGTAACCCCTCAAACCATTGTTTTCATTGTATTTCTCATAATGCGGCAGGCAAGGAAATCCGGGATTCCGGATTTCCGGAAAATATCCGTCCGGCGATCCGGACGGATTGGCACTTTGATCAGACGAATCAGTGCTGCACGGCCTCGCCGGCCAGCAGGCCGGTTTGCGCGTAGAACTCCTGCTGCGCGAACGCGTCGCGCTCGCGCTGCGCGCGCTCGCCGCGATCCGCGAGCGAGCCGACGACGATCCCGATGAACGCGAGCGGCACCGACACGAGCGCCGGGTTGTCGAGGAACACCGGCGCGTGCGCGTGGTGCAGCACGTCGACCCACACCGACTTCGACAGCACCGTGAGCACCACCGCCGACGCGAGGCCGAGGCCGCCGCCGAGCACCGCGCCGCGCGTCGTCATCCCGCGCCAGAAGATCGACATCGCGAGCACCGGGAAATTCGCGCTCGCGGCCACCGCCGCGACGAGCCCGACCATGAACGCGACGTTCACGTGCTCGAACAGGATCGACAGCCCGATCGCGACGGCCGACAGCACGATCGTCGCCGCGCGCGAGATGCGCATCTCCAGGCGCTCGTCGGGCTTGCCGCGCGCCCACATCTGCGCATACAGGTCGTGCGAGATCGTCGTCGCGCCGGCGAGCGTCAGGCCCGCGACCACCGCGAGGATCGTCGCGAACGTGACGGCCGCGATGAAGCCGTAGAACCAGTTCCCGCCGACCGCCTGCGCGAGCTTCACCGCGACCATGTTCGAGCCGCCGAGCAGGTCGTGCGTGAGGTTGAACGTGCCGTTCGCGCCGAGCTTGAAGAACTCGGGATGCTGCGCGAGCAGCACGATCGCCGAGAAGCCGATCACGAAGGTCAGCAGGTAGAAGTAGCCGATGAAGCCGGTCGCGTAGAGCACCGACTTGCGCGCCTCCTTCGCGTTCGGCACCGTGAAGAAGCGCATCAGGATGTGCGGGAAGCCGGCCGTGCCGAACATCAGCGCGATGCCGAGCGACAGCGCGTTGGCCGGATCGCGGATCAGTTTGCCGGGCCCCATGATGCCGAGCGCGCCCGGATGCACGGCCACCGCGCGGCGGAACATCTCGTCGACGCTGAAGCCGAATTCGCCGAGCGCGAGCAACACGAGCAGCGTCGCGCCGCACAGCAGCAGCACGGCCTTGATCACCTGCACCCAGGTGGTCGCGGTCATCCCGCCGAAGAACACGTAGACGACCATCAGCACGCCGACGATCAGCTCCGCCGTGCCGTACGACAGCCCGAACAGCAGCTGGATCAGCTTGCCCGCGCCGACCATCTGCACGACGAGGTACAGCACGACGATCGTCAGCGCGTTCGCGGAGGTCAGCAGCCGGATCGGCCGCTGCGCGAAGCGGTACGCGACGACGTCGACGAACGTGAACTTGCCGAGGTTGCGCAGCGGCTCGGCGATCAGGAACATCACGAACGGCCAGCCGACCAGAAAGCCGATCGAGTAGATGAGCCCGTCGAAGCCGAACATGAACACCATGCCGGACAGCCCGAGGAACGACGCGGCCGACATGTAGTCGCCCGCGATCGCGAGGCCGTTCTGCAGCCCGGTGATGCCGCCGCCGGCCGTGTAGAAGTCGCGTGTCGATCGCGTGCGGCGCGCGGCCCAGCGCGTGAGCGCGAGCGTCGCGAACACGAACGCGAAGAACATCCCGATCGCGACCGGGTTCAGCTCGACCTTGTCGGGCATCGGGCCCGCGACCGATACCGCATGGGCGGCGGAGGAAACGAGAATGGCAAGCGCGCCGAGCGCGATCGATGTGCGTCGCATGTCGGCCTCCGTCAGGAACGCTGCAGGATCGCGTCGACCCGGCGGTCGAACGCACGATTCGCGCGCAGCACGTAGCACGCGGTCAGGCCGATCGCGACCAGGATGATCGCGACGCCCGCGGCGATCCCGACCGTCGTCGTCGCGCCGCGATACAGCGGCGCCGCGAGCACGTGCGGCGCGAGCGCGACGAGCAGGATGAAGCCGTAGTAGGTCGCGATCATCAGCGCCGTCAGCGTGAAGCTGAAGCGGCGCCGCGCACGCACGAGTTGCTGGTAGTCGCGGCGCGCCGTGACCGATTCGATGACGGAAAGCTCCATGGTGTCTCCTGTGTCGACCGGAGTTGGCGCTTTGGCGCTTGTTCCGGTCCCATGCTTCGCGGTCGACCGGAATCGGCGCTTCAGCGCCGACTCCAGTCCCCGCAGGGCACCTCGTCGTTTCGCGAGGCTTGTCTTGTAGATGGCCGGCGCGTCAACCGCTCCGCCCGCGCCGCGGCGGAAAAATCGCGTTACACGATGCGATCCGCGCGCAGCCGCGCGACCTCGTCGGTCGACATCCCTAGCCAGCCGCCGAGCACCGCGTCCGTATCCGCACCGAGCACCGGCGGCGCGCCGCGCACCGGCAGCCGCGCGCCGTCGAAGCGGTACGGCGGCGCGAGCACGTCGACACCGCCCGCGACCGGATGCGGCTGCCGCGTGACGAGCCCCGCGCTGGTCGCGCGCTCGGACCTCAGCGCTTCGTGCAACCCAAGCACTTCACCGCACGGAATGCCCGCGTCGGCGAGCGCCGCAAGCAGCGTCGCGCGCGACCGGCGCGCGAGTTCGCGGCGAAGCTCGGGCAGCAGGTCCGCGCGGTTTTCCGAGCGGCCGAGATTGGTCTTGTAGCGCGCGTCAGCCGCGAGGTCGGGCCGCTCGATCACCTCGCAAAAGCGCGCGAACTGCGTGTTGTTGCCGACGGTGATCACGAGCGGGCCGTCGGCCGCGTCGAACACGCCGTACGGCACGATCGACGGATGCGCGTTGCCGTAGCGCGGCGGGTCCTCGCCCATCAGCAGCGCGTCGAGCCCGTAGTACGCGGTGATCATCAGCCCGCAGTCGAACAGCGCCATCTCGATGCGCCGCCCGCGCCCGGTTGCATGACGCTCGTACAGCGCGGCGAGGATCGCCTGCGCCGAATACATGCCGGTGAACAGGTCGACCGCCGCGACGCCGAACTTCAGCGGCGGCTGGCCGGCCTCGCCGTTCAGCGCCATCAGCCCGGCCTCCCCCTGCACGACGAGGTCGTAACCGGGCCGCGCGGCCTCGGCGCCCGAACGGTCGTAGCCGGAAATCGCGCAGTGCACGAGGCGCGGGTTCAGTTCGGCCAGCGCGTCATAGCCGAGGCCGAGCTTTTCCGCGCCGCCGAACTTGAAGTTGTGGACCAGCACGTCGGCCTGCGCGGCCAGCTCGCGCGCGACGCGCTGCCCTTCTTCGGTCTGCAGGTCCACGCAGATCGAACGCTTGCTGCGATTCACGCTGTTGAAATACGTAGTCTCGGTATCGCCGATCCGCAGCCCCCAGTCGCGCGTGTCGTCGCCGCGCGCCGGATGCTCGACCTTGATCACTTCCGCGCCGAAATCGGCGAGCACCATCGCGCACCACGGGCCCGCGAGCACGCGCGAGAAATCGAGCACCTTCACGCCGGCCAGCGGCAATGCGCGCGGTTCGTTCGTCATCCTTGTCTCCTCCATTCGCGCTGCGCGCTTTTACTGTTTGGACAACGCGATGTAGCGCGCGAGATGGTGATCCTCGTCGCCGAGCTGGTGATCGATCATCACGAGGCGCTTCGCGTAATGCGACAGCGGCAGCTCCCACGTCATCCCGATCCCGCCGTGCAACTGGATGCTCTCCTCGGCGACGAGCGTGCCGATCCGGCCGATGCTGTATTTCGCTGCCGCAAGCGCGCGTTCGCGCACCGCGCGCGGCGCATCGAGCTGCGCGGCCGCGTTGATCACGGCCGAGCGCGCCTGCTCGACTTCGAGCAGCAGGTCGGCCATCCGGTGCTGCAGCGCCTGGAAGCTGCCGATCGGCAATCCGAACTGCTTGCGCGTGCGCAGGTAGTCGAGCGTGTGTTCCTTCGCGACGTCCATCGCGCCGAGCGCTTCCGCCGACAGCGCGAGCAGCCCGTAGCCGAGCACGCGTTCGAGCAGCGCCGCGCCCGCTTCGCCGTCGCGCTCGACGTCCGGATCGCCGAGCGCGGCATCGACCGGCAGTGCAACGCGATCGAAGCGCACCTCGGCCGCGCGGCCGCCGTCGATCTTCCGGTAATCGCGCAGCGATACGCCCGGCGCATCGGCCGGCACGACGAACAGGCCGATGCCGGCCGCATCGTCGTCGTGGCCGGACACGCGCGCGCTGACGACGAAGAACGCCGCCTGCGCGGCCTGGTCGACGACGCCCTTCGCGCCCGTCAGCACCCAGCCGTCGCCCGAGCGTTCGGCGCGCGTGCGCACGGTCGTCAGTTCGTAGTGCGAGCCCGGCTCGTCGTGCGCGAACGCGGCGCTCGCGCTGCCGTCGATCAGCGCCGCGAGCTTGTCGCGATGCGCATCGCCGCCGGCGAGCGACAGCGCGCGGCCAGCCAGCAGCGCACCGAGGAACGGCTCGACGACGAGCCCGCGCCCGAGGCATTCGAACACCACCGCGATATCGAAGCCCGCGCCGCCGAAGCCGCCGTCGGCTTCGGGAAACAGCGCGCCGATCGTGCCAAGCTCGGCAAAGCGCTGCCACATCGCGCGATCGAAGCCTTCGGCCGACTGCGCGATGCGATCGCGCACCGGGAACGCGTACTGTTCGGCGATGAAGCGGTTCAACGTGTCCGCCAGCATCCGGCGGTCTTCTGTGTGCTGGAAATCCATCGTCGCGCTCCTCGTTACAGCCCGAGCATCATCTTCGCGATGATGTTCTTCTGGATCTCGTTCGAGCCGCCGAAGATCGACAGCTTCCGGTTGTTGAAGTACTGCTGCGCGGCGCTCGCGGCTTCGTCCGGGCCGACCGGTTCGCCGTCGTAGTCCGCATCGAGCGCTTCGTCGACGAACGGCTGCGCGTACGGCCCCATCGCGCGTCGCATCAGCGACGCGATCTCCTGGCGGATCTGCGTGCCGCGGATCTTCAGCATCGAGCTTTCCGCGCCCGGCGCGCCGCCGCCCGCGACCGCGGCCAGCACGCGCAGGTTGGTCGTGCGCATGTTCTCGAGCTCGATCTCGACGCGCGCGACACGCGCCGCGAAGAACGGATCGTCCGCGAGCGGCTTGCCGTTCTTCGTCACCTTCGCGGCGACCGCGCGCAACCGGTCGAGCGCGGCCGTCGAGAAGCCGATCCCGGCGATGTTGGTGCGCTCGTACGTGAGCAGGAATTTCGCGTAGGTCCAGCCGCGGTTCTCTTCGCCGACGAGGTTTTCCGCCGGCACGCGCACGTCGGTGAAGAACACCTCGTTCACCTCGTGCTCGCCGTCGAGCGTGATGATCGGACGCACGTCGACGCCCGGCGTGTTCATGTCGATCAGCAGGAAGCTGATGCCCTCCTGCTTGCGCACGTCGGTCGCGGTGCGCACGAGGCAGAAGATCATGTTCGCGTAGTGGCCGAGCGTGGTCCACGTCTTCTGCCCGTTCACGATGTAGTGCTCGCCCTGCGCGTCGATTCCGCGCACCGCGCTCGTCTTCACCGCCGCGAGATCGGAACCGGCGCCCGGCTCCGAGTAACCCTGGCACCACCAGTCGGTGCCGTCGAGGATGCGCGGCAGCCAGTGGCGCTTTTGCGCCTCGCTGCCGTACTTGATCAACACCGGGCCGAGCATGTTCACGCCGAACGGCACGATGCGCGGCGCACCGGCGAGCGCGCATTCGTTGTCGAACAGGAACTTCTGCGCGACGCTCCAGCCGGGGCCGCCGTATTCGCGCGGCCAGTGGCTCGCGAGCCAGCCGCGCGCGTTGAGTGTCGCGTGCCATTCGCGCATGTCGTCGCGCGTGAGGTGCAGGCCGCCCTTCACCTTGCGCGCGATGCGCTCGGGCAGTTCCGCTTGCAGGAAGCGCTGCACTTCCGTGCGGAAGGCTTCCTCTTCGGGAGTGAAATTGAGGTCCATCTTCGGTCCGTTGCGAATGCGGTTGGCGTTCAGTCGATGCGGTTCAGGCTCGCGAAATCCGCGCCACGCGCGACGAGTTCGACGATCAGCGGCGACGGCTTCCAGAACAGCGGATCCTCCTTCGCGAACGCGCGGATATCGGCGAGCACGTTCGCGAGGCCGAGCGTGTCCGCGTAGTGCATCGGTCCGCCGCGATAACGCGGGAAGCCGTAGCCGTACAGGAACACCGCGTCGACATCGAGCGGGCGCAGCGCGATCTTTTCGTGCACGACGTTCGCGCCTTCGTTGATCATCGCGGCGAGGTAGCGGCGCAGGATTTCGTCGTCGGTGAACGTGCGCGGCGTGACGCCCTTCTTCGCGCGTTCTGCCGCGACGATCGCTTCGACTTCCGGGTCCGGCGTGCCGACGCGCGCGCCGTCCGGATACAGGTAGTAGCCGCGCGACGTCTTCTGCCCGAACCAGCCGCGCTCGCACAGCCGGTCGGAAATCTCCACGTAGCGCGCGCGCGGATCGCGCGTCGCCGCGCGGCGCTTGCGGGTCGCCCAGCCGATGTCGCCGCCCGCGAGATCGACCACCTGGAACGGCCCCATCGGGAAGCCGAATTCGCGCACCGCGCGATCGATCTGGTACGGCGACGCGCCGTCCTCCATCAGATAGTCGGCCGCCGTGCGATAGACGGCGAGGATCCGGTTGCCGATGAAGCCGTCGCATACGCCCGCGCGCACCGGCGTCTTCTTCAACTGCTTGGCGAGCGCGAACGCGGTCGCGACGACGTCCGCGCTGACGCGCGCCGGCACGACGATCTCGAGCAGCTTCATCACGTTGGCCGGCGAGAAGAAATGCAGGCCGATCACGTCGGCCGGGCGGTCGATGCTCGCGGCCAGTTCGTCGATGTCGAGATACGACGTGTTGGTCGCGAGCACCGCACCCGGCTTGCAGACGCGCGCGAGTTCGGCGAACACGGCCTTCTTCACTGCCATGTCCTCGAACACGGCCTCGATCACGACATCGGCCTGCGCGAGCGCGTCGTACGACGTGCTGCCCTTGAAGCGCGCGAGCCGTGCCGCGTGCGCGGCCGGCGTCATCCGCCCTTTCGCGACGAGGCCGTCGTACACCTTCTCGACGTGCGCGCGGCCGCGCGCGAGCGACGCTTCGTCGCGTTCGATCATCGTCACCGGCAGCCCGGCGTCGAGCGCCGCGACCGCGATGCCCGCGCCCATCGTGCCGCCGCCGACCACGCCGATCCGCTCGACCGGCCGCGCGCTCGCACGCCGCGCCTCGGGCGCCTTCGCGGCTTCGCGCTCCGCGAAGAACGCATGCACGAGGCCCGCGCGCTGCGGGCTGTCGATGCACTGCAGGAACAGGCTGCGTTCGAACTTCATCCCCGCGTCGAACGACTGCGTGAGCGCGGCCTCGACCGCTTCGACGATCTTCGCCGGCGAGAACAGACCGCGCGACTTCTTCGGCAGTTCCGCGCGCGCTGCGTCGATCGCGGCCTGCGCGGCCGCGCGATCGGCGAGCCCCTGCGCATCGCGCGTGCGGCGCACCGGCGCGCCGAGCGACACGAGTTCCTGCGCATAGGCAAGGCCTTCGGCGAGCGTGTCGTCGCTGTGCGCGACGCGATCGACGAGGCCGAGCGCGAGCGCTTCGTCCGCGCTCGCGTGGCGGCCCGTCAGCATCAGGTCGAGCGCGGCCTTTGCGCCGATCAGGCGCGGCGTACGCTGCGTGCCGCCCGCGCCGGGCAGCAGGCCGAGCGTGACTTCGGGCAGCCCGAGCTTCGCGCCGGGCACCGCGAGCCGGTAATGCGCGGCCAGCGCGACTTCGAGGCCGCCGCCGAGCGTCGCGCCGTGCAGCGCGACCACGACCGGCTTCGCGCTGGACTCGATCCGCTCGCACACATCCGGCAGCGACGGCGGCACCGGCGGCTTGCCGAATTCGCGAATGTCGGCGCCCGCGATGAAGTTGCGGCCGGCGCCGACGATCAGCACCGCGCGGATCGCGTCGTCGGCCTGCGCGGCGTCGAGCGCGTCGGCGAGGCCGCGCCGCACGTCGGCCGACAGCGCGTTGACGGGCGGGTGGTCGATCGTGACGACGAGCACCTTGTCGCGCCGCTCGCGCGTGACCGTGCCGGCTTGGGGTGTTGCAGATGAATTCATGGTGTCTCCTGTCCTGTCATATGCACCAGACATGCACCGATTCTCGATTGATCGAGATTCATTGACAATTCCCTCTCGCCTTTACAAGCTGTCAAGTCTGACTTGACACTGAATGCTTTCCGACCGTTAAACGGGACGGATCAGGAGCGAACGCATGGACCTGAACGCGCTGACGCTGCTCGTCGAGATCCTCGACGCCGGCAATCTCAGCAAGGCCGCGCAGCGGCTCAAGATGAGCCGCGCGAACGTCAGCTACCGGCTGAACCAGCTCGAGCGCTCGATCGGCCAGCAGCTCGTGCGGCGCACGACGCGGCGCATCGAGCCGACCGAGATCGGGCTGAAGCTGTACGAGCACGGCCGGCGCATCCGCAACGAGCTGCTCGCCGCGGAGGAATCGGTGACGACGCTCGGCCAGGACCTGCAGGGGCGCGTGCGGCTGTCGGTGCCGAGCGGCTACGGGCAGATGGTGATGTCCGAATGGCTGCTCGCGTTCAAGCGGCTGCATCCGGGCATCGTGCTCGACGTCGTATTCGAGAACCGCGTGGAAGACCTGATGCGCGACGAGATCGACATCGCGGTGCGCGTGATGCCCGAGCCGCCGCAGAACCTCGTCGCGCGCGACATGGGCGCGGTGCGCTACGTCGCGTGCGCGTCGGCTGCGTTCGCGGCCGCGCACGGGATGCCAGCGAGCCTCGGCGCGCTGGCCGCCGCGCCGGTCGTCACCGCGACGGTGATGGGCCGCCAGCTCAGGATCGCCGCGTATCTCGGCGACGAGCGGCACGAGGTGCTGCTCGAGCCCACGCTGATTTCGGAGAACTTCCTGTTCCTGCGCCAGGCGATCCTCGCGGGGATCGGCGTCGGCATCGTGCCCGACTACGTGATGCAGGACGACATGCGGCGCGGCGCCGTCGTCACGTCGCTCGACGCATACCGGCTCAGCATCTTCGGCACGCACATGTACATGCTCTACATGCCGAACCGGCACCACACGCGCGCGACGTCGACGTTCATAGAGTTCATCCTCGAACAGGCCGGAAAGGCCGGCCGGGGCGGGCCCGGCGCGATGCGTCAGGGTTTCCTGTCGGATGACAATCCGCCGGCCTCGCGGCGACAATAGCGCGCCGGGGTGCGCAGCCCCGTTGCGCCCGCACCATCGCTTCATTCGAATTCACTGCTGCCGAGGGTTCAATGTTCGACCGGATTCGTCCGCATTCGCGTCCCTGGACGCTGCTCGCCGCCGTCGCGCTCGTCGCTCTCAACGCCGGCTGCACGTCCCCGTCAACGCCGTCGGGCGCCGTCGTCCCGGTGGCCGCCGCGTCGGGCGCAGCCGTGCCGCTGCCCGGCTTCCATGCGCCCGAGCGGTCGTCCGGCTGGGTCGACAAGCCGGGCTGGACTTCGCAGCACAGCATGATCGCGGCCGCGAACCCGCTCGCGACGCAGGCCGGCTACGAGATGCTGAAGGCCGGCGGCACCGCGATCGACGCCGCGATCGCGACGCAGATGGTGCTCGCGCTCGTCGAGCCGCAATCGTCGGGGATCGGCGGCGGCGCGTTCATGCTGTACTTCGACGGCAAGGCGACGCAGGCGTACGACGGCCGCGAAACCGCGCCGGCCGCCGCGACCGACCGCCTGTTCTACGGGCCGACCGGCCAGCCGATGGGCTTCTACGAAGGCGTCGTCGGCGGGCGCTCGGTCGGCACGCCGGGCGTGCTGCGCATGCTCGACGCCGCGCACCGCGCGCACGGCAAGCTGCCGTGGCGCCGGCTGTTCCAGCCCGCGATCCGGCTCGCCGAGCACGGCTTCACGATCAGCCCGCGGCTCGCGACACTGATCGCGAACGACAAGTACCTGAAGAACGACCCGGCCGCGCGTGCGTACTTCTACAACCCGGACGGCACGCCGAAGGCGGCCGGCACGGTGCTGAAGAACCCCGCGCTCGCGACCGTGCTGCGCCAGGTCGCCGACCGCGGCGCGAACGCGTTCTACACCGGCGCGATCGCGCGCGACATCGTCACCAAGGTCCGCAAGCACCCGACCAATCCGGGCCTGCTGTCGCTCCAGGATCTCGCACGCTACAAGGCGAAGGTGCGCACGCCGCTGTGCGCCGACTACCGGCGCTCGGTCGTCTGCGGGATGCCGCCGCCGTCGTCGGGCGGCCTCGCGATCGCGCAGATGCTCGGCATCCTCGAAGCGATGCCCGACTGGCAGCAGATCGGCGCGCAGAAGCCGGTGCGCAACGACGTCGGCTACGAGCCGACGCCGTTCGCCGCGCACCTGTTCAGCGAAGCCGGGCGCCTCGCGTATGCGGACCGTGCGCGCTATGTCGCCGATCCCGATTTCGTGCCGCTGCCGGGCGGCAACTGGACAAGCCTCACCGACAGGACCTACCTCGCACAGCGCGCGCGGCTGATCAGCGACAGCAGCATGGGCGTCGTGCAGGCCGGCGCGCCGCAGGGCGCGACGCTCGCGATGGCCGACGATCGCAGCCCCGAATTGCCGTCGACGTCCGACATCGCGATCGTCGACCGCTACGGGCAGGCGCTGTCGATGACGACGAGCATCGAGGATGCGTTCGGTTCGCGGCTGATGGTGCGCGGCTTCATGCTGAACAACCAGCTCACCGATTTCTCGTTCGTGTCGAACGACAACGGCCGGCCGGTCGCGAACCGCGTGCAGCCCGGCAAGCGGCCGCGTTCGGCGATGTCGCCGGAGCTCGTGTTCGACAAGAAGACGAAGCAGGTGACGATGGTCGTCGGCTCGGCCGGCGGCCCCGCGATCATCAATCACGTCGCGAAGACGCTGGTCGGCGTGCTCGACTGGGGCATGACGATGCAGCAGGCGATCGCGCTGCCGAACTTCGGGTCGATGAACGGGCCGACCCAGCTCGAGCGCGGCCGCGTGTCGGACGCGCTCGCCGACGGGCTGAAGGGCCGCGGGCACGACGTGCAGGTCGTCGAGATGAACTCGGGGCTGCAGGGAATCCAGCGGCTGAACGTGCAGGGGCAGACGGTGTGGTTCGGCGGTGCGGATCCGCGGCGTGAAGGGGTTGCGATGGGGGATTGACGGACGCCCCCCGTCCGCGGCAGCGCGCGTGAGCCGTCACGCGCCGCTCCTTGCATCACACATACCGACGACCGATTATCCGTGGCCGCCCATCGAATCGCGGCCACGGCCCCGCCAGCCCCATACGATTTGTCCCATTAGCAACGTCATCATTTTCGTAACTGTCTGATCGACGGCGCATTCGACGAACCGTATATTGCCCCGGTTCAAGGCCATCCGATACGGACATGCCTTCACCGACGGCGGTACATCGTACCTGCTCCGTTCGGTGAGTCGCACGTGCATCGTCCGGCCGTCTGACATACGACATCAATCAATCAGGACTACGATTCATATGACAAGCGTCATCGCCATTCGCTCCGGTATTCCGTGCGCACGCTCGCGCGCTTCGATCAAGCCGAAGCGCACACCTGCCGCCAGACTCACGGCATTCGCTCTCGCGCTCGCCGCGCTCGCACCGTGCTACGGCCATGCCGGCGACGACTTGATCCAGACCAACCTGGTCATTCTCGGCGGTAACGGCGGCGATCCGATCGCGTCCGGCGCCAGCGCGATCGCGATAGGACCGGGCGCGCAAGCGCTTGGCGAAACCGGCAGCGACTACTCGGCGATCGCGATCGGCGCGAAAGCCGTTGCCGACGGGCAAGCTACCGTCGCCGTCGGCGAAAACGCGAACGTCCACGGCGACCGCTCGAACGCGTTCGGCGTATCGTCGAACGTCAATGCGAACCGCAGCCTCGCGCTCGGCGCCGACACGAAGGTCAGCGCGCACGGCGCGGTCGCACTCGGCCAGGGCAGCGTCGCCGACCGCACGAACACCGTGTCGATCGGCAACACCGGCAACGAGCGCCAGCTCGTCAACCTGCGGGCCGGCACGCGCGACACCGACGCAACCAACCTGTCGCAGCTCAAGCCCGTCGTCGACGCGCTCGGCGGCGATGCCGCCGTCAACGCGGACGGCACCGTGCGCGGCCCGAGCTACGAGATCGACGGCAAATCCTTCAGCAATGTCGGCGGCGCACTGACGAATCTCGACGGGCGCGTCAACTCGCTCCGCGTCGACGTCGACGATCTCGGCACGCGGCTCGACAACGGCACGACCGGCCTGGTCCGGCAGGACCCGGCGAGCCTCGCGATCTCGATCGGCGCCGACAAGGGCGGCACGTCGGTCAGCGTCGCCGGCGCGAACGGCACGCGCGCACTGACCGGGCTGTCGAACGGCACCGGCGATACCGACGCCGTGACGGTCGCGCAGCTCAAGGCCACCGGCCTGATCGACCCGAATGGCAAGCCGCTCGGCGCGATCGTGTACGACGACCTGACGCTCGGCAGCGCGACGCTCGGCGGCGTCGGCGGCACCTTGCTCGACAACGTCAAGGGCGGCGCAATTGCAGTGGGCAGCATGCAGGCCGTCAACGGCGGGCAACTCTTTGCGATGGAGCAGAAATTCCAGAGCAGCGTCGATTCACTGAATTCTCGCGTGACGAATGTCGAGCAGAACGGCACCGGCGCCAAACCGTGGACGGGCGAGCATGGCAACCAGCTGGCCCAGCTCGGCGACGGCTCCGGAGCGACCGGATCGGATTCGATGGCGCTCGGCCAGAACTCGAACGCATCCGGCAATGGCGGCGTCGCGCTCGGGAACAATGCGACGGCATCGGGCAATAATTCGGTCGCGCTCGGCGCGAACTCCGTCGCCGATCGCGACGACTCGGTCTCCGTCGGCTCGCCCGGCCACGAACGGCAGATCACCAACGTCAAGGCCGGCACCGCGCCGACCGATGCCGTGAACGTGCAGCAGTTGAACGACCAGATCGGCAGCGTTCGATCCGACATCGATCACTACCGGCGCGACGCAAGCGGCGGCATCGCGTCCGCCGTCGCGATCGCGAACCTGCCGCAGGCATCGCTGGCGGGCGAAAGCATGGTATCGATTGCCGGCGGCACGTACAGCGGTCAGTCGGCCGTCGCGTTCGGCCTGTCGACCGCGACCCGCAACGGTCGCTGGGTCGTCAAGGCGTCCGGGTCGACCAATACACGAGGCACCGTGGCAGTCGGCGCCGGCGCAGGCTATCGCTGGTAAGCCGTCGCGGCATTGCCGACAGCATCATCCGGAACGGGCCGGGTTTCGATCGACACGAAACCCGGCCCGTTCCATTCGCGACCCTGTACGCTCATCACCGTCACGCGCCGCGCCATACACCACCCGCGAGCCGTACCGCCCCCTTACCCTCTCCCGTTCCACGGCACGATCCGCCGCTCGACCCACCGCATCGACCCTCAGCCGCGACGAACGTCGTCCAGCCGAAACCGATCGCGATCCGCAGCCTGGTGAGGATCTCCGGCGGCACGGCCGGCAGCCCGCCGTGGCGCACGGCTCAGCATCCTCGAGGCGATGCCCGACTGGCAGCAGATCGGCGCGCAGAAACCGAACGCCTCACTTCAGTGCAACGGACCGCGTCGCGGATCGATCGGCGTCGTCACACCGCAACGCGCCTCGATCACCTCGCCCGCCGCAAGGCAACGGCCTTCCTGAAAGCGCCCGGCCACAAGTTGCACGCCGACCGGCAGCCCATCCACCGCGCCGACCGGCACGGACAGGCCCGGAAGGCCGAGAATCGCGGTGGCGAGCATCGGGCTTTGCGCATCCAGAATGCGCCGCATCGCGTCGTCTCCGCGGCGGTCCGCATCGATCGGGAACGGGCGTTGCCAGGACACCGGCATCAGCAGCAATGGATGACGGGCGAAAAAAACCTGCCAATGGCGCAGCACCGACGACCGCCGCGACAGCGCGTTCATGTAGCCGACCGTGTCGAGCGGCTTCGCGAGATGCATCATGCTCGCGTAAGCGGCCCGGACCGCGTCGTCGCCGTAGGCGTCGATCGCACCGCCCATGCCGGCCTCCATTTCGGCCGTCGTCAACGCGAGCCACAGATCGGCCGCTTCCCGCAGCGCCGGCGGCGTCGCGTGCACGACCGAATAGCCTGCCGCATCGAGGCAGCCGGCGGCGAAATCGAGCGCATCGAGCACCGCAGGATCGGCCTCGATGCCGTCCATCTGCCGGCACAACGCAACGCGCGTCGGCCCCGCGTCGGCACTCAACGGTACCGGCACCCACCACGGATCGTTGAGATCCGGCGCAGCAAGCGCCCGCAGCGCGAGACGCAGATCGGCCACCGTGCGTGCAAGCGGCCCCTGCACCGACGCAAGCTGAACGGCCGGAGTCCGCTCGTGCGCCTGACTCGGATTGAACGCGGGCACGCGCCCCTGGCTCGGGCGCAATCCCGCAACGCCGCACGCATACGCCGGATATCGAATCGAGCCGCCCAGATCATTGCCGTGCGCGATCGCGCCCACGCCGGTCGCCACCGCGACAGCCGCGCCGCCGCTCGATCCGCCGGATGTCAGGCCGGGCACCCACGGATTCAGCGTCCGGCCGTACAGCTCGTTGTCGGTAAACCAGCGCAGCGAAAACGCGGGCGTATTGGTACGGCCGATGATGATCGCGCCTGCCTTGCGCAGATTCGCGACGACCGGGCTGTCGGCAACCGCCACGACGTCGCGATAGGCGGCGACGCCATTGCTCGTCGCACGCCCGGTCATGTCGACATTGACCTTCACCGTCACCGGCACGCCGTGCAGCGGGCCGACCCGCGCCCCTCGGGCGATCCGCGCGTCCGCGTCGGCCGCGGCGCGCATCGCGTCGTCGGCAAGCACGTCGACGACCGCGTTGGTCTGCGGATTGACGGCATCGAGCCGCGCGAGACAGCTCGCGACGACCTCCTGGGCCAGGCATTCGCATTGCGTCAGGTTTGCCACGACCTCCGTTGCGCTCAGGCGCCACAGTTCCTTGTTCATCCGTATCGTCTCCTCGATGCGCTGCACTGCGCCTTCTTTGCTTAAGATAGAAATATCTTATGAAGAATTGGCGCGCACCGACAGACAATTTGTTTTTGGGCGTGACAGCCAGCAGTTGCCGCCCACGAGTTCGTTTTATACGGAGGAGTGGCGGACCAGCCACCGAAGGCACGGCTGCGGCTGGTCGGGGCGGGCAGCATTCGGGCTGGCCGCCGCGCGCAACCTGCGCCGAGCCAGGCTGCAGTCGGCAACGCGATCGGATCGACGAACGCGAGGACGATCTCGGCGCCCGCTCAGCCTCTGCCCTTCCACGGCACGATCCGCCGCTCGACCCACCGCATCGCGAGATCGAACAGCCACGCGATCGCACCGATGATCAGGATGCCCATCACGACGATGTCGGTGCGCAGGAAGCTCGATGCGTTGAGCACCATCTGCCCGAGCCCGGCCGTCGCGGCGACCATCTCGGCCGCGACGAGCGTCGTCCAGCCGAAACCGATCGCGATCCGCAGCCCGGTGAGAATTTCCGGCAGCGCGGCCGGCAGCACCACGTGGCGCACGATCTGCGCGAAGCTGCCGCCGAGCGAATACGCGGCGTTGATCTGCTCGACCGTCGCCGCGCGCACGCCGGCGCGCGCGGCCATCGCGACCGGTGCGAAGCATGCGAGGAAGATCACGACGAGCTTCGCCGTCTCGTCGATGCCGAACCAGATCACGACGAGCGGCAGGTACGCGAGCGGCGGCAGCGGCCGGTAGAACTCCAGCAGCGGATCGAGCACGCCGCGCGCGACGCGGCTCACGCCCATCAGGATGCCGGCCGGCACGCCGATCGCGGTCGCGAGCAGGAATGCGCCGAACACGCGCGCGGCACTCCACAGCAGATGCTCGGACAGCGGCAGGCCGCCCTGGATGCGGCCGTGCCACGCATCGACGAAGGCCGTCCACACGGCTTCCGGCGCGGGCAGGAACAACGGCGGCAGCCACTGCCGATGCGTCGCGACCCACCACAGCACGGCGAGCGCCGCGACCGTCGCCACGCTCAGCCCTGCGGTCTTTCCCTGCCCCGGCAAGCGGTAACGGTGCGACGCGCGCGCCGGGCGCGCCGCCGCGGGACGCCGCGTCGTGTGTTCGTCCTGCTCGAAACCCGCGGCCGTGCGATCGGCCGCCCACGAATCCTGCGTGCTCATGCTGTCCTGCCTGTGCAAAATACTGTTCCGGCCGCGCCCGACGGCCACGCCCTGCCGCGTGAGCTCGCGCGTCACGCGGCTTCCCCGACGGCTTCGTCGCGATGCAGATACGCGATCAGCCGCTCGCGCCATCCGATGAAATCGGGCGACGACTTCACCTCGCGCGCATCGCGCGATTCGACGTAGCGTCGCGCAAACGGCAACTCGAAGGTTTCGGCGATCCGGCCGGGGCCCGGCGTCATCACGACAAGACGCGTCGCGAGGAACAGCGCCTCCTCGACGTCGTGCGTGATGAAGAACACCGTCTTGCCGGTGCGTGCCCACACGTCGAGCACGAGCGCCTGCATCGTACCGCGCGTCATCGCGTCGAGCGCGCCCATCGGCTCGTCCATCAGCAGCACGCGTGGGTCACTCGCGAGCGCACGCGCAATGCCGACACGCTGCTGCATGCCGCCCGACAGTTCGTACACGCGCGCATGCGCATGCTTGTCGAGCCCGACCAGCGCGAGCATCTCCCGCGCGCGCGCTTCGCGTTCGGCCTTCGACACACGCGCGAAGCGCAGCCCGAGCGCGACGTTGTCGAGCACGTCGAGCCACGGCAACAGCGCGTACTTCTGGAACACGACGCCGCGATCGGCGCCGGGGCCCGTGACCGGCACGCCGTCGACGCGCACGTCGCCGGTGGTCGGCGCGACGAAACCGGCCATGCAGTTCAGCAGCGTCGTCTTTCCGCACCCGGACGCACCGAGCGCGACGACGAACTCACCGGCATCGATGCGCAGGTCGACGCGCGCGAGCGCCTGCGTGGTCGGCCGTCCGCGCTCGCCCGGATAGGCAACCGATACCTGACGAACTTCCAGCGTGCTCATGAGCGATGCTCCGCGATGCGTTGCGTGGGCGCGCTCAGCGCGCGGCCTTCTGCACGAACTGCGGATCGACGCCGGCCGAATAGTCGGACAGCACCGTCTGGATCGTGCCCTGCGATTTGAGGAACGTGGCGGTGGCCGCGAGCGACTTCGCGGCGCCCGATTGCGCACCGCCGCCGAGCCACGTCGGCGACGCCTGCTCGGCCGCCGTCGGGAATGCGTAGAGCGCGAGGCTGGCCGGCACGTCCTGCACGTTCGCGCCCGATACCTTCGCGACCGCCGCGACCTGCGGCGAGCCGGCCTTCCACGCGGCCGCATGCGCACGGTAATCGGCATCGGCGGCGGCGAGCACCTTCACGAAGCGCGTGACGAACTCGGGGTTCTCGCGCGCGAACTTGCGGCTCACGACGAAGCCGTCGAAGGTGGCCTTGCCGCTTTCTTTCGCAACCCGGCCCGACGTCGTCAGCACGGTGCCCGACTGCTTGACCTTCGCCAGCACGGGATCCCAGATATAGGTCGCGTCGATGTCGCCGCGCGCCCACGCGGCCGCGACTTCGGGCGGACGCAGGTTGACGATCTTCACGTCGTTCGGGTTGACGCCCGCGGCCTGCAGCGCGACGAGCGTATGGAAATGCGACGTCGACACGAACGGCACGCCGATCTTCCTGCCCTTCAGCGCCGCGACGCTCGTGACGCCCGAGCCGTTGCGCGCGACGAGCGCCTCGGCGTCGTTGATGTTGTCGAGTACCCAGAACAGCGAGATGTCGAGCCCCTGCGACAGCCCGGCCGCGATCGGGCTCGACCCGGCTTCGCCGAGCTGCACGGAGCCCGACGCGAGCGCGCGGATCACGTCGGCGCCGCTGTCGAGCTTGCGGAACCTGACCTTGTAGCCGGTCGCCTTTTCGACTTCACCGCTCGCCTGCGCGTAGCGCCACGGCACGACCATGTCCTGGTACGCGATCACGACTTCGCGCGATTCGGCGTGCGCCGCGCCGAGCGCGGCAAAGGCGGTCAGCGCGACGACGGCGCGGCGGACGAAGCTGAAACGGGACATGCGGCTCTCCTTCGGAATGCGGGCATTGCTGCGGGAGAGCCGACTATAGGAGCTTTGCACGCGGCGGGAGCGAACTTATCCTGCGAAGCTATCGATGCCGTTTCAGCTTTGCTTTCCACGCTCGACCGGATCGTACGTCCGGTCGGGTGGCGATTGTCGTGCGAATGCGGGGATCGCAGCCGCACCAGCAAAAAAGCCCGCATCGCTGCGGGCTTTTTCGACTGCGTGAAGGCTGCGGTAACGCCAACGCGGCGCTCAGACCACCCCGGCGCCATGCGCCTGCAGATCGGCGTGATAGCTCGAACGCACCATCGCGCCGACGGCCGCGTGCGTGAAGCCCATCTTGTACGCCTCTTCCTCGTACATCTTGAACGTATCCGGATGCACGTACGCCCGCACCGGCAGGTGGTGCTCGGACGGCTGCAGGTACTGGCCGATCGTCAGCATGTCGACGTCGTGCGCGCGCAGGTCTCGCATCACCTGCAGGATTTCCTCTTCGGTCTCACCGAGGCCGACCATCAGGCCCGACTTCGTCGCGACGTCCGGATGCAGCGCCTTGAAGTCCTTCAAGAGCTTCAGCGAGTGCGCGTAGTCCGAACCCGGGCGCGCTTCCTTGTACAGGCGCGGCACCGTTTCGAGGTTGTGGTTCATCACGTCGGGCGGCGCGGCGTTCAGGATCGAGATCGCGCGGTCGAGACGGCCGCGAAAATCCGGCGTCAGGATCTCGATGCGCGTGTCCGGCGACTGCGCGCGCGTTTCGCGGATGCATTCGACGAAGTGGGCGGCGCCGCCGTCGCGCAGGTCGTCGCGATCGACGCTCGTGATCACCACGTACTTGAGCTTCAGTGCGGCGATCGTGCGCGCGAGGTTCTTCGGCTCATCGGTGTCGAGCGGATCGGGACGGCCGTGGCCGACATCGCAGAACGGGCAGCGGCGCGTGCACTTGTCGCCCATGATCATGAACGTCGCGGTGCCCTTGCCGAAGCATTCGCCGATGTTCGGGCAGCTCGCTTCCTCGCACACGGTGTGCAGGTTGTGCTCGCGCAGGATCGTCTTGATCTCGTTGAAGCGCGAACTGCCGGTGGCCGCCTTCACGCGGATCCACTCGGGCTTCTTCAGCTTCTCGATCGGAATGACCTTGATCGGGATGCGCGCCGTCTTCGCCTGCGCCTTCTGCTTGGCGGTCGGATCGTAGGCAGCGGTCGCGGCCGAATCGGCCGGTGCGGGAGAAGCGGTAACGTCAGTCATTCGATTGTTCCAGTGCCTGCGGCTTGTCGGCGGCCGCGGATGCGCCGTCGAGGTTGGCGATCAGACGGCGCACCAGCGTGTGGGCGACGTCGTTCCAGTCGGCGGCAACCTCGAGGCTCGCCATGTCGACGGTTTCCAGTCCGGCATAGCCGCACGGGTTGATCGCAAGAAACGGGCGCAGATCCATCTTCACGTTCAGGCTCAGCCCGTGATAGCTGCAGCCGTTGCGGATCTTCAGGCCGAGGGCCGCGATTTTCGCGCCTTCGTGCACGCCGGATGCCACGTAGATCCCCGGCGCGCCCGCCTTGCGGACCGAAGCGAGATTATACGCCGCGAGGGTTTCGATCACGGCCTCCTCGATCTTCGTCACGAGCGTGCGCACCATCAGCTTGCGCCGGCGCAAGTCCAGCAGCAGGTAGACGACGATCTGGCCGGGGCCGTGATAAGTGATTTGCCCGCCGCGGTCGACCTTCACGAGCGGCACACCGCTGTCGGCCACCAGCAGGTGAGCCGGGTCGCCCGCCTGGCCGAGCGTGTAGACGGGCGGATGCTCGACCACCCAGATCTCGTCGCCGGTGTCGGCCGTGCGCGTATCGGTGAACGCGCGCATCGCGTCGAAGCTCGTCTCGTAGGCCTCGACGCCCCGCCAGCGCACGGTGACCGGGTGATCCGGCGATTCGGCGGGCGATACGGAAACGGCGACAGGCGTGGACACGATGGAAACCGGCGAAACGGACATGGGCGGTAGTTTACCGAAAACCCATGGGTCTCGCCGGCCCGGGAAAGGGACGGATGGTCAGTATCCGTCGGAGGAAATGGCGGTCAAACCGTGCGCCATCCGTCGTGGAACAGCGCGGCGACGCGTTCGCGCAGCCGTGCCAGCCCGCCGAGCGCGACTTCCCTGGTCGGCCGCGACACCGAGAACGCGACGCACGCGCCCTCCCGGCCTTCCGCGCTGAGCCACAGCCGCTCGCCGCGGCGCAGCTTCAGCGTCTCGCCATCGACCAGGAAATAGTCGTCGACGTCGTTGCTGCGCGTGGCCCAGATCGGCCCGCACTGGACAATCAGCCGCGTGCTGCGTTGCACCTTCATCGGCACGGTTTCGCCCGCGGGGATTTCGAACGTGATGCTTGAGGAAATTTCTTGCATGATCGACTCCGCCAATAAGTGCTTCGATGGCTACAATCGTAGTCACTTCAAGGCGTCCGACAAAACGACCAATTTTCACGTCGATGTGAGGAAAATTAGCAAATGGACCTCCGCCAGCTGCCTGCATTGAACGCGATTCGCGCGTTCGAAGCCGCCGCCCGTCACGAGAATTTCTCGCGCGCCGCCGACGAGCTGTACGTCACGCACGGCGCGGTCAGCCACCAGGTGCGCGCGCTCGAGGAGGAGCTCGGCGTGCAGCTTTTCACGCGCAACGGCAAGCGGCTGTGCCTGACCGACGCCGGCATGCGCTACGCGCAGCAGATCCGCACCGCGCTGATGGTGATCGCCGACGCGACGCGCGACGTGCGCGCGAGCGACCGCGACCGGCGGCTCGTGGTGTCGATGCTGTCGTCGTTCGCCGCGCGCTTCATCACGCCGCGCATCGGCACGTTCATCGAGCGGCATCCGGAAATCGACGTCGAGCTGCAGTCGACCAACTCGCTCACCGATTTCGCGCGCGACGACGTCGATCTCGCGATCCGCTTCGGCTTCGGCAGCTATCCGGGGCTGCATGTCGAGCCGCTGTTCGAGGAGGTGTTCTTTCCGGCGTGCTCGCCGACGCTGAATGGCGGCAAGCTGCCGCAGACGCCCGCCGATCTCGCGCACTACAACCTGCTGCGCTCGGACGACGAGCTGTGGCGGCCATGGTTCGACGCGGCCGGGCTCGATACGCTGACCGAGCCGAAGCGGGGGATTCTGTACCAGGATTCGTCGAACCTGCTGCTGGCCGCGATCGACGGCCAGGGCATCGCGCTGGTGCGCCGCTCGCTCGCGGTGCACGACCTGCTGGACGGGCGCATCGTGCGCCTGTTCGACATCGACGGGCCGAGCCCGTGGCACTATTTTTTCGTGTGTCCGCCGCCGCTGCTGAACACGCCGCGCGTGCAGGCGTTCAGGACCTGGCTGCTCGACGAAGTTGCCGAATACAAGCGGCTGTGCGACGAACTGGACGCGCGGCGCGCGGCGGGGAAGACCCCCGCCGAGTGCGCGCAGGAAGGAGGCGCTTAGAGTACGACCTTCACCATCGGATGGCCGGTCAGTGCGCGGTAGATGTTGTCGAGCTGTTCCTGGCTCGTCGCGCGCACGGTGATCGTGAGGCCCGTGTAATTGCCGCCGCTCGACGCGCGCTCCTCGATCTTCTCGACATCGATCTCGTTGTCGTGAACGGCGACGACCTTGAAGATCGTGTCCTTGAACTCGGGGTGCGCCTTGCCCATGATCTTGATCGGGAAATCGCACGGGAACTCCAGCAGCGACTCCTTCCGGGTCTCGATCGCGCCGGTGACCTCGACGGTTTTGGTCGGTTCGCTCATCATTTTCTCCGGGTTAGGTCAAACTGTTCAAACTCGCGTGCCTTCGCACGCTGGTACGCGTCGTACAGCGCCGCGAACACGGGGCCCGGCTTGCCGCCCTGCACGGGCAGATCGTCGAGCGACGTGACGGGCAGTACTTCCTTCGTGGCCGACGTGATCATGATCTCGTCGGCCGCGCGCAACTCCGCTTCGCTAATCTCCCGCGCGGTGAACGGGATCTTGCATTCGTCGGCCAACTGCTCGACCAGCGCGTAGCGGATCCCCTCGAGGATCTTGTTGCTGCGCGGCGGCGCGATCAGCTCGCCGTTCTTCACGATCCACACATTCGACGACGAGCCTTCGGTCAGGTAGCCGTCACGCAACTGCAGCGTCTCGAACGCGTCACGTTCGGCCGCATGCTGCGCCATCAGCACGTTGCCGAGCAGCGAGATCGACTTGATGTCGCAATGCAGCCAGCGGCGATCCTCGGCCGTCACGCAGCGCACGCCCTTCGCGCGCTCCTCTTCCGACGGCAGACGCAGCGGGCTCGTCATCGCGAACACCGTCGGCACCGCGTTCGCCGGGAACGCATGGCCGCGCTTCGCGACGCCGCGCGTCACCTGCAGGTAGACGAGCGCGTTGCCGTCGCCGAGGCCTTCGGCATTCGCCGCGACGACGCGCTCGATCAGCGCGCGCCAGCCGGCGGCGTCGTGCGGATTGTCGATGCCGATCTTCTTCAGGCTGCGCGCGAGCCGCTCCAGATGCTGCTCGATCCGGAACGGCACGTGCGCGCCGTCGTGCGCATAAACGGGGACGACTTCATACACGCCGTCGCCGAAGATGAACCCGCGGTCGAGCACCGGGACACGGGCTTCGGACAGCGGCACCAGTTCCTCCTGCGACGAGACGCTGAGGTAGACGATCGGTTCGAATTCGGCTTGGCTCATGGCTATGACAGATGGGGATGAAGTCGTAAAAACAAAGGCCCGTCGTGCTTACTTCTTCTTGCTGAACATCAGCAGGATCGAGTCCCAGATACGCCCGAAGATACCGGCTTCCGGCACGGCCTGCAGCGCGACGACCGGGAATTCGGACAGCGTCTTGCCGTCGGCGACGATCTTCACGGTGCCGACCTGCTGGCCTTCCGCGAGCGGCGCGATCAGCGGCGCGTTGACGTCGACTTCCGTCTTGACCTTGTCGCCGAGGCCGCGCGGCACGGTCGCCCACTGGTCGCCCTTCACGCCGACCTGCACGGTGTTTGCCTTGCCCTTGTAGATGCGCGGCGTCGAGATCGCCTGGCCGCCCTTGAACAGGCGCACCGAATCGAACGCGCTGTAGCCGTAGTTCAGCATCTTCATGCTGTCCTGCGTGCGTTCGCCTTCCTTCTGCTCGCCCATCATCACCGACACCAGGCGGCGCTGGCCGTCGACGCCCGGGATCGCGCGCTTGGCCGACGCGATCAGGCAGTAGCCGGCCGCCTGCGTATGGCCCGTCTTCAGGCCATCGACCGTCGGGTCGAGCCACAGCAGACGGTTGCGGTTGCCCTGGCGGATGTTGTTGTACTTGAATTCCTTCTCCGAGAAGATGCCGTAGTACTGCGGAAAATCGCGGATCAGGTGCGCGGACAGCTTCGCGAGGTCGCCGGCCGTCGTGTAGTGGTTCGGGTCGGGCATGCCGTTCACGTCGGCGAAGTGCGTGCCCTTCATGCCGAGGCGCTGTGCCTCGTCGTTCATCAGCGTGACGAACTGCCCTTCGCTGCCGCCGACGAGTTCGGCCAGCGCGATCGCGGCGTCGTTGCCCGACTGGATGATCATCCCGTACACGAGGTCGTGCACGGACACCGGCTTGTTCGCCTCGATGAACATGCGCGACTCGTCGGTGCCGACACGGCGCACCGCTACGCTCGGCGTGACGATCTGCTCCATCGAGATCTTCTTCTTGTCGAGCGCCTCGAACACCAGGTAGGCCGTCATCAGCTTCGTCAGCGACGCGGGCTCGACGCGCTCGTCCGCATTGCCCGATGCGAGCACCGTGTTGCTCGTCGCGTCGACGAGCACCCACGAACGCGCATTCACGCCCGGCGGCGGCACCGCGCCCGGCATGTAGACCGCGGGCGCGCCGGTGAACTGCTCGGCAGCGGCGGCCGGCGCCGCGTGCGCGGCCTTGGCCTTGGCGGCCGGCTTCGCCTCGGCGACGACGATCGTCGACGCGAGCGCGACGGGCAGCATCACGCCGAGCGCGACGTTGCGCGCGGCGGTGCCGAAGGCGATGGAGGAAGCGAGGGACTTGAGGCCTTGGGGAGACAGACGCATGATCGATTCAGGCTGATGGCAGAAAGTGCGGTGCGAAACGCGCAGGGTTGAACGGCAAGGCGGCGGGCGTTTCGGGCACTCGCCCGACATCGTCGGGCGACGCGAAACGCGCCGGTTGGACTCGTGCGGACGCGTTCGGTTCGCGGCCGTCGCGAGCGGGCGGACAGGCGGCGAAACGAGCGCCGCATGCGCCCAGCCGGGCCGCGGGCGACGCGAAATGCGGCCATTATACGTGGCCGCGAACGGCGTTTTCGCGAACCGGGTGTAGCGTCCGGTGCCAGGCTGTGCCGATGTGTCGGCAGATTCGTGCTCATTGCGACGCGCAAACCGCGGCGATGTGTAGCGGCATCGCGAGGATTTGCCACGCCGCCATGGATGCGAAGGCGCAGCACGTCGGCGCCGGTTGGCGCCGAACACTGCACGATCGCTGGCCGGCCGCACACCGGCTTCAGGAGGATAGCGCGGGCACGCTGCGGGAAATCGCCCGAAGGCGCGCGAAAGGCGCGCGCAGGCGGTGCGGCGCGCTGTCGTGTGGTCGATCGCGTATTCGGCGGATGCCGGTGCGCAACGCGAGCCGCCGGCCGTTACGCCGGCGCCCGCGTGCCGGCTAGCGCCACGCGTCGACGATGATGCGCTTCAGCACATGCAGCTTGCGATGGAGGAAATGCTCGGCGCCGGGGATCACGACGACCGGCAGCTCCTGCGGCCGCGCCCAGTCGTACACCGACGCGATCGGCACCGTGTCGTCGGTTTCGCCGTGGATCACGAGCGTGTTCTCGGGCACGTCGGCTACCTGCCAGCGGCTCGCTGCCGTGCCGACGAACACCATCCGCTCGATCGACTCGCCCGCGTCGCGCAGCCGCTTCGCGACATGCGACAGCACGAAGGTGCCGAACGAGAAGCCCGCGAGCACGAGCGGCAGGTCCGCATACGCGGGCTGCGCGCGCATGTGCGCGAGCACCGCGAGCAGGTCGTCGGCCTCGCCGATGCCGTTGTCGTGCACGCCTTCGGTCGCGCCGACGCCGCGGAAGTTCGACCGGTAGACGACGTAGTCGAGCTGCACGAGCGTGCGCGCCAGGGTCTGCGCGACCTTGTTGTCCATCGTGCCGCCGAACAGCGGATGCGGATGCGCGACGAGCGCGATGCCGCGCGGCGCGGCGCCGCCTTCGCGCACGGCGTCGGGCAGGTCGACCGCGATTTCGATCTGCCCGACCGGGCCCGCGATCAGCGATTTCTGCGTATGAACGTTCATTCGGCCGGCCCGCCTCAGATCTTCAGGCGATCGACGACCTTGCCGTCGCGCAGGTGCGATTCGACGATCTCGTCGATGTCGGCCTGGTCGACATACGTGTACCACGTGCCTTCCGGATACACGACCATCACGGGCCCTTCCTCGCAGCGGTCGAGGCAGCCGGCCTTGTTGATGCGAACCTTGCCGGGCCCCGCGAGGCCGAGTTCCTTCACGCGCTTTTTCGCGTATTCCTGCATGGTCTGCGCGTCGCATTGCGCGCAGCTCGGACGCTCGGCGCCCGGTTCGCGCTGGTTCAGGCAGAAGAAGACGTGGTGCTGGTAGTAGGAATCCATGATGGTGGCGAGCGGCCCGGCGCGATGCCGGGCGGAAAGAGGGGCGATAGCCGTTGCGCGGTGCAACGGATGATGGTCCGGACGATTATAGCGACCGGCGCGCGCCGCTGCCCGCGATGCGGCCGGGGCTGCGCTGCCCGGCCTGCACCGTCAGCGGCGCACCGCGGCCGGCAGCCACGCGCGCTCGACGCGCTGGCCGAGCCAGATCAGCGCCGCGTACGGCCAGATCCAGGCGAGCCAGCGCGCGATGCTGTTGAAGTGCACGTAGCGGCCCTGCCGCCAGCCCGACAGCGTGAAGTCGAAGAACGGATTGACCGGCAGCAGGTTGACGAGCGCCACGCCGGCCAGCAGCGCAAGTGCCGCCAGCGTCGCGCGCCAGGTCGCCGGCACGTGCAGCGCGACGAGCGCGGCCGCGAAGCCGAGCTCGATGCCGAGCCGCGCGCCGGGCGTCGCCCACACGACGACGAGGCCAGTGGCCGACTGCATGAACGTCGCGGCCGCCTTCAGCACGAGCGTCGCGGCGACGAACGCGATCAGCAGCCGGATGCGCGGCGCACGCGGCCGCATCGCGAGCGACGCGATCGCCAGCACGGCGAACAGCATCAGGCCGCCGAGCGCGGCCTCCCACGCGGAATCGGACAGCCAGCCGTCGACGCGCTCGGGCCATTCGCTCACGTGCCACGCGGCCGGCAGCCATGCGAGCAGCGTGTCCTGCATCGACGCGTCGGCGCGCTCCCACAGCGCGGCCGGCCAGTCGCCGATGCCGAACAGGAACGGCGACGGAAACAGGATCGCGAACGGCCACAGCACGGCCAGCAGCAGCGGCGTCGCGCCATCGGCCTCGAACCACGCGAAGCGCAGCCGGCGCAGCGCGCCGCGGTCGAGCAGCGCACCGGTGGCAGGCGCCACGAGCGCCGCGCCCAGCAGCGCGCCGAGCGCGTTGGCCGCGAGATCGAGATTCGACGCGATGCGCGTCGGCAGGTAGGTCTGCAGCGCCTCCATCGAGCCCGACAGCAGCACGCCGAGCGCGCCCGCGATCAGTGTCGCGGCAACCCCGCGCCAGCGCGGGTGCAGCGCAAGCACGCCGAGCGCGCCGAACGGCAAATAGCCGAGCACGTTCGTGACCACGTCGAACGCGGTCACGTAGCGCTGCATCGGCGCGAACAGGTAGTCGAACGGCCCGATGCCGAGCGACACCCAGCCTTCGAACGGATACAGCGACGCGTAGACGATGAGCGCCGCGTAGGCGGCAAAGGCCTGCCGCGCGAGCGGCGATGCGCGATGCGCGCCGATCGCGTTCATCGCGGCTGCGCGGCGTGCGTCACGGCGTGCCCGCGTACGCCTGCATGCCGACCCACGCGGCGATCTGCGACACGAGCTCGTCGCTCGCCGTCGCAAGCGCACGCGCGCCGCCGGCCGCGTCGGGCGTGCTCGACGGCGCGCGCGCGACGAACGTGCGCTGGCCGAGCACCTTGCCGTCGAGCATCAGCGTCGCGCGCGCGGTGACGGCGCCGTGGCTTTGCGACTGCCCGTCGAACACCTGCTCGAATTCGTTCAGGTCGACCTTGAGGGTGGGCGCGCGCACGCCGTCGGACCCTTCGAGCACCGCGCCGCGCGACGACAGCGCGCCGCGCAGCCGCTGCGTGAGCAGTTGCGCGGGCGGTGCGGTCCAGCGGCTGTCGCGATAGACGGCCACGTGCTGCGCATCCGCGTACGCGAGGCGGTACGCGAACTTGTCCGAATCGAGCGCATCGGGCGCGGCGACGTCGAGCACCTTCAGCGCGGGGCCCGCACCGGCCGTCACGACCGGCGCGGCCGGCCCGAGGTCGTAGCGGACATTCGACAGCACCGCGCTGTTGCCGGCACAGCCGGCCGCAAGCGCAAGCGTCAGCACGGCGAGCGCGGTCGCAGCCGGACGCAGCGCGCGGTCAAGGATTCGTGGCATGGCGTGTTCCTGCATGATGTTTCCGGTTTCGATGGACGTCACTGCCCGGCCGTTTCCGGCCGGGCGATCGACGGGTTTCCGGCCCGCTTCACTTCCCGGCCGTCGCACCCGGCCAGACGAAGCCCGCTTCGCCGGGCCCCGGCGCCGCGCCGGGCGAACCGAACAACAGACTGCGCGGGTTGCGGCCGAGTTCACCGGCGACGTCCTTCAATTGCTGCGACGCGTCGCCGACGCTGCCGGCCAGCGCATTGAAGCGCGGCAGCGTGTCGTACTGCACGCGCGCGTTGAGATCGTTCAGCGCGACGCCGACCTGCTCGGCGGCCGTGCCGGCCTTGTTCAGGTTCGACACGAGCGGCCCGTTCGGCTGCAGCAGCGTGTTCGCCGACGCCATCGTGCGGTTCACCTGGTGCATCGTTTCCGGCAGCGCGGCGACGGCCGGGGCGAGTTGCTTCGACAGCGTCGTCGCGCCATCGGCCGCGTGCTGCAGGCTTTCGGCCGTCGCGCGCAACTGCTCGCGCATCTCGGGCGACATCAGCGCGTTCGCGCTTTTCGCGGCCAGTTCGAGCTGCCGCAGCAGCACGTCGCCGCGCTCCTGGATCTGGTCGAACAGGCTCGGCCGCATCGGGATCTGCGCAATCGCCTTCGGCGACGACGGCAGCGGCGCCAGGTCGCGGCCCGTATCCTCGAGCTGCACGAACGCGATGCCCGTCACGCCCTGGAAGCCGAGGCTGCCGTAGGTCGACTGCGTGATCGGCGCGTCGTGGTCGACGAGAATCCGGATCCGGATCTGGCCCGGGTGCGTGCGATCGAAGCCGATCGACTGCACCTTGCCGACGTCGAGGCCGCGAAAGCGCACGGCCGCGTCCGGGAACAGCCCCGTCACGTTGGTGCGCGCGAGCAGGTCGTACGGCACGCGCACGGTGCGGTCGACGTTGAACCAGAACACGGTGCCCGCGATCGCGAGCGTCAGCGCGATCGTGAACAGGCCGGCCCAGAACGCATGTGATTTGTTTTCCATTCGCGGGTTCCTTGCTCCTTGCCTTGCCTACAGCTCGACGCTCGACAGCGCCGGTTCGAGGGCCGCCTTCGGCAGCTTCGCGCGCCGCTCGGGCGGCAGCGCCTGCAATGCGCGGCGCCCGCGCAGCCCCAGGAAATATTCGTGGATGAACGGATGGTCGACGTTCGCGACCTCCTCGACCGGCGCGGCGACCAGCACCTTGCGGTCGGCCAGCACCGCGACGCGCGTCGACAGCGCGACCATCGTGTCGAGATCGTGCGTGATCATCACGACGGTCAGCCCGAGCGTGCGGTGCAGCGTCGCGATCAGCTCGACGAATTCGTCGGACGCCTGCGGATCGAGGCCGGCCGTCGGCTCGTCGAGGAACAGCAGCTCGGGCTCGAGCGCGATCGCGCGCGCGATGCCGACCCGCTTCACCATCCCGCCCGACAGCGCGGCCGGCATCTTCGACGCGTGCTTGCACGGCAGCCCGACCATCTCGAGCTTCAGCATCACGATGTCGTGCAGCAGGTCCGGCGGCACGCGGCCGAGCTCGCGCAGCGGCTGCGCGACGTTGTCGAACACCGTCATCGACGAGAACAGCGCGCCCTGCTGGAACAGCATCCCGGAGCGCGTGCGCATCATCCGCGCGGTCGCATCGTCGATCGTCGCGGTATCTTCGCCGAACACCTTGATCGTGCCCGACGTCGGCCGCTCGAGGCCGAGGATCTGGCGCACGAGCGTCGTCTTGCCGGAGCCCGAGCCGCCGACGACCGACACGATCTCGCCGCGCCGCACGTCGAAGTCGAGCTTCTGGTGAACGATGTTGCGCCCGTAGCGCTTGGTCAGGTTGCGCACCTCGATCACGAGGTCGCCGGCATCGGCCGCTGCGGCCGGCTGCGCGCCGACCGGGGCGGCGCCGGCTGCCGCGGCATGGGCCGGCGCGGCACCGGCCGACGATTCGTTCGATGCGTTCATCCGAGCCCCACGTTCTGGAACAGGATCGCGAACACCGCGTCGGCGAGGATCACGACCGTGATCGACGACACGACCGACGTGGTCGTCCCTTCGCCGAGGCTCTGCGAGTTCGCCTTGATCCGGAAGCCGAAATGACAGGCGACCAGCGCGATCAGCATGCCGAACACGACGCCCTTGCCGATGCCGATGTACAGGTTCGCAATCGGCACGACGCCCGGCAGCGAGCGCACGAAATAATTGACGTCGATCCCGAGCACGAGCTTCGCGGCGAGCGCGCCGCCCGTCAGCGCGATGATGTTGGTCCACATCACGAGCAGCGGCATCGCGACACCGAGTGCAAGCACGCGCGGCAGGACCAGCCGCAGCCCGTGCGGGATGCCCATCACGCGCATCGCGTCGAGCTCCTCGGTCACGCGCATCACGCCGATCTGCGCGGTGATCGCCGAGCCCGAGCGGCCCGCGACGAGGATCGCCGACAGCACGGGGCCGAGCTCGCGGATCACCGACAGCCCGAGGATGTTCACGATGTAGCGGTTCGCGCCGAACATCTGCAGCTGCTGCGCGGACAGGTAGCTGAGCACGATGCCGATCAGGAACGCGACCAGCGCGGTGATCGGCAGCGCCTGCGCGCCGGCGCTGTAGATGTTCGCCGAGGTTTCCTTCCACGGCATGGTCTGCGGACGGCGCAGCACCGACAGCGCGTCGAGGATCACGAGGCCGAACATCGCGATGCCGCCCTGCAGGTGTTCGCCGAACGTGAAGATCGCCTGGCCGAGCCGCGTGACGGGATCGACGCGCACGACGCGCTCGGGCGCCTCGCGCCCGCTGTCGAGCCGCTCGATGCGCTCGAAGATCGTGCGCTGCGTGTCGCTCAGCGTGACGCCGGCCGGTAGCTTGCGGCCCCACACGCGCCACAGCGCCTGGCCGCCGACGTGGTCGAGCCGCTCGATGCCGGACAGATCCCATTCGCTCACGCGCCCGGACCCGATGCTCGCGACGCGGCGCGCGACCGCGCCGCGATTGCGCGCAAGCGCGATGGCGGTCCACTGGCCGGTCAGGCGCACCGTCTGGCCCTGGCCGCCGGCGTCGACCGACAGGCCGGGAGGAGTCTCGAAGTCCAAGGGCAGGTTGTTTGCAAAAGGATGACAGCGGCCATTGTAGCGAACCGCCCGGCGCAGCGACGTGAGGATTCAGCGGCGGCGCCCGGCCCGGGCCTGCCGGAGGCCGCCGCACATCGCGGCCCGCTGCCGGCGTCATCGCCTTTCATTCTTCCGTCACGATTCCTTTCGATACTCTCACGCGCCGCACCTCAGGCCGTCGGCGCCCCGCGCCGCCATTTTGTTGCGCACTTCGCATTTCACAAAACAGAACTCCGAGAACAGGACAACCGATGCGTTTCCCCCCGCTTTCCCGTCGCCGCGTACCGGCCGCCGCCGCGCTCGCCAGCCTGGCCTTTGCCCTCGCCGGCTGCGGCGGCGACGACGTCACCGCCCCGCCGCAGACGCAGGCCCAGGCGCCCGTCGGCACGACGGCCACGCTCGCGCTGCTCGAGACGACCGACCTGCACACCAACGTGCTGTCGTATGACTATTTCAAGCTCGCCGCCGACAATTCGCTCGGCTTCGAGCGGGTGTCGACGCTGATCGCGCAGGCGCGCGCGCAGTACCCGAACACGCTGCTGCTCGACAACGGCGACACGATCCAGGGCACCGCGCTGTCGGACTACCAGGCGCTCGTGAAGCCGATCGGCTGCGACCAGACGCTGGCGATCTACAAGGTGATGAACGCCGCGAAATTCGACGGCGGCGGGATCGGCAACCACGAGTTCAACTACGGGCTGCCGTACCTGTCGCAGGTGACCGGCAACACGTTCGAGGTCGACGGCCTGCCGGCTCCGGCCCAGCAGAAGAAGTGCGCGGGCCCGAACTTCCCGCAGGTGCTCGCGAACGTGATCAGCGCGAAAACCAACGCGCCGCTGTTCACGCCGTACACGATCCTGACCCGCACGGTGACGGCGACGACGCCGGACGGCAAGACGGTCAGTGCGCCCGTGAAGATCGGCATCATCGGCTTCACGCCGCCTGCGATCATGAGCTGGGACAAACGCTGGCTCGACGGCAAGGTCTACACGACCGGCCTGAAGGAAGCCGCCGAGAAGTACATTCCCGAGATGCGCGCGAAGGGCGCCGATCTCGTCGTCGCGATCTCGCACGGCGGCCTCGACAATTCCGCGTATTCGCCGACGATGGAGAACGGCAGCTGGTGGCTGTCGACGGTAGCCGGCATCGACGCGATGCTGATCGGCCACTCGCACCAGGTGTTCCCGGACGCGAACAGCACCGTGTCGCAGTTCAACCTGCCGGGCGTCGACAAGGTCAAGGGCACCGTCAACGGCGTGCCGACCGTGATGGCCAACTACTGGGGCAAGCACCTCGGCGTGATCAAGCTCGGCCTGAAGTTCGACGGCAAGACGTGGAGCGTCGACAAGTCGCAGACGACCGTCGAGGCGCGGCCGATCCAGAACGCCGACAAGACCTACGTCGCGGCCGACCCGTCGGTATCCGCGGCGATCGCGGCCGAGCACCAGGCGACGATCGACTACGTGAAGACGCCGATCGGCTCGACCGACTACCGGATGAACTCGTATTTCGCGGATGTCGGCGATCCGGGCGCGATCCAGATCGTCAACGAGGCGCAGGCCGACTACGTGAAGACCTACGTGCAGGCGAACCTGCCGCAGTACGCGTCGCTGCCGGTGCTGTCGGTCAGCGCGCCGTTCAAGAGCGGCTTCGGCGGCGGCAGCGACTACACCGACGTCGCGCCGGGCGCGCTCGCGATCAACAACGCGGCCGACCTGTACCTGTATCCGAACACCGTGTACGCGGTGAAGGTGAGCGGCGCCGACGTGAAGAACTGGCTCGAGACCGCCGCGAAGCGCTTCAACCGGATCGATCCGACGCAAGCGACCGTGCAGAAGCTCGTCAGCAGCTTCCCCGGCTACAACTTCGACATGTTCACGTCCGCCGATCTGTCGTACGAGATCGACGTCACGCAGCCGCTCGGCAGCCGGATCAGGAACCTGACGTACAAGGGCACGCCGATCGACCCGAACGCGCAGTTCATCGTCGCGACCAACAACTACCGCGCGAGCGGCGGCGGCAACTTCCCGGGCCTCGACGGCAGCAAGACGATCTTCGCGTCGCCGGACGCGAACCGCGACGTGCTGATCTCGTTCATCAAGAAGCGCGGCGCGATCACGCGCACGGCGGACGGCGCGCAGCGCAGCTGGCGCTTCACGAAGCTCGCGAGCTCGGTCGCGCACGTGCAGTTCGCGTCCGCGCCGAACCGGCTCGGCGATGCTGCCGCCGCGGGCCTGGCCGGCATCACGCAGGTCGCGGCCGACGACGGTTCGGGCAAGAACCTCGCCACCTACGAGATCGACCTCACGCAATGAGACACGCGATGCAACCGATCCGGACGATGCGGCCGGCCGAAACCGGCTTCGCCGCCGCCGCGCGGCGCCTGCTGCGCGCGAAACTCCCGCCGGCCGCGCTGCTCGCGGCGGCGGCCGTGACCGTCGCGGCCGTGGTCGCTGCGACCGGCTTGCGCGGCGCCGGCCCCGCACCGAGCGCCGCGCAGCTCGACGAGTGGCAGGCGATGGTCACGCAGGCCACCGAGCCGCACGCGCTCGCGCAGTTGCGCACGCTCGCCCGCCGCGGGTCGGGCGCCGCGCAGGCGGCGCTCGGCATCGCGCTCGTCGACGCGCGCGAACCGGGGCTGCGCGACGAGGGGCGCGGCTGGCTGGAAACCGCCGCGCAGGCGGACGGCAAGGCTGACGCACCGGCCGCGCGCCGCGCGCAGCTCGCGCTCGGCAAGGTGTTGCTGCTCGGCAGCGGCGACATCCCGAAGGACTACGCACGCGCACGCGCGCTGCTCGGCGAAGCGGCCGAACAGGGCGACCCGGCCGCCGCGTATTACCTCGGGCTGATCTATCGCAGCGGCTACGGCATCGCCGCCGATCCGGTGCAGGCCGCGCACTGGTTCGATGTCGCGTCGCGCGCGGACATCCCGGCCGCCGACTTCATGCTCGCGAACGCGTACCGCGACGGCAGCGGCGTGCCGCGCGACGACGCGCGCGCACTCGCGCTGTATCGCCGGGCCGCCGAACACGAGCTGCCGGAAGCCGTGCAGACGCTCGCGATGGCCTATCGCAACGGCGAGCTGGGGCTCCGGCCCGACGCGGACGAATTCCACGCGCAGTGGATCGAGACCGCGCATGCGCTGAAGCATCCGGTCGTTGCTCCGTGACGCGACCCTGCCGCCTGGCCGGGCGCCGTCGCGGCATCCCGTCAGGCGGCACCGCTCTGCGCGGGTCGCTCCAGACGCATGTACGCGTCGGACACGATCAGTCCGAAGAGGATGTGATCGAGCGCGCTCACCCAGCCTCGCGCGTCGGCGAACCACGGGAACAACTGAGTCATGCCGTAGTAGTTGACGACGTACAGCAGCACGCCGAATACGGCCCCCGCCACGCTGGCCATCCCGACGCTCGAATCCAGGCTGAAACACGCGATGATCACGGCCAGAATCAGCGCAAATACGATCGACAACGCGAAGTGCACGCCCAGCGCCGCCAGCAGCGTCCCCACTTCGACCGTGATCGACGGCGCGAGCGCGTCGTCGCCGAAGTAGATCGCCGCGATCATGCGCAGCGGCGCCCACGCGTCGTGTCCGATGATTGCCGCCGCGACGACCTGGATGACGAGGAAAACCGCACCGGCCACGCACCCGCCGATCACGGCGGCGCGCCACACCGGAACGCGGCGCGCGTAATGGTGCGAATGCATGTGGAGTTGCATGGCCACCTCCTTGAAAACGGTCCGCCGCGTCAGTGCCGGTGCGTATGCGACATACCCGAGCGCACCGCCGACCATGCCGACGCGAGCGAGTCCATCAGCCGGCGACAGGCGCGCGTCATCGGGGGACCGACGGTGTCGGAGATCCGGCGCGTCTTGCGGTGAAAGCGCTCGAACAGGCTGGACAGGCTCGAACACGAATGAAGCTTGTTCATTGCCATTTCCCTCGATGCGGCAACGACGAGGACGCGCCGCGCGGGCCGCCGGAGCGGATATATCGAACGTAGTCGCGCCGGTCGGGAATATCAAGATGCAGGCTGGCGCCGGTGCGCAACGGTGCCGGGTTCTGCAGACGAAAGCGGCAACAGGCCCGTGGTCAAGCAGGACACCGACTGCAAGCGCTTGCGTGTCCGTGAAGCCGAGCCGGCAAACAAACGGCCGCGCCGGATGCGCGGCCGTCGCCGTCGATATTTCTGCCGGTGCATGGTTGCGCCGCAAGTGTTCTCACAGCCGCCACGCGAACCGGCGGGAATGAACTCGATCTCGATCCGGTTACGCTGGCTCGGGAGAATGAGCGAATCGTTGTGCCAGATCTTTGTATCGATGTTGATTCGGTCTCGCGAAATCCCAAGACTCTGAACTTGCGCGGCGCGACCATATCGGTACTTACCTGTTCCCCGCTTCCCGACTCGCCTCCCGCCCCCTGTCGCTACAATAGCCACCATGAACGCCCCCACCTCCTCCGACACGCCCGATTCCGGCGACGCGCACATCGCGCGCAACCGGCTCGAGGCGCACCTGGACGCCGCGCCGCGTGCGTGGCCGCTCGACATCGTCGCCGCCACCGGCTCGACCAACGCCGACGTCGCGACGCGGCTCAAGGCGCTGCCGCGCAGCGCGAACGCGCTGCCCGCGCCGCTCGTGCGCGTCGCGTTCGAGCAGACGGCCGGCCGCGGCCGGCAGGGCCGCCCGTGGTTCGCGCAGCCCGGCAATGCGCTGCTCTGCTCGGTCGGCTGCATCGTGCCGCGCGCCGTCGACGCGCTCGGCGGCCTGAGCATCGCGATCGGCGTCGCGCTCGCCGAAGGGCTGGCCACGCTGCCGCTTGATGCCCGCATGCGCGTCGCGCTCAAATGGCCGAACGACCTGCTGCTGGCGGCCACCGACGACGGCACGCCGCGCATCGTCGGCAAGCTCGCCGGGATCCTGATCGAAACCGTCTGGACCACCGCCGATGCGACCGCCGTCGTGATCGGCTTCGGTATCAACGTGCGCGGCGCGGAAGCCGTCGCCGCGCAGGTCGACGCGCTGCGCGCGCGCGAAGCGACGCTCGCGAGCGGGCTGCCTCCCGCCGCGCTGTCGATTGCATGCGCATCGGCCAACCTCACCGATACGCTCGCCGCGTCGCTGAACGCGCTCACGCCCGCGCTCGCGCAGTTCGGCGCCGACGGGCTCGCGCCGTTCCTGCCGCGCTGGCACGCGCTGCACGCCTATGCGGGACGTGAAGTCGTGCTGCTCGAACAGGGCGTCGAACGCGCGCGCGGCATCGCGACCGGTATCGATGCGACCGGCCAGTTGCTGCTCGACACGCCGAACGGCGTGCAGGCGATCGCGGCCGGCGACGTGTCGCTGCGCGAAGCGCAATGAACGAGCCGTCCCTGCTGATCGACGCCGGCAACAGCCGGATCAAGTGGGCGCTCGCCGATGCGCAGCGCACGCTTGTCCAGACCGGCGCGTTCGGCCATGCACGCGACGGCGGCGGCGATCCCGACTGGTCGAACCTGCCGCGTCCGCGCGGCGCATGGATCTCGAACGTCGCGGGCGCCGACGTGGCCGCACGGATCGACGCGCTGCTCGACGCGCGCTGGCCCGGCCTGCCGCGCACGACGATACGCTCGCGAGCCGCGCAATGCGGCGTGACGAACGGCTATACGACGCCCGAACAGCTCGGCAGCGACCGCTGGGCCGGCCTGATAGGCGCACGCGCGGCCTTTCCGGGCGAGCATCTGCTGATCGCGACGTTCGGCACCGCGACGACGCTCGAGGCGCTGCGCGCGGACGGCCGCTTCACGGGCGGCCTGATCGCGCCGGGCTGGGCGCTGATGATGCGCGCGCTCGGCACGCACACCGCGCAGTTGCCGACGCTGACCACCGACATCGCGAGCGGGCTGCTCGCCGGTGCGCAGGCCGAGCCGTTTCAGGTCGACACACCGCGTTCGCTGTCGGCAGGCTGCCTGTACGCGCAGGCGGGGCTGATCGAACGCGCGTGGCGCGATCTCGCCGATGCATGGCAGGCACCCGTGCGGCTCGTGCTGGCAGGCGGCGCGGCGGACGAGGTCGCGCGCGCGCTGACGCTGCCGCATACGCGGCACGACGCGTTGATCCTGTCCGGGCTCGCGCTGATCGCCGCGGAAGCTGTCGCGCAGGATTGACGGAAATTCGCCGGCTTAGCACCGCACCGGCGGTATCGACGAATGCCCATGCAGGGCTTCATCGCGGTGACGGTGAGGAAGCACGCCGCCGCGGCGATACAGGCAGCAGGCCACCGCGCGGCAAAGGTCGCACATGCATTGCCTGACTGTTGCGAACAGTCATGAAAACAACGAACAGGCCGGCCATGCGGCGGGTCCGACTGAACGACTGAACGAAAAGGGGTATCGACGATGCTGCGCTGGCTGATCGCTGTTCTCTTTCTCGCCAACATGCTCGCGTTCGTGGTGGCGCGCGGCGTGTTCGGGCCGCTGCCGGCAGCCGGCCCGCGCGAACCGGGCGTGCTGTCGCGGCAGGTGCAGCCCGACGCGCTGCGCGTGACGCCGCTGGCGCAGGCTGCCGACCAACCCGTCGTCGGCGGCCCGATCGCGCCGCCGGCCGTCACGGCCGCGCCGCTCGCGGCATCAGCGCCCTGACGGCGCCGGGCCGCGCTCAGGACTGCTGCGCGCGGACCTTCTTCAGCAACGCGGTGGTCGAGCGGTCGTGCGCGAACGGAATCGCCAGCGCGCGGCCGCCCCAGCTGCGCACGAGCGCCGATTCCGGCAGCGCATCCATGTCGTAGTCGCCGCCCTTCACGAGGATGTCCGGGCGGATCGCCTCGATCAGCGACACCGGCGTCTTTTCCTCGAACTTCACGACCCAGTCGACGCTTTCCAGCGCCGCGAGCAGCGCCGCGCGATCGTCCTCGCGGTTGATCGGCCGATCGTCGCCCTTGCCGAGCATGCGCACCGACGCATCGCAGTTCACGCCGACGATCAGGCATGCGCCGAGCGCTTTCGCGTCGGCGAGATACGTGACGTGGCCGCGATGCAGGATGTCGAATACGCCGTTGGTGAACACGACGGGCGACGGCAGCGACGCGCGCAGGGCGACGAGGGCGTCGCGGGTGATCAGCTTGCGTTCGAAGGTGGCGGACATGTGGAGATCGGACGAAATGAACGATGGCGCGCGCGGCGGCCCGGACGGCAGGACGCGATGGCGGCGCCAGATAAAAAGCCCGCCGGACCGGCCGGGCGGGCTTCATGCAACGGACACGAAACGACGCGGTGCGGCCGGCGCGACTCACGCCGGCTGCAGTGCGTTGCGGCCTCAGGCCGGCTGCGCGGCCGACGACGGGCCGCTTTCGGCCTGCAGGCGCCCGGTGACTTCCTTGCGGTAGCGGTTCAGTTCCTGCGCGGTCGCGAACGTGCGCTCGAACAGGATCGACAGGTTGTGCAGGATGCGCTCGACGACCTTCTTTTCCCACTCGCCGTCGAAACGGATCTGCTCGTCGAGCCAGCGCTCGAGCCATTCCGGATCCGGCAGGCGCGACTGCACGGTATCGCGCGGGAACAGCGCCTGGTTCACGTGCAGGTTGGTCGGGTGCAGCGGCTTCTCGGTGCGGCGCGCCGACGCCATCAGCACGCCGATCTTCGCGAACGCGGCACGTGCGACGTCGCCGCAGTTGTTCAGCGCCTTCTTCATGTAGCGCAGGTACGCGCCGCCATGGCGCGCTTCGTCGCGCGAGATCGTTTCGTAGATCTGCTTGATGACGGGCTCGGTGTGCCAGTCGGCCGCGCAGCGGTACCAGTGGTTCAGGCGGATTTCGCCGCAGAAGTGCAGCATCAGCGTTTCGAGCGGCGGCGCCGGATCGAACTGGAAGCGCACCGCATGCAGCTCCTCTTCGGTCGGCACCATTTCCGGCTTGAAGCGGCGCAGGTATTCCATCAGCACGAGCGAATGCTTCTGCTCCTCGAAGAACCATACGCTCATGAACGCGGAAAAGTCGCTGTCGTGCTGGTTGTCGCGCAGGAACATTTCCGTCGCGGGCAGCGCCGACCATTCGGTGATCGCGTTCATCTTGATCGTCTTCGCCTGCTCGTCGGTGAGCAGCGAAGCGTCGAACTTGTCCCACGGAATGTCCTTCTCCATGTCCCAGCGGACGGCTTCGAGCGACCTGTAAAGTTCCGGATAAAGCATCGTGTTCATGATGGTCCCACCCCTGTTCTGCGCAATGCGACTTCTCTAAACGTGACTGTTGCCACAAAGGCGCGCCAAGCGCGCTTTTTGCAGCCAAGACTGTAATTTTACGCGTGAAACCGACCGACCGGACGCTGATTCCGCGTCCGGCAGCCGGGCGGCCGCGCCGCCGCCGTTGGGCACGCCGCAGCCACGCTCCGTTCGAACGGAACCGACCGCGCTTGCCTGAGTTGGGGGCCGGCGCTGGCCGGCTCGTTGGCGAGCCCGTCCCCTGCCCCCAGGCGGGTTCCCCGTAGGGTCCCGTGCGGATGCCGGATCGGCGGGCTGCTCGATGTGGTGTATACGGCGGCGGCCATGATATCACGCGTGTATGACGCTTCCGAGACGCCTGCCCGGTCGCGCGCCGCCAATCCCGGTGCGGCGATCGGTCGCGCCCGACCGTCGCGAAAACGCAACCGCGCGCAACCATCCGCCATCCGCGCGCATCAGACCCGTATTTCGCCCGTCGCGAGCCCGTCTTCCGGCGGCGTGCCGGCTGCCGGCGCGCTGCCGCCGTCCGCCTGCGCGATCCAGCCGGCGAGCGTGTCGCGCTGCGCGCGCCCGTCGCCGTAGCCGAGCTCGATCAGTTCGCGCGTGAACGCCTCCTCGAACAGCAGGTAGCTCGCGAACGACGCGCCGGCCGGCTGGCTGCCGCCGACCGCGCCGAGCAGCCCGCGCATCGCGGCCGGCATCTGCTTCAGGTGCTTCGCGGCGATCAGCTCGATCCGCTCGGACGGTGCGATCGCGAGCACGTCGACGTGCCGCCAGCCGCTGTCGATCTCGACCTGGTGCGGCAGGTGCTCGATCATCCGGTTGATGTGCTCGATCCGCTCGATGTCCGAGCCGATCGAGTCGAGGAACACGCTCGCAAGCACCTGCTGACCGATCTGCGCGAGCGTCGGGTAGCCGCGCACGCGGCCGGCGCCGTTCGCGGCCGGAATCTCGGGCCGCGGATCGGCCGCGCCGACGACGACGATCCGGTGCGCGCCGAAGTGGATCGCCGGCGACAGCGGCGCGATCTGCCGGATCGAACCGTCGCCGAAATATTCGATCTGCCCGTCGAGCACGAGCGGCACGGCCGGGAACACGAACGGAATCGCCGACGACGCGAGCAGGTGCGACGCCGACAGATCGACGAGCCGCGCGGTGCGCTGCGCGCGCCGCCACGCCTGGATCGGTTCGGCCGCCTGGTAGAACGTGAGGTGCCGGCCGCTCGAATAACTGAGCGCCGTCACCGCAAGCGCATGCAGCAGCCGCGCCTCGAGCATCTGCTCGATCCGGTGGAAGCTCAGTTCGCGCTGCAACAGGTGCGCGAGCGGCGTGTTGTCGAGCAGCCCGCGCGGCGAACGGCGGGCCGCCCAGCCGAACGTCATCGTCGCGAGCCAGCGCGCGCCGGCGGCCGCGATGCCGAGCCAGTCGGTGCGGTACACGTAGTCGGGGCGCAGGTGCTCCCAGAATTCGAGCAGGCGGCGCACGCCGTGGGAAAAGTCGTCCGCGTGGCTCGCGATCGACGTCGCGTTGATCGCGCCGGCCGACGAGCCGCACACGACAGCGAACGGCAGCGTGTGCCGGTCCGGATCGGCCTCGAGCGCGATCTCGGCCAGCGCCTTCAGCACGCCGACCTGGTAGGCGGCACGCGCGCCGCCTCCCATCAGAACGAGCGCGAGCCGCATGATCGACCTGCTACCGGCGCCGCGTCACGTCGAGCGCTTCGGCGGACGGGTTTCGGGCGACGAAGCGGCCGCCGCGCTCGCCGCGGCCGAACCGGTCGGCTTCGCGCGCTTCGCGGCGGGCTTGCGCGGCGCGGCGGCGGCCCGTGCCGGCTTCGCGGCCTGCTCCGGCGGGGCGGCCGCGTCCGGCGGCGCGTCGCCCGGCGCCGCGGGCTGCATGCCCGGCTGCGCCATCGCGAGGCTCGCGAGCTGGTTGAACTGCGACTGCAGCAGGTTCCACCAGCCGGCCGGATCGAACGCCTGCTGCGCGGCATCGCCTTCCGGCGGCGCATCCGCACCGTCCGCCGCCGGCGCTGCGTCGCCCGGCGGCGCCGACGCGGCTTTCGCCGCCTGCGCCGCCGCGACGGCCGCTTCCTCGGCCGCCGACATCGAGCTTTGCGCGAACGCGCCGAACGCCCGCAGCGTCGCGAGCGTCGCGCGCTGCACCTCGAGCGCCTGGATCGCGGACTGCAGCATCCCGAGATTGAGCTTCAGCCACTGCTCGACCGCGCGCAGATCGGTGATCCGCTTGTCGAGTTCCTCGACGCTCGTGAGCGGCGCCATCATGTCGGACATGCTCGACAGCGACGGCGGCAGCCCCTGCGTGGCGCCCGGAAACGACGTCATCCCGCCGAACGGCGACATCCGCATCATGTCCCACATCCGGTCCATCATGTCGGCGGGCTTGAAGCCGGCAAAGCCGGCGAAAGGGTTGGAGCCGGAGGCATCGGTCGTCATACGGGCATCCTGGTTGACTGGGGGAGCGAGGCGGCCGCCATGCGTCGTGCAGCCGCGCGTGATTCGATCATAGCGCGCGTCGTCAGAACGGCGCGTCGCCGGGGAAGTCGGGCGGGCGCCGCTCGCGCAGCGAACGAATGCCTTCCTGCACGTCGGGCCCCGAGAAGCCCATGAATTCGAGCGCGAGCGACGTGTCGAAGGTCGGCCCGGCCGTGCGCAGCCAGTTGTTCAGCGCGTACTTGGTCCAGCGGATCGCCGACTGCGAACCGTGCGCGAGCCGCTCGGCCACTTCGTACGCCTTCGGCAGCAGGTCGGCCGGCTCGACCGCGAGCGACACCAGCCCGATCCGCTCGGCTTCCGCGCCGCTCACGGGCTCGCACAGCAGCAGGTAGTACTTCGCCTTCGCCATCCCGCACAGCAGCGGCCACACGATCGCCGCGTGGTCGCCGGCCGCGACGCCGAGCCGCGTATGGCCGTCGATGATGCGTGCATCCTTCGCGGCGATCGAGATGTCGGCGAGCAGCCCGGCGACGAGCCCCGCGCCGACGGCCGGCCCGTGCATCGCCGACACGATCGGCTTGCTGCAGTTGATCACGTTGTAGACGAGGTCGCGCGCTTCGCGCCACACGCGGGCGCGCACGTCGAAGTCGTTCGCCATGTCCTCGACGAGCGCGAGATCGCCGCCCGCCGAAAAGCCCTTGCCTTCGCCGCGGATCACCGCGACGCGCGTGTCGGGATCGCGGTCGACGTCGCGCCAGATGTCGGCGAGCTCGCGATGCATGCGCGCGTTCGCGGTCGCGAGACCGCTGCGGTTCGCGCCCTCGCCGCTCATCACGATGTCGAGCACGCCATGGTCGCGGCGCGTCACCTTCAGTGCTTCGTAACCGCCGTACGCGGCGAGATCGGCCATGCGCCTGCTCCTTGCTCGAGGCTCTTGAATCGAGTGTAGCCAAGCCCGCGCGGGCAAACATCAGGCGAAACCCGGCGCGCGGGCCGGGGCCGGGTTTCGCGCGGGCGCTGCGTGCGTCGCGCGCCTCGCCTTACGCCGCGCCGTCGGGCGGTGCGACCGATTGCTCGATCGCGCCGAAGATCGACTTGCCGGCCGCATCGAACATCTCGATGCGCACGGTGTCGCCGTAGCGCATGAATTCGGTCTGCGGCGCGCCGTGCTCGATCGTCTCGAGGCAGCGCTTCTCGGCGATGCAGCAATAGCCGCGCTTCGCATCCTTGTTCGATACCGTGCCCGAACCGACGATCGAACCGGCACGCAGGTTGCGCGTCTTCGCCGCGTGCGCGACCAGCTGACCGAAGTGGAACACCATGTCGGTGCCCGCATCGGGCTGGCCGACCTTCTTGCCGTTCCAGTGGACGATCATCGGCCGGTGCACGCGGCCTTCGCGCCATTCGTCGAGCTCGTCCGGCGTCACGGCGACCGGCGCGAACGCGGTGGCCGGCTTGCTCTGGAAGAAACCGAAGCCCTTCGCGAGCTCGGCCGGAATCAGGTTGCGCAGCGACACGTCGTTCACGAGCGTGACGAGCCGCACGGCCTTCAGCGCGTCGTCGGGCGAGGCGCTCATCGGCACGTCGCCGGTGATCACCGCGACTTCCGCCTCGAAATCGATGCCCCATTCCTCGGACGGACACACGACGTCGTCGCGGGGCCCCAGGAAATCGTCGCTGCCGCCCTGGTACATCAGCGGATCGGTCCAGAACTCGGGCGGCATCTCCGCGCCGCGCGCGCGGCGCACGAGCTCGACGTGGTTCACGTACGCGGAGCCGTCGGCCCACTGGAACGCGCGCGGCAGCGGCGCCATGCAGTTGGCCGGATCGAACGGGAACGCGTTGCGCGCGCGGCCGTGGTTCAGCGCGTCGGACAGGTCGCGCAGCTGCGGCGCGTAGAACGCCCAGTCGTCGAGGACGCGCTGCAGCGTCGGCGCGATCGCGTCGGCGATCGCCGCGGTGTGCAGGTCGCGCGACACGACGATCAGCTGGCCGTCGCGCGTGCCGTCCTTCAGCGAAGCAAGTTTCATAGCGGGAATCTGCCGTTGTAGTGACGATGGAAGGAATCTATTTTACGATGGTGAATCCATGCGGCGCGCGACGATCGCGCACGCCGTGTTCGCCCCGATCCTTGCCGCATTTTCGCGCACCCGCTGCCCATGCCCGCCAGCCCGCTTCCCGACGACGATCTCGCCGACTCCGACACCGACGACGCCGCTTCCGGCGAGCACGGCGAGAAGGTCCGTTCCGGCATCCAGTCGATCGAGGTCGGCTTCCGCCTGCTCGACGTGCTGACGAGCGAGCCGCGCGCGATGATGCTGCGCGACCTCGCGCAGCGCGCGGGCATGAGTCCTGCGAAGGCGCACCGCTACCTGGTCAGCTTTTCGCGGCTCGGTGTCGTATCTCAGGATCCCGTGTCGGGCCGCTACGAACTCGGCGGCTTCGCGCTGCAGATGGGGCTCGCGCGGCTCGCGCGCGTCGACGGCGTGAAGCTCGCGCGGATCGCGCTGACCGAGTTCCGCGACCGCCTCGACCAGACGGTCGGCATCGCGGTGTGGGGCAACCAGGGGCCGACGATCGTGCACTGGATGGAATCGAGCCATCCGGCGAAGGCGTCGCTGAAGCTCGGCGACGTGATGCCGCTGCTCGGCTCAGCGACCGGGCTGCTGTTCGCCGCGTACCTGCCGCGCAGCAAGACCGCCGCGATGCTCGAGCGCGAACTCGCCGATACGCGCCGCTCGCCGCATCACGGCGGCCCGCGCACGCTCGACGAGGTCGACGCGGTGCTGGCCGACGTGCGCGAGCACGAGGCCGCGCGCGTCGAAGGGATGCTGCTGCCGACGATCCACGCGTTCTGCATGCCCGTGTTCGACGCGGTCGGCGAGCTCGCGCTCGCGATCGTCGCGCTCGGCCAGGAAGGCTCGTTCGATATCGCGTGGGGCGGCGAGATCGACACCGCGCTGCGCGCGTGCGCGCGGAAACTGTCTTACGAACTCGGCTATAGTCCCGACGCACGCGACGCCTGACGCACGCGAGACACCCCCGGTACGCGCCGCGAACGCGCGGCGCCTCCGACGGTCCGATTCCTGTGGCGCGCTGCGCGCCCAACTTCACGCGACCGCCCCGCCCCCGTTCCGATGCCCATGCAGCCTGCCGACATCCGCCCGCGTCACGCCCTGCCCCGCCGCTGGCTGCGCGTGGGCGTCGCGCTCGTCGTCGTGCTGGTGCTGCACGCGCTCGCCGCGATCTGGCTGATGCGCAATCGCGAATCGTTCACGCCGCCGGCACCCGCCGAGGTCCCCGTGCAGATCGAGCTGCTGAAGCCGCAACCGATCGAGCGCCAGCCCGCGCCGCCTGCGCCGAAGCCGGTCGAGCATCCGGCCGCCCCCGCACCGGCCGCGCCGAAGGCCGCCGCACCGAAGCCCGCACCGTCGCCCGAGCCGGTCCTCACGTCGACGCAGACGGCCGAGCACGGCGAGCCGCCACCGGCTGCCGCCTCCGCGGCGAGCGGCGTGCCGGATGCATCGGACGCGCACGCCGCATCGGCCGCCGGCGCCGGCAGCGCCGCGACGCCGGGCCCCGCGGCCAGCGGCGTGAAGTTCGCCGCGCCGCCGTCCGGCGACCTGCAGTACGACACGTTCTACAACGGGATGCAGAACATGATCGGTACGATCCACTGGCGCACCGACGGGCACACCTACGACCTGTCGGTATCGATGCCGGTGCCGTTCGTCGGCCCGTTCGCCTATCGCAGCGAAGGCCGCATCGACGCATTCGGCGTTGCGCCCGACCGTTACGTCGAGAAGCGCGGCAAGCGGCCGGAAGACATCGCGATCTTCAACCGCGAGATCCGGCAGGTCGTGTTCACGCGCACGCCGAACAACGCGCCGCTACCCGACGGCGTGCAGGACCGCTTCAGCATGCTGATGCAGTTGTCGGGGCTCTTGCGCGGCAACCCGTCCGCCTACAAGCCGGGCGTCACGCAGCAGTTCTTCGTGATCGACAACAACAGCGGCGAGACCTGGCCGATCACGGTGATCGGCGACGAGCAGGTGCAGACGCAGGCCGGCATCATCGACGCGCGGCACTTCATGCGCCTGCCGCGCCGCGACGGCGACACGCGCCGCATCGACATGTGGCTCGCGCCGTCGCTCGGCTGGCTGCCCGCGCGGCTCGTGCAGAGCGAACCGAACGGCGCGCAGATCGAGCTGCTGTGGCACGGCCGGCTCGCGGCGCCTGCCACGCCGTCCGATGCCGCACCGGCAGGCGGCGCAACGAGCGCACCCGCCGACGCAGCGACGCCCGAAGCATCGGCCGCATCATCCGCACCGCCCACGGAACCGGCACAACCCGCGCCGCCTGCCACCGTGCAACCGCCCGCGCAACCGGCTGCACCGCCGGCGTCGTCGCCTGTCACACAGTGAACGCGCGTGGATCGGCAATTTCGACCGATTACAGATTTCCGTGAAATGGCCGATGACACTCTTTAACAACTATTTCAGTCCACCGGCAGACAATGGGAAACGTTTCATAGACATCGGCTTCTAACCGATACACCCCACGCAACGGGAACGGGGTGTGCTGCGCAAGCCCCTTGAAACCGGCAAGGCTCGCCCCACCTAGGGGACAACAAGGCCAGATGCCACTGCGAAGAGGAGTGCCGCCATGCAAATGATCTACAACAGCCCCAACTACTGCGTCGTCGAATTTGCGCCGCAGGCCGGCCATCATCTGATGAATGCCGGCGGATACGAAATCGTCGACAAGAACGCGCAGCGCGAGATCTTCATCGACGGCGAACTTGCCGAACGCTTTCGAGCGCACGTGAAGCAACTGATCGAGGATGAACCGTCGCTCGACGAAGTCGACGAATTCCTCGGGCAATTCGACAGCCTGATGATGATGCCCGTCGTGCTGCACTGACGACCCGCGGCCCGGCGCCTCGCGCGGCCGGGCCATTCGCCGCGCACCGACGCGGCGCCCGCGAGCACTCCGATCATGCCCCCGTCCGGTTCGCCTGGCGGGGGCTTTCATTTGGCGGACGCCCCGGCCGGCGCGAGGCCGGGCGGCGGCCAGGCGCACCGGCTACAATGACGGTTTTCCCGTCTTCGCCGGTCCTCCTCCCATGTCTGCGACTCCTCTCGCCGCTTCCGTCCCGCTCGACGCGCCCTACACGCGCGGCGCCGCACTGCCCGCGCTGCTGAAATCGCGCATCCTGATCCTCGACGGCGCGATGGGCACGATGATCCAGCGCTACAAGCTCGACGAAGCCGCATATCGCGGCGAGCGCTTCAAGGATTTCCCGCGCGACATCAAGGGCAACAACGAGCTGCTGTCGCTCACGCAGCCGCAGATCATCCGCGAGATCCACGACCAGTACTTCGCGGCCGGTGCCGACATCGTCGAAACCAACACGTTCGGCGCGACGACGGTCGCGCAGGCCGACTACGGGATGGAAGATCTCGTCGTCGAGATGAACGTCGAATCGGCGAAGCTCGCGCGCGAATCGGCCGCGAAATACGCGACGCCCGACAAACCGCGCTTCGTCGCGGGCGCGATCGGGCCGACGCCGAAGACGGCAAGCATCTCGCCGGACGTCAACGATCCGGGCGCCCGCAACGTCACGTTCGACGAGCTGCGCGACGCGTACTACCAGCAGGCGAAGGCGCTGCTCGACGGCGGCGTCGACCTGTTCCTCGTCGAGACGATCTTCGACACGCTGAATGCAAAAGCCGCGCTGTTCGCGCTCGACGAGCTGTTCGAGGACACCGGCGAGCGCCTGCCGATCATGATCTCGGGCACCGTCACCGACGCGTCGGGCCGGATCCTGTCGGGCCAGACGGTCGAGGCGTTCTGGAATTCGCTGCGCCACGCGAAGCCGCTCACGTTCGGCCTGAACTGCGCGCTCGGCGCGGCGCTGATGCGCCCGTACATCGCCGAGCTCGCGAAGCTGTGCGACACCTACGTGTCGTGCTACCCGAACGCGGGCCTGCCGAACCCGATGAGCGACACCGGCTTCGACGAAACGCCGGACGTCACGTCGGGCCTGCTGAAGGAATTCGCGCAGGCCGGGCTCGTGAACCTCGCGGGCGGCTGCTGCGGCACGACGCCCGAGCACATCGCCGAGATCGCGAAGGCGCTCGCCGACGTGAAGCCGCGCCGCTGGCCGAACCAGTACAGCGACAACGCCTGACCCGACCGCCCCACGCCCTTCATTACACGAATTCGCACCGCCATGACCGATCACATGATGCGCCTTGCCGGCCTCGAGCCGTTCAACGTCACGTCCGGAACGCTCTTCATCAACGTCGGTGAACGCACCAACGTCACCGGCTCGAAGGCGTTCGCGCGAATGATCCTCAACGGCCAGTTCGACGAGGCGCTCGCCGTCGCGCGCCAGCAGGTCGAGAACGGCGCGCAGGTGATCGACATCAACATGGACGAGGCGATGCTCGATTCGAAGGCGGCGATGGTGCGCTTCCTGAACCTGATCGCGTCGGAGCCGGACATCGCGCGCGTGCCGATCATGATCGACTCGTCGAAGTGGGACGTGATCGAAGCCGGCCTCAAGTGCGTGCAGGGCAAGGCGATCGTGAACTCGATCTCGCTGAAGGAAGGCGAGGAAGCGTTCCGCCGCCACGCGAACCTGATCCGCCGCTACGGCGCGGCAGCCGTCGTGATGGCGTTCGACGAGAAGGGCCAGGCCGATACGTACGAGCGCAAGACCGAGATCTGCAAGCGCTCGTACGACTTCCTCGTGAACGAAGTCGGCTTCCCGCCGGAAGACATCATCTTCGACCCGAACATCTTCGCGGTCGCGACCGGCATCGAGGAGCACAACAACTACGCGGTCGACTTCATCGAGGCGACCCGCTGGATCAAGCAGAACCTGCCGTACGCGAAGGTGAGCGGCGGCGTGTCGAACGTGTCGTTCTCGTTCCGCGGCAACGACCCGGTGCGCGAGGCGATCCACACCGTGTTCCTGTATCACGCGATCCAGGCCGGCATGGACATGGGCATCGTCAACGCCGGCCAGCTCGGCGTGTATGCCGAGCTCGACGCCGAGCTGCGCGAGCGCGTCGAGGACGTGATCCTGAACCGCCGCGCCGATTCCACCGACCGCCTGCTCGAGATCGCCGACAAGTTCAAGGCGGGCGGCGCGAAGAAGGAAGAGAACCTCGAGTGGCGCAACCAGCCGGTCGAGAAACGGCTCTCGCATGCGCTCGTGCACGGCATCACGACCTTCATCGTCGAGGACACCGAAGAAGTGCGCGCGAAGATCGACGCGGCCGGCGGTCGCCCGATCAACGTGATCGAAGGCCCGCTGATGGACGGGATGAACATCGTCGGCGACCTGTTCGGCCAGGGCAAGATGTTCCTGCCGCAGGTCGTGAAATCGGCGCGCGTGATGAAGCAGGCGGTCGCGCACCTGATCCCGTTCATCGAGGAAGAAAAGCGCCTGCTCGCGGAAGCGGGCGGCGACGTGCGCGCGAAGGGCAAGATCGTCATCGCGACCGTGAAGGGCGACGTGCACGACATCGGCAAGAACATCGTGTCGGTCGTGCTCCAGTGCAACAACTTCGAAGTGGTCAACATGGGCGTGATGGTCCCGTGCAACGAGATCCTCGCGAAAGCGAAGGTCGAGGGCGCGGACATCATCGGGCTGTCGGGCCTCATCACGCCGAGCCTCGAGGAAATGGCGTACGTCGCGTCCGAAATGCAGCGCGACGACTACTTCCGCGTGAAGAAGATCCCGCTGCTGATCGGCGGCGCGACCACGTCGCGCGTGCACACGGCCGTGAAGATCGCGCCGCACTACGAGGGCCCGGTCGTCTACGTGCCCGATGCGTCGCGTTCGGTGTCGGTCGCGTCGAGCCTGCTGTCCGACGAAGGCGCGGCGAAGTATCTCGACGAGCTGAAGTCCGACTACGAGCGCATCCGCGACCAGCACGCGAACCGCAAGGCGCAGCCGATGGTCACGCTCGCCGAGGCGCGCGCGAACAAGACGAAGGTCGACTGGGCCGGTTACACGCCCGTGAAGCCGAAGTTCATCGGCCGCCGCGTGTTCAAGAACTACGACCTGAACGAACTCGCGAACTACATCGACTGGGGCCCGTTCTTCCAGACGTGGGACCTGGCAGGCCCGTACCCGGCGATCCTGAACGACGAGATCGTCGGCGAATCGGCGCGGCGCGTGTTCTCCGACGCGAAATCGATGCTCGCGCGCCTGATCCAGGGCCGCTGGCTGAGCGCGAACGGCGTGATCGCGCTGCTGCCGGCGAACACCGTCAACGACGACGACATCGAGATCTACAGCGACGAGTCGCGCTCGGAAGTGCTGCTCACGTGGCGCAACCTGCGCCAGCAGAGCGTGCGCCCGGTGGTGGACGGCGTGATGCGGCCGAACCGCTCGCTCGCCGACTTCATCGCGCCGAAGGAATCGGGCGTCGCCGACTACATCGGCATGTTCGCGGTGACGGCCGGCCTCGGCGTCGACGTGAAGGAAAAGCAGTTCGAAGCCGACCACGACGACTACAGCGCGATCATGCTGAAGGCGCTCGCCGACCGTTTCGCGGAAGCGTTCGCCGAGGCGATGCATGCGCGCGTGCGACGCGAGCTGTGGGGTTACGCGAGCGGCGAGACGCTCGACAACGACGCGCTGATCGCGGAAAAGTATGCGGGCATCCGCCCGGCGCCCGGCTACCCGGCCTGCCCCGACCACCTCGTGAAGCGCGACATGTTCGACGTGCTGCACGCGGACGAGATCGGCATGAGCGTGACCGACTCGCTGGCGATGCTGCCGGCCGCGAGCGTATCGGGCTTCTACCTCGCGCATCCGGACAGCCGCTATTTCTCGGTCGGCAAAATCGGGCAGGATCAGCTCGAGGACTACGCGCGGCGCATGGCGCTGTCGCTCGACGATGCGCGCCGCGCGCTCGCGCCGCAGCTCTGATCGATGCGCACGGGCGGCCGACCGCCCGTTTGGTCAGACGAAAAGAAAAAGCCCGCTCGGAAGCGGGCTTTTTCCTGCCTTACTAAACTTTCGTACTGCCGGGCAACGAAGCTCAGAAGCCCCAGTGCACGTCGGCTTCGCCGGCTTTCGCCTCGCGCAGCATCGTGAGGAACGGCGCGACGCGCTGGGCCAGGCTCGGCGGCACTTCATGGTGCGCGTGATCGGCTTCGTCCTCGTGGAAATGGCCGGCGTGCTCGGCGCGCGCCTGCTTCGCCTGCGCGACTGCGCCTTCCAGCTTCGCGATCGCGTGGTCCAGCTCGTCGTGCGTAATCACACCGCGCTCGCCCAGCTGCTTGCCGACGAGGCCCAGCACATACACCGCGAAATCCTTCAGCACGTCGAGATCCTGTGCCGCCTTGCTCTTGAACGTAATCATGACAATTCCCTTTTCATCTTGTTGTGCCTGCGCGGCGAGGTTGGGGGAACGCCGGCAGACCGGCGTCCGGCCTCGCGGACGCGGGGCGCCTGAGCGGCATATTAGCACCTGTTAAAATTCTGCGATCCCTGAAACGCGCGCTTAAAAAGCGCGCCGGCGGCCCGGCGTTTCCGGCCGCCACCAACGAAGCCTTCTACCAGCATGCTGCCAGCACACAAACAGACCCTCGAAGCCCTGCTCGCGGATAGCGTCAAGCAGGTCGCACACGCGCTGAAAGGCGCCGACGCAGCGTTCGTCGCCCCGGCCATCACGCTGGAGCGCCCGAAGGTCGCCGCGCACGGCGACGTCGCGTGCAACGTCGCGATGCAGCTCGCCAAGCCGCTCGGCGCGAACCCGCGCCAGCTCGCCGAGCAGATCGTCGCCGCGCTCACCGCGCAGCCGGCCGCGCAAGGGCTCGTCGAAGCCGCCGAAATCGCCGGCCCCGGCTTCATCAACCTGCGCCTGTCGGCCGCCGCGAAGCAGGCGGTGATCGCCGCCGTGTTCGACCAGGGCCGCGCGTTCGGCACGTCGGATCGCGAGAAAGGCAAGCAGGTGCTGCTCGAATTCGTGTCGGCGAACCCGACCGGCCCGCTGCACGTCGGCCACGGCCGCCAGGCCGCGCTCGGCGACGTGCTCGCGAACGTGATCGCGAGCCAGGGCTACGCGGTGCACCGCGAGTTCTACTACAACGACGCGGGCGTGCAGATCGGCAACCTCGCGATCTCGACGCAGGCGCGCGCGCGCGGCCTGAAGCCGGGCGACGCGGGCTGGCCGGAAGCCGCGTACAACGGCGAATACATCGCCGACATCGCACGCGACTACCTGAACGGCGAAACGGTCGCCGCGTCGGACGGCGAGCCCGTCAAGGGCGCGGGCGACGTCGAGGATCTCGACGCGATCCGCAAGTTCGCGGTCACGTACCTGCGTCGCGAGCAGGACATGGACCTGCAGGCGTTCGGCGTGAAGTTCGACCAGTACTACCTCGAATCGTCGCTGTACAGCGAAGGCCGCGTCGAGAAGACGGTCGACGCGCTGATCAAGGCCGGCATGACCTACGAGCAGGACGGTGCGCTGTGGCTGCGCACGACCGACGAAGGCGACGACAAGGATCGCGTGATGCGCAAGTCGGACGGCACGTACACGTACTTCGTGCCGGACGTCGCGTACCACGTGACGAAGTGGGAGCGCGGCTTCACGAAGGTGATCAACATCCAGGGCTCGGACCACCACGGCACGATCGCGCGCGTGCGCGCGGGCCTGCAGGGGCTGCACATCGGGATCCCGAAGGGCTATCCCGACTACGTGCTGCACAAGATGGTCACCGTGATGCGCGACGGCCAGGAAGTGAAGATCTCGAAGCGCGCGGGCAGCTACGTGACGGTGCGCGACCTGATCGAATGGTCGGGCGGCGCGGCGGCGGGCCAGGAAGCGGCGCCCGACCTGATCGACGAGGCGACCATCACGCGCGGCCGCGACGCGGTGCGCTTCTTCCTGATCTCGCGCAAGGCCGATACCGAGTTCGTGTTCGACATCGACCTCGCGCTGAAACAGAACGACGAGAACCCGGTCTATTACGTCCAGTACGCACATGCGCGGATCTGCTCGGTGCTCAACGAATTGAAGTCGCGCTACAACGTCGACGCCGCGCAACTGCCGGGCGCCGACCTGTCGCAACTGACGAGCGCGCAGGCCGCATCGCTGATGCAGAAGCTCGCCGAGTATCCGGACATGCTCACGCACGCGGCGAACGAGCTGGCGCCGCACGCGGTCGCGTTCTACCTGCGCGATCTCGCTGGCGAATTCCACTCGTTCTACAATGCGGAGCGCGTGCTGGTCGACGATGAAGCGCCGCGCAACGCGCGCGCCGCGCTCCTCGCCGCGACCCGGCAGGTGCTCGAGAACGGTCTGGCGGTGCTCGGCGTGTCCGCGCCCGCCAAGATGTAAGGACGCAAGCGGCCCGAACCGGGCAGCGAATGGCCGCGGCAGCGCCCGCCGCAGGAGCGCCTGCCGCAGCCTTTTCACGATTCTTTTTGCAGGTGACTCAAGCAATGGCACAACCACGCCGCACTTCGAAACAATCGAAACAAGCCGGAGGGACATTTCTTGGAATCGTGCTGGGCCTGATCGTCGGCCTGGCGATCGCCGTGGTGGTGGCGCTCTACATCACGCGTTCGCCGTCGCCGTTCGTGTCGAAGGTCGCGCCGCCGCCGGCCGACAACGGCGCGAGCCAGCCGCAGCAGTTCGACCCGAACCGCGCGCTGCAGGGCAAGACGCCCGGCCAGCCGGTGCCGCAGGCCGCGCAGCCCGCGCCGCCCAACACCGCGCCCGGCCAGGCCGCGAACCAGACCCAGGGCGGCCTGTTGCCCGAGCCGCAGATCGTCGAAGTGCCGCCGTCGGCCAACGGGTCGAGCGGCTCGAACAACACCGGCAGCTCGAGCAACACGACCGCGTCGAACAATACGTCGTCGGGTAACGGCGTCGCCGTCGCGCCGAAGCCGGCCGACACCACGCCGCCGAAGAAGACGCCGCCGCCGCAACAGCAACAGCAGGCCGGCGAGGACGACCTCGCGCGCTTCGCCGCGCAGAAGCAGGCGCAGCAGGCCGCCGCGCAAAAGCAGCAGCAACAGCAGCAGGCCGCGAACACGCCGAAGCCGACGTCGTCGGCCACCGCCGCCGCGGCAGCGAAGCCGCCGACCGCGAACGACGCGAATACCGGCTACTTCCTGCAGGTCGGCGCGTACAAGACGGAAGGCGACGCCGAGCAGCAGCGCGCGCGCCTCGGCTTCCAGGGCTTCGAGTCGAAGGTGTCGAAGCGCGATGTCAGCGGCGTGACCTATTTCCGCGTGCGCGTCGGCCCGTTCTCGAAGTTCGAGGATATGAACTCGGCCCGTCAGCGCTTGTCCGATGCAGGTGTCGACACGGCGGTGATCCGCTTCACGAAGCAGTAGGCAGCCGGTCGAGCCCACGCAGAACCCGTTACGTTTCGTAACCCGAGCAACTGATTCGACGTTCACAACATGAAAAAACTGCTTAGCACGCTCCTTCTGTCCCTGGGCCTCGCGGCCGGCTTCGCCCAGGCAACGCCTGCCGCGCCCGCCTCCGGCAAGGACTTCGAGGTGATGAAGTCGCCGCAGCCGGTGTCCGCGCCGGCCGGCAAGGTCGAGGTGATCGAGTTCTTCTGGTACGGCTGCCCGCACTGCTACGAATTCGAGCCGACGATCGAGGCCTGGGTGAAGAAGCAGGGCAACAACATCGACTTCAAGCGCGTGCCGGTCGCATTCCGCGACGATTTCATCCCGCACTCGAAGCTGTTCTATGCGGTGTCCGCGCTCGGCATCTCCGAGAAGGTCACGCCGGCGATCTTCAACGCGATCCACAAGCAGAAGAACTACCTGCTGACGCCGCAGGCGCAGGCCGACTTCCTGACCACGCAGGGCGTCGACAAGAAGCAGTTCATGGACGCGTACAACTCGTTCAGCGTGCAGGGCCAGGTGAAGCAATCGGCCGAACTGCTGAAGAACTATGCGATCGACGGCGTGCCGACGGTCGTCGTCCAGGGCAAGTACAAGACGGGCCCCGCTTACACGAACAGCATCCCGGGTACCGCCCAGGTGCTCGACTTCCTCGTGAAGCAGGTTCAGGACAAGAAGCTCTGATCCCCACCCGCGCGCCGGCATGACTACTCCGCTGAAGGTCTTCATCACCGGCGCGTCGAGCGGCCTCGGCCTCGCGATGGCCGAGGAATACGCCCGCCAGGGCGCCACGCTCGCGCTGGTCGCGCGACGCACCGACGCGCTCGATGCGTTCGCGCGGCGCTTCCCCAAGCTGTCCATCTCCGTCTACTCCGCCGACGTGCGCGATGCCGACGCGCTCGCGACGGCCGCCGCGTCGTTCATCGCGACGCACGGCTGCCCGGACGTCGTGATCGCGAACGCGGGCATCAGCCAGGGCGCCGTCACGGGCCAGGGCGATCTCGCGACGTTCCGCAACGTGATGGACATCAACTACTACGGGATGGTCGCGACGTTCGAGCCATTCGTCGGCCCGATGACGGCTGCGCGCCACGGCACGCTGGTCGGCGTCGCGAGCGTCGCCGGCGTGCGCGGCCTGCCCGGCTCCGGCGCGTACAGCGCGTCGAAATCGGCCGCGATCAAGTATCTCGAATCGCTGCGCGTCGAGTTGCGCCCGGCCGGCGTCGGCGTCGTGACGATCGCGCCCGGCTACATCCGCACGCCGATGACCGCGCACAACCCGTACCGGATGCCGTTCCTGATGGACGCCGACCGCTTCGCCGCGCGCGCGGCGAAAGCGATTGCGCGGCAGCACGCGTTCCGCGTGATTCCGTGGCAGATGGGCGTCGTCGCGAAGGTGCTGCACGTGCTGCCGCGCTGGCTGTACGACCGCCTGTTCGAGAAGGCGCCGCGCAAGCCGAAGGCCGGCGCGCACTGACGAATCGGCGGCCGGCCCGCGCGACACGCGCCGGGCCGCATCGCCGCATCGCCGCGCTGAAGCTTCGATTTCGCGGCACTTCCCGCGGCGTCCGCGCAGATCCCGCCGCGCGCCCCGACGCGCCGCGACCTCCCCTCCCCACCCGCCGCCTCCGCAGCACCTTCCGCCGCATCAACACCCGTTCCGTCGTGAACGCAGCCGTTTTTCGGTCAATTCGCTGCGTTCCGGCGCCTTTTTTCACGCGCCGCACGCTTTGACGTTATGCTGTTCGCCAGCCGCGCCGGCCCGCCCGCTTCCGGGCCGCGCCTGCATCCCGTCACCAAGCAAAAGCACAAGCCACGTGGGAGATCCTATGCACGTCAAGCTGTTCGCCGCGGCCGCGGTCGCCGCCGCACTCGCCGCCCCCGGCCTCGCCGCCGCCAAGCCGCTCACCGTCTGCACCGAATCGAGCCCGGACGGCTTCGACGTCGTGCAGTACAACTCGCTCGTCACGACCAACGCATCGGCCGACGTGATCTTCAACACGCTCGTGTCGTACGACGAAGCCGCAAAAAAGGTCGTGCCCGCGCTCGCCGACAAATGGGACGCGAGCGCCGACGGCCTCACCTACACGTTCCACCTGCGCCCGAACGTCGCGTTCCAGACCACCGACTATTTCAAGCCGGGCCGCGCGCTCGACGCGGACGACGTCGTGTTCACGTTCACGCGGATGCTCGACGATGCGAACCCGTGGCACAAGGTGGCCGGCGCGAGCGGCTTCCCGCACGCGCAGTCGATGGGCCTAGTGAAGCTCGTGAAGTCGGTCACGAAGGTCGACGACAGCACCGTGAAGTTCGTGCTGAACGAGCCGAACGCGACGTTCGTGCCGATCCTGACGATGGGCTTCGCGTCGATCTACTCGGCCGAATACGCGGACCAGTTGCTGAAGGCCGGCAAGCAGTCCGACCTGAACGCGAAGCCGGTCGGCACGGGCCCGTTCGTGCTGAAGAGCTATACGAAGGACGCGCTGATCCGCTACGACGTGAACCCGACGTACTGGGGCGCGAAGCCGAAGGTCGACCGGCTGATCTACGCGATCACGCCCGACCCGTCGGTGCGCCTGCAGAAGGTGAAGGCCGGCGAATGCCAGATCGCGCTGTCGCCGAAGCCGCAGGACGTGCTCGCCGCGAAGGGCGAAAGCACGCTGAAGGTCGTGCAGACGCCCGCGTTCATGACCGCGTTCGTCGCGCTGAACACGCAGAAGAAGCCGCTCGACAACGACAAGGTGCGCGAGGCGCTGAACCTCGCGTTCGATCGTGCGACCTACCTGAAGGTCGTGTTCGACAACACCGCGACGGCCGCGAACAACCCGTATCCGCCGAACACGTGGAGCTACGCGAAGGACGTCGCGCCGTATGCGTACGATCCCGCGAAGGCGAAGCAGTTGCTCGCGCAGGCCGGCTTCCCGAACGGCTTCTCGACGACGATCTGGACGCGCCCGACCGGCAGCGTGCTGAACCCGAACCCGAAGGTCGGCGCGGAACTGCTGCAGGCCGACCTCGCGAAGATCGGCGTGAAGGCCGACGTGAAGGTGATCGAATGGGGCGAGCTGATCAAGCAGGCGAAGCTCGGCCAGCATGACATGCTGTTCATGGGCTGGGCCGGCGACAACGGCGATCCGGACAACTACCTGTCGCCGCAGTTCAGCTGCAATGCGGTGAAGTCGGGCATCAACTTCGCGCGCTTCTGCGACGCGCAGCTCGACAAGCTGATCGTCGACGGCAAGTCGACCGCCGACCAGGCCAAGCGCACGAAGCTGTATGAAGCCGCGCAGAAGATCATCCACGACCAGGCGCTGTGGATCCCGCTCGGCTACCCGACCGCCGCGGCGCTCACGCGCGCGAACGTGAGCGGCTATCGCGTGAGCCCGTTCGGACGGCAGAACTTCACGGCAGTCGCCGTGCAGTAACCGCGCGTGGCGCGCAAGCGACGGCGTTCGCGCCGCTCGCTTGCGGCCCGCGCACCCCGCTTGCTACACTCCGCCCCTATTCCTCATACCGGACGCCAGCCAAAGTGAACAACTAAGCCTTCCCAAAATGTTTTCGCCGCCGTGCCACGCACGCCGCGCGAAGGTCTTCACGCATTTTCGGAGGTGCTTATGGCTGCAGCCACGCCCACCGGCGCGCTCGTCGCGCTTCATCACGTTTCCTTCCGCTTCGACGACGGCTTCACGCTGTTCGATTCGCTCGACCTTTCCATCGATCGCACGCCGACGGGCATCGTCGGACGCAACGGCATCGGCAAGAGCCAGCTCGCGCAACTGATCGCGGGCCGCTGCGCGCCGAGTTCGGGGACGATCGACCGGCATGTGCCGGTCGCCTACGTCGCGCAGCAGCACAACGACGACGTTGTGGCCTGCCCGCTGACCGTCGCGCGGATCGCCGCGCTCGATGCGCCGCTCGGCGCGCTTGCGCGTCTCGCGAACGGCCGCGCGGAGCCGCGCGACTTCGACCTGATCGGCGATCGCTGGGATCTCGCCGAGCGGCTGCGCGCGGCACTCGACACGGCCGGCCTGCACGATGTGCGACCCGACACGCCTGCGCACGCGCTGAGCGGCGGCCAGCTCGCGCGCGTCGCGCTGATCGGCGCGCTGCTGTCCGGTGCCGGCCTGCTCGTGCTCGACGAACCGACCAACCATCTCGACGCGCCGGGCCGCGCATGGCTGCGCGCGGCGCTCGACGGCTGGCGCGGCGGGCTCGTGATCGTGAGCCACGACCGTGCGCTGCTCGCCGGCGTGCAGCGCATCGTCGAGCTGACGCCGCAAGGCGCTCGCTCGTACGGCGGCAACTACGCGCTCTATCGCGCGCAGCGCGACGCGGAACGGGACGCCGCGCAGGCGGCACTCGATCATGCACGCACCGAGCGCGGGCGCGTGAAGCGCAGGCTCGAACAGGAACACGACACGATTCAGCGTCACGCAGCCGGCTCGCTGCGCGATGCGAAGACGGCCAACCTGTCGTCGGGGGCAAAACAGAGCCGCAAGGGTGCGGCGCGCAACATCATGGGACAGGTCCGGCGCCAACAGTACGATTTCAAGGCAACGCTCGACGAACGCGTGCAGCAGGCGGCCGCGCGCGTCGAAGCCGATGCGCCCGTGCTCGTGTCGCTGCCGGGCACCGAGGTCAGCGCGCGCCGCCAGCTGTTCACGCTCGAACGCGCGCAACTGCCGTGGCGCGCGGCCGGCGATGCGGATTCGGATTCGATCACGTGGTCGGCAAGCGGCGCCGTGCGCATCGCGCTGACGGGCCCGAACGGCTGCGGCAAATCGACGTTGCTGCGGATGCTCGCGGGAGAGCTCGCGCCGCGTTCAGGCGCATGCACGACGCACGTGAGCGCCGCGTATCTCGACCAGCGGCTCGCGCTGCTCGACCCCGAGCGCTCGATCGTCGAGCAGCTGGGGCTGCTGGATACGCCGCTCGCCGAAGGCGACCTGCGCAGCCGTCTCGCGCTGTTGCAGCTCGACGCGACACGCGCGACGCAGCCGGTACGCCAGCTGAGCGGCGGCGAACGGCTGAAGGCCGCGCTCGCGTGCGCGTTGTGGCGCGGCACGCCCGCGCAACTGCTGCTGCTCGACGAGCCGACCAATCACCTCGATCTCGAATCGGTGCGCGCGATCGAAGCCGCGCTGGCCGGCTTCCCCGGCGCGATCGTGGTCGCGTCGCACGACGCCGCGTTTCTCGCGGCGCTCGAACCGACGCACACGATGCAATGGCATCGCGACGGGTGGCGCTACGAACCCGTCGTGTAAGGAGAACGAAGCGCTATCGCTTGGCGGTGCGGAACCGCAGCACGCCGTCGTCGCCCTGCTCGCGCACGAGTTCCCCCGCGAGCCACAGCAGGTTCAAATGCGCGAGCGCCTCGCCGAGCGCGAACGTCATCTGGTGGATGTCGAGCTCGCGGCGCCGGAACATGATGGGCACGATGTCGGCCGCGCTCATCGGCTGCTCCGCGCATGCGACGCGCACTTCGTCGAGCCGCGCGTCGTGGTGCTCGCGCAGTTGCGCGATGCGCGTGCGCACACCGCGGAACGGCTTGCCGTGCGACGGCAGCACGAGCGTGTCGGGCGCCATCGTCTCGTAGCGGCCGAGCGACTGCAGGTACAGCGCGAGCGGGTTCGCCTCCGGCTCGAGGTCGAACACGGACACGTTCGTCGAGATGCGCGGCAGCACCATGTCGCCGGAGATCAGCACGCCGTCCACTTCGCTGTGCAGCGCGCAATGTTCAGGCGAATGGCCGTAGCCGGTGACGACGCGCCACGTGCGCGCGGCGATCGTCACCGCGTCGCCTTCGCGCAGGCGCCGGTAGCGCGGCGGCACGGCCGGCACGAGATCGGAGTAGTAGCTGCGGCGGTTGCGCAGCTTGTCGAGCGCGGCCGGATCGGTCAGCCCGTGGCGCGCGAAATGATCGGCGGCGGCCGCGCCGCCCGCGTTCGAGCCGTTGCCGGCCGCCATCAGGCAGCCGAACATGTATTCGCCGAGCGTCATCCACAGCCGCACGTTCCAGCGGCCCTTGTCGCCGCCTTCGCACAGCCAGTTCGCGAGCCCGAAGTGATCGGGGTGACAGTGCGTGACGAGCACGCGCAGCACGGGCAGGCCGTCGAGATGCGTATCGAAGATCTGCTCCCAGTGCGTGCGGATCGCATCCGACGAGATCCCGCAATCGACGATCGTCCAGCCGGCCTGCCCGTCGATCTCGTCGCGCAGCAGCCACAGGTTGATGTGATCGAGCGAGAACGGCAGCGGCATGCGCAGCCAGCGCACGCCGGGCGCGACCTCGAACGTGTCGCCCGCGGCGGGCAGCGTGTCGGCGAAGGGATAGTCGAGTTGGTGTTCCAGTGCGTTCATCGGTGGGGCATCTCGTCGTTATCGGTGCGAATGCGCGCCGGCGGCAGGCCGCGGCGGGCGGTGCGTCGATTCTATCGCCGTCGCGCGAAACGCGTGCCCGGCGGCCGCCGGCCCGTCAAAAAAGTTCGTGTCAGAATCGGTTCCGTACCCGTATCTTTACGCGAAGATGCACCGAACGGCGCCCAACGACGGATAACCCGCCGCTTGCCGGCCGGCCACGCGTCGCCGCAAAGTCTTTGATCCGCCCGCTTGGGCGCTAAAATGGCGAGTGCTTACAGCCCCTCCTGAACGAGCCTGCACGCAATGAATCACTTCCCCAAACTGCTGTCGTCGCAGATCGGTTTCGACGTCGCGCAGACGATGCTCGAAAACTTCGACCGCCACTACCGGATCTTCCGCGAAGCGGCCGTCGAGGCGAAGACGCTGTACGAGCGCGCCGACTGGCACGGGCTGCAGCGGCTCGCGCGCGAACGGATCACGTCGTACGACGATCGCGTGCAGGAGTGCGTCGAGGTGCTGGAAGACGAATACGACGCGGAGAACATCGACGACGAGGTCTGGCAGCAGATCAAGCTGCACTATATCGGCCTGCTCACGTCGCACCGCCAGCCCGAGTGCGCGGAGACGTTCTTCAATTCGGTGTGCTGCAAGATCCTGCACCGCTCGTATTTCAACAACGATTTCATCTTCGTGCGCCCGGCGATCTCGACCGAATATCTCGAGAACGACGAGCCGGCCGCGAAACCGACCTACCGCGCGTACTACCCGGGCACCGACGGGCTCGCGGTCACGCTCGAGCGCGTCGTCACGAACTTCCAGCTCGACCCGCCGTTCGAGGATCTCTCGCGCGACACCGCGTGCGTGATGCAGGCGATCCACGACGAATTCGGCCACTTCGACGCAGCGCCGAATTTCCAGATCCACGTGCTGTCGTCGCTGTTCTTCCGCAACAAGAGTGCGTACATCGTCGGCCGCATCATCAATGCCGACCGCGTGCTGCCGTTCGCGGTGCCGATCCGCCACGTGCGCCCGGGCCTGCTCGCGCTCGACACCGTGCTGCTGCGCCGCGACCTGCTGCAGATCATCTTCAGCTTCTCGCACTCGTATTTCCTGGTCGACATGGGCGTGCCGTCCGCGTATGTCGACTTCCTGTGCACGATCATGCCCGGCAAGCCGAAGGCGGAGATCTACACGTCGGTCGGCCTGCAGAAGCAGGGCAAGAACCTGTTCTACCGCGACCTGCTGCACCACCTGTCGCACTCGAGCGACCGCTTCATCGTCGCGCCCGGGATCAAGGGCCTCGTGATGCTCGTGTTCACGCTGCCGTCGTTCCCGTACGTGTTCAAGATCATCAAGGATCACTTCCCGCCGCCGAAGGAAACGACGCGCGCGCAGATCATGGAGAAGTACCAGCTCGTGAAGCGCCACGACCGCCTCGGACGGATGGCCGACACGCTCGAGTATTCGAGCGTCGCGCTGCCGCTCGCGCGGCTCGACCATGCGCTCGTGCGCGAGCTCGAGAAGGAAGTGCCGTCGCTGCTCGAATATGAGGACGACAATCTCGTGATCAAGCACCTGTACATCGAGCGCCGGATGACGCCGCTGAACCTGTACCTGCAGAACGGCACCGACGCGGACATCGAGCACGGCGTGAAGGAGTACGGCAACGCGGTGAAGGAGCTGATGAAGGCGAACATCTTCCCCGGCGACATGCTGTACAAGAACTTCGGCGTCACGCGCCACGGCCGCGTCGTGTTCTACGACTACGACGAGATCGAGTACCTGACCGACTGCAACGTGCGCCGCGTGCCGGCGCCGCGCAACGAGGAAGACGAGCTGTCCGGCGAACCGTGGTATACCGTCGGCCCGCACGACATCTTTCCGGAGACCTACGGGCCGTTCCTGCTCGGCGACCCGCGCGTGCGGGACGTATTCATGAAGCATCACGCGGACTTTTTCGATCCCGTGCTGTGGCAGACGAGCAAGGACAAGCTGCTGCAGGGCGAATTGCCCGATTTTCATCCGTACGACGTCGCGCTGCGCTTTTGCGTGCGCTACCCGGAGCGCTTCGGCGCGACGGACCAGAACGACGGTGAAGGCGACGCGCAGCGCGCCGCCTGACGCCGGTTATACCGAACCCGATATCGACCCGAGTTCCGAACACGGAATCCACACCGATGAACACTCCAGTCAACCCGCTCTCGCACCTGTTCGACAACAACGACGCCTGGGTCAGGCGCAAGCTCGCCGACGATCCCGAGTTCTTCACGCGCCTCGCCGACCAGCAGGCGCCGGAATATCTGTGGATCGGCTGCTCGGATTCGCGCGTGCCCGCGAACCAGATCATCGGCCTGCCGCCGGGCGAAGTGTTCGTCCACCGCAACATCGCGAACGTCGTCGTGCACAGCGACCTGAACTGCCTGTCGGTGATCCAGTTCGCGGTCGACATCCTGCGCGTGAAGCACATCATGGTCGTCGGCCACTACGGCTGCTCGGGCGTGAACGCGGCGCTGCACAACCGCCGCGTCGGCCTCGCGGACAACTGGCTGCATCACGTGCAGGACGTGCGCGAGCGCCACGCGGCGCTGCTCGACGAATGGCCGGTGGGCGAGGCGCGCTATCGCCGCCTGATCGAGCTGAACGCGATCGAACAGGTCGTCAACGTGTGTCGCACGACGATCGTCAACGACGCATGGGCACGCGGCCAGTCGCTCACCGTGCACGGGCTCGTGTACGGCGTGCACGACGGCCGGATGCGCAACCTCGGGATGGCCGTGTCGAACTTCGAAGCGCTCGACGAAACCTACAAGCGCTGCGTCGCCGCGCTGACCGCGGGCGGCCAGCATGCGCCCGACAACGACATGGTCGCCGCCGATGCCGCGCAAATGAACGAAGTCGCGCAGGCGGTGGTCGATACGCTGAAGCCTTGCACGGACGCGGAGTAAGCACGCGCTCCGCGGCGGCGGCGACGCAACGGCAGCCTGCATCGAACTGAACTGACGCCGTCACCACGGCACTGCAAAGGAGCGGCGAACATGAAAACCGTACTGATCGTCGGCGCATCGCGCGGCCTCGGCCGCGAATTCGTCCGGCAATACCGGCGCGACGGCTGGAACGTGATCGCCACCGCGCGCGACGAAGCGTCGCTCGCCGCGCTGCGCGCGCTCGGCGCGCAGGCGCATGCGCTCGACATCGCGCAGCCCGAGCAGATCGCGGCGCTCGGCTGGAAGCTCGACGGCGAACGGCTCGATGCGGCCGTGCTCGTGTCGGGCGTCTACGGGCCGCGCACCGAAGGCGTCGAGACGATCACCGCCGAGGATTTCGACGCGGTGATGCATACGAACGTGCGCGGGCCGATGCAGTTGCTGCCGATCCTGCTGCCGCTCGTCGAGGATGCGCGCGGCGTGCTGGCCGTCGTGTCGAGCCGGATGGGCAGCATCGCCGAGGCGACCGGCACGACCGGCTGGCTGTACCGCGCGAGCAAGGCGGCGTTGAACGACGTGCTGCGCATCGCGTCGCTGCAGACGCGCCACGCCGCGTGCATCTCGCTCCACCCCGGCTGGGTGCGCACCGACATGGGCGGCGCGCAGGCCGCGATCTATCCGGAAACCAGCGTGACCGGCATGCGCCGCGTGATCGCCGAAGCCGGCGCCGACGTGTCGCAGGCAAACGGCCGTTTCTTCCAGTACGACGGCATCGAGCTGAGCTGGTGAGCCGCGATCACAACCGAGCGTCGTTAATTCCCGTTTCGCATGATTTTGAACCGACCTGACGCGTGCCCGTGCGGCGGCGCGTCCCCTGCTCCCGCCGGCAAAGCGCCGGCCCCGCGCTATGCGGCCTGCTGCGGCCGCTTCATCGACGGCGGCGAAGCCGCGCCGACGGCGCTTGAGTTGATGCGTTCGCGGTACAGCGCGTACGTGCTCGGCGCGACCGGCTACCTGCGCGCGACGTGGGCCGCGCGCACCTGCCCGCCCGATCTCGACACCGATCCCGAAGCGCCCGACGCGCCGCGCTGGCTCGGCCTCGCGGTAAAACGCCATGTGCCGCTCGACGAACAGCACGCGGAGGTCGAATTCGTGGCCCGCTACAAGGTTGGCGGACGCGCTTACCGGCTCCACGAGACGAGCCGTTTCGAGCGCGACGAGCACGGTTTCTGGCGCTATGTCGACGGCGAAGTAAGCGACCGCTGACAAATAGTTGCCATGTCAGACGCCGGGTAATTCCCGCATTGCACAACCCGATTTTGTCAGGCTAGGATGGCTGTCAGATTGGTCATGTTGCATGGCAGGGCTTACGAATGGCGTTCAGCAAGATATTGGTGGGATGGATGGCGGCCGGTGCGCTGTCGGCCGCTCAGGCCGGTACGCTGCCGAACGCAAATACGGGTGCCGGCACCGCCAGCGGCTCGCTCGCCCACGCCGAACGCTTCGATTACGGCGGCTCGAACCTGCCGCAGGTCGCGGCCGGCCTCAACGAACAGATCCTCCGCATTCCGGCCGATGCTTCGGGCTCCGTCACGCTCGAGGCGACGCTCTTCAAGCCGGACGGCCCCGGCCCGTTCCCGCTCGTCGTCTTCAACCACGGCAAGAATACCGGCGATCTCCATCTGCAGCCGCGCAGCCGGCCGCTCGCGTTCGCACGCGAATTCGTGCGCCGCGGCTATGCGGTGATCGCGCCGAACCGCCAGGGCTTCGCCGGCTCGGGCGGCACCTATCAGCAGGAAGGCTGCAACGTCGGCAAGAATGGCCTCGCGCAGGCCGCCGACGTCGACGCGACGGTGCGCTACATGTCGCGCCAGACGTATGTCGATGCGTCGCGCATCGTCGTCGCCGGCACGTCGCACGGCGGCCTCGCGTCGGTCGCGTACGGCACCGAAGCCGCACCGGGCGTGCGCGGCATCATCAACTTCTCCGGCGGGCTGCGCCAGGACCTGTGCGACGGCTGGCAGCGCAACCTCGTCGATGCATTCGACCAATACGGCGCGCACACGGCCGTGCGGTCGCTGTGGCTGTACGGCGACAACGATTCGGTGTGGACGCCCGCGCTCGTCGCGCAAATGCACGACGCGTACGTGTCGCACGGCACCCAGGTCCAGTTCATCGATTTCGGCCGCTACAAGGACGACGCGCACCGGCTGATCGTCGATCGCGACGGCGTGCCGGTCTGGTGGCCGGCCGTCAACGCGTTCCTCGAGAAACTGAACCTGCCGACCTCGGTACGCTACGCGGTCGCGAACCCGCACGAACCGAAGGCCACCGGCTATGCGGCCATCGACGCGGTCAACGCGGTGCCGTATGTCGACGAAGCCGGCCGCGAAGGCTATCGCCGCTTCCTGAACCAGCATCCGAGCCGCGCGTTCGCGGTGTCGTCGGAAGGCGCGTGGTCGTGGGCCGAAGGCGGCGACGACCCGATGGCGCTCGCGCTCGACAACTGCGCGAAACAGGGCGCAGGCGCGTGCCGGCTGTATGCGGTCAACGACCGCGTCGTGTGGAACGCGAACACGACGCAAACGGCCGACAACGGCGACGGCAGCACGCACGACACCGATACGCACGCGCTGGCTTCGCGCTGACGCGCGGCGGGCCGCCCGCCGCGCCTTATTCGCTTCCCTTCCGCTTCCCGCCCCGTTCTTCCGTGCGCGATCGCATCGCGCGTCGCCGTATTCGCGCAATCGCGCCATCACGCCATCGCCTGCCGTTCCGGCAGCCTGATCCCCCCGAATTCAGCAGACCATTCCGCTGCCGCGGTTCGCGCGTGGCAACGCCCCGTTTTGCCGGCCCCCTTCGATCCCCGATTTTTCGCGATCGCATCGCGCCCCGTCCCGCGATTTTTTTCTGTCGGGGGGTGTCACTCGAACGTCGTCATCTGCGCTCATTTCTGGGCATCTGGATCGTACCGTCCCGAGCAGCACCGATCTGCGCCGAACTCCCGCCCGGCAAGGCTTTGCGGCGTTTGTAACCGCTAGTGCAACGTGTCGCGGAACACGCTAATCTCAGCGCGTTTTGGAATCTGCCGCGCGGCATCCCGTCGATGCCGCGCGGCCGTTTTACCCTTCGGAGTTGCCTTGAGTACGCCAGCCACCGACGACTGGGTCGCGCGCAGCCTGCGCGCGGTCTGGCATCCCTGCACCCAGATGAAGCACCACGAGCGCCTGCCGCTGATTCCGGTCGCGCGCGGCGCGGGCGTGTGGCTGTACGACCGCGACGGCCGTCGTTACTTCGACGCAATCAGCTCGTGGTGGGTCAACCTGTTCGGCCATGCGAACCCGGACATCAACGCGGCGCTGAAGGACCAGCTCGACACGCTCGAGCACGCGATGCTCGCCGGCTGCACGCACGAGCCCGCGATCGAGCTCGCCGAGCGGCTGCATGCGCTCACCGCGCGCACGCTCGGCCATGCGTTCTTCGCGTCGGACGGCGCGTCGGCCGTCGAGATCGCGCTGAAGATGAGCTTCCACGCGTGGCGCAACCGCGGCCGCGCGAACAAGCAGGAATTCGTCTGCGTCGCGAACAGCTATCACGGCGAGACGATCGGCGCGCTCGGCGTGACCGACGTCGCGCTGTTCAAGGATGCGTACGACCCGCTGATCCGCCATGCACACGTCGTCGCGTCGCCCGATGCGCGCGGCGCGCTGCCGGGCGAGACGGCCGCCGATGTCGCGGGACGCGCGCTCGCGGACGTGCGGCGCCTGTTCGTCGAACGCGGCGACCGGATCGCCGCGCTGATCGTCGAGCCGCTCGTGCAGTGCGCGGCCGGCATGGCGATGCACGATCCGTCGTACGTACGCGGGCTGCGTGCGCTGTGCGACGAATTCGGCGTGCACCTGATCGCCGACGAGATCGCGGTCGGCTGCGGCCGCACCGGCACCTTCTTCGCGTGCGAGCAGGCCGGCGTGTGGCCCGATTTCATGTGCCTGTCGAAAGGCATCAGCGGCGGCTACCTGCCGCTGTCGCTCGTGCTCACGCGCGACGACGTGTTCGCGGCGTTCTACGACGACGACACGACGCGCGGCTTCCTGCACTCGCATTCGTACACCGGCAACCCGCTCGCGTGCCGCGCGGCGGTCGCGACGCTCGACCTGTTCGCGCGCGACGACGTGCTCGCGCAAAACGCGCGCAAGTCGGCCGCGATGCACGCCGCGCTCGCGCCGCTCGACGCGCACCCGCAGGTGCGCCACCTGCGCGAACGCGGCACGCTGTTCGCATTCGACGTCGCGCTCGACGGCGACGCGGCGCGCGGCTTCTCGCGGCGCTTCTTCGAACGCGCGCTCGAACGCGAGCTGCTGCTGCGCCCGATCGGCACGACCGTGTACCTGATGCCGCCGTACGTGATGAGCGACGACGACATCGCGTGGCTCGCGCAGCATACGCGCGACACGCTCGACGCAACGCTCGCGGAGATCATGCAATGACGACGCCCCTGCTCGACACGCTGCAGCGCGGCCTCGCCGATCTCGACGCACAAGGGCTGCGCCGCGTGCGCCGCATCGCCGACACCGCGTGCGACGCGCGCATGACCGTCGACGGCCGCGAGATCGTCGGTTTCGCGAGCAACGACTACCTCGGCCTCGCCGCGCACCCGGCGCTCGTCGCCGCGTTCGCCGAAGGCGCGCGGCGCTACGGCTCCGGCAGCGGCGGCTCGCACCTGCTCGGCGGCCATTCGCGCGCGCACGCAAAGCTCGAGGACGAACTCGCAGGCTTCGCGGGCGGCTTCTGCGACGCGCCGCGCGCGCTGTACTTCAGCACCGGCTACATGGCGAACCTCGCCGCGATGACGGCGCTCACCGGCAAAGGCGCGACGATCTTCTCCGACGCGCTGAACCATGCATCGCTGATCGACGGCATGCGGCTGTCGCGCGCGAACGTGCTGGTCTACCCGCACGCGGACACGGCCGCGCTCGCCGCGCTGCTCGAAGCATCGGATGCCGAAACGAAACTGATCGTCAGCGACACCGTGTTCAGCATGGACGGCGACGTCGCGCCGCTCGCCGAACTCGTCGCGCTGGCCGAACGCCACCGCGCATGGCTTGTCGTCGACGACGCACACGGCTTCGGCGTGCTCGGCCCGCAGGGCCGCGGCGCACTCGCGGCCGCCGCGCTGCGTTCGCCGAATCTCGTCTACGTCGGCACGCTCGGCAAGGCGGCCGGCGTCGCGGGCGCGTTCGTCATCGCGCACGAGACCGTGATCGAATGGTTGATCCAGCGCGCGCGCAGCTACATCTTCACGACGGCCGCGCCGCCGGCCGTCGCGCATGCGGTATCGGCCAGCCTGAAGGTGATCGCGGGCGACGAAGGCGATGCGCGCCGCGCGCATCTCGCCGCACTGATCGAGCGCACGCGCGCGCTGCTGCGCAACACGCGCTGGCAGCCGGTCGATTCGCACACGGCCGTGCAGCCGCTCGTGATCGGCAGCAACGACGCGACGCTCGCGGCGATGCGCGCGCTCGACGCGCACGGCCTGTGGGTGCCCGCGATCCGGCCGCCGACGGTGCCCGCCGGCACGTCGCGGCTGCGCGTGTCGCTGTCGGCCGCGCATTCGTTCGACGATCTCGCGCGGCTCGAAACCGCATTGATCGAAGCCAGCGAGGCAGTTGCATGACTCTCCCGCTCTCGCTCTTCGTCACCGGCACCGACACCGAAATCGGCAAGACCTTCGTGTCGGCCGCGATGCTGCACGGCTTCGCGCGGCACGGCCTGCGCGCAGCCGCGCTGAAGCCGGTCGCGGCCGGCGCGTACGAGCGCGACGGCATCTGGCGCAACGAGGATGCGGACCAGCTCGACGCGGCCGCAAACGTCGTGCTGCCGCCCGAGCTGCGCACGCCGTTCCTGCTGAAAGCACCGGCCGCGCCGCATATCGTCGCCGCGCAGGAAGGCGTGACGCTCGACCTCGACACCATCGTCGCGTGCCACCGCGAAGCGCTGACGCGCGCGGACATCGTCGTCGTCGAAGGCGTCGGCGGCTTTCGCGTGCCGCTGAACGACACGCAGGACACGGCCGATCTCGCGGTCGCGCTCGGCGTGCCCGTCGTGATGGTGGTCGGCGTGCGGCTCGGCTGCATCAGCCACGCGCTGCTGACGGCCGACGCGATTCGCCAACGCGGCCTCACGCTCGCGGGCTGGGTCGCGAACCATGTCGACCCGGCGATGTCGTTCGCCGACGAGAACGTCGCGACGATCCGCGACTGGCTCGCGCGCGAGCATCGCGCGCCGCTGCTCGGCCGCATCGCGCACCTGAGCCCGGCCGCTCCCGAATCCGCCGCGGCGATGCTCGACATCGCCGCGCTCGTCGAGTCGCTGCGCGCCGCGCAGCATTGACCCAACCGATCCCCCAATCCCGCCCAGGACAGGAAAACGAAATGACCCAAGCCCAGACCGCCGCCGTGCAACCCGACGCGATTCCCGTGGCCGCACCGGCCCCGCAGCGCTGGCGCGTCGCCGACGTCGTCGCGCTGTTCGCTCTGCCGTTCAACGACCTGATCTTCCGCGCGCAGCAGGTGCATCGCGAGCACTTCGATGCCAACGCGGTGCAGCTGTCGACGCTGCTGTCGATCAAGACGGGCGGCTGCGAGGAAGATTGCGGCTACTGCTCGCAGTCGTCGCATCACGACACGGGCCTGAAGGCCGAGAAGCTGATGGACGTCGACACGGTGCTCGACGCCGCGCGCGCGGCGAAGGCGAACGGCGCGAGCCGCTTCTGCATGGGCGCCGCGTGGCGCAACCCGAAGGAGCGCCACATGCCGGCGCTGACCGAGATGGTGCGCGGCGTGAAGGAGCTCGGCCTCGAAACCTGCATGACGCTCGGCATGCTCGAGGACGAACAGGCGCAGCAGCTCGCCGACGCGGGCCTCGACTACTACAACCACAACCTCGACACGTCGCCGGAGTTCTACGGCCAGGTGATCTCGACGCGCACGTACCAGGACCGCCTCGACACGCTCGACCGCGTGCGCGACGCGGGCATCAACGTGTGCTGCGGCGGCATCATCGGGATGGGCGAATCGCGCCGCGAGCGCGCGGGCCTGATCTCGCAGCTCGCGAACCTGAACCCGTATCCGGAATCGGTGCCGATCAACAACCTCGTCGCGATCGAAGGCACGCCGCTCGAAGGCACCGCGCCGCTCGACCCGTTCGAGTTCGTGCGCACGATCGCGGTCGCGCGCATCACGATGCCGAAGGCCGTCGTGCGCCTGTCGGCCGGCCGCGAGCAGCTCGACGACGCGATGCAGGCGATGTGCTTCCTCGCCGGCGCGAACTCGATGTTCTACGGCGACCAGCTGCTGACGACGAGCAACCCGCAGACGCAGCGCGACCGCGCGCTGTTCGAGCGCCTCGGCATCCGCGCGAGCCAGGCCGACGCGCTGTCGGACAACGCGTAAGCGAAACGGCGGCCGGCGGGCCGGGCCTGCGAACGAAAAAGCCGGGACATTTCCCGGCTTTTTTTGCATCCGCACCGGCCACTCAGACTGCACCACCCAGCGCCCGCGGCTCCATGAATGTGTGGCGGAAATAGTCGCGCACCGCGTGCATCGCGGGACTCAGCTCGATGTTCTTGCGCCATGCGAGGCCCACGCTCATCGGCGGCACCGGATCGCGCAGCACGATCGTCTCGATGCGCCGCCCCTCGAGCGACCACGGGCGATACACCATGTCGGACAGGATCGCGACGCCGCTGCCGTTCGCGACCATGCTGCGCACGGCCTCGACCGACGACGTGCGCAGGATCACGTTCGGCCGGTACGGCGTCTCGTTCCAGTAGCGCAGCGCCGTCTGTCCGGCCTCGTCCACGGTCAGCATCACGAACGGCTCGCGCGCGACCTCGGCGAACGTGACGCTCTCGCGCCTGAGCAGCGGATGATGCGCGCCGACCCACAGCCTGCGCACCGAATGGATCACGGGCTCCAGCACGAGCTCGGGGTTCGACACGTTCGACGTGAGCAGCACGGCCATGTCGTAGCGGCCCGCGATCAACCCCTCCTCGATCGACTCGCGGTTCAGTTCGTGCAGGTGGATCGTCAGCCGCGGATAAAGCGTGTTCAGCCGCAGCACGTGATGCGGCAGGAAGTAGCCCAGCACCGTATAGCTCGCGGCAATCGCGAGCGTGCCCGTCAGCGTGCTTTCGAGGTTCGGGATCCGCATCGCCTCGTCGACCGACGACAGGATCGTGTACGCGTGATTCAGAAAGCGCCGCCCGGTGTCGGTCAGCGTCACGCCCGCCGACGTGCGCAGGAACAGCTGCGTGCCGAGACTGTCCTCCAGCTCCCTGATCGCGCTCGTCACGGCCGACTGCGAGATGGTGAGCTGGATCGCCGCCTGCGAAATCTGTCCTAGTTCGGCGGTCGCGACGAAGTACTTGAGCTGTCTGAGGGTCAGGGCCATGTGTGGTCGAAAACCGATGAGGGCGCGACAAACATCATATCAACCGTTCCGCCGACGCCAATCCCGCGCCGGCGAAACATGCTGCGCCCAGTTCCGGCGGCGCTGTGCGGCCGATTCGGCGGATATCTGAAAAATCGATACCTCCACATATAAAAATAGAACTATTTTGACGCACCCCACGCGGCTAACCTCCGTTCAACACGGTTTCGCGCTGCGCCGCCGCGCACGCGAACCGGAGAACCTGGAGGAACGAACCGTATGAGGAAGCACAGCGTCGACCTGAATTCCGACATGGGCGAAGGCTTCGGCCCGTGGACGATCGGCGACGGCGTCGACGAGCAGATCATGCCGCTCATCAGCTCGGCGAACATCGCCACCGGCTTTCATGCCGGCGATCCGAACATCATGGCGCGCACGGTGCAACTCGCGCGCGACGCCGGCGTCGGCATCGGCGCGCATCCCGGCTTTCGCGACCTCGTCGGCTTCGGCCGCCGCACGATCGCCGAAACACCGCAAGCGCTCGTCAACGACATCCTGTACCAGCTCGGCGCGCTGCGCGAGTTCGCGCGCCTGAACGGCGTGAGCCTGCAGCACGTGAAGCCGCACGGCGCGCTCTACATGCACGCGGCGGCCAGCGAGGCGTTCTCGCGGCTGCTGATCGAGACGCTGCAGCGCGTCGATCCCGGCCTGTGGCTGTACTGCATGGAAGCGTCGGTCACCTACCGCGTCGCCGCCGAATACGGTCAGCCGGTGATCCGCGAGTTCTACGCGGATCGCGACTACGACCGCAGCGGCTCGATCGTGTTCACGCGCCGCGTCGGGCGCCTCGACCCGCGCCAGGTCGCCGACAAGGTGCTGCGCGCCTGCATCGACGGAAAGGTGCGCACGATCGACGGCGACCACATCGACATCGATTTCGATTCGGTCTGCATCCACAGCGACACGCCGGGCGCGCTCGACCTCGTGCGCGAAACGCGCGACGCGCTGGTCCGCGAAGGCATCCGGACCGCCGGCCCGCAGCCGCTCGCCGCTCATCACTGATACCGATTCAAGGAGACACACGATGGCATTGCACGATATCGTCAGCCCGCTGCCGGGCACCTTCTACCGGCGCCCCGCGCCCGACGCGGACTACTACGTCGCGGTCGATGCGGCGGTCGCCGCCGGCGCCGTCGTCGGCCTCGTCGAAGTGATGAAGCAGTTCACGGAGATCGAAGCCGACGTGGCCGGCCGCGTCGCCGAACTGCTCGTCGAGGACGGCGAGCCGGTCGATGCGGGCCAGGTGCTGATGCGGATCGAGGGGTGACGCGATGAATCCGGCAACCTCCTCCGGCGCGTTCTATCGCCCGTCGCGAATTCGTACCGTACTGGTCGCGAACCGCGGCGAAATCGCGGTGCGCGTGATACGCGCGGCGCGCGAGCTCGGCATGCGCGCGGTGGCCGTGGTCAGCGACGCGGATCGCGACAGCCTCGCCGCGCGCATGGCCGACGAAGCGATCCACATCGGCTCGTCGCATGCGGTGAAGAGCTACCTGAATCCCGCCGCGATCCTCGACGCCGCGCGGCAATGCGGCGCGGACGCGATCCATCCGGGCTACGGCTTCCTGTCCGAGAACGCCGCATTCGCGGCGCAGGTCGAGGCGGCCGGCCTGATCTTCGTCGGCCCGGCCTCGCAGGTGATCGCGACGATGGGCGACAAGGCGCGCGCCCGCGACACCGCGCGGCGCGCAAACGTGCCGACGGTGCCCGGCAGCGACGGCGTCGTGCAGTCGCTCGACGACGCGCGGGAAGTCGCCGCGCGCATCGGCTACCCGATCATGATCAAGGCGGCCGCGGGCGGCGGCGGGCGCGGCATCCGCGTCGCGCACGACGCCGCGCAGCTCGACGCCGAACTGCCGCTCGCGCAGCGCGAGGCGCAGGCCGCGTTCGGCGACGGCGGCGTCTATCTCGAACGCTTCATCGCGCGCGCCCGGCATATCGAGGTGCAGGTGCTCGGCGACGGGCGCGACGTCGTCCATCTGTTCGAGCGCGAATGCTCGCTGCAGCGCCGCCGCCAGAAGATCCTCGAGGAAGCGCCGTCGCCGTCGCTCGCACCGGCGCAGCGCGACGCGCTGTGCGCATCGGCGACGCGCCTCGCACGCGAGGTCGGCTATCGCAGCGCGGGCACGCTCGAATACCTGTTCGACGAAACGCGCGGCGAGTTCTACTTCATCGAGATGAACACGCGCATTCAGGTCGAGCATCCGGTGACCGAGGCGATCACCGGCATCGATCTCGTGCGCGAGACGCTGCGCATCGCCGACGGCGAACCGCTGCGCTTCGCGCAGCAGGACATCGCGATGCGCGGCGCGGCGCTCGAATGCCGGATCAACGCGGAAGATCCGCTGCAGGATTTCCGCCCGAATCCCGGCCGGATCGATGCACTCGTGTGGCCGACCGGCCCCGGCGTGCGCATCGATTCGCTGCTCTATCCGGGCTACGTCGTGCCGCCGTTCTACGATTCGCTGCTCGCGAAGCTGATCGTGCACGACGAGAGCCGCGCGGCCGCGCTGCAACGGCTCGCGCGCGCGCTCGGCGAACTGCACGTCGGCGGCGTGAAGACCACCGCACCGCTGCACGTCGCGCTGCTCGCGGACGACGACGTGCGCGCCGGGCGCTACCACACGAATTTTCTCGAAGCGTGGATGCCGCAGTGGCGCGAAGCCGCGACAGCCGCTGCGCGCGAGCAAGCAACCGAGGACGCCGCGCGCGTCGGGGAGGCCCTGTGACGACTCGTTATACGTTCGGCGGCGACGAGTTCGTGTTCGTCGAAATCGGCGAAGCCATGTCGCTCGACGCGTTCTTCAAGGGCACGGCGATCACGCGCGAGTTGCAGCGGCGCGCGGTGCCGGGCATCACCGAAATCTGTCCGGCGAACGCGTCGTACCAGGTGCGCTACGACCCGGACGTGATCGATCCCGACGCGCTCGTCGCGCTGCTGAAGACGGTCGAGGCCGACGTCGGCGAAGCGTCGCTCGAACTCGACACGCGCATCGTCGAGATACCCGTGCTCTACAACGACCCGTGGACGCATGAAACGCTGATGCGGTTTCGCGAGCGCCACCAGGATCCGTCGTCGACCGATCTCGAATACGCGGCACGCATCAACGGCAAGCGAAGCGTCGACGAATTCATCGCCGCGCACTCGGGCTCGCCGTGGTTCGTGTCGATGGTCGGCTTCGTCGCGGGCCTGCCGTTCATGTACCAGATGGTCGAGCGCGCGCGCCAGCTCGAAGTGCCGAAATACCTGCGCCCGCGCACCGACACGCCGAAGCTCACCGTCGGCCACGGCGGCTGTTTCGGCTGCATCTATTCGGTGCGCGGCGCGGGCGGCTACCAGATGTTCGGCGTGACGCCGGCGCCGATCTTCGATCCCGCGCAGCGGCTCGACTACCTGCGCGACTTCATGGTGTTCTTCCGGCCCGGCGACATCGTGAAGTTCACGCCGATCGACCGCGCTGCGTACGACGCCGCCGTCGCGGCCGTCGAAGCCGGCACCTTCTCCCTGCGCGTGCGTCCCGTGAAATTCTCGCTCGACGCATTCCTGCGCGATCCCGACGCGTATAACCGCTCTCTCGTCGAGGTGCTGCATGCAAGCTGACGCGCACAACGTGATCGAGGTCGTGAAACCCGGCCTCGCGACATCGGTCCAGGACACGGGCCGGCAAGGCTACTACCACGTCGGCATTCCGCCGTCGGGTTCGCTCGACCAGTACGCATCGCGCGCGGCGAACCTGCTGGTCGGCAACCCCGAACAGGCGGCCGTGCTCGAATGCACGCTGCTCGGCCCAGAGCTGATGTTCCACGTCGACGCGCTGATCGCCGTCACGGGTGCCGAGATGACGCCGAAGATCGATGGCGTCGGGCAGCGCTGCAACGTCGCGCTGCGAATCCGCGCCGGCAGCGTGCTGTCGTTCCACTACGTGAAGGGCGGCGCGCGGGCGTACCTGGCCGTCGCGGGCGGCATCGACGTGCCGGTCGTGCTCGGCAGCCGCTCGACGTACGCGCTCGGCGCGATCGGCGGCCATGCGGGCCGGCGTCTGCAGAAAGGCGACCGGCTGCCGATCGGCGCCGCGTGCGGCACGCACCGCGAAGGGCTCGAACTGCCGGCTTCCGTGAGCCGGCCGCTCGACAGCCAGGTCGAGCTGCGCGTGCTGCCGGGCCTGTACCACTACCGGCTCACCGACGCATCGGCGCAGACGTTCTTCGATGACGAATGGACCGTCGCGCCCGAAGCGGATCGCATCGGCTACCGCTACAAGAACGGCCGTCCGCTGCAGTTCCGGCCGCGCGAGCAGCCGTTCGGCGCGGGCGCCGATCCGTCGAACATCGTCGACGCGTGCTACCCGATCGGCTCGATCCAGGTGCCGGCCGGGCTCGAGCCGATCATCCTGCATCGCGATGCGGTGTCGGGCGGCGGCTACGCGACGATCGGCACGGTCATCAGCGCCGACATGGACCTGATCGGCCAGATGCAGCCGAACCACCGTGCGCGCTTCGTGCGCGTGACGATGGCCGAAGCGCTCGCGGCGCGCCGCGAGTACCAGCGGCGCCTCGCGCTGCTGCGCGCCGTGCTGCGGGACTGAGCGCCGCACGCCCGGCCGCCGCGCCGGGCGCCGTGTGCGGCCGCCCGCCGCCTCCGCTTCGCGCTTTCCGCTCTTCGCTGTCCGTTTCCCGCCCGCGCGGCCACGCGCCGCGCGGCGGGGACGCCTGCGCGTTTTTTCTGCCGGACCGGTTGCCCGCCCGACGTCGGGGCAACCCTGCGGATCGCATGTGCCGCGGCCGAGACGTCGTTCGCAGTTTTGCTCATCGAGGAGCACGATCATGGCCAACCTGGCTCAGGCACGCACCGACGAGGATCTCGACCTGTCGACGCTCGCCATTCCCGATCACGCGCGCATGCCGCCCTTTTCGCTGACGATGGCGTGGTGGGCCGTGTGCAGCGCCGTGTTCTACATCGTCGTCGGCGCAACGCTCGCGCTCACCTACGGCGCGCGCAACGCGCTGATCGGGATGGCGCTGTCGGTGGTGTCGTACGGCATCGTCAATTCGATCATCAGCCGCTATGCGATCCGCACCGGCCTGTCGGTCGCGCTGTTCTCGCGCGTGCTGTTCGGCAGCGCGGGCGCGGCGCTCGCGACGCTGATCTTCTTCGCGACGGCGATCTACTACGCGGTGTTCGAAGGCTCGGTGATCGCGGTCGCCGCGCATCATCAGTTTCCGGCGCTCGACTACAAGTGGGCGGCGCTGATCGTCGTCTGCTACAGCGTGCCGCTCGTGTTCGGCAGCGTGCAGCACTGGCTCGACAAGTTCAACGGCGTGCTGCTGCCGTTCTACCTGTTCGGGCTGCTCGCGGCAGTCGGGCTCGCGACGGCCGAGTACGGCTACAACGCCGCGTGGCTCGACTTCGGCCCGACGGGCGCGACGCCGGCCGGCGGCTGGTGGCACTGCTTCGTCTACTACATGGGCGTGTGGGTGCTGATGATGTTCACGTTCGACTATGCGCGTTTCGGGCGCAAGGAAGACGCGGGCTATCACGGTCGCTTCAACTTCGGGATGCCGTTCTATCTCGTCACGTTCCTCGTCAACGGCGCGGCCGGCATCTATCTCGTCAGCACGATTCCGGGGCTCGGCACGCTGTCCGAAGTGTCGGTCGTGCTCGCGCTGCTGAAGCTGATGGGGCTGTGGGGGCTGCTGTTCGTGTGGGTCACGCAATCGCGCATCAACACCGCGAACTACTATCTCGCGACGGTCAACATGCAGGCGTTCTTCCTGAAAGCGGCCGGCCTGCGCGCGCCGAAATTCGTGTGGGCGCTCGTGGTCGGCGCGGTCGTCTATGCGCTGATGATGGCCGACATCTTCTCGCGGATCCTGCAGGCGCTCGCGTACCAGGGCATCTTCGTCGTCGCGTGGGTCGGTGTCGCGCTCGCGCATATCCTGTCGGCGCGTTACGGGCAGCTCGTCGGTGCCGACGTCGAATGCCGCGACGCGCATGTGCCGACGTTCAACCCGGGCGGGCTGGCCGCATGGTTCGCCGGCGCGTTCGCGGGACTCGCGCTGAACCAGGCAACCGGGTTTGCCGCGTCGCTGTCGGCACCCGCGACTTTCGTCGTGTCGTGGGCGGTCTATCGCGCGTTGCTGGGCACCGCGAAACGAACCTGGTTCGTGCGCAATACGTGACGGCGCACGCGCGCCGCGGCGTATTACCCGATATGCGACGCCGCGCCGTCGAGCGCCGCGCGCACCCGCTCGACGAGCTGTGCGTCGACGGGTGCCAGCACCTCGCCGCGCGGCCGCACGCCCGAGCCGAAATGCACCGCGCGCACGCCGGTGGCCCGGACGAAATCGCCGACCGCATCGACGGTGAGCCCCGAGCCGGCGAGCACCGTGCACGTCGATCCTTCGGCCTGCCGCACCATCCGCGAAATCGTCGCGGCCGCGTCGAGCACCGACGGATGGCCGCCCGACGTCAGCACCGACGTGACGGCCGGCACGCGCAGCAGCGCATCGAACGCGGCGTTGAGGTCGCGCGACACGTCGAACGCGCGGTGGAACGTCAGCGCGCGGCCATCCGCGGCGGCGGCGATGCGCGCCAGGGCGCCGAGATCGACGTCGCCGCGCGCGTCGAGCGCGCCGAACACGACGCCGTTCGCGCCGGCCGCAACGGCCGCGCGCACGTCGCGTTCGATCACGCGCAGATCGTCGGCGTCGTAGACGAACGACCGGCTGTGCGGACGCACGATCACATTGACGGGAATCGGCACGGCGGCCACGACGGCCTCGATCAGGCCGACGCTCGGCGTCAGCCCGCCTTCGGTGATCGCGGTCACGAGTTCGAGGCGGTCGGCGCCCGCGCGGGCCGCGGCCTTCGCATCGCCGACGGTCGTGGCGATCACTTCGAGGAGGACGGAGGAAGCAGCGTTTCGGTTCATCGGCGGCTCGCGATTCGTCAGGACAATTCGCGCATCCTAGCCGAGCGGCGCGACGGGCGCCAGCGGGCCGGCCGCCGCGCGTATCAGCCGCGCCGCACGAGCCAGACGCCGGCCAGCGCGGACAACGCCGTCACCACGGCACCGGGCGCGAACCGGAACATCCGCGCGTTCACGTCCACGCCCTGCTGCATCACGTCTACGATCCCCGGCGCCAGCAACAGCGACGCCCAGCCCATCATCCCGAGCGCGGTGGCCGCGGTCGCGACGAGCAGCGCGATGCCTGCGCCCCGCGCACGCGGCCGGCCCGCGCCGGCGCATCGGGTCAATGCAACCGCCACATGCAGTAAGTGCACGCTGCGCTAGCCGGCGTCCGCCTCGTCGTCGACCCAGTCGATATCGCCGCACAGCACGCGCTGCGCATCGCCGACGCGTACGGCCACCGACAGCGTCACGCACGGCTGCGCCTCGTTGATCGACAGGTACGGCCGCGTGACCTGCACGCGCCCCGGCTCGGCAATCGCCGAGCGGAAATACGGCCGGCGCAGCCAGTTCGCGCCCTGCGCGTCCGCCAGCGGCGAGAAGCGCGCCTCGCTCAGCGCGCGATCGGCGCGCAGCACGACGTTGCGGCCCGACTGCCGGCCCTGCGCGTCGAGCAGGAAGCAGCGCGCGGCGGCATCGAGCGCGAGGAAGTTCCAGCACACCTCGTCGAGCGTCTCGCCGGCCGCGAGACGCTCGGCCGCGCGCTCGAACGCGCGCAGGTACGGCGCGATTCGCTGCGCGTCGCGCCGCTCGCGCGCTTCGGTCTGCTGACGAAAGCGCTCGGTCAACTCGCCGATGCAGGCCGTCGCGGCCGCGCTGTCGGGCAGCCCCGGCGCCGGGCGGCCGAAGTAGTAGCCCTGCACGAAATCGGCCTCGCACGACAGTGCGATCTGCGCCTCGTGCTCGGTCTCGATCCCTTCGACGAGCACGAGCTTGCCGGCCTCGTGCAGCAGCGTCACCAGCCCGTGCAGGATCGCGGTGAGCCCCGTGCGGTGCGCCGCGTGAGACAGCATGATGCGGTCGAGCTTCACGATGTCCGGGTTCAGTTGCCAGATCCGCTCGAGGTTCGAGTGGCCGGCGCCGAAATCGTCGAGCGCGATCAGGAAGCCGTGCGTGCGGAATTCGCGCACGGCCTCGGCGAGCCGCTCGACGTCATCCGCGCGCTGTTCGAGCACTTCGAGCACGACGCGGCGCGGCGGCATGCCGAGCCGCTTCAGGTTCGCGAGCAGCGCGGCCGCCTGGAACGGGTCGGTGAGCACGCCCGGATGGACGTTGAGAAACAGCCACTCGCGCTCGGCGCCGAACAGCGCGAAGTTCTCGAGATGCAGCGCCTGCGCGAGCCGGTCGAGCTGCAGCAATTCGCCCTGGCGCGCGGCTTCGCCGAACACGTCGAGCGGCGACACGGGGCGGTCGAGCGCATCGTGCGCGCGCAACAGCGCCTCGTAGCCGACCGCACGCTGGTGCGACAGGCTGAATATCGGCTGGAACACGGTCGTGAGCGTCAGGTCGCGATGCTGCGTCGCCAGACGCTCGAGGCCGGAGCTCATCTCCCGCTCGAAACGGTACGGCGACGCGGCGGCCGGACGCTCCTGTTGCACGATCGTCATGCCTTCCTCCTGGTGAAGCACTCGAACGCGCCGACCGACGAAACGGACGGCGCGTGCAATGTCTTGGTTGGACCCTCGGTTGTCCGGTCGGTGCCGGACGGCTGCCCAGCATCAAGCAAGCTCCGTGCAAGGGGCGAACAACCCATACGCCGCGCGGGTGCGCGGGGCTGCCGCACCAGCGTGGCGCGCGTCCGACGCACCATTTCCGTGCGCACGCACCGGCCGCTCGAGCGCAGCCGTCATTGCGGCACGCTACACTCCGTACGATCGTTTCATTCCCCGCATTCGCCGTATCGATGGAAATCGTCTTCACCGTCCTGATCCTGCTGCTGACCGTCGCACTGTCCGGCGCCGTCACGCGCAACCTGCCATTGCAACTGCCGCTGCCGCTGATGCAGATCGCATTCGGCGCGATCCTCGCGTGGCCGAAGTTCAACCTGCACGTCACGTTCGATCCCGAAATCTTCATGCTGCTGTTCATTCCGCCGCTGCTGTTCGCGGACGGCTGGCGAATTCCGAAACGCGAGCTGTACCTGCAGCGCCGCGCGATCCTGATGCTCGCATTCGGGCTCGTGTTCATGACGGTACTCGCAGTGGGCTACTTCGCGCATTGGCTGATTCCCGAGTTGCCGCTGCCGATCGCGTTCGCGCTCGCGGCCGTGCTGTCGCCGACCGACGCGGTCGCGCTGTCGGGCATCGCCGGCCGCGGCAGAATCCCGCCGCAACTGATGCACATCCTCGAAGGCGAGGCGCTGATGAACGACGCGTCGGGCCTCGTCGCGCTGAAGTTCGCGATCGCGGCCGCGCTGACCGGCGTGTTCTCGCTGCGCGCCGCGTCGGTCACGTTCGTGATCGTCGCCGCCGGCGGGCTCGCGACGGGCGCGATCGTGTCGTGGGTGTTCAGCGCGCTGTCGACGCGCTTCCTGAACGCCGAGCAGGAAGGCGACCCGGCCCCCGGCATCGTGATGACGCTGCTCGTGCCGTTCGCGGCCTACCTGTTCGCCGAGCATCTCGACCTGTCGGGCGTGCTCGCGGCCGTGTCGGCCGGGATGATGATGAATTACACGAGCTTCTCGCGCAAAAGCACCGTCGCGTCGCGCGTGCGCGCCGAAAGCACGTGGGCGATGATCGAGTTCGTGTTCAACGGCATGGTGTTCATCATGCTCGGGCTGCAGTTGCCGCACATCATCGGCCGCGCGCTCGTCGACGCGCACCATACGAGCGACGCGCTGGTCGGCCGGATGATCTTCAACGTGTGCGCGATGATGCTCGCGCTGTATGCGATCCGCTTCCTGTGGGTCTGGCTGCTGCGCTGGATCGCGAGCCGCCGCGCGGCGCGCCAGGGCCTCGCCGGCACGATGGCCGGCGTGCGCACGATCGCGGTGATGACGGTCGGCGGCGTGCGCGGCGCGGTCACGCTCGCCGGCGTGCTGTCGATCCCGGTCGCACTCGCCGACGGCGCGCCGCTGCCGGGGCGCGACACCGCGATCTTCGTCGCGTCGGCCGTGATCCTCGGCTCGCTCGTCGTCGCGGTGATCGGCCTGCCGCTGCTGCTGCGCGGCGTGCGCTCGTCGCGCAACCCGCTCGCCGACGAGGAGCGCGCCGCGCGCGCAGCCGCCGCGCAGGCCGCGATCCGCGCGATCGACTCGTCGCACGACGCGATCTCGGCCGATCTCGACGAATCGGGCGCCGCGCGCTGCGCGGACATCTCGGCGCGTGTGATGGACCAGTATCGCCGCCGGCTCACCGCGCTTGCCGAGGACGGCCCCACGCCGCGCGCGGAAGCGAAGCAGTCCGAGACGATGGAGCTGCAGATGCGGATCGCGGCCGTGCGCGCGGAACGCTCGGTGCTGTACCGGCTTCGCAGCGAGAGCAAGATTTCCGACGAGACGCTGACGAAGCTGATCCGCGAGATCGACCTGTCGGAAACCGCGCTGTCGACGCGCAAGAAAGGCATTCTCTGACGGGCCGTTCGATGCCCGGAAGCAACCGCCCATAAAAAACGGCGACGCCGATGCGTCGCCGTTTTCACATCCGTCCGCGTTCGCGTTACTTCGCGACGACGACCGGAATCCCCTTCAGCATGCCCGCGCCCTTCATCTCGTCGAGCGCGTGCTGCACGGCCGCGCTCGTCGCCGCGTCGATGCCGAGCTGCAGCGCGAGCTCGCGCTCCGCGCGCTTCACGCCGGCCAGGTTGCGCACCTTCACGTGACCGAAGCCACGCACGCGGGCGTGCAGGTCGGCCAGCTGCGCGACCTGCGCCGCATTGCCGGCCGTCGTCGCGGCGAGCGCTCGGGCGAGCGTCGTCTCGTAGTCGTCGGCGAGCGCGCGTTCCATCCTGCGCTCGACGGTGCGGCCGAACGGATCGAGCCACGTGCCGCGCAGACTGCGCACGCGCGCCAGCATGCCGAACACCGGCCACATCCACTGGCCGAACACGCGCTTCTTCGGCACGCTGCCGTCGCTGCCGGCCTTTGCGACCGTCGGCGGCGCAAGGTTGAACTTCACGCGATAGGCCTGCCCCGGCACGCCTTCGAACTGCGCTTCGAGCGCCGTGCGGAATGCATCGTCCGCGTAGAGCCGCGCGACCTCGTATTCGTCCTTTACCGCGAGCAACCGGTAGAACGTCGTCGCGACCGCGCGCGTCAACGCGTCGTCGCCCTTCGCGGCCGCCGCGTTCACGAGCGCCCGGTAGCGCTCGACGTAGCGCGCGCCGCCGTACGCGTCGAGACGCGCTTCGCGATCGGCGATCAGTTCGGCGAGCGTTTCCGGCGCGGCGTGCGCAGCCACCGCATGACGCGCGTTCCACAGCGCATCGAGGCCCTCCGCATCGCCGGCCGCCATCCGGCCGATCGAGAACGCGAGCTTGTTCATCGGCACCGCGACGTTGTTCAGCTCGATCGCGCGCATCATCGCGGCGAGCGACACCGGCACGAGGCCGAGCTGCCACGCGTAGCCGAGCATCAGGATGTTCGCGCCGATCGAGTCGCCGAGGAATTTCGCGGCGAGCGCCTGCGCATCGCAGCTCGACAGGTAGCCGTCGCCGGCCGCGTGACGCATCTTCTCGAGCAGCGCGTCAGCGTGCAGGTTCGCGTCGGGGTTCTGCACGAACGACGCGTTCGGAATCCGGTGCGTGTTGACGACGATCCGCGAACGCTCGTGACGCACCGTCTGCAGCGCTTCGGCACTCGCGCCGACGACCATGTCGCACGCGAGCAGCACGTCGGCCTGCTGCGTGTCGATGCGCACCTGGTTCAGCCATCGGTCGCTCGCGGCGATCCGCACGAACGACAGCACCGAGCCGCCCTTCTGCGCGAAGCCCATGAAGTCGAGCACCGATGCGCTCTTGCCTTCGAGGTGAGCGGCCATGCTGATCAGCGCGCCGACCGTCACGACGCCCGTGCCGCCGACGCCCGTCACGAGCATGTCGAACGGCGCCGCATCGAGATGCGTCGCCGGCACCGGCAGCGCGTCGACACGCACGGCGAGCGCCGCTTCGTCGAACGCGGCACCCGCGGCCTTCTTCAGCGCCGCGCCTTCGACCGTCACGAAGCTCGGGCAGAAGCCGTTCACGCACGAATAGTCCTTGTTGCACGACGACTGGTCGATGCGGCGCTTGCGACCGAGCGGCGTCTCGAGCGGCTCGACCGACAGGCAGTTCGACTGCACGCCGCAGTCGCCGCAGCCTTCGCACACTGCTTCGTTGATGAACAGGTGCTTGTCCGGGTCGGGGAATTCGCCCTTCTTGCGGCGGCGGCGCTTCTCGGCCGCGCAGGTCTGGTCGTAGATCAGCACGGTGACGCCCGGCGTCTCGCGCAACTCGCGCTGCACCGTGTCGAGCTCGCTGCGGTGATGGAACGTCGTGCCCTTCGGGAACAGCCCGTGATGGCCGTCGTACTTCTCCGGTTCGTCGGACACGACGACGAAGCGCGACACGCCTTCCGCCTCGACCTGCCGCGCGATCTGCGGCACCGAGATGCTGCCGTCGACCGGCTGGCCGCCCGTCATCGCGACCGCGTCGTTGTAGAGGATCTTGTACGTGATGTTCGCTTTCGCGGCGACCGCCTGGCGGATCGCGAGGATGCCCGAGTGGAAGTAGGTGCCGTCGCCGAGGTTCTGGAACACGTGCTTCGTGTTGGTGAACATCGCGTGCGCGGCCCAGTCGACGCCCTCGCCGCCCATCTGGATCAGCCCCGTCGTGTCGCGCTCCATCCACGACGCCATGAAGTGACAGCCGATGCCGGCCTGCGCGATCGAGCCTTCCGGCACCTTCGTCGACGTGTTGTGTGGGCAGCCCGAGCAGAAGTACGGCGTGCGCTTCACCGCGTCGGCCTCGTTCGACAGGATCTGCGGCGCGACGAGATCGACGACGCGTTCGCGGCGGTCGAGCGCCGGCTTGTGCCGCGCGAGCCATTCGGCGAACACCGGCAGGATGCGCGACGGGCGCAGCTCGCCGAGCTCGGACAGCAGGCAGGCGCCGGCAGCGTCGTGCTTGCCGAGCACGCGCGGACGCGCGCCTTCCGTGCGGTTGTACAGGTAATCCTTGATCTGCTGCTCGATGACCGGGCCTTTCTCCTCGATCACGAGCACTTCGGCGAGCCCGTCGACGAAGGTCTCGATGCGCGTCATCTCGAGCGGATACGACAGGCCGACCTTGTAGATCCGCACGCCGGCCGCGTCGAGGTCGGCCACCGTCAGGTCGAGACGGCGCAGCGCTTCCATCAGGTCGAGATGCGCCTTGCCGCAGGTGACGATGCCGACGTTCGCCTGCGCGCTCGGCGCGATCCACTTGTCGATGCTGTTGGTGCGCGCGAAATGGCGCACCGCGTCGAGCTTCGCGGCGAGACGTGCCTCGATCGTGAGGCTCGGCAGGTCGGGCCAGCGGTTGTGCAGGCCGCCCGCCGGCGGCGTGAAGCCGGTCGGCGCCGGCCACTGCGTCTGCAGCCCGTCGAGGTCGACGGTCGAGCCCGACTCGACCGTTTCCGAGATCGCCTTGAAGCCGACCCAGGCGCCCGAGTAGCGCGACAGCGCCCAGCCGTACAGGCCGAATTCGAGCATGTCGGCGATGTTCGCCGGGTTCACGACCGGCATGTGCCACGCGATCATCGCGAAGTCGCTCTGGTGCGGCATCGACGACGATACGCAGCCGTGGTCGTCGCCCGCGACGACGAGCACGCCGCCGTGCGGAGACGAACCGTACGCATTGCCGTGCTTCAGCGCGTCGCCGGCGCGATCGACGCCCGGGCCCTTGCCGTACCACATCGCATACACGCCCTCGACCGTGCGCTCGGGATCGGCCTCGACGCGCTGCGTGCCGAGCACGGCCGTGCCGCCGAGTTCCTCGTTGATCGCGGGCAGGAAGCGCACGCCGCTGCCGTCGAGTAGTTTCTGCGCTTTCCACAACTGCTGATCGACCATGCCGAGCGGCGAGCCGCGGTAGCCGCTGACGAAGCCGGCCGTGTTGAGCCCCTGTTCGGTGTCGACCGTGCGCTGCATCAGCAGCAGGCGGACCAGCGCCTGCGTGCCGGTCAGGAAGATCCGGCCGCGCGTCGCGGTCAGGTTGTCGGTCAGGCGGTAGTCGGACAGGGCGGGCGGGCCGTCGACGGGCAAGCGGGCGGTCATGGGGGAAGTCTCCTGATTGTGCTGTGCTGTTCTGGGCTGCGCGGCGGGGCGTCGGACGACGCGTGATCGGCGCCAGCGAATGGCTCTATTTTTTCGCGCGCAGACGAGAATGTTTTTTCTCTTCTTGCTCGGGCGGGCCCGCAGCGAGAAAAACTGCGCAGCTTTTTATCGGGATTTGAGAGAGTTTTCGCGCGCGATGGTGGAGCGGGATGGGTGGGGGGTCGGGACGGTCGGGTGGTTTGGTGGAACAACCGGTGCGGCCCGAAGGCAATCGGCCGGCGCGGCGGCGGGCGCTCACGCCTCGTGTGATAAGGGTTTCAGCTGTCGGAGGCGGTCACCCTCACCATTGAAATGCACAGCATTCCGATTGGTCGGGGCGCGGGATGTCCACAATGCTGCGCCCTTCGGCCGATCGGGTTCGCGCGCTCACCGTTCGATTGCACAGCGTTTCGAGTGGCGTTGGGGACGGGATGTCCGCATCCGTGATCGGTATCCGTTTCGCTCGGGCGCCGATGCTCACCGTAAAAATTCACAGCGCGGCGAGTGAGTTTCGGCGGTGGATATCCACATCGGGAAAGGCTCGTTTCGTCGATCCGCGGTTCGCCCTCACCGATCGAATACACAGGAGCGCGAGTGGGTTCGTTCGCCCGATATCGACGCCGGAACAGACATGCTGCGCAGTCGTGGGGTCGCGCTCACCGTTGAAAACCACAGCGCTTCGAGTGGCTGTGGCGGTGGTTGTCCACCGCCCGAACTGCCTCTGTCGTCCGGTCTCGCACGCACCCTCACCGCTGAGAATCACAGCGCTTCGAGTGGCTGCGGTGGTGGTTGTCCACCGCCCGGACCTGCACTGCCGTCCGATCTCGCACACACCCTCACCGTCGAAAATCACAGCGCTTCGAGTGGCCCGGAGAGGCGGATATCCACATGGACGCGAATCCTTTGATCAGCCATGAAAGTGCGTTTCCAAGGACCACGACGACCGGAAGTCCACGCCGGCATCGGCACGCTGTCCGATCGGGCGTCGACGCTCACCTTCGAAATACACAGTGCCGCGAGTCGTTTGGTTGGCCGGATATCCACACGAGAATCCGCGTTGCCCTCGATAGCGTGCTCGCTCTCGAGCCTGAAATGCGCGGCGATTCAGACGGCGCTGTCGGCCGAACGGCCGCGTCTTGACCGGCTGTCCGCCGATAGCGCACTCACGCTCACCATTGAATTACACAGCGCTTCGAGTCGCTCGAGAAGGTTGAGACGCGCAATGAAATCTGCTCGTTGCCGGACCACACACCCACTCTCACCGTTAGAATGCACGGCCCGTCGAGTAACTTCCGGAACCGGATATCCAGCCCGGGACACATTCGCGGTTCGGTCACGCATTCGCGCGTTCGGCTAGAATGCGCGGCGCTCCGAATCACACCAAGGTTCGGGAAGCCGCGCCGGAACAGGCGCGTCGCGCGATCAGGCGCCGACACTCACCGCTGAATTTCACAGCATTTCGCGTCGTACCGCGGGTCGGTTATCCACACCCCTCTTCCTGCATTACGCGGTATCCGGTCATCCTCACCGGTGAAATGCACAGGGCTGCGAGTCGTTTCGGTGCGCGGATATCCACAACGGATCGCGCGAAGGAACGGGCATCGGCACATCGGCGGAAGCGGTCTGCGCATCGACGCGCAGCATTCGGGAAATAGCCGGAAAGCCTTGTCCAGACAGCCTCGGCGGCACCCTCACCATTCAAATGCACAGCGTTTCGAGTCGCCTTGGGCGTGAGTTGTCCACATCCGGCCCATTGCGCTGACTCAAGCCGACACGCACTCCGGACAACCTCACTCGGCAATCGAACGGATGACCGTTGCCGGATTGCCGCCAACCAGCGTATTCGGCGGAACGTCCCTGGTCACGACGGCCCCGGCCGCGACGACCGAATGCTCGCCCACCGTCACGCCGCCGATGATCGTCGCACCCGCGCCGATCCACACGTTCCGTTCGATCGCGATCGGCTTCGCGACGACGAAGTCGCGCCGCCGGGAAGGTTCGACCGGATGGCCGGACGTGATGAGGCTGACGTTCGGCCCGATCATCACGTCGTCGCCGATCTCGAGCCCGCCCAGATCGTAGAACGTGCAGTTCTGGTTGACGAACACGTTGCGCCCGATCTTCATGCCAGTGCCGCCCGTCGCATGGAACGGCGGGATCAGCACGAAGCCGTCGTCCACCTGCGCGCCGATCAGTTCGCTGAACAACGTTCGAACGTCTGCCGCATCGTCGAACGTCAGACGGTTGAGCCGCGCGGTGATCGCCATCGCTCGCTTGACCTCGGCCACCATGGCCGCCGATTCCGGCGTTCTTCGCGGAATGATCGTGGTGCGATCGTCGTTTGCCATTCGTTGCTTGTCTCCATGCGCGGTCGAACCGGCGGTGGGCGCGCGGCAGCGGCGCCGGGTTGAAGATTCCCGCGTTGCGCGAAGCGTCGCGATCACGGATGAATGCCTGCACTGCCATGTGCACGAGTGCAGCGGGAGAGGCGGTGCATTGTAGTGACGCAGGCTTACACCGGGATTTTTCGACGTTATTCATAACTAGTTTCAATATAACTAGTTATTCGAAGAATCCTTGTAGCACCGGCCTTCCACCCGATTCATATCCGACACAACACACCGGATGAGACACGCTCAGCGGGCCGCCCCTGGTCGGGCGCCCCCAGCCGGCCACCCTTAGCCGGGCGCCCCTAGCCGGGCGCCCCTGTCCGAACCTCCTGCGCTCGGGTACGCTTGAGCATCCACCGGACCCTGCCTGCACCCAAACGCGGAGGCGCGATGAAGCTCTACTACTGGCCGAAGACCCGGGCATTCCGGGCGTTGTGGATGCTGGAGGAAATCGGCGTGGTATACGAACTCGTGCCGATCGACCTGCGCTCGCACGAACAGGGCAGCGACGCGTTCGTGCAGGTCAACCCGATGGCCAAGCTGCCCGCGCTCGACGACGGTAGCGCGCCGTTCGCCGAATCAGGCGCCGTGCTGCTCTATCTCGCCGACCGTTGCCCGGGCGCCGGGCTCGGCATCGCACCCGACGATCCGCTGCGCGGCCGTTTCCTGCAATGGATGTTCTTCACGCCGACCTGCCTCGAACCGGCGATGGCCGAGAAGTTCACGGGCGCATCGGGTAATCCGGTCGCGTTCGGCTGGGGCAACATCACGCGCGTGCAGCGCGCACTCGCGCAGACGCTCGCCCATAGCCCCTGGCTCGTCGGCGACCGCTTCACCGCGGCCGACCTGCTGCTCGCCAGCACGCTGAAGATCGCGTTCGACGCGCATCTGCTGCCGCACGAAGGCGTGCTCGGCGACTACGTCGCGCGAGCCGAGGACCGCGACGCGTTCCGCCGCGCGGTCGCGATCGAACAACGCGAAGCGGCGCGTCTGCTGCACGCGTGACGCATGCGGGGCGGCGCCCGCCGCCCCGCGAGCACACCTACGCAGCCGGCCCCTGCGCCGCCGCGCCCGCTTCGACCACCACGCCCGGCGAACCGCGCTCGTCGGTGTCGGCGTCGACCGGCACTATGTCGTGAAAATGCGTGTAGTCGATATGCGTGATGCCGTCTTCGTCGTGCATCAGGTCGACATAACGATGACGCCAGCGGATCTCCCCATGCGCCCACGAGTGACGCGCCTGCATGACCTGCGCGGTCGTCTCGTCCGAGCCCTCGATCGTGATCAGCAGCGACGCGTCGCGCGCGGCGAGCGATTCGGGCGTCTCGCCGAACAGCGCGCTCGATTCGTCGATCACGTGCATCAGGTTCCAGCCGAGCAGGAAGATCGGATGCTCGCTGCGCACGAGCGGCAGGTCGTGGATCTTGCGCAGCGAGTAGCCCTCGTGCGTGCCTTCGACGCGCATCAGCCGCAATTTCGCCTGCGCCTCGGCAATCACGTTCTGGCGCGCGTTCGCGGCGCGCACCATCAGCGTCATTCGGCCGTTCAGCGGCCGCACGATCGCATAGCGCGCGAACAGGATCTTCGCCTGCGGCCGGGAAAACCGCGCGAACACGAGCCCCGTCGCCAGCGCGATGCTCGACATCCCGACGAAGATTTCGAACGTCGCGACCAGGTGCGCATAAGTGGTCTGCGGATGCATGTCGCCGTAGCCGACGGTCGCGAGCGTCTCGACGCTGAAGAAGAACGCGCCGCCGAACCCGGACGGCGACTGGTTCGCGATCGGCGCGTGGCCGAGCATGTAGAGCATCGCGAAACCGCCGTTGAGCAGCAGGAACAGCACCGCGAGCGACAGGAAAAACACGGGCCAGCTCACCGTCAGCGCGCGGTGATAGAAGTCGCGCCAACCGAGCGGCGGCATCCCGTACGCGATCACCGGGCGGGTGCCCGACCAGATCTTGCGGCCACGGCCGCGGGAGGCGGGGGAGGACGAATCGACGTTCATCGCGCGGTGCCGGTTGCAGGAAGGCGATGAGCGTAGCACGCGCGGCGGCGGCCGGGAATGCGTGCCGATTCGGAATGGAAATTTGCCGCGCGGCCGGACGCGTGCGGCCGCGCAGCGTCAAAAAAAACCGGCCGCATGAAAGCGGCCGGCTGCATCGTCATCGTGCGGACAAGCGCGCGGTGCGCGCCGCTGTCACTTCCGGTCGACGATCACCTGGTCGAACGTGCCGCCGTCGGCGAAATGGGTCTTCTGCGCGTTCGCCCAGCTACCGAAGACCTGCTCGACGCTGAACGTCTTCAGCGACTTGAACTCGGCCGCATGCTTCTTCAGCACGTTCGCGTCGCGCGGGCGCAGATGGTGCCGCGCGATGATCTCCTGCGCTTCCGGCGTGTACAGGTAGTCGAGATACGCCTGCGCGACCTTGCGCGTGCCCTTCTTGTCGACGACCTTGTCGACGACGGCGACGGGCGGCTCCGCGAGGATGCTCGCCGACGGGTACACGGCGTCGAACTGCGCGCCCGACGCGCCGGTGTCCATCAGCGCGACTTCGTTCTCGAACGTGACCAGCACGTCGCCGATGCCGCGCTGCGTGAACGTCGTCGTGGCGCCTCGGCCGCCCGAGTCGAGCACCGGCACGTTGCGGAAGATCGCCTTCTCGAAGTCGAGCGCCTGCTGGTCGGTCGCGCCCTTCTGCTTCTGGAAGCCCCACGCGGCCAGGTACGCGTAGCGGCCGTTGCCCGACGTCTTCGGGTTCGCGATGATCACCTGGACGCCCGGCTTCGCGAGATCGCTCCAGTCCTTGATCGCCTTCGGGTTGCCCTTGCGCACGAGGAACACCATCGTCGTCGAATACGGCGAGCTGTTGTCCGGGAAGCGCGCGCGCCAGTCCTTCGGCAGCAGCTGGCCGCGCTCGGCGAGCAGGTCGATGTCGTTCGGCTGGTTCATCGTCACGACGTCGGCCTGCAGCCCCTGCAGCACCGACAGCGCCTGCGCGCTCGACGCGCCGTGCGACTGCTTGAGCGCGACCGTCTCGCCGGTCTTCTGCTTGTACGCGGCGACAAAGCTCGCATTGATGTCCTTGTACAGCTCGCGCGTCACGTCGTACGACACGTTCAGGATCGACGTGTCCGCGTGCGCAGCCGTCGCCGCCACGACCAGCGCCGCCGCCGCGCCCGTGTGCAGCCAGCGACCGATCCCCTTGATGCTTGCCATCGTGATATGCCCCGTTTCCAGTGGTGGTGAATGTGCGTGACGGCACGCGTACGCGCTGTCATCGAAACGTAAGCGGGCATTCTAGCGGCCGGCCGCGGCGCGCTTTCCAATCAGTCGTGGAAAGCAAATCTCGAATCCTGCTAAACGGCGGCGGACGCTCGCGTGCGCGCCAGATCCGGTGTTAAGATCGCCGTTCAGCCCACTTCACGGTTCATCCATGTCCGCTGCCCTGCGTTCGCTCTCAATCCTCGCCGCCGTCGCGGCAGGTACGCGCGCGGCCGGGCTGAAACTGAAAAAACGACTCCTCGACTGACGGGGACGTCGCGTCCCGTCAGGCGAATGCCGGACGGGATGCCCGCAGGTCGTTTCTTTCTCCTTGCCCGCATGCCTCGTTCCGGCACTCCGCCGGCGGAACGGTTCCTTCCCACTCCGTTTCCACCATGAGGCTTTGCATGCACACACGTTTCGAAGGTATCTGGCTGCCGATCATCACGCCGTTTCACCATGGCGAAGTCGACCATGCGGCGCTCGCGCGACTCGCGCGCCACTATGCGGCCGCGGGCATCGCGGGTTTCGTCGCGGGCGCGACGACCGGTGAAGGCGTGCTGCTCGACGCACGTGAACAGGATGCCGTGTTCGCGACGCTGCGCGACGCGGCGCCTGGCCTGCCGATCGTCGTCGGGCTGACCGCGAGCGCGACGCATGTCGCGGCGGCCCGCGCGCGCGAACTCGCCGCGCTGCGGCCCGACGGGCTGCTCGTCACGCCGCCCGTCTACGTGCGGCCGACGCAGGACGGCATCCGCCGCCATGTCGAGGCGATCGTCGACGCGGCCGACCTGCCGGTGCTCGTCTACAACATCCCGTACCGCACCGGTGTGAACGTCGAACTGGAAACGCTGCAGGCGCTCGCGCGCGACCCGCGCGTCGCGGGCATCAAGGAATGCGGCGGCACGCTCGACCGGATGAGCCGGCTCGTGCACGACACGCCGCTCGCGATCCTGTCCGGCGACGACAACCAGAACTTCGCAGCACTATGCGCCGGTGCGCACGGCGCGATTGCCAGCAGCGCGCACGTGCTGCCCGAATGGCATGTGCGCATCCATGCGCTGCTGCGCGACGGGCGGCTCACCGATGCTCGGCGCCTGTCTGTCGCGCTGCAACCGCTCGTCGCGGCGCTGTTCGCAGAGCCGAACCCGGCGCCGGTGAAGGCCGTGCTGGCTGCGCAAGGGTGGTGCGAGGACGGATTGCGGCTGCCGTTCGTGCCGGCGAGCGACGGGTTGCGGGAGCGGCTGGCAGCCATCTGCGCGGCACTCGACGAAATCGAGCCGGACGTCGCGGCGGCATAAGCGTCAACGCCGCGTGGAGCGCTGGCGACAGAAGCGTTTCGGCCCGACGGATTATTTCAAACTGTCGGAACCAGAGACAGGCCGTACCGTGCAAGAAGGGCGTCGGCGGTCACGAGCTGAAGCGGTTCGAGCCGGGCCTGCACGACCAGCAAGCGATCGAACGGATCGCGATGGTGGTGAGGCAAATCACGGACTGCGGCCCCATGCACGGCCCGAACCGGTAGCTCGCGAATCCCGCTTGCGCCGATCGAGCGAATCAGCTTGCCCACGTCAATGTCGAGCTTCCTCAAGCCGGCCTTGATGGCGGCCTCCCAGATACTCGCGCTGCTGACGAAACGTTCGTCGGCGGCCGAGATCAGTCCGCGCGCCCGCGTGCTGAGCTTGGGGTCATTGGTCACGATCCACAAAAAGATGTGCGTATCGAGCAACAGCCGCATCAGCGCCCTTCGAAAGCATCCAGCAGGTAATCGGGCAGCGGAGCGTCGAAGTCGTCCGCGATCCAGGCCTGCCCTTGCAGGACGCCGAACCGAATGGGCGGCCTGGCAGGCGCGAGTCGATCGGCTGACGCCCCGTCATCGCGGATCGTGGAATCAGCCCGTTGCGATGGATCGATCGCACTGGCGTCGGGAATGTTCGCGTTTCGCATGATGACCTCCGTTTCGGGTGACCATCACTGTAGTCAGGTTCGCCCGGTCGATCCATTCGTCCGATCGGCCGAGGGGCTGCCGAGTCGCGAACCGCCGCGGCAATCGTACGCTTCGTCAGGCCGCCAGTGCCGCCCCCGCCCCCTCCGTCGCATCCCGCACCGCCTGCGTCACGATCCGCGCGAGCCGGTCGACGGTCGGCGTCGCCGACGACGTGCGCCGCAGCAGGATCAGCGGCAGGCGCGGCAGTTCCGGCAGCCCGGACGACGCCGCGTCGAGCACGCGCACCGACGCGGGCAGCCCGTAGTGCGAGCGCACCGTCAGCCCGAGGCCGGCCGCCGCCGCCGCCCATAGCCCGGCGAGGCTCGGCGTCGTGAATGCGACGCGCCACGGCACGCCCGCGCGGTCGAGCGCATCGGTCGCCGCGCCGAAGAACCGGCACGGCCGGTCGAACACGACGAGCGGCAGCGGCTCGCCGGGCGCGCGCACGGCACGGCCGCCCGCTTCGCAACCCGCTTCGCCGCCCGTTTCGCCGCGCGTAACCGCTGCCGCACCGTCTTCCGCGCCGTCCCCGCCGCCGTCCGGCATCCCGAAACCGCCCGCGCCCGCCGCGCCGATCCATTGCATCGGCACCTGCGCGATCGCTTCGCTGTCGATCCCTGCCCGAGACACGAGCGCCGCCGACGCCGGGTCGCCCCACACGAGCGCGAGATCGAGCTGGTTCGCATCGAGCCGGTCGAGCAGTTCGGCATTGCGCGCCACGCGCGCCTCGATCCTCACCTTCGGATGCGCGCGCGCAAACCGCCCGAGCACGTCGGGCAGGATCGCCTCGCCGAAATCCTCCTGCAGCCCGACGCGCACCCAGCCGTCGAGATTCACGCCGCGCACGGCCGCGGCCGCCTCGTCGTTCAGCTCGATCATCCGCCGCGCATAACGCAGCATCGCGTCGCCGGCATCGGTCAGCGCAAGCCCGCGACCGGCTTTCACGAACAGCGGCGTGCCGGCCTGCTCCTCGAGCTTGCGGATCTGCGCGCTCACCGCCGACGACGAGCGCGCGACGCGGTCGGCCGCCTTCGCGAAACTGCCGAGATCCACGCCCGCGACGAGGCTACGCAGCGCCGCCACGTCGAAATTGGGCCTTGCCTGCGCGGCATCGGCCATCGCGAGCGGCTCGCCGCCACCACGGGGAATGTCTTGTCCGGGCACGTCAATCATCCTGTTTTATCGAACGATTCATCAAAAACTTTCCGATTTTCAGGATGAATGTAGGCCGCCAGACTGTCGATGTCAATTTCCAACCGGGCCTGTCGCCATGGATACCACCTGCTTCGCTTCCCCCTCCTCGCCCGCGCGCGGGCCGGCCCACCGCTGGCGCGTGCTGGCGGCCGGCGTCGCCGCGAACATGAGCTTTTCGGCCGCCGCGGCCGGCATTCCGACCACCGCCGTGTGGATGCGCACGGCCTATCACCTCGACAACGGCGCGCTCGGCCTCGTGCTCGGCGCGCTCGGCTTCGGCGTCGCGCTATCCGAGCTGCCTTGGGGGATCGCCGCCGACCGCTTCGGCGATCGCCGCGTGCTGCTGAGCGGGCTCGTCGCGACGGCCGCGATGCTCGCGCTGATGGTGTGCACGATCGTCCCGACCGCGCACGCGGTGCCGCCGCTGATGCGCGTCGTCGCGATGATGAGCTGCGTCGGCCTGCTTGGCGGCAGCGTGAACGGGTCGAGCGGGCGCGCGGTGATGCGCTGGTTCGGCGAGCGCGAACGCGGCCTCGCGATGAGCATCCGCCAGACAGCCGTGCCGCTCGGCGGCGGCATCGGCGCGGCACTGCTGCCGTCGCTCGCGTCGCATCTCGGCTTCGCCGCGGTATTCGGTGCGCTGATGCTGCTGTGCGCGGGATCGGCCGCGCTGACCTGGCGCTGGCTGCACGAACCGCCCGCCGCGCCGGCCGCCGTGCACGGCACCGTGCATCGTCCCGTCGAACAGCAGCAGCCCGCCCGGCAAACGCGCAGCCCGCTCGCGAGCGGCCGCGTGTGGCGCATCGTGCTCGGCATGGGCCTGCTGTGCACGCCGCAGTTCGCGGTGCTCACGTTCGCGACGGTGTTCCTGCACGACTTCGGCCGGCTCGGCCTCGCCGGCATCAGCGCGGCGATGGTCGCGCTGCAGCTCGGCGCGATGGTGATGCGCGTCTGGAGCGGCCGTCATACCGACCGGCACGGCAACCGCCGCGCGTACCTGCGCGGTTCGGTGCTCGTCGCCGCCGGGTCGTTCGCGCTGCTTGCTGCCGCGACGGCCGGCAGCCCACACGTGCCGCTCGCGGCGATCGTCGCAATTCTCGTGTTCGCGGGCGTCTGCGTATCGGCATGGCACGGCGTCGCGTACACGGAACTCGCGACGCTCGCCGGCGCGAACCACGCGGGCACTGCGCTCGGGATGGCGAACACGATCGTCTACCTCGGGCTGTTCGCGACGCCGCTCGCGATTCCGCCGCTGCTCGCCGTCAGTTCGTGGAGCGTGGTCTGGCTCGCGGCCGCGCTGGTCGCCGGCGCGACCTATCCGCTGTTCGCCGTGCGATAGCGCGCCGCATGTTGCACGCCGGGCGTCGCCGCGCACGCACCGACGCTCGCGCATCCGTCAGCCCGCCTCGCGCGCCAGCGCGCGCCGCACGGCCGGCCGTTCGGCCTCGCGCTGCGCATGAGCGGTCCACGCGGGATGCCGCGTCATGTCGAGCCCGATCGCAACGCCCCAGCGATACAGCACGAGCAGGAACGGATCGACGATCGAATGGCCGCCCGGTTCGGCCCACGTGCGACCGTCGGCGAGCGCGGCTTCGATCTTCTCGTTCGCGGCATCGATCGTGCCGCGCCCGTGCGTGCTGACCGCACCGTGCAGGGCCGGGTCGCCGATGAAGCGGCCCGGCCGCCACAGCGCGCCGTAGCCGACGCCATGCACCCAGCCGACCAGCCAGGCGAGCCATTCGTGGCAGCGCGCCTCGCGCAGCGGATCGTCGAGCGGCAGCAATCGCGCATCCGGATAACGGCGCGCGAGATACGTGAGGATCGCGGGCGTTTCGGTCAGCACGCGCGGCTCACCCGGAATCGCGAGCACGGGCACGCGTGCCTTCGCGTTGATCGCGAGATAGCGCGCTTCGAGGTTCTGCTGCTTCTGCACCGAGACGATCTCGACGTCGAACGGCGCGCCGGTTTCCTCCAGCGCGATGTGAGCGGCAAGCGAGCACGCGCCCGGCGAAAGATAGAGACGATATGCGTTCATGATGGTATGGCCCGACCGGGCTGTGGAAGACTGAACCGAGTGTAGGAATGCGTGGCCGGGTGCCGCAAACGATGAATTGTCGTGCTCGGACATTAGTGTTACTAATACCCGCATGCGACGTATCCACCTCCCTCCGCTGCAGACGCTGCGTGCGTTCGAGGCCGCCGTGCGGCTGCAGAGCTTCACGCACGCGGCCGATGCACTCGCACTCACGCAAGGCGCGGTCAGCCAGCACATCCGCACGCTCGAGGCGCAGCTCGGCTATCCGCTCTTCACGCGCGAGCGCAACGGCGCGACACCGACGCACGCCGCGCACGCGCTCGCGCTGCAGGTGCGCCAGGGCCTGAGCGTGCTCGAACGCGCATTCGAGCCGACGCTCGCTGTGCGCAGCCGCCCGCGCACCTGCGACGTCACGCTGAACGTCAGCGTGCTGCCGAGCGTCGCCGAGCGCTGGCTCGCACCGCGCCTGCCGCGCTTCTCGGCCGCGCATCCGCACATTGCGATCGCGCTGCACCCGGACGCGACGCTCGCGCCGCTGCGCAAGCGCGACCGCATCGACGTCGCGCTGCGCTACGGGCCCGGCACGTGGCCGGGCGTCGTCGCCGAGAAGCTGATGAACGAGACGATCTTTCCGGTGGCGAGCCCCACGTACCGCAATCGCGACGGCGTCGTGCCGCGCGCGCCGGCCGATCTCGTGCGCGCGACGCTGCTGCGCCATCCCGCGCAACCGTGGGAACCGTGGTTCCAGGCCGCGCGGCTCGACCTCACCGAATCCGCGCGCGCGCCGCGCTTCACCGATGCGAACGCGCTGATCGACGCGGCGCTGAAAGGGCGCGGCGTCGCACTCGCACGCCGCTCGCTGATCGAGCCCGAACTCGCGGCCGGCACGCTCGTGCGCGTGTCGACGGTGCGCGTGACCGACGTGTATGCGCACTACGTCGTGTGGCGCCCCGGCCATCCGCACGAAGCGGCGATCCGCACCTGGCTCGACTGGCTGCGCAGCGAAGTGCGGCGCAGGACGCCGCGGCGCTGACAGACGGCGGCCGGCGATGGCCGCATGCCGGCTGCATGCGCGCACGAAAGTAATTCGTTAGTTTGACGAAAGCATTTCGCGATCACGTGCCGGTCGCAAACGATTCACCGAAACGTCGCATCGCACCGGCATACTCGAAAACGTTTCCCGATCAGCCTGCCAGGAGAGAAGTCATGCGTCGCGTTTCCGTCTTCGTCGTTCTTTGTGCCGCCGCTTTGGTCGCCGCCTGCAGCGACGACGCGCCGCACGACGCGCACGCGGCCGACGCCTCGCAGCAGGCCGGCGCATCGAGCGGCTCCGCCAGCGCGTTCAACAGCGATGCCAGCGCGAATGCCGCCGCGTCCGGTGCCGCCCCGCTCGCGCCGCCCGTCGTGCATTACCCGCCCGATGACGACGACGATGCGAAGCCCGCGTCGAACGCGGCCGCGTCGGCCACCGCTGCATCTTCGCCGAGCTGATCGCGCCGTTTCCGCCCCCCTGACCGCAGAACCGAGGTGAACAACATGCCGTCATCGAGCCGCCGCCGTTTCCTGCATACCGTCGCACAATCCGCGGGCGCCGCCGTCGCGCTCAACGCCTTTCCCGAATCGATCCGCCGCGCACTCGCGATTCCCGCCGCGCGCGGCACCGGCACGATCCGCGATGTCGAGCACATCGTCGTGTTCATGCAGGAAAACCGTTCGTTCGATCATTATTTCGGACACCTGCGCAGTGTGCGCGGCTACAACGACCGCTTCCCGATCCCGCTGCCGAACGGCAAGCCGGTGTGGTACCAGCCGTCGAAGGCCGACCATACCAAGCCCGTGCTGCCGTTCCGGCTGAACACGCTGACGACGAGCGCGCAGTGCGTGGGCGACCTCGACCACTCGTGGTACAAGACGCACGCGGCGATCGACGGCGGCCGCTACGACCAGTGGCCCGCGAACAAGACCGACATGACGATGGGCTATCACGTGCGCGAGGACATCCCGTTCCACTACGCGCTCGCCGACGCGTTCACCGTATGCGACAACTACTTCTGCTCGCTGCCGGGGCCGACGCACCCGAACCGTTCGTACCTGATGACGGGCACGATCGACCCGACCGGCAAGTTCGGCGGCCCGCTGCTCGACAACAGCGACTACGTCGACGGCGACGGGCCGCCCGCCTACCAGTTGCTGTCGTGGCCAACCTTTCCCGAGCGCCTCGAGGCACACGGCGTGTCGTGGCAGATCTACCAGCAGGGCACGACCGGCAGCGATCCGTACAACGGCAACTACGGCACGAACGTCCTGCAGAACTTCGCGAACTTCATCAACGCGAAGCCGGGTTCGTCGCTGTACCGGCGCGCGCAGACGGTGCGCACGCTCGACAACCTGAAGGACGACGTGATCAACGACCGGCTGCCGCAGGTGTCGTGGCTGTGCCCGCCCGCCGCGTTCTCCGAGCATCCGAAATTCACGCCCGCGTACGGCGCGAACTACACGTCGCAGATCCTCGACGCGCTCACGTCGAATCCGGACGTGTGGCGCAAGACCGTGCTGTTCATCATGTACGACGAGAACGACGGCTTCTTCGACCACATCGTGCCGCCGCAGCCGCCGACGTCGGCCGCGCAGGGCGCGTCGACCGTGACGACCGACGGCGAGCTGCACACGGTCGTGAACCCCGGCCGCGGAGGCAGCTACACGGCCGACGGCCTGCCGTACGGCCTCGGGCCGCGCGTACCGATGACGGTCGTGTCGCCGTGGACCAAGGGCGGCTTCGTCTGCTCGCAGGTGTTCGATCACACGTCGGTGATCCGCTTCATCGGCGAGCGTTTCGGCGTCGACGAACCGAACATCACGCCGTGGCGCCGCACGGTGTGCGGCGATCTCACCGCCGCATTCGACTTCCGCTCGTCCGATGCGTCGTTCCCGCCGCTGCCCGATACGAGCCAGTACCGCTCGATCGCGGACCGGCAGTGCACGTCGCAGCCCGCGCCGACCGTGCCCGCGACGCCGTCGCCGGTCGCCCCGCAGGAGCCCGGCGTGCGGCCGGCGCGCGCGCTGCCATATGAGCTTCACGTGAACACGAACCTCTACGGCGGGAACACGCTGCGCATCGAGTTCGCGAACCGCGGCAACCAGGGCGCGCACTTCCACGTGTATTCGACGAACCGCACCGACGGCCCGTGGCGCTATACGGTCGGCGCGCGCCGCCTGCTGCATGCGGATTTCGACCTGACGGTGACGAACGGCGCGTATGCGTTCTCGGTGTACGGGCCGAACGGCTTTGTGCGCGTGTTCTCGGGCAACGTGTCGGCCGGAACCGCGCCCCACCGCAAGCCGGCGCAGCCGGAGGTGAAGGCCGGCTACGACGTCGCGAACGGGAATCTGTACCTGAAGCTGCACAACCACGGCGGGGCGCACATCACGCTGACGCTGACCGACAACGCGTACGGCGCGCTGGCGCGGCAGGTCACACTGCACGGCGGCGACGAGCGCGTCGAGCAGTGGGCGCTCGCGTCGAGCCACCAATGGTATGACGTGACGGTGAGCGACGGCGCGAACGGCACGTTCTCGCGCCGTTTCGCGGGCCACGTCGAGAATGGCCGGCCGAGCTATTCGGACCCGGCCGCGGTGCAGCCCGTCACGGCATAGCGCATATGCGCAAGCCGGCGATTCTCGTCCCGCCAAAGAAAGCCCGCGGTACATGAGAAAATGCGACGCCCCGGCCAGCAATGTGACCGGGGCGCCGTTCGGCAGACGCGCCACTCGCCCGCCTGCTGTTCGGTCAGCGAGGGCCGCCAGTAAAGCCAGCGAAGGCTCCGCCGAGCCCGCCGCTGACCATGCCGGCAATACCGGCAGACGGCCAATGACCGAACATCGTCGGTGCGCCCGCGATGAAAACCTCTGCTTTGTTAAAATGGATTTCATGCGTCATTATATTTTCCCCGTACATTCGAAAAACTTCGATAAAAGAATTCACCGAGCAACGCCGCAACCACTGCGGAAATCGCATCGATGTAGTGCAGCACAACATCAACGGTAAAGCGTTCCAACAGCCGATGAACGCCGAGGAACAACAAGAAAGTCAGAAGTAGTCGCAACAGAATAATCCAGCCCTCACGCTTCATGCTTATGCTCCACCGGTGTGCAAACACAACCCATCGGATTTCGTTCGGTATGCATTCAAGTTTCAGAAATCCCGGGGTTGCTCGATTTCATTGCAATCGTTAATACGAAATAGATTCTTCGCGATCTATAGCAAATCGTCCAATTCGACGCAAATCATCCATAACAGTACTATCCAACGGCAAATGAGCCCGCAAGCGCTCAATTGCATCGGGCGTCGAGACTGAATGGGGAAGCGAGCCAGGAGTTGACTGCAGATGGGCCGCAGGCTATCGGAGATGGTTGGTCATCTGTCAGGTGATCAACGATTTGGACAAGACAAGAATCTGCACCGTTGAGCAAATGAGTGCCGTGCTCGACGCTACCCGGACACTGGAACTCACGCCGCCCGCGAACGCGCAGGCGCGATGCACGTGGATCGCGTCGGTTCTGGCGCCCTTGAGTTACCGCCCCCGTCAAGCGCAGCCGATCGCGGGCTGGTGCTACTGTATTTGCGTCGCTTTCGCGGCGTCAGCCGCGCCCATGTCACGCGGCTGGTGAAGCACTCGATCAATTTCAAGACACTGATGCGCGTCAGACGGGCTTCGTCGAATGCCTTTTGTGCGACGCTACACGGCTGCCAATCGGGACGTGCTGACCAAAGTCGAGCGCGAGTATGGTCAGTCGTCGGAGCCGGTTATGTTCGTCGTGCTGCGACGCATGTACCCGGTCCACAACGACGTCTGGAGCCTCGCAAAATCGCATACTGCCTGAATCACTGCCCTTAGAATGGTCCAGTACTCAACGATCAACCCAACAGAACCACAGAGCGCTCTAGGCTCAATTCGGTTTCGGAAAGTACAATTGACGTTTCGCCTGCCTCGTCCGTCGTCTCGCGAAAGCGCAGCGGCGCCGCGCAGTGCACCAGCGTGTCGACGAAATACTTCGCGCGCGGCCACGGCCCGAAGCCGGCCGCCGTATTGATGTGCCCGGCATCGCCAAGGTTCACGAACGCGCTGCCCAGGCGCTGCGCGAGCGTGCGCGCATCGGCGAGCGGCATCCACGGATCGGTCTCGCTGCCGATCACGATCGACGGCACCGCGAGCCGGCGCGCGTCGAACGGCCCGGCAAACGTGAATTTCTTCGGGCTGGCGGGCGCGACGAACAGCACGCCCGCGACATCGCCCGCATGCGGCCACTGCGCGAGCGCATGCGCGGCCGCGAGGCAGCCGAAGCTGTGCGCGGCGAGCACGAACGGGCCGCGCTCGCGGTCGAGCAGCGCGCGCACGGATTGCGCCCAGCGCGCGAGATCCGGCGCGTCCCAGTCGTCCTGCTCGACGCGCAGCGAGCGCGGGAACTGCCGCTCGAGCCAGGTCTGCCAGTGAGCGCCTTCGCTGCCGTGCAGGCCCGGTACGGTGACGAGCCGCGGCGGCCACGCCGATTTGCTGCATGCGCGCATGATTGCCCTCGCTTGCTTGAAGACGAGTTTCGATTGTGGCGCGCGGCGCCCGGCGGCCGAACCAATATTTTGTGCTTTGCTTTTGCGCGCGCCGGCCCGCGCGACGGCGCAATTCGCGTCGAAACCGTAGAATGTGGGCTTCCCGTCAGCTTCACACGAAAGCGGGCCGGGCGCCGACGCGCCGGGCCCGGTCGTCAGGAGACGCCCGATGTCCGCTACGCCCGCCGGCGCGCTGCGCCCGGCCCCTCTCGCCGTTCCCGTGACGAGCCTCGCCGGCACGCACGAAAGCATGCAATGAAGATCCTGTTCTACTCCCCGCACCAGGAAGCCGCCGCATGGCGCGACGAGATCGCGCACGCGCTGCCGGAAGCCGAGCTGCGCGCATGGCAGCCGGGCGACACGGCCGCCGCCGACTACGCACTCGTATGGCGCCCGCCGCGCGAGTTGTTCGCGCCGCGCGACGGCCTGCGCGCGATCTTCAACCTCGGCGCGGGCGTCGACGCGCTGCTCGCGCTCGACCGCGCGCATCCGGGCACGCTGCCCGCGCACGTGCCGCTCGTGCGGCTTGAGGATTCGGGCATGGCGCAGCAGATGGTCGAATACGTGACGCACGCGGTGCTGCGCTACCTGCGCCGCTTCGACGAATACGACGCGCAGCAGCGCGAGCGCCGCTGGCACCCGCTCGAACCGCATCCGCGCGCAACGTTCACCGTCGCCGTGCTCGGCCTCGGCGTGCTCGGCGCGCAGGTTGCGCTCGCGCTCGCCGCGCTCGGCCTGCCGGTGCGCGGCTACAGCCGCAGCGCGAAGCAGCTCGACGGCATCGCGACCTTCGCCGGCGACGGCGCGTTCGACGCGTGCATCGACGGCGCGAAGGTGCTCGTCAACCTGCTGCCGAGCACGCCCGACACCGACGGCATCCTGTCGTCGCGCACGTTCGCGCGGCTCGCGCCCGGCGCGTACGTCGTCAACGTCGCGCGCGGCGCGCATCTCGTCGAGGCCGACCTGCTCGACGCGCTCGCGAGCGGCCGGATCGCCGCGGCCACGCTCGACGTGTTCCAGCACGAACCGCTGCCGGACGACCATCCGTTCTGGCGCGCGCCGCGCATCACGATCACGCCGCACAGCTCGGCCGAAACGCTGCGCGCGGAGGCCGTCGAGCAGATCGCCGGCAAGATCCGCGCATTCGAGCGCGGCGAGCGCGTCGGCGGCATCGTCGACTACGCGCGCAGCTACTGAATACAGACAAAACCGGAGACAACCATGAGCTTCCCCACCGCCGTCAAGATCGTCGAAGTCGGCCCGCGCGACGGGCTGCAGAACGAGAAGACCTTCGTGCCGACCGACGTGAAGATCGCGCTCGTCGACCGCCTGTCGCGCGCCGGCTTCCGCAACATCGAGGCCGCGTCGTTCGTGTCGCCGAAATGGGTGCCGCAGATGGCCGACGGCGCCGACGTGATGGCCGGCATCGAGCGCCGCGCGGGCACCGTGTACTCGGTGCTCACGCCGAACCTGAAGGGCTTCGAGAACGCGCTCGCCGCACGCGCCGACGAAGTCGTGATCTTCGGCGCGGCGAGCGAGGCGTTCTCGCAGCGGAACATCAACTGCAGCATCGCCGAGAGCATCGCGCGCTTCGAGCCCGTCGCGAAGGCCGCGAAGGACGCAGGCCTGCGGCTGCGCGGCAGCGTGTCGTGCACGCTCGGCTGCCCGTACCAGGGCGAGGTGCCGGTCGCGTCGGTCGTCGACGTCGTCGAACGCTTCGCGGCGCTCGGCTGCGACGAGATCGACATCGCCGATACGATCGGCGTCGGCACGCCCAAGCGCACGCGCGAAGTGCTCTCGGCCGTCACGCGCGTGTTCCCGCGCGAACGCCTGTCGGGCCATTTCCACGACACCTACGGCCAGGCGCTCGCGAACATCTACGCGGCGTTGTTCGAAGGGATCGAGATCTTTCACGCGTCGGTCGCCGGCCTCGGCGGCTGCCCGTACGCGAAGGGCGCGACCGGCAACGTCGCGACCGAGGACGTGCTGTACCTGATGCAGGGCCTCGGCATCGACACCGGCGTCGATCTCGCGCAAGTCGTCGCCGCCGGCGACTTCATCTCGAACGCGATCGGCCGCACGAACGTGTCGCGCGCCGGTCGCGCGCTGCTCGCCAAGGCGCAGAGCGCGGCCGACGCCGCGAACTGCGTCTGACCCCGGCATTCCATGGATTCCTCAACATGACGACACCTGCTTCATTCGATTCCCTCCCCGATTCCGCGCGCAGAGTCGCGCTGCTGCTGCGCGAGCGCGGCCACGCGAAAGGCATCGTGATGCTCGCCGAAACCGGCAAGACGTCGGCCGAAGCCGCGGCCGGGCTCGGCTGCGAGGTCGCGCAGATCGCGAAGTCGATCCTGTTTCGCCGGCAGTCGGACGGCGCGCCCGTGCTCGTGGTCGCGAGCGGCGTCAACCGCGTCGACGAGAAAAAGGTTGCCGCGCAGGTCGGCGAGGTGGGCCGCGCGGACGCGAAGTTCGTGCGCGACAACACCGGCTATGCGATCGGCGGCGTCTGCCCGATCGGCCATCTCGTCGAACCCGTCACGCTGATCGATGCCGACCTGCTCGAGCTCGACAGCCTGTGGGCGGCCGCCGGCCATCCGCACGCGGTGTTCAACCTGTCGCCGCACGAACTCGTGTCGCTGACGGGCGCGCCGGTCGCGGACGTCGCCTTGCGGGACAACGCATGAGCGACGTGCAGGTGCCGGTCGGCACGGTCGCCTCGCCGTGCACGGACGTCTGCAGGATCGATCCGCGCACCGACTGGTGCGCGGGCTGCCTGCGCACGCGCGACGAGATCAAGGGATGGCGTGCGTCGGACGACGACGCGCGGCGCGCGCTGCTCGCACGGCTCGATGCGCGGCGGCGCATGCTCGCCGGGAGCGGCACATAAAAAAAAGCCGTTCAGCCTCACGGGCGAACGGCATCGAGATCGGAATCCTGTGAACGTGATCAACGTCACAGCCCGCATGATACGAGCGACGCGGCCGCATCGCATCGGGTGTTTCCCTACAACTTCTTACAGCGTCTTTCGCGCGTGCGTGCGGGCTCATTTCGAGCACAATCCGCGCGCAATCCTCGTCCCCGAAATCCGCCGCCGGCGAGCCGCGGCGGTACCCCGTCGCGGCGCCGAATCGTACGACCGTTTCAGTTGCCGACCGCCGTGCGACGCGCGGGCACGATGCGCCAGCCGAGATTCACGCCGGCCGCCGCGAGCAGGATCAGCAGCGCGCCGAACACCTGCGTCCACGCGAGCGTCTGCCCGAACGCAACACGATCGACGACGATCGCGACGACCGGATACACGAACGACAGTGCGCCTGTCATCGCGGTCGGCAGCTTCTGGATCGCGCCGTACAGCAGCACATACATCAGGCCCGTGTTCACGACGCCGAGCACGACGAGGTCGAGCCATTGCCCGGCAGTCGCGGGCAGCGTATCGAAGTGCGCGAACGGCGCGAGCAGCACGATGCCGAGGCCGGCCTGCAGCAGCGCGAGCAGATGCGGCGGCGTGCCCTTCAGGTGCTTCGTGACGATCGACGAGATCGCGTACAGGAATGCCGCGCCGAGCGACAGCGCGACGCCTTCCAGATATTCGCCCGGCACCGCGAGCACGGCCGGCTCGACGCGCACCACGAAGACGAGCCCGGCGAACGCGAGCGCGAGCCACGCGACCGTCGATGCGGTGATCCGTTCGCGGAACACGATCGCGCCGAGCGCGACGAGCATGAACGGCTGCGTGTTGTAGACGGCGGTCGCCATCGAGATCGACGCGCGCGAATAGGCGGCGAACAGCAGCAGCCAGTTCGCGACGATCGCGACGCTGCCGAGCGCCGCGAGTGCGAGCATCCGCGGCGAGAACAGCGCGCGGCGCAGGAAGCCGAACGCCGCGCAGACGATCGCGAGCGTCGCGGCGCCGAACAGGCAGCGGAAGAACACGACGTTCGTCAGCGGTTGCCGCGACGACATCACGAGCCAGCCGATCGTGCCGGACATCATCATCGCGACGACCATTTCGGCGGCGCCGCGGCGAATTTCATTCGAGGCCATCTTGAACTCCGTCGATGAGAGTGGATGACTTCGATTCTAGAAACTTGCTTTCGCCGCAACCATGGCTAAACTGAAGTGAATCAGCCGATTTACCTTCGAAAGCAAAGCGATCATGCCGAAACGCCTTTCCCCACCCGCCGTCGCGTCGCTCGACGCGACCGACCGCGCGATCCTCGCGGCGCTGGCCGACGACGCGCGCATCGCGACCAGCGAGCTCGCGCGGCAGATCGGGCTGTCGGCGCCCGCGACCGCCGACCGCGTGCGGCGGCTCGAGGCGCAAGGCGTGATCGCCGCGTTCACCGTCGAGCTCGACCCGCGCGCGCTCGGCTACACGCTGCAGGCAATCGTCCGCGTGAAGCCGCTGCCCGGCCAGTTGCATCTGGTCGAGGAGTTGCTGCGGCGGATTCCCGAATTCGTCGAATGCGACAAGGTGACCGGCGAAGACTGCTTCATCTGCCGGCTCTACCTGCGCACGATCGCGCACCTGGACGACATCCTGTCGAAGGTGACGGAGCGCGCGGAGACGAGCACCGCGATCGTGAAATCGACGCCCGTGCCGCGCCGCCTGCCGCCGCTCGTCGAGGACGACAGCGCACACCGCTGAGCGGACGGCCCGCGCCGCCCGCCCGCGCCCTCATGCGGCCGGGTCGCGCGCCTCGAAGAACGCGAGCAGTTCGTCGATCAGCGCGACGGGCGCCTCTTCCGGAATGTAGTGCCCGCATTCGAGCGCGCGGCCGCTGACGTCGCGTGCGACGCGACGCCATTCGTCGAGCGGATCGAAGCAGCGGCCGACGATCCCTTTCTCGCCCCACAGCACGCGCAGCGGACACGCGACCTTGTTGCCGCGCTCGAGATCGGCACGATCGTGCTCGAGGTCGATCGTCGCCGATGCGCGGTAGTCCTCGCACATCGCGTGCACCGCGCCCGGCTGCGCGAGCGCGGCGCGGTACGCATCGAGCGCCTCGGGCGCGAACGGCGCGAGCCCGGCGGACCGGTTGCCCATCACGCGCTCGATATACGCATCGGTATGCCCGCCGATCAGCGTCTCGGGCAGCGGCTCCGGCTGGATCAGGAAGAACCAGTGGAAATACGCGGTCGCGAACGCGCGATCGGTTTTCTCGTACATCGCGAGCGTCGGCGCGATGTCGAGCAGCATCATCCGCTCGACGGCATCCGCGTGATCGAGCGCGAGCCGGTGCGCGACACGCGCGCCGCGATCGTGCGCGCACACATGGAAGTGCTCGAAGCCGAAATGCCGCATCACGGCGGCCTGGTCGGCCGCCATCGCACGTTTCGAATACGGCGCGTGCCGCGCGTCGCTCGGCGGCCGGCCCGACGCGCCGTATCCGCGCAGGTCGGTGGCGATCACCGTGAAGTGATTCGCGAGCGTCGCGGCAACGCGATGCCAGATCATGTGGGTTTGCGGATGCCCGTGCAGCAACAGGAGCGGCGGGCCCGCGCCTCCTTTGACACCGAAGATGTCGGTGTCCTGCACCGTCACGCGAAACGGTGCAAACGCCTCAAACGACATGGTTTATTTCTCGTTGGTTTGTTATGGCGGCTATTTTAGGAGCGCTCGCGCATCTTCACAGCGGGGCAGCAGCCAGAATCCGTAGAAAGAGAACACTCACTCGATTGCGGCCACACCGCGCATTTTGTTAAGCTCGCGTAGAATCGCACGACCGTTCGTATTAATATGAACGATCTCGTTCCGCAGCTACACTCGAATCATCGTTCGACCGCAAAGCATGGTGTCGGCGTCAACGCGACCGCGCGGGCGCCGGCCCTCCCTGGAGACTGGAGACATCACATGGCATTGCCCACCGTCCTGCAGAACCTGACGCTGCCCGTCATCGCGTCGCCGATGTTCATCGTCAGCTACCCCGAACTCGTGCTCGCGCAATGCAAGGCGGGCATCGTCGGTTCGTTCCCCGCGCTCAACGCCCGTCCGGCCGAACTGCTCGACGAGTGGCTCACGCAGATCCAGTCGGAACTCGCCGACCACAAGGCGAAACACCCGGACGCGGTGATCGGCCCGATCGCGGTCAACCAGATCGTCCACCAGTCGAACGCGCGGCTCGAACACGACGTGCGCGTATGCGTCGAGCACAAGGTGCCGATCTTCATCACGAGCCTGCGCGCGCCGGCGCGCGAGATCGTCGACGCGGTGCACAGCTACGGCGGCATCGTGCTGCACGACGTGATCAACCTGCGCCACGCTCAGAAGGCGCTCGAAGCCGGCGTCGACGGGCTGATCCTCGTCGCGGCCGGCGCGGGCGGCCACGCGGGCACGACGTCGCCGTTCGCGCTCGTCGGCGAGGTCCGCAAGATCTTCGATGGTCCGATCGTGCTGTCCGGCTCGATCGCGAACGGCGGCTCGATCCTCGCCGCGCAGGCGATGGGCGCCGATTTCGCGTACATGGGCACGCGCTTCATCGCAACGCAGGAAGCGCACGCGATCGACGACTACAAGCACGCGATCCTGAACGCGAAATCGTCCGACATCATCTACACGAACCTCTTCACCGGCGTGCACGGCAACTACATCCGCGAGAGCATCGAGAAAGCCGGCCTCGATCCGGAAGCGCTGCCGGAATCCGACAAGACGAAGATGAATTTCGGCGGCGACAAGACGAAGGCGTGGAAGGACATCTGGGGCGCCGGCCAGGGCGTCGGGCTGATGGACGACCTGCCGACCGTGGGTGCGCTCGTCGAGCGCCTGAAGCGCGAGTACGACGACGCGAAGGCGCGGCTCGGCATCGCACGCTGACGGATGCGGCGGCCACAGCCGCCGCATCCGCCACCTCAAATTCCGTCGGACCAAACAAAAAGCGCGAACCGCAGCGGTTCGCGCTTTTTGTTTTCATCGCCCCGCCGCCGCGGGACACGCGGCTCAGCCCGCGCGCTTGATCCGCGTGATCGGCAGCACGCGCAGGCGCGACTCGATCGATGGGCACAGCGACTGGCCTTCGAAACGCGCCGCGAGGAAATCGACGAACGAACGCACCTTCGCGGATACGTGACGGCGGCTCGCGTACACCGCATAGATCGGCGCTTCGTGCGGCGGCACCGAATCGAGCAGCACCGGCACGAGCCGGCCGGATTCGATGTCGTCGCCGACCACCTCGGTGCCGAGCAGCGCGATGCCCGCGCCCGCGAGCACGGCCGCACGCAGCCCTTCGAGATGGTTCACGATCAGGTTGCCGTTGAGGGTCACGCGCGACGCGGCCGCCGCGTCGATCACGAGCGAGTCGAGCATCGTCGAATTCGAGTCGCGCCGCAGGTAGTTGTGGTGCGCGAGATCGGCGATCGTCGCGGGCGTGCCGTGCTTGTCGAGATACTCGGGCGACGCGACGAGCAGGATGTGCGCGGTCGCGATCTGCCGTGCGACCAGCGACGACGATTTCAATCCGTTCGGCGCCGCGCGCACCGCGACGTCGTAGCCTTCCTCGATCAGGTCGACCACGCGATCGGACAGCGTCATGTCGACGGTCACGTCCGGGAACCGGCCCGCGTAATCGGTGACGGCCTGCATCACGTGCCGCAGCCCGAACGCGGACAGCGACGTCACGCGCAGGCGGCCCTGCGGCACCACGCTCGCGGCGCCGACGGCCTGCCCGGCTTCGTCGAGTTCAGACAGCGCCTGCACGAGGCGCTCGTAGTATTCGCGTCCCGCCTCGGTAGGCGCGACGCGTCGTGTCGTGCGATGCAGCAGCCGCGCGCCGAGCTGCTGCTCGAGATGCATCACGTGCTTGCTCGCCATCGCAGCCGACATCTGCATGCGCTCGGCCGCGCCGACGAAGCTGCCCACTTCGACGACGTAGCGAAACACATTCATGCTGACGAGGGTATCCATCGAACTAGCTCGTAATGACGGGGGAATGGTCCAATTACGAGATAGGGTAACAAAGGCGAGGAAACAGAAAGGTCAACAAAGGCAAAACGGCGCCGCGGGGAGGCGGCGCCGTTTCGGGCGGGAAAACATGCAGCCGGAACGCGCGATTTCCGCGCGCGTCCGGCGCGCCGATCGCGCGTGCGCGTCAGAACTTCGCGCGGATGCCTGCGCCGAACGTGTTGCCGGTCGACAGACCGCTGATGTGGTCGTTCATGTACGCGGCGTAGATATCCGTGCGCTTGGACAGCGGGTAGTCGTAGCCGACTGCCCAAGTCTGGCGCGTCTGGTCGAGGCCGCCTGCATCGCGCGAATATGCGTACGACGCCATCGCGTTGCCCACGCCGAGCGGCACCGACACGCCGCCCTGCGCGGTGTTCACGTGCCAGCTGCCCGCGACCTGGTCATTCTTCGTATACATGTACTGGCCGAACAGCTTCACGAGCTTCAGGTCGTAGGTCGCGCCGACCAGCGCGATGCCCTGGCTCTTCATCCCGGCGACGAGCGCGCTCAGGTCGCGCGGGCCGTTGTTGAAGTTCACGTACTGATACATGGCAGTCGCCGCGAACGGGCCGTTCGCGTAGTTGAACTGCGCGCTCCACTTCTTCGAGCCGTTGTCGCCGGCCTGGTTGCCGAACGCGTACATCGCGCTGCCATTCAGTCCGCCGAACGAAGGCGACGTGTACGACACCGCGTTGTTCCAGCCCGAATCGCCGACCGCGCCCTGGTCGCTCGGATAGGTCGGGAACGTGCCGAGGCCGAGGAACACGTGGTACACCATCGGCGAGAAGGTGTACGAATCGTAGAACGGGTTGAACAGGATCGTCGACAGGAACAGGTGCGTCGTCAGGCGGCCTGCCGTCACCGTGCCGTACGGCGAGCTGATGCCGACGTACGCGTTGCGGGCGAAGAACGTGTCGCCCTGGAAGCGGCCGAACTGGCCGTTCTGCGCGCGGAAGAAGCTTTCCAGCGTGAAGATCGCCTTGTAGCCGTTGCCCAGATCCTCTGCGCCGTGCAGGCCCCAGTACGACGTCGACATTCCGCCGCCCGACACGTTCCATGCGCGATCGCCGCCCGGGAACTTGGTTGCGCCGACCCATTCGTCTACCTGCCCGTAGAGCGACACGCTCGATTGCGCATAAACGGGTGCGGCAGCCGCCGCACAGGCGGCTGCGGCGATCAGCTTGACGGACGTGCGCGACGCACGGCGAGCGAATGCTTTCATGGGATCTCCAGGTTTTGTCGGATAGTCGATAAGTGGCGCGAGCGTTGTTTTTTGGAGCCGAGTGCTTGCGTCGTATGGGGCGCAGCCATCTTTACGGATCATTTGTCCGGTCAAAATTGCGCACACTTATTGCTGGTATAGCGCCAGCATTAACTTCGCGGAATCGATACGTGGCCGGATGCACCGCGGCGGCCCCGCGCGAAAGCGGTTGCGCGACGGGACGGCGGTGTGGCGCACGCGAGCCGGGCGCGAAAGATAGCGCAATGCGACGGGAAAATCAGCGGAAATCTGCGCGCGACTGTGGCGAATTCGCATCAGCCGGCATAGGACGAGCGCGCGGGCGCTCAGTTTCGGTAGAACGGGGAGAAATACGGCGAGTGCGAGGGCTCTTCCTGCGAACGGGGCGGCGGCATCGGACGGCCGCCGCGCTCCTCGTTGTAGCGCGCGACGTCGGCGCGGATCGAACCGGCGCGCAGCGGCACGTTGCCGCCGCCCGGCGGGCGCGGCATCTGGCGCGCGTCGGCGCTGATCGGGCGATACGGGCTTTGCGCGGCGTAATGACCGTACGACGGTGTCGGCCGCAGCCCCCAGCGGGAGCCGTAGCTGCTCACGCCGCCGGCGCGTGCACCGGCGGGGGGCGGAACGCGGCGCCAGACGGGCCCGCCACCGAACCCGCCGCCAGCCTGCTGACCATACGCGCGCATGTCGCCGCCACCGAACCCGTGGCCGCCGAACCCATGACCGCCGTGTGGCGGCTGCGCGAGCGCAAGCGGCATCAACAGCGCGCCGAGCACGCCTGCCACCCATCGTCCGATCTTCCGTTTCACACGTTCCGTCATCGTTCAGTGCCTGTCCACGCCTGCCGCCGGCTCCTTTCGGCCGACGCAAGGCTTTCAGCAGTAATTTATGAGCGGCCCGAAACGGTGTCGAGCCAAAAAGTGTTAGGTCGCCGGCATCGGTGTAACACCATGTTACTGCTAGGTTTTTTCACTTCAGGGCGCGAACGCGACAGAACATTCTTCTGCCGTTTTGCGCATGGCCGGGGCAGGTGCGACAGCCGTTGCTGCATGCAATCGATTCATCAATCGATTCTCACAATGAATTTGTGTAGTGAATGGCCAACCGGGACAATAGCGCCATCCGCGCGCGCGACGCGCGCCTCCGTCGTTTTCGAATCGAGTTCCCGATGGCCCGTCCCCGTTTTCTTCCCGACAACTTCACGCTCGCCCTGGTCGGCACCGTCGTGCTCGCGAGCCTCCTGCCGTGCCGCGGCCCGGCCGCCCACGCGTTCAACTGGGCGACCAACATCGCCGTCGGCCTGCTGTTCTTCCTGCACGGCGCGAAGCTGTCGCGGGAAGCCGTCGTTGCGGGCGCAACCCACTGGCGGCTGCACGCGGTCGTGCTGCTCAGCACGTTCGCGCTGTTCCCGCTGCTCGGCCTCGTGCTGAAACCCGTGCTGCAGCCGCTCGTCACGCCGGCGCTTTATGCGGGCGTGCTGTTTCTGTGCACGCTGCCGTCGACGGTCCAGTCGTCGATCGCGTTCACGTCGATCGCGAAGGGCAACGTGCCGGCCGCCGTGTGCGCGGCATCGGCGTCGAGCCTGCTCGGGATCTTCGTCACGCCGGCGCTCGTCGGGCTGATGATCACGTCGCAGTCGGCCGCCGCGGCGTCGGCGTGGAGCACCGTCGGCAGCATCGTGATGCAGCTGCTCGTGCCGTTCATCGCCGGCCAGTTGCTGCGGCCCGTGATCGGCGGCTGGATCGAACGCAACCGCGGCGTGCTGCGCTTCGTCGACCAGGGCTCGATCCTGCTCGTGGTCTACGTCGCGTTCAGCGAAGCCGTCAACGAGGGCCTGTGGCACCAGATTCCGGCGCGGGCGCTCGGCGGCCTGCTGGTCGTCAACCTCGTGCTGCTCGCGATCGCGCTGCTGCTGACCGCGTTCGTCAGCAAGCGGCTCGGCTTCAACCGGGCCGACCAGATCACGATCATCTTCTGCGGATCGAAGAAGAGCCTCGCGGCCGGCGTGCCGATGGCGAAGGTGATCTTCTCGGCGAACGCGGTCGGCGCGATCGTGCTGCCGCTGATGCTGTTCCACCAGATCCAGTTGATGGCGTGCGCGGCGCTCGCGCAGCGCTGGGGCGCGCGCGACACGAGCGGCGAGCGCGGCGGGCAGGACGGCGCGGCATCGAGACCCGGCGCGCTGAGCGCGGGCAAGCGGTGACGGGTTGGGAGGCGGGACGGTCGCTGGATGGTGACCGCGCCGGCCTTCCGCCTTTCCGCCTTCCGCCTTCCGCCTTCCGCCTTCCCGCCTTCCCGCCTTCCCGCCTTCCCGCCTTCCCGCCTTCCCGCCTTCCAAACGCGCACCGGTGCGCGCCCGACGCGATGCACCATCAGCGCCCCTCGCGTCATGAAATCTTCATTCAATTCCCCGCGAGCGCTGCCGTTAAGCCGGACGTCCCGTCGATTCGGCTGCCCTCGCCCATGCCCGCGCTCCACCCCGACTCCGCTGCCGCCAGCATCACGCGCCTCATCGCGGATCGCGCGCTCGCCGCCGTTTTCCAGCCGATCGTCGATCTCGGGTCGGGGACGGTCGTCGGCTACGAAGGCCTGATACGCGGCCCGCGCGGCACCGACCTCGAGCCGCCCGCCGCGCTGTTCGCGCAAGCCGCGCGCGAAGGCGCGACCATCGCGCTCGAACAGGCCGCCGCGCTCACCTGCCTCGACGCGTTCGCGGCGCTCGGCTGCGACGGCAAGCTGTTCCTCAATTTCAGCGCAGGCACGATCCTGCAACTCGCCAGCGAACGCGAGCGCGCGTGCCAGTTCCTCGGCCGCGCGCGGGTCCGCGCCGAGCGCATCGTGATCGAGCTGACCGAGCAGAACGCGATACCGGATGTCGCGCAGATCGGGCCGGCGGTCGCGTCGCTGCGCGATGCGGGCATCCAGTTCGCGCTCGACGACTACGGCACCGCGAACGCGAGCATGAACCTGTGGCTGCGCCTGCATCCGGACGTCGTGAAGATCGACCGCTTCTTCATCCACGACATCGCGCGCGACCCGCTCAAGTTCGAGGCCGTGAGGGCGATGCAGCACTTCGCGCAGGCGAGCGGCGCGCAACTGATCGCGGAAGGCATCGAGAACGAATGCGACCTGATCGTCGTGCGCGACATGGGGATCTGCTGCGTGCAGGGCTTCCTGCTCGGCCGGCCGGACGCGCAGCCGTCGCGGGTCGTCGCGCCGGCCGCGCGCGATGCGATCCGCGCGCCGCACATCGCGGTGTTTCCCGGCGCGACACGCACCGTGCGGCCGGCCGGCACGATCGCCGCGAAGATGCTGGTCCCCGCGCCGGCCCTGCCGCGCGACGCGACCAGCAACGACGTGCTCGACCTGTTCAACCGGATGCCCGACCTGCACGCGGTCGCGCTCGTCGAACGCGGGCGGCCCGTCGCGCTCGTGAATCGCCGCGGCTTCATCGACCGCTTCGCGCTGCCGTATCACCGCGAGGTGTTCGGGAAGAAGCCGTGCCTGCAGTTCGCGAACGACGCGCCGCTGATGATCGACAACGCGACGACGTTCGAGCAGCTCGCGATGCTGCTCGCGAGCCACGACCAGCGCTATCTCGCGGATGGCTTCGTGATCACCGAACACGGCCGCTACGTCGGGCTCGGCACCGGCGAGAGCCTCGTGCGCGCGGTGACCGAGATGCGCATCGAAGCCGCGCGCTACGCGAACCCGCTGACGTTCCTGCCCGGCAACATCCCGATCAGCGCGCATATCGACCGCCTGCTCCAGCGCGATGCCGGCTTTCATGCGTGCTACGTCGACCTGAACCAGTTCAAGCCGTTCAACGACCAGTACGGCTATTGGCAGGGCGACGAAGTGCTGAAGTTCGCGGCGACGGTGCTGGCCGGCGTGTGCGACCCGCAGCGCGACTTTCTCGGGCACGTCGGCGGCGACGATTTCCTCGTGCTGTTCCAGCGCGACGACTGGCACGTGCGCGCGACCGACGCGATCGCGCGCTTCAACGACGGCGCGCAGCGCTTCTACACGCAGGCCGACCGGCAGGCAGGCGGGCTGCGCGGCGAGGACCGACACGGCAACCCGGCGTTCTTCGGCTTCGTGACGATGGCGATCGGCGCGGTCGGCGTGCCGGCCGGCGCGCATGGCGCGAAGCGCTACGGCAGCGACGAGATCGCGTCGGTCGCGGCACTCGCGAAGCGGCGCGCGAAACAGCAGCCGGGCGGGCTCGCGGTCGTCGATCTCGACGCGGGCCGCGCCGCGCTGCGCAATCGCGGCGAACTGCCGGCCGCAGCGGTGACGGTGGCGGCGGACTGAACGGCGGGCAATCGTCGAGCGCGGATACGGCTGCGCTCCGGGCGACGGAGACGGGTGCCCGCCCGTCAACCAGCCGAATCGCTGCGCATCGGCTGCCGGCTGCCCGTACAGGTCGCCGGGCACGCTGCGCAGACGCTCGAAACAGCCCGTTTTCCAGCATATTCCCGCCCCTTTCCCGCCAGTCGCCCGCGCCGCCGGGTGCACGCACGACTACCTTGCCTTTTTCGCGTTTTGTTTAGTATTTTTAGTAACGGCGTTTTCGCAGATTAGCGCTTAAAAACCCGTTACTCACGGGTATTCCCCGGTTATCCGGCCCGAATTTCGCGATATGTTTTACTATACAATCGCTTTCACCCTAAACAAACCGAACCCCGAACGATGGGCACCACCATTCGCGATGTCGCGCGGGCGGCAGAGGTCTCGATCGGCACCGTCTCCCGCGCGCTGAAAAACCAGCCGGGCCTGTCGGAAGCAACGCGTGCGCGCATCGTCGAGATCGCGCAGCAGCTCGGCTACGATCCCGCGCAGTTGCGGCCGCGCATCCGCCGGCTCACCTTCCTGCTGCACCGCCAGCACAACCGCTTTCCCGCGAGCCCGTTCTTCTCGCACGTGCTGCACGGCGTCGAGGACGCATGTCGCGAGCGCGGCATCGTGCCGACGCTGCTCACGGTCGGCCCGAACGACGACGTGCTGCGCCAGATGCGCCCGCACGCGCCCGACGCGATCGCGGTGGCCGGCTTCATCGAGCCCGAGACGATCGAGGCGCTCGCCGCGACCGGCCGGCCGCTGGTGCTGATCGACCTGTGGGCGCCCGGGCTGCGCTCGGTCAACATCGACAATGCGACGGGCGCCGCGCTCGCGATGCGCCACCTGCTCGCCACCGGGCGCTCGCGGATCGCGTTCATCGGCGGCTCGCCCGCGCACTACAGCATCGCGCAGCGCGCGATCGGCTACCGGCGCGCGTTCTTCGAGGCCGGGCGGCTGTTCGATCCCGCGTACGAAGTGACGATCGACGCGGGGCTCGATCCCGACACCGGCGCCGCGCGCGCGATGGAGCAATTGCTCGACGCGCCGGGCCCGCGCCCCGACGCCGTCTTCGCATACAACGACGCGGCCGCGCTGGCCGCGCAGCGCGTGTGCACCGCACGCGGCCTGCGGATTCCGGACGACATCGCGATCGTCGGCTTCGACAACATCCCGGCCGCCGCGCACGCGAGCCCGCCGCTCACGACGCTGTCGGTCGACAAGGAAGCGCTCGGCCGCCGCGGCGTCGAACTGCTGCTCGCCGAAGCGCCCGAGCGCACCGAGATCTCCCTGCCCGTCGAGCTGATCGTGCGGGCCAGCAGCCAGCCCGCCGGCTCTCCGGCACTCGATACCGCCACGGTCACCGAATCATGAACATGCCCCCGGTCCAACCCTGCACGGCCGCGCCGGCCGCCCACACGCAAGCCGCGCCGCTCGTCGCGAATTTCCGCGATCCGTCGTTCCTGCTGTCGCATATCGAAGACACGCTGCGCTTCTACGCGACGAACGCGTTCGACCCGACGGGCGGCTTCTATCACTACTTCCGCGACGACGGCAGCATCTACAACCGCACGTCGCGCCACCTCGTCAGCAGTTGCCGGTTCGTCTTCAACTACGCGATGGCGTACCGGCATTTCGGCGATCCGCGCCATCTCGACTACGCGCGCCACGGGCTGCGCTTCCTGCGCGACGCACACTGGGACGACGAACTGCAGGGCTACGACTGGGAACTCGACTGGCGCGACGGCGCGAAGCGCGCGACGCTCGACGGCACGCGCCACTGCTACGGGCTCGCGTTCGTGCTGCTGGCGGCCGCGCACGCGACGATGGCCGGCATCGACGAGGCGCGTCCGCTGATCGCGGCGACCTACGAACTGGCCGAGCACCGCTTCTGGGATGCGGCCGCGGGCCTGTATGCGGACGAAGCGACGCCGAACTGGATCGTGTCGTCGTACCGCGGCCAGAACGCGAACATGCACATGACGGAGGCGCTGCTCGCGGCCTACGAGGCGACCGGCCACCTCACGTACCTCGATCGCGCGGAAAAGCTCGCAAGCCACGTCACGCAGCGCCAGGCCGCGCTGTCGGGCGGGCTCGTGTGGGAGCACTACCATGCGGACTGGTCGGTCGACTGGGACTACAACAAGGAAGACAGCTCGAACATCTTCCGCCCGTGGGGCTTCCAGCCCGGGCACCAGACCGAATGGGCGAAGCTGCTGCTGATCCTCGAGCGGCACCGCCCGCTCGACTGGCTCGTGCCGCGCGCGGCCGAACTGTTCGATGCGGCGCTCACGCACGCATGGGACGCCGATCACGGCGGCCTGTACTACGGCTTCGGTCCCGACTTCACGATCTGCGACCACAACAAGTACTTCTGGGTGCAGGCGGAAACCTTCGCGGCGGCCGCGATGCTCGGCGCGCGCACCGGCAGCGAGCGCTTCTGGGACTGGTACGACGAGATCTGGCGCTATAGCTGGGCGCATTTCGTCGACCACCGCTACGGCGCGTGGTACCGGATCCTCACCTGCGACAACCGCAAGTACAGCGACGAGAAGAGCCCGGCCGGCAAGACCGACTATCACACGATGGGCGCGTGCTACGACGTGCTCGCGACCCTCGCGCGCGCGGCGCGCAGCGAGCCGACGCAATGAGCGGCGGCACGTTTCCGGCTTTCGTGTCGGCAGGCGACATCCTGACCGACATGGTGCGCGCGGGCGATGCGCAGTGGACGTCGGTGCCGGGCGGCGCCGGCTGGAATGTCGCGCGCGCGGTCGCGCGGCTCGGCGTGCCGAGCGCGCTCGCGGGCTCGATCGGCGAGGACTGCTTCTCCGACGTGCTGTGGCGCACGAGCGACGCGGCCGGGCTCGACCTGCGCTTCCTGCAGCGCGTCGCACGGCCGCCGCTGCTCGCGATCGTCCACGAGACGCGCCCGCCCGCGTACTTCTTCATCGGCGAAGCGAGCGCCGATCTTGCGTTCGATCCCGCGCGGCTGCCGGCCGGCTGGACCGACCACGTGAAATGGGCGCATTTCGGCTGCATCAGCCTCGTGCGCGAACCGCTCGCGGGCACGCTGGCCGCGCTCGCGGCCGACCTGCACGCGCGCGGCGTGAAGATCAGCTTCGACCCGAACGTCCGCAACCTGATGACGGCCGCGTACCGGCCGACGCTGGAGAAGATGGCTGCGCTCGCCGACCTGATCAAGGTGTCCGACGAGGACCTGCGGCACCTGTTCGGCGGCGACGGCCCCGACGCGGTTGCGGCGGTGCGCGCGCTGAACCCGCGCGCGGCCGTGCTCGTCACGCGCGGCGCGCAGGCGGCGACGCTCTACGCGGACGGCGACGTGCACGAGGCCAGCCCGCCGCGCGTCGAGGTGGCCGACACCGTCGGCGCGGGCGACGCGTCGATCGGCGGCATGCTGTTCAGCCTGATGGCCGCGCCGCAGCGAGCGTGGCGCGAGCATCTCGCGTTCGCGCTGGCGGCGGCGCCGCCGCGTGCCGGCACACGGGCGCGCACGCGCCGACGCTCGACGAGGTCGTCGCGCTGATCGAGGGCTGATCGTCGAAGGATGATCGGACGGCGACCGGGCGCTGACCGGCCGCCGCGACCGGACACCGCGACCGGACACCGTTCGGTCACCGATAAGCCGCGCTGTACATGCTGCGCCGCAGTGCTACGATGAAGTGTCCTTTTGCGGGAGAGGCACGATGGACACGAACACGTTCACGAAGGGCATCTACACGGCCAAGGCGCATACCCAGCATTCGGCCAACGGGCAGTTCCAGGGTTACGTGATCCTCGCGCGGGACGACGGGGACGACACCGAGAACACGCGCTACGACGTCCACTCGACGAGCCCCAGCGAGGAAGAAGCGTTCGACGAGGCGAAGGCGCTCGCGCACCGGATCCTCGGCGAGATCGAGATGTAACGCACACCGCCCTTTCCGGCGCGGCTCAGAGCAGCCGCGCCACCATCGATACCAGCATCGTCAGCACCAGCGTCGACATGAACGGGAACGGGTAGCGCCGCCCGCCGAGCGTCAGCGTGACGTCGCCCGGCATCCGCCCGATGCCGAGCTTGCCGAGCCACGGCCAGCAGCGCGTCAGGATCATCACCGCGACGAACGACGTCATCAGCCAGCGCAGCATGCCGGCCTCAAAGCACGTGCGAGCGGTCGCCGCGCGCGAACGCGTCGAGCGTGCCGTCGATGCCGCGCGAAAAAGCGATCACCTTGAACAGCTCGCCCATCTCGGCTTCGGAGATCAGCTTCTGCACCGCGTTCGCGGCCGGCAGAAACTGCCGGATATCCGACGGATCGATCGCGGCCAGCGCGTCGGTGATGCCCGCGTTCAGCAGGAAGCGCGCCTGCGACGTGTAGCCGAGCAGGTCGGCGCCGGCGGCGACGGCCGCGTCGTAGATGCCGGTGAATTCGACGTGCGCGGTGATGTCCTGCAGGCCCGGGTACAGGAACGGGTCGTCGTGCGCGTGGTGGCGGTAGTGGCACATCAGCGTGCCGCGGTCGCGCTGCGGATGGTAGTACTCGTGCGCGGGAAAGCCGTAGTCGACCAGCAGCACCGCGCCGCGCGCGAGCATCGTGCAGACGGTGCGCGTGAACGCCAGCGCGGCCTCGTGCGTCTCGGTCACGTAGCCGTCGGCGACATCGTCGATAAGCCCCGCGAGCACCGGCGGCCGGCTGGCCGGCGCGGCCGGCCGGTCCTCGAACACGAACGCGTGCCGCGCGTCGAGCGCGACGCCGCGCTCGTGCCATGCGCCGCCTGCCTTCGCGAACAACCGCACCGGCATCGCATCGAGCACCTCGTTGCCGACCACGACGCCCTCGAACCGCTCGGGCAGCGCGTCGAGCCAGCGCACCTTCGCGGCGAGCGCCGGCGCGGCGGCCGCGATCGTGTCGCGCTGCCGTTCGCGCAGTTCTCCGGACAGGTCGACGATCAGGTATTCGTCGAGTGCGGCGCCCAGCGCGTCGAGCGCCGCGAGCAGCCCGGCCGCGAGCTTGCCCGTGCCGGCGCCGAATTCCATCACGCGGCGCGTGCCGCTCGCCGCGAGCGCTTCCGCGACCGGTTGCGCCAGGGTTTGCGCGAACAGCGGCGACAGCTCGGGCGCGGTGACGAAGTCGCTGCCGTCGTCGGCGCGGCGCCCGAACTTGCGTGCGCCGCCGCTGTAATAACCGAGGCCCGGCGCGTACAGCGCACGCTCCATGAAGCGGTCGAACGGCAGCCAGCCGCCGGCCGCCGCAATCTCGTCGCGCAGTTGCGCGGCAAGGGTTTCGGACTGCGCGAGCGCGTCAGGGCCGGGAGCAGGTAAACTAGCGGGTTCGTGAGCTTTCGGGTTCATCCCGGCATTGTAAATGACCGTTTCAGCCGATACGTCGACCCTGCGCGTGGTGCTCGTCGCGGGCGCCCTGGGCAGCGCGGCCGACGCCGCGTCGATCGGTCGTGCGCTCGCAACGGAATTCGCGCGCCGCGGCTGGGACGTCGCGCTGCAGCGCAGCCACGGCGCGCCGCACGCGGCCGCCGATGCGATCGTCGCCGAAGTCGCGGCGCTCGGCCGCCGCGCGGCCGTGCTCGGCGCCGATCTGGCCCTGGAAACCGACGCGGCCGCACTGGTCGCCGCGTGCGGCGCGGCGCTCGGCCGGCCGGCGTGCGCGGTGTTCGTGAGTGCCAGTGCGGGCGCCGACGACGCGCTCACGGTGGACGGCGCGTCGCTCGCCGCCGCGCTCGCGCGCAACGTGACGGCGCCGCTCGCGCTCGCCCGCGCGCTCGCCGATGCGACGCCCGACGCCGCGCGCGAACACGAAGCGCTGCGCGCGTGCGCGATCCACGTGCTGGACCAGGCGCTGTTTCACCCGGCGCCGGCGCAGTTGTCGCACGCGCTGATGCAGGCCGCGCTGAACCGCGCGACGTCGGCGCTGGCGCTGGCGCTCGCGCCGAAGGTGCGGGTCGCGGCGCTGGTGCGCGGCCACGCGGCGCACGCGGACGACATCGCGACGGCCGCCTGCTATCTCGCGAGCGCGCCCGGCGTCACGGGCGCGACGCTGACCGTCGACGGCGGCGAGCACCTCGTGCCGCCCGCCGCCGGCCCGAATGAATGAACCGCGGGCGCGCGGCCTGACTGCCGCCGCCCGCGCCGCTTTGCGTGCGCGCACGCCAATTTGACTGGGACGACCATGTTTTCCGCTCTCCTGCACCCCCGCCTCGCGGATTGCCGCAGGCTCTACCTGCGCGATTACGAGGTGCACATCAACATCGGTGCCTTCGAACACGAGAAGCGCGGCGAGCAGCGCGTCGTCATCAACGTCGACCTGTTCGTGCCGCTCGCGCTGTCCACCCCCGTCGACGATCGTCTCCATGAAGTCGTCGACTACGACCTGATGAAGCAGAGCGTCGCGCAATGCATCGCGCGCGGCCACATCCACCTGCAGGAAACGCTGTGCGATGCGATCGCCGCGCACCTGCTGGCGCACGATGCCGTGCGCGCGGTACGCGTCTGTACCGAGAAACCGGACGCCTATCCGGACTGCGACGCCGTCGGCGTCGAAGTCTTTCGCATCAAGGACGAGGAGCGCGCATGAACGCCCCCCACATGAACGACACGGCGGCCGACGCCGCCACCCTCGACGCGGCCGCCCCGGCCGGCCGCCAGGCGCTGACGCGCCGCGAGCAGAAGGAAGCGTACGAGAACAACAAGCTGTTCAAGCGGATCGTGCGCCAGGTCGGCCAGGCGATCGGCGACTACAACATGATCGAGCACGGCGACAAGGTGATGGTCTGCCTGTCGGGCGGCAAGGACAGCTACGCGATGCTCGACGTGCTGCTGCGCCTGCGCGAGCGCGCGCCGATCGACTTCGACATCGTCGCGGTGAACCTCGACCAGAAGCAGCCGGGCTTCCCCGAGCACGTGCTGCCCGAGTACCTGAAGCAGGTCGGCGTGCCGTTCCATATCGAGAACCAGGACACCTACAGCATCGTCAAGCGGCTCGTGCCCGAGGGCAAGACGACCTGCTCGCTGTGCTCGCGGCTGCGCCGCGGGATCCTGTACCGCGTGGCCGGCGAGCTCGGCGCGACCAAGATCGCGCTCGGCCACCACCGCGACGACATCGTGCAGACGCTGCTGCTCAACATGTTCTATGGCGGCAAGCTGAAGGGGATGCCGCCGAAGCTGCAGTCGGACGACGGCAAGAACATCGTGATCCGCCCGCTCGCGTACGTGAAGGAAACCGATCTCGAGAAATACGCGGAGCTGCGCGAATTCCCGATCATCCCGTGCAACCTGTGCGGCAGCCAGCCGAACCTGAAGCGCGCGGAAATGAAGGCGCTGATCCGCGAATGGGACAAGCGCTTCCCGGGCCGCGTCGAGAACATGTTCAACGCGCTCGCGAAGGTCGTACCGTCGCACCTGATGGATACGACGCTGTTCCCGTTCACGTCGCTGCGCGCGACCGGCGTTGCCGATCCGCAGGGCGACATCGCGTTCGACGAGGAACCGTGCGCGTCGGGCGACGACGCCGCGGCGCCGGGCGCCGCGCAACCGATCTCGATCGTCCAGTTCGACGACCTGTAAGCGGGGTCGGAAGACCCGCCGGAACGGGCCGCCCAGCCCTTTTCCGGCGCTGTCGCCCCGCCGCGACAGGCCCGGAACGACAGGGGCCGCATGCTAAAATGGACGGCTTCGAACTCCTCTGACAAGCTGGCGCCATGAATATCGTGATTTTGGCGGCAGGCACCGGCAAGCGCATGCGCTCCGCGCTGCCGAAAGTGCTTCACCCCCTGGCCGGCAGGCCGCTCCTCTCCCACGTCATCGACACCGCGCGCACGCTGCAGCCGTCCCGGCTCGTCGTCGTCGTCGGGCACGGCGCCGAGCGGGTCCAGGCTGCCGTCGCCGCACCCGACGTCCAGTTCGCGGTGCAGGCCGAGCAGCTCGGCACCGGCCACGCGGTGCGCCAGGCGCTGCCGCTGCTCGATCCCGCGCAGCCGACGCTCGTGCTGTACGGCGACGTGCCGCTCACCCGCGCGTCGACGCTGCGGCATCTCGTCGACGCCGCGCGCGACGGCCGCTACGGAATTCTGACCGTCACGCTCGACGATCCGACCGGCTATGGCCGCATCGTGCGCGACGCGGCAGGCTTCGTCACGCGCATCGTCGAGCAGAAGGACGCGTCGCCGGAAGAGCTGAAGATTGCCGAGATCAACACCGGTATCATCGTCACGCCCACGGCCCAGCTGTCGATGTGGCTCGGCGCGCTGAAGAACGAAAACGCGCAGGGCGAGTACTACCTGACCGACGTCGTCGAGCTCGCGATCGAGGCCGGCTTCGAGGTCGTCACGGCGCAGCCCGACGACGAATGGGAAACGCTCGGCGTGAACAGCAAGGCGCAGCTCGCCGAGCTCGAGCGCATCCACCAGCGCAATGTCGCGGAAGCGCTGCTCGTCGACGGCGTCACGCTCGCCGATCCGGCGCGCATCGACGTGCGCGGCACGCTGCGCTGCGGCCGCGACGTGTCGATCGACGTGAACTGCGTGTTCGAAGGCAACGTGACGCTCGCCGACAACGTGACGATCGGCGCGAACTGCGTGATCCGCAACGCGTCGGTCGGCGCCGGCACGCGCATCGACGCGTTCACGCACATCGACGGCGCCGAGCTCGGCGCGAACACCGTGATCGGCCCATACGCACGGCTGCGCCCCGGCGCGCAGCTCGCGGACGAAGCGCACGTCGGCAACTTCGTCGAGGTGAAGAACGCGGTGATCGGCCACGGCTCGAAGGCGAACCACCTCACGTACATCGGCGATGCCGACATCGGCGCGCGCGTGAACATCGGCGCGGGCACGATCACCTGCAACTACGACGGCGCGAACAAGTTCCGCACCGTGATCGAGGACGACGTGTTCGTCGGCTCCGACACGCAGCTCGTCGCGCCCGTGCGCGTCGGCCGCGGCGTGACGGTCGCGGCCGGCACGACGATCTGGAAGGACGTCGCCGACGGCCTGCTCGTATTGAACGAGAAGACCCAGACGACGAAGAGCGGCTACGTCCGCCCGGTCAAGAAGAAGAGCTGAACCCTTTGCGGGCGCCCCGATGGCGCCCGCGTCGACCTACAGGATTGACCATTCATGTGCGGCATTGTCGGCGCAGTTGCGCAGCGTAATATCGTTCCGGTGCTGATCGAAGGATTGCGGCGCCTCGAATACCGTGGCTACGACTCGTGCGGCGTCGCCGTGCTCGAGCCGGGCGCGCCGAAGCGCGCGCGCAGCGTCGCGCGCGTCGCCGATCTCGACGCGCAGGTGCGCGAATCGCACCTCGAAGGCACGACCGGCGTCGCGCATACGCGCTGGGCGACGCACGGCGCGCCCGTCACGCACAACGCGCACCCGATCTTCTCGTCGGACGCGCTCGCGCTCGTCCACAACGGCATCATCGAGAACTTCGAGCCGCTGCGCGAAGCGCTGCGCGCGAAGGGCTACGAATTCGTGTCGCAGACCGACACCGAAGTGATCGCGCACCTCGTGCACAGCCTGTATCGCGGCAACCTGTTCGACGCGGTGCGCGAAGCCGTGCAGCAGCTGCACGGCGCATATGCGATCGCCGTGATCCACAAGGACCAGCCGCACACCGTCGTCGGCGCGCGCCAGGGTTCGCCGCTCGTCGTCGGCCACGGCGACGGCGAGAACTTCCTCGCCTCCGATGCGCTCGCGCTCGCCGGCAGCACCGACCGCTTCACGTTCCTCGAGGAAGGCGACGTGTGCGAGCTGTCGCTCGACGGCGTGAAGATCGTCGACCGCCACGGCGCCACCGTGCAGCGCGAAATCCGCGTCGTCAGCGCCTACGGCGGCGCGGTCGAGCTGGGCCCGTATCGCCACTTCATGCAGAAGGAAATCTTCGAGCAGCCGCGCGCGATCGGCGATACCGTGCCGCAGACCGAAGCCTTCGACGCGACGCTGTTCGGCGACGCCGCGCCCGCCGCGTTCGCGGACATCGACAGCCTGCTGATCCTCGCGTGCGGCACGAGCTACTACTCGGGCCTCACCGCGAAGTACTGGCTCGAATCGATCGCGAAGATCCCGACCCAGGTCGAGATCGCGAGCGAGTACCGCTACCGCGAATCGGTGCCGAACCCGCGCCAGCTCGTGCTCGTGATCTCGCAGTCGGGCGAGACGGCCGACACGCTCGCGGCGCTCAAGCATGCGCAGTCGCTCGGCCATACGCATACGCTCGCGGTCTGCAACGTCGCGACGAGCGCGATGGTGCGCCTGACCGAGATGCAGTTCCTGACGCACGCGGGCACCGAGATCGGCGTCGCGTCGACGAAGGCGTTCACGACGCAGCTGGTCGCGCTGTTCGTGCTGGCCGCGACGCTCGGCAAGCTGCGCGGGCATGTGGACGCCGCGCAGGAAGCCGAATTCCTGAAGCAGCTGCGCCACCTGCCGGCCGCGCTGAACAGCGTGCTCGCGCTCGAGCCGCAGATCATCGCGTGGTCGGAGGAATTCGCGCGCAAGGAAAACGCGCTGTTCCTCGGCCGCGGGCTGCACTACCCGATCGCGCTCGAAGGCGCGCTGAAGCTGAAGGAAATCTCGTACATCCATGCCGAGGCCTATCCGGCCGGCGAACTGAAGCACGGGCCGCTTGCGCTCGTCACGGAAGCGATGCCGGTCGTCACGGTCGCGCCGAACGACACGCTGCTCGAGAAGCTGAAGTCGAACATGCAGGAAGTGCGGGCGCGCGGCGGCGAGCTGTACGTGTTCGCCGATGCCGATACGCAGATCGTCAACGACGACGGCCTGCACGTGATCCGGATGCCGGAACACTACGGGCAGTTGTCGCCGATCCTGCACGTCGTGCCGCTGCAGCTGCTCGCATATCACACCGCGTGTGCACGCGGCACCGACGTCGACAAGCCGCGGAACCTCGCGAAATCGGTGACGGTGGAGTAAGGCAGGACGACCGGGATGGCCCCCGCCGGGCCGTCCCGGCCGCGTATCGGTGGGAAGCAGGCCATTCGGCCAGGTCGAAATATGTACCACGTAGTGGTATATAATCCTGTGCTAACTCGACCGGCCCGACATGCCTGCTTCCGTACGACGCGTCTTCAAGACGAAGTGGTTTCACAAGGCAGCCAGAAAAGCAGGAATCGCCGATGCCGAACTCTGCCGCGCCGCGCGGGAACTGGCGCGCGGCCAGGGCGTCGAGCTCGGCGGCAACGTCTGGAAAAAGCGCCTGGACGGGAATCGGCAGCGCGGGATCGTGCTGAGCAAGGTCGGGCAAGCGTGGGTTTTCGTGTTCCTGTTCGCAAAACGCGACAGGGACGACATCGACGAACGCGAACTGCGCGCCTTCAGAGAGCTCGCCGTGGATGTCGGGCGCCGCACCGACGCCGATATCGCGACGCTGATCGCACTGAAAGAGCTTGTGGAGATTTGCAATGGCCAAGAGTCGATTCAAGAGCGACGCAACGGAGGCGATCCACAGCGCCGCGTCGGGCCTCTATCGTGCGAGCCTGATCGACAAGAAGACGATGCGCGAATACGACGATCTCTGCATCGAAGCCGCCCCGCAGTTCGATCCGCAAGCGATCGCCCGCATCCGCAAATCCGTCAACGTCAGCCAGAGCGTGTTCGCGCTCTACCTGAATACGACGACGTCGACGATCCGCCAATGGGAACAGGGCGACAAACGGCCGAGCGGCATCGCCGCGCGGATGCTCCAGATCGTCGAGAAACACGGGCTCGAGGTGTTCTCCTGAGCCGGCTTCCCCGAATGCGCATAAGCGGCCGACCGAACGCGGTCCGCACCGGACACCGCGACGCGAGCCGCAACGAATATGACGGAGAGACAATGGTAAGACTGTTTGGATGCGGATTGCTGGCGCTGACGTTCGCGTCGACGGGCTGGGCCGCCGAGCACTACGTCGAGGTCTGGAACCCGCCCGAGGCGCGGAAGCCGGCGGCGCATACGCCGGAAGCCCGTATGCCGGAAGCCCGTACACCGGCCGCGCACGCGAGCGCCGACGCGCGCGCCGGCAAGAGCGCCGAGAAGCACGCGAGCGCAACGCCGAAAGCCGCCGCGAAGCCGCACAAGCGTCGAGTCACGCAAACCGTGAAAGCCGGCTCGCCTCGCCCGCCCGCCGCGGCCGAGGCGCCGGCCGCACCGCGCCCCGTCGCTCAGCCCGCGCCGGGCCGTCTCACGGTGATGCAGCCTGCCGGCCCCGACGAAACGCATGCGCTCAATTTCTCCGACATCCCGCGGCAATACACGCCGGATGGCAACGTGCTGCGGGTCGGCACGCACAACCGCTCCGCGGAGGTGACTCGATAATGGAAGCGCAAACCTACCTCGGCTACCAGATCTGGGGCCACGCGATCCTGCAGCAGGACGAGATCCTGCAGCCCGAACGCTTCGCGGCGAGCGGCACGATCACGCAGAACAACAAGCTCGTCGAAGCGTCCGGCGTGCTTGGCGTATTCGACACCGAGGACGACGCGCGCGAGGCCGGGCTCGAATGGGCTCGCGCGTGGATCGACAGCCACCGCTGACCGGCGCGCAGCCGACCGCGGGCTGACCGCGAGCCGCAAACGAAAGAAGGGGCGTCATGGACGCCCCTTCTTTCGTTCCAACCCGGAAAACTCACACGACAGGCCGCGGCGGCCTCATCGTCGCCTGCGGACGACCGACGAGCCGCGTCAGCACGACGATCGCCGCCAGCGTCGCGACGTACGCGGCGATCTGGATGCCCGCCGGACGCGCGGTATAGCCGATCAGCGTATGCAGCGCCTTGCCGACGATGCTCGACTCCTTGAGCAGCCACGACGTGTCCCAGATCGCGTCGCCCCACGACGGCACGAGGCCGGCCGCCAGCAGGAAACCGACGCACTGGCTCGCCATCCCGGCCGCCAGCAGCACGATCAGCCCGTTGGTGACGGAGAACAGGCGCTTCAGCGGAATCTGCAGCAGTCCCGCATACATCGCATAACCGAGCCCGGCGCCGCCGAGCACGCCGAGCAGCCCGCCGGCGATCATCTGCGGCGTCTGCCCCGGATCGCCCGCGGCGATGCCGTACAGGAACAGCACGGCCTCGGAGCCTTCGCGCAGCACCGCGACGCCGACCACGATCGCCAGCCCCGTCAGCGGCCGGCTGCCGGCCGCGACGGCCCGGCCGACTTCGCCCATGTGCAGCGCCATCTCGCGGCCGTGCCGGCTCATCCAGATGCAGTGCCAGGCCAGCATCAGCGTCGCGACGAACATCACGCCCGCGTTGAATACCTCCTGCCCCATGCCGGACGCCCACTGCGAGATCACGTCGGCGAACGCCGCGATCAGGCCCGCGCCGACCACGCCGCCGACGAGCCCGCCGCCGACCCACCAGCCGCGCCGCGGCACGCCCTTCGTGGCGGCCATCACGATCGAGACCACCAGCGCGGCCTCGAGCACTTCACGAAAGACAATCAGCGCGGTAGACAGCATGGCGGGATTCGCTTACTTGACGGTCAGGTGGGTCTTCGACTGCGCTTCGTGATACTCGTCGTGAAACTCGTAGGTACCGGCCTTCAGCGGCCCGACCAGGATCTCGGCCGACTTGCCGGCGGGAATCACCTTCTCGGCCTTGAAGTCGTCGCTCTCGAATTCCGCGGGCGTCGCATCGAGGTTCTTCACGACGAACTTCACTTTCTTGCCGGCCGGAATCGTCACGCCATCGGGCGAAAACTTGTGGTCCTTCAGCGTCAGGTTGACGACGTCGTCGGCGGCGAATGCGGTGGCGGCCGACGCGCCCAGCAGGACAGCGGCGAAACCCAGTGCGAAACGGTTCATGTGTGTAATGAAATGAAATATCGAAGAATATTGATACTAAGATCGATTCGCATTTCCATATCGCGTACCCTTACCGGCATTATGGAGATAGCGCTTCACAAGTGCGTGCCGCGCCTTGCCAGGCAAGGCGCTCATCGCACGGCGACGGCCGCGCATCCGAGTCAATCGGGAAAGATTCCGACTGACGCATGCGACTGCCCTTCTATTTGTCTGACCTCACCCTGACGAATCATTTCGCCGCGCCGGGCGACAACGCATGCATCCGGCTGCATGAATGCGCTTGACCTTCCCACCATGGCAAGCTTCATGCTGGCCATGTTCGTCAATCGTCCACTCAGGAGAACACGATGGAATTCGAAGTCCAGGACATGACCTGCGGCGGCTGCGCCAATGCAATCACGCGCGCGGTGACGGCCGCCGATCCCGCCGCGAAGCTCGACATCGACGTCGCGGCAAAGATCGTCAAGGTCGAATCGGCGCAAGGCGCCGAGCGCGTGCAGTCGATCATCGAAGCCGCCGGCTTCCACCCCGCGCTGCGCACCGCATAACGCGGGCTGCGGGCACACTGCCAAACGGCGATGCGCCCGCGGCATCGCGTCAGCGCAGCCGGATCAGCGTCGACTTCAGCTCGGTGTACTTCTCGAGCGCATGCAGCGACTTGTCGCGGCCGTTGCCCGACTGCTTGTAGCCGCCGAACGGGAAGTTCATGTCGCCGCCCTCGTCGTAGCAGTTCACCCACACCGTGCCCGCGCGCAGCCGGCGCGACACGTCGTGCGCGGTCGTCAGGTTCGACGTCCATACGGCCGCGGCCAGCCCGTATTCGGTGTCGTTAGCGATCCGCACGGCCTCGTCGACGTCGTCGAACACGATCACCGACAGCACGGGCCCGAAGATCTCCTCGCGCGCGATCTTCGCGTCGGGCTTCACCTCGAACACCGTCGGCTCGACATAGAAGCCGCCCGTCTCCGCCTTCACGCGCGCACCACCCGTGACGAGCCTGCCTTCGCTGCGCCCCGCCTCGATATAACCGAGCACGCGCTCGAGCTGGATGCCGTCGACGATCGCGCCCATCGACACCGACGGATCGAGCGGATTGCCGGGCACGTAAGCCCGCGCGGCCGCCACGAGCTTCTCGATGAATACGTCCTTGATGTCGCGATGCACGAGCAGCCGCGAGCCGGCCGTGCACATCTCGCCCATGTTGTAGAAGATCGCGCCGGCCGCAGCCTGCGCAGCGCGATCGAGATCGGGACAATCGGGCAGCACGATGTTCGGCGACTTGCCGCCGAGTTCGAGCCATGCGCGCTTCAGATTCGACTGCGCGGCGTACTGCATGATCAGCTTGCCGACCGCCGTCGAGCCGGTGAACGCGATGCAGTCGACGTCGCGATGCAGCGCGAGCAGCTTGCCGGGTTCGCCCGCGCCCGGCACGACGTTGAACACGCCTGCCGGGATGCCGGCTTCGTACGCGAGCTGCGCGACGCGGATCGCGGTCAGCGGCGATTTCTCCGACGGCTTCAGCACCACGCTGTTGCCGGCCGCGAGCGCGGGGCCAAACTTCCATGCGGCCATCAGGATCGGGAAGTTCCACGGCACGACGGCCGCCACCACGCCGACCGGCTCGCGCGTGACGAGGCCGACGAGGTGATGATCGGCCGGTGCGACTTCGCCGCCGACCTTGTCGATCGCTTCCGCAAACCACTCGACGCAATATGCGGCGCCCGGCACGTCGACCGTCGTCGTGTCGCCGATCGGCTTGCCCGCGTCGAGCGTCTCGAGCAGCGACAGCTCGTCGAGATGCTCGTGCATCAGCGCGGCCCAGCGCAGCAGCACTGCCTTGCGCGCACGCGGGTTCAGGCCGGCCCACACGCCCGCGTCGAACGCGCGGCGCGCGGCCGCCACCGCCGCGTTCACGTCGGCTTCGCCGCATTCGGCGACCTTCGCCAGCACGCGGCCGTCGATCGGGCTCACGCAGTCGAACGTCTTGCCGCCGTGCGCGTCGCGCAACGCGCCGTCGATGAATGCGCGCCCTTCGATCTCGAGCGACGCCGCCTTGTCCTGCCAGTCAGCCAAAGTCAACTTGTTCATCAGGATGCCTTATGTTGTGGCATTCGCGGTGCGACGCGCCGCGCGCATCATGCGCGGCCGGCCGCGAATGCGGTGACGCGCGGTCAGAAGGTTGCCGGCGAATTGGCCGAGACGACCTCGCAGATCTGTTCCGCGCTGGGATTGCGAAAACGGTGCGGCAAACGGCTTTCGAAGTAGTAGCCGTCTCCGGGGTCGAGCAGCCACGTCGCGCCGTCGACGGTCAGCTCGAGCCGGCCCGACACGACGACGCCGCCCTCGTGCCCCGCGTGCACGAGCATCTCGGGCCCCGTATCGGCATGCGGCTGGTAGATCTCGCGCAGGATGCACATGTTGCGATCCTTCACGCTCGCGCCGACCAGATGAAACGCGAGCGTGTCGTTGCCGAGGTTCGGCATCTCGTCGCGACGCGATACGACCGTGCGCGATTCGACGAGCTCGAACGTGAAGAACTCCGCGAGACTCATCGGGATGCATTCGAGCAGCTTCTTCAGCGAGCCGACCGACGGGCTCACGCGGCCCTGTTCGATCAGCGAGATCGTGCCGTTGGTCACGCCGGCGCGCTTCGCGAGTTCGCGCTGCGACAGGCCATGCTTGTTGCGCACGAAACGCAGGCGCTCGGCGACTTCGGTGGACATCGATTCGGTTTCGGACACGATAAGTGCGATGACAAAGTGAAACGACGCGGTGGACAGCCGTTGAATATTCTAATCACTTTATGCCGTGCATCAGCGGGGAAAACCCTGAAAGGCGTTCGAAATAATGAACACCTTGCCGATTATTCCTTTTGCGAATCTTTTGTTTTCACTGCTCGGGAAAGCCCTGATACGGGACCGTTAAAAAACATTTGACGCCGTTTTTGGCTCGTATATGCTGGCTCTCAGGTCAGCGTCATTTGGCTTTCACAGGCAGCAAAACGCGTTATTGCAACGCAAAAATTGATGCCCATCAATGTAAATGACGCGTAACCGGCGCCTTGATTATTTTAAACGCCCAGCGCGTCGAAACGGTCAGGTGTTCAATACTTTCAACAACCCAGTCGAGTGTAATCGTGAGAGTCCGTGGCCCTCTGGTGAGGTGGGATCGAAGCGTGGCGCGAAGTTCGCGCAGCGCGGCGTCCCCTTCCGATGGCAGTTGCGGCTGGCATAGTCCTCGCCTGCAGCATCTGTCGATCTACACCATCCTGTCCCGTCGTTCCGTTCGGCGCCACAACGCCGTTTCCGCACGCGCATTCGTCGCCGTCGATACCGACGAAGTGGCGTCGCTGCTGCCGTAGCGCCTCTCCTTTCTTTACGTCGTTCGTTTCGTCTGCCGATTCGCCAACCGCATCGTCCATGCGGTGACGGAACGCGTTCGCGCATTCGTTGCCGCGTCGCCCGCGTCACGTATCGCAACCCAACGAACGACGGCCTGATCGTCGCGCGCAGCGCGGATCGCCACGCCATCCCGCTGCGCCCATTCACCAGCGGCCTTGCGCTCTGCGCCAGGCTGCGGGGCCGTGTCGCGCCTGCGTTTTGCAATATCCGAAACGACGCACGCCACAGCCCTACGGATTACTGAGTGACGTCATGGAAAGGAAACCCCTCGTCGGCATCACCGCCGACCACACGCAAATCGGCGCACACGCGTCGCATACGGTCGGCGACAAATATGTCGCCGCGATCGTCGACGGCGCGCAGGCGCTCGCGATGGTGCTGCCCGCGCTCGGCGAGCGCCAGTCGGCTGACGACATCCTCGACACGGTCGACGGCTTGTTGTTTACCGGCAGCTACTCGAACGTCGAGCCGCACCTGTACGGCGGCGAGCCGAGCGCACCCGGCACGAAGCACGATCCGGCTCGCGATGCGACGACGCTGCCGCTGCTGCGCGCGGCGATCGCCGCAGGCGTGCCGGTGCTCGCCGTCTGCCGCGGCTTCCAGGAGCTGAACGTCGTCTACGGCGGCACGCTGCATCAGCGCGTGCACGAAGTGCCGGGCCTCGCCGATCACCGCGAGGACAACGCCGCGCCGATGGACACGCAATACGGCCCCGCACACGTCGTGCACCTGACGCCCGGCGGCAAGCTGCATGCGCTCGCCGGCGGCCGCGATGAAGTGCGTGTGAACTCGCTGCACCAGCAGGGCATCGCGCAGCTCGGCTCCGGCCTCGCCGTCGAGGCCGTCGCGCCGGACGGCCTGATCGAGGCCGTCAGCGTCGTCGATGCCCCGGCTTTCGCACTCGCCGTGCAATGGCACCCGGAATGGCGGCATGCGCAGGATCCGCTGTCGAGCGCGATCTTCCGCGCCTTCGGCGACGCCTGCCGCGTCCGCCGCACTGCCCGCACGCGCGCCACGGCCGCCGCCGCGCTCGCCTGAGCGCGCCGACCCACTTACGAGAACAGACATGCAAGACATCGAAAGTTTTCTGAAGCAACACCGGATCACCGAAGTCGAGGCGATCATTCCCGACATGGCCGGCATCGCGCGCGGCAAGATCACGCCGCGCAACAAGTTCACGTCCGGCGAGTCGATGCGGCTGCCGCAGGCCGTGATGGTGCAGACCGTCACCGGCGAATATCCGGAAGACGGCTCGCTGACCGGCGTGACCGATCCCGACATGGTGTGCGTGCCCGACGAGTCGACCATCCGCCTGATCCCGTGGGCCGTCGATCCGACCGCGCAGGTGATCCACGACTGCGTGCACTTCGACGGCTCGCCGGTCGAGATCTCGCCGCGCTACGTGCTGCGCCGCGTGCTCGAGCTGTACAAGGCGAAGGGCTGGAAGCCCGTGGTCGCACCGGAGCTCGAGTTCTATCTGGTCGACATGAACAAGGACCCCGACCTGCCGCTGCGCCCACCGGTCGGCCGCACGGGCCGCCCCGAAACGGGCCGCCAGTCGTATTCGATCGAGGCCGTCAACGAGTTCGATCCGCTGTTCGAGGACATCTACGAGTACTGCGAAGCACAGAACCTCGACATCGACACGCTGATCCACGAAGTCGGCGCCGCGCAGATGGAGATCAACTTCATGCACGGCGACGCGCTGTCGCTGGCCGACCAGGTGTTCCTGTTCAAGCGCACGGTGCGCGAGGCCGCGCTGCGTCACAACATGTACGCGACGTTCATGGCCAAGCCGATGGAAGACGAGCCGGGTTCGGCGATGCACGTGCACCAGAGCATCGTCGACGAGGAAACGGGCCAGAACCTGTTCACGTCGCAGGAAACCGGCGGCGCGACGTCGATGTTCTACAACTACCTCGCGGGGCTGCAGAAGTACACGCCGGCGCTGATGCCGATCTTCGCGCCATACATCAACTCGTATCGCCGGCTGTCGCGCTTCATGGCCGCGCCGATCAACGTGCAGTGGGGCTACGACAACCGCACGGTCGGCTTCCGCATCCCGCACTCGGGCCCGTCGGCGCGCCGCATCGAGAACCGCATCCCGGGCGTCGACTGCAACCCGTATCTCGCGCTCGCCGCGACGCTCGCGGCCGGCTACCTCGGCATGACGCAGCGCCTGGAGCCGACCGAGCCGCTCGTCAGCGACGGCTACGACCTGCCGTACCAGCTGCCGCGCAACCTCGAGGAAGGGCTGACGCTGATGGCCGCGTGCGAGCCGCTCGGCGAGATCCTCGGCCACAAGTTCCTGAAGGCGTATTTCGCGCTGAAGGAAACCGAATACGAAGCGTTCTTCCGCGTGATCAGCTCGTGGGAACGCCGCCATCTGCTGCTGCACGTCTAAGCGCGCGCACAACCGCCATACGGAATCACGGAGGAAACATGACTTACCGCAACGAATCTGCCTGGATCCAGCCGGCCGCGCCGGCCGCCGCGCCGCGCGCGACGCAGGCACGCTCGACCGCCGAATACCGCGCGCTCGACGCCGCGCACCACATCCACCCGTTCTCGGACATGGGCGCGCTGAACCGCGCGGGCAGCCGCGTGATCGTGAAGGCCGACGGCGTCTACCTGTGGGACTCGGACGGCAACAAGGTCATCGACGGGATGGCCGGCCTCTGGTGCGTGAACGTCGGCTACGGCCGCAAGGAACTCGCCGACGCCGCGTATCGCCAGCTGCAGGAACTGCCGTTCTACAACACCTTCTTCAAGACGACGCACCCGCCGGTGATCGAACTGTCGGCAATGCTCGCGGAAGTGACGCCCGCCGGCTTCAACCACTTCTTCTACTGCAACAGCGGCTCGGAAGGCAACGACACCGTGCTGCGCCTCGTGCACCAGTACTGGCGCGTGCAGGGCAAGCCGCAGAAGAAGTACGTGATCTCGCGCAAGAACGGCTACCACGGCTCGACGATCGCGGGCGCCACGCTCGGCGGCATGGGCTACATGCACGAGCAGATGCCGTCGAAGGTCGAGCACATCGTGCACATCGACCAGCCGTATTTCTTCGGCGAAGCACAGCCGGGCGAAACGCTCGAGGCGTTCGGCCTCGCGCGTGCGCAGCAGCTCGAAGCGAAGATTCTCGAACTCGGCGCGGAGAACGTCGCGGCGTTCATCGGCGAGCCGTTCCAGGGCGCGGGCGGCGTGATCTTCCCGCCGTCGACGTACTGGCCGGAAATCCAGCGGATCTGCCGCAAGTACGACATCCTGCTGGCGGCCGACGAAGTGATCGGCGGCTTCGGCCGCACCGGCGAATGGTTCGCACACCAGCACTTCGGCTTCGAGCCGGACCTGATCACGATGGCGAAGGGCCTCACGTCGGGTTATGTGCCGATGGGCGCGGTCGGCATTCACGAGCGTGTTGCACGCCCGATCATCGACAACGGCGAATTCAACCACGGCCTCACGTACTCGGGCCATCCGGTGGCCGCGGCCGTCGCGGTCGCGAACCTGAAGCTGCTGCGCGACGAAGGGATCGTCGAGCGCGTGAAGAGCGACACGGGCCCGTACTTCCAGGCGCTGATGCGCGAAACCTTCGCGCGTCACCCGATCGTCGGCGAAGTGCACGGTCACGGCCTCGTCGCGAGCCTGCAGCTCGCCGAAGCGCCGGCCGAACGCCGCCGCTTCGCGAACGGCGGCGACGTCGGCACGATCTGCCGCGACTTCTGCTTCAACGGCAACCTGATCATGCGTGCGACCGGCGACCGGATGCTGCTGTCGCCGCCGCTCGTGATCTCGCGTCAGGAAATCGATGAACTCGTGTCGAAGGCGAAGAAGGCCGTCGATGCAACCGCCCAGCAACTGGGTATTTCGTAACGGCCTTGCCTACAGGCGTGCGGCGGGCGCCGCACGCTGCCATAACCAGGGGAACTCCACCATGCGTGCCTGCTTTCTTCGCCAAGCCTGTTCCGTTGCCGCCCTCGCCGCCGCGGCAGCGTTCACGTCGGTCGCCAGCCCGTCGGCGCGTGCCGACGAGCTGAATGTCTACAACTGGTCCGACTACATCGCACCGGACACGATCCCGAACTTCCAGAAGCAGACGGGCATCCACGTCAAGTACGACAACTACGACAGCGACGATACGCTGCAGGCGAAGCTGCTTGCCGGCAGTTCGGGCTACGACATCGTCGTGCCGACGTCGAACTACATGGCCAAGCAGATCCAGGCCGGCGTGTACCAGAAGCTCGACAAGTCGAAGATCCCGAACCTCGCGAACCTCGACCCGCTGCTGATGAAGATGATCTCCGACGCCGATCCGGGCAACCAGTACGGCGTCCCCTGGGCCTACGGCACGGACGGCATCGGCTACAACGTGCAGGCAGTGAAGAAAGCGCTCGGCGACAACGCGCCCGTCGACAGCTGGGCACTGGTGTTCGATCCGGCCAACATGGCGAAGCTGAAGGGCTGCGGCGTATCGTTCCTCGACCAGGCCGTCGACGTGTTCGCCGCCACGCTGCAGTACATGGGCAAGGATCCGAACAGCAAGAACCCCGGCGACTACCAGGCTGCATTCGAAGTCCTGAAGAAAGTCCGCCCGTACATCACCCAGTTCAACTCGTCCGGCTACATCAACGACCTCGCGAACAACGACGTGTGCGTCGCGCTCGGCTGGTCGGGCGACATCGGCATCGCGCACCGCCGCTCGTCGGAAGCGAAGCGCTCGTACGACATCAAGTTCTCGAACCCGAAGGAAGGCGGTCTGCTGTGGTTCGACGTGATGGTGATCCCGAAGGATGCGCCGCACCCCGAGGCCGCGCTGAAGTGGATCAACTACGTCTCCGACGCGAAGGTCAACGCGGCGATCACCAACACGGTGTTCTACCCGACCGCGAACAAGGCCGCGCACCAGTTCGTCACGCCGGCCGTCGCGCAGGACCCGACCGTCTATCCGCCTGAAGACGTGCTGAAGAAGATGGTGCTGATGAAGCCGATGCCGGCCGACATCCTGCGCCTCGAGAACCGTCTGTGGGCGCAGCTGAAAACCGGCCACTGATCGCCGTGCATCACGGCGGCGCAGGCATCGCTCCACGCCTGCGCGCCTGAGATACGCGGACCTCCGTCCGCCCGCGCGCGCCGCGCGCACTGTTCCATCCGGCACGAGCCGTTGTCCGCGAGTCGCGTTGCGCGCCTCGTGCGGGGACGCTCACGCCTGCAATCCGTGAAGAACGAATGGTGACTCCCATGCAATCGATACCCTCTTCCGCTGCTGCACGACAGATTCAACCGGCCGCCGCGGCCCGTACGCAAAACGACGCCTTCGTACGCATCGAAAACGTCGTGAAGAAATTCGGCGACAGCACGGCCGTCGACAACGTGAACCTGACGATCGCGAAGAACGAATTGTTCGCACTGCTCGGCAGCTCGGGCTGCGGCAAGTCGACGCTGCTGCGCATGCTCGCCGGGCTGGAAACGGCGACCTCCGGCAAGATCTTCGTCGACGGCGAAGACCTCGCGTCGCTGCCGCCGTACCGCCGCCCGGTGAACATGATGTTCCAGTCGTACGCGCTGTTCCCGCACATGACGGTCGAATCGAACGTCGCGTTCGGCCTGAAGCAGGAAGGCACGCCGAAGAACGAGATCAAGGAGCGCGTGGCCGACGCGCTCGCGCTCGTGCAGATGAGCAAGTACGCGAAGCGCAAGCCGCACCAGCTTTCCGGCGGCCAGCAGCAGCGCGTCGCGCTCGCGCGCTCGCTGGTCAAGCGCCCGAAGCTGCTGCTGCTCGACGAGCCGATGTCCGCGCTCGACAAGAAGATCCGCCAGAAGACCCAGCTCGAACTCGTGAACATCATCGAGAAGGTCGACGTGACCTGCGTGATGGTCACGCACGACCAGGAAGAGGCGATGACGATGGCGAGCCGCCTCGCGGTGATGAGCGAAGGCAGGATCGTACAGATCGGCTCGCCCGGCGAAGTGTACGAATTCCCGAACAGCCGCTTCTCGGCCGAATTCATCGGCTCGACGAACCTGTTCGAAGGGCGTGTCGTCGAGGACGAGCCCGATCACATCTTCGTCGAAAGCGACGACCTGGAAGCACGCATGTACGTGAGCCACGGCGTGACCGGCCCGCTCGGGATGCCGGTCGGCATCTCGGTGCGCCCGGAGCGCGTGCACGTATCGCGCGACAAACCGGGTTCGAAGCACAACTGGGCGCGCGGCGTCGTCACCGATATCGCATACATGGGCAGCTACTCGCTGTATCACGTGCGCTTGCCGAGCGGCAAGACGGTCGTGTCGAATCTGTCGAGCTCGCACCTGATGACCGACAGTGCGCCCTCCTGGAACGACGACGTGTTCGTGTCGTGGTCGCCGGCCAGCGGCGTCGTGCTGACGCAATGAGGACGACACGATGAGAACCTCCGCTTCCACTCCGTCCGCGCCGGTGTCGACCTGCGCCGCGAGCACCAGCGCCGGCCGGTCGCGTCCGGGCCGCTTCGCCGCGCTGTCGCGCTTCCTGCCGTCGGGCCGCAGCGTCGCGATCGGCGTGCCGTTCCTGTGGCTCGCGGTCTTCTTCGCGCTGCCGTTCGTGCTGGTGCTGAAGATCAGCTTCGCCGATCAGGTGATGGGCATTCCGCCGTACACGTCGCTCGTCGAGTTCAAGGACGGCGTCGTGCACTTCGCGCTGCAGCTGTCGCACTATGCGTTCCTGCTGAAGGACGACCTGTACATCGCGACCTACCTCAGCTCGCTGAAGATGGCCGCCGTGTCGACGGTGCTGTGCCTGCTGATCGGTTATCCGATGGCGTACTACATCGCGCGCGCCGAGCCGAACCGGCGCAACGTGCTGATGATGGCCGTGATGCTGCCGTTCTGGACGTCGTTCCTGATCCGCGTTTACGCATGGATCGGCATCCTGAAGGATGACGGCCTGCTGAACCACACGCTGATCGCGCTCGGCATCATCCACACGCCGCTGCGGCTGTACCACAGCGATGCTGGCGTCTACATCGGGATGGTCTATTCGTACCTGCCGTTCATGGTGATGCCGCTGTACGCGCACCTCGTGAAGATGGACCTCACGCTGCTCGAAGCCGCGTACGACCTGGGTGCCAAACCGTGGGTCGCATTCACGCGGATCACGCTGCCGCTGTCGAAGAACGGGATCATCGCAGGCAGCCTGCTGGTGTTCATCCCGGCGGTCGGCGAGTACGTGATTCCGGAGCTGCTCGGCGGCGCCGACACGCTGATGATCGGCCGCGTGATGTGGGATGAATTCTTCAACAACATGGACTGGCCGATGGCGTCCGCGGTGACGGTCGCGATGGTGATGCTGCTGCTGGTGCCGATGGCGCTGTTCCAGTACTACCAGGTCAAGGAACTGGAGGACGCGAAATGATCAAGCCGAGCAAACCGCTGTCGACGGGCGTTCTCGCCTTCGGCTTCCTGTTCCTGTACATCCCGATCATCAGCCTGGTCGTGTACTCGTTCAACGAGTCGAAGCTGGTGACGGTGTGGTCGGGCTTCTCGCTGAAGTGGTACGCATCGCTGTGGCAGGACGACGAGCTGCTGAGCGCCGCGTGGCTGTCGCTGAAGATCGGCCTCTTGACGGCCACCGCGTCGGTCGTGATCGGCACGTGGGCAGGTTTCGTGCTCGCGCGCTTCGGCCGCTTCAGGGGCTTCACGCTGTACACGGGGATGATCAACGCGCCGCTGGTGATTCCGGAAGTGATCCAGGGCATCTCGCTGCTGCTGCTGTTCGTTGCGCTGGAGCAGATGTTCGGCTGGCCGAAGGGCCGCGGGATGGTGACGATCTGGATCGGCCACGTGATGCTGTGCGTGTCGTACGTGGCGATCATCGTGCAGTCGCGCGTGAAGGAGATGAACAAGTCGCTGGAAGAGGCCGCGCTCGATCTGGGTGCGACGCCGCTGAAAGTGTTCTTCGTGGTGACGCTGCCGCTGATCTCGCAGGCGCTGCTGTCGGGCTGGCTGCTGTCGTTCACGCTGTCGATCGACGACCTGGTGCTGTCGGCGTTCCTGTCGGGGCCGGGTTCGACGACGCTGCCGCTGGTGGTGTTCTCGCGCGTGCGGCTCGGGCTGAACCCGGAAATGAATGCACTGGCGACGCTGTTCATCACGGCCGTGACGATCGGCGTGATCGTCGTGAACCGGATGATGATCGCGCGCGAACGGCGCCGCGTGGCCGACATGAAGGCGGCGTTCGCGGTGGCGTGAGCCTCCCCTTTTCTTTTCATCGATAACAAGACCCGCGCGCCGCGCCCTGCGGCGCGCGAACCGATCGCACTTTGACTGGCGCACGACAAGGAGAATCCGCAATGAAGAAGAAACTGATCTGCCTGCTGGTGGCCGGCGCGTTGCCGGGCATCGCGCTGGCCGACTCGACATCCGCCGAGATCAAGGCGCTGCAGGCGCAGGTCGCGGCGCTGCAGAAACAGATGAAGGCCATGCAGGCGCAGCTCGCCGCGAAACCGGGCGGCGCCGCTGTCGCGCAAGCCGGTGCGAAGACCGGCGCGGCGCCGGTTGCGGCGGCCGTCGATCCGGGCTCGCCGGACTACGGCAAGGCGCAGGCCACACTGACCAACGACGAGGTCAGCGACATGAAGCAGCAGATCGCGAACCAGCAGCTGAAGGTCGACTCGCTGACCGACGCGGCCAGCACGGGCCCGCTCGCCGGCCTGTCGGTGACGGGCTACATCGATCCGACCTACATCTACAACCGCGCGGCCGGCACGTCGTCGTTCCTGTTCGCGAACCACGAGAACGCGTACAACTACTTCAACAGCACGTTCGGCGATCTCTACCTCGACATCAAGAAGACGTTCGGCGTCGGCCCGATGGCGCCGTCGGCCGAGATCACGCTGATGCCGAACCGCGGCAACGGCATCACGCTGCTGCAGAATTCGCGCGGCTCGATCACCGACAACCTGCTGAACACGGCGGTCATCAACGTGCCGATCACCGCCACCACGACGCTGGTCGCCGGCCTGATCCCGAGCTTCGGCGGCTACGAGGTGCAGCAGTCGAACCAGATGCTCACGCTCACGCACAACCTGCTGTACGATTTCTCGGATCCGGGCAGCTACGTCGGTGTCGGCGCGAACTACACGAAGGGCAACTGGGCGTGGAAGTTCTTCCTCGGCAACGAGCAGTACCGCACGTACGGTTCGGTCACGCAGACGGGCACCAACGCGCTCGGCGATCCGATCAGCACCAGCAACAAGGTGCCGACCTTCACCGCGCGCGCGGACTACACGTGGTCGAGCGCGCTCGATATCGGCGGGTCGTTCAACATCGGGCGGCAGACGCTGGCGAGCGCGATCGACGATCAGGGCGTCGTCCACTACGGCCCGGGCGGTGCGGCACCGAGCGCATACGGTTCGTTCTTCTTCGGCGAACTCGACGCGACCTACACGCTTGCCGATATTCAGTACAACGCCGAAGTCGACTACGGCCGGCAGCAGCATGCGGCGTTCAACGGCGGGCTCGCGCAGTGGTACGGCCTGTCGCTGCTCGCGCACCGCAAGTTCAACGCGCCGGTGGTCGGCCGCATGGGCGTGACGCTGCGCTACGACCTGCTCGCCAACACGAAGAACGGCGGCGGCGGCGGCGGTATCGCGCTGAACGGTCAAGGTATGGATACATCCAACGGCTTCGGCATCGATGCGGACTGCCTCGCGATGTCGAAGGCCGGTGGCGGCCTGGGCTTCGAGTGCAAGGGGGCCGTGCGCCAGGACGTCGCGCTCGACCTGCTGTTCTATCCGACCCAGCAGATCACCGTGAAGGTCGAATACCGGCACGACTGGGCGAACAACAAGGTGTTCCTGCGCAACGACGGTTCGTACGGCAAGTCCAACGACCTGCTCGCGACGCAGTTCATCTATTCGTTCTGACGCAGCACACGCGGGACGCCGTGCCGCGCGCACGGCGTCCCGCGCCGTTTTTGCCGGCCGGATCGAGGTGCGTCGCGCACCGTCCGCCGGTCGTAAAGAGGGAGTCGATTTGATGACGCAGTCTTTCACCCGCCGCGCCGATGCACTCGCGCGCGACTCGTACTACGAAGCGACGGTCACGCGGCCCGTGATCGACGATCCTTCGCTCGACGACACGATCGACGTCGACGTCTGCGTGATCGGCGCCGGCTTCGCGGGCCTGTCGACGGCGCTCGACTGCCGGGCGCGCGGGTTGTCGGTCGCCGTGATCGATGCGCACCGGCCCGGCTGGGGCGCATCGGGCCGCAACGGCGGCCAGGCGATCACCGGCTTCGCGAAGGACGAGGAGATCGAGCGGCAGCTCGGCACCGACGGCGCGCGCGCCGCGTGGGCGCTGTCGCTCGACGGCGTCGCGCTGATCGCCGAGCGGATCGCGCGCTACGGGATCGACTGCGACTTCACGCGCGGCTACCTGACGGTTGCGACGAAGCCGCGCCGCATCGACGACCTGCGCGCGTGGATGGACGCCGCGACGTCGCGCTGGGGCCATCCGTCGCTCGCGTGGCTCGACACCGGCGAGATCCGCGCGCGCATCGCGTCGACGCGTTACCTGGCCGGCGTGCACGATCCGCTGTCGGGCCACCTGCATCCGCTCAAGTATTGCCTGGGCCTCGCCGATGCCGCACGCCGCGAAGGCGTCGCGCTGTATGCGCACACGCCCGCGCTCGACATCGTGCGCGGTGCGCGGCCCGTCGTGCGCACGCCGTCGGGCGAGGTGCGCTGCCGCTACGTCGTGTCGTGCTGCAACGCGGGCCCCGGCGGCGTGCTGCCGGCCGCGACCGCCGCGCGCATCGCGCCGATCGCGTCGTACATCATCGCGACCGAGCCGCTCGGCCAGACACGCGCCGACGCACTGATCGCGCGGCGCGAAGCCGTGTGCGACAACAACTTCTTCCTCGACTATTTCCGGCTGTCGGCCGACCACCGGATGCTGTTCGGCGGCCGTGCGAATTCGGCCGGCGCGTCGCCCGCGACGCTCGCCGAAACGATCCGGCAACGGATGGTCGGCGTGTTCCCGCAGCTCGGCGACGTGCGCGTCGACCACGCGTGGGGCGGCTTCGTCGACGTCACGCGCAACCGCGCGCCGGATTTCGGCGCGCTCGATCCGAACTTCTACTACGTGCAGGGTTTCAGCGGGCACGGCGTCGCGCTCACCGGCATCGCCGGACGCGCGGTCGCCGGCGCGATCGCGGGCGACACGCGCGCGTTCGACCTGTTCGCGCGCATACGCCACCGGCGCTTCCCCGGCGGAGACGCATGGCGGCAGCCCGCGCTCGAACTCGGGATGCTGTACCACCGCGTGCGCGAGCTGTTCTGAGCCCTCTTTCTCCGTTCTCCTGATCATGCAGATTTTCGCCAACCAGCCGCACGTCGCGTCCTACTACGCGGCGACCGCCAACGATACGACCCGCCACGCGCCGCTCGCCGGCACGACCGACGCCGACGTGTGCGTGATCGGCGCGGGCCTCACGGGCCTGTCCGCCGCGCTCAACCTCGCCGAGCGCGGCCACTCGGTGACCGTGCTCGAAGCGTCGCGGGTCGGATGGGCGGCGAGCGGCCGCAACGGCGGCCAGTTGATCGGCGGCTTTGCATGCGACATCGACACGTTCGGGCAATTCATGCCGGAAGGCGACGTGAAGCGCATCTGGGACATGGGGCTCGAAACGCTGTCGCTCGTGAAGTCGCGCATCGCGCAGCACGACATCGACTGCGCGCTGATGCCCGGCTACCTGACCGCCGCGAACACCGGGCGCGACGCCGATGCGCTGAAGCGCTGGCGCGACGACGCCGCGAAGCGCTTCGGCTACGACCGCTTCCATTTCGTCGAAGCCGACGAACTCGGCGACTACGTGCAGTCCGCCCGCTATTGCGGCGGCCTGTACGACCCGGACAGCGGCCACCTGCATCCGCTCAACTACACGCTCGGCCTCGCCCGTGCGGCGACCGGCGCAGGCGTGCGCATCCACGAGGACAGTTGTGTGACGCGCGTGCGCGACGTCGCGGGCGGCCACGTCGTCGAGACGAGCGGCGGCAACGTTCGCGCGCGTTTCGTCGTGCTCGCATGCAATACCTACGTCGGCACGCTCGCGCCCGCGCTGTCGAAGAAGATCATGCCGGTCGGCACCTACGTGATCGCAACGGAACCGCTCGGCGAAGCGCGCGCCGCCGCACTGATGCCCGCGCGCGCGGCGATCTGCGACAGCCGCTTCGTGCTCGACTATTTCCGGCCGGCACCCGACACGCGGCTCGTGTGGGGCGGCAAGGTCAGCTATTCGACACGAGAGCCGCGCGATCTCGCGGCCGCGATGCGCGCGGACATGCTGAAGACGTTCCCGCAGCTCGCGGACGTAAAGGTCGACTACGCATGGGGCGGCTTCGTCGACATCACGATGAACCGCGCACCGCACTTCGGCCGCGTCGCGCCGACGATGTACTTCGCGCAGGGATTTTCGGGGCACGGCGTGAACACGACCGCGCTCGCGGGCAAGCTGATCGCCGAGGCGATCGACGGACAGGCGAGCCGCTTCGACCTGTTCGGCAAGATCCGGCATCGCGACTTCCCCGGCGGCGCGGCACTGCGCACGCCGGCGCTGGTGCTCGCGATGAGCTGGTACCGGCTGCTCGACGCGTTCGGCGTGCATTGAGCCGCTGCGCGGCGCCGGCCGCTTTTCGCATTTTTCCGGCCGCATCGACGCAAAACGGCCGCGCACGTTACGTGCGCGGCCGCTTCGTTTCCGTGCCCCTATGCAGCGGGCAGCCTGCGTCGATCAGTCGGTGCCGTACTTCGGCGAATGCGGCCCATACAGCAACCCGTTCGGCGGCCCGGCCGACAACAGCCGGTTGCTCGTGAACGCGGCGATGTCGTGACTCTGATCCATCAGCGTGTTCGCGATCTGCTTGACCGCGGCCACCACGAGCATGCCGATCAGGCCGCCGCCGCCGTTGTTGCCGCCCTCGTCGCTGCTCGCGCTCGCCCGGCCCTGCCACAGCACGTCGCCCGTGCGCAGGTCGACGAGCTTCGCCGACGCGGACACGACCGTTGCGCTCGCGAGAATCCGGTACACGGTGCCGTACTGCGAGACCTTCGAATACAGCGCGGCGTCCGCACCGAAGATCTCGCGCAGCTTCGCGGGCGGCGTTCCCTGGATCTCGGCCGCGTTGGTCAGGCCGTTCTGCTTGAACGTCTCGTCCATCACCGCGACCGGCACCACGTAATAGCCGGACTCGGCGAGCGGCAGCGTCATTTGCGACAGCACCCCGTAGGTGGCCGCGACGTCGGAGGTCTCGTTGATCGGCGGCAGCACGAGGATCGAGCGCGGCTGGCTCTTCTTGAACGCCGTGTAGTCGGGTCGTTTCACCGGCTGTGCGCACGCGCTCAGCAGCGCGACGATCGACAGCACGGACATCAGCTTGAATGAGAGTGTCTTGAACATGGCGGGCACGTCACTGTTTGGCGGAATTCGAATCGGCGTTCTTCTGGCCGGCGATCGTCTGGCCGGCGGCGCTCTGCCCGGCAGCCTTCTGATCCGCGGGCTTCGCTGCGCCGGCTTTCTTCTTCAGCAGGAAATCCATGAAGGTCGACGATTCCGGGAACAGCTGCTTCTCGGCCTGCAGTTCCTGCTCGGCCTGCTGCTCGTTGCCGACGCTCGCGTACAGCATCCCGAGATGCGCATGGAAGCCCGGCGGCGGCGTATGGCCCTTGCCGCGGATGTCCTGCAACGCCTTTTCAAGCGCGTCGATCTGCTCCTGCGGCGACTTCTGCCCCTTGAAGTATTCGTACACTTGCGGCTGGTAGCCCGTCCACTGATAGAGCGGCGGCGTGGAGCTCGCGCAGCCGGCGAGCAGCAATGCGGCGGCCGTCGCCGGCAGCCAGTTACCCCGTTTCATGGTCTTTTCTCTTTGATGTCGTGGTGAATCGATCGCATGCGGCGCCGGCCCCGGCGCCTGCAGCGCTTACTTCGCGGTCTTCAGCGCACCGGCGTCGACCTGTTCGGCGAGATGGTTCACGGCCTCCTGGATCGCGAGGTCGAGCACCTTGCCGTTGAGCGTCGAGTCGTAGCCGGCCGTGCCGCCGAAGCCGATCACCTCGCGGTTCGACAGGCTGAACTCGCCCGCGCCCTGGCTCGACGCGACGACTTCCGACGTCGTCGTGTCGACGATGTTCAGGTTGACCTTCGCGTACGCGACCTGCGTCTTGCCGCGGCCGAGGATGCCGAACAGCTGGTGATCGCCGACGTCCTTGCGGCCGAATTCGGTCACGTCGCCCGTCACCACGTAGTTCGCGCCCTTCACCGCCTGCGCCTTCTTCATGAAGCCGGCTTCCTGCTTGATCTCGTCGAGGTTCTCGCGATCGAGCACGTTGAAGCGCCGGCTCTGCTGCAGGCGCGTGACGAGAATTGTCTTCGCCTGTCCGCCGAGGCGGTCGATGCCGTCGGAGAAGATGCCGCGCATGTAGCTCGAGCGGTTGTCGAACTTGCCGACCGCGATCGCAACGGGCTTGCCCGCATAAGGCTTCTGCGCGCTGCTCACGGCCGGCACGTCGAGCGTGCGCGACGATTCGGTCGCGCAGCCGGACAGCGCTGCGACAACCGCTGCCGCCACGAGTACGGTGCGTCGTGTCTGGATTTTCACTGCTGGTCTCCTTGCGTGGAAAGATTGCCCGGAGCGGGCGTGTCGGTGCGGACGTGCGCGCATCGATGCGACGCACGCGCGGCCTGATTCATCGCCGGACTGGCGACTACGACATTCGAAGGAAAGGTGCGCGCAACAGGCGTGTTGCGGCGAAAAGCGGAAAGGCGGCAGAACACGCGACATGCGCGTGCGCGCCCGTTACCCCGTTATTGCGGATGCTGCGCTGTTGATCGCGCATGATACGGCCCCCCGTATGGTTTTGCGCGATGATACCAAACGTGTTTATCGAGACGGAACGTCTTTTAGACAATTGAAGAAATTTTGTGTGGCGGCGGCACGGCGGCGGCGATCGCCCGGAATCGACCCTGGACGAACCCGGTCGCCGCGCTAGTCGGCCACCTTCTGCCGCATCGTCACGAATTCCTCGGCCGCGGTCGGATGGATGCCGATCGTGTCGTCGAACTGCGCCTTCGTCGCGCCCGCGCGAATCGCGATCGCGATCCCCTGGATGATCTCGCCCGCATCGCGGCCGACCATGTGCGCGCCGATCACGCGCTGGCTGTCGCGCGCGACGACGAGCTTCATCAGCGTGCGCTCGTCGCGGCCCGACAGCGTGTGGCGCAGCGCCTTGAACGACGTGCGGTAGATGTCGACGTCGCCGTACGCGCGACGCGCATCGGCCTCGGTCAGGCCGACCGTCGCGACCTCGGGCTGGCTGAACACGGCCGACGGCACCCATTCGTGATCGGCCGCGACGCGCGCCCCGCCGAACAGCGTGCGCGCGAGCAGCCCGCCGTCGCGCGTCGCCACCGGCGTGAGCTGCGGCCGCGACGTGACGTCGCCGATCGCATGGATCGACGCGACCGACGTCGCCGAATACGCATCGACCGCAATCGCGCCGCGTGCGTCGAGCATCACGCCCGCCTGCTCGAGCCCGAGCCCGTCGACATTCGGCACGCGTCCGGTCGCATAAAGCACCGCGTCGTACGGCCCGTGCTGCGCGTCGCCGACGCGCACGCTCAGCGTGCCGTCGTCCGCGCGGGAAATCGATTCGACCACCGTGCGCGCGTGGATCGCGACGCCCTGCTTCGTCATCTCGTCGGTCAGGAATTGACGCACGTCGTCGTCGAAGCTGCGCAGGATCTTCTCGCCGCGATAGAACAGGTCGACGTGACTGCCGAAGCCGTTGAAGATGCCCGCGAACTCGACCGCGATATAACCGCCGCCGACTACCGCGATGCGCGTGGGGCACGTCTCGAGCGACAGCGCCTCGCGCGACGTGATCGCGTGTTCGATGCCGGGCCGATGCGGCAGCGACGGACGCGAGCCGGTCGCGATCGCGATGTGGCGCGCTCGGATCGTGCGTTCGCCGATCGCGACGGTATGCGCATCGACGAGCGTCGCGCGCCCCGCGTGCATCTCGACGCCCGATTGCCGCAGCAGGTTGATGTAGATGTCGCTCAGCCGATTGATCTCGCGATCCTTCGCGGCGATCAGCGCGGGCCAGTCGAGCGTGCCGGCGCCGAAGGTCCAGCCGAAGCCCTTCGCGTCCTCGACTTCGTGCGGGTAGTGCGATGCGTAGACGAGCAGTTTCTTCGGAATGCAGCCGCGCAGCACGCAGGTGCCGCCGATCTGCTCTTGTTCCGCTATGCCGACGCGCGCGCCGTATGACGCCGACATCCGTGCGAGCCTCACGCCGCCCGAGCCGGCCCCGATGACGAACAGGTCGTAGTCGAAATCCATCGCATTGCCTCATCGCAGTTCGGATGACGGCACGATAGCAAGATTCCGGAATTCTTGCGGCGCACGGCACGACCCGGCGCGCGTCCAACAAAAAACGGCGAGAAGCGTCGCCTCTCGCCGGTCAAACCAGCTGCCGGGTGTGCCATGCGTCACCGATCGACCACATGCCCGGCCTGCCGGCCGCGCGGCACCGGTCCGCCCGGGCGCGCGAGGAGCGCGCCAGCGGCCGAACCGGCCGCCATGCTCATGCCTGCGACGTGTCGCTGCCGTCCGTCGCCTGCGTATCGTCTGCCGCCTGTTCGGGCTGCTCTTCCTTCTTCTCGAGCATGCCCTCGATCGCTTCGGCGCCCTTGAAGCCGGCAACGGCCGCTGCCGCCTTGGTCAGCAGGCCCGCATCCGGATCCAGCTTTTCCGCGGCTTCGACTGCCGCCACTGCACCGGCGATTTCGCCCACGGTGTTCAGGATACCCATCGTCATCCCCTTTCAAGAAATCGTGAGGCCGATCGTCCCACGAAAAAAACCGGCAGACCGTGTCTGTCATCACCGGATACACAAGTTACGCACCAGGCCGGCCGCGCTCGGCGAGCGCCACCGGAACGACGCACGCGCATGCACGACGGCACGCGGCGGGCGATGCACGCAGCGTAGCGGAAAGCCTTCGCGCGTACTGTAAAAGTATGTTCTGGAATGCCGACGGATCGCTTACGGCGCGGGGAATCCGTGATGAAGCGATTGCCGAATAGTCGTGTGCGCTGATGAATGCCGCATGACAAAAAAAAGAGGCTCCTTGCGGAGCCTCTTCGATGCGTGCCGGACGCATGCCGGCGCGTGCGTTCCGACGTTCGTCAGAAGATATTGCGCAGGCCGATCGCGATGCCCGTCTGGTTGCTGCGGCCCGGCAGCTCGACGTTCGCCGCGCCGTTCGTCTTGTTGAAGTCGACGGTGCCGTAGATTTCGGTGCGCTTGCTCAGCGCGTACTCGGCGATGCCGACGATCGCGTAGCGGTTGCCGCTCGCGAGCGTGCCGTTCGCGGTCATCGCATTGCGCATGTGGTCGTAGTAGAACGCGCCCGTCAGCGTCAGCGGCGTGCTGACCTGCCAGCTCACGCCCGCGAACGGACCGTCGTCGATCCGGCCCGTGCCCTTCGCGACCGGAATCGTCTGCTGCGCGAGCAGGCTGTCGACGAAGCCGGTGTCGTCCTTCGAGCGCAGGTAGCCCGCGTAGACCTTCGCCTTGCTGAACGCGTACACGACGTTCGCGTGGTAGATGGTCTGCTTGCGCGCCGAGTTGTCGCTGTTCTGCTGCGCGCCGGCCGCGATGCTGAGCGGGCCCATCACGTACGACAGCGACACGCCCCACGCATTACCCTTGCCGAGCGAACCCGGAATCTGGCCCGAGAAGCCGCCGGCGCCGGTCGATTCGTAGTTGGTGCCCGTCGAGTACATCGCCTTCGCGGTCAGGCCCGCGAACTTGCCCGTGTACTTGATCTGGTTGTCCGCATACAGGCCGCCGCCGAGTGCGACCGGCAGCCATGCATTTTCGAGGTAGTTGCCGACCGTCAGCGGATCGTAGGTATCCGACAGCAGATCGAACAGCGGCGTCTTCTGGCGGCCGAGGGTCACCGTGCCGTACGGGCTCTGCAGGCCGACGTATGCCGCACGGTTGAACAGGCGGCCGCTGTCGGCAAATGCGCCGTTCTGCAGGTTCACGCCGCTTTCGAGGTTGAACACGGCCTTCAGGCCGCTGCCGAGGTCCTCGGTGCCGTAGATGCCGAAGCGGCTGTTGGTGATCGCGCCGTTGGACATCGACAGCAGTCCGTCATTCTTGGCGTTCGCGTTGGTCAGGTAGCGGACGCTGACGTCGGCGACGCCCCAGAGCGTGACCGAGCTTTGTGCGGCCGCGTACTGGCTGGCGAATGCGAGCGCGGCGCCCCCTGCGATGACTGCGAGTCGGGTGGTCTGCTTCATGAGCTTTCCTTTTTGTAGGTGTCTCCGTTCATTGCCGGCCGCGTGCGCAGCCGGGTGGCGATCGCACACGTTTTTGGCGCGCGCGATGTGGCTTGAATCATATGACGACTGCAATCTCTGAAAGAAATTGAAACGCGCGGTAATCGCGTGACTGTCGCCCGGGAACAACGTTTCCCGCGCCGCGCCGCGCCGCGCCGCGCCGGGCATGCGTCGCGCGGCGGCGGGACGGGTCGCGACGGTGTCGGCGTGTGCGCGCGGTACTGTAAGGATCGACGAGGGTGCGGCGCGGTAAAGGGGCGTGTCGCGGCGGGCCGGTTGGTGTGGTCGATGCAACCGGAATGTGTCGCGAACGCCTGCAGCGGGCGCGGCCGGTGCAACCGGCCCGCGTTCGGGTGCGCCGGCGGATCGGTGGATCGGTGGATCGGCGTGTTGATGAAGCGGCGACGCGGTAAATCCGGAACGCGGCACCAACGGCTGCCGGGTGATGCACGCCGTCAGGCCGTCTGCGCCGCTCCGTCTTCGTCGCGACCACCATCGCCGTTCCCCGCGCGACGCCACGCGCGCCGCACGATCTCCGCGAACGCGCCCGCAAGCAGCAGCACGGCGCCCCACAGCGCGACGTCCGGCGCAAGCCGCGTCACGAGGCCGCCGGCCACCGCGCCGGCCAGGAAGCAGAAGCTGATCGTCGCGAGCAGCGCCGAGTCGTGCAGCGCACCCGCGTCATAGCGCGGGATCAACCCGACGAACAGCTTCTGCGCGGCACGCCGCAGGTTGCCGGTCGTCATCACCGACGTGTACGACAGTTCCTCGAGATGGGTGAACGACAGCGTCTGCAGCGTCGCGACGAACGAGATGCCCGGAATCAGCCACGCGCTCGCCGCGCCGACGAGGCCGCTCGCGGCGACGCCGAGAAACGCGATCTCGACGATCAGGCTCGCGAACGCTGTGTGCCGCATCCAGCCGCGCTGCGCGGCGAGACCGAGCAGGTGCGCGACGAATACCGCGATCACGAAGCCGACGAGCGGCGGCACGTGATGCAGCGCGGCGGCCCATTCGCCGGCCGACAGGTTGATGCCTAACAGCGCGACGTTGCCGGTCATCGTGTTCGCGAACACGTGGCCGTGGCCGACATACGTGTATGCGTCGAGGTAGCCGCCGGACAGCGTCAGCAACGCGGCGACGGTGAGATTGCGGCTGGCGCCGTCGAGATCCATCGATCCTCCCGTGAATATTCGCGCCAGTATGCGGGACGGGAGATGGCTTGTCCTTCGTTCACTGCCCGAAGCCCGTGAGCCCGATCAGCGCGCCGCCCGCGAGCAGCCACAGCGGATGGATGCGCGTGCGCCACGCGAGCAGCGCGCATGCGGCCGTGATGCCCCACTGGATCGCCGTGCGGTTCGACGCGTCGGAGATCAGCACCGCGCTCGCCGCGACGAGCCCGGCCGTGACGGGCATCATCCCCTGCTGCACGTAGCGGCGCCACGGCCGGTCGCGAAAGCGCTCCCATGCATGCAGCGCAAGCACCGTAACGATCGACGACGGCCCGAACTTCGCGAGCGACGCGACGAGCAGCCCGGCCCAGCCGGCCACGTGCCAGCCGACCAGCGACACGATCATCATGTTCGGCCCGGGCGCCGCCTGGGCCAGCGCGAACAGCGCGGTGAACTCGTGCGCGCTCATCCAGTGATGCACGTCGACGACCTGCCGCTGCATCTCCGGCAGGATCGTATTGCCGCCGCCGAACGCGAGCAGCGACAGCTGGCTGAAGATCGTCGCGATCGCGACGAGCGTGTCGTTCATGGCCGGCCTCCGGGCTGCGCGTCGCGCGCGGCCGCCTGCGCCGGCTGCGGCGTGCCCGCATCGCGGCGCCGCGACGCGAGCCAGACGCTGACGGGCGTCAGCACGAGCATCGTGGTCAGCAGCGGAATGCGCAGCACCGCGATCGCGACGAACGCGAGCGCCGCGATGCCGGCCGCCGCGCGCGCGTGCCGCAGCGGCTTCGCGACCTTCACGGCCATCGCGACGAGCAGCCCGGCGGCCGCGGCGGCGAGCCCCGCGAACAGGTGCTGCACATGCGGATCGTTCTGCGTCTTCGCATACAGCACGCCGAGCGCGACGACGACGAGCGTCGGGCCCGCGATCAGCCCGAGAATGCCCGCGAACGCGCCGGCGATGCCGCGAAAGCGCATGCCGACGGCGACCGACAGGTTGATCACGTTGCCGCCCGGCAGGAACTGGCACAGACCGAGCAGATCGGTGAATTCGTCGGCGGACAGCCACTTGCGCTCGTCGACGATCGTGCGCCGCGCAAACGGCAGCGCGCCGCCGAACGACATGAGGCCGAGCGACAGGAAGCCGGTGAACAGCTCGGCGAGACCAACGCTGCGAGGTGACGCGGCAGGTTGCGGGGAAACGGATTGCATGGGGCTCCTCATCAAACGGTCAGCCGAGGTTACCGCCGTTCAGGATCCCGGCAAAACGATTTTATCGGCGCGCCCTTGTGATCTAGAATCACAAGCATGGCACGCGATCTCCCGCCCTTTTCCGCGCTTCGGGCCTTTGAAGCCGCGGCACGACATGAAAGCTTCAGCGCCGCCGGCGACGAGCTACATGTGACTCACGGTGCCATCAGCCGGCAGATCGCCGCGTTCGAGGCGTGGCTCGGCAAGCCGGTGTTCCACCGCTACGGCAAGCGCGTGAAGCTGACCGACGAAGGCCGTCGTTACCTGGACACCGTGCGTGCGGCGTTCGACAGCATCGCGCACGCGACCGAGCAGTTGCGCAACACGGGTGCCGCGCGCGTGCTGCGCATCAATGCGCTGCCGACCTTCGCGATGAAATGGCTGCTGCCGCGCCTGTCGCGGTTCCAGCGCGACGTGCCGAACGTCGAACTGAAGCTGTCGACGTCGAACGCGCCGCTCGATGCGCTCGACGGCTTCGATGTCGCGATCCGCCGCGGCCCCGGCCACTGGCCGAACTGCACGAACGGCCACTTCCTCGACGAAAGCGTGATTCCGGTCTGCAGCCCGGCGCTGCTCAAACGCGCGCCGATCGCGCGCGCGGACGACCTCGCGCGGCACGTGCTGCTGCATTCGGATACGCGGCCGGAAGGCTGGCGCGACTGGTTCGCGGCGGCCGGCGTCGCGATGAAGGGGCGCAAGCGGCAGTCGTTCGACCACTTCTACCTGGCGCTGCAGGCGGCCGTCGACGGGCTCGGCGTCGCGCTCGGCCCGCTGCCGCTGATCGACGACGAGCTCGCGAGCGGCCGGCTCGTGATGCCGCTGCCGGGGCCGCGCATCGCGACGCGCAGCTACTGGTGGATCACGCCGCGCGCCGGCCGACGATCCGCTCGTCGCGCAGTTCTGCGCGTGGCTGGAAGCGCAGTCGAATGTGAACGCATGACGCGCCGCGCACCCGACGCCTGATCGAAACGGCAGCGATGCGCCGCCGCCCCTCCCCGCACGCGTTGCAAGACTGAAACCGTTCCGCATGCGGCGCGTCCGTTTCTCCTGCGGAATCGCCGTCGCGCCGCACCTGCGATCCCCCGTCGGTCCGGCCGTTCCGCACCAGGCCCGGCGCACCGCCGACCGGCTCCGCCGCCGCAGGTTTCACGCCTGAAACATTGCCGCCTCCGACCCATTGCACGGCTGCAGGCAGCGACCGCTCAGCCCCTGTCCGCGCGGCAATCCGCGCGGTGGCCCGCTGCTTGCTCATACAGCCGTGCAGACAAAAGCAACTGCACGGCCGAGCGGCTCGATGCAGGCGACAAACAATCAAGAAGTCGGGGAAATCATGTCGAAAATCATTTCGGCCGTCACACGGCTGCTGTCTCGCATCACAGCTCCTTTCACTGCTCCTGTCACGCATCCACTGATGCCGACGGCGCGACTTCGCACCGTCGAGATCCGATGCGCCGACACGGTCCGCACCGTCACCCGATGCCGCGACGCGTCGATTCGATAGGCGAACCCCGGGAAACCCCTGCCGCGCGCATACGCGCCGCGACGACGCCCCGCGGCGCCGAGGCCAGGGCTGCCGAGCCCCAGGCGCCGCGACGGTCCAGGCGTATGCGCGGATCAAGGCGACCAGTCCGACCCAGCTCGTGGTCGCGAACAAGGACACGAGCATCGGCAACCTGAGCGTGCCGAACGCCAACAACCCCGCCGGGACGACGCTCGCGGTCCAGACCAACGACCGGGCCGGGTACACGGTGCTGGTGCAGGTTGCCGCCGCCAGCCAGTCGCAGTTCAGCTCGATCGAGATCACTGGAATCGGCGGCAAGGTCGTGCTGCCGGCGACCGGCGGCAAGATCGCCGTGCCGTATACGGCGCTGAACACGACCTTCAGGGTGACCTATCGCTTCGTGTTCGCGCCGAAGGCGAAGGACGGGACCTTCGCATGGCCGATTACGTTTTCGGTGCAGCCCAACCCGTGACGTGCGACGCTCGCCGGGGCTCGCGGCCATGATCCGCGCGGCGGCTCACAGCACCGGGCCCGGCTCCTTTTCCTTGCGCAGGATCGCGTACAGGATGATCGCGCCGAAGGTCGCGGTGCCGATCCCGCCGAGCGCGAAGCCGCCGAACTTCAGCGAGAAGTCGCCCGCGCCGAGCACCAGCGTGACGGCCGCGACGATCAGGTTGCGGTTGTCGGAGAAGTCGACCTTGTTGACGACCCAGATCCGCGCGCCCGTCACCGCGATCAGCCCGAACACGACGATCGACACGCCGCCGAGCACCGGGCCCGGGATCGTCTGGATCACCGCGCCGAATTTCGGCGAGAAGCCCAGCCCGATCGCGATCAGCGCGGCGACCGCGAACACCAGCGTCGAATAGATCCGCGTGACGGCCATCACGCCGATGTTCTCCGCGTAGGTGGTCACGCCCGTGCCGCCGACGCTGCCCGACACGATCGTCGCGAGCCCGTCGCCGATGAACGCACGGCCGACGTAGCGGTCGAGGTTTTGCCCCGTCATCGCGCTGACGGCCTTGATGTGGCCGAGGTTCTCGGCGACGAGGATCACCGCGACCGGCGCGAGCATCAGCATCGCGTGCGGGTCGAACACCGGCGTACGGAACGCCGGCACGCCGAACCACGCCGCATGCCCGACGATCGCGAAGTCGATCGGCTTGCCGAGGCCCATCCCGTTGGTCGCGATCGCGTAGATCGCGTACGCGATTGCGAGCCCGACGAGGATCAGCAGGCGCTGCATCATCCCGCGCGCGAACACCGCGACGCCGCCGACGCACAGCACCGTGACGAGCGCCATCACCGAATCGAAGGTCGACGCCGACACGCCCTTGACCGCGATCGGCGCGAGGTTCAGCCCGATCACCGCGACGACCGCACCGGTCACGACGGGCGGCATCAGCGTCTCGATCCAGCGCGTGCCGATCGCCTGCACCAGCGCGCCGAGCGCGACGTACACGACGCCGCACGCGACGATCCCGCCGAGCGCGACCGGAATGTTCGGGTTCGGGCCGCTGCCGCCGTAGCCCGTCACCGCGATCACGAGGCCGATGAACGCGAAGCTCGAGCCGAGATAGCTCGGCACGCGCCCGCCGACCAGCACGAAGAACAGCAGCGTGCCGATGCCCGACATGAAGATGCACAGGTTCGGGTCGAAGCCCATCAGCAGCGGCGCGAGCACGGTCGAACCGAACATCGCGACGACGTGCTGCACGCCCATCGCGACCATCTGCGGCCACGCCAGGCGCTCGTCGGGGCCGACCACGCGCGAGGCCGCGCCGGTCGGTTGGACCCGCCAGCGCGGGAAGTAGGAATCGGACATGGGGAAAGCGCTCCTGTCGGTCTGTCGCCGGCTGCGGAGGGCGCGCCGGTCTGGAATCTGGCGCGAGTTTACGGAGCGGGAATAAGGCTGGCAAGCGCGGCAAGCGCGAACGGGCCGCCGGAAAGCTCGGGCGCGGCTCGCCGCATGCGCGAACCGGTGCGCGGCCGCGCGGCCCGGTGAAGCAGCCGCCCATGCGTTGCGCGAGGGTGGCGGCGGATGGCGCCGGCGGCGATGCAAGCGTGCGCTCGCATCGTCGCCGGCGCGCCGTGCATCACGGATTGATGTACTGGAACAGCGACAGGTTCTGAAGCTGCGCGTAAGCCTTCTGCGAGCCCGTCAGCGCGTTCTGCATCTGCAGGAACTGGCTGATCGTCGACACCATGTTGGTGCTCGTCAGGTCGGCCAGGTTGCTGGTGACCTGCAGCGTGTTGGTCTGGTTCACCGTCTGCATCGCCTTGATTTCCTGCTCGCGGCCGCCGACCGACGCCTGCACGGTGAGGACGTTCGTCATCATGTTGTTCAGCTTCGTCGTGCCGGTGGTCATCGCGTTCGCGAGCGCGGCCGCGACAGTCGTGTTGCTGCTGATCGGCACCTTCAGCGCGGCGATCATCGTGTCGAGCGCCGCGAACACGTCGGTGCCGGCCTGCGGCGCGGGCGTGACCGTGAACGTGTCGCCGGGCGCGGGCGTGCCCGACACCGGCACCGACAGGCCGCTGCCGAGCGCGATCCCCGCGCCGGCCGAATACGGCTGTGCGGCGGTCGTGGTCGGCGGCACGACGGAATTGTCGGTGACCGTATAGGTCGGCGCGGCCGCCGTGCCGGCGAACGCGATCGTGAACTGGTGCGTGTTGGTCGCGGCCGACGGGCTCGTGATCGACACCGCGCCGATCGTGCCCGTACCCGTGTTGCCCGCGCCGGCGAGCGGCACCGGCTGGCTGCCGAGCATCGGCACCGACAGGAACACGTTCGCGCCGTTGTCGCCCTGCGAGATCGCGCGCGTGTCGGCGATCTGCACCTGCCGCGTGCCCATGTCGCCGCTGTAGGTCACGCCGCCGCCCGACGCGTTCGAGAACGGCGCCGTGGTCGACTGGAAGCCCGAGAACAAGTAGTTGCCCGAGCCGTCCGTCGAGTTCGCGAGCGTCAGCAACTGGTCGCGATAGCCCTGCAGCTGCGTCGACAGCGCCGAGCGGTCGCTGTCTGACAGCGAGCCGTCGCCGGCCTGGATCACGACCGTATGAATGCTGTTCAGCAGGTTGTTGACGCTGATGAGCGTCTGGTCTTCCTTCTGCAGCGACGACAGCGCGGCGTTCTGGTTCGACGCGTACTGCGACAGCGTCGCCGACGTCATCGACAACTGCACGGCCTGCGCCGCGCCGAGCGGGTTGTCGGCCGGCGTCGCGAGGCTCACGCCGCTCGAGATCTGCTGGTACAGCTGCGACAGCTGCGCCTGCTGGTCGCTCATCTGAGCGACGTTCTGCTGGTAGAACTGGGTGGTGGAAATCCGCATCGCTTCGATCCTTAGGGTCTGTTCGCGTATGGAACGCGCATGCGTTGCCACGAGAAGGGCCGCTCGCGAGGCGCGCGACGCTGCGAATACTGGACGTATTCGCAAGGAGCGCAACGCAGCGAGCGGCCCTTCTCGTGGCAACCCCAAATTAAAAAATTCATGTCACGGAAATGCCCGAAATCGCCCGTATGGCGGCGTCGTTCGTCGCTTGTTTGGCGCGGCCAAACGGCGCTCCTCACTTCTTGCCCTACACGCGATTTCGGGCATTCGCATGTGCGTTCCATACGCGAACAGCCCCTAATCAGTTGAACAGGCCGAGCACGGTCTGGAACAGCGTCGACGCGGTCTGGATCACCTTCGCGTTCGCCTGGTAGAGCTGCTGGTACTGCATCAGGTTGGCCGCTTCCTCGTTCTGGTTCACGCCCGACACCGACTGCTGCGCCTGCGTGATCTGGCCGACCAGCGCGGTCTGCGCGGCGCTCGACGACTTCAGCTGGCTCGTCGTATTGCCGATGCTGTTCACGTAGTTCGCGTATGCGCCCGTCAGCGTGGTCGAGCCGTTGCCGAACGATTTCGAGTTGACGAGCTTCGACAGCGCGAGCGCGTTGCTGCCGTCGTTCGTGCCGCCCGTGTTCGGCGCGACCGTGAACGTGTCGCCCACCGCCGGCGTGCCCGACACCGTCACCGTGACGCCGGCCGTCAGCGTGATCGGCGTGCCGGACTGGTACGGCTGCGCGCCGGTGGTCGTCGGCGGCACGGCCGTGTTGTCCGTGACCGTATAGGTCGGCGCGGCCGACGTCCCACCCATCGTGATCGTGTACTTGTGCGCGTTGGCCGCGGCCGCCGCGCTCGTGACCGACAACCCGCCGATCGTCCCGGTGCCCGTGTTCGTCGTGGTGGCCGACGGCACGTACGGCGCCGCCGCCGCGATCGCCGAGCCGTTCGACGTCGCGAGGCCGAAGCCGTTCAGCGCGCCGCGCGTCGGCTGCACGGTGAACTTGTCGCCGGCGCTCATCGAGCCCGACGTGAACGAGAAGTTCAGCCCGCCGATCGACGCCGGCATCGACGCCGACGAGCCGACCACCGTGCCGCTCGCGCGGTCGGTCAGCGTGTAGTTCGTGCCGTCGTACGACAGCGTGTAGTCGCCCGTGGTCGGCTGCGATGCGTTCGCGAACGACACGGACAGCGCCGCGTTGCCGGTGTTGCCCTGGTTCGCGTAGATGATCGGCGAGCCGGTCGCGAACAGGTTGCCGCCGACATTGCCCGACAGGTCGATGCCGAGCGCATTCTGCGCGTTGACCTGCGCGGCGAAGCTGGTCGCGATCGCGCCGAGCTGCGCCTGCGCGGGGTCGAGCGTCTGGCTGCGGAACGCGAGCAGGCCGCCGAGCGTGCCGCCCGACAGCGACGCGTCGGACAGGAACTGGTTCGGCCCCTGCGGGGTCGCGCCGGCGATCCCCTGCGACACGACGGTCAGCTCGCTCGGATCGGACGGCGACGTGACGGTCGCGAGCTGGTAGCTCTTGTCCGCGACGACGAGCGGCGTGCCGCCCGCGAGAAACACGCTGTAGCCGTCGCTGTTGCGCACGACCTGCACGCCCGCGAGGTTCGACAGGTTCGACACCGCGAGGTCGCGCTGGTCCATCAGCTGGTTCGGCGGCTGGCCCTGGCTGCTCGCGGACGCGATCTGCTGGTTCAGCTGCGCGATCTGCGCGGTGTACGCGTTGATCTGCGTGACGGTGCTCGTGAGCTGCGTGTTCACGCTCTGGCGCAGCGCGTCGTACTGCTGGCCGGCCGCCGTGATCTGGTTCGCGAGCGTCTGCGCGTTGCTCATCGCGGTCTGCCGCACCGACGAGTCGGACGCGCTGTTCGCGACGTTCTGCAGCCCCGTGAAGTAACTCGTGATCGCGGTCGAGATGCCGGCCGTCGGGCTGCCGACGTAGTTGTTCAACTGCGTGACGAGCGAATACCACGTCGACAGCGCGCCGCCCTGCGTCTGCGCGCCGTTCAGCTGGTCGCTCAGGTACTGGCTGTACTGCCGCTGCACGGTGACGGTGTTCACGCCCTGAGGCATGTAGCCGCTGCTCGTGTACTGGCCGCTCGCCTCGGCATAGACGGGTCGTTCGACCGAATAGCCCGGCGTCGCGGCGTTGCTGATGTTCTGGCCGGTCGTCGTGAGGCCCCAGAGCGCGGCATTCAGGCCGCTGACGCCGAGGTTCATGAGTGAGTTGGACATGCGCGATCCTGATGAGCCGGCCGCGCTGCGGCCGCCGGGTTGCGTAACTCCCGGTATAACGGCCGCGGATCGAAAAAATTGAGGAAAAAATGCACGCGCGACGCGCGGGTGCGCAGCGCCGGTCGGAGCGTCAGGCCGGCGGGGCCGGCGGCGGTGCGCGGGCGGCCCGTGCGGGCCGGCGGCCGCGTGCGCGTCAGGCCCGCACGAGCGAGCGGCGCTTCATCTCGAGCTGCGTGATCAGCCGCTGCAGCGTGTTCTCGGCGCTGCCCGGCAGCGACATGTAGCGGAAGCCGAGCTGGTAGCGCCGCGACCCGTTCGGCATCTGCGTCGAGCGCTGCGACACGAGCTGCAGGTCGAGCGACAGCTTGCCGTGGCCGGTCAGCTCGAGCTCGACGTCGGGCAGCAGCGTGCCGACCTCGAGCGCCTCGACGCGTTCGTCCGCCGTGCGCAGCCCCACGCCGCCGAGCGACAGGTTGTGCACCTCGAACAGGAAGCTCTCGCCGTCCGGCAGCTTGCCGCGGCACAGGAACGGATCGACGATCGGCGCGTCGACCCGGAAATATTCACGGCGCTGGATGCACGTCAGGACTTCGGGGAAATCGGCGACGAACGCGGGCAGCCCCTCGTAGCGCGTCTCGCGCGGCGTGCCCGTGGTGAATTCGACGCGCACGCCCTCCGGCGACGCCGCGAACGTGCAGTGCGACGCGCCGAGGATGCCGGCGTTCTGCTCGGACAGCGCACCCCAGTCGAACGTGAACGTCCGCGCGCCGACGTCGACCTCGAGCAGGCGCGTGACGAGCTGGCCGCCCGGATACTGGACGGTCAGGAAATCGCCGCGGTTCACGAGGTTGCGCAGCTGCACGCCGATTTCCAGCGGATTGCGGCGGGCATAGTCGGGCCCGGAGTGGCCTGCGTCCAGGCTGGGGTCCGTCGACATTTCGATATTCATGGCTAGCCGGTCTTTCTTGTCATGGGCGCACGGACAACCGGTGCGCAATAAAACCGGGCCAGAACAAGGCCCGGTCGCAGGTCTCTCACACTTAGCGGCAGTGCTGACCGAAAGTTTAGATCGATTTCCCGTTTTTTTTCGCGCAAACGTTGAAACCGCGCGCGGCGGTATGCCGGGCGCGGTCCTGAGAGGGTAATCGACGGTGGGCCGGAGCCTGTTATCGGCGGGCGCAGGCCCTGGCCCGTCAGCCGATCTGCTGCATGATCGAGATCAGCTTCTTCGCGTAGTTCGGGTCGGTCGCGTAACCGGCCTTCTGCATCCCGTGCGCGAAGCCTTCGACGCTGCGGCTCGCGCTCAGCACGCCCGAGTAGCGCGGATTGTTCTTCAGCAGGTTCGCGTAATCGGTCATCGCGTGCTCGTACGAGTCGTACGCGCGGAATTTCGCGACCACGCGACGCGGCGTGCCGTTCACGTACTCGGTCGTCAGCGCCGACACGGTGCGGCCCGTCCAGCCCTTGTTCGCCTTGATGCCGAACACGTTGTAGCTGGTCGAGCCGTCGGCCGCGCGGATCTCGCGCTTGCCCCAGCCCGATTCGAGCGCGGCCTGGCCGACGATGAAGCGCGCCGGGATGCCGGTCGACGCACTGGCCGCCTGCGCGGGAGCCGCGAGCCGGTCGACGAACGCGTCGGCGTCCGGCGCGCCGCTCGCGCCCTTCAGCGGCGGCGTCAGCGCACTGCCGGCCGAGTAGCCGCGCGCGCCGGCGAGCCCGCCGTTGTTCCCGGCCGCGTTCGCGTACGCGCGCGCCATCGCGTTCATCGCGGCGAGGCTGCCTTCGTTGCCGGCCGTGCCGAGACCGCCCGCGCCCAAGCCGGCCGCGCCCATCCCGCCCGCGCCGACGCCGGCCGTGTCGCTGCCCGCGCCCTGCCCCGCATTGCGCAGCAGCTGCTTCATCAGCGCGTCGGCGACGCCGATCCCGCGCGTCGACATCTGCTGCGCGAGCTGCTGGTCGAGCATCGACGTGTACATCTTCGACGTATGCGAATCGAACAGCCCGCCGTCGGGCGACGCGTCGCGCATGCTCTTGAGCATCATCTGCGTGAACATCGCATCGAACTGGCCCGCGACGGCCTTCGCACCGGCCTGCGGCGACTGCTTCGCCTGCGCGCGCAGCGCGTCGAAACCCTGCACGTCGAGCGCGAAGCGCTGCGTGAGGTCGTTCGCGTTAGGAAGATTCGCTGCCATTTAGATGACCTCCAGGTCGGCGCGCAGCGCGCCGGCCGCCTTCATCGCCTGCAGGATCGACATCAGGTCCGCCGGCGTCGCGCCGAGCGTGTTCAGCGCCTTCACGACGTCCGCGAGGTTCGCGCCGGCCGTCACCATCTTCAGCGCGCCGTTGTCCTGCTTGAGCTGGATCTGCGACTGCTGCGCCACCACCGTCTGCCCGTTCGAGAACGGCCCCGGCTGCGACACGACCGGCTGCGTGTTGACGACGACCGACAGGTTGCCGTGCGCGACCGCGCAGCTCTGCAGCGTGACCATCTGGTTCATCACGATCGAGCCGGTGCGCGCGTTCAGGATCACCTTCGCCGCCGCCTTGTCCGGGCTCACGTCGAGGTTCTGCAGCCGCGCCATGAACGCGACCTGCTGCGCCGAGTCGGCCGGCGCCGCGAGCTGGATCGTGCGGCCGTCGAGCGCCGTCGCGGTGCCCGGGCCGAAGCTCGAATTGACCGCGGACACGATCCGCTGCGCGGTGCCGTAGTCCATGTCGTTCAGCTGCAATTGCAGCACGCCGTTCATCTGCGCGATCGCGTTCGGCACCGAACGCTCGACGATCGCGCCGCCGACGATCCGGCCGGCCGCGAGCTGGTTCACCTGCACGCGGCTGCCGTTCGCGCTGGCGCCCGCGCCGCCGACGGCCATGTTGCCCTGCGCGAGTGCGTACACCTGCCCGTCCGCGCCCTTCAGCGGCGTGAGCAGCAGCGTGCCGCCGCGCAGGCTTTTCGCGTTGCCGAGCGACGACACGGTCACGTCGAGCGCCTCGCCGGGCCGCGCGAACGGCGGCAGCGTGGCGGTCACCATCACGGCCGCGACGTTCTTCAGCTGCATGTTGTTCAGCGACGACGAACCGCCGTTGGCCGAGCCGTTGTTGATCGAGATGCCGAGGTTCGCGAGCATGTTCGCGAGCGTCTGCGTCGTGAACGGCGTCTGCATGGTCTGGTCGCCGGTGCCGTCGAGGCCGACGACGAGGCCATAGCCGATCAGCGGGTTGTCGCGCACGCCCTGGATCTGCGCGAGATCCTTCAGGCGTTCCGCGTGCGCGGGCACCGCGCCGAACACGCAGGCCGCGGCCGCGAACGCGACGGCGAGCCGCGCGAACGCTCGTGCGCGGGACGACAGGCGGTTGAACAGGGGCTTGTGCATCGTCATCACCACGGCGCGATGTTGAGGAAGAAGCGCTGCAGCCAGCCCATCGTCTCGGCTTCGTTGATGTAGCCCTTCGCCGAGTATTCGATCCGCGCGTCGGCGACCTGCGTCGAGTAGACCGAGTTCGCGCCCGAGATCGTGTTCGGGTTGACGATGCCCGAGAAGCGCACGAATTCGTTGCCCTGGTTGATCAGCATCTGCTTCTCGCCGCTGACGACGAGGTTGCCGTTCGGCAGCACGTTGGTGACGGTCACCGTGATCGTGCCGTTGAACGTGTTCGCCGCGCTCGCGCCGCCGGTCGCCGCGAACTTGTTGTTGCCGGCCGCCGACAGGTTCGCCTTCGCGAACAGCCCGCCGAGGAAGCCGGCCGTCGGCACGTCGAAGCCGGTGTTGCCCTGCCGGTTCGTGTTCGCGCCCGACGATTTCGTCGCGTTGATGTTTTCCGCGATCACGATCGTCAGGATGTCGCCGGTGTTGCGCGGCCGCTGATCCTCGAAAAGCGGCCGCCCCGCGTAGCCGGGGTTGTAGATCGAGCCGGGCGCCTGCATCGACATCGGCGCTGGCGGCTGCGCCGTCATCGGCTGCTGGATGATCGGATCGCGCGGGATCTGCGCGCAACCGGCGAGCGCCGCCACCGCGACCGCGCACGCGGCGCGGACGGTGGCTGACGAGGGGAGGCGAACCTGCTTCATGGCGACGACGGGGTGTTCCGGTTAGCTCTTCATCTGCGTGACGGTCTGCAGCATCTGGTCGGACGTGGTCACGGCCTTGCTGTTGATCTCGTAGGCACGCTGCGTCTGGATCATGTTGACGAGCTCCTGCACGACGTTCACGTTCGACGCTTCGACATAACCCTGGTTGAGCACGCCCGCGCCGTTCAGCCCCGGCTGCGACACGTTGGGCGCGCCCGACGACGTCGTCTCGGAGAACAGGTTCTCGCCGCGCGCCTCGAGGCCGGTCGGGTTGATGAAGGTCGCGATCTGCAGCGAGCCGATCTGCACCGCGTTGCCCGAGCCCGGCTGCGTGACCGACACGACGCCGTCCTTGCCGATCGTCAGCGACTGCGCGTTCTGCGGCACGGTGATCGCCGGCAGGATCTGGTAGCCGCTCGACGTGACGAGCTGGCCCTGCGCGTTGGTCTGGAACGAGCCGTCGCGCGTGTACGCATTGGTGCCGTCCGGCATCAGCACCTGGAAGAAGCCCGCGCCGTTGATCGCGACGTCCTTCGAGTTGCCGGTCTGCGTGAGGCCGCCCTGCGTGTACAGGCGCTCGGTCGCGACCTGCTGCACGCCGGTGCCGAGCTGCAGGCCCGACGGCAGCTCGGTCTGCTGCGTCGAGTTCGCGCCGGGCTGACGGATCGTCTGGTAAAGCAGATCCTCGAACACCGCGCGCGACGCCTTGAAGCCGTTCGTGCTGGTGTTCGCGAGGTTGTTCGAAATCACGTCCATCTGCGCCTGCTGCGCATTCATGCCGGTGGCGGCGATGTAGAGCGAACGGTTCACTTGTCGATTCTCCTGCGTGGGCTGGCATAGGGTCTGTTTACATATGGAACGCGCATGCGTTGCCACGAGAACGGCCGCTCGCGAGGCGCGCGACGCTGCGAATACTGGACGTATTCGCAAGGAGCGCAACGCGGCGAGCGGCCGTTCTCGTGGCAACCCCAAATTAAAAAATTCATGTCACGGGAATGCCCGAAATCGCCCGTATGGCGGCGTCGCTCGTCGCTTGTTTGGCGCGGCCAAACGGCGCTCCTCACTTCTTGCCCTACGAGCGATTTCGGGCATTCGCATGTGCGTTCCATATGTAAACAGACCCTAGGCTCAGCTGAAGTTGAGCAGCTGGTTTGCCGTCTGCTCGTTCTGGTCGGCCGTCTGGATCAGCTTCGACTGAAGCTGGAACGCGCGCGCGTTGTCGATCATCGCGACCATCGCGGACACCGGGTTGACGTTACTGCCTTCGATCGAATTCGGCGTGACGACCACGTTCGTGTCGGCATCGGCCGGATTGCCGTCGGCGGTGCGGAACAGCCCGTCGTTGCCGCGCGTGAGCGTGGCCGGATCGGGATTGACGAGCTTCATCTGGTCGACGATCGCGACCGCCGTCGGCGGGTCGCCCGGCATCAGCGCGGACACGGTGCCGTCCTTGCCGATCGTCACTTCCGCGTTCGGCGGCACCGAGATCGGGCCGCCGTTGCCGATCACCGGCAGGTTGCTCGCGTTGACGAGCTGGCCGTTCTGGTCGACGTGCAGGTTGCCGGCGCGCGTGTACGCCTCGCTGCCGTCAGCCGTCTGCACCGACAGCCAGCCGGCGCCCTGCACGGCGACGTCGAGCGGATTGCCGGTGCGCGTGATCGGACCCGGTGCGTAATCCGCGCCGGGCGTCGACGCGAGCACGTAGGTGCGTGTCGTCGTCGGGTCGATGTTGCTGCCGTCGCCGAAATTCATCGGCACCGCGCGATACGTCGCGAGCTGCGCGCGAAAGCCCGTCGTCGATGCGTTCGCGAGGTTGTTCGCGACGATCGCCTGCTGGTCGAGCGACTGCGACGCGCCCGTCATCGCCGTGTAGATCAGTCGGTCCATGGCTGCCGGTTATCCGCGCTTACAGGTTGATGAGCGTCTGGTCGACGGTCTGCTGCGTCTTGATCGTCTGCGCGTTCGCCTGGTAGTTGCGCTGCGCGGTGATCAGGTTGACGAGCTGCGACGTGAGGTCGACGTTCGAGTTCTCGAGCGCGCTGCCCTGCAGCGTGCCGTGGTTCGTGCTGCCCGGCGCCGAGATCTGCGGCACGCCCGATGCGGAGGACTCCGCATACTGGTTGCCGCCGAGGTTGACCAGCCCGTTCGGGTTGTTGAAGTTCGCGAGCGCGATCAGGCCGAGCACGGCGGTCTGGCCGTTCGAGTAGTTGCCGGTCAGCTTGCCGTCGGCGCCGATCGAGTAGGTCGTCAGCGTGCCGCTCGCGTAGCCGTCCTGCGCAAGGTTGTTCACGCCGTCCTTGCCGCCGTACTGCGTCGTGCCGGTCAGGTCGAGCGTGAGGCTCTGCGGCGTCACCGAGCCGTCGGTGTTCGGCACCGTGAACTGGAACTGGCCGAGCGACGCGGTCGGCCCGCCCGCGGCCGGCAGCGTCGTGCTCTGGATCGCGCCCGACGAATTGAACGTGACCGTGCCGAGATCGGTCGTGGCGCCGCCCTGGACGCCCGCGTACGCTTCCCACGTGCCGGCCGCCGACTTCACGAAGTACATGTTGACCGCCTGCGAACCGCCGAGCGAGTCGTACACCTGGATCGACGTCGAGTAGTTGTAGGTCGTGGTGTCGGTCGCGTTGAACGGCGTCTTGGCCGGCACCGTGTCCTGCGAGTTCAGGTTGAACTGGCCGGTGATCTTGGTCGTCGCGGTCGGCGCGATGTTGGACGTCGGCGCCTGCAGCGGCACGGTCTGCGCGGTGTTGATCACGCCGCCCGAGCCGGCCGCGTAACCCATCAGGTTGCGGCCCTGCGAGTCGACGATGAAGCCGTTCTTGTCGCGCTGGAACGTACCGTCGCGCGAGTACGTCGTCACGCCGTTGTTCGACATCTGGAAGAAGCCGTTGCCGTTGATCGCGACGTCGAGCGACGAGTTCGTCGTATTGATCGTGCCCTGGCCGAACTGCTGCTGCACCGACGCGAGCGTCGTGCCGATGCCGATCTGCGTGTTGACCGACGTCGCGACCGAGTTCGCGTACATGTCGGCGAACTGCGCGGTGCTCGACTTGAAGCCGACCGTGTTCGCGTTCGCGATGTTGTTGCCGATCACGTCGAGCGCGTTCGATGCGCCGGCGAGGCCGCTCAGACCCTGTTGATAACCCATTTCGGTCTCCGTTTCGGGAAAGCTGAATCAGTTGGACGTAGTGCCGCCGGACGACGACGTGTTCGGGAAAATCGACGCGACCTGGGTGAGCCCCACCGTCGTGCCGTTCGACAGCACGAGCCCCGCCGTGCCGTCTGCCTGCTTGATCACGCTCTGCACCTGTGCGGCCGCGAGCGTCGTGGCCGCCTGCGGCGTGCCGGCGCTGTTGGTATACGACGCGCTGATCGTGTACTTGCCGTCCGGCAGCGCATTGCCCGCCGCGTCGGTCGGCGTCCAGTTGAACGGCACGGTGCCGGCCGACTGCGCGCCCGCGTTGATCGTGTTCACGACGGCGCCCGCCGAGTTCTTCACGGTGATCGTCAGGTTCGACACCGAGCTCGCCAGCGACACGCCGAACGGCGACGCCGCGCCGCTCTTCACCGCGACGGCGTTGCCCGGCGCGAGCACGTTCGAGCCGATCAGCAGCGCGGCCTGCGTCTGCTGGCCGGCCGTGAGCTGCGTCGACAGCGACGTGAGCGACGTGTTCAGCTGCGCGATGCCGCTCACCGTGTTGATCTGCGCGAGCTGCGACGTCATCTGCGAGCTGTCGACCGGGCTCGTCGGATCCTGGTTCTGCAGCTGCGTGACGAGCAGCTTCAGGAACGTCGCCTGCAGGTCGCTCGCCGACGTGCCGTTGGTCGACGACACTTTGCTGGTGTTCATCGTGTCGGTCGGCAGGGTCGACACGTTCGTGCCGTTGCCGCCGATCGTCGTGCTGGAGGAAGTCATCCTGGGTGGCCTTCTATCGGAACTGTCGGGTCTGTAAGGTCGGTCGGCGCGCGGCTCACGAGCCGATCGTCAGCGTCTTGAGCATCAGCGTCTTCGCGGTGTTCAGCGTCTCGACGTTGGCCTGGTACGAGCGCGACGCCGAGATCATGTTCACCATCTCCTGCACCGGGTCGACGTTCGGCATCTGCACGTAGCCGTTCGCGTCGGCGGCCGGGTTCGCCGGGTCGTAGGTCGACTTCATCGGCGACGGGTCGTCCATCACCTTCGTCACGCGCACGCCGCCCACGCCCTGGCCGGACGCGGTGCGCGCGCCGCCCATCGGGTCGGTCGCGAACACGACCTGCTTGGCCTTGTACGGCTTGCCGTCGGGGCCGGTGGCGCTGTCGGCGTTCGCGAGGTTCGACGCGGTGACGTTCAGGCGCTGCGATTGCGCGGACAGCGCCGAACCGGCGACGCCGAAGATGTTCATCAACGAAGGCATGGAGGCTCCTTGTGCTTGTGCGCGGGTTCGGAAGCGGCGCGCTTACGAGTTCGTCGAGATCGCGGCGATCATGGCCTTGATCTGCTGGGTCATCACGGTCATCCCGGTTTCGTAGTGCAGCGCGTTGTTCGCGAACTGCACGCGTTCGACGTCGAGATCGACCGTGTTGCCGTCGAGCGACGGCTGCAGCGGCATCCGGTACTGCGCGCGGCCGTAGTCGTCGGCCGGGCCGCCCGTCGGGATCAGCTTCGCCGTGCCGGCCATGTGACCCGCCGCCGTCGACACCATCGACATGCCGCTCGTCACGCCGGCCGGCTGCGTCATCGGCAGTTGCGCGGCGTTGCTCGGCGCGAGGCCGCCGTTGGTCTGCTTCAGCGAGCGCGCGAGCGTCGACGCGAAATCGACGTCGCGGGCCTGGTAGCCGGGCGTGTCGGCGTTCGCGATGTTCGACGACAGCAGTTCCTGCCGATAGGCGCGCACGTCGAGCGCCTGTCGGCCGAACGCGAATTCCGCATCGAGTTTGTCCAGCATGTGTGCGTCTCTCCGTATGAAGCGCTGCACGCCCCTCGCGCCGGATGGCGACCCGAGAGGCTTTTTTCCATGACAGCGATGGTAGGCGCCGCACGCAACCGGCAATCGGGCGAATAACGCGGCAAAGCCCCCCTCTATTCATCGTTTGCGCGGCGGCCCCGCTCCCTAGAATGCAAATCGGATCAACGGATCGAGGACACGGCTATGACCGGCAGCGCACTTCGCGGCACGAACGGGCGGCTCACGCACGTCCGGCGTGCGTTTGCGCTCGCCGCGGCGCTGTGGATCGCCGCCCCGGCCGTGTATGCGGACGACGGGATGATCGTGATTCCCGGACGCGGCGAGACGGCCGAAACCGCGCTCGCGCACGCCAATGCGGCGAGCGGCGGGCAGTTCGGCGGGAATGCGGGGACGGGTTCGGGCGCAGGCATGGTGCCGGACGCGGGGCGCGCGGCGGCAGCTGCTGTCGGTGTGGGTGGTGCTGTCGGCGCTGTCGGCGCTGTCGGCGCTGTCGGCGCTGTCGGCGCGGGTGGTACTGCCGGCGCGGCCGGTGCTGCCACCGCCGGCTACGCGGCGCAGCCGGCCGGCACGATGGTCGTGACGAACGTTCCGCCGCCGGCCCCTGCACCGGCCCCCACGCCGATCCCCGTCTACGCAGCCGCTCGCGCGAACGCCGCCTACGGCGCGCCGCGCGCCGCCGATCCCAACGCCATCGCGACGGTCGTCGCCGGTACGGCCGAGCCTGCATCGAATCCCGCGCGGCCGGCGCCGCGGGCAATCGCCGCGCCCGTGGCGGCGGCCCGCGCCGCGTCAGCCGCGTCGGCGCCGCGTGCGCCGATGGCTTCCGCCAACCCGGCCCAGGCGGCCCAAGCGGCCCCTGCGGCCCAGCCCGCGACGCCGCCCGGCCAGCAGGACCCCGACTCGATCCGGCGCGCGGCCCTCGCGTTCCTGCAGCAGCAGATCGCGGGCCTGCCCGGCAAGACCACCGCGACAGTCACGACCGCATTTCCGCGCGGTCTCGCCGCGTGCACGACGCTCGAGCCGTTCCTGCCGACCGGCGCACGCCTGTGGGGCCGCACGACGGTCGGCGTGCGCTGCGCGGGCGAACGGCCGTGGACCGTCTACCTGCAGGCGAAGGTCGCCGTGCAGGCCACCTATTACGTCGCCGCGCGCCAGATCGCGCCCGGCGAGCCGCTGGGGGCGGCCGACCTGGTCGCCCGCGACGGCGACCTGACGGTGCTGCCGCTCGCGGTGATCACCGATCCGGCGCAGGCGGTCGGCTCGACCGCGCTCGCGCGCATCTCGGCCGGGCTGCCGCTGCGGCAGGACATGCTGAAGAGCGCGGCGTCGGTGTCGGCCGGCCAGACGGTGAGGGTCGTCGCGGCCGGCCCCGGTTTCACGATTTCGGCCGAGGGCAGCGTGCTCGCGAATGCGGCGCCCGGCCAGTCGGTGCGGGTGCGGATGGCGGCGGGCCAGATCGTCACGGCAATCGTCAAGGACGCCGGCACCGTGGAAATTCCGCTGTAGGGACGGATCCCGCCGCAAGATTGCAAAGAATTGTTTATTCGGAGAATTTCGGGCTCACGATGCTAAAGTTCGGGCCGACCCGGCCGTTATCTGGGTCAAACCGTACAGGAAACCCATCGTGAAGATCGATTCCACTCCGAAACCGAGCCCCCTCGCGCCGTCCGGCAGCGGCGCGGCCCGTGCACAATCCGGCGCGGCCCAGTCGTCCGCGCAGGCGGCCGACGCAGGATCGACCGGCGGCGACGCGACCGTGAACCTGTCGGGTCTGTCCGGCCAGTTGCGCTCGGCATCCGCGTCCGGCAACGCCGATATCGACACGGGCCTGGTCCAGTCGATCAAGGAAGCGCTGAACAACGGCACGCTGACGATCGACGCGAACAAGATTGCCGACGGCGTATTGAACACCGCCCGCGAACTGCTGCAACAGCAGCGCCCGCAGGGCAGCTGAGCCGGCCGCCTCGCGGCCGGTCCCCCGGTTTGCCGGCGCGCCGCACCCCGCGCTCCGGCGCGACGAGCATGACGCGATGAGAGAAGAGCTGCTGGCCACGGTCAACGACGAACACGCGACGGTCGAGGCGTTCGCGTCCCTGCTCGCCTACGAGGAAAAAGCGCTGACGACGGCGGAGCCGCTCGAGATGCTGCCCGGGATCGTCGAGAAGAAGAGCGAGCTGATCGACCGGCTCGCGCAGCTCGAACGCACGCGCGACACGCAGCTGTCCGCGCTCGGCTTTGCATCGGGCAAGAAAGGGATGGACCAGGCCGCCGAGCGCGATGCTCGCCTCGCCGGCCGCTGGCAGTTGCTGCAGCAGGCCGCCGAACGCGCGCGCCGGGCCAACGCGAACAACGGGATGCTGATCCGGATCCGGATGGACTACAACGAGCGCGCGCTCGCGGTGCTGCGCTCGGCGCCCGCACCGGCCGGCGTCTACGGCCCCGACGGGCGCGTGTCGGCGCTGACGCGCTGACGTCGCGCCGCGCGGCCGCCCGACGGCCGCGCGCCTGCCTTGCCTTTCCTTACAACAGCGGACACGCGGTGACCTGCGTGCCGCGCTCCACGCACAGCCGCTCGTAGTCGCACAGGTACGCGCGCTCGTCGTCGTCCAGCAGGTCGAGATCGATCAGGTCCCAGTCGTAGCCGACCGTCACGATGTTCTCGAACGTCACCGTATCCGGCTGCGCTTCGTCCGGCCGGATGATCACGATGTTCTCGATCCGCACGCCGCCCTTGCCCGGCACGTAGATGCCCGGCTCGAGCGAAATCACCGCATTCGGCACCAGCCCGTATTTCGCGCCCGGCGCGAAACGCACGCCGCCTTCGTGCACGTGGATCCCGACGCCGTGCCCGGTGCCGTGGCCGTAATCGTGGCCGTGATCGCGGCACACCTGCCGCACGAGCGCATCGACGTCGCCGCCCGTCGCCGAGGCCGGGAAGCGCGTGACGAGCCCCTTGATGCAGGCCTTCAGCGCGACCGTGTAGATCTCGCGCTGCCACGGCTGCGCGACCGTATCCGCGCGCGTGCGGCGCAGCACGACGCGCGTGCAGTCCGTCGCGAAGCCGGCTTCGTAGTACGCACCGCTGTCGAGCAGCACGAGTTCGCCTTCCGTCAGCTCGACGTCGGCGCTCGCCGCCGTGTAGTGCGCGAACGCGCTGTTCGCGCCGTTCGCCGCGATCGACGGAAACGTCAGTGCGACCGCCGAGCGCGCGCCGTACGCGTCGTTGATCGTGCGCGCCAGGTCGTATTCGGTGTGGCGTGCGCCCGGCTCGCCGGTCTTCGCCCAGCGCATCGTCTCGGCGATCGCCGCGGAGCTGCGCGCGAACGCGTCGCGGAACCGGTCGAGCACCGCCGGCGTCTTAGCGGCCCGCATCGCCTCGACCGGATTGAAGTCGGCATGCCGCGCGTGCGGCCACACGCGGCTCACCGCATCGACGAGCGCGCAGTTCACCGATTCGAAGCCGTAGCACACGTGATCGACCGCGAACTGCGCGAGAAAGCGCTCGAGCGCCGCGACGTCGCGCCGGATCACGTGCAGCGCCGGATACGACTCGAGCGCGACTTCGCAGCGGTCGCAGCCTTCCGGCAGGAACAGCGCGACCTCCCCGCCGACCGCGAACAGGAAGCCGAGATGCGACGACGCATTCGGGATGTGATAGCCGCGGCTGTTCAGCAAATACGCGAGATCGTCCGACGCGCAGGTGAAGAACGCGGCCTTGCCGTCGGCCGCGCCGGTATGCGCGGCGAGCTTGCGGTTCAGCGTGTCGAGGTTCTGCGCGACGCTCAGGCCCGTCATCGATTCCGGCAGCTCGAAGATCGGCCGCTCGACGACCCAGCCCGGCAGCGCGATCGCGCGGTCGATCTCGCGATCGGCGAGGCTCGTCCAGTCGAGCACCGCGGCCTGCGTCTGCTCGAGCAACCGGTCGCGCTGCGCGACGCTGATCCGCAGCCCGTCGTAGCCGACCCGCGCGAGCCGGCTCGCATGCGCGACCAGCCAGTCGGCCATCGCCTGCCAGATCGTCAGGTTCATCCCGAGCTTCTCGATGCGCACGCGCGCCGGATCGCACTGCTGCTCGGCCTGCAGGTGATAACGGCCGTCGACGAACAGCACGAACGGCGGCACGCCGAGCGCCCGCGCGGTCTCCGCGCTCAGGAAGATCCCGCAGCCGGCCGAGCCGTCGAAGCCCGACAGCGCGTAGCGCGGGTTATTGCTGCGCGGCAGGTACTCGGTGACGTATTCGTCCTGCGACGTGACCACCACCGCGTCGAGCCGCGCGGCGTCGAGCAGGCGCGACAGGCCGGCCTGCGTGTCGGCGACGGACGCGTCGTAGGGGGGAAGGCCGGAGAAGCTGTATTTCAGTCGATCGATCATCGGATGCCCACGTTATCCATGGTTGTCGGCGGCCGGCGGCGTGACGCGGCGGGGCGCATGCCTGAAGCAGGCTTGTCGCGGCACGGCGCCGATGGTCGGGCGACGCGCGGCACTGCACGCCGCCGGGCCGCTGTGCAGTGCCAGCGGCAGGTCCGCGGAAATTTTTGTCTCACTTAACTTTGTTTGATGCGCGCGACAGAATCTAGAGCACGCTGAAATTGAGGTCAAGCCAAAATTTTCGTAGGACTAAAATCGGCGACACGGTTCCGCACGCAGGCGCAGCGTGGCCTCGCCCGGCGACACCGCGCGGTACAATGCGCCGGCATCGTCGTCCCGACGGCCGTGCTTCGTGCGATGCGCGGAAAGCAACGTCCCGGCGACTGCACCGCCCCTCCGCTCGCCTCCCGACTCGTTGCCACGAAAGAGATTCATGGATTCAGACATCATGCGTATCGGCCAGCGCATTCGCCGCCTGCGCCGGGAAGCGAAGAAGACGCTGCTGGAAGTCGCGACCGAAGCGAAGCTGTCGGTCGGGTTCCTGTCGCAGGTCGAGCGCCATCTCACGGGCATCTCGCTGTCGTCGCTCGTCAATGTCGCGAAGGCGCTGGGCGTGCCGCTCGGCGCGCTGATCGACCAGCCGCGCCAGGCGCAGCCCGATTCGCACGAAGGCAGCCGCAAGCCGTACGCGGTCGACAGCGCGTCGCAGTGGTACGAACGGCTGTCCACCACGTTCGACGGCAGCCAGATCAACGCGGTCAAGGTGCAGATGATGGAAGGCTACCGCTCGGAATGGGTGTCGCACGGCGGCGACGAATTCGTCTACGTGCTGACCGGCCGCATCTGCTATACGGTAGGCAAGAAGGATTACCCGCTGGCGCCCGGCGACTCGCTGCACTTCGACGCGCGCAAGCGGCATCGCGTCGCCAACGTGGGCGACGGGCCCGCCGAACTGATCGTGGTCGGCACGCTGCCGCTGTTCGACGACAGTTGCGCCGAATTCGTGTCCGCGACGATGGAAATCAGGCAGCCCGAGCCCGGCGTGCGCATTGCGCCGGGCGAGCCGCGCGCGAGCCGCCGCGAACCGGCGCCGAAACGCGGCCGCGACGCCGATCCGGCACGGCCGGCCGGCGCGGCGGAAAAGAAGGCTGCGGCCAAGCCGCGCGCATCGGTCGGCAAACGTCCGGCGACCGCAACCCCGGCGCGCAAGGCAGCCGCGCGCAAGAAGCCGTAACGGCTGGCGGCCGCGCGCCGCCCGCCACCCGCCGCCGTCATACCTGCCGCCTTATTCGCCGATCGCGAGCGCCTGCGCGACGGCCTGGATCCGCGCGCGATGCACGGCATCCTTGATCTTCTCCGCCTCGTTGCCGATGCCGCGCGCGATCGCGCCGGCATCGACGCTGCGCGCGGCCGCGAGCGCCACGCGCAGCCGCTCGGCCTGCGGATAAGGCTGCGCGTCGAGCCCGAGCCGCCCGCGCGCATCCGATTCGCAGGCCTGCAGCATCTCGGCGAAACGCGCCGGCTTGCGCAGCGCGTCGCTGCGCTCGAACAGCCGTACCAGCGCGGCCGCGCCCATCTCCATCACGCGATGCAGGTTGCCGTGCTCGCGTGCGACCACGAGCGCCAGATCGCGGCAATCGTTCGGCACGCGCAGCCGCTCGCACAACGGCTTGAGCAGGTCGACGCTGCGGCCCTCGTGGCCGACGTGGCGCGGCAGCACGTCCGCCGGCGTCGTCGCCTTGCCGAGATCGTGCGTGAGCGCCGCGAAGCGCACCGGCAGCGAATAGCCCTGCTTCGCCGCGTAGTCGACGACCATCATCACGTGCACGCCCGTATCGACTTCCGGGTGATAGTCGGCGCGCTGCGGCACGCCCCACAGCGCATCGACCTCGGGCAGGACGCGCGCGAGCGCGCCGCAGTCGCGCAGCACCGCGAACATCCGCGACGGCTTCGCCTCCATCAGCCCGCGCGCGATTTCCTGCCACACGCGCTCGGGCACCAGCGCGTCGGCCTCGCCTGCGTCGACCATCCGCCGCATCAGCGCGAGCGTTTCGTCGGCGACCGTGAAATCCGCGAACCGCGCGGCGAAGCGCGCAATCCGCAGGATCCGCACCGGATCCTCGACGAACGCGTCGCTCACGTGCCGGAACACGCGCGCGCGCAGGTCGGCCTGCCCGTCGAACGGGTCGATCACGGGCCCGACCAGCGCGCCCTCCGGGCTCACCTCGCGCGCCATCGCGTTGATCGTCAGGTCGCGCCGCGCGAGATCCTCGTCGAGCGTCACGTCCGGCGCGTAATGGAACTGGAAGCCGTGATAGCCGGCCGCCGTCTTGCGCTCGGTGCGCGCCAGCGCGTATTCCTCCTGCGTGTGCGGATGCAGGAACACCGGAAAATCCTTGCCGACCGGCCGGAAGCCCTGCGCGGCCATCTGCTCGGGCGTCGCGCCCACCACCACGTAGTCGCGGTCCTGCACGGGCACGCCGAGCAATTCGTCGCGGATCGCACCGCCTACTGCGTAGATGTTCATGGCTGCGGCTCGTATTCGGCGATCACGTTGGTCTCGCGGCGCGCCGCGTCGATCCACCGCTGCACCGCCGGCAGCGCCGTCACGCGCGCCGCGTAGCCGGCCGCGTCCGGCGACAGGCCCGGCTCGTACGTGTTGAAGCGCATCACGACGGGCGCATACATCGCATCGGCGATCCCGAACTCGCCGAACAGGAACGGCCCGCCCGACGCCTCGAGGCACGCGCTCCACAGCGCGTCGATGCGCGCGACATCGGCGAGCGCGTCGGGCGTCGCGCCGCGCCCCGGCATCGACGCGCGCACGTTCATGCCCATCTGCGTGCGCAGCGCCGCGAAGCCCGAATGCATCTCGGCCGCGATGCAGCGTGCATGCGCGCGTTCGAGCGGATCGGCCGGCCACATCGGGAACTGCGGATAGCGCTCGGCGAGCGTCTCGGCGATCGCGAGCGAATCCCAGATCGCGACGCCGTGGTCGTCGACCAGGCACGGCACCTTGCCGGACGGCGAATACTCGAGGATGCGCGCGGCCGTGTCGTCGCGGCGCAACTCGACCGCGATCTCGTCGAACGGGATGCCGAAATGCACGAGCAGCAGCCACGGGCGCATCGACCACGACGAGTAGTTCTTGTCTCCAATGACGAGTTTCATGACGGTGTTCCGGAAAACGCGAAGGTGGAAAGGAAGAGGCTGAACGACGGCATCCCGGCCGCGCCTAGCGGCGCGAGCGGAACCAGTCGAACCGCGACCGCTCCGCGGCCTTGCCGAGATACGCGGGCGCAATGCTTTCGAGACTCGCGGGCGAGATCCCGAGTTCCGGCGCGAGCGGCCCCGACAGCACGTTCGGCACCGACATCGACGCGAGATTGTCGCGCGTGAGTACCGGTTCGCCGGGCAGGCACTCGAACACGCTTGCCTGCAGCCGCGCGAGCGCGTCGGGCAGCCGCACGATGCGTGCCTGCCGGCCGACCAGCGTGCCGCAATAGCGCACCAGCTGCTCGAGCGTATAGACGGTCGGGCCGCCGAGCTCGTAGGTCTTGCCGTGCGCGGCCGCGAGATCGAGCGTGTTGACGAACGCGCGCACGACATCGCCGACGAACACCGGCTGGAAGCGCGCGTCGGGCATCGCGAGCGGCAGCACGGGCACCGTGCGCTGCAGGTTCGCGAACGTATTGAGGAATGAGTCGCCGGGGCCGAACACGACCGACGGGCGGAAGATCGTCAGCTCGAGCGAATCGGTCGCCGCGATCGCATGCAGCGCCGCTTCGCCGTCGCCCTTCGAGCGCTGGTACATGCTCGCGCCGTGCGAATCGGCGCCGAGCGCGCTCATGTGCAGCAGGCGCCGCACGCCGACCTCGGTGCACGCGCTCGCGAGCGCGGCCGGCAGCGCGACGTGCGCGCGCTCGAAACCGGGCCCGTACGGCGTGCCGCGGCCGCCGTGCAGCACGCCGACCAGATTGATCGCCGCGTGCGCGCCGGCGACGAAGCGCGCGAGCGTGCGCGTGTCGAGCGCTTCGAGCTCGACGATCTCGACCGGCAGCATCTGCAGATGGCGCGCGTGGTCGCGCCGCCGCGTGCCGATCCGTACCTGCTTGCCGGCGTCGATCAGCGCATTGACGAGCCGGCTGCCGATGAAGCCGGTGCCGCCCAGCAGCGCGACGGTCTGACGATCCATGTTCGACACTCCTAGGGCCTGTTCACGCTAATAACGGACTTTCGCTGGCCGCCAGAAGGGCCGAGCGCAAGGACTGCGACGAAGCGAATACTCGACGTATTCGCAAGGAGCATGACGCAGCGATCGGCCCTTCTGGCGGCCAGCCCCATTCATGACTTTTTCCCGGTCAGGGGAACGTGCCTTGCCGGCCGCATTGCGGCGTCGCGCGTCGCTTGTCCGGCTCGGTCAAACGGCGCCTCCTTGCTTCTTGCACCGCAGCCGGCAAGGCACGTTCGCAAGTCCGTTATTAGCGTGAACAGGCCCTTAAGAACACTGCCGCGTCTCGCGCGGCAGTGTGAAGATTGCGGATCAGGGCGAGATCATGCCTAGACGTTTCTTCAACGACTGCGGTTTGCCCTCGAAGAGCGCCGCGTAGTAGACGGTATTCGACAGCACGTTCTTCACGTAGTCGCGCGTCTCGTTGAACGGAATCGTCTCCGCGAAGATCGCGCCTTCGACCGGCTGCGTCAACACCTGGCGCCACTGGCGCGGCCGGCCCGGGCCCGCGTTGTAGCCGGCGGTGGCCAGCACCGGCGAGCTGTCGAAGTTGTTGTAGATGTCCGCCAGATACCAGGTGCCGAGCTGGATGTTGGTATCGATGTCGTGCATCTGTGCGCGCGTGATCGTGCCCATGCCGAGCTTCTTCGCGACGAGCTGGGCGGTGGCCGGCATCAGCTGCATCAGGCCGCCCGCACCCACCGACGAACGCGCGCTCGTGATGAAGCGCGACTCCTGGCGGATCAGCCCGTACGCCCACTCGATGTCGAGGCCCGTCGATTGCGCATAGCGCTCGACGATGTTGCGGTACGGCGACGGGTAGCGCAGCGTGAAGTCGTGCTCGGCCTTCGTGCGGTCGGCCGTGTTGACCGTGCGGTCGAGCAGCTCGACGCGCTTGCCGTACTCGGCGGCCGCGAGCAGCTGGCGATCGGTCATCCCGCGCAGCGGCCAGTTCCATTCGCGGTTGCCTTCGAGGCGCAGGTTCAGCGCGTAGAAGCGCTGTGCGAGCGCGAAGCCCGGAATCTTGCCCATCGCGTCGATCTCGGCGTCGCTCACCTTCGTGCGCGGCGGGACCGTCGTGCGCTGGCCGAGCTCTTCGCCGGCGAGCTGCCCGTAGAAGTTGAACTGGCCCGCGACCTGCTCGAATTCCTGGTTCGCCTGCAGCGTGTCGCCGCTCTGCTTGAGCGCGCGCGCATGCCAGTAGATCCACGCCGGATCGCTGCGCAGCGACGGCGGCATCTGCTCGATCGACCAGCGCACCATCGGCCAGTTGCCGGCGAGCAGCGCGGCGCGCGTGCGCCATTCGTAGCCCGGGTTCGACAGCGGCGCGTTCGCGGATTTCGCGTACCAGACCGACGCGAGCGGCGAGCGCTTGATCGCGCCCTGGTAACCGATCGCGCCCCATGCGATCGCCTGCTCCTGTTTCGTGAGCGAGCCGGCGACCGACGTCAGCATCCCGGCGGCCGCGTCCGGATCGTTGCGCGCCATGCGGCCGAGCGCGATCAGCGCGAGCTGGTGCGACGTCGCGTCGGGGCCGACGCCGCGCGCGAGGAACAGCGGCGGCGCGCTCGTCGCCTGGTCGAAGGCGACCGGGCGCGGGCCGAGCGCGTCGACGATCTTGCCGCCGAGCGTCGTGTAGTTCTGCTCGTACGCGAGGCGCGCCTGCTGCCACACGTCGTCGCTCGTGAACTGCTGGTTGACCGTGAGCGCGGTGATCAGGTCGACGCAAGCGTCGCCGTAATTCTTCGGCTCGACGAGCAGCGCGCGCGCCGCATCGGCGACGTTCTCGCCGCGCGCCGCGCGCGATTCGAGCGCGTAGCACCTGACCTGCGTGTCGTCGTCGAGCACGAAGCGCTTGTATTGATCGTCGAAGCTGCGCCAGTCGTGGCGCGCGCCGAGCACGAGCAGGTAGTCGTTGCGCAGGCGGTCGGCGATCGCCTGGCCGTCGTAGCGCTGCAGGAACGACTGCACCGGCGCGTCCGGCGCGTCGACGCGCGCACGGCCCGTCGAATCGAACAGCTGCGGCTTGATCTGGAAATACTCGACGTAGGACGGGACCGGATAGTTCGGGATCATCGACGCAAGCTGCGCGGCTTTCGCGGCGTCGTTGCGGCGTGCGGCTTCGCGAAGCTGCACGAAGATCTGGTCATCCCCGGCGACCGTGTCGTCGCCCGGCGCGGCGCACGCGGCCGTGCCCGCGACCAGCGCGGCCGCCGAAAGCGTCAGCGCGACCGCGCGATATACTCGGAAAAGGCTGTTCGACATCGTTTTGAATGGAGCACGAATTGAGCGAAAGCATAGCACGCCACCCTGTGCCGAACCCGAAGGCTGCACTGCGCAAAACGCTGTCCGGCGCACGTCGCGACGCCGCGTCGCAGCCCGCCGCGAACGCCGCGCTCGACGCGCGGCTGCGCACGCTGCTCGACCGGCTCGCGCCGCGCACGGTCGGGTTCTACTGGCCGCTGCCGGGCGAATTCGATGCGCGCGATGCGGTGCTCTCATGGTGTGCGGCAGGCGCCGGCCGGCGCGCCGCGCTGCCCGTGATCGGCGAGCGGCACACGCCGCTCGCGTTCCATGCGTGGGACGCACACACGCCGATGCGCGAGGGTCATCACCGGATTCCGGAACCGGCGGCGGGAATCGTCGTCGTGCCCGACCTGCTGCTGATTCCCTGCGTGGGATTCGATCCGCAGCGCTACCGGCTCGGCTACGGCGGCGGCTACTACGATCGCACGCTCGCCGCGTGGCCGGGCGACACGCTGCCGGTGACGGTCGGCATCGCGTATGAAGCGTGCCGCGTCGACGCGCTGCCGGCCGAAGCGCACGATCTCGCGCTGCGCTGGATCGTGACCGACGGCGCGCTCTATCCGGCCGCCGGATGACGCGGCGCGCGGCGCCACGGCCGTCGCCGCACGCCCGTCAGCGCAACGCCGCGCGCAACACTTTCCGCAATCGTTTACAGCGACGTTTACAACGACGCCGCCGCGCGCGCGGCCGTGTCGTACAGGCCCGATGCGTGGCGCAGCAACTGCGCCGCGTCGCCGATCTGCTCGTTGGTGAGCCCGCTGTCCTTCAGCGTCTCGATCAGGCAGTGCTCGCGCACCTCGCGATACTTCAGGCACAGGTCGCGGCCCGCGTCGGTCGCGAAGAAGAACACTTCCTTGCCGTTTTTCTCGCTCTTCACGTAGCCGCGCGCGATCAGTTTTTTCAGCGCATAGGTCGCGACGTGCGTATCCTCGATATTGAGCACGAAGCAGATGTCGGCGAGCTTCTTCTTGCGTTCGCGATGGCTCACGTGATGCAGCAGCGACACCTCGACCGCCGTCATGTCCTTCGCGCCGGCCGCCGACATGCAGCGCACCATCCAGCGGTTGAACGCGTTGCCGGCCATGATGAGCCCGTATTCGAGCTCCGACAGCTCCGCGCTCGAATCGGAAACGAGGTGTTCGGATGACACGATCTTGGTCGGAGAACGCTTCATGGAAAGGCGGCGCAAGCAGGATGTCAGGGTGTGCCGAGTGTACGTCAGAAGCCCCTGTATACGGGCTAGGCGAAAACGCTTATTGGTAAGTTGTCGATATTTTGTTGACAATGTGCGCTAACATTGCCGTCCGAACCGTGCCAGTCCGATGACGCAACCCCGCTTTTATCCGCTCGGCGATGCCGCCCTCGTCTGCGAGGTGCCGCCGCCCGCCACGCTCGATTGCCAGCGCCGCGTCTGGGCCGTTGCCGAGGCCGCGCGCGCGTGGCCCGACGTGATCGACGTCGTGCCGGGCATGAACAACCTGACCATCGTGTTCGACCCGCTCGCCGCGACGGCCGAGTCGCTCACGCCGGCGCTGCGCGACGCGTGGGAGACCGCCGACGTCGAGCACGCGGACGGTCGCGACGTCGAGATCCCGGTCGAATACGGCGGTGCCGCCGGCCCCGATCTGGCGGCCGTCGCCGCGCACACGGGCCTGTCGGCCGACGAGGTCGTCGCGCGCCACGCGGCCGGCGAATACGTCGTGTTCTTCATCGGCTTCCAGCCGGGTTTCGCGTATCTCGGCGGCCTCGACGCGTCGCTGCATACGCCACGCCGCGCGGCGCCGCGCCTCGAGGTGCCGGCCGGCTCGGTCGGCATCGGCGGCGCGCAGACGGGCATCTACCCGGCCACGTCGCCCGGCGGCTGGCAGTTGATCGGCCGCACGTCGCAGGTGCTGTTCGATCCGGCGCGGCCGCAGCCGACGCTGCTGCTGCCCGGCGACCGCGTGCGCTTCACCATTGCAGGAGTCGACGCACGATGACCCAGAGCAACGCACCGGGCACCATCGAGGTGGTGCGGGCCGGCCCGCTGTCGACCGTGCAGGATCTCGGGCGCCGCGGCGCGCGCCATCTCGGCGTCGCGCAGGGCGGCGCGCTCGACGGCCTCGCGCTCGAGGTCGGCAACCGGCTCGTCGGCAACCGCCCCGACGCGGCGGCCGTCGAGATCACGATCGGCCCGACCGCATTCCGCTTCACGCGCGCCACCCGCATCGCGATCACCGGCACCGAGTTCGGCGCGGCGCTCGACGGCCGGCGCGTGCATTCGTGGTGGAGCCTGCCGGTCGAAGCCGGGCAGATGCTCGTGCTGCCGGCCGCGAAACGCGGGATGCGCGGCTACCTGTGCATCGCGGGCGGCATCGACGTGCTGCCGATGCTCGGCTCGCGCAGCACCGATCTCGCGTCGCGCTTCGGCGGCCTCGGCGGCCGCACGCTGCGCGACGGCGATCGGCTCCCGGTCGGCGTGCCGCCGGCCGGCGCGGGCTGCCTCGCGGCCGACGCGCCCGAATTCGGCGTGAAGGCGCCCGCGTGGTGCGCGTTCGCGCGCGTCGACGAGCCGCCGCGCCGCCACCGCCCCGCGCATGCGCCGTGGGCGATGCCCGTGCGCGTACTGCCGGGCCCCGACTACGCGTCGTTCGCAGCCGATTCGCAGCAGGCGTTCTGGGACGACGAATGGCTCGTCACCGCGAACAGCAACCGGATGGGCTATCGCCTCGCCGGCGCCGAGCTCGTGCGCGAGCGGCCGGCCGAGCTGCTGTCGCACGCGGTGCTGCCCGGCACGATCCAGGTGCCGCCGAACGGCCAGCCCATCGTGCTGATGCACGACGCGCAGACCACCGGCGGCTATCCGAAGATCGGCACGGTGATCCGCGCCGACCTGTGGAAGCTCGCACAGGCGCGGCTCAACCTGCCGATCCGCTTCGTGCGCACGACACCCGACGCGGCGCGTGCCGCCCTCGCCGCGGAACGTGCGTATCTGCGGCAGATCGACATCGCGATCGACATGCGCGAGGAAGCGCGCCGCCGCGCCCAATCGCGCGCGGCGTGACAATGGCGGAAGCGGTACGGAAGACGCGCCACGCAATCAGTGGACGAGGAACATCATGGAAATCGATCTGAATGCCGATCTCGGCGAAGGATGCGGATCGGACGAGGCGCTGCTCGACCTCGTCACGTCGGCGAACATCGCATGCGGCTGGCACGCGGGCGGCGCCAATGCGATGCGCGACTGCGTGCGCTGGTCCGTGCAGAAAGGCGTGTCGATCGGCGCGCACCCGAGCTTTCACGATCCGGAGAATTTCGGCCGCAAGGAAATGCAGCTGCCGGCCGGCGACATCTACGCCGGCGTGCTGTACCAGCTCGGCGCGCTGTCGGCGATCGCGCAGGCCGAAGGCGGGCGCATCGCGCACGTGAAGCCGCACGGCGCGCTGTACAACCAGGCCGCGCGCGACCCGATGATCGCCGATGCCGTGGTGTCTGCGATCCACGATTTCGATCCGTCGCTCGCGGTGTTCGGGCTCGCGAACAGCGTGTTCGTCGCGGCCGCGCGGCAGGCGGGGCTCGCCGCGGTGGAGGAAGTGTTCGCCGATCGCGGCTACCGCGCCGACGGCTCGCTCGTGCCGCGCAGCCAGCCCGGCGCGCTGATCGACGACGAAGAGGCGGTGCTCGCGCGCACGCTCGACATGGTGCGCAACCGGCACGTGCGTGCATTGAGCGGCGAATGGGTGCCGCTGAACGCGCAGACCGTCTGCCTGCACGGCGACGGGCCGCATGCGCTGGCGTTCGCGAAGCGGATCCGCGCGGCGCTCGAGGCGGCGGGTGTCGACGTCGTGGCACCTGGCGCGCTACAGGCCGACGAAGGCGCGTGACGCGTATCCGTCGCGTGACACGTGCATTGCACGCATCCGTCGCCCAAAAGAAAAAAGCGCCCTCGTGGCGCTTTTACGTTGGCGCAATCGCTGCGGCTTCGCCGTCTGTCGATTCGCCCCCCGAAACCGTCTTTCGACGGTGACCGGAAAAACATTCCGGATTAAAAAACGTCCGCCATCGCCCGATCACTGCATTCCCCGGTCAGACGACGGAACGTTGCTTATCTGCAAGTCGGCCCGCATGCATTTGTTGTGTCCGACGATGATTGGCCCCGCCGTGCATGCAGACACTCCGCGGCCGGCACGCGCTTCACGTGCCGGCAACGCTAACCCCGCGCTTTATTTCTGCTACCCCGTAGAACTTATCTATTCTTTTCATTTTTTCAACTTGTGGGGTGAAGAATAGATATTGGCAGAACAGGATGTCAATCGTTTCAAACGCTATTTTCCGACGATTCAAGGGTTTTCCTTATCGATTGCCGCGGCCGCACCGGCGCCTCGCGACGTGCGCGCGATGGCAATCAAACAGGGGAAGATCGGTGCATGCCGCCGGGCGCGATCAGTTCGCGTCGACCCGGTATCCTTGCTGGCGCAACAATTCGAGCACGCCGCGCGAGCCGCCCAGATGCAGCGCGCCGATCGCGACGAACAGCGGCCGGTTCGGCGCGGCGATTGCCGTCATCCGTGCAACGAAGCGCCGGTTGCGCTCGTACAGGATCTTGTTGTCGATCGACGCCGACAACGCCTTCGAACGCGCGAGCCGCTCGCTCTTCGCGACGGCCCAGGCCGAGATCGCGTCGGCGTCGCCAATTCGCCACAGCCGGTGCAGCGCCTTGATGTCGTCCGCGTTCTGCGCGGGTGTCTGCACCATGTCCTGCGCGAGCATCTCGCGCTGCTCGGCCAGCGTCAGCCCGGTGAACGCGCGCATCTGTTCGGCGAGCGTCTCGAGCCCGATCACGCGGCCGCCCTTCTTCTTCAGGAACACGTTCTGCAGTTGCGCCTCGGTGCCGTATTCGGTCTGCAGGCCGGCCGACAGCGAATCGTAGGTCTCGACGACGAGCGCCGCGAGCCACGGCCGCATCTTGCGGATCTCGGCGAGCGCGGCCGGGTTGCCGCGCAGGCGCGCCGCGAGCCGCTGCCACAGCGGCTCGGGCAGCAGGCGCTGCAGGCACGGGTAGCGGCACACGCCGTACTTCGACACGTCGTCCTGCGATTCGAGCAGGTCGTCGGGCGACAGTTCGAGCGCGAGCGTCGGCGACGCGGCGAGCGCCGCGAGGATGCGCGGCCGGAACGGCTGCGCGCTCGGGTAGTCGGACGGGTCGCCCGTGTGCAGCGTGCCGAGCACGTAGAGCGTGACCTTGCCCCTGGTCGCGACGTAGAACGGCATGCGCGCGGGCTGCACGCGCACCGCGCCGCTCGCGACCGTGCCGTTCGACACGGCAGGCGCGTGAAAGCCCGGCAGGCTCATGCCGGGCGGCGGGACTTGCGACGGATGAATCGGCGAGGTGGCCGGCGCGCGCCCTTCGGCGCGCGCGGCCTCGACGGGAACCGCGAGGCTGGCCGCCACGCACGCACCGGCCAGCGCCGCGCCCGTAACGGTGCGCACGCTCCAGCGCCGCGCGTAGCGGTACGCGCGCATCACGCGCGCGCTGCTTGCCCCCGAACGGCGCGCGCCGGACACGCGCGCCGCCAACGCTTCAGGCATTCGCCTCCCCTACCTCCTCGGCGCGATGGCAGGCCACGCGCCGTCCGTCGACCTCGCGCAGTTGCGGCTCCTCGACGCGGCAGCGCTCTACCGCATACGGGCAGCGCTGGTGGAACGCGCAGCCCGACGGCGGATTGAGCGGCGACGGCAGTTCGCCCTGCAGCTTGATCTGCACGCGGCGGTCTTCCTCGAAGATCGCCGGCGTCGCCGACATCAGCGCGCGCGTGTACGGATGGCGCGGCCGCGCGTAGATCGTCTCCTTGTCGCCGAGCTCGGCCACGCTGCCGAAGTACATCACCATCACGTCGTCCGCGACATGCTCGACCACCGACAGGTTGTGCGAGATGAACACGTAGCTCGTCTTGAACTGCTCCTGCAGATCCATGAACAGGTTCAGGATCTGCGCCTGGATCGACACGTCGAGCGCGGACACCGGCTCGTCGGCGACGACGATCCGCGGATCGAGGATCATCGCGCGCGCGATCGCGACACGCTGCCGCTGGCCGCCCGAGAACATGTGCGGATAACGCTTCGCGTGCTCGGGCCGCAGGCCGACCGTGCGCATGATCTGCGCGATGCGCTGCGCGCGCTCGGCGGCCGTCAGGTTCGCGTTGATCTCGAGCGGCTCGGAGAGCGTCTGCTCGACGGTCTTGCGCGGGTTGAGCGACGCGAACGGGTTCTGGAACACCATCTGCACGCGGCGGCGCAGGTCGGCGACCCGGTGGCGGTCCGCGCCCGCGACGTCCTTGCCATCGATCGACAGGTGGCCGGACGTCGGCGTCTCGATCATCGTCAGCTGCCGCGCGAGCGTCGACTTCCCGCAACCGGATTCGCCGACGACGGCGAGCGTCTTGCCGCGCTTCAGCGAAAACGACACGCCGTTGAGCGCCTTCACCGTGCCCTGGCCGAACATGCCGCGCTTGACCGTGTAGTGCTTCGCGAGCTGGTCGGCGACCAGTACGACGTCGTCGTCGTGCGGCGTGGCGCGCGTTTCGTGGACTGCGTTCATCGTGCGCCTCCCGTCAGGTCGAGGTTGGAAACATGGAGCGGCTTGATGCAGCGTGCGCGCATCGCATCGTTGCCGGACACCAGCGTGTCGAGCGCCGGCCGCGCCTTGCGGCAATCGTCGACCACGTACTTGCAGCGCGGCGCGAACAGGCATCCGGACGGGCGATCATCGCGGCCCGGCACCATGCCGGGCAATGCGGCAAGGCGACGCGCCCCCTTATTGTGCTCGGGAATCGCCGCGAGCAGCGCTTCGGTGTACGGATGATGCGGCGTGCGGAAGATCTCGGGCACGCTGTTGGTCTCGATGATCTCGCCCGCGTACATCACCGCGACGCGCTGCGCGACCTCCGACACCACTGCCAGGTCGTGCGAGATCAGCACGAGCGCCATCCCGCGCTCCTTCTGCAGCTTCACCAGCAGATCCATGATCTGCGCCTGGATCGTCACGTCGAGCGCGGTGGTCGGCTCGTCGGCGATCAGCAGCTTCGGGTTGCACGCGACGGCCATCGCGATCATCACGCGCTGGTTCATCCCGCCCGACATCTGGTGCGGGAACGACGCGATGCGGTTCTTCGCATCGGGAATGCCGACCTGGTCGAGCAGTTCGAGCGCGCGCCGGTGCAGCGCGTCGCCGCGCAGGCCTTCGTGCAGCTTCAGCACCTCCTTGATCTGGTAGCCGACCGTATAGCTCGGGTTCAGGCTCGTCAGCGCGTCCTGGAACACCATCGCGATGTCCTTGCCGACGATCTTGCGGCGCGCCTTCGCCGACGCCTTCAGCAGGTCGACGCCGTTGAACGTGACCTCGTCGGCCGTCACCTTGCCCGGCGCGTCGATCAGGCCCATCAGCGCCATCATCGTCACGCTCTTGCCCGAGCCCGATTCGCCGACGACGCCCACCACCTCGCCCGGCGCGATCGACATGTTGATCCGGTCGACCGCGGGGAGACCGTTGAAGTTCACCGCGAGATTGCGGATGGTCAGAAGATCTTGGCTCATGTTCATGCCATCCGCTTCAGTTTGGGATCGAGCGCGTCGCGCAGCCCGTCGCCGAGCAGGTTGATCGCGAGCACCGAAATCAGGATCGACAGGCCCGGCATCGTCACGATCCACCATGCGTTGTCGATGTAGTCGCGCGCGGATGCGAGCATCGCGCCCCACTCGGCGGTCGGCGGCTGCACGCCGAGGCCGAGGAAGCCGAGCGCGGCCGCGTCGAGGATCGCCGACGAGAAGCCCAGCGTCGCCTGCACGATCAGCGGCGCCGTGCAGTTCGGCAGCACCTGCGAGAACATCAGGCGCAGCGTGCCGGCACCGGCCACGCGCGACGCCGTCACGTATTCCTTCTGCAGCTCGCCGAGCGCCGACGCGCGCGTGAGGCGCACGTAGGCAGGCAGCGCAACGATCGCGATCGCGAACATCGTGTTGGTGAGGCCCGGGCCGATGATCGCGACGACCGCGACCGCGAGCAGCAGCGACGGCAGCGCGAGCAGCACGTCCATGATGCGCATCACGGGCGTGTCGGCCCACTTCTGGAAGAACGCGGCGACGAGCCCGAGCACGATGCCGGGGATCAGCGCGAGCACGACCGACACGAAGCCGATCCAGAACGACATCCGCGCGCCGAACATCAGCCGCGAAAGAATGTCGCGGCCCGCTTCGTCGGTGCCGAGGATGAATTTCCAGTTGCCGCCGTCGAGCCATGCGGGCGGGATCTTCACGTAGTCGCGGTATTGCTCGACCGGGCTGTGCGGCGCGATCAGCGGCGCAAGCAGCGCGACCAGGATCAGCGCGATCACGACGATGCCGGCGCCGACGGCGCCGCGGTTGCGCGAGAAGTTGGCCCAGAACTCGCGCAGCGCGAGCGCACGGCCGCCGGCCGGCGCGGATTCGCTCGGCAGGGTGTTTTGCAGATTGCTCATGGAATTACCTCGTGTGGCGGATGCGCGGATTCAGCACGCCGTACAGCAGGTCGACGACCAGGTTCACGACGATCACGAGCGTCGCGATCAGCAGGATGCCGCCCTGGACGACCGGATAGTCGCGGCGGCCGATCGCATCGATCAGCCACTTGCCGACACCGGGCCACGAAAAGAGCGTCTCGGTCAGCACGGCGCCCGCGAGCAGCGTGCCGATCTGCAGGCCGATCACGGTGACGACCGGGATCAGCGCGTTGCGCAGCGCATGCACGACCACCACGCGCACGGGCGACAGCCCCTTCGCGCGTGCGGTGCGGATGTAGTCCTCGCGCAGCACTTCGAGCATCGACGAGCGCGTCATCCGCGCAATCACCGCGAGCGGGATCGTGCCGAGCACGATCGCGGGCAGGATCAGGTGGCTGACCGCCGACTTGAACGAGCCTTCGTCCGGCGCGAGCAGCGCGTCGATCAGCATGAAGCCCGTCGGGTGCGGAAAGTCGTATTCGACGGCGATGCGCCCCGACACGGGCGTCCAGCCGAGGTACGACGAAAACACCATGATGAGGATCAGCCCCCACCAGAAGATCGGCATCGAGTAGCCGGTGAGCGCGGTGCCCATCACGCCGTGGTCGATGACCGAACCGCGCCGCAGCGCGGCGATCACGCCGGCCGGCAGGCCGACGGCGAGCGCGAACACCAGCGCGCACAGCGACAGCTCGACGGTCGCCGGGAAGCGCGCGAAGAACTCGCCCGCGACACTGGTGTTGGTGATGATCGACGTGCCGAGATCGCCGTGCAGCGCACGGCCGATGTAATGGACGTACTGCAAGGGCAGCGGCTGGTCGAGCCCGAGGCGTTTCATCGCCTCCGCGTGCATGGCGGGATCGACGCCGCGCTCGCCCATCATCACTTCGATGGGGTCGCCCGGTATCAGGTGAATCAGCGCGAACGCGAGGATGGTGATGCCGATGAAGGTCGGGATCACCATGCCCACGCGGCGCAACACGAATCGGAGCATGATGCTTCTCGTATTTTCTTGTGGGAAATGTGCGACCGGCGACGGGGGGCTTTTGGCCTCCCGCCGCCGGATGATTTCAAGCCGGTCTTCTCAAGGACGACAGCTTACGCCGGTCGTATTACTTCACGCCGACGCCGTCGAAGCGCGCATAGCCGAGCGGCTCGATGCGCATGTCGACCACGTTCTTGCGCACCGGCTGGTAGACCGTCGAGTTCGCGATCGGCGAGAACGGCAGCTGTTGCGCGAAGATCTGCTGAGCCTGCGTGTAGAGCTTCGTGCGCGCGTCCTGGCCCGTCGTCGTGCGGCCCTTCTGGACCAGCTCGTCGAACGGCTTGTAGCACCAGTGCGAGAAGTTGTTGCCCTTGATCGCCTCGCAGCCGAGCAGCGTGCCGAGCCAGTTGTCCGGATCGCCGTTGTCGCCGGTCCAGCCGATCAGCATCGTGTCCTGCTCGCCGCCGTGCGCGCGCTTGATGTACTCGCCCCATTCGTACGTGACGATCTTCGCCTTCACGCCGATCTTCGCCCAGTCGGCCTGGATCATCTCGGCCATCAGGCGGGCGTTCGGGTTGTACGCGCGCTGCACGGGCATCGCCCACAGCGTGATCTCGAAACCGTTCGCATAGCCGGCCTTCGCGAGCAGCGCCTTCGCCTTCGCGGTGTCGTACGCGGCCATCTTCAGGTTCTTGTCGTACGACCATTGGGTCGGCGGCATCGGCGCGCTGGCCGCCTGGCCCGCACCCTGGTAGACGGATTCGAGGATCGCCTTCTTGTTGATCGCCATGTCGAGCGCCTGACGCACTTCGAGCTTGTCGACCGGCTTGTGCTCGACGTTGTACGCGAGATAGCCGAGGTTGAAGCCCGCCTGCGACGGCATGTCGACGTTCGAGTCGGCCTTCAGCGTCGCGATGTCGGCCGGGCGCGGATAGCTCATCACCTGGCATTCGTTGCGCTTGATCTTCTGCACGCGCACGCCCGGATCCGGCGTGATCGAGAAGATCAGCTTCGACAGCTTCACTTCGCCCTTCTTCCAGTAATCAGGATTGCCGTCGAATCGGATCGTCGCGTCCTTCGTGTAGCTGCGGAAGATGAACGGGCCCGTGCCGACCGGCTTCTGGTTGATGTCGGCGGCCTTGCCGGCCTTCATCAGCTGGTCGCCGTATTCGGCCGACAGGATCGACGCGAATTCCATCGCCATGTTCTGGATGAACGGCGCGTTCGGCTCGGACAGCGTGAACTTCACGGTGTACGGATCGACCTTCTCGACCTTCGTGATCAGCTTGTCGAGGCCCATGTCGGTGAAGTACGGGAACGACACCGGATACGCCTTGCGGAACGGCTGGTTCGGGTCGAGCATGCGCTGGAACGAGAACAGCACGTCGTCCGCGTTGAATTCGCGCGTCGGCTTGAAGAAGTCGGTCGTGTGGAACTTCACGCCGTGGCGCAGGTGGAACGTGTACACCTTGCCGTCGGACGACACGTCCCACTTCTCGGCGAGGCCCGGCTCGACCTTGGTGCCGCCGCGCTCGAATTCGACGAGGCGGTTGTAGACGGTGAACGTGGCGGCGGTGAAATCGACGCCGGTCGTAAATTGCGCGGAATCAAAACCCGCCGGGCTGCCTTCTGAGCAGTAGACGAGCGTTTTGTTCGGGATCTGTGCGAATGCAGAGCCCGCGACGCCGAGCGATGCCGCTGCCACGCCTGCAATGGCGGTAACACGCAGGGTGTGCAACAGACGGTTGTATTCCATGTTTCCTCCAGGTCTCCAGATCGGAACCGGTCCCGCCAGGGTCCGGCGTACGCGGATATTACTTGAGCTAGCGATTCTACAACAAGCTGGAGAAAAAACTCTTCTAGACGCGCCCGCACGGGTTTTTGCCGATGTCTCGCACGGGTAAAAAATGCGAAAACGCGCGCGAGCGACAGTTCCGTTCATTCCGCGCATGTTTCGTTCGACAACTAAACAATTCGGGCGCGAATGCGAAGGTTCGGCGCGCGGTTTCCCGTGTCTGGCCGCACATCATTGCGTTTTGCGAAACGATTCGATGACGGTCTTCTCCCTGTCACGCCGTCACGCCGGCGCGTCAAGATCGGCGCTGCGCGCGGGCACGAACGCGACCGCGACGATCGACAGCGCGAGCCCGGCCATCACGTAGTAGGTCGGCGCCAGCGGCGTACCCGTGACCTTGATCAGCCACGTGACGATGAACTGCCCGAAGCCGCCGAACAGCATCACCGCGACGTTGTACGCGATCGACAGCCCGGTCGAGCGCACGTTGGCCGGGAACAGCTCGGCGATCATCGCGCCGAACGGCCCGTAATAGCCTGCGAGCGTCACCGACAGCACGGCCTGCACCGCAATCAGCCGCCCGATGCTCGGCGCCGCGTCGAGCCACGCGAACAGCGGATACATCAGCACGAGCGTCAGCGCGAGCGACCACAGCGACAGCCCCTTGCGGCCGATGCGGTCCGACCACGCGCCCGCGACCGGCGACAGCACCATCAGCAGCAGGTTGCCGACGATCACCGCGTAGAACGATTCCGAGTACGGCAGCTTCAGCTGCTTCACCGCGAAGGTCGGCAGATAGCTGATCAGCACGTAGATCGTCACCGTCAGCGCGATCACCGAGCCGAGCCCGCACAGCACCTCGCGCGGGTGGCGCGTGAACACTTCGCCGAGCGTCGCGCGGCGCGCGCTCTGCTGCGCATGCAGGAATGCTTCGGAATCGGCGAGATGGCGGCGGATGTAGAAGCCGATCGGGCCGATCACGAGCCCGAGGACGAACGGCACGCGCCAGCCCCAGCTGTGCAGCGCGTCGTGCGACAGCCCGCGCGTGACGGCCGCGCCGACGAGCGCGCCGATCAGCAGCGCGGCCGCCTGGCTCGCCATCTGCCAGCTGCCGTAGAAACCGCGTTTCGAGAACGGCGCGGCCTCGATCAGCAGCGCCGTCGCGCTGCCGAATTCGCCGCCCGCGGAGAAGCCCTGCAGCAGGCGGCCGAGCACGATCAGGATCGGGCCGCCGATGCCGATCGCCGCATAGGGCGGCGCGATCGCGAGCAGGAAGATGCCGAACGTCATCAGCAGGATCACGAGCGACAGCGCGGCCTTGCGGCCGGCACGGTCCGCGTACAGCCCGAATACGATGCCGCCGATCGGGCGCATGAAGAACGCGACGCCGAACGTCGCGGTGGTCAGCAGCAGCGACGAGTATTCGCTGGAGGTCGGGAAGAACAGCTCGGCGATCACGACCGTCATGAAACCGAACACCGTGAAGTCGTACCACTCGAGCGCGTTGCCGATCACGGCGGCCACGACCGCGCGCCGATTCAGCGCACGCTCGGGCCGGATCGTTTTCGTTGAATTCGCAATCGTCGCCATGCGTGCCTCATCCTCGTGAATTCGCCGTGTCGGGCGGCGCGGCGCAGTGTGCCGCGCCGCGCTGGTTTGCAGCGAGTGTAGAAAGCGACGGAACCGTTTTCAAGCAATAAAAACGCCCGCCGTCTTTCGACGGCGGGCGTTTTGCGGTTTTCGCCACATTGCGGCATCGCACGATGCCGCACGGGCCTCAACCCATCTTCGAGAATGCGCTGCACCAGCCCTTCGCCGACACCTGCTTGCCGGGGAAGGCGCCGCACGGGCCCGAAGCGGAACCCTTCTTGCCCTGGTACAGCATGCAGGCCGCGCAATCCTGGCCCGCTGCGTATTTCGGGTACTTCGTCTTGTCGACCTTCGTGGCATCGGCCTTGTAGCCGAGCGCCACCGCGGTCGGATCGGTTTCCGACAGCATCGGCGCATCGGCCAGCGCTTCACGCGACAGCGCCAGCGCGGACACGACGCCAACGCTCGAAATCAGGAAACTCCGACGGGATGTTTTCATGGGGACTCGCTCCAACGTTATCGGTTTGAAAGCTGTTCTGGCGACAGCCGTTCGACAGAATAACCGCCAAGCGAATAAATGTGCGCGCCGAAATGCCGGAGATAAGGGATTTCACACGGCGCGACGCGCACGGGCGCGTCAGCCGTATGCGGCCATGTCGCCGACACGCTGCGCGAGCGCGAGCGACGCGGTGAGCCCCGGCGACTCGATGCCGAACAGGTTCACGAGCCCGCGCACGCCGTGCTGCGCGGCGCCCTGCACGATGAAATCGGCCGGCGGCTCGCCGGGCCCCGCGACCTTCGGCCGAATGCCCGCGTACGCCGGCTGCAGCGCACCGTCGGGCAGGCCCGGCCAGAACGCGCGGATCGACGTGTAGAACGCGGGGGCGCGCGCCGGATCGACTTCGTAGCGCAGCGAATCGCACCATTCGACATCCGGCCCGAAGCGTGCCTGCCCGGCAAGATCGAACGTCAGGTGTACGCCGAGCCCCGCGCGGTCGGGCATCGGGTAGACGAGATGCGAGAACGGCGCACGGCCCGACAGGCTGAAATAATTGCCGCGCGCGAGATAGAGCGGCGGCACCCAGTGCGGGTCGAGGCCGCGCGTGCGGCGCGCCAGCGCCTGCGCACCGAGGCCCGCGCTGTTGATCACGCAGGCGGCCTCGATCTCGGCGGGCGTATCTCCGCCCGTGCGCACGACGAAGCGCCCGCCGCGCAGCACGTCGATCGACTCGACCGGGGATTTCAGCGCGCACACGGCGCCGTCGCGTTCCGCGGCGCCGAGCAGCGCGAGCATCAGCTGGTGGCTGTCGACGATGCCGGTGGACGGCGAGAACAGCGCTTCCACGCATTCGAGCGCGGGCTCGAGCGTCTGCGCCTCGACGCGCGTGAGCGGCAGCAGGTCGAGCACGCCGTTTTCGGCGGCACGCGCGGCGATCGCCTTCAACTGCTTCACCTGCGCGACGCTCGTCGCGACCAGCAGCTTGCCCGTGCGCCGATACGGCACGTGATGCGTGTCGCAGAATTCGTACAGCAGATCGCGACCGCGCACGCACGACATCGCCTTCAGCGAACCGCGCGGATAGTAGAGCCCCGCGTGGATCACTTCGCTGTTGCGCGAGCTCGTGCCCGTGCCGATCGCGTCGGCGGCCTCGAGCACGAGCGTCTCGCGCCCGCGCGCGGCCAGTTCGCGTGCAATCGCAAGGCCGACGACGCCCGCGCCGATCACCACACAATCCATCTGCTCCATGACGTTTCGCGCTGCTAACGCGTCGAGGGGAGAGAAGAGAATTGTACGTCCCGGTTCGCAAGCCTGCCGAAAGCATGTGTGCCGCGTCGCGACGACACTGCGCACGATTCGGCGCGCACACCTCGGCCGTGCGCGCGCCGCCGGTTCAGAAGCCGATCGGCCTGCGCTTCGCGGCCCCCTCGTCGGCACGGATGTCGTGCGGCCCGATCGCGTCGCGACCGTCGAGCCGCGCGGCGCCGAAGGCATGCAGCAGCGCGCGGCGCATCGTGCGCGGCGGCGTCGCGGCCAGCACGTCGAGCGCGTCGTCGCCGAGCGTGTCGGGGAAGCGCCGACCCCATGCGTGCGACGTGCGGATCTCGTCGTAGATCGTCTGCGCGATCCGGCGCGCACCGGCCGCATCGGGCGGCGCGATCTCGTACACGTTCATCCGGTTGAGCAGCGGCTCCGGAATCGCCTGCGCTTCGTTCGCGGTCGCGACCCAGATCACGTTGCCCGCATCGATCGGCACTTCCGCGAATTCGTCGACGAACGCGCGCGCGGTGTCGTGCTCGAGCAACGCATACAGCGCGCCGAGCGGATCGTATTGCGCATCGCTGCCGGCCTTGTCGATCTCGTCGACCGCGATCACCGGGTTCGCGTAGCTGCCGTTCACGAGCGCGTCGAACACCTTGCCGGGCTTCGCGTTCTTCCATTGCGACGACGCGCCCGACAGGATCCAGCCGGCCGTCAGCGAACTCATCGGCACGTAGTGGTACGCGGTGCCGAGCAGTTGCGCGAGCGCCTTCGCGAAATGCGTCTTGCCGATGCCGGGCGGCCCGAGCAGCAGGATCGGCATCAGTTCGAGCCGGTCGTCCGTTTCGAGGCACAGCGCGACCTGCTTGCGCACGTCGTCGAGCGGCTCGGTGAAATTCGGCAGCGCGTCGCCGAGCGCGTCGAACGACGGCATCCGGTTCGGCTTCACGCAAAAGCGCAGATTCCCCGTCTTGAGCATCCTTTCGTAGGTGGCGCGCAATGCATCGCTCGCGCTCTCGTTCAGGTCGCTCAGCGCCGTCTCGACCTGCTCGAGGTCGTACACCGTGCTGAAGGACGCCACCGCCAGTTCCTGTTTCACCATCGCCGTCGTCATACCAACCTCGCTGCCGCTTGCTGTCGCACAACCATCAGACCCTTACGATTTCAGTGTAGCGGGCCCGTATCCGCGCGCAAGCAAGCAGCCGTGCGAGTCTGCTGCTAACACCCGGCGTGCGCTGCACGGCTGCGCGGCGCGGCGTATGATCGTCGGTTCACCCACCCGCCTCAAGGCTTCGCCGGCGGCGCCCGCGCGGCGCGTCGCGCCCCGTCCCGAAGGTATGCCGATGTCCGCCCCCACCGCTTTCCCGCGCATCGACGCCGATGCGATCGCCGCCGTCGACGCGGCGCTCACGTCGCGCCGCGCGATCCGCGCGTTCCTGCCGACGCCCGTGCCGCGCGACACGCTCGAGGCGATCCTCGAAGCCGCGAGCCGCGCGCCGTCCGGCACCAACATCCAGCCGTGGCGCGTGTACGTTGCGACAGGCGCCACGCGCGATGCGCTCGCCGCCGCGCTGACCGCGGCCCACGACGATCCCGCGCGCGACGAGAAATACGTCGCCGAGTACGACTACTACCCGCGCGAATGGGTGTCGCCGTATCTCGACCGGCGCCGCAAGGTCGGCTGGGACCTGTACGGGCTGTTGAACATCGGCCGCGACGAGAAGGCGCGCATGCACGCGCAGCACGCGCGCAATTTCCGCTTCTTCGATGCGCCGGTCGCGTTGTTCTTCACGCTCGATCGCGTGATGTCGTACGGCGCGTGGCTCGATTGCGGGATGTTCCTGCAGGGCGTGATGACGGCCGCACGCGCACGCGGGCTCGATACCTGCCCGCAGGCCGCGTTCGTGCCGTTTCACCGGATCGTCGCCGAACATCTCGGCATTCCCGCCAACGAACAATTCGTCTGCGGCATGTCGCTCGGCCATGCGGACCCAGACGCGATCGAGAACCGCCTCGTCACCGAACGCGCGCCCGTCGCCGAATTCGCACGCTTTTTCGCTTGAAAATGCATGACGCGCACCTACCTTTCGGACAGGACCATATTGCGCGACGAACCTGTCGCGGCGCGTCCTGTCACATCACGATCGAAATCGATCGGGCGTAAGATGTGCGTCCGTTCCCCGCTATTCCGCGTTTCCGGAGACGTTTCATGCTGAAACACGGCCTGGCCGTCCTGCTCGCGAGCCTCGCGCTCGCCGCCCATGCGCAGAGCCCCGCACCGGCCTCCGTCGCGTGGGAGATCCAGGTAGTGCGCGACGGTCAGACGATCGACACGTTCCAGCAGCGCACCACCGTGGGTCAGACCCGCACCGATACCCATCGCTATCCGTCCGCCGTGCCGGTCGGCTGCGGCAACGCCGCGCGCGTCGTGCCGACCGAGCGCTCGCGCTCGGTGACGGTCGCGCCGCTCACCGTCGACACCGGCGCGAACACGGTGTCGCTCGCGCTCGACGTGCAGGAAACGCTCGACGACGAAAACGCGACGCGTGGCGATCCGTGCGTGCCCGCGTCGCCGCGACAGATCGTCGCGAGCCACCCCGGCCTGTCGGTCGGCAGCGACGCGTGGACCGACTGGACGCTCGTCGAGCAACGTCCGCACCTCGTGTACCGCGTGCGCGCGCACGTCGCGAAGGACTGAGCGTCATGTCCGCAGACGCCCTGTCCCTGCCGTTCGCCGAACCGCACGCCGCCCCCGACGAAATCACCGCGGTCAGCTGGAACCTGCACAAGGGCCGCTCGCCGCTCGGCTTCACCGCATGGAACGCGATGCGCAACTGGATGCAGTCGACGCACGCCGACGTGTATTTCCTGCAGGAAGCGATGGCGCGCCGCATGCCGCGCCCCGTGCTCGCGCCCGGCTTCGGCGCGCCGATGGACGACGAGGTCGACGACGTATGGCACTGCCAGGCCACCGAGATCGCGCATGCGCTCGACTGGCAGATCGCGCTCGGGCCGAACGTGTTCAAGCCGTCGTGGCGGCACGGCAACGCGATCCTGTCGCCGCATCCGCTCGATCTCGGCGGCCGCTGGGACATCTCCGCGCACCGCTTCGAACGGCGCGGGCTGCTCGTCGCGCGCGCGACGCTCGCGGGTGCGCGCCCGGTCACGCTGCTGTGCGCGCACCTCGCGCTCACGCGCGCGGCGCGGCTGCGCCAGATGCACTGGATCGCGCACTGGATCGTGCGCAACGCGGGCGACGGCCCGCTGATGCTCGCCGGCGACTTCAACGACTGGCGCAACGATTCGGTCGCGCTGTTCGGCGAGATCGGGATGTCCGAGGTCGCGACGCTGCTCGGCGAATCGGGCCGCACCTTCCCCGCGTTCTCGCCGGCGCTCGCGCTCGACAAGATGTTCGTGCGCGGCCTGACGCCGCTCGAATGGCGCGCGCCGTCCGGCGAGGCCGCGTGGCTGTCGGACCACCTGCCGTACATCGCGCGCCTGCGCCTCGATCCGCAATAACGACACGATCGCAATCCGCCGCCAGCGCGGCTGCCGGCGCGTGCGGCGCCCGCTCGGCACGCTGTGCGGCGTGGCGCTCGTCGGCTTCGGCGCGAAACCCGCGGCCGATCGACGAAAGTCAGTTGAAAGAATTCGTTGCGCCAAATCCGCGCAGCCACGCGGGTCAAGCCCGCGATCAGCGCCAACAGGGTAAAATAACCAGTTCGTCAATCGTCTGTCATCGAGAAGGCGCGTGTCCGACGCGCCGGCCGGCCGATCCTCGATCGGGCCGTCGCACTCGGTTTTTTTGCCCGTTTTTGGGCCCGTTACACGCGTTCGCTACGCGCGTCCGTTTTCAAAGCCATGAGCAAATACGACACCGCCACCGTCCAATCCGTCCACCACTGGACCGACACGCTTTTCAGCTTCACCTGCACCCGTGAGGCGAGCCTGCGCTTCAACAACGGCGAATTCACGATGGTCGGCCTCGAGGTCGATGGCAAGCCGCTCGCGCGCGCCTACTCGATCGTCAGCCCGAACTACGAAGAGCACCTCGAATTCTTCAGCATCAAGGTCCAGAACGGCCCGCTGACGTCGCGCCTGCAGCACCTGAAGGTGGGCGACACGGTATTGATCGGCAAGAAGCCGACGGGCACGCTGGTCGCCGACAACCTGCTGCCGGGCAAGACGCTGTGGATGCTGTCGACGGGCACGGGCCTCGCGCCGTTCATGTCGATCATCCGCGATCCGGACATCTACGACCGCTTCGACAAGGTGATCCTCACGCACACGTGCCGCCTGAAGGGCGAGCTCGCGTACATGGACTACATCAAGCACGACCTGCCGGGCCACGAGTACCTGGGCGACATCATCAAGGAAAAGCTCGTCTACTACCCGACGGTCACGCGCGAAGCGTTCGACAACGAAGGCCGGATCACCGACCTGATCGCGACGGGCAAGCTGTTCACGGATCTCGACGTCCCGCCGTTCTCGCCGGAAAACGACCGCGTGATGCTGTGCGGCAGCACCGCGATGCTGAAGGACACGACCGACCTGCTGAAGCAGGCCGGCCTCGTCGAAGGCAAGAACAGCGCGCCGGGCCACTACGTGATCGAACGCGCATTCGTGGACTGATCCGCCCCGAAATTTGTGCCGCATCAAAAAACCGGAGCAAAAGCTCCGGTTTTTTTTCGTCCCCACTTGGCGAATTCGTAACAAACTGGGACCATCTCATCTCAAATAGTTACATTTGGATACGTCATCGCCCGGTGCTTGGGTGTCAGTGTTTTTCCTACAACAGCTTCATCCGGATTGTTCACATTTACCCTTAAATGTCCGCCCGACATGACTTTTACGGAATTTTTGAGATATTATTCGGCGCTCGTGGTCGCCGTTCGGACGGGTGTTGAAGGGTCGGATGCAAACGTTACAAAATGTAACTTTTGTTACCTCGGCATGGAGCGATTCCCTGGCGGCGACCGTCATCGAAACGACAGTCGTTCCACGCAGCCAGCCGGTGTCTGAACCGCTTTCTGACAGCAGGGAGAGTCATGGATACGTCGCTTAACGCGCCCCTGGGCGCCCACGCCCCGTTCCCGTCGCGGCAGCTCGTACAGGGCTGCGCCGCTACTCCGCCCATTGCCGAAGCCGCGTCGAAACGCAACGCCTCCGCTGCGCGCATCGCCGCGCTGTCCGCCCAGCTGCTTGCCGCCGACGAAGCCGCGCGCCGCCATCTGGCCGGCGAGCTGCACGACGGGCTCGGCGCCGAACTCACCGCCGCGCGTTTCGCGCTCGCAAACGTTCAAACGTGGCTGCCGGCCGACGCGCCGGACGGCTGCGTGCGCGCGCTGGAGCTTGCCCAGCAGGCGCTCGACGCCGCGACCGACGCGAATCGCCGGCTGATCGACGAACGCGACACGCCGACGCTCGACGCGGGCGTGGTCGGCGCGCTGTCGTCGTGGGTCGACAGCCATGCGGCGCGCACGGGCCTGCGCACCAGCTTCGTGTGCGCGGCCGACGCGCGCCTGACGAAGATCGCCGGCGCCAGCGCGCTCGCGGTGTTCCGCGTCGCACAGGAAGCGCTGTCGAACGTCGCGAAACACGCACGGGCGAAGTCGGTCGACGTGCGGATCGTCACCGACGGCTCGCACCTGTCGCTGATCGTCGCCGACGATGGCACCGGTTTCGCCCGGGGCCGCCGCACCGGCTACGGCCTCGCCGGCATGCGCGCACGCTGCGAAGCGTTCGGCGGCAGCTTCGAGACGGCCACGCCGGAAACCGGCCACGGCACGCGCGTCACCGCGCGCTTCGCGTGGGATTCGCTGCTCGCGACGCCCGTCGCGGCACGCCGCGCGTCGCGTTCGTGAGGTCGTCATGAGCCTGAACATCCTGCTCGTGGACGATCACGCGATCGTCCGGCAAGGGGTCCGCCAGTTGCTGATCGACCGCGGCATCGCGCGCGACGTCACCGAGGCCGAGACCGGCGGCGACGCGATGGCTGCCGTCGACCGGCAGGAATTCGACGTGATCCTGCTCGACATCTCGCTGCCGGACACGAACGGCATCGAGGTGCTCAAGCGCCTCAAGCGCAAGCTGTCGCGCACGCCGGTGCTGATGTTCTCGATGTACCGCGAGGACCAGTACGCGGTGCGCGCGCTGAAGGCCGGCGCCGCCGGCTACCTGTCGAAGACGGTCAACGCCGCGCAGATGATCGGCGCGATCCAGCAGGTCGCGGCCGGCCGCAAGTACGTGAGCCCCGCGATGGCCGAGGCGCTCGCCGAATACGTGTCGTTCGAGAACGAGCCGCTGCCGCACGAGAAGCTGTCCGACCGCGAATACCAGACGCTCTGCATGCTCGCGTCGGGCAAGCGGCTCACCGACATCGCGAACACGCTGTCGCTGTCCGTGAAGACGGTGAGCGTGTACCGGTCGCGGCTGCTCGAGAAGATGCGGCTGTCGAACAACGCGGAGCTCACGTTCTACGTGATGAGCAACCGGCTCGTCGACATGTCGCCCACGGCCGGCGCCTGATTCAACGGATTCGCCCGATACATCGGATTCGTACGATTCAACGGCGCGGCGCACGCCGCGTCGCGCTCGACCGCCGCCCGTTTTCGCGCGCAAGCGCTTGTTTTATCGGACGATTCCGCGCCGCGCCGCTGCGCCGCAGCGGGCCTTGTCCGCCAAATCGGCTAAAATTGCGGGTTTTCACTCAGTCAGCGCCGCCGCGCTCGCGCGCGCTGGCAATTCATCCGCAATGTCCCTCTTCCGCAAGAAAAACGTCGATCGCATGATCGCCGGCGCGCACGCCGCCGGGCTCAAGAAAGCGCTCGGCGCGATCGACCTCACCTTCCTCGGCATCGGCGCGATCATCGGCACCGGCATCTTCGTGCTGACCGGCACCGGCGCCGTGCAGGCCGGCCCGGCACTGATGCTGTCGTTCGTGATCGCCGCGATCGCATGCGGCCTCGCGGCGCTGTCGTACGCGGAATTCGCGTCGACGATCCCCGTCGCCGGCTCGATCTACACGTATTCGTACGCGACGCTCGGCGAGCTCGCCGCATGGATCATCGGCTGGGACCTGATGCTCGAGTACGGCCTCGCGGCGTCGGCCGTGTCGGTCGGCTGGTCGGGCTACCTGCAGTCGCTGCTGCAGGGCTTCGGGCTGTCGCTGCCGACCGTGCTGACGGCGGCACCCGGCGCGGTGCCGGGCGTCGTCACGTGGTTCAACCTGCCCGCGTTCCTCGTGATGCTCGTGATCACGACGCTGCTGTCGATCGGCATCCGCGAATCGACCCGCATCAACAACATCATGGTGTTCATCAAGGTGTCGGTCGTGCTGCTCGTGATCGCGGTCGGCCTGTTCCACGTGACGCCCGCGAACTGGAAGCCGTTCATGCCGCACGGCTGGAACGGCGTGTTCGGCGCTGCGGCCGTGATGTTCTTCGCGTTCATCGGCTTCGACGCGGTGTCGTCGGCGGCCGAGGAAGTGAAGAATCCGAAACGCGACCTGCCGATCGGCATCATCGCGTCGCTCGCGGTGTGCGCGGTGCTGTACGTGACGGTCGCCGCGGTCGCGACCGGCATCGTGCCGTCGGCCCAGTACGCGAACATCTCGCACCCGATCTCGTACGCGCTGCAGGCCGCCGGCGAGAAGTGGGTCGCAGGCTTCATCGACCTTGGCGCCGTGCTCGGCATGCTGACCGTGATCCTCGTGATGAGCTACGGCCAGACCCGCGTGATCTTCGCGATGTCGCGCGACGGGCTGCTGCCGGCGACGCTGTCGCGCGTGCATCCGCGCTACGCGACGCCGTTCCTGACGACCTGGCTCGTCGGCCTGTTCTTCGGGCTGATCGCCGCGCTCGTGCCGCTCAACGTGCTCGCCGAGCTGATCAACATCGGCACGCTCGCGGCGTTCTCGATGGTGTCGATCGCGGTGCTCGTGCTGCGCCGCACGCACCCCGACCTGCCGCGCGCGTTCCGCTGCCCGGGCGTGCCCGTGGTGCCGATCCTCGCGGTCGCGTCGTGCCTGTTCCTGATGCTGAACCTGCAGCCCGTCACGTGGGCCGCGTTCGGCATCTGGCTCGTGATCGGCCTCGTGATCTACTTCCTGTACTCGCGTCACCACTCGAAGCTCGCGCACGGTCACCACGACGCGCACTGACCTCCGCCGCTGCGCGCGCACGCCGCGCGCAGCGGTGCGACACCGCGCCGGGCCGTAACCGGCCTCGTGCGGCACGCCCCTTCCCCGCCGCATCAGCCGCCGCCGGACACGCGCCGCCGTGCCCTTCCCGCGCGCGATCGTGTCCGATCGTCGCGATCTCTTGCCCGATCCTCCGGATTTGCCCGCACGACTTGCACGCTGCCTGCACACGCGCGCCGGGCGGTTCATAATCCCGCCATCGAACGACGGCCCGGACCGGCGGGCCGCCCGGCAACAGGAAAAAGATGATGGAAAGCGTCGATCTCGATGTACTGAAATCCAGCGCGCGCTGGCTCGAAGAAGGGCGCCGCGTGCTGCTCGTGACGGTCGTGAAGACGTGGGGCTCGTCGCCGCGCCCCGAAGGCGCGATGCTCGCGGTGCGCGAGGACGGGCTCGTGGTCGGGTCCGTGTCCGGCGGCTGCATCGAGGACGACCTGATCGCCCGTGTGCACGCAAGCGGGATCGCGGCCGACGCGCGCCCGGAAGCGCTCAAGTACGGCGTGACGGCCGAGGAAGCGCACCGCTTCGGGCTGCCGTGCGGCGGCACGATCCAGCTCGTGCTCGAGCCGCTCACGCGCGACAGCGGGATTGCCGCGCTGTGCGCTGAAGTCGAGGCCGGCCGCCTCGTCACGCGCACGATGACGCTCGCGACCGGCCGCGCGTCGCTGTCGCCCGCGCAGGCGGCCGACGGGCTCGCGTTCGACGGCGAACGGCTCGTGACGATCCACGGGCCGCGCTACCGGATGCTCGTGATCGGCGCGGGCCAGTTGTCGCGCTATCTGTGCCAGATCGCGGTCGGGCTCGACTACCAGGTGACGGTGTGCGATCCGCGCGAGGAATACACGGATGCGTGGGACGTGCCGGGCACGCGCGTCGTGCGCACGATGCCCGACGATACGGTGCTCGACATGAAACTCGATGCGCGTTCGGCCGTGATCGCGCTCACGCACGATCCGAAGCTCGACGATCTCGCGCTGATGGAGGCGCTGAAGACGCCCGCGTTCTACGTGGGCGCGCTCGGCTCGCGACGCAACAACGCGGCGCGGCGCGAGCGGCTACGCGAGTTCGACCTGAACGAAGCGGAACTGGGCCGGTTGCACGGGCCGGCCGGCATCTACATCGGCAGCCGGACGCCGCCGGAAATCGCGATCTCGATCCTCGCCGAGATCACCGCCGCGAAGAACAACGTGTCGCTGCCGACGATCCTGCAGGTCGAGGGCGCAAAGGCCGCGCGAGAAATCGCGGCGAACAGCGGCGCGGCCTGCGGCCTCTGATCCGCACTGGCTAGCCGCTTCGGCCGAGAACCGGACGAAGCGGCTCGCGCCGGCGGCAGGCCGGCGCGAGCGCCGATCAGGTCAGGCCGGCCGCGAGCGCCGCGGCGACCGAACCCACCACCAGCACGACGCCGACCGTGCGGCGCTTGTTCAGCTCGGTCCACAACAACACGCCCGTCAGCGACAGCAGGATCAACGAACCCGCGATCGTGTCCATCAGCAGCACCCAGCCGAGGTTCATCCCGACGCCGCGATGCAGGTTGTTCAGCGTCGTCAGGAACGTGTTGTCCGTGCGCTTCACCGACACATAGCCATTGCCGACCCAGTATTCGGCCTGCAGGTTCCGGTGCGGGCCGAACAGGCCGAACTGCCAGTGCTCGGGCTGCATCACGCGCTGGTCGCCCCATGCGACGGCCTGCGCGGGATCCCTGCGGATGCGGCCGGGCCGGCCGTCGAAATGCAGTTCCTGCTGCAGCCATTTCGTCATCGCGGCGGGCGTCTTCGGCACCGGATCGGGCAGCGCGATCTGCATCTGCTCGACCTGCGGCTCGCCGGTCGAAATCTTCAGCGGCGGCGCGCGGTGGTTCAGCACCACGCCCGTCACGCCGAACAGCAGCCCGAGCACCGCACCCCACAGCCCGACCCAGCCGTGCACCTTGCGCAGCCACTTGATGAAGGTCGCGCGACGCGAGCGCTGGCGGCGCGCGGCCAGTTCGTCGTCGGTCAGCGGGCGGGCCGCCGGATGCAGCACGGTGACGCCCGCGCGCGGCATACCCGCCTTGGGAGAGTCGATCGTTTCGGGCGCGTTCACGCGAAAGTATCCATTCGTTCAAAACAACGGGCGGCGCGCAGAGATCGCACGCCGCCCGGGCAACATGAAAATGAGAATGGATATCATTACATAAATCGAATTCCGGCTCAATCGGTCCGGCTGCGCTGCGGCGCGCTCGACGAGCGAAGAAACGCCGACGAAGCGAACACGTTGCATCGAAATATCGCTCGATAGGCGACCAATGCCGGCCGAATGACCCCGCAAGGTCGAGACAGCGTTTCGTAAGAAGCGGCGCGATGGCGCGCCGTTCAGCGCAGCGGCGGCAGCGGAAAGCGCGGTGCGGCGGCGTCCGGCCCGGGTTCGGTGCGATCGAGCGCGTACAGCCACGCGAGCAGGTCCGCGACGGCCTGGTAGAGCTGCGGCGGAATCCGGTCGTCGAGGTCGACCTGCATCAGCAGCGACACCATCTCCGGCGCGGTATGCACGTACAGCCCCGCATCGTGTGCTCGCGCGACGATCATCTCCGCGAGCACGCCGTAGCCCTTCGCGACCACGCGCGGCGCCGCATCGCCGCCTTTCGGGTCATAGACGAGCGCGGCCGCGCGCTTGCGGGACGACATGCTCATTGCGGCACCTCGTCGTCGGCGCCCGGTACGCGCGTGCCCGGCCCGCCCGCCGCACCGCGCGCATACGCGGCGGCCGCCGCCTGTGCGGCAAACAGGTCGAAGCCGTCCGGCCCGTCGTCGACCGCGCGGATCGACAGCCCGCCTACCCGTAGCCCCGATCCCTCGAGCCGCTGCCGCAGCGCGGCCTCGTGCCGCGTGAGGCGGTCGGCGCCCGTCTGGTTCGCACGCAGCCGCGCGACGAGCTGCGCGCCGTTCAGCACCAGCTCCGCGTCGACCGTACCGAGCGACGGCAACGTCAGCGTCAGGCGCGTGCGCCATGCAATGCCGTCGCCCGCGTCGTCACCGCCGCGCGGTGCGCGGCTGCCCGGATCGTCGGGTTCGATCGTCCAGTCGAGCCGCGCGCCGGGCCACGCCTCGCCGGTCCAGCGGAACTGGTCGGTCGCGAGCGCGTCGAGCTGTTGCCTGACGAGCGGCACCGCGGCCGGGTGCACGGGAGCGAGCGGCTGCGCCTGCGGGTCGGACGACGCGGCGGCCAGCCCGGCACGCGCCGGCGTCCAGCGCGGGTCGGCGTGCGCACCGAGCGGATCGGCGGTATCGGGCGGCAACGACGCGCCCTGCCGGGCGGCCGCCGGCAACGCCTGCGCGGCGTCGCGAGCGGGGGCGCCGCCCTGGGCCGGCGCGCCCGCTTGCGCAGTCGCCCGCGCGGTCGCCGGCAGCGGCGGGCGCTGCGCGAGCAGTTCGTCGAGCACGTCGGTCGAGCCGGGCTGCGCGGCATCCGGGTCGGCCGGCGCAAGCGCGGCCGTCAGGCGCGCCTGCGGCTCGCGCATCAGCGCCGCGAGCGGACGCTGGCCGGCCAGCCACTGCGCCAGATGGGATTCGTAGAAGAGGCCGCTCTCGCTCACCGCTTGGGCGAGCGCCGCACGCAACGCCGCGACCGGCAGCGGCGCGGCAGTTTCGCGCGCCGCCGCGGCGGACGACGCCGCAGCGGAAGAAGGCGTGGAAGACGCCGCCGCCGGATCGGACTCGGCCGGCGCACGCGCCGGCACGGCCGTATCGGTCAGCAGCACGGCGGGATCGGCCAGCAGCGGTGCGCGCCCGGCGATCGCGGGCGTTGCGTCGCCGCCCGCGCGCGAGATCGCGTCGAGCACGCGCCCGACGTCGGACAGCGCGGTCTGCGTGGAGGCTTGCGGCGCGACGGGCGGGCCGCCGGCCGGAGGCGAGGACGACGCGCCGGTGCCCGGCGTGCCGACCTGCGCGGTCGCGCCGCCGCCGGCGGGCGCCGATACGGTGCCGGTCAGCAGGCTGTCGAGGCGACTCGCCAGCAGCGCGGCCGCAACGGAATCGATACCGGTCATGATCGGAGCCTGCTCACCTCAGCCACATCGTTGCGAATCCGGGAGCGGCACGCCGGTGCCGCCCGCGGGAACAGCGCGCGTGCCGCGTGCGGTAACGGGCACGGGCGCCCCGCGCCCGTCTCCCCGAAAAACAGGCCCTACCCGCGCGCGCGGTAGAGATCGGTCAATACCTTGGTCGAGCGCCGCGCCTCGAACAGCGCGGACAGCCGCGCGACGTCCGGGCTCGCGAGATCGCGGATCGCGGCATCGTCGGCCAGGATGCGGCGAATCAGGTCCAGCTTGCGGCCGAGATCCGATTCGTCGAGCGCGACGCCCGGATCGGCTTCCTTCAGCCCGTCGACGAGCTGCATGAATTCGACCTGCAACCCCGGCAACGCGGCCCAGTCGGCGTCGCGCGCGGCGCACAGCATCCGGCCCGACACGGCTGCGAGCGCCTCGTAACGCGCGAAGTATTCGGCCTTGAGATTCATCGTGCTGCTTCCACTGCCTGTTGCGCGGCCATCCGCGCGACTTCCGGGGCGATGCCCGTCCATGCTTCCTCGAGCGTTGCGAGCAGTCCGTCGACCTCGACCAGCATCGCGTCGCTCGCCTGCGCGTTCGCTTCCAGCAGGCGCCGGCCGATATACGCATACAGCGCGTCGAGCCGGCCCGCGATCTCGCCGCCCGCGTCGCGGTTCAGCGACGCCTGCAGGCCGCTCTCGACGATCCGGATCGCCTTGCCGATCGCTTCGCCGCGCGCGGACACGTTGCCCTGCTGCAGGTGCATGCGCGCCAGCGCGATCGCCTGCCGCGCGCCCTGGTACAGCATCGCGATCAGCCGGTGCGGGGAGGCGCCCATCACCCCTGTCTCGACGCCGACACGCGCGTAGGCACTGGCTCCAGCGTGTCCTGGGGAAAACATGCGCTTCTCCTTGTCATGCCTTGGCTATACGGGAGCCGCCGCCGTGCATCGCACGACGCGGCCTTCTCCGGAGTTATCGGAAGGGATTTGAAAAGCTTTAGGCGCGCGGGGCCGCGGCCGGGCGCTGGATGCCGGCCCGCCGGCCCCGCCCGGCAAGGCTGGTTGGCCGTCGCCGGGTGGCCGTCCCCGGGATGCCCTTCGCCGGATAGCCGCCCCCGGGTGCCCGTCGTCGGATGGCCGCCCCCGGATGCCCGTCGTCGGATGGCCGCCCCCGGATGCCCGTCGTCGGATGGCCGCCCCGTCACACCGACATCTGCATGATGTCGTTGTAAGCGCTCACCAACTTGTTGCGGACCTGAAGCCCGAACTGGAAGCCGACGTTGGCTTTCTGCATGTCGACCATCACGTCGTTCAGCGACACGTTCGGCGCGCCGACCTCGAACGCCTGCGCCTCGCCGAGCGCGTGCTGCTGGTCGCCGCTGATCTTGTCGAGCGACGCCTTCATCGCGCTCGCGAACGTGCCGGCCGTCGCCGCGCCCGAGCCGGCAAGCGCCGCCGTCGGGCTCGCGACGCCGCCGGACGCCTGCGCGGCCATCGACTGCATCTGTTGCAACACCGAACCGATTCCGCTGACGTTCGCAGTCATGCTGTCCCCAGACATAAGAGAAGAGACCCGGACGCACCGGGCGTTTCCGCCAGCGCCGCACCACGCGCACCATGCCGGATCGCGAAAAAGGATAGCAGCGCGCCGCGCGGCAAAGCCGAGAAAGTACGGGGGAAACCCCGCTCTTTTCGGTCGATCGGAGTACGGCCCGGATCACGATAATCGCATCGTGTCATTGTCCGCCCGCTCGCCCGAGCGAGCTCAGTCGTCCCGCTCCGGAGAAACTCGACGCATGGATTCGCAGGCCAACTCGCTGATCAACCCCGACGCCCGCGCGGGCCTCGCCAGCCCGGCGCCCGGCGCCGCCGCGGCCGCCGCGTTGCCGGGCGCGGGCGTCGCCGGCGCGGACTTCGGGCTCGGCGGCTTCGCGGAACGCATTCCCGGCATCTCGCGGATGAAGGGCAACCCGAAGCTGCCGTTCCTGATCGCCGCCGCGCTCGCGATCGCCGCGATTACCGCGCTCGTGCTGTGGAGCCGGACGCCCGACTACCGCGTGCTGTACAGCAACCTGTCGGACCGCGACGGCGGCGCGATCATTACCGCGCTCCAGCAGGCAAACGTTCCCTACAAGTTCGCCGATGCCGGCGGCGCGATCCTCGTGCCGTCGAGCCAGGTGCATGAAACGCGCCTGAAGCTCGCCGCGATGGGGCTGCCGAAGGGCGGCTCGGTCGGCTTCGAGCTGATGGACAACCAGAAATTCGGCATCAGCCAGTTCGCCGAACAGATCAACTACCAGCGCGCGCTCGAAGGCGAACTGCAGCGCACCATCGAATCGATCAACGCCGTGCGCGGCGCGCGCGTGCATCTCGCGATCCCGAAACCGTCGGTATTCGTGCGCGACAAGGAAGCGCCGAGCGCGTCGGTGTTCGTCGACCTCTACCCGGGCCGCGTGCTCGACGAGGGCCAGGTCCAGGCGATCACGCGGATGGTGTCGTCCGGCGTGCCCGACATGCCCGCGAAGAACGTGACGATCGTCGACCAGGACGGCAACCTGCTGACCCAGCCGGCGTCGGCGTCCGGCCTCGACGCGAGCCAGCTCAAGTACGTGCAGCAGGTCGAGCACAACACGCAAAAGCGCATCGACGCGATCCTCGCGCCGATCTTCGGCGCCGGCAACGCGCGCTCGCAGGTCAGCGCGGACCTCGATTTCTCGAAGATCGAGCAGACGTCGGAAAGCTACGGCCCGAACGGCGTGCCGCAGCAGGCCGCGATCCGCAGCCAGCAGACCAGCAGCGCGACCGAACTCGCGCAGGGCGGCGCGTCGGGCGTGCCGGGCGCGCTGTCGAACACGCCGCCGCAGCCGGCTTCCGCGCCGGTCGTCGCCGGCAACGGCCAGAACGCGCCGCAGACGACGCCGGTCAGCGACCGCAAGGACCAGACGACCAACTACGAGCTCGACAAGACGATCCGCCATCTCGAACAGCCGATGGGCAGCGTGAAGCGGCTGTCGGTCGCGGTCGTCGTCAACTACCAGCCGATCGCCGACGCGAAGGGCCACGTGACGATGCAGCCGCTGCCGCCCGCGAAGCTCGCGCAGGTCGAGCAGCTCGTGAAGGACGCGATGGGCTACGACGAGAAGCGCGGCGACTCGGTGAACGTCGTGAACAGCGCGTTCTCGACCGCGAGCGATCCGTACGCCGACCTGCCGTGGTGGCGCCAGCCCGACATGATCGCGATGGCGAAGGAAGCCGCGAAGTGGCTCGGCATCGCGGCGGCCGCGGCGGCGCTCTACTTCATGTTCGTGCGCCCGGCAATGCGCCGCGCGTTCCCGCCGCCCGAGCCGGCCGTGCCGGCGCTCGCGGCGCCGGAAGATCCGGTCGTGCTCGACGGCCTGCCGGCGCCGGTCAAGGCCGACGACGAACCCGACTCGCTGCTGCTCGGCTTCGAATCCGAGAAGAACCGCTACGAACGCAACCTCGACTACGCGCGCACGATCGCCCGCCAGGATCCGAAGATCGTCGCCACCGTCGTGAAGAACTGGGTGTCCGATGAACGCTGAAGGCTTGACCAAGAGCGCGCTGCTGCTGATGTCGATCGGCGAGGAAGAGGCCGCTGAGGTATTCAAGTTCCTCGCGCCGCGCGAGGTGCAGAAGATCGGCGCCGCGATGGCCGCGCTGAAGAACGTCACGCGCGAGCAGGTCGAGAGCGTGCTGCAGGACTTCGTGAAGGAAGCCGAGGAACACACCGCGCTGTCGCTCGATTCGAGCGAATACATCCGCTCGGTGCTGACCAAGGCGCTCGGCGAGGACAAGGCCGGCGTGCTGATCGACCGCATCCTGCAGGGCAGCGACACGAGCGGCATCGAGGGCCTGAAGTGGATGGACTCGGGCGCGGTGGCCGAACTGATCAAGAACGAGCATCCGCAGATCATCGCGACGATCCTCGTGCACCTCGACCGCGACCAGGCGTCCGAGATCGCATCGTGCTTCACCGAGCGGCTGCGCAACGACGTGCTGCTGCGGATCGCGACGCTCGACGGCATCCAGCCGGCCGCGCTGCGCGAGCTCGACGACGTGCTGACCGGCCTGCTGTCCGGCAGCGACAACCTGAAGCGCAGCCCGATGGGCGGCATCCGCACCGCGGCCGAGATCCTGAACTTCATGACGAGCGTGCATGAGGAAGGCGTGCTCGAAAGCGTGCGCCAGTACGACGCCGATCTCGCGCAGAAGATCGTCGACCAGATGTTCGTGTTCGAGAACCTGCTCGACCTCGAGGATCGCGCGATCCAGATGGTGCTGAAGGAAGTCGAATCGGAAACGCTGATCATCGCGCTGAAGGGCGCGCCGCCCGCGCTGCGCCAGAAGTTCCTCGCGAACATGTCGCAGCGCGCGGCCGAACTGCTCGCCGAGGATCTCGACGCGCGCGGCCCGGTGCGCGTGTCCGACGTCGAGACGCAGCAGCGCCGCATCCTGCAGATCGTGCGCAACCTCGCCGAGAGCGGCCAGATCGTGATCGGCGGCAAGGCGGAAGACGCGTATGTCTGATTCGGCGAGCGATCGCGCGGGCACCCTCACCGCCTACCAGCGGTGGGAGATGGCGTCGTTCGACCCGCCGCCGCCCCCGCCGCCGCCCGACGACGCGGCAGCGGCCGCCGCCGCGCTCGCCGAGGAACTGCAGCGCGTGCGCGATGCCGCGCACGCCGAAGGCCATGCGGCCGGCCACGTCGAAGGCCAGGCGCTCGGCTACCGGGCCGGTTTCGAGCAGGGCCGCGAACAGGGTTTCGAGGCCGGCCAGGCCGCTGCGCGCGAACAGGCCGCGCAGCTCACAGCGCTCGCCGCGTCGTTCCGCGAGGCCGTGTCGAGCGCCGAGCACGACCTCGCCTCCGACATCGCACAACTCGCGCTCGACATCGCGCAGCAGGTCGTGCGCCAGCACGTGAAGCACGACCCGGCAGCGCTCGTCGCGGCCGTGCGCGACGTGCTCGCGGCCGAACCCGCGCTGTCCGGCGCGCCGCATCTCGCGGTGAATCCGGCCGACCTGCCCGTCGTCGAAGCCTATCTGCAGGACGATCTCGATACGCTCGGCTGGAACGTGCGCACCGATGCGTCGATCGAGCGCGGCGGCTGCCGCGCGCACGCCGCGACCGGCGAGGTCGACGCGACGCTGCCCACGCGCTGGCAGCGCGTCGCCGCCGCGATCGGCAAGGTGAGCACGTGGTGACGCGGTCGCCCGAATCGCTCGCGCATGACGGCATGACGCCGCTCGAGCGCGAACTCGCGCTCGCGTCGTTCGGCCCCGCTGGCGCGCACGACACCGCACACGACACGAAACCGCATGCGACCGCTTCAACGGCCGCCGCACACGACGCCGCGCCGCGCGCGCCGCACAATCCGCATCTCGCGCACTGGCGCACGCACCTGAACGGGCTCGCCGCGCGCAGCCACCGCGCGCTGCCGCTGCGGCCGTGCGGGCGCCTCACGCGCGCGGCGGGCCTCGTGCTCGAGGCGATCGGGCTGCGCCTGTCGGTCGGCGCCGAATGCACGATCGAATTGCCGCCCGGCAGCACGCTGCCGCACGCGGAAGCGGAAGTCGTCGGCTTTGCCGGCGACCGCCTGTTCCTGATGCCGACCACCGACGTCGCCGGCGTGCTGCCCGGCGCGCGCGTGTGGCCGCTCGAAAGCGCGCCCGTCGCCGATCCGCTCGCGGGCGCGAAGCGGCTGCCGGTCGGCTGGGAGATGCTCGGGCGCGTCGTCGACGCGTCGGGCCGCCCGCTCGACGGCCTCGGGCCGCTCGCATCGAAGGTCGACGCGCCGCTGTCGGCGCCGTCGATCAACCCGCTCGAACGAGAACCGATCCACCACGTGCTGGACGTCGGCGTGCGCGCGATCAACGCGCTGCTCACCGTCGGCCGCGGGCAGCGAATGGGCCTGTTCGCGGGCTCCGGCGTCGGCAAGTCGGTGCTGCTCGGCACGATGGCGCGCTATACGAGCGCGGAAGTGATCGTGATCGGGCTGATCGGCGAACGCGGCCGCGAAGTGAAGGAATTCATCGAACAGATCCTCGGCGAGGACGGGCTCGCGCGCTCGGTCGTCGTCGCGGCGCCGGCCGACGTGTCGCCGCTGCTGCGGATGCAGGGCGCGGCCTACGCGACGTCGCTCGCCGAATATTTCCGCGACCAGGGCAAGCACGTGCTGCTGCTGATGGATTCGCTGACGCGCTACGCTATGGCGCAGCGCGAGATCGCGCTGGCGATCGGCGAGCCGCCCGCGACCAAGGGCTATCCGCCGTCGGTGTTCGCGAAGCTGCCCGCGCTCGTCGAGCGCACCGGCAACGGGCCGGAGGGCGGCGGCTCGATCACCGCGTTCTACACGGTGCTGACCGAAGGCGACGACCAGCAGGACCCGATCGCCGATTCGGCGCGCGCGATCCTCGACGGCCACATCGTGCTGTCGCGCACGCTCGCCGAGGCCGGCCACTATCCGGCAATCGACATCGAGGCGTCGATCAGCCGCGCGATGACCGCGCTGATCGACGAAACGCATCTCGACCACGTGCGGCAGTTCAAGCAGATGCTGTCGCGCTACCAGCGCAATCGCGACCTGATCGCGGTCGGCGCGTACGCACCCGGACGCGACGCGCAGCTCGACCGCGCAATCGCGCTCTATCCGCGCATCGAGGCGTTCCTGCAGCAGGGCTTTCGCGAATGCGCGCCGTTCGCGTCGAGCCTCGCCGGGCTCGATGCGCTGTTCGACGCTTACGGAGGCTGATCACGATGGCTCACGGCTTTCCCCTTCAACTGCTGCTCGACCGCGCGCAGGAAGACCTCGACACGGCCGCGAAGCAGCTCGGCACCGCGCAGCGCGACCGCACCGCGGCTACCGAGCAGCTCGACGCGCTGCTGCGCTATCGCGACGAATACCACGCGCGCTTCGCGCAATCCGCGCAGCACGGGATGCCGGCCGGCAACTGGCGCAATTTCCAGGCATTCATCGACACGCTCGACGCCGCGATCGCGCAGCAGCGCAACGTGCTCGCCGCGGCCGAAGTCCGCATCGACGAGGCACGCCCGAACTGGCAACAGAAGAAACGCACCGTCGGCTCATATGAAATCCTGCAGGCGCGCGGCGTCGCGCAGGAAGCACGGCTCGACGCCCGGCGCGAACAGCGCGACGCCGACGAACACGCCGCGAAGATCCTGCGCATGCGGGCCGACGCGGCCCGCTCGTCGTAACCGACCACCGCATTCGAACGAGAGAACCGCCATGCCTCCCCTGCCCCTGCTCGGCGTGCTGATCGACACCGCCGGCGCCGCACTCAAAGCCGCCCGCGGCGCGGGTTCGTCCGGCACCGCCGCCGGCAACGATGCCGCGACCGCCAAGGCCGCCGTGCCGTTCGCGCAGACGCTGAAGCAAAGCGTCGCCACGCGGCGCGACGCGACGAATCCCGCCACGCCGGATGCGTCGACGACGCAGGCTTCATCGAAGCCGGCCGCCGGCACGAAGCCGTCCGGCACCGACGACGACCAGTCGACCGACGCCGCGAACGCCACCACCAACCCCGACGCCGGCGCACTCGCGGCCGCCGCGGCCGTGCAGGCACAACTGCAGGCGCGCACGGACAACGCGACGCCGGCCGATGCCGCTACCGCCGCCGCCGCTACCGTCACCACGGCCGCCGCTACCGCGCAAAAGACGGCCGTGTCCGGCCAGCCCGATGCGACGGCCGCGCTGGCGGACCACGCGGCCGGGGATGCGGCCGCCCAGCCGGCCACGCCGGCGTCGACCCGCGACGCGCTGCAAGCGGCGCTCGCCAAGCTGACCGGCGGCTCGGGCGCAATCGCGACGCCCGCGAGCGGCACGACGGCTTCGACATCGGCACCGGCATCGTCTGCATCTTCTGCATCGACCGCCGCCGCACCACTGACGCCGAAGGTGCCGACGTTCGACCGCACGCTCGCCGACGCGAAAGAGGTGCTAGCCACGCAGCAGACGCCGACGCAGGCCACCGCGCAGGCGCTGCAGGCCGACGCGAACGTGCAGTCCGGCGCGCAACATGCGCTCGCGGCCGCCAGCGAAGCAACGGACCCGGCCGCCAGCGCGACGCTCGCGGCCGGCGCAACCGCTGCGGCCGCCGCGCAGGCGAACCTGCAGTTGTCGCCCGCCGCGAGCGCGATCGCCGCCGCCAATACGCACGTGCTCGCGCCGCACGTCGGCACCGCCGACTGGACGGACGCGCTGAGCCAGAAGGTCGTGTTCCTGTCGAATGCGCACCAGCAGAGCGCCGAGCTGACGCTCAACCCGCCCGATCTCGGGCCGCTGCAGGTGGTGCTGCGCGTCGCGGACAACCACGCGCACGCGCTGTTCGTGTCGCAGCACGCGCAGGTGCGCGACGCGGTCGAAGCCGCGCTGCCGAAGCTGCGTGAAGCGATGGAAGCGGGCGGGCTCGGGCTCGGCAGCGCGACCGTCAGCGACGGCGGCTTCGCGTCGCAGCAGCAGAACCCGCAACAGACCTTCGCCGGCGGCCAGTCGCCGCGGCGCGGGCACGGCGGATCGTCAGCCGTCGATGCACCCACCGACGCTGCGCAATCCGCACCGGCCGCCGCGAGCGTGAGCCGCGCCGGCCTCGTCGATACGTTTGCATAGGGCCTGTTCCCGCTAATAACGGGCTTGCGCCGGCCGCCGCCCGGTGCGCGCCGCTCAGCGGCCGTGCACCGCCGCGGCCGCCTCACCGCGCGACACACCGCCCTTGCGCGCGGCGACGATGAAGTCCGCCGCGCGTTCGCCGATCATCACCGACGGCGCATTCGTGTTCCCGCCGACCAGCGTCGGCATCACCGACGCATCCACCACGCGCAGCCCTTCGACGCCGCGCACGCGCAGTTGCGGATCGACGACCGCGCGCGCATCGGAGCCCATCCGGCACGTGCCGACCGGGTGATAGATCGTGTCGGCATGCGCGACGATCGTCGCGCGCAGCTCGGCTTCGCTCTGGTCCGCCCGCGTGTACAGCTCGCGCCCGCCCTGCGATGCGAGCGGTGCCTGCGACAGGATGCGGCGCATCGCCTGCGCGCCGCGCACGAGCAGGTCGAGATCGCGCGGATCGCTGAAGAAACGCGGATCGATCAGCGGCGCGTCGCGCGCATCGCCGCTCGCGAGCGCCACCGTGCCGCGGCTGAACGGCCGCAGCGCGCACACGTGCAGCGAATAGCCGAAGCCCCAGTGCATCTTGCGGTTGTGGTCGTCGACGAGCGCCGTGCAGAAATGCAGCTGCAGGTCGGGACGATCGAGCGACGGATCGCTCTTGATGAAGCCGCCGGCCTCCGCGACATTGCTCGTCATCATCCCCGTGCGGCTCGAGAAATAGCGCGCGAGCGCCGGCGTCATCTTCGCGATCCCGCGCAGGCACACGCCGACCAGTTCAGACGAATTCACGCGCGTGTTGATGATGAAGTCGATGTGGTCGATCAGGTTCGTGCCGACGTCCGGCGCATCCTGCACGACCGCGATCCCGTGCCGGCGCAATTGCTCGGCCGGGCCGATCCCCGAGCACATCAGCAGTTGCGGCGAATTGAACGCACCGGCCGACAGGATCACTTCCGCGCGCGCGCCGAGCGTCTCGACGCGGCCGTTGCGCGATATCGCGACGCCGACCGCGCGCTTGCCGTCGAAGCCGACGCGCAGCACCGTCGCATCGGTGATCACGTGCAGGTTCGGCCGGTTGCGACCATAGATGTAGGCACGCGCGACGCTGCAGCGCGAGCCGTCGCGATGCGTGACCTGATAAAAGCCGACGCCTTCCTGCGTCGCGCCGTTGAAGTCGTCGTTCAGCGGATAACCGGCCGCGTGCGCGGCCTGGATGAATCGTTCGGAGAACGGATTGCGAAAGCGCAGATCCGACACCGACAGCGGGCCGTCCGCGCCGTGCCACGCATCGGCGCCGCGCTCGTTGCCTTCCGCGCGGCGGAAATACGGCAGCACGTCCTGCCAGCCCCAGCCCGTTGCGCCGAGCTGCGCCCACTCGTCGTAGTCGCCCGGGTGGCCGCGCGTATAGATCATCGCGTTGATCGCGCTCGAGCCGCCCATCCCGCGCCCGCGCGGCTGGTAGCCGCGCCGCCCGCCGAGGCCCGGCTGCGGCACCGTCTCGTAGCCGTAGTTCGTGCCAAGCTTGAACGGCACCAGCGCCGCGATGCCGACCGGCATGTTGACGAGCAGGTTGCGCTCCGTATGCGAGCCGGCCTCGATCAGCGCGATCGTCGCATCGGGGCAGGCATCGGCGAGACGGCCTGCCAGGCTCGAACCGCCCGAACCGCCGCCGACGATGATGTAGTCGTATTGCATGTCACGTCTCCGTCGTGTCATGGAAGGCGCCCGGCATCGCCGCGCGACCGTGTCCCCTCTTGTAGTTCGGGCATTGTAGGAATGGCCGTCGTGCGCGCGGCGTGCGGATTCAAGAGCGATTCCTCTAAACGCCCGCGTGAACTAAATTTAAGATGTATCGATTCACTTCGCGCGATGCGCCGGCCACGAGAAGCCGATCCGTCGCGAAACGGGAGAGACGAAGATGCAGCGCCAGATTCTGCAGGCCGCGTGCCGACCGGGTTGCCCGGATGCGACGCGCGCGGCCCGCATTTCATTTCAAACGACTGCCCGCGCGGAGACCTGCGGCGACATGCGCGCGGCCGATCGAAATCGAACGGCACGTGTCGTCGCCGACCGTTTGGACGGCCGTCTGACTCAGCGGCACGATGTGCGGCAACCCGCATTGGAGTGCGCGTCGCGCTGCCCCGCTTCGTTGCACCGGCAGGCGCTCGCGCTGCAGCGTCGCATGTCCGGCAACAGTCGTATCGCGCGGCACGCGAACACGCCGCGGTGCGGTTTTCGGATGCGGATACCGTCGCGCGGATGCGACGCCCGCCGCGCGCTGCAACCGATTTTCGAGCATGCGTCGCATCAGGCCCCGCGCCGCGCGACGCGCACCACCCCGATCCGCGTCGCCGCGCTCGCCGAGCGCTCGCGTGCGGCGTGACGGCTGGCCGACCAGCCAGGCCCAACTGGAGGAGACAACATGAAGAACGACCTGCCCGAACTGGCACCGCAAGCACTGTCGCCGGCCGATGCGCTGACGTCGCTGCTGCGCGACCAGCGCGCGGCCTACCTGCGCGCACCGTACCCGGCATGGGAAACGCGCGTGCAGCACCTGCGCGCGCTGCGCACGATGCTGATCGACAACGCGGACGCGCTCGCCGAAGCGATCAGCGCCGATTTCGGCCATCGCGCGAAGCAGGAAGTGCTGCTGTCGGAAATCTGGATGGCGAAGGAAGAGATCGACGACGCGCTCAAGCACGGCAAGCGCTGGATGAAGCCGATCCGCAAGCCGATGAACAAGTGGCTGCGCCCGGCGCGCGCGAAGGTGATTCCGCAGCCGCTCGGCGTGGTCGGCATCGTCGTGCCGTGGAACTACCCGGTGCTGCTCGCGGCCGGCCCGCTGATCTGCGCGCTCGCGGCCGGCAACCGCGCGATCGTCAAGATGTCCGAACTGACGCCGCGCACGTCGGCGCTGTTCGAGCAACTGATCGCGAAGACCTTCACGCGCGACCACGTCGCGGTCGTGAACGGCGATGCGGAGGTCGGCGCCGCGTTCAGCGGGCTGCCGTTCGATCATCTGCTGTTCACCGGCTCGACGCAGGTCGGCCGCCACGTGATGCGCGCGGCCGCCGACAATCTCACGCCCGTCACGCTCGAACTCGGCGGCAAGTCGCCGGCGATCGTCGGACCGAATGCGCGCTTCGACGCGGCCGTCGACGCGATCGTCGCGGGCAAGACGCTGAACGCGGGCCAGACCTGCATCGCACCCGACTACGTGTTGCTGCCGCGCGGCATGGAAGCCGCGTTCATCGAGCGCGCGCGAGCACGATTCGCGAAGATGTATCCCGACCTGTCGACCAACGGCGACTACACGACGATCGTGTCGCCGCGCCATTACGCGCGGCTGCAGCAACTCGCGAGCGATGCGCAGGCGGCCGGCGCGCAACTGCACCCGCTGTCCGACGCGCAGTCCGACCCCGCGTCGCGCCGCTTCGTGCCGTGCGCGGTCACGCAGGTGCCGGCCGCGTCACAACTGATGCAGGAGGAAATCTTCGGGCCGCTGCTGCCGCTCGTGCCGTACGAGCGGCTCGACGAGGCGATTGCATACGTGAATGCGCGCCCGCGTCCGCTCGCGCTCTATCTCTTCGACGAGGACGGCGGCACGATCGACCGCGTGATGCACGAAACGATCTCGGGTGGCGTGTCGGTCAACGAAACGCTGATGCACATTGCGTGCGGCAGCCTGCCGTTCGGCGGCGTCGGTGCGAGCGGCATGGGTGCGTACCACGGCTACGACGGCTTCGTGACGTTCTCGAAGATGAAGCCCGTGCTCACGCAGCCGCGCCTGAACGCACGCAACCTGCTCGCGCCGCCGTACGGCAAGCGCTTCGCCGCGCTGATCAAGCTGATGCTGAAGTTCTGAGCCGGACGGGCCGCGCGCATTGCGCCGCGGCCCGCGCTAGCCTGCCGCGCGGCGCCGGTGCCGCGCGCGCCGTCACACGGGCCAGAGCGGCCCTTCCTGCATCGCGCCGATCTGCTCGCGCAGTTCGAGCACGCGCGCTTCCCAGTAACGATGCGTGTTGAACCACGGAAACGCGGCCGGGAACGCGGGATCGTCCCAGCGCCGTGCGAGCCATGCCGCGTAGTGGATCAGCCGCAGCGTGCGCAGCGCTTCGACGAGATGCAGCTCGCGCGGCTCGAATTCGCAGAAATCCTCGTAGCCGGCCAGCAGGTCCGCCAGCGCGCGCGACGCGCCTTCGCGATCACCCGGCAGCAGCAGCCACAGATCCTGGATCGCGGGCGCCATCCGGCTGTCGTCGAAATCGACGAAATGCGGGCCGCCATCGGTCCACAGCACGTTGCTCGGATGACAGTCGCCGTGCGTGCGCAGCAGGCGGATCTCGCCCGCACGTTCGAACGCGGCCTCGACACCTTCGAGCGCGAGCGTGACCGCCGTCTCGTACGCGGGTCGTACGTCATCCGGAATGAAATCGTGCGCGAGCAGGTAGTCGCGCGGCTCGTAGCCGAACGTATCGATATCGAGCACGGGACGCGCGACATACGGCTGCGTCGCGCCGACCGCATGAATCCGGCCGATGAAGCGGCCGAGCCATTCGAGCGTGTCGCTGCGATCGAGATCGGGTGCGCGGCCGCCGCGCCGCTCGAAGATCGAGAAACGGAAGCCGTCGAACGCGTGCAGCGTGCGGCCGTCGAACGTGCGCGCAGGCACCGCCGGAATCTCGCGCTCGGCGAGTTCGGCGACGAACGCGTGCTCTTCGAGGATCGCATCGTCCGACCAGCGCGCCGGGCGGTAGAACTTCGCGACGACCGGCGGGCCGTCTTCGATGCCGACCTGGTAGACGCGGTTTTCGTAGCTGTTGAGGGCGAGCAGGCGCCCGTCGGTGCGCAGGCCGGCCGGCATCAGCACGCTGTCGAGCGCGTCGAGCACGCACTCGGGCGTGAGGCCGGCGAACGGCGGGCCGGCGGGAGAAGCGGGAGCGGAAGTGGCGTCTGTCATGCCCCGCATTGTGCCGCCAGCCGGGCCGAAAGACGAGCGTCCGGTGCGGTGTTCGCTTAGTGGAGCGCCGCGCCGGCCGGCAGCACGGATTCGCCGGTGTCGATCAGATCCTCGAGAAAGAACGGCTCGGTGTTGAGTTCTTTCGACTCACCCGGCACGCCCGCGTACCAGGTCACCATGGCCATGTCGCCCAGGACGCGCTGGACGATGCCGCGCGCGCCCTTCGGCACCGCGATATGGGTAGTGCAGACAATCGACCCGACATGCATGATGGTTCCCCACTCTTGAATCTTGAAACCCGGCCCGCTGGCGAGCCGGCAAATGCGCGATCCGCGCTGCTCTCGACGGAGCGTTGCGCGTAATCCCATTGTTCACGGTTTATCGAAGCGCGAAAAGAAGAAGAAGCAGGCGAAGTGCCGCGAATTCGTCAAATGTCTCCAATCAACCACTGCGCCGCGCGTGCGCTTGCACGGGCGGACACCCCCATCATACCCTGTCGAATGTGACTGCCCGCCGAATCCGCCCGGCGCCGCGGCGCACCCGCGATCGACGCAATGCGCACATCGTTTGCCGCGTGCCGGGCCGCCAGGAGATTTCGCGTGACCGAGCCTGCGGCGCCACGCCGCTTGCCTCGCACGCTACAGCCTCCTTCCCCCGTCTCGAACACGGCTCGCGCAGCCACCGCGCACAAGCGTCGCCCGGCATCACCTCAACGCGTCTTTCGCCATGCGGGGCCGCCGAACACTTGTTGCGCCGGATGCCGGCCTTGCAGTACCTTTGACGTTCATTCGCGTTCAACCGCATTCCGACACGATGCATCCGCTCTCGTCCGCCCGCGCAAAATCCCGGCCGCAGTTCGACTCGCGGCCGCAGGCGTGCGCGCATCCGTCGGTCCTCCCGCCTCCTGTCGCACCGCCGCTCGTCGGCGCCGCGCCGCCCCCTCCGGCGGCACGCGCCGGCTGACCAGCCGGCTTCCGTTTCGTCTTTCATTCGCCCGTCAGCTTCCGTTCGTGCGTCGTGACGCACGACTCCCTGCTGCACGCGCGGATGGAACGTTCCGATCCGTTCGACAGGTGGATTCACATGGTTTCGTTCAAACGCGCGCTTGCCGCGCATGGAGCGACGTCGCTCTTCGTGCTGCTGTGGAGCAGCGGCGCGATCTTCGCCGAACTCGGTCTGCGTCACGCATCCGCGTTCGTCTTTCTCACCGCGCGTTTCGCGCTCGCGTCGCTCGTGCTGCTCGCACTGGCCTTCATGCGCAAACGCTGGCTGCCGCCGCGCGGCGAGCGGCGCATGGCCGCGCTGACCGGCTTGCTGATGATGGGCGGCTATTCGATCTTCTATCTGCTCGCGCTCGAGCGCGGGATCGCGCCGGGTGTGCTCGCAACGATCCTCGGCGTGCAGCCGATCCTCACGCTGGCGATCGTCGAGCGGCGCTGGCAGCCCATGCGCGTCGCGGGGCTCGCGCTGTCGCTGGCCGGCCTCGCGCTCGTCGTATGTCGCGGCGTGGGCGATGCCGGCCTGCCGCTCGCGGGCATCGCGTGCGCGCTCACGGCACTCGTCGCGCTGACCGTCGGCTCGCTGCTGCAAAAGCGCGTACGCGCGGCACCCGCCGACGTGCTGCCGCTGCAGAATGCGATCGGCCTCGCGCTGTGCGTGGCGATCGTGCCGTTCCGGCCGATTTCGTTCGACATGAGCTGGGCGTTCGTCGTGCCGCTCCTGTGGCTCGGCATCGTGATTTCGGTGATCGCGCAACTGCTGTTCTACCGGTTGATGCAGCGCGGCGATCTCGTCAACGTGACGAGCCTGTTCTATCTCGTGCCCGTCGTCACCACGCTGATGGATGCCGTGTGGCTCGGCAACCGGCCCGAACCGCTCGCGCTCGCCGGCATGGGCGCGATCATCGCGGGGCTCGCGCTCGTGTTCCGCGCGCCGGCCGCACGCACGCAACCCGATCGCACGTAAGCGGACAGGCCGCCGCGCCCGCAAGTGCGACGGCCTGCATCGGACACATACGATAATTCCGCGCAAATCGAAAGGAACGGGAAAGATGCGTGCAAGGCGTTCGTCGAACTTGCGGGAAAAATGCGCGACTCGCGAGGCTTTCCGCTGATTTTTAATGGTTCGGATAGCGAAAACATCGCCGGGTTGCCTATACTCGAATTGACCGTCCCGCTCGCAATCGGGTCGGACCAATACTAGAAACACCCGGCATGGGGCCGAAGTAAGTGCTGAAGCGCTGACTCCGGCCGACACTGGAGACACGCATGACCACCTATTTCACGATCGGCGACTTCATCCTGTTGATCCCGATGGCGCTGGCCGGAGCGCTATTTCTCGGCGCGGTGCCGTGCGCAACCGAATTCCGCCACAACCTGCTGCGCGTGCTGGGCGTCATCCTCGGCGTCGGCGTCGCGGTATTGCTGGTCGAAGGTCTGCCTGCGCTGCTCTAGCCTCCCCCCCGTGCCTGACGCGCATCGCTGCGCCGCAACGATGCGACGTGCTGCCTGCAAGCCGGTGATACCGGCATGCGATGTTTCGCATGCCGTATCGACTGCCGGTCAGATCGCCTGATCGGTGGACGGCTTTTCCCACAGATTGATGCCGCCTTCCGTCGCGTAACGATCGATCTCCGCGAGTTCCTCCGCCGAGAATTCGAGGTTCTTCAACGCGCCGACGTTTTCACGCACCTGCTCGGCACGGCTCGCGCCGATCAGCGCGGACGTCACGCGGCCATTGCGCAGCACCCATGCAAGCGCCATCTGCGCGAGGCTCTGGCCGCGCCGCTCGGCGATCGCGTTGAGCTTGCGCACATGATCGAGGTTATCCGCGCTCAGGTGATCCTGCTTCAGCGAGCCGCCGCCCGGCTTGTTCACGCGCGCATCGGCCGGCACGCCGTTCAGGTACTTCGACGTGAGCAGCCCCTGCGCGAGCGGCGTGAACGCGATGCTGCCCGCGCCGACGTCGTCGAGCGCGCCGAGCAGGTCGCTCTCGATCCAGCGGTTCAGCATGTTGTACGAAGGCTGGTGGATCAGCAGCGGCACCTTGTACTGCGCGAGCAACTCGGCCATCTCGCGCGTCTTCGCCGCCGAATACGACGAAATGCCGATGTAGAGCGCCTTGCCCTGCTGCACGGCCGACGCGAGCGCGCCCGCCGTTTCCTCGAGCGGCGTGTGCGCGTCGAAGCGGTGCGAATAGAAGATGTCGACGTAGTCGAGCCCCATCCGCTGCAGGCTCTGGTCGAGACTCGCGAGCACGTACTTGCGAGACCCGCCGCCGCTGCCGTACGGCCCCGGCCACATGTCCCAGCCGGCTTTCGTCGAGATCAGCAGCTCGTCGCGATACGGCAGGAAATCCTCCTTCAGCAGCCGGCCGAAGTTGGTTTCGGCGCTGCCGTACGGCGGTCCGTAGTTGTTCGCGAGATCGAAGTGGTTGATGCCGAGGTCGAACGCGGTGCGCAGGATCTCGCGCTGCGTCGAGATCGGCGTCGAGTCGCCGAAGTTGTGCCACAGGCCGAGCGACAGGGCAGGCAGTTTGAGCCCGGATTTGCCGCAGGTGCGGTATTGCATGTCCGTATAACGTTCGGAAGCTGCTTCGTAGGCCATGAGTATTTCCCGTCAGGACGTCGGAGGGAGGGGCGCGCGCCGGCCGCGCACAGGGCGCGACGGCGGCGAAGAAAAACGCACGACGGCTATGGTAACGAAGGCGGCCGATGCGCGCACGGCGATGGACGCGACCGCGGTCGTCGCCTACACTGCGGCGTCTCGAATCACCGTTTCAGCGAGGTTGGTATGTCCCGCGTCATCTCGGTTGCGCTGCTCGTCGGCGGCGTCGTGCTGCTGTATTTCGGCGGCCAGTCGTTCCATTCGATCAACGACAACATGTCGCGCCTCTTCACCGGCTCCCCCGCCACGAAGACGATCCTGCTGATCGTGGGCGGCGCCGTCGCTTCGTTCGTCGGCCTGATCGGCCTCGCGATGCCGGGCGGCAAGCGCTGATCGCGCAGCCGCGCGAACGGCCCGCGTCACCCTGATCGGGCCGCGCAAAACGAAACGGGCGGCCAGGCCGCCCGTTGCTTCATTCGCCCGCGATGCGCCGCATCGCGTGATCGTCGCGGCCTCGCCGCGCCGACCGATCCGCACCTAGAACTGCACTTCCGGCTTCGCCGCCGAGCGCGTGCCGGGCACCGGCCGGTTGCTCGCGCCGTGATACGTATACACCAGCGAGAACTTTACCTGGTCGGAACGGTTCTGCCCGGCCGAATGCAGCGTGTTGCTGTGGAAGAACACGACGTCGCCCGCCCGGAGCGACGGGCACGTAGCCGCATCGATCATCTTCCGGTTCTCCGGCAGGTCGCTGCGGAAGAACTTCGCATCGTCGAACGCTTCAGGCCCGAATTCGGCCGTATGCGAACCCGGCACGAGCCACAACGCGCCGTTCTCGTTCGTTTCCGGCCCCAGCGCGAGCCATACCGACACCATGTCCGAACGCTCGAACGCCCAGTAGCGGAAGTCGCGATGCCAGCCCGTCAGGCTGCCGTACGCGGGGTGCTTGGTCATCATGCAGTTGTGATGTGCGCGCGACAGCACGGGCTCTTCGCCGAAATACTCGCGCATCCACGCGCCGATTTCGGGTGCGACCGCGCGCTCGGCGAATGCCGGATCGCGCGAGTACGCATCGAGCAGCCGCCGCACCGTGTGCCCGCCTGGCGCATGCTTCGACTCGGGTGCGCCCGGGTAGCGCAGGTCCGCCTCGAATTCGATCGGCTCGGCAGCCTCCTGCAACTGCCGCTCTGCGATCCGTTTAAGCGCCGCGCACTGCTGCTCGCCGACGAGGCCACGCGCGACGACGAATCCGCGTTCGCGCAATTCCGCGACTTGCGCGCGGATCGATTCCGACTGCAATGGAGACGACATGGGATGCCAGACGTTTATTGTGTGAATGTGACGATTGTAAATCGGCGCCGGATGCCGCGAACAGCGCCATTGTCGTACGCAGGGGCATGCCAATCGCCGATTTGATCTGGCGCAAGGGAACTGTGCGGCGCGGCGTTGGCCTCACCGACAGGCGGTATGCGGCACACGCCTTGCGGCACAAGGGTTTATCGCGACTTTTGCCGGTCATGAATCCCCTGTAGCCTGACGCGGCCTGTCAATTCTGGCGGGCGCGGCGCGCAGCGGCTTTCGATATGATCCGTTGCGCAATCCGAGGCCGTTCATACCAGTGCGCTCTTCAAGGGCGCCATCCATACAAGCGAAGCATCGTTCACATGCCATTCCGTCTGACTTCCCGTCTCAGCCGCGCTGCGAAGCGCGTCGCGCCGTCCGCTCCTGCCCGCCCGCTGCGCCATCACCGCGCACGCACGCAGGCGCTGGCCGAGCGCGCGCCCGCGCACAGCCGGCTCGACGGCATCCGTGCGTGGTTCCACGCGTTTTTCTCGATGATGAGTGCGCAGACGTTCGCACGCCGTGCCGGCCTGCGCTCGCTGCTGCAAAAGCCGTCGTCGCTGCGCGCGCTCGCGCTGCGCCGCGCGCTCGGCCCGCAGCGGCGCGTCAACCGGCCGCGCCGCCTCGCGGCCAGCAACGGCTGGTTCGGGTTCGGTGCGCGCTGAAGCAGCGCCGGCGGGCACTGCCCGCCATGATCGCCGCCGTTGTGCCGGCGATCGGAATCCATAAAAAAACCCCGGCATTGCCGGGGTTTTTTGTTTCGGGCGAACGACGCTTACGCGACGCGTGCCGTCGGCTCCACGCCGGCCGCTTCGGCCAGTGCGAGCGCCTTGTCGGTCGCTTCCCACGAGAATTCCGGCTCTTCGCGGCCGAAGTGGCCGTAAGCAGCGGTCTTCTCGTAGATCGGGCGCAGCAGGTCGAGCATCTTGATGATGCCCTTCGGACGCAGGTCGAAGTGCTCGCGCACGAGCTTCGTGATCACCGCATCCGACACGCGGCCCGTGCCGAACGTGTTGACCATCACCGAGGTCGGCTCGGCAACGCCGATCGCGTACGACACCTGGATCAGCGCGCGCGACGCGAGGCCGGCGGCGACGATGTTCTTCGCGACGTAGCGGCCTGCATACGCAGCCGAACGGTCGACCTTCGACGGATCCTTGCCCGAGAACGCGCCGCCGCCGTGCGGTGCGGCACCGCCGTACGTATCGACGATGATCTTGCGGCCCGTCAGGCCGCAGTCGCCCTGCGGGCCGCCGATCACGAACCGGCCGGTCGGGTTCACGAGGAACTTGATGTCGCCCTTGATCAGGTCGGCCGGCAGCGTCGGCTTGATGATTTCCTCGATCACGGCTTCGCGCAGCGCGGGCAGCTCGATGTCCGGTGCGTGCTGCGTCGACAGCACGACGGTGTCGATCGAATCGGGCTTGCCGTCGACGTAGCGGACCGTCACCTGCGACTTCGCGTCCGGGCGCAGCCACTGCAGGCGGCCGTCGCGGCGCAGGCTGGCCTGGCGCTCGACGAGACGGTGCGACAGGTAGATCGGCAGCGGCATCAGTTCCGGTGTTTCGTCGCACGCATAACCGAACATCAGGCCTTGGTCGCCCGCGCCCTGGTCGAGGTTGTCGTCGTGTGCACGATCGACGCCCTGGGCGATGTCCGGCGACTGCTTGTCGTACGCGACGAGCACCGCGCAACCCTTGTAGTCGATGCCGTAGTCGGTGTTGTCGTAGCCGATGCGCTTGATCGTGTCGCGCGCGATCTGGATGTAATCGATGTTGGCCGTGGTGGTGATTTCACCGGCCAGCACGACGAGACCCGTGTTGCACAGCGTTTCCGCCGCAACGCGCGAATATTTGTCCTGCTCGAGGATGGCGTCGAGAATCGCGTCCGAGATTTGGTCCGCGACTTTGTCCGGATGGCCTTCGGAGACGGATTCGGACGTGAAGAGATAATCGTTTGCCACTTTTTCAGGCTCCTGTGTGGTTACGGTTGGTTTCACGTAGCCAGCTTCGTTGGGCCTGAAGCGGCGACGCTTTAGCGGATTACCAGGACCGGGCAGCGCGCTTCGCGCCAGCCGGCTTCGCCCCGCAAGTTGTCAGTTAACTCGGCGAAGCCCGTATTATAGCGGCTTTCCTGAATTGTCACAGAGCGCTGCCCGTGCTGTTTCTTCCACTGTCTTACCACCCTGCTCGCAACGCGCCGGCCATCCGGCCCCACGGAGGTGCCGCATGCTAGGCCGCCTCGGCACGCATCTCGCCATCGGCTTCCTGAAGCTGCTCGCCCTGTTGCCGTACGGCCTGACCGCGCGGCTCGGCGACGGTCTCGGCTGGCTGCTGTACCAGATCCCCAGCCGGCGAAAACGCATCGTACACACCAACCTGAAACTCTGCTTCCCGGACTGGAGCGACGAACGGCGCGAGGAAGTGGCCGGCCTGCATTTCCGCCATGCGATCCGCAGCTACGTCGAGCGCAGCGTGCAATGGTTCGGCTCCGCGAAGAAGCTCGAGAAGCTGATCCAGGTCGACAGCGCGGTCGACCTCACCGATCCCGACCTGCCGCCGACGCTGTTCCTCGGCCTGCACTTCGTCGGCATCGAAGCCGGTTCGATCTGGCTCAACCGGTCGCTGCAGCGCCGCTGCGGATCGCTTTACCAGCCGTTCTCGAACGCGGTGCTCGAGGAAGAAGCGAAGAAGGCGCGCGGGCGCTTCGACGCCGAGATGGTCGGCCGCGCGGACAGCGCGCGCGTCGTGCTGCGCTGGCTGCGCGACCGCAAGCCCGTGATGCTCGGCGCCGACATGGACTACGGGCTGCGCAACTCGACGTTCGTTCCGTTCTTCGGCGTGCCGGCCTGCACGCTGACGGCCGTCGGCCGGCTCGCGAAGACGGGCCGCGCGCAGGTCGTGCCGTTCATCGGCGAGGTGCTGCCGAACTACAAGGGCTACCGGCTGAAGGTATTCAAGCCGTGGGATCGGTACCCGACCGGCGACGACGATCTCGACGCGCGGCGGATGAACGAATTCCTCGAGGAACAGATCCCGCTGATGCCCGAGCAGTACTACTGGGTCCACAAGCGCTTCAAGACGCGCCCGCCCGGCGAGCCGGGCCTGTACTGACCCTGCCGGGCGAAACCCGCGGGCGCGCCGTCATGCGCGCGCCTGCGCTCTCGCCACCTTCGGCGCGCCTTTCGCGCGCGCCTGCCAGAGATCGAACGCAGCCTGCTGTGCGAGCCATAGATCCGCACGGCCGCCGCTGTCCTCGCCCAGCCACGCTTCGAGACGCAGCGCCATTTCCGGCGAGATACCGGCATGGCCGTGCAGGATCCGCGACAGCGCCGCGCGCGTCACGCCGAGTTGCGCAGCGGCCTCGGTGACGGTCAGGCCGAGCGCCGGCAGCACGTCATCGCGCAGCGCTTCGCCCGGATGGGGCGGATTGAAGATGCGTGTCATGGCTTAAATCACCTCAGTGGTAATCCTGGTAATTGACCAGGACGACATCGGAGCCGTCGAACCGGAACGTCAGGCGCCAGTTACCGCTCACGCTCACCGCGTAGTAACCGTCCAGCCCGCCGGCAAGGCCATGGAAGCGCCAGCCCGGCACGTTCATGTCGAACGGCCGGCTCGCCACGTCGAGACGGGCAAGCTGGCGCCGCAGTCTTGGAGCATGGTCCGGCAGGATGCCCGCCTTGCTCCCGTTCATGAAAAACGCTTCCAGCCCCTTGTGCTGCCATGACTTGATCATGGACCTCCCACACTCAAGTCGCGATGTCGACAGCATGGCCTACAGATGTATAGCCACACTATACGAATCGCTTGATCACCTTGTCAATTTGACCCGTACGAAAACGCTCATCCGGGTCGTCCCGTGCTTTCACCGTGCATCGGGCACGCATCGCCAAGCCTCGCCTGCGCTGCGACAACGCCCGCCACACCGCGTCAATTTGTCCCCTCGCCACTGACGCGGCCAGTCGACCGATCGACAGATACCGCCCGTCCCGTCTCCACTGGCGACGCGAAACGCCCGCCCGCGCGGGACGCCCCTGTCGGCTGCATGTATCATTTACGGCTGAGATCAGCACGACGAACGAGGCCGCCCGGCATGGCCGCGGGCCGTTCGCGTCGTGCTGGCCGCCTTGTTCGCCATGGAATCCCGGACCCAGTGAAACTCTCGTTCACCAAGATGCACGGCGCGGGCAACGACTTCGTCGTGCTCGACGGCTATTCGCGCGCGTTGCCGCCGCTCACCGAAGCGCAGGTGCGTGCGCTCGCCAACCGGCACTTCGGCATCGGCGCCGATCAGTTGCTGCTCGTCGAAAAACCGACCGTCGAAGGCGCGGATTTCAAGTACCGGATCTTCAACTGCGACGGCGGCGAGGTCGAACACTGCGGCAACGGCGCGCGCTGCTTCGTGAAATTCGTCAGCGACCGCGGCCTGACCGACCAGCGCAGCGTGCGCGTGCAGGTCATGAAGGGCCTGATCACGCTGACGCTGCAGGACAACGGCGAAGTCGTCGTCGACATGGGTGCGCCCGTGTTCGCGCCGGCACAGGTGCCGTTCGATGCGTCGGGCCTCGACGGCCGCACCGAAGGCCGCGACACGCTGTGGCCGCTCGACGTCGGCGGCGCGACGCGCTGGATCTCGACGGTGTCGATGGGCAATCCGCATGCGGTGCAGGTCGTCGACGATGCCGAAGCGTATCCCGTGCTGGAAGAAGGCCCGCTGATCGAGCGCCACGCACGCTTCCCGCAGCGCGTGAACGCCGGCTTCATGCAGATCGTGTCGCGCAATGAAGTGAAGCTGCGCGTGTACGAACGCGGCGCGGGCGAGACGCTCGCGTGCGGCACGGGTGCGTGCGCGGCGGTCGCGGCCGGCATCCGGCGCGGCCTGCTCGATTCGCCGGTGACCGTGCACACGCACGGCGGCACGCTGACGATCGGCTGGGACGGCGCGCGCGACGAAACCGCCGCGCTGATGATGGCCGGGCCCGCCACGACCGTGTTCGAAGGCGAGATCGACCTGAACGCCTGACCCTGCAACGTCCTTGATAATTGAACGCTCCAGCCACATGAACGATCGCGAAGTCGCCGACTACCTGCTCGCCAATCCCGAATTCTTCGCGCAGCACGCCGAACTGCTCGCGACGATCCGTCTCGCGAACCCGCACGGCAAGGCCGCGATCTCGCTGCAGGAGCGGCAGATGGAGATGCTGCGCGACAAGAACAAGCATCTCGAGCGCCGCCTAGCCGAGCTCGTGCGGTACGGCCACGAGAACGACAGCCTGTCCGCGAAGTTCAGCCGCTGGACCGCGCGCGTGATCGCGGAACGCGATCCGTACGCGCTGCCGCGCACGATCGCCGACGGCATCGCCGACGTGTTCGACGTGCCGCAAACCGCACTGCGCGTATGGGACGTCGCCGACACCTACGCGCAGGCCGACTTCGCGCGCCAGGTCGGCGAGGAAGTGCGCCTGTTCACGAACGGCCTGTCGACGCCGTACTGCGGCGCGAACACGGGCTTCGAGGCCGCGCAGTGGCTCGCGCCCGCGGTAGCCGCCTCGGCCGCGAATGCGGCGGAAGGCGCCGAAGCCGCGCCGGCCGGCGACGGCTCGGCCGCATCGGTCGCGCTGCTCGCGCTGCGCGCGCCGCTCGCCGGCACCGACGCGCCCGCGTTCGGCCTGCTGGTGCTCGGCTCGCCCGACCCGCGCCGCTTCCACGACGGGATGGCCACCGACTTCCTCGCGCAGATCGCGACGCTCGCGAGCGCGGCGCTCACGCGCCTGCTGCCGCACTAACCGCGCACGCGATGACAGACGATCCGGTCGCCGCCTACCTGTCGAACCTGAAGCACATCAGGCAGCTGTCGGAACATACGCTGCGCGCGTACACGCACGAACTCGACGAACTGAAGAAGCTCGCGGCCGGCCGCCCGCTCGACACGCTGACGGCCGTCGACATGCGCGGCGCGGTCGCGCGCGCGCACGCGGGCGGGCTGTCCGCGCGGTCGATCTCGCACCGCCTGTCGGCATGGCGCGCGTTCTACCGCTGGCTCGCGCAGCGCATCGAGATGCCCGCGAACCCGGTTGCCGCGGTGCGCGCGCCGAAGCGGCCGAAAACGCTGCCGAAGGCGCTGTCGGTCGACGACGCGTCGGCACTGATGGACGCGCCGCTCTCCGGCACGACCGAGAGCATCCGCGATCACGCGATCCTCGAGCTGTTCTATTCGTCGGGGCTGCGCCTGGCCGAGCTGATCGGGCTCGACGTCATGTACACGCAGGCCGACGGCTACCGCTCGGCCGGCTGGCTCGATCTCGCCGAAGCCGAAGTCACCGTGCGCGGCAAGGGCAACAAGGAGCGCAAGGTGCCGGTCGGCCGCAAGGCGATCGATGCGCTGAATGCGTGGCTCGCGGTGCGCGGCGAATTCGTGAAGCACGACCCGCATCCGCTGTTCGTGTCCGTGCGCGGCAACCGGATGTCGCCCGGGGTCGTGCGCGAGCGCGTGAAGCGCGCGGCGCTCGCTGCGGGCATTCCCGCCAACGTCCACCCGCACGTGCTGCGCCACTCGTTCGCGACCCACGTGCTGCAGTCGAGCGGCGACCTGCGCGCGGTGCAGGAACTGCTCGGCCACGCGAGCGTCGCCGCGACGCAGGTCTATACGTCGCTCGACTTCCAGCATCTCGCGAAGATTTACGACAGCGCGCATCCGCGCGCGAAGAAGCGCGACTGACGCGCGTCCCGTGTTACCCGCCGCGCGCGGCGACCGGCAACGGTCGGCGTCGGGCGCGGCCCATTTCGATCCCATCATGCAAACCGTCACACTCAAGCCGTCCAAGGAAAAATCGCTGCTGCGCCGCCATCCGTGGATCTACGCCAATGCGATCGACCGCGTCGACGGCAAGCCCGCGCCCGGCGCAACCGTGATCGTGCGCACGCACGACGGCCGCTTCCTCGCGCGCGGTGCGTACAGCCCGCAGTCGCAGATCCGCGTGCGCGTATGGAGCTTCGACGAGAACGAGCCGATCGACCACGCGTTCTTCAAGCGCCGCGTGCAGCGCGCGGTCGCGCACCGCACGACGATGGTGTCCGGCACCGGCGCGGTGCGGCTCGTGTTCGGCGAGGCCGACGGGCTGCCGGGGCTGATCGTCGACTACTACGTCGCGGACACCGCGGAAGCCGGCGCGGCGCCGCGCGGCCAGCTCGTCTGCCAGTTCATGGCCGCGGGCGTCGAAGCGTGGAAGGATGCGATCGTCGCGGCGCTCACCGGCGCGACGGGCTGCCCGAACGTGTACGAGCGCTCGGACGTGTCGATCCGCGACAAGGAAGGGCTCGAACAGACGACCGGCGTGCTGGCCGGCGATGCGCCGCCCGCGACGCTGATCGCGAACGAAAACGGCGTGCGCTATCACGTCGACGTGCCGAACGGCCACAAGACGGGCTTCTACGTCGACCAGCGCGACAACCGCGCGCTCGTCGCGCAGTACGCGGCCGACCGCGACGTGCTGAACTGCTTCTGCTACACGGGCGGCTTCTCGCTCGCGGCACTCAAGGGCGGCGCGAAACGCGTCGTGTCGATCGACTCGTCGGGCGATGCGCTCGCGCTCGCGCAGCAGAACGTCGTCGCCAACGGCTTCGACGCCGAACGCGCGACCTGGCTGGACGCGGATGCATTCAAGACGCTGCGCCGCCTCGTCGACGAAGGCGAGCGTTTCGACCTGATCGTGCTCGATCCGCCGAAGTTCGCGCCGACCCGCGACAGCGTCGATCGCGCGGCGCGCGCGTACAAGGACATCAACCTGAGCGGCTTCAAGCTGCTGCGCCCGGGCGGCCTGCTGTTCACGTACTCGTGCTCGGGCGCGATCGACATGGACCTGTTCCAGAAGATCGTCGCGGGCGCGGCAGCCGACGCGAAGGTCGACGCGCGCATCCTGAAGCGGCTCGGCGCGGGCGTCGATCACCCGCTGCTCGCCGCGTTCCCGGAAGGCGAATATCTGAAGGGCCTGCTGTTGCAAATCGTCTGATCGCCCCGATCTTGGCGGACACCCTGGTCCGCCGGCCCCGCCTGGCGGGCCAACGCTTTCGCCTGTCGTCCGGACGACGGGCGGGGGCTTGACAGGTATGTTTCAATGGATGGTTGTGCGCCCCGGCTCGCAGCGCGAGGGCGCGACGCACATCCTGGTTTTGACCCCGATTCACGAACCACAGGCGACCGACATGGCCACTCCCGTCACCATCCTTACCGGCTTTCTCGGCAGCGGCAAGACGACGCTGCTCAAGCGCATCCTGAACGAACAGCACGGCATGAAGATCGCCGTGATCGAGAACGAGTTCGGCGAAGAGAACATCGACAACGAAATCCTTGTGCAGGATTCGAACGAGCAGATCATCCAGATGAGCAACGGCTGCATCTGCTGCACGATCCGCGGCGACCTCGCACGCGCGCTCGGCGATCTGGCCGCGAAGAAGCGCGAAGGCAAGCTCGACTTCGACCGCATCGTGATCGAGACGACCGGCCTCGCGAACCCGGGCCCCGTCGCGCAAACCTTCTTCATCGACAGCGAAATCGCCGACGACTTCCTGCTCGACGCGGTCATCACGCTCGTCGACGCGAAGCACGCGGACGCGCAGCTCGACGAACACGAAGTCGTGCAGCGCCAGGTCGGTTTCGCCGACCGCCTGTTCATCACGAAGTCGGACCTCGTCGACGACCAGACCGTCGCCGACCTCAAGCACCGCCTGATGCACATGAACCCGAGGGCCGCGATCAAGGTCGTGAATTTCGGCGAAGCCGACATCAAGGAAATCTTCGACCTGCGCGGCTTCAACCTGAACGCGAAGCTCGAGATCGACCCCGATTTCCTCGCCGAGGACGATCACGCGCACCATCACCACGATCACGACCATGATCATGATCACGCCGATTGCGACCACGATCACGGCCAATGCGCGCACGATCACGACCACGGCCACCACCATCACCACCACGCGCACCACGACGACAAGATCAAGTCGTTCGTGTACCGCAACGACCGCCCGTTCGACCCGAACAAGCTGGAAGACTTCCTCGGCGGCATCCTGCAGATCTACGGCGAGCGGATGTTGCGCTACAAGGGCGTGCTGTTCATGAAGGGCGTCGACCGCAAGGTCGTGTTCCAGGGCGTACACCAGATGATGGGCAGCGACCTCGCCGCCAAGTGGCTGCCGGCCGAAAAGAAAACCAACAAGATGGTCTTCATCGGCGTCGACCTGCCGCAGGACCTGATCACCGACGGCCTCGACGCCTGCCTCGCCTGACGCGCGCGGGCGCCGCGTTTGCGGCCTTTTTTGGCCCTTTGCGCCCCGCCCGCGCCGCCGCTTTCGCGGCGGCCCCGGCGGCGGCGTGCGGGCAGGGTTTCGCCGTCATCGCTTTTTCGCGATTTGCGCGTTATATTTTCTAGATATTGGCGCAGCCGACGGGGATCGACCCGATACGGCGCCCGCTTGCGATTCAGTTACAATACGTGCCCGCTGGAGTACGGCAACAAACAGGCCCGGTTCTTGCTGAACCAGTTTTCCGGGCATCGCAACCGCGCCGGATCGCCAATCCGCCACCCGGCCGCGGCCGATGCGATCTGCCGCGCAGCACACCGGTTCGCCGCGCGCGCAAATCCGCGCCAGGCCTATCCTGGTATTTGAGAACCGGTTTTCCAGAGGCTTTCGGCCCCGCGGCGGCAAATCGCAAATGATTGCAAGCGCGGTTGCGGGTAATCCCAAAGTGCAGGCAATATCTCTTGATTTGCCGCACATTGAAGAAGCAAGCAGATGACGAAGAAACTCTTGACCGAAGCCGAAATCCTGAAGATGAGCGACAAGGATTACATGAATGAGGATCAGCTCGCCTTCTTCAAAAATCGGCTCGAACAGTTGCAGGCGGACATCCTCAAGAATGCAGGCCAGACGACCGAGAACCTGCGCGAGACGGTGATCGTCCCCGATCCCGCCGATCGCGCGACGATCGAGGAAGAGCACGCGCTCGAGCTGCGCACGCGCGATCGCGAACGCAAGCTCCTCAAGAAGGTTCAGCAGTCGCTCGCCCGCATCGATTCCGGCGATTACGGCTGGTGCGAGGAAACCGGCGAGCCGATCGGCATTCCGCGCCTGCTCGCGCGTCCGACGGCCACGCTGTCGCTCGAGGCGCAGGAGCGCCGCGAGTTGCGCCAGAAGCTGTTCGGCGACTGATCGAGCGGCGTTCCGCTCCGACACGCTGCTTCCCGAAAGCGCGCGGCCTGCCGCGCGCTTTTTGTTTTTCCGGCACCGGTTCCCCACCGGCCGATTTGCCTCCCGCCTCTTGATATCCCCGCGCCCGCCCTAAAATGAAACGGACGCGCGCCGGGCCGCTCCCCGGCGCACTGCGATTCACGCGGCGGCGCCTCGCGCCGCCCGACTCTTCCCCGTTTTTCTCAAGGAACGCAGATGGAGCAATTTCACGGCACGACCATCGTTTCGGTCCGGCGCGGCGACAAGGTCGCGCTCGGCGGCGACGGCCAGGTAACCCTCGGCAACATCGTCATGAAGGGTGGCGCGCGGAAAGTGCGGCGGATCTACAACAACCAGGTTCTGGTCGGATTCGCGGGCGGCACCGCCGATGCGTTCTCGCTGCTCGACCGCTTCGAGGCGAAGCTCGAGAAGCACCAGGGCAACCTGACCCGTGCGGCCGTCGAGCTCGCGAAGGACTGGCGCACCGACCGGATGCTGCGCCGCCTCGAGGCGATGCTGATCACGGCCGATGCGACCACCACGCTCGTGATCACCGGCAACGGCGACGTGCTCGACCCCGAAGGCGGCATCTGCGCGATCGGCTCGGGCGGCGCGTATGCGCAGGCCGCGGCCCGCGCGCTCGCCGAGAACACCGAGCTGTCGCCGCGCGAGATCGTCGAGAAGTCGCTCGGGATCGCCGGCGACATGTGCATCTACACGAACCACAACCGCATCATCGAAACGATCGAGTAAGGACCGCCCCATGAGCACCATGACCCCTGCCGAGATCGTCTCGGAACTCGACAAGCACATCATCGGCCAGAACAAGGCGAAGAAGGCCGTCGCGGTCGCGCTGCGTAACCGCTGGCGCCGCCAGCAGGTCGCCGATCCGCTGCGCACGGAAATCACGCCGAAGAACATCCTGATGATCGGGCCGACGGGCGTCGGCAAGACCGAAATCGCGCGCCGCCTCGCGAAGCTCGCCGATGCGCCGTTCATCAAGATCGAGGCGACCAAGTTCACCGAAGTCGGCTACGTCGGCCGCGACGTCGACAGCATCGTGCGCGACCTGATCGAGATCTCGGTCAAGCAGACGCGCGAATCCGAGATGCGCAAGGTGCGCAGCAAGGCGACCGACCAGGCGGAAGACCGCATCCTCGACATCCTGCTGCCGCAACCGCGCGCGGTGGGCTTCGGCGGCAATGCCGAGCACGCGAACGACGACAACAACGCGACGCGCCAGACGTTCCGCAAGCGCCTGCGCGAAGGCCAGCTCGACGACAAGGAAGTCGAGCTCGACCTCGAGCAGCCGTCGGTCGGCATGGACATCATGGCGCCGCCCGGAATGGAAGAGATGACCGAGCAGATCCGCTCGATGTTCTCGAACCTCGGCAGCGGCAAGAAACAGCGCCGCAAGGTGAAGATCAAGGAAGCGTTGAAGCTGCTGACCGACGAGGAAGCGGCGAAGATGCTCAACGACGAGGAAGTGAAGACGAAGGCCGTGCAGAACGTCGAGCAGAACGGCATCGTGTTCCTCGACGAGATCGACAAGATCACGTCGCGCAACAACGAAGGCAGCGGCGGCGAAGTGTCGCGCCAGGGCGTGCAGCGCGACCTGCTGCCGCTCGTCGAAGGCACGACGATCAACACGAAGTACGGGATGGTGAAGACCGATCACATCCTGTTCATCGCGAGCGGCGCGTTCCACCTCGCGAAGCCGAGCGACCTGATTCCGGAACTGCAGGGCCGCTTTCCGATCCGCGTCGAGCTCGAATCGCTGTCGGTGGAAGACTTCGAGGCGATCCTCGATGCGACCGACGCGAGCCTCGTCAAGCAGTACCAGGCGCTGCTCGCGACCGAGGACGTGCAGCTCGAATTCGCCCGGGACGGCATCCGCCGCCTCGCGGAAATCGCGTATTCGGTCAACGAGAAGACCGAGAACATCGGCGCGCGCCGGCTGTACACGGTGATCGAGAAACTGCTCGAGGAAGTGTCGTTCTCGGCCGGCAATCACGCCGGCGAGTGCGTGACGATCGACGCGACGTATGTCGACCGGGCGCTCGGCGAAGTGGCGCAGGACGAGGATCTGTCGCGCTACGTGCTGTAACGCGGCACCCGGCATCCGACGAAAAACGGGCGGCTCCGCTGGAGTCGCCCGTTTTTTTGGAGCGGGCGCGGCGGCCCGTCGACGCCGGCCTGTCAGCGGTCGTACTCGAGCGACACCGTAAACTGCATGTCGAACGAATCCGACCAGCTCAGATTCGCGAACGAAAAATCGGTACCGCCCGTCCAGCCGGCCACCGACGGAAACGCCACGCCCTGATCGCCCGGCACGTTGAGCGTCACCGCGGTGCCCGGCTGCGCGGGCGCGGCGTGCGCGATCCCGTTGACGAAGACCGCCGAAGCCTGCCCCGCCGGTGTCGCGCGAATCTGCACGTTGCCGCGCTTGACGAACGGCAGCCCCGCTTTCGAGGTCCAGCCGAGCGGGAAGGTCGCGCCACCCGCGAACGTGCTGGCCGTGCCCGGCGTCAGCATGTCGCGCGTCGAATGCGCGGGGTCGTGCCATTGATACTGGCGCAGCGCGTCGGGCAACGGCGACGGAGTCCGCAGCCGGACCGTATAGCTCTTCGCCGGCGCGGCCGTGCTGCCGTTCTGGTAGAGGTCGATCGTATAGGCGCTGAACGGCTTGATGTCGGCCAGCTCCGCTGCGCTCAATTGCGGCTTCGACCACGCCGTGTTGTTGCGCGGCGCGTCGCCCGGCCACGTGAACACGCCCTGGTTCGCCGGGTCCTGCGCGACGCCGGCCAGCCGATAGTTGTTGCGGCATTGGCCGCTCTTCGCGAGCGCGGCGAGCTGGGCCGGCGTCTGCCCGCTGGCGATCTGCGCGCGGATATTGAGCGTGTCGCACGTGCCGCTCGACGGCTGGAGGAACACGCCGTTGCGCAAGCCCGGGCCCTTGACGATCGCGAAATCCACGGCCTTGCCGGCAGCATCGACGATTCCGACCTGCAGGTTCAGCGAGTCGACGAACGCGTTGGTGCCGGTCGACGGATTGGCCGGATTCAGCCAGTCCCACTTCTGCGCGTTCGCATTCACCTTGCTCAGCACCGCGCGCTGGTTGCCGATCACGCGCCAGCCGGTGTCGCCGCTCGCGCGGGCGCCTTCCTTCACCGCCAGCTGCACATGCTGCTGCATGCCGTCGCGAATGCCGTCCGTGCGCGTCCACGACAGCTTGACCCACATCGTGTCGCCGGCGATCACGCGAATCACTTCCGGCAGGCTGAAGCTCGCGTTGTTCATCGCATCGTCGGCCACGATGCCCGGCGCCGTGCCGAACTCCTGTTGCGACGACATCCCGTTGTTGAGGTAGGCCGCGGGCACGCCGGCGTTCAACGCGCCGGGCGCGACGTCGTCGACGACGAGCTGGCTGCAGGCCGGCGCGCCGCCGCCGAGACGCGCGGCGGCGGTGGTGCCGGCGAAGCAGTGGTTGAACGCGGCCTGCAGCGACGCGAGATCGCTGGCGCTCGGCAGGTTCGACAGCGGCACGCCGTCGATGGTCGCGACGGCCGGCAGGCTGGCCTTGTCGCCGGCTTGCGGTGCGACGCCGGGCGCGAGCTGAAGCTGTGCGGGCGTATCGCTGGAAGTGCCCGCCACTGAGCTGATCTGCACGCCGCCGTCCGGCAGCACGTTGACCTTCAACTGGTCGAGCAGCCGGTCGAGCCCGGGCGCGCCGGCGGTCAGCGGCCCGGCGATCAGGTCGGCGCCGGTGTTGCCGGTCGCGGCCAGCACGTCGGCCAGCGCGGCGGAGTAGGCCTGCACGGTACCGGCGACGGCCTGCGCCGTCACCTTGCTCTGCAGCAGTCCGGTGTTGCCCAGCAATTTCGTGGGATTGTCGCCGACGATCGTGGCGGCGATCGCATTCGTGAGCGGCGTGATGTTGATCGTCTGCGTGCCCGCGGTGGCGCTGAGCGAGATCAGCGTCGCCTGCGAATCGGCGACATTGCCGACGGCCGACAGCGCGAAGGGCGCGGTCATGCCGGTCACCGTGCAATGGAACGCACCGGTGGTCGCGTCGGCCGGACAGTCGGCCGATTTGCCCGTCGCGTCGACGAGCGTGACGGTCGCGCCCTGCATCGCGGCACCCGCCGCCGCGACGCCGCTGACCGTCTGCGCGGCCGGCGGCGGCGAGCCGCCGGACGACGAATCGCTGCCCCCGCAAGCAGTCAGGACCAGTGCGGCGATACCGAGTACGACAGGTGTGCGTTTCATTGTTTTTCCCCGAGGACCTTCTGGTTATTGCGTGACATACGCGTCGCGCACGCACGCTGAATGGCGGGGATTCTCGCAAAACCGATTTTCCGGATCATCATCCAGGTAGATGAAAATCGCGATCGCGCATACCCCAGTTCGCAAAGGACCTGTGATAGCCTGACCAAACATTCGGGGTTCGAAGCAAATCATCAGACCAAAGACCGATGCGCCGCGATTGCCACGCGAGCCAACGGGAGCGGGGAAGAACAATGCAAAGGGACCACCTCATCGGCGACCTCTATGAGGCCGCGCTGCGCCCGGACGGCTTTCTCGAAGTCTTTCATCAGGTATCCGAATCACTCGGCGCAAACGTTTTTCACATGTTCAGCTGGGACTCCGCGCGCAATGCGCCGCAGTTCTCGATCTACTCCCCGCGCGCGGAACTGGAAAGTGTCGTCGCGCTCTACGACCAGTACTACGGCGCACTCGATCCGCGCCGCAGCTTTGTCGAGCAGGCACCGCTCGGGCAATTCGTCTGCTGTCAGGATCACCTCACCGAGCAGGATGTCGCGCGCAGCGAATTCTTCCAGGACTACCAGATTCCGTCAGGCATTCGTTATCTGATGGGCGTCCGCCTGGCGCGCCCGGGCGGCGACGACATCCTGCTCGGGCTGCTGAGGGCTTGCGGCCGCCCGCCTTACTCGCCCGAGGAACGCACGGCGCTGTCGGGCATGGCCGGGCATCTGCAACGCGCGATCAACCTCTGGCAGGATGCGAACGTGCTGCACCGCGACGCCGCGCTCGGCGCCGAACTGATGGAAGAGCTGGGTCTGGCCGTGTTCGCGCTGGACCGGCATGCGCGCGTCGTCTTCGTCAATCGGGCGGCGGAATCGATGTTGCGCGCGACGACCTGCCTCAAGCTCGAGCATGGGCACCTGAGTGCTGCGAGCGCGCCGCACAACGATGCGCTGAAGGCCGCGCTGGCACGCGTCGCGAAGACCCGCAACGGCGAGAGCCTCGCGCTGGCGGGCTCACTGGACGGCACCCACGAAATCTTTCTCGGCATCGCCGCGCTGGCCGGGCCGGCGCTCCATGCCGCGTTCGGCGGCGCGACGCTGCTCGTGACGGCCAGACGGCGAAGCGCCGCGCCGCTCGTCGTCGCGCAACAACTGCGGCAGGCGTTCGGCCTGTCGAGTGCCGAAGCCGCGGTGGCGGAGGCGTTGATCGGCGGCAAAACGCCCGAGGAATGTGCGGCGAGCGCCCGGGTGTCGCTCGCCACCATCCGCACCCAGTTGCGCGCGATCTACGAGAAAACGCATTCGCGAAACCAGGCCGAGGCGGTGGGAAGAATGCTGTGGGTGCTTCCGCAGCGCCCACGCGAAAACTGATGCAACGAATCGGCAAGTGTCGCGCACCCGGCCGCCGGTGCGCTCCCGCGGTGATCCTCGCAGCGAACCGCTACCGCCTGCGTCCGAAGCGACGGCTGCGGCAGCGGGCGCGCGGCCCGACGCCTGCGCCCTCGCGCGAACGGCCTGCCGCGCGAAACCGCGCGCGCCGGACTTACTGCCGCACCGGCTTCTTCGCGAGCTTGCGCTGCAGCGTGCGGCGGTGCATGTTCAGCGCGCGCGCGGTCGCCGAGATGTTGTTGTTGTTCTCCGCGAGCACGCGCTGGATGTGCTCCCATTCGAGCCGGTCGACCGACAGCACGACCGGGTTCTCGAGCGCCTCGTCGGCCTGCACTTCGGTCGCGTTGGTCTGCAGCGCGGCCAGGATCGATTCGACGTTCGCGGGCTTCGCGAGATAGTTGTCGGCGCCTTCCTTCACCGCCTGCACGGCGGTCGCGATGCTCGCATAGCCGGTCAGCACCAGAATCCGCGCATCGGGCTGCAGGTCGCACAGCGGCGCGATCAGGCTCAGGCCCGAATCCTCGCCGAGATGCAGGTCGACGGTGATGAACTGGAACTTGCCGCCCGCGGCGAGCCTGAGCGCCGTCTCCTTGTCGTGCGCCTGCTGGACCGCATAACCGCGGCGCTCGAGGCCGCGCGCGAGCGTGCCCGCGAACACCTCGTTGTCGTCGATCACCAGGAAATTGTTCTCGCTCATGTGGTTTCTCCGTTTACGTGTTGGTTGAGGCGGCCAGCGCCGCGACGCGCACGACCGGCAGGCGCAGCACGGCCCGCGTGCCGCGTCCGGCGGCTGCGCCAGCCGCGCGGCTGTCCGGCGTGCCGGCCGTTCGTTCTGCCATGCGTTCGCCCGCGCGTTGACTCGCGCGTTGGCCCGATACGGCAGCGGCCTGGCCATTCGCCGCACCGCCGGCCCGCCCGTTGCCGCCCGTCGCGCGCGGCGTGACATCGGACAGTTCGATCGCGCCGCCGAGCCGCGCGGCCGCACTGAACGCGAGATACAGGCCGACCCCGTGCCCGCCCTGCGTGCTGTCGACCGGCATCGCGCCGAGCGATTCGCGCAGCGCGGCCGGAATGCCGGGCCCGTCGTCGCATACCTCGAATTCGATCTCGTCGGCCGCGCGGTCGTGCGCGACCTTCGCGGCCAGCGTCACGCGCTGCGGGCTCGCGCGCGCGGCGTTGTCGAGCAGGATCGTCAGGATCTGGCCGGCCGCGACCGTGTCGTCGAGCGCGACGCCCGCCGGACGCGCGCCGAGCAGCTCGAACTGCACGTGCGGATGCCGCAGGCGCCAGTGCTCGACGAACGTGTCGAGCCAGTCGTCCACCGGCTGGCGGCTCGCGGGCGCGCTCGCGCGGCTGCGCAGGCGCGCGAGCGCCGACGTGCAGAGCGTCATCTGTTCCTCGAGCACCTTCAGGTCGGCCTCGTAGCGGGCCAGCCCCGGATCGGCGCGCGCCGCGTCGCGCAATTCCTCGGCGAGCATCGCGATCGTCGACAGCGGCGTGCCCATCTCGTGCGCGACGGTGGCGGCCTGCACGCCGAGCGCGACCGCCCGCTCGTCGCGCAGCAGGTGCTGCTGCGCTTCGCCGAGCGCCGCATCGCGCTGGCGCAGCGCATTCGACATGCGCGCGACGAACCACGCGATCAGCCCGACGCTGACCATGAAGTTCGCCCACATCCCGGTGCGGTAGTAGTCGAACAGGTTCGCGGGATTGTCCATGTTGAGCGGCACCGAATCGAAGCCGAGCGCCGCGTAGCACGCGACCGCGAACGCCGCGAGCCAGATCATCAGGTGCCACGGCAGCACGGCCGCCGCGATCGCGAGCGACGGCAGGTACAGCGACACGAACGGGTTGGTCGTGCCGCCCGACAGGAACAGCAGCGCGGACAGCGCGCCGAGGTCGACCCACAGCTGGCCGAGCAGCTCGAAATTGGTTTCCGGCCGCGCGCGCAGCACGCGCACCCAGGTCAGCGCGTTGAAAACGATTTCGAGCGCGATGACCATCAGCATCGCCGGCAGCGGCAGATGCACGCCGAAATAGGTCTGCACGACGCCGATCGTCACGAGCTGGCCGACGATCGCAAGATTGCGGAGCCAGAACAGGTGACTGAGGTTGACGCGCCCGGTGGTGGTGATTCGTTGCATCCGGGCAGTTTACCCGTTTAGCGGGCGGCGCCTCCAGCGGGGCCGGATCGGAGCGGGCGACCGGGGCGCCCCGCATGCCCGGCCGGCGCCGTCAGCCGGCCGCACCGGCCATGCGCCGCGCGATCTCGTCGGCCAGGCACTCGGGGCACCGGCAGCGTACGCCGGCCGCGGGCTGCGTGCCGCCGGGCAGCGCCGGCATCGACGCGCACCAGCAGTCGAACGGCTGCGTGTGCGCGCCGCAGTCGAAGCCGCGCCCGCAGTGCGGGCAGCGCGCGCGGCGCGGGGCGGAACGGGCGTCGGCGGCGGAATCGGTCATGGCGCAATCGCGGAAACGGGCGTGAAGTCGCCCCACGCGACAAGCATAGCGCGGCGCACGGATTTTGCGCGCCGGCCTCCCGGCCGAGGTGCGTCGCGAGCGCACGCGAACCTGCCCGCCGCCGCCGTCCGCGCATCGTCGCCCGCATCGCGCAGCGCCATAGCCGGCGGGCCGCCGCGTGCGGTGTCCGAGCCGCGCCGCCAGCGCTCCGGCCCACCCAAAAACCGATGCTGCGCTGCGCCACTCCTGTACAATTCGCCGTGTTTCAACCGTTCCCAGCCTGAGCCGCCGCCATGTCCGAGCCCATCGACCTCTCGCAGATCGCCCCGACGCTGAAAGCAGAAATCCTCGCCGAGGCGCTGCCGTACATCCGCCGCTACCACGGCAAGACCGTGGTCATCAAATACGGCGGCAACGCGATGACGGAAGAGCGGCTCAAGCAAGGCTTCGCGCGCGACGTGATCCTGCTGAAACTGGTCGGCATCAATCCGGTGATCGTCCACGGCGGCGGTCCGCAGATCGATCATGCGCTGAAGAAGATCGGCAAGGCCGGCACCTTCATCCAGGGCATGCGCGTCACCGACGAAGAGACGATGGAAGTCGTCGAATGGGTGCTGGGCGGCGAAGTGCAGCAGGACATCGTGATGCTGATCAACCACTTCGGCGGCCACGCGGTGGGCCTGACGGGCAAGGACGGCGGCCTGATCCACGCACGCAAGCTGCTGATGCCGGACCGCGACAACCCGGGCCAGTACATCGACATCGGCCAGGTCGGCGAAGTCGAGGCGATCAACCCGGCGGTCGTGAAGGCGCTGCAGGACGACGCGTTCATCCCGGTGATCTCGCCGATCGGCTTCGGCGAAGACGGCCTGTCGTACAACATCAACGCAGACCTCGTCGCGGGCAAGCTCGCCACGGTGCTGAACGCCGAGAAGCTGCTGATGATGACCAACATCCCCGGCGTGATGGACAAGGACGGCAACCTGCTGACCGATTTGTCCGCGCGCGAGATCGACGCGCTGTTCGAGGACGGCACGATCTCCGGCGGCATGCTGCCGAAAATCTCGTCGGCGCTCGACGCGGCGAAGAGCGGCGTGAAGTCGGTGCACATCGTCGACGGCCGGATCGAACACTCGGTGCTGCTGGAAATCCTGACCGAGCAGCCGTTCGGCACGATGATCCGCTCGCATTGAGCGCGCGCCGCAAGACCGCCAGCCCCGACCTGCCGGCCCCGCTGCGGCGCCGGCGCATCTCGCGCAGCCGGCCGCGCGCCGGCGCGCCCGTCTGGCTGTTCGATCTCGACAACACGCTGCACCACGCATCGCACGCGATCTTTCCCGAGATCAACCGCGCGATGACGCAATACATCATCGACACACTCAACGTCGAACGCGCCGAAGCCGACCGCCTGCGCACCGGCTACACGCAGCGCTACGGCGCCGCGCTCCTCGGCCTCACGCGCCATCATACGATCGATCCGCACGACTTCCTGCGCGCGGTCCACACGTTCACCAACCTTCCCGCCATGGTGCGCGCCGAGCGCGGCCTTGCGCGCATCGTCGCCGCACTGCCGGGCCGCAAGTTCGTGCTGACCAACGCGCCGGAGAACTACGCGCGCGCGGTGCTGCGCGAACTGCGCATCGAACGGCTGTTCGAGCGCGTGATCGCGATCGAGCATATGCGCGACCGCCGCACGTGGCGCGCGAAGCCCGACCACACGATGCTGCGCCGGACGCTGCGCGCCGCGCATGCTCGCTTTTCGGATGCGATCCTCGTCGAGGATACGCGCGACCACCTGAAGCGCTACAAGCGTCTCGGCATCGGCACGGTATGGATCACCGGCCACCTGCCCGGCCATTTGCCGGGCACCGGGCGCCCGCATTATGTCGACCAGCGGATTCGTTCGTTAAAATCGCTGCGACTGGGCACACGATCGGGGCGACAGAAATGCAGCCGACTTACCCGCAGGACCAAGCCGTAACGGAAGGCCAGGCCACACCCGCCCGCCCGCGCCCGAAGCCGGGCGAGCGCCGCGTGATGATCCTGCAGACGCTCGCGACGATGCTCGAGGCACCGAAGCGCGAGAAGATCACGACGGCCGCGCTCGCGGCCCGGCTCGACGTGTCGGAAGCCGCGCTGTACCGCCATTTCCCGAGCAAGGCGAAGATGTACGAAGGGCTGATCGAGTTCATCGAGCAGTCGCTGTTCGGCCTCGTCAACCAGATCGTCGCGAAGGAGCCGAACGGCGTGCAGCAGGCGCGCACGATCGCGCTGACGATGCTCAATTTCGCCGCGAAGAACCCGGGGATGACGCGCGTGCTGACGGGCGAGGCGCTGGTCGGCGAGGACGAGCGGCTCACCGAGCGCGTGAACCAGTTGCTCGACCGCATCGAAGCGACCGTCAAGCAGTGCCTGCGGGTCGCGCGCACCGAAGCAAATGCGCCGCCGGACGGCGCGGCGCCGTTCGCGCTGCCGGCCGATTACGATCCGGCCGCCCGCGCGAGCCTGCTCGTCAGCTACGTGATCGGCAGATGGCACCGCTTTGCGAAGGGCGGGTTCCAGAAGCCGCCCGGCGAGCAGGCCGACGCGCATTTGCGGCTGATCCTGCAGTAGCGCCGCGCCTGCCCCTGTCCGGCAACGCACACCGGTTTCGCGCATTCGACGCCGGACGGTGCGGCCGCTCCGCCCCGTCGGCTCGCACCTTCCCGCCTGCTTCTGCCGGCAGCGAATGCCCCCCGCGAATTCGAACTCGTCCAATTTCACACCGCCGTCTCACGAGTTAAATTTATCTACCATAGATAAATTCAGGTGAAATGGTGAATCGCAGATTCCGACATTCCCGGATGAGGGCAGCCCGACGCCTCGCCCATTCGGCATTGCTTGCGGGGGCGGCAATACCATGGCCGTCGGCCGCGCAGGTGACCAACGGCGGGCCGCAACAGGCTGACGGCGTCGCGCTTGAAATCGCACCGGGCGAATATTCGACGACACAACCGGGCAAGGCCGTGCTTTCCGCCGTCAATGGCGGCACGCTGGTGACGACCGACAAGACGCGCGTGTTCTCCACCGCCTATTTCGCGGCGGGCGCGGCCGCGCTAGGCGCCGGCTCGAGCGTCACGCTGAACGATACTGAAATCCGCACCCGCGGCACCTCCAGTGCCGGCATCGACATCCGATACGGCGGCAGCGCGAGCGCGGAACGCATCTCGATCGATACCGACGGCGATTATTCGCACGGTGCGTCCGTCTACAGCGCCGACAGCCGGCTCCGCATCGCCGACAGCGTCATCGTCACGCGGGGCAAGGAGGCGTATGGCATCCTGGCGAACTACGTGCCGGGCGGCGTCATCGACGTCGCCGACACGCTGATTCGCACCAGCGGCCTGTATGCCCATGGCGTGGCCATCAGCTACGACGGCGTCCGTGCGACGCTGAATCGCACGGGTATCCGGACCGATGGCGACTATGCGTCGGCGCTGTACCTGCCGAACGCGTCCGCGGTCTCATTCGCCGACAGCCGCCTCGAAACCGCTGGCGATTACGCGCTCGGCGTGGACACCCGCGAAGGGCGCGTCGAACTCGCGCGCACGCAAGTCGTCACGCACGGCCGCAGCGCACACGGGCTGTATGCGTCGATGGAATATACCGACACCCCGACCATCGACGCGATCGATACGCAGGTGACAACCACCGGCGCCCGTTCAGTCGGCGCACTGGCCCGGCTCGGCGGCCGGGTCACGATGACACGCGGCGGCATCGTGACGACCGGCGAGCGCGCGCGCGGTGCGATGTCCGCCGGCACGGGGTCGGTTGCGTCGCTCGTCGACGCAACCGTCGAGACGCACGGCAACGAGGCCGCAGCGCTCCATGCAAGCGCCGGCGGCAGCATCGACCTGCTGCGCACCGATGCCCGCGCGACCGGCGACGCCGCGCCTGCCGCGAGCGTCCACGGCGGCAGGCTGACGGCCGACGGCGGCTCGCTCTTCAGCGAACGGCATGCGGCCATCGACGCGTCCGACGCCGAGGTCACGCTGCAGAACGGCGCCCGCGCCGCCAGCGGCACCGGCACGCTGCTGTCGGTCCGGGCCCAGTCGGGCGCGCCCGTGCGCCTGACGCTCGGCACCGGCGCGCAAGCGGCGGGCGACATCGTGAACCAGCCGACCGACGACGGCAGCCCGACCTCCGCCGTGACCGACGTCGCGCTGTCCGGCGCGTCTACATGGCGCGGCGCAACGGACGCCGTCCGCACGCTGTCGCTCGATACCGACAGCCGCTGGATCGTCACCGCCGATTCGTCGGTCGGATCCGTCGCGCTGAACGACTCGACGATCGCATTCGCCGCGCCGGACGCCGGCACGCCGCCCGCGCCGCGCACGCTCGTCGTCAACGGCGACTACGCGGCCCGCAACGGCAAGCTGGTCATCCATACCGCGCTGCGCGACGACGCGTCGCCCACCGACCGGCTCGTGATCGACGGCGGCCACGCGTCCGGCCATACCGGGGTCGTCGTGAAGCGCACGAGCGGCGAAGGCGCGCAGACGACGGTCGGCATCCCGATCGTCGAAACCCGCAACGGCGGCACCACCGATGCCGCGGCCTTCGCGCTCGACGCGGCATCGGACGGCTACCGGCAGGGCTTCGGCACGCTGTCCGCCGGCGGCTACGACTACATGCTCAAGCGCGGCGGGAACGGCGGTCGGCCGGACGACTGGCATCTGGTCTCCGCCGCGAAACCCGAACCGCCTTCGCCACCCGGCCTCGTCGACCCCGATCCGCCGGTCCAGCCGGAAATCGAGCCGCCGCCGCAGCGCGCCGCCGCACCGGAGCCCGACGCGTATCTGGCGAACGCCGATGCGGCGGCCACGATGGCGATCCATACGTTGCACCAGCGCGAAGACAGCTCGCTGCGCGCGACGGAGGCGGCACCGCGCGCGCTCGACGGCGCCGTCTGGCTGCGCGCCGAGGGGCAGTTCATGTCGATGTCGGGCGGTGCGCGCAGCGTATCGGGCAACGGCCGCCTGATTCATGCGGGCGCCGACCTGTTCCGGTTCGACGACGGCCGCGGCGGCAGCGTACGCATCGGCGCGATGGGCCTGTACGGCAGCCAGACGAACTGGTCGACGCGGCCGCTGTGGAACCCGATCGAACAGCGCATGACGAACGCCACCGCGCGCGGCAGCGTATCGGGCTACAACGCGGGGCTGTACGGCACCTGGTACGGCAACCGCGACATCCTGTCGGGCCCGTACGTCGATGCGTGGGTCATGTATGGCGCGTATGCGAACCACGTCGGCGGCAGCCTCGCCGGCGATTCCTATCGCTCGCGCACCGTCACGGGTTCGCTCGAGGCCGGCCATTCGTTCCTGTTCCACCGCAGCGGCGACACGCGCTTCTTCGTCGAACCCGAAGCGCAGCTCGTCGTGACGGACTACCGCGCGGCCGCGCACGCCGCGCCGGGCGGCCGGCTCGACACGCAGCGCTCGACCGACGTGCTGACCCGCGTCGGCGTGCGCGTGCACGGCGTGACGGCAATGTCGTCCGGCCGCGAGCTTCGGCCGTTCATCGAAGCGAACTGGTGGCACGGCCCGGGGTCGCGCTCGCTGGCGCTCGACGGCAACGCATTCTCGTTCAGCGTCCCGCGCGATCGCGTGGCACTCCGGATCGGCGCCACCGGACAGATCGCCAGGCGCTTCGCCGTCTCGGCCAGCATCGGCGTGGAAGGCAACCTGTCCGACTACTCGGTGGTCAAGGGGCAACTCGCGGCGAAATACCGCTGGTGACACAGCCACCGGCAGCGGGCCGGGGAAATTCGCGCGATCCGGATTTCCGCTATACTTTGCCGACCTGCCGCCCCCTCGGCGGCAGGTCGGAAGCGCGCCGATTTGCTGACTCGATTGCGGGCGCGCGAACCGGCCGGAGCCTTGATTTTGTCTTTGCCCCGGCGGTTCACTACAAATGCGGCTAAAGAGGTCGTCAGCCGCGCATCTCCGACTCCGCGCATCGCCGACACCATTTAGCCGCCCAGTCATAAGGCGGAACGAATGGAATCGATCGGCATCGTCGCTCCACAGACCATGCACTTCGCCGAACCGCTGCGCTTGCAAAGCGGCAGCACGATCGGCAACTATCAACTCGTCGTCGAGACGTACGGCGAACTCAACGCCGCGCGCTCGAACGCGGTGCTCGTCTGCCACGCGCTCAACGCGTCGCATCACGTCGCCGGCGTCTATGCAGACGATCCGCGCAGCACCGGCTGGTGGGACAACATGGTCGGCCCCGGCAAGCCGCTCGACACCAACCGCTTCTTCGTGATCGGCGTGAACAACCTCGGCTCGTGCTTCGGCTCGACCGGCCCGATGAGCACCGATCCGTCGACCGGCAAGCCGTACGGCGCGCGCTATCCGGTCGTCACCGTCGAGGACTGGGTGCACGCGCAGGCGCGCGTCGCCGATGCGTTCGGCATCGAACGCTTCGCCGCGGTGATGGGCGGCAGCCTCGGCGGGATGCAGGCGCTCGCATGGAGCCTGATGTATCCGGAGCGCGTCGCGCACTGCATCGACATCGCGTCGACGCCGAAGCTGTCCGCGCAGAACATCGCGTTCAACGAGGTCGCGCGCTCGGCGATCCTGTCCGATCCCGACTTCCACGGCGGCGACTACTACGCGCACGGCGTGAAGCCGAAGCGCGGCCTGCGCGTCGCGCGGATGATCGGCCACATCACGTATCTCTCCGACGACGACATGGCCGAGAAATTCGGCCGCGCGCTGCGCCGCGCCGACGGCGCGCTCGACGCGTACAACTTCAGCTTCGACGTCGAGTTCGAGGTCGAGTCGTACCTGCGCTACCAGGGCGACAAGTTCGCCGACTATTTCGACGCGAACACCTACCTGCTGATCACGCGCGCGCTCGACTACTTCGATCCGGCGAAGGCGTTCGACGGCAACCTGACGGCCGCGCTCGCGCGCACGCAGGCCAAATACCTGATCGCGAGCTTCTCGACCGACTGGCGTTTCGCGCCCGCGCGTTCGCGCGAGATCGTGAAGGCGCTGCTCGACAACAAGCGCACGGTCAGCTACGCGGAGATCGACGCGCCGCACGGTCACGACGCGTTCCTGCTCGACGACGCGCGCTATCACAACCTGATTCGCGCGTATTACGAACGAATCGCCAACGAGGTGGGCGCATGAACCAGCAAGCGCTGAATTCCCTGTCCGCGCGCGCGGACTTCCGCACGATCGCACGCTGGGTCGAGCCGCGCTCGACCGTGCTCGACCTCGGCTGCGGCGACGGCTCGCTGCTCGCGCTGCTGATGGAGGAGCTGGACGTCACCGGCTACGGCATCGAGCTGAACGACGCGGGCGTGCTCGCGAGCGCGAAGAACGGCATCAACGTGATCCAGCAGAATCTCGAGGACGGCCTGCGCCTGTTCGAGGACCACAGCTTCGACATCGCGATCCTGTCGCAAACCCTGCAGACGATCCACCAGACGGCCGCGATCCTGCGCGAGACGGCGCGCGTCGGCCGCGAGTGCATCGTGTCGTTCCCGAACTTCGGCTACTGGCCGCACCGGCTGTCGGTGCTGCACGGCCGGATGCCCGTGTCGAAATCGCTGCCGTACCAGTGGCACAACACGCCGAACGTGCGCGTGCTGACGATCAAGGATTTCGAGGCGCTCGCGCCCGAAGTCGGCGTCACGATCCTCGACCGCGTCGTGCTGCACGAAGGCCAGCCGATTCGATGGGGAGCGAACTGGCGTGGTAGTCTTGCTGTCTACCGCGTCAAGCGCAGCTGAGCCGGGGGGCCGTTGACGGACGCCGGGCCCGGCCCGCGCTGCTCCCGCCACCGCGCGCTGCCGCCGCAATCAGTCAACGCTACCCAGTTCCAGTCCATGTCGAAAACGCCACACGAGGCGCCCGCACTCACCGCTCACGAGGATCACCCCGGCTGGCGAGCCTATCTGAACACGCACATGCTGATCTGCGTGTTCCTGGGCTTCACGTCGGGCCTGCCCCTGTTCACGCTCGTCTACCTCGTGCAGGCATGGCTGCGCTCCGAGGGCGTGAACCTGAAGGAAATCGGCCTGTTCGCGCTGATCCAGTTCCCGTATACGTGGAAGTTCCTGTGGGCGCCGCTGATGGACCGCTACCTGCCGCGCCTGCCCGGCTGGCAGCCGGGCCGCCGGCGCGGCTGGATGCTGCTCACGCAGGTGCTGGTCGCAGGCGCGATCGCCACGCTCGGCTTCGTGTCGCCGCGCGACTCGATCTGGACGGTCGCCGCGCTCACTACGCTCGTCGCGTTCTTCGGCGCGAGTTCCGACATCGTGATCGACGCGTACCGCCGCGAACTGCTGCGCGACACCGAGCAGGGCCTCGGCAACGCGGTGCACGTGAACGCGTATAAGCTCGCCGCGCTGATCCCCGGCTCGCTGGCGCTGATCCTGTCCGATCACATGCCGTGGGACGTCGTGTTCGCGATCACCGGCGCGTTCATGCTGCCTGGCATCCTGATGACGCTCGTCGTGCGCGAGCCCGAAGTGGTCGGCGCACCGCCGCGCAACCTGCGCGACGCGATCGTGCTGCCGTTCCGCGAATTCATCCAGCGCGACGGCTGGACCGGCGCGCTGCTCGTCATCGCGTTCATCTTCCTGTTCAAGATCGGCGACACGATGGCCACCACGCTGTCGACGTCGTTCTTCCTCGACATCGGCTTCACGCGCACCGAGATCGGCATCGTCGCGAAAACCACCGCGCTCGTCGCGAGCGTCGCCGGCGGCATCATCGGCGGCGTCTGGCTCGTGAAGATCGGCATCGGCCGCGGGCTGTGGATCTTCGGCGCGCTGCAGATGGTGTCGACGCTCGGCTTCGCGTGGCTCGCGCAGCTCGGCCCCGGTTCGCCCGTGCTCGCGGTGCTCTACGACTTCACCGTTTCGACGAGCCATGCGATCGCATCGGCGCTGTCGGTGTTCGGCATTGCCGTCGCGCCGCAATTCAGCCCGATGACGGTCGCGCTCGCGATCGTCTACGGCGTCGAAACCTTCACGACGGGCCTGACGATGGCCGCGTTCGTCGCGTATATCGCCAGCACGACCGACCCGCGCTACACGGCCACGCAGTTCGCGCTGTTCACGAGCCTCGCATCGGTGCCGCGCACGCTCGCATCGGCCGCGAGCGGCTTCATCGTCGCGAAGATCGGCTGGTTCGACTACTTCATCGTGTGCACCGCGCTCGCGATTCCCGGCATGCTGCTGCTGTTCAGGATCGCGCCGTGGAACGGTGCCGCCCGCAACGGCGAGGCCAGCCGTGCTCAGTAAGCGCCTGCACCGCGTCGCGCGCGTTGCGGCTTCGCTGAGCGTCGGTGCCGCGGCACTCGCCGCGGGGTTCGCGCACGCAGCCGACACCGGCGCGGCCGCGGCAGGCTCCGCGCCGGCCGCTGCGCAGGCAACGCCATCCACGCCGGCAACTTCGGCCGCGCCCGTCGCGCCGTCCGCCGCCGAAGCCGCGCAGCCGACCGGCGGCGCCGTGTCGACGAAGGCGTATACGCCGACGCCGCAGCAGGTCCGCTACGGCAACGAGATCGCGTTCCGCACGCTGCTTCCGTCACCGCTGCTCGAGCAGCTCACCGGGAACGAATACGCGCAGATCGTGCAGGCGGCCGCCGACAGCAACCGCCTGCTGCCCGCGACCCAGCCGCGCGTGAAGCGCCTGCGCGCGATCGTCGCGAAGCTCGCGCCGTATTCGGTGAAGTGGAACGATCGCGTGAAGAACTGGGCGTGGGACGTCAACGCGATCCGCTCGCGCGACATCCGCCTGACCTGCCTGCCGGGCGGCAAGGTGCTCGTGTACGGCGGCTTGCTCGACCGCATCCGCCTGAACGACGACGAGTTCGGCGTGCTGCTCGCGCACGGCATCGCGCACGCGCTGCGCGAACACGCGCGCAGCAACTTCAGCGCGACCTCGCAGACGTCGCTGCGCGCGGCTACGCTGCCGCCGCTGTTCGGCGTCGGCGATCCGCTGCCGCAGGCACTGAACCTCGGCGAGCGCCTGCAGGCGCTCCACTACGACCCGACCGACGAGACCGAAGCCGACGTGATCGGCGGCGACATCGCCGCCCGCGCGGGCTTCGATCCGCGCGCGGCGATCACGCTGTGGGACAAGCTCGCGGTCGCGACACGCGCGAACAAGGCGTCGGGCTTCATCTACACGCACCCGTACAGCACGGCCCGGCGCCAGGATCTGCTGAACCGCCTGCCGGACCTGATGCCGCTATACGCGAAGGCGATCGGCAAACGCGTCGACACGCTGCCCGACTACGCGGGCATCAGCGCGCAACGGCGCAAGGTCGCGCGGCGCTGAGCGGCGCGCGACGCCGATCGTTTATGCGCCGACGTCCGCCGCGGCCGGCTTGGCCGACGCCGCGCCCGCCGGACGGCTGCCGCTCTCGCGCATCCAGCGCACCTCGTCACCCGGGCTGCGGCCGAACAGCCGCTTGAACTCGCGGCTGAACTGCGACGCGCTCGCATAACCGACGCGCGCAGCGGCCGTGCCGGCGCCGACTCCGTCCTGCACCATCATCAGCCGCGCCTGATGCAGCCGCGCAGCTTTCACGTACTGCATCGGCGACGTCGCCGTCACGTGCTTGAACTGCGCGTGGAACACCGCGAGGCTCATTCCGGCCTCGCGCGCGAGCGTCTCGACGTCGAGGTCGGCCTTCAGGTCGACGTGGATGCGCCGCAGCGCCTTCGCGATGCGGCCGAAATGATGCTGCTGCACGAGCGCCGCGCGGATCGCGTCGCCCTGCGCGCCCGTCAGCACGCGATACGCGATCTCGCGCATGATCGCCGGCCCCAGCACGCGCGTGTCGTGCGGCGACGCAAGCGTTTCGAGCAGCCGCACCACCGCGTCGGCCAGCGGCGCGTCGAGCGGCGTCGAATAGACGCCGAGCGGCTCGCTGGCGGCCGCGCCGAGCGTCTCGTCGAGCAGGATCGCGAGTTCGGCGATCACCGCGAGATCGACGCGGATCGAGATCGCGAGAAACGGCTCCTCCATGCTCGCGAAGGTCTCGCATTCGAACGGCAGCGGCACCGACAGCACGAGATACTGCTGCGCGTCGTAGACGAACGAGCGGTCGCCGAGATAGCCGAGCTTGCGCCCCTGGCACACGACGATGATGCTCGGTTCGTACAGCACGGGCATGCGCGGCACGGGACGGCTCACGCGGATGAAGCGCACGCCGTCGAGCGCCGCGAGCGTGTCGCCCTCGTCTGGAGCCAGGCGCGTGTGCAGTTCGATCATGCGGCGCCGCACGCGCTCGCCCGTGTCGGCGAAAAGGGGCTGGAAGCTCATCGGCGTGGTCCTGTCCGGCAAGAGAATCTGGCTCGAAATGTAGCACCTTGAATGTGTTTTGACGGCCGTTCGCGTGCAATTCGAGAGGAATAGGCAAATCTTCCAGACCTTCGTGTATTTCGCCGCGGCGCCGTGCTCCTTACGATGACGTCCTGCCTCGCCGCATCGCCACATGGTGCGACGGCAGTCTGTTTCGCCGGATGTCTTTCCCGGACAAGGAGCCCCCTGCATGAGCACCACCTACGCTTACGCGGCGACCGATTCGCAATCGCCGCTCGCCCCGTTCGAATTCCAGCGTCGCGCGCTGCGCGATCTCGACGTCCAGATCGACGTCCTCTACTGCGGCGTCTGCCACTCGGACCTGCACCAGGCCCGCAACGAATGGCGCAACACGATCTATCCGGTCGTGCCGGGCCATGAAATCGTCGGCCGCGTGACCGCGACCGGCCCGCAGGTATCGCGCTTCAAGGTCGGCGAGCTGGTCGGCGTCGGCTGCCTCGTCGATTCGTGCCGCACCTGCGCGAGCTGCGCCGAGGGCCTCGAGCAGTATTGCGAGAACGGCTTCGTCGGCACCTACAACGGCCAGGATCGCGTGACGGGCGACGTCACGTACGGCGGCTATTCGACGCAGCTCGTCGTCGACGAGGCGTTCGTGCTGCGCGTGCCGGAGACGCTCGACCCGGCCGGCGCCGCGCCGCTGCTGTGCGCGGGGATCACGACCTACTCGCCGCTGCGGCAGTGGAACGTCGGCCCCGGCAAGAAGGTCGGCATCGTCGGCCTCGGCGGGCTCGGCCACATGGGCGTGAAGCTGGCGCGTGCGATGGGCGCGCACGTCGTGCTGTTCACGACGTCGCCGTCGAAGATCGACGACGGCAAGCGCGTCGGCGCGCACGAAGTCGTGATCTCGAAGGACGAAGCGCAGATGAACGCGCACCTGAACAGCTTCGACTTCATCCTGAATACGGTCGCCGCGCAGCACGACCTGAACCCGTTCCTGAACCTGCTGAAGCGCGACGGCACGATGACGCTGGTCGGCGCGCCGGAGCACGACCATCCGTCGCCGCAGGTGTTCAACCTGATCTTCAAGCGCCGCCGCCTCGCGGGCTCGCTGATCGGCGGGATCGCGGAAACGCAGGAAATGCTCGACTTCTGCGCGCAGCACGGGATCACGTCGGATATCGAAACGATTCCGATGCAGCAGATCAACACGGCCTACGAGCGGATGCTGAAGAGCGACGTGAAGTATCGGTTCGTGATCGACATGGCGTCGATCAAGCAGTGAGCGTCGCCGGGCGGCATGCACGATCGCCGCACCGGAGCAGAAACGAAACGGGCCGCATGTTCGACATGCGGCCCGTTTTGCATCCGGCGGCCGGATGGTTCGACCGCTACGCGCGCTGCGTAGCGCCGGCGGTTACTTCTTGTAGTCGTAGTCCACCGTCAGCGGCGCATGATCGCTGAACTTGATGTCCTTGAAGATCGACGTGCTCTTCGCGGTGCCGGCCACGCCCGGCGTCGCGATCTGGTAGTCGATCCGCCACCCGACGTTCTTCGCGTACGCCTGGCCGCGGTTGCTCCACCACGTGTACTGCTCGGGGCGCTGGTCGAGCGTGCGGAACACGTCGACATAACCGACGTCGTCGAACAGCTTCGTGAGCCACTCGCGCTCTTCCGGCAGGCAGCCCGAGTTCTTCTGGTTGCTCTTCCAGTTCTTGATGTCGATTTCCTTATGGACGATGTTCACGTCGCCGCACAGGATCACTTCGCGCTTCTTCTTGAGCTGCGCGAGGTGCGGCATGAATTCGTCCATGAAGCGGTACTTCGCCTGCTGGCGCTCTTCGCCGCTCGAGCCGGACGGCACGTACACCGACACGACCGACAGCTTGCCGTAGCGCGCCTCGACGTAGCGCCCCTCGGAATCGAATTCGCTGCTGCCGAAGCCGATGATCACGTCGTCGGGCTCGTGGCGGCTGTACACGCCCGCGCCGCTGTAGCCCTTCTTCTCGGCGTGGTGGAAATAACTCCTGAAGCCGTGCGGCTCGACGAATTCGGCCGGCAGGTCGTCGGCCGATACCTTGATTTCCTGCACGCACACGCAATCGGCGTTCTGCTCGCCGAGCCAGTCGAAGAAGCCCTTCTTCGCGGCGGAGCGGATGCCGTTCAGGTTGGCGGTAATCACTCGCATCATGTCGGGTTCCGTTCAGTTCGATGTTTTACAGGGTGGCAGCTTAACGGATCTTCACGCCTTCGAGCTCGGGCTTCGGCGGCGGGAATTCCAGCTTCATGTCGGTCATCGTGCGCAGCAGCAGCTCGGCGATCATCACGTTGCGGTGCGTCTTCGAGTCCGCCGGGATCACGTACCACGGCGCATGCTCGGCCGACGTCGCGGCGAGCGCGTCGCGGTACGCTGACTGGTACGCGTCCCAGTGCTTGCGCGCGTCGAGATCGGAGATGTCGAACTTCCAGTGCTTGGTCGGATCGTCGATGCGCGCCTGCAGCCGCGCACGCTGCTCGTCCTTCGAGATGTGCAGGAAGCACTTGACGATCGTCGTGCCGTTCTCGACCAGCATCGTCTCGAAATCGCGGATCTGCCGGTAGCGGCGCTCGCATTCCTTGCTGTCGATCGTATCGAGCACGCGCGGCACCAGCACGTCTTCATAGTGGCTGCGATTGAAGATCGCGAGCTCGCCCGCGGCCGGCACCTGCGCGTGTACGCGCCACAGGAAATCGTGCACGGCTTCGATCGGCGTCGGCGCCTTGAACGACACGACGCGCAGGCCGAGCGGATCGACCTCGCGGAACACCGCGCGCACGGTGCCGTCCTTGCCGCTGGTATCCATCCCCTGCAGCACGAGCAGCACGCGCTTCTTCTGCTGCGTGTGCAGGCGCTCCTGCTGCGTGTCGAGTTCGATCGACACGGCCGACAGCCGTTCGCGGTCGGCATCCTTCGAACCGGACGAGAACGGCTTCGCGGCCGGGTCGAACGCATCGAGCTTGAATGCGGCGGCTTCCTTCTCGCGCGTGCTGTACGGCACGCGGAAATCGTCGAGCGACGGTTGTTTCGCCATGCGTTCCTCCGTTGGGCGGTGTGGTGCATACGATAACGCACCCACCAAACGCGACGGGCCGCCCGGAACAAGTTCGGGGCGGCCCGTCGTCAAGCGCGGTTCAGGCGCGCAATCATGTTCAGCCGAGCTTTTTCTTCAGCAGTTCGTTGACCTGCTGCGGATTGGCCTTGCCCTTCGTCGCCTTCATCGCCTGGCCGATCAGCGCGTTGAACGCCTTTTCCTTGCCCGCGCGGAATTCCTCGACCGACTTCGCATTCGCTGCGAGCACCTCGTCGATGATCGCTTCCAGCGCGCCGGTGTCGGAGATCTGCTTCAGCCCCTTCGCGTCGATGATGCGGTCGGCCGCGCCTTCGTCGTCCGCCTTCTCGTCCCAGATCGTCGAGAAGATTTCCTTCGCGATCTTGTTCGAGATCGTGCCGTCGGCGATACGCTGCAGCACGAGTGCAAGCTGGGCCGCCGACACCGGAATCGCGTCGATCTCGATGCCGTCGCGGTTCAGCTGCGACGACACGTCGCCCATCAACCAGTTCGCGGCGATCTTCGCGTTCGCGGCGCCGGCCTTCGCGACCACGGCCTCGAAATACGCGGCCATCGCCTTGCTCGACGTCAGCACGCCCGCGTCGTACGCGGACACGCCGTACTGCTCGACGAAGCGCTGCTGCATCGCGGCCGGCAGCTCGGGCATCCCGGACTGCACGCGCTCGATCCAGTCCTGGCCGATCACGAGCGGCATCAGGTCGGGGTCGGGGAAGTAGCGGTAGTCGTGCGCGTCTTCCTTGCTGCGCATCGAACGCGTCTCGCGCTTGTCCGGATCGTAGAGGCGCGTTTCCTGCACGACTTCGCCGCCGTCCTCGATCAGCTCGATCTGGCGACGCACTTCGTAGTTGATCGCTTCCTCGAGGAACCGGAACGAGTTCAGGTTCTTGATTTCCGCGCGCGTGCCGAACTTCTCCTGGCCGACCGGTCGCACCGACACGTTCGCATCGCAGCGGAACGAGCCTTCCTGCATGTTGCCGTCGCAGATGCCGAGCCACACGACGAGGCCGTGCAGCGCCTTCGCATAGGCCACGGCTTCGGCCGCGCTGCGCATTTCCGGCTCGGTGACGATCTCGAGCAGCGGCGTGCCCGCGCGGTTCAGGTCGATCCCCGTCATCCCGGCGAAGTCTTCATGCAGCGACTTGCCCGCATCTTCCTCGAGGTGCGCGCGGGTCAGGTTGACCGTCTTCTCGTACGCTTCCTTGCCGGCCTTTTCGTTGGCGGGCACCTGGATCGTGATCTGGCCGCCCTGCACGACCGGAATCTCGTACTGGCTGATCTGATAGCCCTTCGGCAGATCGGGGTAGAAATAATTCTTGCGCGCGAAGATGCTGCGCGGCGCGATGGTCGAGCCGATCGCGAGGCCGAAGCGGATCGCGCGTTCGACCGCGCCGCGGTTCAGCACCGGCAGCACGCCCGGCAGCGCCAGGTCGACCGGGCATGCCTGCGTGTTCGGCTCGGCGCCGAACTGCGTCGGCGCGCCCGAGAAAATCTTCGAGACGGTCGACAGTTGCGCGTGCGTCTCGAGGCCGATAACGACTTCCCATTGGGTCATGCTTGCACTCCTGCCGGAACTTGCTTGTGCCAGTCGGTCGCGCGCTGGAACGCGTCGGCAACCTGCAGCATCCGGGCTTCGTTGAAATAGTTGCCGATGATCTGCAGGCCGACCGGGCGCTTCGCATTCGCGCCCGCGCCGAAGCCGCACGGCACGCTCATGCCGGGCAGGCCGGCGAGGCTCACCGACAGCGTATAGATATCCGCGAGATACATCTGCACCGGATCGTCGCCCTTCGCGCCGAGATCCCATGCGACCGTCGGCGATGCCGGGCCCATGATCACGTCGCAGGACTTGAACGCTTCCTGGAAATCCTGCGCGATGATGCGGCGGATCTTCTGCGCCTGCAGGTAGTACGCGTCGTAGTAGCCGTGCGACAGCACGTACGCGCCGACCAGAATCCGGCGCTTCACCTCGGGGCCGAAGCCTTCGGCGCGCGACTTCTTGTACATGTCGAGCAGGTCGCCGTACTGCGCGGCGCGATGGCCGAAGCGCACGCCGTCGAAACGCGACAGGTTCGACGACGCCTCGGCCGGCGCGATCACGTAGTACACGGGGATCGACAGTTCCGTCTTCGGCAGCGACACCGGCACGAGCGTCGCGCCGAGCGCTTCGTAAGCTTTAAGCGCCGCGTCGATCGTCGCGCGCACGTCGTCGGCGAGGCCGTCGCCGAAATACTCGTTCGGCAAGCCGATGCGCAGGCCCGCGAGCGGCTTGCCCGCATCGTTGCCGGCCGCCCACGGCTGGCCGAGGTGGCGCGTGAAATCCTCGTCGTCGCGCTCGAGGCTCGTCGAGTCGCGCTCGTCGAAGCCGGCCATCGCATTGAGCAGCAGCGCGCAGTCGGACGCGCTCTGCGCCATCGGGCCGCCCTGGTCGAGCGACGACGCGAACGCGATCATCCCGTAGCGCGACACGCGGCCGTAGGTCGGCTTGATGCCCGTCACGCCCGCGAACGACGCGGGCTGGCGGATCGAGCCGCCGGTGTCGGTGCCGGTCGCGGCCGGCGCGAGGCGCGCGGCGACGGCGGCCGAGCTGCCGCCCGAGCTGCCGCCCGGCACCGCGTTGGTGTCCCACGGGTTCTTCACCGCGCCGAACGCGGAGTTCTCGTTCGACGAGCCCATCGCGAACTCGTCCATGTTGGTCTTGCCGAGCGTGACCATGCCGGCCGCCTGCAGGCGGGCGACGACGGTCGCGTCGAACGGGCTCTCGTAGTTCGCGAGCATCTTCGAGCCGGCGGTCGAGCGCCAGCCGCGCGTGACGAAGACATCCTTGTGCGCGATCGGCAGGCCGGTCAGCGCGCCGCCCGCGCCGCGCGCGAGCTCAGCGTCGGCGGCTTTCGCCTGCGCGAGGGTCAGATCGGCGTCGACGTGGACGAACGCGTTCAGGTCGCGCGCGGCGTCGATCCGTTTCAGGTAGAGCTGCGCGAGCTCGACGGCCGAGCATTCCTTGGCGGCGAGCGCGGCGCGCAGTTCGGTCAGGCTTTTTGCGTGCATTGAGTGGTTTTCCTGGGAATTCTGGGTGGCGCGCGGCGCTGGCCGGCGCGCTTGTCGTCGAATGCTTACTCGATCACCTTCGGCACGAGATAGAGGCCGTCCTGGACGGCCGGCGCCGGACGCTGGTTGTCGTCGCGATTGACGACTTCCGTCACGGCGTCGTCGCGCAGGCGCTGCGCGACTTCCTGGATCTGTTCGATCGGGTGGGCGAGCGGCGCGATGCCGGCGGTGTCGACCGCCTGCATCTGCTCGACGAGGCCGAAGAATTCATTGAGCTGGCCGAGCATGTGCTCGGCGTCGGCGTCGGCCATTTCGAGTCGCGCCAGGTGCGCGATGCGTTTCACATCGGTCAGGGTCAGGGCCATGCGATCACCGGAAAAACAAGGCTGCGCAGCGCATCGAAAGCAGCGCCGCGGCGGGGGGTTGGAGGGTGCGATCCCACCCTCAAAAATCGGGACCGAAGCGGCAAAAATACCGCCCGTTTCGATTCAAATACCGTGAAATTATAAGGTATCATTACGCGTTCGACCCAAACCCGGCAGCCTTTTCCCGCACCGTTTCGCCCCGCTTCGGCAAGCCGTGCGTGCTTCGTGCGATCCCCGGTAGACATCACTCGCAGCTTCGTGCGCCGCGGCGGCCGCTTCCGCCACGCTTCCCGAGGCTGTTATTTTTTCCGCTGCCGCCCCCCAGCGCTCGCTATACAGGGCCGGCCCAGAGCGAAACAGGATTCTGAATGTTCGGTTTTTTGCGCAGCTACTTCTCCAACGATCTCGCGATCGATCTCGGCACCGCAAACACCCTGATCTACATGCGCGGCAAGGGCATCGTGCTCGATGAACCGTCCGTCGTGTCGATTCGCCAGGAAGGCGGCCCCAACGGCAAGAAGACGATCCAGGCGGTCGGCAAGGAAGCCAAGCAGATGCTCGGCAAGGTGCCGGGCAACATCGAGGCGATCCGCCCGATGAAGGACGGCGTGATCGCCGACTTCACCGTCACCGAGCAGATGATCAAGCAGTTCATCAAGACGGCGCACGAGTCGCGCATGTTCTCGCCGTCGCCGCGCATCATCATCTGCGTGCCGTGCGGCTCGACCCAGGTCGAGCGCCGCGCGATCAAGGAAGCCGCGCACGGCGCCGGCGCATCGCAGGTCTACCTGATCGAGGAGCCGATGGCGGCCGCGATCGGCGCGGGCCTGCCGGTGTCGGAAGCCACCGGCTCGATGGTCGTCGACATCGGCGGCGGCACGACGGAAGTCGGCGTGATCTCGCTCGGCGGCATCGTGTACAAGGGCTCGGTGCGCGTCGGCGGCGACAAGTTCGACGAGGCGATCGTCAACTACATCCGCCGCAACTACGGGATGCTGATCGGCGAACAAACGGCCGAGGCGATCAAGAAGGAAATCGGCTCCGCGTTCCCTGGCTCCGAAGTCAAGGAAATGGAAGTGAAGGGCCGCAACCTGTCGGAAGGTATTCCGCGCAGCTTCACGATCTCCAGCAACGAAATCCTCGAAGCGCTGACCGATCCGCTGAACCAGATCGTGTCGTCGGTGAAGATCGCGCTCGAACAGACGCCGCCGGAACTCGGCGCCGACATCGCCGAACGCGGGATGATGCTGACGGGCGGCGGCGCGCTGCTGCGCGACCTCGACCGCCTGCTCGCGGAAGAAACCGGCCTGCCGGTGCTCGTCGCCGAAGATCCGCTCACCTGCGTCGTGCGCGGTTCGGGCATGGCGCTCGAGCGCATGGACAAGCTGGGCAGCATCTTCTCGTACGAGTGATCGTCTAGGGGGCTGTTTTCCCATGAAACGTACGTGCGAATGCCCGAAATCGGTCGTCCCCCAAGGGGACTTCCTTGCGGGGCGCAAGCAAGAAGTGAGGAGCGCCGTTTTGCCGCGCCAAACAAGCGACGAACGACGCCGCCATGCGGCCGATTTCGGGCATTCCCGTGGAATGAATTTTAAATTTGGGGTTGCCCCGAAACGGGCCGCTCGCTGCGTCATGCTCCTTGCGAATACGTTCAGTATTCGCGGCGTCGCGATCCTTGCGAGCGGCCCGTTTCGGGGCAACGCACGCACGTTTCATGGAAAAACAGCCCCCCAGTTTCGTTGATATGACGCACCTGCGGCGTGGCCGGATCGCTCGTTTAGAACGAACCGCCGCGCCGTTTGCGCGTCTGAGCATCATTTAACCGATCACACGCGCCCGGCGCCGACCATGGAATACAGTCCGCCGCCCCTCTTCAAGCAAGGTCCGCCCGCGCTCGCGCGGCTCATCTTCTTCGTTGCCCTCGCCATCGCGCTCCTCGTGTCGGACGCGCGCTTCAGCACGCTCGAAATCCTGCGCGGCGTGCTCGGCACCGTGCTCTATCCGCTGCAGCGCGCGGCGCTCGTGCCCCGCGACCTGTTCATGGGCGCGGCCGACATCGCCGTCACCGGCGCATCGCTGCGCCACGAGAACGACGACCTCCGCAAGCGCAACCTGCAACTGTCGACGCAGGCCAACCAGGCCGCCGTGCTCGCGCAGGAAAACATGCACCTGCGCGCGGTGCTCGAACTGCGCCAGCACATCGCGACGCAATCGACGCCGGTCGAGATCCAGTACGACACGAGCGATCCGTTCACGCAGAAGATCGTGGTCGGGCAAGGTTCGCAGCAGGGCATCCAGAACGGCGCGCCCGTGGTCAGCGAGGACGGCGTGGTCGGCCAGATTACGCGCGTGTTCCCGCTGCAGTCCGAAGTCACGCTGGTCACCGACCGCGATCTCGCGATTCCGGTGCAGGTGCTGCGCACCGGCCTGCGCAGCGTGATCTACGGCACGCCGAAGGGCGATTCGCTCGACCTGCGCTTCGTGCCGACGAGCGCGGATCTCGTGGTCGGCGACGAACTCGTCACGAGCGGCCTCGACGGCGTCTATCCGCCCGGCCTGCCGGTCGCGAAGGTCGCGCGCGTCGACAAGCTCGCCGACACCGCATTCGCGCGCGTGACCTGCGCGCCGGTCGCGGCCGTGCGCGGCGCGCGCCAGATGCTCGTGCTGCATTACCAGAACGACATCCCGCCGCGCCCGGTCGAGCTCGAACCGGCCGCCGACAAGAACGCGAAGGGCGGCAAGAAGGGCGCGAAAGCCGCCGCAAAGGGCGAGAAAGCCGACAAGGCCGACGCGAACGCAAAGCCGGCCACCGCCGCCCAGCCCGGCGCGAAGCCCGCGCCGGCCGCGCCGGCCGCGCCCGCCGCTCCGGCCAAGCCCGCCGCCGCACCCGCGAAGCCCGCGGCCGGGCAACCAGGAGCCCAGCGATGAACCGCCCGCAATACATCCTGCAGCCGGTCAATCCGTACTTCATCGTCTTCAGCCTCGCCGCCGCGTTCCTGCTGAACCTGATGCCGTGGGGCCGCCTGCCCGGCGTGCCCGACTTCGTCGCGCTCGTGCTGCTGTTCTGGAACATCCACCAGCCGCGCAAGGTCGGGATGGGCGTCGCGTTCGCGCTCGGCATCCTGATGGACGTGCATGACGCGGGGCTGCTCGGCGAGCACGCGCTCGCCTATACGCTGCTGTCGTACGGCGCGATCACGATCCACCGCCGCGTGCTGTGGATGCCGATCGGCGTGCAGGTGCTGTATGTCACGCCGCTGCTCGTCGTCGCGCAGCTCGTGCCGTTCGTGATCCGTCTCTTGATGGGCGCCGCGTTCCCCGGCTGGCGCTACCTGGTCGACGGCTTCGTCGAGGCCGCGCTGTGGCCGATCGCGAGCCACCTGCTGCTGATGCCGCAACGCCGTCCGGTCGATCCGGACGATACGCGCCCCATCTGAGCCGGACGACCTTTGAATACCCGCCGCCCCCAATCCCGCCGCGCGCCGCGCTCCGGGGCGGCACCTCGCCCGCCCGCGCGGGTCGGATAGACGCTCAACCGCATGACCGAATTCAACGACACCCAACAGCAGCTCTCGAAGTTCCGCCTGCGCGTCGCGGCGGCGGGCGTGTTCGTGTTCGTCTGCTTCGGGCTGCTCGCGAGCCGCTTCTTCTACCTGCAGCTGATGCAGCACGGCAAATACGCGCTGCAGGCCGAGGAAAACCGCATCTCGGTCGCGCCGATCGTGCCGAACCGCGGGATCATCACCGACCGCAACGGCGTGATCCTCGCGAAGAACTATTCGGCGTACACGCTCGAGATCACGCCATCGAAGCTCGACGACACGCTCGACAACACGATCGACAAGCTGTCCGAGATCATCCCGATCGACGCACGCGACCGCCGCCGCTTCAAGAAGCTGCAGGAAGACTCGAAGAACTTCGAGAGCCTGCCGATCCGCACGCGGCTCACCGACGCGGAAGTCGCGCGCTTCACCGCGCAGCGCTTCCGCTTTCCCGGCGTCGACGTGCGCGCGCGGCTGTTCCGCCAATATCCGCTCGGCACGACGGCCGCACACGTGATCGGCTACATCGGCCGGATCTCGAAGCGCGATCAGGATCGGATCGACGCGATCAGCGACGACAACGACAGCGACCAGGAAAACTACGATCCGCGACGCGACGCGAACAACTACAAGGGCACCGACTACATCGGCAAGATCGGCGTCGAGCAGAGCTACGAGACCGAGCTGCACGGGTTGACCGGCTTCGAGGAAGTCGAGGTGACGGCCGGCGGCCGGCCCGTGCGCACGCTGTCGCGCACGCAGGCGACGCCCGGCAACAACCTCGTGCTGTCGCTCGACATCGGGTTGCAGCAGGTTGCCGAGCAGGCGTTCGCCGGCAAGCGCGGCGCGCTCGTCGCGATCGAGCCGAAGACGGGCGACGTGCTCGCGTTCGTGTCGTCGCCGAGCTTCGACCCGAATTCGTTCGTCGACGGCATCGACCAGCAGACCTGGGACGAGCTGAACAACTCGACCGACAAGCCGCTGCTGAACCGTCCGCTGCACGGCACCTACCCGCCCGGCTCGACGTACAAGCCGTTCATGGCGCTCGCGGGCCTGACGCTCGGCAAGCGCTCGCCGGGCTGGGGGTTCCAGGATCCCGGCTACTTCACGTTCGGCGGCCACACGTTCCGCAACGACGTGCGCTCGGGCCAGGGCTGGGTCGACATGAACAAGGCGATCATGGTGTCGAACGACACCTACTTCTACATGCTCGCGCGCGACCTCGGCGTGAACGCGATCGCGAACTTCATGAAGCCGTTCGGCTTCGGCCAGATCACCGGGATCGACATCCAGGGCGAAGCGCGCGGGATCCTGCCGTCGACCGACTGGAAGAAGAAGGCGTTCAAGAAGGCCGCGCAGCAGAAGTGGTTCGACGGCGAGACGATCAGCCTCGGGATCGGCCAGGGCTACAACTCGTTCACGATCCTGCAGCTCGCGCACGCAACCGCGACGCTCGCGAACAACGGCATCGTGATGAAGCCCCACCTCGTGAAGGAAGTCGAGGATCCGATCTCGCGCGGGCGCCGCCTGACCGTGCCGAAGGAAAGCGAAACGATCCCGCTCAAGCAGGCCGACATCGACGTCGTGAAGCGCGGGATGGAGAACGTGATCGAGAACCCGTCCGGCACCGCGTACAAGGTGTTCCGCGGCGCGCCGTATCTCGCCGCCGGCAAGACCGGTACCGCTCAGGTGTTCTCGCTGCAGGGCTCCAACTACAAGGGCCACCTGCTCGCCGAGCATCTGCGCGACCACGCGCTGTTCATCGCGTACGCGCCGGTCGACCATCCGCAGATCGCGTTGGCGCTGGTCGTCGAGAACGGCGGCTGGGGCGCGCAGGCCGCGGGCCCGATCGCGCGCCGCGTGCTCGACTTCTTCCTCGTCGAGCGCCAGAACCCGCAGAACGAAGCCGCGGCCGTGGCTGCCGCGGCGTCGGCGACCGAACCCGTGAATGCACCGGTGATCGGCGACGCGAACAAGCCCGCCGCCGTCGCGGCCGGCTTCAAGGCGCTGCCGCAGCCCGTCGTGCCGACCGCGGCCAGCGCGGCGGATGCGGCATCGGCCGCATCGGCGCCCGATGCGTCGGGTGCGGCCGGTGCAAACGCTGCGCAGCCGGCGAGCGCCGCGGCGCCGATGGCCGCGAGCCTGCCGCCGATCCGGCGCCCGCACCGGCCGCGCCGGCCCGCCAGCGACGCGCAGCCGCTCGTCGCCGCGCCGCGGGACGACAACCACCGTGCGACGGCCCCCGCGAAAGCGGCGGACGCCGGCACCGCTCATTAACGGAGAAAGGCATGCAATTCGACAAGCGCGCCTGGCTCGACAAGATCAAGCAGATGTTCGCGGGCTTCGACCGCCCGCTCGCCCTCATCGTGTTCCTGCTGCTGTGCGTCGGCATCGTCACGCTGTACAGCGCGGCGATCGACATGCCGGGCCGCGTCGAGGACCAGTTGCGCAACATCCTGCTGACGTTCGTGCTGATGTGGGTGATCGCCAACATCCCGCCGACCACGCTGATGCGCTTCGCGGTCCCGCTCTATACGTTCGGGGTCGCGCTGCTGATCGCGGTCGCGCTGTTCGGGATGACGAAGAAGGGCGCGAAGCGCTGGCTGAACGTCGGCGTCGTGATCCAGCCGTCGGAGATCCTCAAGATCGCGACGCCGCTGATGCTCGCGTGGTACTACCAGCGCCGCGAAGGCGGGCTGCGCTGGTACGACTTCCTCGCCGCGTTCGGGATCCTGATGGTGCCGGTCGGACTGATCGCGAAGCAGCCCGACCTCGGCACGGGCCTGCTCGTGTTCGCGGCCGGCTTCTTCGTGATCTACCTCGCCGGCCTGTCGTTCAAGCTGATCGTGCCGGTGCTCGTCGCGGGCGTGATCGCGGTCGGGTCGATCGCCGTGTTCGAGGACCGCATCTGCCAGCCCGAAGTGCAGTGGCCGCTGATGCACGACTACCAGAAGCACCGCGTGTGCACGCTGCTCGACCCGACCTCCGACCCGCTCGGCAAGGGCTTCCACACGATCCAGGCCGTGATTGCGATCGGCTCGGGCGGCGTGCTCGGCAAGGGCTACCTGAAAGGCACGCAGGCGCACCTCGAATTCATTCCGGAGAAGCACACCGACTTCATCTTCGCGGTGTTCTCGGAGGAATGGGGGCTGGTCGGCGGGATCGTGCTGCTGACGCTGTACATGGCGCTGATCGCGCGCGGGCTCTATATCGCCGCGCAGGGCGCGACGCTGTTCGGCCGCCTGCTCGCGGGCTCGCTCACGCTCGCGTTCTTCGTCTATGCGTTCGTCAACATCGGGATGGTGAGCGGCGTGCTGCCGGTCGTCGGCGTGCCGTTGCCGTTCATGAGCTACGGCGGCACCGCGCTCGCGACGCTCGGCATCGCGATCGGGATGATCATGAGCGTCGGGCGACAGCGGCGGCTGATGAAGAGCTGACCGCGCGGCACGGCCGCGGCCAAGAAAAACGGCGCTCCGGCGCCGTTTTTTATCGTGCGCGTCGAACGCGGCAACGCGGCACGTCGCCCGCTCACTGCGGTGCCGCGCGCGGGCTCCCCGGCTCCGCACCGACGCCCGACGCCGGCCCCTGCGCCTTCAGCCGCGCGCTCAGCTCCTTGAATTTCAATCCGGCCGTCTCGTCGCCCTGCGCGGCCGCCGCCGCGTAATAGGCCCGCGCGATGTTCAGGTTCTGCGCAACGCCGTCGCCGCCGCGCTCGTAGAACGACGCGGTCACGTACTGCGCGGTCGGCTCGCCCGCATCGGCGGCCTGCTTGTACCACGCGAACGCCTGCCGGTTGTCGCGTGGTGTGCCGCGCCCGTCGAGGAACTGGTTCGCGAGCGACAGCTCGGCCTGCACGTGCCCCTGCTTCGCCGCCCGCAGGAACCAGCGATGCGCTTCGGCCGGATTGCGCGCGACGAACTCGCCGTCGTCGAACATCCGGCCGTACACGTACTGCGCATGCGACATGTTCGCGTCAGCCGCGCGCTTCAGCCAGCGCAGCCCTTCGTCGACGTTCGCCGTCACGCCTTCGCCCGTCAGCAGCATCATCGCGTAGTTGAATTGCGCGAGACGGTCGCCGCGCTCGGCTGCGTCGTGGAACTGCACCAGCGCCGCGCGATAGTCGCCGGCGTTGTAGTCGGCGACCGCCGATTGCGTCTCGCGCGACGGATCGGGCTTCGCTTGCGGCGCGCCCTGCGCGGCCGCCGCGACACACACGGCCCACAGGCCGAGCATCGCGCCGAACCGCCCGCGCGCACCGGCCGCACCCTGCACGCGCCCGCAAGACGCGCCGTCGCCGCCGTTCATGACCGTACCTCCTGCAGCGCTTGCCGCGTCGCACGCAGCAGCCAGCTCACGTCGGCCGACAGCGTGATCATCCGGTAGCCGGCCTCGCGGTACTGCCGCGCGCCCGCCGTGTCGCCCGCGAAGATGCCGACCGCGACGCCGGCCTGCTTGCCGGCCGCGAGCACGCGCGCCATCGCGGTTTCGACGTCCGGGTGGCGGATGTCGCCGAGATGCCCGAGGCTCGCCGCGAGATCGGCCGGGCCGATGAACAGGCAGTCGACGCCGGGCGTCGCCGCGATCCGCTCGACTTCGTCGACGCCGCGCGCCGATTCGATCTGCACGATCACCGCGACCTGCGCATTCGCCGTCAGCACGTAATCGCGGCGCATGCCGAACGCCGCCGCGCGCACCATGCCCGCGACGCCGCGCAGCCCGTCAGGCGATTCCGGCGACGGGAAGCGCGTGAGCCGCACCGCGTGCGCGGCGTCGTCTGGCGTCTCGATGCACGGAAACATCAGCGTGCGTGCGCCGGCGTCGAGCGCGCGCTTCACGAGCCACGGCTCGCGCGCCGGCACGCGCACGACGGGTTCGCTCGGCAGGTGTGCGGCGGCGATCGCGCGCAACTGCGACACGACGTCGCGACTATCGTTCGGCGCGTGCTCCATGTCGATGCAGAGCCAGTCGTAGCCGGCGTGCGCGAGCGCTTCCGCGGCCGAGTCGCTGCCGAGCGACAGCCACAGGCCATACAGCGGCTCGTCGCCGTCGCGCAGGCGTTGTTTGAGGGAATTGGTGAGCGTGCTCATCGATACGGCCTCCTGGACGGAACGGCAATCGAACGGGACAAGCATCAGGCGAAGCGGGGCGCAACACGCCGGGCGGCGCAGCGCGGCGGCGGCGCCAGACCGCGCCCTTCAACGTCAGTCGGCCGTGGGCGGCCGATCTGACAGCGCGGGCCGCGCGACCGCGCACGGGTGCGTTTTACGGTGCCACGCAACGATCATAGCGCGGCGTTACGCGGAATGTGGGAACGGACGGGGAGCAGCGCCGGCGCGGGACGAGGCCGCGGTGACGGGCAGCCCGCGCCGGCCGGCGGGGCTGCCGGGAAGGCAGGATCAGCGGCCGGGCTGGCGCTCGACGTCGGCCCAGCAGTTCGGCGTTTCGTACAGACGCACGCGCTCGAGGCGCAGGTTCACGCCGTAGTGCGCGTCGTACACGTTCGCGAGCAGGTCGAACGCGATCGCCGCGAGGTTCTCGACGGTCGGGATCCGGTCGATCACGACGGTCTTGTGGTCGGCCATCTGTTCGAGGAACGAGCGCACGACGTCGTCGCGCGCATAGACCAGGAATGCGTGGTCCCACTTGCTGACGAGGTGCTCCATCGCGAGCGCCTTCACGTCGGCGAAATCCATCACCATGCCACGGTCGGGAGCGCCCTCGGTATCGACGAGATCGCCGCGCAACGTGATTTCGAGCACGTAGCGATGGCCGTGCAGGTTCCTGCACTGGCTGCGGTGATCGGGAATGCGGTGGCCCGCGTCGAATTCGAGTTTTCGGGTAATCAGCACGATGTCAAAGGCCGTGGCTCAGGGAATGTTCAGATATTTGTGGGTCTGCATCGACAGGCGCCACTGCGGATGACGCTTGCACCAGTCGATCGCGAGCTTCGTATTGAGGTCGCGCGACGGGCCGTCCATCGGCTGGACGAGGAAATACTCGAAGTCGAGCTTCGCATAGTCGGCCAGCCGCTGGTTGTCCTGCGGGATCACGACTTTCAGTTCGTTGCCCTTCGTGACCACGAGCGGCGCGTCGGCCTTCGGGCTCACACAGATCCAGTCGATCGATTCGAGCACCGGCAGCGAGCCGTTGGTCTCGATCGCGATCTCGAAGCCGGCCGCGTGCAGCGCGTCGACGAGCGGCTGGTCGAGCTGCAGCATCGGCTCGCCGCCCGTGCAGACGACGAAGCGGTGCGCTTCGCCGTCCGGCCACAGGCCGGCGATCGTCGCGACGAGCGCTTCGGCGTCCTTGAACTTGCCGCCGTTCTCGCCGTCGGTGCCGACGAAGTCCGTATCGCAGAAGCGGCACACGGCCTCCTCGCGATCCTCTTCGCGGCCCGACCACAGGTTGCAGCCGGCGAACCGGCAGAACACAGCCGGCCGGCCCGCGTTCGCGCCCTCGCCCTGCAACGTGTAGAAAATTTCCTTGACCGCGTAAGTCATCGTCCGTCGTCCGGCTCGCGCCGCTCGTTGTCGATCAGAATCCGTTATTCATCAAGCGCTGCCGGCGCAGCCGCGTCACAGCGGCGCTTCGGTCACCCGCTCGCCCTTCAGGTAGGCCTCGTAGCCGCGCTTGCGCAGCTTGCAGGCCGGGCACTCGCCGCAGCCGAAGCCCCAGTCGTGCAGTTCCGCGCGCTCGCCCACGTAGCATGTGTGCGTCTCGACGCGGATCAGTTCGACGAGCGCTTCGCCGCCGAGCTGCTCGGCGAGCTGCCACGTCTGCGCCTTGTCGAGCCACATCAGCGGCGTCTCGAGCACGATGCGCGTGTCCATCCCGAGATTCAGCGCGACCTGCAGCGCCTTCATCGTGTCGTCGCGGCAGTCGGGGTAGCCCGAAAAATCGGTCTCGCACATCCCGCCGACCAGCACGCGCAGCCCGCGGCGATACGCGATCGCCGCGGCGATCGTCATGAACAGCAGGTTGCGGCCCGGCACGAACGTGTTCGGCAGGCCGCTCGCCGTCGTCTCGATCTCGATCGTGCGCGTCATCGCGGTATCGCTGATCGCGCCGAGCACCGACAGGTCGATCATGTGATCGTCGCCGAGCCGGTCCGTCCACGCGGAAAAGTCGCGCTTCAGCGCTTCGCGTACGCCTTCGCGGCATTCGAGCTCGACACGATGGCGCTGGCCGTAATCGAAGCCGAGGGTCTCGACCGTCTGGTAGCGTTCGAGGGCCCACGCCACGCACGTGGCCGAGTCCTGCCCGCCGGAAAACAACACGAGCGCGCCGTCTTTAGCGTCTGTCCGAATCACCGTGATACTCCGTGAATGTATAGGCTCGCGTCGCGCTGCGCCGCGGGGCCGGCTGCCGCCGGGCGGCCCGACGCGTACCGGCCTGCGCCGGCTCGACCAGTATAGGCAGCGCGGTCGGCCGCGAACGCGGCGGAGCGCTTATACCGCCCATCGCGCGACATCGTTGCCGCGCATCACGGCGGCGCGTTGCTGGCGGCCTGCCGTGCATATGAAGCGATGCGCTAAGTCATTGAGCGGGCACGGATTTTATCATGCCCCCGCGAATGCTGCCGCACACGCCGCCTATGACACGCAATACCCACCACAAACGAAAAACCCCAAGAACCTTCCGATTCTTGGGGTTGGAACTGCTGGTGGCCTGGGACGGAATCGAACCATCGACACGCGGATTTTCAATCCGCTGCTCTACCAACTGAGCTACCGGGCCAACGAAGAATGAAAGTATATCGAGCTTTCCCCACCTGCTCAAGCGTTTTCGCAAAAAAATTTTATACCGCGCCTTCGGACGGCTTCTTGCCGAGCTCGACGCCCAGCTGCTTGAGCTTGCGATACAGGTGCGTGCGCTCGAGGCCCGTCTTCTCCGCGACGCGCGTCATGCTGCCGTTCTCGCGCGCGAGGTGATATTCGAAGTACGCGCGCTCGAACGCATCGCGCGCTTCGCGCAACGGGATGTCGAACGGGATCGCGGCCGTCTGCCCCGCGAGGCCGAGTGCCGCCGCCATGTCGTCGCCGAGCGTCGGCAGCGCAGCCGCGGACGCAACCGCCGCGGGCCCCGCTGCCTGTCCGGCGCCGCCCTTCGCCGCCGCGTTGGCGGACACCGGCGCCGCGCCGCGTGCGAGACCGTGCTCGACGGACTTCAGCAGCTTCTGCAGCGCGATCGGCTTCTCGAGGAAATCGAGCGCACCGATCTTCGTCGCCTCGACGGCCGTGTCGATCGTCGCGTGCCCGGACATCATGATCACGGGCATCGTCAGCAGCCCCTGCGCCGCCCATTCCTTGAGCAACGTGACGCCGTCGGTATCGGGCATCCAGATATCGAGCAGCACGAGATCGGGCGCCTGATTCAGCCGGTATTCCCGCGCGGCCTGCGCGTTCTCCGCTGCCTCGACGACATGTCCTTCATCGCTGAGGATCTCCGAGAGCAATTCCCGGATGCCCATTTCATCATCTACCACCAGGATGGTTGCCATTTACGCTGCCCTTGTCTGCTCACTTGCTTTTGTCTTAGCGGGGGTCGTCCCGTCCTGCGCGCCCGGTTCGGCGCCTGGCGCATCGCTCGCCATCTGCAGGAACAGGATCGACACCTGCGCACCCTCGACGGTCTCGCCGTGCATGCGATTGCGCAGATCGATCCGCGCACCGTGCTCGTCGACGATCTTCTTGACCGTGGCCAGCCCGAGCCCCGTGCCCTTCGCCTTCGTCGTCACGTAAGGCTCGAACGCGCGGGTCAGGATGCGTGCCGGAAAACCGGGCCCGTTGTCGGACACGGTAAGACGTACCGCGACGCGCGTTTTGCCCTCTGCGTCGGGATCGCCATATTCTACTGTCTTGGTTTCGATCAACACACGCGGATGCGCGGCTTCCGCGACCGAATCCTGCGCATTCTGCAGCAGGTTGTGGATCACCTGGCGCAATTGCGTCGCGTCGCCGCGAATCACCGGCAGCGACGGCGCGAGCTCGGCGACGATCGGGCTCTTGCCTTCGCCGACGCCGTACAGCCCGAGCACCTCGCTCGCCAGTTCGTTCAACTGCAGGTTCGCAAGCACCGCCGGCGGCGTGCGCGCGTATTCGCGGAAATCGTCGACCATCCGCTTCATCGCGGCCACCTGGTTGACGATCATCGTCGCGCCGCGCTTGAGCACATCCGCGTCGGACGGCGCGAGCTTGTCGGACAGCTTCATCTGCAGCCGCTCGGCCGACAGCTGGATCGGCGTCAGCGGATTCTTGATCTCATGCGCGAGCCGCCGCGCGACCTCGCCCCACGCAACCGAGCGCTGCGCGGAAATCACGTCGGAAATGTCGTCGAATACCACGACGTAACCTGACGTCTGCGGATCTTCGGCCTGCCCCTCGACCGTCGACACGAGGCGCGCGCCGCGCACGAGCAGTGTCAGCGGTTCGGTTTCGCCCGGCATCTCGATCGCGAACTGCTGCTGCCAGTGGCCGCGATCGCCGCTGCCGCCGTCGGATGCCGCCTCGCGATCGGCGAACGCCTTGCGCACCATCGCGCCGAATCCCGCCGCAACGCCGATCCGGTCGAGCGTCGTGCCGATCAGCGCGTTGAACGGCTGCCGGAAGATCCGCTCGGCGCCGCGGTTGGCCGTCGTCAGCCGGAACTGGCGGTCGAGCACGAACACGCCGGCCGTCAGGTTCGCGAGGATGCTCTCGAGATAGGTCTTCGAATGCTCGAGCGCGATGCGGTTCTTCTCGACCGCGAGACGCGCCTCGGACAACTGGCGCGTCATCGCGTTGAACGACTGCGTGAGGAAGCCGAGCTCGTCGCGCGTCTTGATCTCGCGCTTCGGCGTGTAGTCGCCTTCCGTGATCTCCTTGGTGCCCTGCGCGAGCAGGAACAGCGGCCGCGCGAGCTGCTGGCCGAGCGCGAGCGCGAGCATCATCGCGATGAAGGTCGCGAGGAACAGCGCGAGCGTCAGCGTGCCGATGTACATCTTGCGCAGGCCCGTGCGGCCGAGCGCCTTTTCCTGATACTCGCGATACGCGCGCTGCACGGCGTCCGCGTTGTGCGCGAGCGTCGGCGGCACCGGCTGTGTGAGCTGCAGGAAGCGTTCGGCCGGCTGCAGCAGCGACGTCGTCGCATCGGGAATCGGCCGCACGACGCGCAGCCGCAGCGCGCCCTTCGCGCCATGCGCGCGCGGGTCGCCGTCGACTTCGCCTTCGATCGCCGCGTACGCGCCGTGTTCGCGCGCCTGGCTCAGCATCAGCGGCGTCGGCAGGTCGTCCGGAATCAGCGCCGCGAAATTGCCCGATGCCTGCGCGACGATGTGCAGGTCGGGCGCCGCGCCCGAACCGCCGCGACTCGGCTCGACGATCGTCGCGTCCTGCACGCCGAACTGGTCGCGCAACCGCAGCAGCGTGAGCGTCGTGCCGTTCGTGTTCGCGTCGACGCTCGCGAGCTGGTCGGACATCAGCCGCGCCTTCGTCTGCAGATCGGACAGCGACGCATCGAGCATCCCGCGGCCGAGGTTCAGGCCGGCCGTCAGCGCCGTCTCGACGTTCACGTCGAACCACGACTCGATGCTGCGCGACACGAACTGGTACGACACGATGTAGATGATCCCGCCCGGCACCACGCCAACGAGCGCGAAGAACACCGCGAGCTTCGCGAGCAGCCGCGTGCCGAACTTGCCCTTCCTCAGGCGCACGACGATCATCCCGATCAGCCCGAGCACCACGAGCAGGAACACCAGCGCGACGACGATGTTGGTCGCGTACAGCCACGAATAGTAGCGATCGAAGAATTCGGTATTCGCGCTCGCGGCCGCGAGCAGCACGAGCAGCAGCAGCGCGGTGAACGCGACGGTCGAGACGATCACGCGAACGAGGAGGCTCTTCCCGCTGGCCGCGCGGCGCACTTTATTTAGCACGTTCGGTCACCGTGAAGTTGAAGCGCTTCCAGTCCGACCCGAGCGTCCAGTCGCGATTGTTCACGGCGTCGACCTGGAACGGCTTCGGCATCAGCGCCGTATCGAGCTGCATCCGCACCGACGCCATGTAGGTTTCCCCCAGGCGCACCTGGTTGCGGTCGATCACGTGCCACGACGTGATGTGCCTGACCACCGCGAGCGCGTCCTTCAACGACGGGAAGCCGAGCTGCAGGCCGCCCGTCGACACGCGGTATTCGCGCGTGAGCGGCTGGAACGACAGGCGGATCGTCTGCGTCACCGACACCGGCTGCTCGTCGAACCAGTACCAGCGCGCGCGGCTCAGCTCGAAGTCGGTCGTGAAGTAAAGCGGGATGCCCTTGTTGACGGCATCCTCGAGGTTCGGATTCAGCTCGAAATCGAAGCGGGCATCGAGGCTCCAGCCGCTTCCGTCGGCCTGGAGCGACGCGCGCTGCACGGCGATCGACTGCGCATGCGCCGGCCGGACGACGGCCAGGCACAGCGTCAACGCGACCATCAGGACGGCCGCGAGCCGAAGTGGAAAAAGGTGTTTGATCGTCACCGTTTCTGAAACCGCGCGTAGAAAAATCCGTCGTGATCGGTGTTCTGGTCGAGTGCGCCGGCGGCAGCCCCTCCCTGCACTCCGCCCGGCAGCAGCTGGCCGGGGGCGTCCAATCGTACCGCATCTTCACAGACCGCTTCAAACCAGCGGGCCTGCAACTCGCCTTCCTCGGGGAAGATCGAGCAGGTCACGTAAAGCAGTTCGCCGCCCGGCTTCACGAGCGGCCACAGCGCCGACAGGATGCGGCGCTGTTCCGCGACGAGCGCCGGGATGTCGGCCTCGCGGCGCAGCCAGCGGATGTCGGGATGCCGCCGCACGATGCCCGATGCCGAGCACGGCACGTCGGCCAGGATGCGGTCGAACGGGCGCCCGTCGTACCACGCGCCGGGCGCACCCGCATCGCCGACGCGCACGTCCGCTGCGAGCGACAGGCGCACGAGGTTCTCGCCGATGCGCGCCGCGCGCGTCGCGTCGCTTTCGAGCGCGACGACTTCCGCGTTGGCCAGCTCGAGAATATGGCCGGTCTTGCCGCCGGGTGCCGCGCATGCATCGAGTACGCGCATGCCGTCGCGCGCGCCGAGCCATTCGGCCGCGAGCTGCGCGCCGGCATCCTGCACCGATACCACGCCGTCGGCGAATCCCGGAATGCGCTCGACCGGCAGCGCCGATGCGAGCCGCACCGCATGCCGGCCGATCGCGGTCGCGTCGATCCCGCTCGCGCGCAGCGTGTCGAGATACGCGTCGACGCTCGCGCGACGCGCATTCACGCGCAGCGTCAGCGGCCCCTGGCGCTCGCCGGCCGCGAGGATCGCCTGCCATGCGTCGGGCCATGCACGCTTCACCGCATCGACCCACCATGCGCGGTAATTCCAGCGCGCAACGGCGTCGTCCTGCATCGCCGCGACGAGCACGTCGCGCTCGCGCAGGAAACGACGCAGCACCGCGTTGACCAACCCCTTCGCGAATGCGTATTCGCGGCGTGCGCCGATCACGGTCACGGCCTGGTCAACCACCGTGAACGCCGAATATGCGGCATCGTCCGCCGGATCGAGCAGCAGCGCGAGCGCGCCGGCGAGCACCGCGTTCACGTGCGCGGGCGGCGCCTTGCTGACGAGCCGGCCGATCAGCCAGTCCACGCTGCCGAGGCGACGCATCGTCCGGTACGCGACGTCCTGCGTCGCGCCGCGCGCGAGCGCCTGTGCACCGGACGCCATCTGCGCGAATACCGCCGACAGCGCTGCCGGCAGCGCTGTGCCGCGCCGTACCGCATCGACCGCCTGCGCGGCCGCGTCGAGTGCGAAGCCGAGCGAATCGGGCGCAAGATGCGGCGCGGACAGGCGCGCCGGGCGGCCGGAAGAAGACGGGGCGGAAGAACGGGTTCGTGTCATCGGAGCGGAATCGGCAAACAAACGCAGCAAACAAATGCGGCAAACGGCGGGATTGCTGCGGCCGCGCGGCCCTGCGATCCCAAACCGCGCATTGTAGCGTGCGACCATGCGGCCCCTTTGGCCCCTTTACGGCGCGCACAAATGAAACACCCCGCAGCGCGAAGCGTGCGGGGTGGCGGGGCGGACGCCGCGCGGCAACGGCCGCGCGATGCGCCGAGGTTTAATCGAAGCGGCCGGTACGCGCCATCTCCATCAGGCGCGCGATGCGTTCCTCGGTGGCCGGGTGCGTCGAGAACAGGTTCTGCAGGCCGCCGGCGCGGAGCGGGTTCATGATCATCATCTGCGCGGTGGCCGGATGCGCTTCGGCCGCCTGGAACGGGATGCCGGCCGCATAGCGATGGATCTTGTCGAGCGCGGTCGCGAGCGACTGCGGATCGCCGGAAATCTGCGCGCCGCCGCGGTCGGCCTCGAACTCGCGTGCCCGCGAAATCGCCATCTGGATCAGCGCGCCGGCGATCGGCGCGAGCAGCGCGACCGCGATACCCGCGATCGGGTTGGCCGGCCGGCCGTTCTCGTCGCGCCCGCCGAAGAACATCGCGAAGTTCGCAAGCGCCGAGATCGCGCCCGCCATCGTCGCGGTGATCGTCGAAATCAGGATGTCGCGGTGCTTCACGTGCGCGAGCTCGTGCGCCATCACGCCGCGCATCTCGCGCTCCGACAGCACGCGCAGGATGCCCGTCGTCGCGGCGACCGCCGCATGCTCGGGGTTGCGGCCCGTCGCGAACGCGTTCGGCGCATCCTCGTTGATCAGGTAGACGCGCGGCATCGGCAGGTTCGCGCGCGTGGCCAGCTCACGCACCATCCGGTAGAACTGCGGCGCCGTGTTCTCGTCGACTTCCTGCGCGTTGTACATGCGCAGCACCATCTTGTCGGAGAACCAGTACGAGAAGAAATTCATGCCGAGCGCGAACAGCAGCGCGATCGTCATGCCACGCGAGCCGCCGATCATTCCGCCGATCACGATGAACAGGGCCGTGATCGCGGCCATCAGCATCGCCGTTTTGACCCAATTGAACATACCCACTCCTTATCCGTCAGGGGACCCGCCGCGCATCACAGGGCGCGACGGAAAATTGTAAGCGATTTGTTAGATAAGGTCTTGCCGGAAAAATTCAATCTCAGCGTTGCGAAGCTGCAAGACGCAGGCCGAGGCCGACGAAAGCGCTGCCGACCGTGCGGTCGAGCCACTTCCTGACGCCCGGCTTGCCGGAAAAGCGCTGCGTGACGCTGCCCGCGACCCATGCGACCAGGCTGGTCCAGACCGTGCTCATCGCGACGAACACCGCACCGAGGGTCAGGAACGCCAATGCCTTGTGCGGGCTGTCGGCCGACACGAACTGCGGGAAGAACGACACGAAGAACAGCACGACCTTCGGGTTCAGCACGTTGGTCCAGAAGCCCTGCATGAACAGCTGGCGCAGCGGCTTTGCTGCCGTGGCGGCCGCCGCGCCCGACGGCGCGGCGGCCTGCTTCGCGACGATCATGCGCACGCCGAGATAAATCAGGTACGCGGCGCCGACCAGCTTGATCACCGTGAACGCGGCAGCCGACGCCGCAAGCAGCGCCGTGAGGCCGAACGCGCACGCGAGCGCGTGAACGCAGCAGCCGGCCGAAATGCCGAGCGCCGACATCACCCCCGCGCCGCGGCCCTGCGCGACGCTGCGGCCGACGATGTAGGCCGTGTCGGGACCGGGCGTGACGTTCAGCAGGAAAACTGCCAGCACGAAGAAGCCGAAATGGGTGATGCCGAACATGAAAACCTCGAAACCGGAGAGCGCAGGGAAATTCTACGCGCGCCTGCCGCGCTGCGCGACTCGACCGTTCGGCCGATTGCGCAGGGCCGGCAGGTCGTGTCGAATGGCGGTCAGGTCACGTTACGCAAGGTCGGTCAGCGCGAAACGCTGGCCCGCGGCGAGCGGCGAGCCGGCGAGGAATTCGCGCGCGGACAGCCGCTTGCCGCCCGGCTTCTGCAACTGCGTGACGCGCAGCGCGCCACTGCCGCACGCGACGACCACGCCTTCCGGCGCGGCCTCGACGATCGTGCCGGGCGCCGCGTCGCCGCGCGCCGCCACCGGCTCCGCAGCCCACAGCTTGATTGCCGCGCCGTCGAGCGTCGCGACGCCGCCGGGAAACGGATCGAACGCACGCACCTGGCGCGCGAGCACGTCGGCAGGCTTGCGCCAGTCGAGCGCCGCTTCGTGCTTGCCGATCTTTTCCGCATAGGTCACGCCGTCGGCCGGCTGCGGGGTCGCCGGCAGCGTACCGTCGCGCTCGAGCCGCACGAGCGCGTCGACGATCAGCCGCGCGCCGTCGGCGGCCAGCCGGTCGTGCAGCGTCGCGGTCGTGTCGTCGGGCGCGATCGCGATGCGCGCCTCTTCGATCATCGCGCCGGTGTCGAGGCCGACGTCCATCTGCATCAGCGTGACGCCGGTCTCGGCGTCGCCGGCCTCGATCGCGCGGTGAATCGGCGCGGCGCCGCGCCAGCGCGGCAGCAGCGACGCATGGATGTTGATGCAGCCGCTGCGCGGAATGTCGAGCACCTCCTGCGGCAGCAGCAGGCCGTACGCGGCGACCACCATCACGTCGTGCGGCGTCGTGCGCAGCAGCTCGATCGCGTCGGCCGCCTCCGCGGGGTACTTGCCCGCGCGGCGCAGCGACGGCGGCTGCGCGACGGGCATGCCATGCTCGACGGCGTAGCGCTTCACGGCGCTCGCCTGCAGTTTCATCCCGCGGCCGGCCGGGCGATCGGGCTGGGTGAGCACGAGCGGCACCGGAAAACCTGCCTCATGGATCGCGGCGAGCGCAGCCGCGGCAAATTCCGGCGTGCCGGCAAAAATCACGCGCAACGTATGGGTCATGACAGCGTTCTGGGTCGGGCAGGATGAACGCGCGTCACATCGCGCGTTCGAGTTTCTTCATCTTCGTCTTGATGCGCGTCTGCTTGAGCGGCGACAGGTATTCGACGAACACGCGCCCCATCAGGTGATCCATCTCGTGCTGGACGCACACGGCAAGCAGGCCCTCGCAGTCGAGCTCGAAGGCCTCGCCCTGCTCGTTGAGCGCGCGCACGCGCACGTGGTCGGGACGCTCGACTTCGTCATAGATGCCGGGTACCGACAGGCAGCCCTCTTCATAGATCTGCTTCACGTCGCTCGACCAGACGATCTCGGGGTTGATGAACGCGCGCAACTCGTTCTTTTCCTCGGAAACGTCGATCACGATCACGCGCTCGTGCACGTCGACCTGCGTGGCTGCAAGGCCGATGCCGGGCGCCGCGTACATGGTCTCGGCCATGTCGGCGACGAGCTTGCGGATCCGGTCGTCGACCTTGTCGACGGGCTTGGCGACCTTGTGCAGCCGCTTGTCGGGGTAATGAAGAATGTTGAGCAAAGCCATGGTGTTCGGTATTCGGTGGCGCGGCGTGCCGCATCGGCCATCCGGCCGGCTGGCGCCGCCGCCGCGATGCAATGAAGATGAGGCGGATGCGCGGCGTATCAATGCCGCGGATCGCGCCTCCTGCAATTGGCCGGGCGCCTGCGCGCACGGCCCTGTCGAGTATTTCGGATGATGAAAATTTTATCATGGCGCCACGCGGTCCGCTGGCCGTCGCGTTCGAGGGCAGCCTCATGTCGCCTCAAGCGCTGACCACCTCCGCGTTGCGCGCGTGGCTGCAGCTCGGGCACGCGCCCGGCCTCGCACCCGCCGTACTGCAGGCGCTGCTCGACGCGTTCGGCTCGCCGGCGGCGCTGCTGCGCGCATCCGACCAGGCCATTGCCGCCGTGAGCAGCCCCGCCGCCGCGCAGGCCGTGCGCGCAAGTGAACGCGACGATCTCGATGCGCGCACCGACGCCGCGCTGGCTTGGCTCGATGCGCCGGGCAACGCGCTCGTCACGCTCAACGATCCGGCCTACCCGCCGCGGCTGCGCGACCTGCACGACCCGCCGCCGCTGCTATATGTAAAGGGCCGGCTCGACCTGCTGCACGCACGCAGCGTCGCCGTGGTCGGCAGCCGCCACGCGACGCCGCAGGGGCTCGCCGACGCGACGCGCTTCGCACGCGAGTTGTCCGACGCGGGGCTCCCGATCGTGTCGGGCCTCGCGCTCGGGATCGACGGCGCCGCGCATCGCGGCGGGCTCGACGGCCGGTCGGGCACGGTCGCGGTGATCGCGACGGGCGCCGATCTCGTCTATCCGGCGCGGCACCGCGCACTCGCCCACGAGATCGCCGCGCACGGTGCGATCCTGTCGGAATGGCCGCTCGGCACACCGGCACGCGCAGCGCATTTCCCGCAGCGCAACCGGCTGATCGCGGCGCTCGCGATCGGCGCGCTCGTCGTCGAAGCCGCCCCGCGCTCCGGCTCGCTGATCACCGCGCGGCTCGCGAACGAACTGGGGCGCGATGTGTTCGCGATGCCGGGCTCGATCCACGCCCCGCTCGCGCAGGGCTGCCACGCGCTGATCCGCGACGGCGCGAAGCTCACGGCGGCGCCGCTCGACATTCTCGAGGAATACGGGCTGGGCGAACCGACGACCGATGCGGCGTGCCCCGGAATTCGGCGCGCGAATCCCGACGAGGTTCGAGAAACCGAAGCTTCCGGCCAGCGCGCCTGCGCCGGCATCATGGAAGCGCCCCCTTCCGTTCCGGCCGCCGCGCCAGCCCGAATCGAAGCATCACCGCCTCCGTCGCCCTACACCCCGTCCGAGCAGGCCGTGCTCGCCGCACTGGGATACGGCCCCGTCACATACGAATGGCTCGCCGAACACAGCGGCCTGTCCGACGACGTGCTGCACCGCGCGCTGCTCGCGCTCGAACTGGCCGGTCGCGTCGCGAGCCTCCCCGGCGGACGCTTCGTGCGGCTTGACGCGGCCCCCACCCCGCCTGCGCGCGGCGTGCTACATTTCCCCGAATAGGGGCGGCCGCGCCGCCGACGATATTCAAGGAAATCCATGCCCGCGCTGAATCTCGACACCGATGCGGATCGGATCGCCGAGCGCCTCGCCGATCCCGGCACGTTGCTCGTCGCCTGCCTGTGCGCCCAGTGGTGCGGCACGTGCCGCGACTACCGGACGGCCTTCGACCAGCTCGCCGACGCGCATCCCGACGCCTGCTTCGCCTGGATCGACATCGAAACGCATGCCGACCGCCTCGACGATCTCGACGTCGAGAACTTCCCGACGATCCTGATCGAGGACGCCAACACCGCACGCTTCTTCGGCACGGTGCTGCCGCACGCGGCGATCGTCGAACGAATGCTGTCCGACCTGAGCGCGGTACCCGGTGCGCCGCACGCACCGAAATTGCGCAACGTCCTGAACGTCGAAGCCTGAATTCGCGCGCCCGCCCGGCGGTTTTTCGCGCGTTTGCGCGCCCCGCCGCGCCGGGCGCTTGCCGCCGTTGCAGCCCCCCTCTATGATGGGCCGCTTTTTACACGCCGAGCCGCCGTCGCTTCGGCGTGTGCTATAAAGCGGTCGTTAAAGGGACCCACAACCGGCGACCCCGGTCTACCATCACACACCTGTCATGTCCAAAGCACTGATCATTGCGGAAAAGCCTTCTGTCGCGAACGACATCGCACGCGCTTTGGGCGGCTTTACCAAGCATGACGAATACTACGAGAGCGACGAATTCGTCCTTTCGTCCGCTGTCGGCCACTTGCTCGAAATCGCCGCTCCGGAAGAGTACGAGGTCAAGCGCGGGAAATGGAGCTTCGCGCATCTGCCCGTCATCCCCCCGCATTTCGACCTGAACCCGATCGCAAAAAGCGAGTCGCGCCTCAAGGTGCTCACCAAGCTGATGAAGCGCAAGGACGTCGACCGCCTGATCAACGCATGTGACGCGGGGCGCGAGGGCGAACTGATTTTTCGCCTGATCGCGCAGCACGCGAAGGCGAAGCAGCCGGTCCAGCGCCTGTGGCTGCAATCGATGACGCCGCAGGCGATCCGCGACGGTTTCGCGAACCTGCGCAGCGACACGGACATGCAGCCGCTCGCCGACGCCGCACGCTGCCGCTCGGAAGCCGACTGGCTCGTCGGGATCAACGGCACCCGCGCGATGACCGCGTTCAACAGCAAGGGCGGCGGCTTCTTCCTGACGACAGTCGGCCGCGTTCAGACGCCAACGCTGTCGATCGTCGTCGAACGCGAAGAGAAAATCCGCCGCTTCATCCCGCGCGACTACTGGGAAGTGAAGGCCGCATTCGCGTGCGCGGGCGGTTTCTACGAAGGCAAGTGGTACGACCCGAAATTCAAGCGCGACGAATTCGACCCGGAAAAGCGCGACTCCCGCCTGTGGAGCCTGCCGGCTGCCGAAACGATCGTCGCCGCATGTCGCGACAAGGTCGGCACGGTCTCCGAGGAATCGAAGCCGTCGACACAGCTATCGCCGCTGCTGTTCGACCTGACGAGCCTGCAGCGCGAGGCGAACGGCCGCTTCGGCTTCTCCGCGAAGAACACGCTCGGCCTCGCGCAGGCGCTGTATGAAAAGCACAAGGTGCTGACCTACCCGCGTACCGACGCGCGCGCGCTGCCGGAAGACTACCTTTCGACGGTCGAGTCCACGCTCGAGATGCTCAAGGAGAGCAACAACTACCTGCCGCATGCGAAGCAGGTGCTCGACAAGGGCTGGGTGAAGCCGAACAAGCGGATCTTCGACAACTCGAAGATCAGCGACCACTTTGCAATCATCCCGACGCTGCAGGCGCCGAAGTCGCTGTCCGAGCCGGAGCAGAAGCTGTACGACCTGGTCGTGAAGCGCTTCCTCGCCGTGTTCTTCCCGGCGGCCGAATTCCGCGTCACGACGCGGATCACCGAAGTCGCCGGCCATCACTTCAAGACCGAGGGCAAGGTGCTCGTCGAGCCGGGCTGGCTGCAGGTCTACGGCCGCGACGCCGAAGGCGCGGATGCGAACCTCGTGCCGGTGCAGAAGGACGAGAAGGTGAAGACGGACGAAATCGCCGCCGTCGCGCTCGTGACGAAGCCGCCCGCACGCTACTCGGAAGCGACGCTGCTGTCGGCGATGGAAGGCGCGGGCAAGCTCGTCGAGGACGACGAACTGCGCGAGGCGATGGCCGCGAAGGGCCTCGGCACGCCGGCCACGCGCGCGGCGATCATCGAAGGCCTGCTCGGCGAGAAATACCTGTTGCGCGAAGGCCGCGAGCTGATCCCGACCGCGAAGGCATTCCAGCTGATGACGCTGTTGCGCGGGCTCGGCGTGAAGGAACTGACCGCGCCGGAGCTCACCGGCGAATGGGAATACAAGCTGTCGCAGATGGAGCGCGGCAACCTCGGGCGCGACGCGTTCATGCAGGAAATCGCCCGCATGACGCAGCAGATCGTCAAGCGCGCGAAGGAATACGATTCCGACACGATTCCCGGCGACTACGCGACGCTCGAGACGCCGTGCCCGAACTGCGGCGGCCAGGTGAAGGAAAACTACCGCCGCTTCGCGTGCACGAAGTGCGAGTTCTCGATCTCGAAGATCCCGGGCAGCCGGCAGTTCGAGATTCCCGAAGTCGAGGAGCTGCTGCAGAAGAAGGAAATCGGCCCGCTGTCCGGGTTCCGCAGCAAGATGGGCCGCCCGTTCTCGGCGATCCTCAAGCTGTCCTTCGACGACGAGACGAAGAACTACAAGCTCGAGTTCGATTTCGGCCAGGACCAGGGCGGCGAGGAAGGCGAAGCGCCCGACTTCTCCGCGCAGGAGCCGGTCGGCGCGTGCCCGAAGTGCAAGGGCCGCGTGTTCGAGCACGGGATGAGCTACGTGTGCGAGCACTCGGTTGCGAACCCGAAGACCTGCGACTTCCGCTCGGGCAAGGTGATCCTGCAGCAGGAAATCACGCGCGAGCAGATGGGCAAACTGCTCGCCGACGGCCGCACGGATCTGCTGCCGAACTTCAAGTCGTCGCGCACGGGCCGCAACTTCAAGGCGTTCCTCGTGAAGCAACCGGACGGCAAGATCGGCTTCGAGTTCGAGAAGAAGGAACCGAAGGCCGCTGCCGCGAAGAAGACGGCGAAATCGGCGACGAAGGATGCCGAAACCGTAACGGAAGGCGCCGAAGAGAAACCGGCACCGGCCCGCAAGACCGCTGCCAAGACCGCAGCGACCAAGACTGCCGCCCGCAAGACGACGGCGCGCAAGACCGGCTCGTAACAGCCGGGCCGCCGGGGCTTCCCCCCGGCGTACCGGGCGCCGGCAGGCAGCCGAAAAAAAACGCGGATCGATCGCTCGATCCGCGTTTTTTCTTTGTGCCGGCGGCAACCGCCGCCCGGCCGTCGCGCCGTTACAGCGGCGACGGCACCGCGACGCGCGTGCGTGTCGAACGCGGCAGGCGCGGCGACAGGTTCGGGTCGGCCGATTCGGGCTGCTCGGCACGCGTCTCGACGCCGATCGGCGCGAGCGTCGCACCCTGCGCGGCCCACTGCTCGCCGATCGTCGCATCGGTCGAGTGGCTGAAATACTCGACGAGGTGGTCGATGAACGTGCGCACCTTCGCGGGCAAATGGCGCCGGCTCGGGTAGGCGATGTTGATTTCGACCTGCGGCAGCCGGAAATCCGGCAGCAGCCGCACCAGCGCGCCGCGCGCGATGTCGCTGCCGATCAGGTAGCTCGGCAGGATCGCGACGCCCATCCCGAGCAGCGCGAACTGGCGCAGCATCGCGGTGTTGTTCGCGACGATCACGTTGGTCGGGCGCACGCGCACTTCGCCGTCCGGCCCCGTGAACACGCGCTCGTCGCCCCAGTATTCGGCCGGCAGGCTCAGGCTCGGGTGCGCGACGAGCTGCTCCGGGTGAGTCGGCACGCCGTGCTTCTCCAGATAGCTCGGCGTCGCGCACACGGTCATGCAGCCCGTGGTCAGCCGCCGTGTGACGATGCTCGCGCTGCGCATCTGGCGCGTGACGACGATGCCGACGTCGAAGCCTTCCTCGACGAGATCGACCTGCCGGTCGACCAGCGTGAGATCCGGCACCACTTTCGGGAAATTCTCCGTGTACGTCTGCAACACGGGCGCGAGGTTATGCAGGCCGAACACGACCGGCGCGACGATGCGCAGCGTGCCGACCGGCTCGTGATTGCGCGCAACGACCATCTGCTCGACGTCCTCGAGCTCATCGAGGATCTGGCGAGCACGCTCCAGATAGACCTGGCCCGACTCCGTCAGGGAAAGGCTGCGTGTGGTGCGGTTCAACAAACGCGTGCCGAGCCGGCCTTCCAGATCGGCGACGTGACGCGTCGCAACCGCGTTGGAAATATCCATTGCACTCGCGGCCCGCGCAAAACTGCCGAGATCTGCAACCTTGACGAACACACGCATCGACTGCAAATGATCCATAAACGACTCCTGCCGCTGTTACAACTTCAAAAAGATGAAGCAAATGCGTAATTCTCCTACGACAGCGGAAATGATGCAGAGTTGCTCAACAAGGCACCGGTTGACGATAAAAATAGTCAAAAATCCTCGCCATTTGCGGATGGTTGATCCAATTATTCTGATTGGAACAACAATTGGGTGAACCTCGTCGAGTAAGCGGCCGAATCAGGAAAGACGTATTTGATGCGACACAGCAGCGCACCCTTGCGCACCGCACGCGAGCGGCGCTAGGTGAGGCTGCCGCCAATTGCCGCGGAGCGTAACAACCTGTTAAAAAGACCCCACGAAGGCGGCCGACGTAGCATCATGTCGGCCCCGGCCGGGCGGGACGGGTGCGCGACGTGCGCCACCGCCACTGCCGATTTCAACGCGCGACACCGTTCACCATGAAAATTGCCATCCTCGACGACTACCAGGACGCCGTCCGCAAGCTGAACTGCTTCGAGATGCTTGCCGGCCACGACGTGAAGGTCTTCAACAATACGGTGCGCGGCCTGGGACAGCTCGCGAGCCGTCTGGCGGAAGTCGAGGCGCTCGTGCTGATTCGTGAACGGACCCCGATTTCGTCGCAACTGCTCGCCAAGCTGCCGAACCTGCGCATGATCAGCCAGACCGGTCGCGTCTCGAGCCATATCGACCTCGAAGCGTGTACCGACCGCGGCATCGCGGTGCTCGAAGGCACGGGTTCGCCGGTCGCGCCCGCCGAGCTGACCTGGGCGCTCGTGATGGCCGCCCAGCGCCGGATTCCGCAGTACGTCGCGAACCTGAAGCAGGGTGCATGGCAGCAGTCGGGCCTGAAGACGTCGGCGCTGCCGCCGAACTTCGGCCTCGGCCAGGTGCTGCGCGGCCAGACCCTCGGCATCTGGGGCTACGGCAAGATCGGCCGGCTCGTCGCCGGCTACGGCAAGGCGTTCGGGATGAACGTGCTGATCTGGGGCCGCGAGCATTCGCTCGAAGCCGCGCGCGCCGACGGCTACACGGCCGCCGAAAGCCGCGAGGCGCTGTTCGAGCAGAGCGACGTGCTGTCGCTGCACCTGCGCATGCACGACGACACGCGCGGCATCGTCAAGCAGGAAGACCTGATGCGGATGAAGCCGACGTCGCTGCTCGTCAACACGAGCCGCGCGGAGCTGCTCGAGGAAAACGCACTCGTCAACGCACTGTCGCACAACCGTCCGGGGATGGTCGCAATCGACGTGTTCGAGAGCGAGCCGATCCTGCAGGGCTACAGCCTGCTGCGGATGGAGAACGTGATCTGCACGCCGCACATCGGCTATGTCGAGCGCGAGAGCTACGAGCTCTATTTCAGCGCGGCATTCAGGAACATCCTCGCGTTCGACGACGGCGACATGTCGAGCGTCGCCAATCCGGAAGCGCTGACGCCGATCCGCAAGCGCTGATCGCGCGGGCTGCGCACGCCGCGCGGCCCCGCTGCTCCATTCCCCGCCATCAGGCGGCCACGCGGCCGCCCGTCATCGCACCGACGCGCGTGAGGAAATGCTCGCCGTCGCGCCGCCCGAGGTCGTACGCATGCCGCATCTGCGACGGGCTCGTGTAATCCCAGCTCGAAATCGGCACCTTGCTCGACGGCTGTACGTACAGCCGCCGCTGCTCGCCGTGTGCGACCGTGAACATCTGCGGGCGCGGATACAGCCGCGTGACGAGCACCAGCACGTCGCCCGGCGACGGGTCGAGCGCGTCGACCGGCACGTTGTCGACCATCCCGCCGTCGAGCACGGGCCGGCCGCCGCGGCGCAGCACCGGCGTGAACGGCGGCGTGCAGGACGACTGCAGGATCAGGTCGGCAAGTTCGTCGACTTGCGTGCAGGCCTGCGCGCGCACGAACTCGGGCCGAAAGCCGAGCGTGCGCCCGAGTGTCGGGTGCAGCGTCTTGCGCACATATTTCTCGATGTTGTACGCGACGAGGCCGGCAGCGACCGCACTGCGCGCACCGAGCCAGCGCGGCACGTGCGATACGCCGATGCGGATCTCCGGCGCCTCGGCAAGCTTCGCGAACGGCTCGCCGTAGATGTCGAGCAATGCCTGACGGTAGATGCGGTAATGCGGAAACACGGGCTCGCGCCCGAACAGGTTGCCCCAGTACGCGTTCTTCCGGTTGTGGCGCAGCGCCTCTTCGTAATAGCGCATCACCCACGCGGCGTCGCGCGTATACAGCATGCACGCGGTCGCCGCACCGGCCGAGATGCCGGTGATCACACGCGGGCGCAGCCCGAGGGCCGGCTGCACGACGTCCCAGAAGCCGGCCTGCCACCAGCAGCGATTGCCGCCACCCGCAAAGACGATCTGGTCGAACATCGCGCCGCTCAGCTGACGAGTGCGTAGGTCGACGTCGCGTGGACGGCCATCTTGCCGTCCTCGTCGAACAGCTCGACTTCGCCGAACACGAGGTTGCGGCCCATCCGCAGCACGCGCGCGGTGACGTGCACGTCGCCCTTGCGCACGGGGCGCATGAAGTTCGTGTTCAGCGACACGGTGGTCATCGGCCGGAACTCGCCGAGCGCGGCCGAGATCGCGACGACCATCGCGGTGTCGGCGGCCGCCGTGAAAACCTGGCCGCAGATCACGCCACCCGAATGGCGGAATTCGCCGGAAAACGGCAGGCGCATCGTGACGCTGTCGTCGCCGATCGACACGGGGACCAGACCGAGCGAGCGGACCCACGGGGCCAGCAGGCGATCCAGCAATTCGCGGACTGCGTTTTCGTCCATCTTCGAATGTCCAGAAAACGTTGCGCGACCGCCGCGCAACACGTGTGGCGTCATCATACCGGGAGCGCGCAAACTGCGACCGCTCGTCACCGCGTCGGCAGCCGCCGTTGGCGTGACGAAATATTTTCGAGAAATTTGCACAAAGGGCTTGCCATGCCCCTGAAACACGTGCATAATCTTTCTTCTGTTGGGGGCGTTAGCTCAGTTGGTAGAGCAGCGGACTCTTAATCCGTAGGTCGAGTGTTCGAGTCACTCACGCCCCACCAGGATTTCAAAAGGCCGGTCAGCGAAAGCTGACCGGCCTTTTTCATTTCCGCACGCCACGTTCGTGGCGCGCTCCCTCCAGCAGCACACATCCGCACGCCCCTTCCGCACCGTTTCCGCTAGAATCGTCCGACAAATATCACACGACCGGCGCAGGTACTGTCGTTTGCCCGCCGGCACAGAGAGAACATGGGACGTCATACATGGAAGCATGTGAACGAGACGCGACCATTCAGAGGGCCTGGTTGCGCCGATATCGGCCTGTCCGTCGGGACACGCCATTCACCCGATCGCACCCGAATCCGCCGCGCGACACACCAGCCGGATTCGGTCATGCCCGGTAAGGACGCACTCGCCGCGCTGGCGCTCGGCGTCGTGCTGCTCGTGCTCGCAGCCGTACTCGCGGCCACGAGCGGCCGCGCGACCGCTCATCTGGTCCGCGCGCCAGGCACGGTCGTGCGCATCGTGCAGGACAGCGACGCGATGCGCGCATACCGGCCGATCGTCGCCTACCTCGCGAACGACGGCCAGCGCCGCGAAATCGCCGGCAATACCGCGTCGACCGTCCCCGCGTACGACATCGGCGAGAACGTCGACGTCTTGCTCGATCCGGTCCACCCCAACCGCCCCGCGCTGATCGACGATTTCGCGCAACGCTGGTTTCCGGTTGCGGTGCCGACGCTGCTCGCCATCGCGTCGTTTGCGATCGGCGGCCTGCTGATCGCCGCCGAGCGCCGCCGCCGCCGGCCATCCGACCCGCCGCCGGCCCCCGCCGCACGCAAGCAGGCGCGGCGCCGCTGGGATATCGCGATCGTGCTGATTCCGATCGCGATCGGCACGGGCTTCCTCGCCGGCGCCGGCGCTGCCGGTCTGCGTCAGTGGCAGATCGTCCGCGACTATGCGCACTCGACCGGCCATGTCGTCGAGATCGCGAAAAACGCGCGGTCGCCCCGACCGCGCACATCGCTGTATTCGGCAATCGTCGCGTTCACGACCGACAGCGGGCGCCAGATCACGTTCGCCCTGGGCGCGGCGTCGTCGCATCCGGGCCTGCGCGAAGGCGAAGCGGTCAACGTGCTGTACGACCCCGTCACCCCCGAGCGCGCGGTCGTCGACCTCTTCTGGGATCGCTGGGGCCTCACGGCCATCCTGTTCGCGATCGGCGCGCCGTTCCTCGCGGCCGGGCTGTTCGTCGCCGCGACGCTATGGCCGGACCATCGGCCGCACGAAGCCGCTCAATGACGCTCGCGCGCCGGCCGCGCGCGGCGCGGCAACCGTAACGGCGCGCGCTTCATCGTTCCCTGAACGCCTCCACCTTCGCGCGATTCCCGCACGTGCGCATGTCGCACCAGCGCCGCCCGACGCCGCGGCCGCGATCGACGAAGAACCACGTACAACGGCCGCACTGCCGCACGCGCGCGAAATCGTCGCTGCGCAGCAGATGCTCGAAACCGAGCGCGGCCGCATCGACCCAGCGCGACGCGGCGCGCGCGTCGGGCCGCCACGCGAACCGGCCGTCGACCGCATCGAACGCACTGCGCCCGATCGCTTCGCGGATCGCCACGGCGAGCCGGTCCGTCGCACGCGCACCGGCGCTGCCGCCGCCTCCCGCCGTCAGGTGCACGATCGCGGCGTAGGCATCCTCGCGAAAGCAATGCAGCGCCACCAGCTCGTCCGGGCCGTCCTGCCGCACATGACGCAGAAGCCGCGCCAGATCGGCCGGCGCCAGCAATCCCGCTTGCTCGGCCCACGCGCGCACGGCCGGCCAGTCGACGAGCTTGTCCTCGTCGCGCGTCTTGCCCGTATCGGCCACCGTGTTCAGGAAGTCGAGCGCCGGATGGCCGCCGACGAAATCGGCCGCGCCCCATTCGTGCGCGTGTCGCGCAGACTCGTATCGAGTAACCATTTATTTGCACCTATCGGTTTCATGTCCGGGCAATCCGGAGTAACCTGTTTACAGCAAAAACAGGTTATCACGGAGATGCCGATGCTCGAACTCGCCAACCGCTTCATGTTCGAAGGCCACCGGATTGCATGGGGAACGTTCGGCGAAGGCCCGCCGCTCGTGCTCGTTCATGGCACGCCGTTTTCATCGCAGGTGTGGCGCCGGATCGCGCCGTGGCTCGCGCGGCGTCATCGCGTGTACTTCTACGACCTGCTCGGCTATGGCCAGTCCGACATGCCGGACGCGGATGTGTCGCTCGGCCGTCAGAACGTACTGTTCGGCGCGATGCTGGATGAATGGAAAATTGCGCGCCCGCGTGTGCTCGCACATGACTACGGCGGTGCGACCGTGCTGCGCGCGCACTTCCTCGACGGCATCGCGTATGCGGACCTCACGCTCGTGAACCCGGTCGCGATCGCGCCGCAGGGCTCACCGTTCGTGCGCCACGTCGCGCAGCATGAGGCCGCGTTTACCGGATTGCCGGCGTATGCGCATCACGCGCTCGTATCGGCCTACATCGGCAATGCCGTGGCACGGCCGCTGAGCGACGATGCGCTGTCGATCTACCGTTCGCCGTGGCTCACGCCGGCCGGACAATCCGCGTTCTATCGCCAGATCGCGCAGATGCGCCAGCGCTACATCGAGGAAGCGGAGGCTCGCTATGCACCACCGGACTTTCCGGTGCGCATCGTGTGGGGCGAGGACGATGCGTGGATTCCGCTCGAACAGGGACAGGCGCTCGCCGATCGCATCGCGAACGGCGAATTGATCCGGGTGCCGTGCGCGGGCCATCTCGTGCAGGAAGATGCGCCGGAGGCGATCGTCGCAGCGGTGCTCGACGGGCAAGCGCCGGGCTGAGCACCACAGGAATCGCGTATCGCGTCAGAATGCCGGCACGCCTTGCGCGAGCGTCGCGATGAACTTCGCGGTGCGCGGATCGCGCGGCTGGCTAAACAGGTCGCGCGATGCACCGGCTTCGACGATGCGGCCATCGGCCAGAAACACCGCATCGTGCGCGATCGACGCGGCCAGGCGCAGGTCGTGCGTGGCCATCAGCATCGTCGTGCCTTCGCGTGCGAGCTGGCGCAGCACCTCGACCACCTCGATGGACAGCTCGGGATCGAGCGCCGACGTCGGCTCGTCGCACAGCAGCACCTGCGGCGACGGCGCGAGTGCGCGTGCGATGGCGACGCGCTGCTGCTGGCCGCCCGACAGCGTCGCGGGCCATGCGTCGGCCTTGTCCGCGATGCCGACCTTGTCGAGCAGCGCGAGTGCCCGTTCGCGCGCACGCTCGCGCGGCCAGCGCTGCACGGTCACGAGCCCTTCCATCACGTTCTGCACGACGCTCAGGTGCGGAAACAACTGGAAGTTCTGGAATACCATGCCGGTCTGCCGGCGCACCGCGAACACGGCGTCGCGCGACGGCCGGCGCGCCGGTGCAAAGTCGACGCGCGCGTCGCCCACCGTGAGCGTGCCCGCCTCGGGCACTTCGAGCAGGTTCACGCAGCGCAGCAGCGTGCTCTTGCCGCTGCCGGACGGCCCGATCAGCGCGGTCACGCTGCCCGGCTGCAATGCGAGGTCGATCGCGCTCAGCACGCGGTGCGCGCCGAACGACTTGTCGATGCGTTCGAGACGAATCATCGCAACTCCGCCTGGAACAACGCATGACGGCCGAAACGGATTTCGAGGCGACGTTGCAGCGTGGAGAGCACCGAACTGAACAGCAGGTAGATCAGCGCGGCTTCGGTATAGAGGATCAGCGGCTCGTAGGTCACGGCCGCGATGCGCTGCGCGGCCTGGAAGATCTCGGGCACCGTCAGCACGGCCGCGAGCGACGTGTCCTTCACGAGCGAGATGAACGAATTCGACAGCGCGGGCAGCGCGACGCGCGCGGCCTGCGGCAGAATCGCGCGGCGCAGCGCCTGCGCGCGCGTCATCGCCATCGAGTACGCGGCCTCCCACTGCCCCTTCGGGATCGATTCGATCACGCCGCGGATCACCTCGGCGTTGTACGCGCCGACATTCAGCGAGAAGCCGATCACGGCGGCGGTCAGCGGATCGAGCACGATGCCGACGCTCGGCAGCCCGTAGAAGATCACGAACAGTTGCACGAGCAACGGCGAGCCGCGAAACAGCCAGATATAAAAGCGCACGACGGCCTGTGCCCAGCGCGGCCCGAACAGCCGCGCGAGCGCCGCGCCGAACGCGAGCAGCAGGCCGATCGCGAACGACGCGAGCGTGAGCGGAACCGTGAACACGAGCCCCGCGTAAAGCAGGGGCCGCAGCGATTCCGCCATCAGGTGCAGCCAGGGCGGCATCGTTCAGCCTCGCGTCACGGCTGCGACACGTCGCGGCCGAAGTACTTCTGCGAGATCTTCGCGTAGGTGCCGTCCGACTTGATGTCCGCGAGCGCCTTGTCGATCGCGGCCACCAGGTCGGGGCTGCCCTTGCGCAGCAGCACGCCCGACGCGTCGCCGGCGCCGGTCGTGTCGGTCGCGGCAATCTTCAGTTTCGCGTCGGGCTTGTGCTTGCGGAAATCGAGGTACGACAGCGAATCGTTGATCGTCGCGTCGACGCGCCCGGACGTCAGCAGGTCGATCGATTCGTTGAAGCCCTGCACGGGCACCACGTCCGCGCCGTGAGACGCCGCGAGCTTGCCGAAATTGCTCGTCAGCGTGTTCGCGGATTTCTTGCCCTTCAGGTCGTCGAACGAGCGGATCGTCGTGTTGTCCGTGCGCACGATCAGCACCGCGTGCGACGTGATGTACGGCGACGAGAAAGCGTATTTCGCCTTGCGCGCGTCGGTGATCGACACTTCGTTGACGACCGCGTCGTAGCGGTTCACGTCGAGGCCCGCGATCAGCCCGTCCCACTTTCCTTCGACGAATTGCGGCTTCACGCCGAGGCGCTGCGCGATCGCGGTGGCGATGTCGACATCGAAGCCCGTCAGCTTGCCCGTTTCGTCGTGGTACGTGAACGGCGCGTACGTGCCTTCGGTGCCGACCCGGAACACGCCGGACGACTTGATCTGCGCGAGATCGTCGGCGGCGAATGCGCTCGTGGCCGCGACGGCCTGCAGCAGCGCGACGAGCAGAATGGAGCGGATGAATTTCATGGTGCGGACCCCGAACGATGGAAGGGAGTAACCCGCCGGCCCGAGCGGCCGCGCGAGAGGTCCGCGAATTCTACCGACGCGCCGATGCCCGGCAAAAACGCAAATCCGCTAACGATATGAGCGCGTCGAATAACGCGCCGGCCAGCCACGCATTCCGCAGACGAAATCCGTCGCGATACGGCGCGGCAATCGTCCGACGATTCGTTACCGGTGGTTACAGAAACGACAACGCGGTATCACCCATTCGGCACGCACTACATACCATGAAGACAGGTGAACCGATTGCTCGCGGGCCTTGCCGCCCGCGAACGGAGGGAACGGCAAATGAAACGCATCCTGTTGTCCAGCGCCCTCGGTATCGCGGCCGCCTGCCTGTCGGCAAGCGCATTCGCGCGTGCCGACATCGGCGTGTATTTCGGCGTGCCGGGGCCCGTGATCGAAGCGCCGCCTGTCTACTACGCGCCGCCGCCGCCCGTCGTGTACGAGCCGGCACCCGTCTATTACGGCCCGTACTACGGCGACTACCGTTACCGCTACTACCGGCATGACAACGGCTGGCATCGCGGCTGGCGTCATCACCACCACGACGAGGGCGATTGAGCATCGCCTGACGGCCGTCGCGGCCGCATCCCGTCGAGGGAAATTTCGCGCGCCGGCCTTCGAGCCGGCGCGTCCGCATCACGCGCCGCTCACCACGGCAGCGAATACGTCTTCGTATTCGTGAAGCTCTTCATCGCTTCCTGCACACCTTCCTTGTAGCCGAGCCCCGAATCCTTCACGCCGCCGAACGGCGTCAGCTCGAGCCGGTAGCCCGGCACCTCGCGCACGTTCACGCTGCCGACTTCCAGCTCGGTGACGAAGCGCGTGATGTTGTCGAAGCGGTTCGTGCACACCGACGACGACAGCGCATAGTCGGTGCTGTTCGACATCCGGATCGCTTCGTCGATGTCGCGAAAGCGCATGATCGGCGACACGGGGCCGAAGGTTTCATGCTTCACCAGCGGCATGTCGGGCGTCACGCGATCGATCACCGTCGGCGAATACAGCGCGCCGTCGCGCACGTTGCCGACCAGCAGCCGCGCACCGCGCGCGATCGCGTCGTTCACCTGCTGCTCGCAGAACTTCGCGGCCGCTTCGTCGATCACGGTGCCCATGTCGACCGACGGATCCGACGGATTCCCGTACGACCACGCGCGCGTCTTCTCGACAACGAGCTCCGTGAATCGATCGGCCACCGCTTCGTGCACGAGCATCCGCTTGATCGCCGTGCAGCGCTGCCCCGAGTTCTTGTACGAGCCCGACACCGCGAGCGTGCTCGCTTCGTCGAGATCGGCGTCTTCCATCACGATGATCGGATCGTTGCCGCCGAGTTCGAGCACCGCGCGCCGGTAACCCATCCGCGCGGCGATCGACTTGCCGATCGATACGCCGCCGGTGAACGTGATCAGATCGATCGCCGGGTTCGTGATCAGTTCGTCCGCGATCTCCGTCGGGTCGCCGGTGAGCACCTGCAGCATCTGCGGCGGCAGACCGGCTTCGTACAGGATGTCGGCGAACAGGTAGCACGACAGCGGCACCTTCTCCGACGGCTTGACGACGATCCGGTTGTTGGTCGCGACCGACGGCACGATCTTGTGCGCGACCTGGTTCATCGGGTGGTTGAACGGCGTGATCGCGGAAATCACGCCGAGCAGCGGATCGCGCTGCGTGTATACGCGGCGCTTCTTGCCGTGCGGCGTCAGATCGCACGAGAAGATCTGCCCGTCGTCCTTCAGCACTTCACCGGCGCCGAACGTCAGCACGTCGGCCACGCGACCCGCTTCGTACATCGAATCCTTGATGCACAACCCGGCCTCGGCCGTGATCAGCGCCGCGATCCCGGCGGTGCGCGAGCGCACGATGTCGGCTGCGCGGCGCAGGATCGCCGCACGCTCGTGACGCGTGAGCGTCGGCCGGTACGCGCGCGCGACCGCGAATGCGCGCCGCACGTCTTCCAGCGTCGCCTTCGGCACGGTGCCGACCAGCGAGCCGTCGTACGGGTTGCGCACGTCGATCACCGCGTCCCGATGAATCCGTTCGCCGTCGATTCGCAGTGCTTCGCGACGAATCTCGCGGACGGCCGTCGAGGCTGCAATGACGTTCATGAGTGTGTTCCCTTGCGGATGCGTGCGCATCACTGCAGATGGTTGAGCGCGATGTCGATGATGTCGAAGTTGCGCAGCCGCGCGCGGCCCGTGACGTCGGCGGCGACCGGCCTGCTGAAGATCAGCGGCACGATCTGCTCGGAGATCCCGCCGTGCGAGCGCAGCGGCACGTCGAGCCCCGACAGGTCGTGCCTGATGCGGCGCGTGCCGAGCACGACGTCCTGCTTCGAGATCACGATCAGGTCGCCCATCCGCTCGGGCGGCAGTTCGAAGCGCGCGCAACCCTCGGCGCCCGTCAGCACGATCTCGATGCCATCCACCGCCGCAAGACGCGCGCGCAGCGCATCGACATCGGCCGACGCCGGCACGTAGACGGTCGCGAACGAGCCGAGCGCGCCGTGGTGCACGACGTATGGATCGGTGATCGGCAGGATCACGCGCGCCGCGTCGTGGCCGAGCCATTCGTCGAACAGCTCCTGCAGGTAGATCACGTTCGGCTCGCCGGTGGTGGCGTCGTGCTTCGCATTCATCCCGTGGTCGGCCGTGATCGCGACGATCGCGCCGAGCGCGTCGAGGCGCCGCAGGTACTTGTCCATCATTGCGTAGAACGCGTTCGCGCCGGGCGTGCCGGGTGCGCACTTGTGCTGCACGTAGTCGGTCGTCGACAGGTACATCAGGTCGATCGGCCGCGTCTCGAGCAGGCGCACGCCGGCCGCGAACACGAATTCAGACAGATCCGCGCTGTACACGCTCGGCACCGGCTTGCCGACGAGCTCCAGCACGTTGTCGATGCCGTTTTCCTCGAGGCTCGCTTCGTCGGCCTTTTCCGACGAGAAGCAGATGCCCTTCAGCCCCTTGCCGAGCAGGCGGCGCAGCTTGTCCTTCGCGGTGACGACCGCGACGCGCGCGCCCTGTTCGGCGAAGGTTGCCAGCACGGTGGGCGCGATCAGGTACTTCGGATCGTTCATCAGCACCTCGGCGCCGGTGTCGCGATCGTAGAAGTAGTTGCCGCTGATCCCGTGGATCGCGGGCGGCACGCCGGTAACGATCGACAGGTTGTTCGGGTTCGTGAAGCTCGGCACCACGCATTCGCCCTTGAGCGCCGTGCCGGGCTTCAGCAGCGTGCGCAGAAACGGCGCGACGCCGGCCTCGGCCGCTTCTTCCAGATATTCGGATGCGCAGCCATCGACGCAGACCACCACCACGGGCCGGCTCATCCAGTTGTAGCGGCGGCCGTTCACTTCCACGGAATCAGGCGTTCCAGTCATGACGTTCACTCCTTTCAGTTCGACGGGATTGAGCCGTCGGCGCCCGCGCCGCGTCGACGGGAGGCGTTTTCGATGCTTGACATTAAAGTTGATGATTTGTAGATTGTCAACAACATGCAGAGAACAGAAAGCAAAGCAGCGCAGTGAAAAAGAGGCTGATCTCAACTCATCCGCCGCGTGCCGCGGCGTCTCAGTCAAGGGGGCTGAAGATGAACCGAACTACGACTTCACACGGTTTTATCAGGAGGTCAAAAAGCATGGCTACATTCCGTATGCGGGCAAGCTGACCGAAGTCGAGACGTTCCGCGTCGGCTGCATCGGCGACGTTGACGAGGCCGGCATTCCGGGCGCCGTCATCGCGATCGCCGACACGCTGCGGGCGATGGGCGTGAGCCGTGTGTCGGCCGAGACGGTGGCCTGACGTGACGCGATACAACCGACCGCGCGCCGCCACGCGGCGGCGATGTTTTCCTTCCATGCACGAAGAACCACTCGATGCGACCCTTCTGGATCGAACAAGCATTGTTCAACGACGGCGATCTCGCCCCCACGCTGCAGGGCGCAACGCAGGCCGACGTCTGCATCGTCGGCGGCGGCTTCACCGGGCTCTGGACCGCGATCCAGGCGAAGCAGCAGAACCCGGCGCTCGACATCGCGATCCTCGAAGCCGACCTGTGTGGCGCCGGCGCGAGCGGCCGCAACGGCGGCTGCCTGCTCACGTGGTCCGCGAAATTCCTGACGCTGCGGCGGCTGTTCGGCGAAGCCGAGGCGATCCGGCTCGTGAAGGCGTCGGAAGCGGCCGTCCGGCACATCGCCGATTTCTGCCGCGCGCACGACATCGACGCCGAATTGCGGCTCGACGGCACGCTGTACACCGCGACGTCGCGCGCGCAGGTCGGCACGCTCGCGCCGGTGCTCGCCGCGCTCGCCGCATGCGGCATCCACAGCTACGAGCCGCTGCCGCCCGCCGAAGTCGCGCGCCGCTCGGGCTCCGCGCGCAATCTCGACGGCGTCTACTCGCCGATCGCCGCGACCGTGCATCCCGGCAAGCTCGTGCGCGGGCTGCGCCGCGTCGCGCTCGCGATGGGCATCCGGATCCATGAACGCACGCCGATGCTCGACTTCACGCTCGGGCAGCCGGCCGTCGTGCGCACGCCGTCCGGCAGCGTCACGGCGGGCAAGCTCGTGTTCGCGATCAACGCGTGGATGGCGAGCCGTTTCCCGCAGTTCGAGCGCACGATCGCGGTCGTGTCGAGCGATATGGTCATCACCGAGAAATGCCCGGAGCTGCTCGAGAAGACCGGGCTCGTGGACGGCGTGTCGGTGCTCGATTCGCGGATCTTCGTCTACTACTACCGCACGACGGCCGACGGGCGGCTGATGCTCGGCAAGGGCGGCAACACGTTCTCGTGGCGCAGCCGCATCGCGCCGGTGTTCGACCGGCGCTCGCCGTACGAGGCGCAGCTCACGCAAGGCCTGCGCGAATTCTTCCCGTCGCTCGCGGGCGTGCCGATCACCGCGAGCTGGAACGGCCCGTCGGACCGCTCGGTGACGGGCTTCCCGTTCTTCGGCCGCTTCGACGGCGCGCCGAACGTGTTCTACGGTTTCGGCTATTCGGGCAACGGCGTCGGGCCGACCTACATGGGCGGGCAGATCCTGTCGTCGCTCGTGCTCGGCCTCGACAACGCGTGGACGCGCAGCCCGATCGTGCGCGGCCCGCTCGGCCATTTCCCGCCGGAGCCGATCCGCTATGTCGGCGCGCACGTCGTGCGCAACGCGATCCGCCGCAAGGAGCGCGCGGAGGACGAGAACCGGCAGCCGTCGGCCGTCGATACGTGGCTCGCGAAGTTCGCGAGCGCGGCCGGGAAGGCCGACAAGGCGTGACGATGCGTTCGACGCGACGACGGTAACGTCGCAATGAAAAAGGGACGCTGCGAGGCGTCCCTTTGCTTCTTATGCGGCGACTCTTGCGGCTGCGTCAAGCGCGCGCGGTTTTCTCCCGCGCCGCCTTGCCCGCTGCCGGCAGCCCCTGCTCGTGCGTGCGGCGCATCCGCGCGAGGCCATGCGCGACGTGCTCGCGCACCAGCGCGACGGCCTTCTCCTCGTCGCCGCTCGCGAGCGCCTGCACGATCTTGTCGTGCTCGGCCGCCGACACCGCGATCGCATCTTCCTCGGCCTCGATCGCGGCCTGGCGCAGCAGCCCGAGCTGACGCACGAGCCGGCGGTAGGTGTCGGTCAGGTGCGTATTGCCGACGCCGACGACCATCGCGTCGTGGAACTGCACGTTCAGCTCGGTATAGCGCGTGACGTCGTGCGACTTCGCGGCGCCCTTCATCGACTGGATAATGCCCTTCAGCACTTTCAGCGTGTCGGGCGAGATGCGCTTCGCGAGCGCGCGCGCGACCGACTCGTCGAGCATCGCGCGCACTTCGTAGATCTCCTCGGCCTCGCGCAGCGGCACGACGCGCACGGTCACGCCGCGGTTCTTCTCGTTGCGCAGCAGTCCGGCCTGCTCCAGCGCGCGGAACGCTTCGCGCACGGGGCCGCGCGACACGTTCAGCTTCGTCGCGATCTCGACTTCGTTGAGCTTCTCGCCGGGTACGTATTCGCCGGAGACGATCGCGCGCTCGAGCATGTCCTGGACGATCATCGCGAGCGACTGGCTTTGCAGGAGTTCGATGGCACTGAGCGTGTTCGGGGCAGTCATGGTCGGACAGGCAGCGGGGCTGCGGGTGAAAACGAGGGCGCCATATCGGCGAATGACCTTCTATACCCTCGGCCCGACACATTGTCAACAGTCTTCAGTTTCCAAAAACCAGTTCCACCTGCCGGGGTTCATCCGGCAGGCGGCCGTCGCACGGCGGGCGAAGCTTGCCCGAACCGCGCGACGTGTGCCGGCCGTCAGGCCGTGTGCTTCACCGGCCCCGGATCGCTGTGGCTCGGCCGGCCCGTTTCGACGTGGCCCGCGAAGCGGCGCACGACCTTGTCGTCGCCACCGCGCAGCGTCGTCGCGGTGATCGTCAGATCGTACCAGCCGTGGCTCGACGACAGCTCGAAGTGATCTTCGACGCGCTCGCCCGGCTCCAGCGTGTAGGTGCGCGCATGCGCATGGCTGTACGCGTTGTCGACCGTCACGCGGCACGTCGCGCGCCCGCTGTTGCGCAGTTGCAGGTACACATGGCGGTTGCGCACGTCGTAGCCGATCTTCGCTTCGGGGTTCGCGTGGCGGCCGTCCGCGGCCAGCCGCGTGTTGCCCTGGAACTCGCACAGATAACCGTTCGGGCCGTAGGCGGCGAAATGGTACTCGCCGTGCGCGGCCGACGTGCTCCACGTATCGACGAAGCGGTCGTGCGCGGACACCGCATAACGACGCGGCGGCGTCGCCGGGTTGCGGCGGTCGTACACGTAGAACGCCGCGCCCGCGTCGCCCGAGTTCGCGAAGTCGAGCGACACGCTGTCGTCGTGCCCGCTCACGCGGCTGTGCACGAACAGCTCGTACGGCAGCGCACGCGCGGGACGCGTGCCGGGCTCCTGCGCCGGCATCGACTGCTGCGCGGGCACCCGGTACGCGTGGCCGGCCGTCGCGATGTGCTGCGGCACCGTGAAGCTCACGGTGCGCGTGTCGGGGCGCGCGGAGAAATCGAATGCCGACGTGAGGTCGCCGCAGATCGACCGGCGCCACGCGCTGATGTTCGGCTCCTTCACGCCGAAGCGCGCTTCGAGGAAACGCAGCACCGATGTATGGTCGAACGTCTCCGAGCAGACCCAGCCGCCCTTCGTCCACGGCGAGATGATGATCAGCGGCACGCGCGGCCCGAGGCCGATCGGCTGGATGCCGCCCGGGTCGGCACCCGGCACGAGCGGGCTCATCTCGCCCGGGTACTTGTTCAGGTCGAGCAGCTCGTCGCCGAGGTTCGACAGCAGGTTCGACGACACGATGCCCTGGCCGCCCACGCCGCTCGTCACCGGCGGCACCGGCGGCACGACGTGGTCGAACAGCCCGTCGTTCTCGTCGTAGTTGAGGATGAACACCGTCTTCGCCCACACCTCGGGATTCGACGTCAGCGCCTCGAGCACCATGTTGATGTAGAACGCGCCGTCGGTCGGCGACGCCTGCGGGTGCTCGCTGTACTTGTACGGCGACACGATCCACGACACCTGCGGCAGCCGGTTCGCCTGCACGTCGGCCTTCAGCTCGGCGAGCGTGTGGTCCGACGCACCCTTGTCGACCAGCGGGCCGCTCGCGCCTTCCTTCACCTGGAAGCGCTTGAAGAACATCAGCGAGTTGTCGGTGTAGTTGTCGGTCGGGTCGCCCGGGATGCCCGTGCCGCCCTGGTACACCTTCCAGCTGATCTTCGCGTTCTCGAGGCGCTCGGCGTAGGTCGTCCACGTGTAGCCGTTCACGTCGTCGCGCTCGCCGATGCCCGGGCCGTTCGGCGGGTTGCCGTAGATGTTGCGCGGGTCGACCGTGCCGGTCCACAGGTAGATGCGGTTCGGCGCCGTGTCGGCGTGCGCGGAGCAGAAGTACGAATCGCAGATCGTGAACGCGTCGGCCAATGCGTAGTGGTACGTGAGATCCTGGCGCTTCAGGTAGCCCATCGTCAGCACGTCCTGCTTCTGGTTCACCCACTGGTCCCACTGGCCGTTGTTCCAGGACAGGTGGCCGCTGCTCCAGCCGTGGTTGGTGCCCGGCTGGAATTCGGTCGTCTGCTTCGGGTCGAGGTAGAACGGCAGCACGTACGGCGCCGACGGATCGAGGCCGCGCGAATGGTAGTTCTTCGTGAATACCGACGCCGGCGGCTGCTGCCACACCGGTGCGCCGCTCGGCAGCAGGTGCGGTCGCGGGTCGTTGAAGCCGCGCACGCCGCGCAGGCCGCCGAAGTAATGGTCGAACGAGCGGTTTTCCTGCATGAAGATCACGACGTGTTCGACGTCGCGGATCGTGCCGGTGCGATAGGCGGCCGGCATCGCCAGCGCATTGCGGATCGCGGGCGGGAAGCCCGCGTAGGCGGCCATCGCGCCGGCCGACTGCGCGGCGAGGCGCAGGAAATCGCGTCGATTGTTCGAGGACATGAAGAAGACCCTGTTTTCGGTAGGAGTGGGGTCGCCGGGCGAGCGGGGCCGGCGGTCGGTGCGTTGCCGTTATTACCCCGCACCGGCATGTCCCGGCCGTGACCGGTTCCCGCAGGTTTCTTGCGGTGACCCCCAGCTTTTTTTCGAAGCGGCATACGACGCGCCTTTCATGCAGCCGACACACGCATGCGCTACGCTGACGCGCGATGAAGATGGGGGAGAAGCCGAGTCGTGTTCGATCAGCTGAAGGCGTTCCACGCGACCGTCCGGCAGGGCAGCATCACGCGCGCCGCGCGCCACCTGGGCGTGAGCCAGCCGACGATTGCCGCGCAGATCCGGCAGGTCGAGCAGGTGTACGGCGTCGAGTTGTTCTACCGCAGCGGCCGCAAGCTCGAAGTCACCGAGACGGGCATCGAGCTGCTGCCGCTCGTCGAGAAGATGATCGCGCTCGAGGCGCAGGCCGACATCATGCTGCGCAACGTCGGCGGCCTGTTCGAAGGCCACCTGCGGATCGGCGCGACGGGCCCGTACTACATCATGGATGCGGTCGGCCGCTTCTCGAACGCGCATCCGTCGATCGCGCTCACGTGCCGGATCGGCAACTCCGAGGAAATCCTGCAGGCGCTGCAGGAATTCCGCATCGATCTCGCGGTCTCGTCGCAGCCCAACGACGCCGACGGCCTCGAACGCAAGGTGATCTCGACCGATCCGCTCGTGCTCGTCGTGCATCGCAACCATCCGCTCGCGCGTTTCGACACGATCGACCCGGTGCAGCTCGCCGACGTGCGGCTGCTGATGCGCGAGGAAGGCTCGGTCACGCGCCGCTGCACGGAGACGATCCTCGCGGCCGCCGGCGTCGCGGCCGCGTCGGTCGCCGAGATCGGCAGCCGCGAAGCGATCCGCGAGGCGATCCTGCATGGCGTGGGCGGCAGCCTGTTTCCGCTCGGCGAGGCCGAGCGCCATCCGGACCTGCGCGTGATCGCGCTGCGCGGCATCGACACGACGATCGACGAATACGTGTACTACCTGAAGGCGCGCCGCCAGAGCCCGGCGATCGACGCGTTCCTCGCCTGCATCCTGCCGGCGGAGCACGCACCGCGCGACACGACGCGGCGGGCGAACGCGCGCTGAGTCGCCGCGCGTTCGCCGCTTTCGCGCATTTTCTGGCGCCTTTCGTCGCGCCTTCCCTCGTTATTTCCTCGTGCCTTCCTTCTCGCGTCCGGCCACGCGTCACTTCGGCAGCGCCGGAATCATCCACGTGAACACGTGCTGCTGCAGGAACACGAGCACGCCGAGCAGCAGCGTGAGGATCACGCTGTGCCAGAAGGTGCGCGCGAACACGACACCTTCCTGCCCCTTCAGGTCCGTCGTCGACACGCCCGTCGCGATGTTCTGCGGCGAGATCATCTTGCCCATCACGCCGCCCGACGAGTTGGTCGCGGCCATCAGCACCGGATCGAGGCCGAGCTGCCTCGCGGCGACGACCTGCAGGTTGCCGAACAGCGCATTGCCCGACGTGTCGCTGCCGGACAGGAACACGGCGATCCAGCCGAGCGACGCTGACACCAGCGGGAACAGCGCGCCCGTCGACGCGACGCCGGTGCCGAGCGTGTAGCTGATCCCCGAGTAGTTCAGCAGGTACGCGAGCCCGACGATCATCATCACCGTGACGATCGCGATCCACGTCTGCCGCCAGGTCTTGACCACGCATTCGAGGAACGCACCGACGCCGGTGCGCGTCAGCGCGGCCGTGACGATCGCCGAGAGCAGGATCGCGGTGCCCGTGCCGAGCGGCTGGAAATCCCAGATCGCCGCATACGGCTTGTGGTACAGCGACACGAACACCGCGTTGTGCAGGCCCGGCCACTTGATCTTCACGTCGCCGATCGCCGCGACGTTCGCGTGCACCCACACGATCACGACCACCGACACGACGAGCCACGGCAGCCAGCCGCCGAAGCCCGCGCGCGCGGCGCCGGCTGCCGCGGGCACGCTGCGCGCGAGCGCGTATTGCGGATCGGGCTGCGGCTTCCACAGCTGCAGGAAGCCGATCGTGACGATCAGCGACGTGAGCGACGACAGCACGTCGGTGAGCTGGTAGCCGAGGAAGTTCGACGTGACGAACTGCGCGAGCGCGAAGCTGGCGCCCGACACGAGCAGCGCAGGCCACAGCTGCCTGATCGAACGCAGCCCGCCATACGCGCCGACCACATAGAACGGCAGCAGCAGCGCGAAGAACGGCAGCTGGCGGCCGACCATCTGCGCGAGCGTCGCGGGCGGCAGCGACGTGACCGCGCCAAGCACGGTGATCGGCACGCCGAGCGCGCCGAACGCGACCGGTGCCGTGTTGAACAGCAGCGTATAGGTGAGCGCTTCGAGCGCGGGGAAGCCGAGTGCGATCAACAGCGCGCTCGTGATCGCGACCGGCGTGCCGAATCCGGAGATCCCTTCGAGCAGGCAGCCGAACGAGAACGCGACGACGAGCAACACGAGGCGGCGGTCGTCGGGCAGGTTGTCGAGCATCCACTGCCGGAACTGGTCGAAGCGGCCCGATTTCACCGCGATGTTGTACAGCAGCAGCGCGTTGAAGACGATCCACATCACGGGCACGACCGCGAGCGCCATGCCCGCGCCGACCGCGTTGAACGCGAGCCCGGCCGGCATGCCCCACGCGCCGATCGCGACCGCGAGGCCGGTGACGAGCCCGGCGAGCGACGCCTGCCACGCGGGGCGGCGCAGCACGCCGAGCGCGATCAGCGCGACCGCGATCGGGATCACGGCGACGAGGAAGGACAGGAACAGCGAGTTGGCGACCGGCGTCAGCGGCTGCGCGAAGACGATGCCGGGCGGTAGGGCGTCGGTGGGGTTCATCGTGTCTCCAAAGGCGACCCGGGTTGGCGCGTCAGCGCCCCCGGATTCGGTGCAAAGCGACGTTCTGCAGTCGCGACAACGATCGGGCACTTGTGCACGCAACGACGTTGCACGGCCAACCGATCGGTCGCTTAAAAGAGGTTAGGAGGCGTACGGCGCTTGTACAAGGGGGACAAGCCCGAAATGCAACGACCCGATACGGACATCCGCCGCACGATGGCCGGCAGTTGGCGGGCCGCTGTCGCACCCGACAGGAAACCTGTCGCGAACGGCCCACCGGCGTGCGCGACGTCATCACCTGCGCAATGTTGCGCGCGCGACAAAGGAGACTACCGGCCAGCGGGATGTTTCGTTTGGCGTCCGAAGCCTAGACTGGCCGCATCGATTCCGCCCACGCCGACGACGGCGCGGCACCGGAACCTCACGGAGTGAACACGATGAAGACGATGAAACAGGCGGCATGCGCATTCCTGCTGATCGGCGCGGCTTTCGCCACCCACGCGCAGGCCGCATCGACGCTGACGCGCGCGGAGGTCCGCCAGGAACTCGCTGAACTGGAGGCCGCCGGCTACCGGACGAACCTCGCGAGCAGTCCCGACTTTCCGGAGAACATGCAGGCGATCATGCGGCGCGCCGCGCAGGCACGCGGCGACGATGCGAGTTACGGCAACGGTGGCCGGGCGAACGTGGAATCGGGCAAGCCGGCGCTGCCGCATACGATCGATCGCGGCACGTACGCACATCACTGATTGCCGACCGAACCGGATCGAACGGGTAACGGCGCGGCACGACCAGCACCGACCGACACGCACGCGGCCCGCACGCCAACGCGCGCGGCCGCGCTGCGCGATCCTCAGACGCTGAAGCGGTTCAGCGTATACGCGCGATAGGCCGCGACGAACGCGTCGAACGATCCGGCCTCCTTCGCTTCAAGCTCGGCCTGCTCGGCCAGCGACTTCGCGGCGAGCGCCTGCTCGGTGCGCAGCGTGTCCGCCGACGGCGAATGCGCGCGGAAATACGCGGCATGCGCTTCGCTCTGCGCCAGCGCGAACGCGAGGAACGACTGTCCATTCTCGCGCATCGTGCGCAGCACGCGCGCCGACGGCGTGCGCTCCGGATCGGCGAGCTTCTCGCGCTGCGCCGCGATCGCGCGCGCATGCTCGTCGCCGCCGCGGATTTCGTCGAGACGGCGGCCGACGGTTTCGATATCGGCCATCAGGTCGTCCGCCCACGCCTGCAGCGTGATCGGCTGCCCGTCGCGCGACAGCGTGAGCCCCGGCTTGCGGCCTTCCATCGTCACGCTGCCGAAGTTCGCATTCGCTTCCTTGTACGCGTCGCAGTCGAGCGGCGCGCTGTCGTCGAGCGCGCATGCGAGCAGGAACGCGTCGATGAAGCGCGCGGTCTCCAGCGCGATGCCGGTCGGCTCGAACGGATCGATGTCGAGGCAGCGCACCTCGATGTACTGCACGCCGCGCGATGCGAGCGCATGCAGCGGGCGTTCGCCCGAATACGTGACGCGCTTCGGCCGGATCGTCGAGTAGAACTCGTTCTCGATCTGCAGCACGTTCGTGTTGATCTGGATCCACTCGCCGTCGCGATGCGTGCCGATCGCCTCGTATGCGGGATACGGCTCGCTGACGGCCTTCGACAGCGCGTCGAGATAGCCGGGCAGCGTGTTGTAGTCGACGTGCAGCGCGGCCTGGGCCGTCGTGTTCGAGTAGCCGAGATCGCTCATCCGCAGGCTGGTCGCATACGGCTGGTACAGCGTATCGGCGTCGAACGTGTCGAGCTTGTGCGGCTTGCCGCGCAGGAACTTCGTGTCGAGCGCGGGCGACGCGCCGAACAGGTACATCAGCAGCCAGCTGCGGCGGCGGAAGTTGCGAATCTGCGCGAGATAGCGCTCCGACTGGTAATCGACGAGCGTGGCCGTCGACCCTTCTTCCGCGTGCAGGCGCCGCCACACTTCCTCGTGCAGCGAGTAGTTGTAGTGGATGCCGGCGATGCACTGCATCGTGCGGCCGTAGCGATACGCGAGGCCGCGCCGGTACACCGTCTTCAGGCGGCCGATGTTCGACGTGCCGTAGTTGGCGATCGGAATCTGGTCGTCGGCCGGCAGCAGGCCCGGCATCGAGTCGTTCCACAGCATCTCGTCGCCGAGCGATGCATAGACGTAGCGATGCAGCTCGTCGAGGCGTTCGAGCGTGATCGCGGCGTCGCGTTCCGCGGGCGTGATCAGCTCGATCAGCGCTTCGGAGTAGTCGGTCGTCAGCGCCGGGTGCGTGAGTGCCGAACCGAGCGCGCGCGGATGCGGCGTGAACGCGATCATCCCGTCGCGCGTCACGCGCAGGCTTTCCTTTTCGATGCCGCGCAGGCCGTCGGGCAGATGCTGCCGCGTCGGGCCCGAGCTCAGTGCTTCGAGGCGATTCAGCAGCAGTTCGGACTGGCGGTGAGTCATGGTGTTCGACATGGAGACGCAAGTGCGTGACGGCCGCGCGCAGAACGCCGCGCGCGGCCGGCTGGATTGTTGGTCGCTTCGTTGGTAGCGGGCACTTTAACATCTCGCCGGAACACGCGCTTGAGGTGGCCGCGGGCATGGCTCGCAGGCCGGAGCGGGCCGCCGGACGGGCCGATCGCGGCTGCCGCGGCGTGTGTTACCGGTTTCAGGCGGCGTCGATCGGCACGTCGGTCACGTGAATTCGTCCGATGGATCGTGAAGCGCGGACAGGCGGCGGCAGGTGCAACCGTGCTGCCGAACTGACAGAGGAAAGAGGCATACGCGCGCGTTGCGCGCCCGGCGTCCGGCAGGCGCCGGATTCGCCGAATCGTCGTGGCGGCCAGCAGCCGACGAACGGCGACACGGCTTGCGCAACGGGTTGCATCGCGGCCTCGTCCGGTCGCGCCCGACTCGGGCCGCCGCCATCACCCGCCGCGCGCGCCGCCCGCCCGGTCGGCCACTTCGTTCCACAAATGCAGCGCCGCGTACGCGCGCCACGGCCGCCAGCCTTCGGTGCGGCGCTTCTGGCTCGCCAGCCGGTCGAGCGACGGATCGCGCGCGGCGATCGACTGCATCAGCACGAGATCGGATGCCGGCCACGCGTCCGGGTCGCGCCACGCGCGCATCGCGATGTATTCGACGGTCCACGGGCCGATGCCGGGCAGATCGAGCCACGCGCCGCGCAGCGTCGCGAGATCGGCATGCGCGCGATCGACCGGCACGTCGCCGGCCGCCACAGCGCGCGCCACGCCCGTCAGTGCCGCCACGCGCTTGCCGGGCATCCCGATCTTGTCGAGATCGCACGCGGCCAGCGCATCGGGCGTCGGGAAACGCCAGGCCGGCGCGCCATCGTCGATATGCATCACGCGCTCACCGGCCCGTTCGACGAGCCGGCCGACGATCGTCGTCGCAGCCTTCACGCTCACCTGCTGGCCGACGATCGCGCGCACGGCCAGCTCGAACCCCGACCACGCGCCCGGCACGCGCAGCCCCGGCGCGGCCTCGACGAGCGGCGCGAACCACGGATCGCGCGCGAGCCCGCCGCCGATCGCGGCCGGATCGGCGCCGAGGTCGAACATCGTCGCGACGCGCGCGGCGAATGCATCGTCGACATGACGCGCGACCGCCCCTTCAACGGTCGCGATCAGGCAATGCTTGCGCGGATGTTTCGTGACGGTGAGCCGGCCCGAGTCGCCATGCAGGTCGACGATGCGGCGATACACGCCGTCCGCGACCTGCTCGACACCCGGAATCGCGCGCCCGCTGAAGAAGCGCAGCACGCGCGCCCAATCGTAGGGCGCGTTGAAGCGCAGTTCCATCTGCGCGGACGGCGGCACATGGCCGCCGTTCACGGTTGACGTGATCGTTGTTTTCGCGATGCTCAAACTGCACTTCCCTCCGTCACGGCTTCGTTTTCATCGTCGTGCGCATGACGCGCCTCGGCCGCGAGCAGCGTCGCCTTGCGGCGCACGCCCCAGCGATACCCGGCGAGCGCGCCGCCCTTCTGCACGACGCGGTGGCACGGGATCGCGAGCGCGACCGGGTTCGACGCACACGCGGACGCCACGGCACGCACCGCGCGCGGCGAGCCGAGCGCCTCGGCGATCTCCGAGTAGCTGCGCGTTTCGCCGTACGGAATATGCGTCAGCGCTTCCCACACGCGCTGCTGGAACGCGGTCGGTGCGATGTCGAGCGGCAGGTCGAATGCGTGCCGCGTGCCGTCCAGGTACGCACGGATCTGCGTGACGAACGGCGCGAGCCGCGCGGACGATTCGACCAGTTCGGCGCGCGCGAACGCGCCCTTCAGCTCGCCGACCAGCAACGCCGGTTCGTCGCCGAACGCGATCCGGCAGATGCCCTGTTCGGTCGCGGCGACGAGCACCGTGCCGAGCGATGTCGACGCGGTCGCATAATCGATCCGCAGGCCGGCGCCCTGACGACGGAACGCGGACGGCGCCATCCCGAGCTCGCGCGGCACCGACGCATAGAGCCGCGACGGCGAGTTGAAGCCCGCATCGACGGCCGCCCGCGTGACCGGCTGCCCGCTTTGCAGCGCCTGCCGCAGCGCGGCGCCGCGCTGCGCGGCCTGGTACTGCCGCGGCGACACGCCGACCACGCGCTTGAAGAGCCGCTGAAGGTGGAACGGGCTCACGTGCACGGCATCGCTCAGCTGCTGAAGCGTGAGCCGCTCGGCATGCGCATCGAGCACCGCGCACGCGCGGTTGACGATCTCGAGCTCGCGCGGCAGCCCTTCCGGCTGGCAGCGCTTGCAGGGCCGGAAGCCGGCCGCACGCGCGGCCGCAGGATCGGCGAAGAAGGATACATGCTCGCGGCGCGGCAGCCGCGACGCGCAGGTCGGGCGGCAGAACACGCCGGTCGTGCTCACGGCATAGAAGAACGCGCCGTCCGCATGCGGATCGCGCTCGGTCACGGCACCCCAGCGGGCATCGTCGGTCGGATAGGCGGTTTTCATCTGAACCTCGCACTCTCTAGTGTAGATGTGCCTACTCTAGACATCGGCACGTGCCGTCGCGCCCTGAATCTTGCTCTGTGATTCGCGCCGGCGAACCGGGGGCGGATCACCCCGAAATAAATCGGACAACACGCCCGCTCCGGCTGATCCGGCGCGGTTTTCGTCATCGTCCCGTCATCGATTTGTTGCAGTGCGGATGCGACAAATCGCCGTCCTGACGTTTTTTTGCACTCTGAATATTGCGTCGCACCATCGCCGTGTGTATAGTTGGAACTGTCTCCTCCATGTCTCCTCCTGATATGGATTAAGCCCGTTCCGCTCTGCGTGAACGGGCTTTTTTTCGTCTGTCGATTGTGCCGCGTTCCGGCCGGCAGCGCAGGCGCGATACGTCTACACTCGATGCTCGTCGACTGCGAAGGAGTATCGGCTTATGAAACCCACCATCCGCGCGATCGATCACATCGTGCTGCGCGTGACCGACATGGCGGCGATGACGCGCTTTTACTGCGACGCCGTCGGCTGCCACGTGGAGAAGGAACAGCCCGATCTGGGCCTCGTGCAGTTGCGCGCCGGCGATGCGCTGATCGACCTGCTGTCGGTCGGCGGCCCGATCGACCGCCCCGACAGCGGGCCGCCCGGCACGGGACGCAACCTCGATCACCTGTGCCTGCGCGTCGAGCCGTTCGATCCCGACGCATTGACCGCCCATTTCGCCGCGCATGGCGCACGGCCGGGCGCGCCTGCGGAACGCTACGGCGCCGGCGGCTACGGGCCGTCGATCTACCTGTTCGATCCCGAAGGCAACATGCTGGAATTCAAGGGGCCGCCGGCCGCGATCGGCTGAGCACGGCCGGTGCGCGGGCCGTCACGCGCCCGCGCGCGCCTTCAGCACCGTCCATTCGACCGCGACCGGATCGTGGTCCGCGCTCGAGATCCACGCCGCGCCGTCCTGCACCGTGCACTGCAGGCGCATCGTGCGCTCCGCGAGCTGCCCGAGCGCGGCCGCGACGCCATCGGCCAGCGACAGCACCTGCACGTTGCGCAGCCGCTCGACCTTGCTGCGCACGCCCTGCCACCAGATATCCGACGTCTTGCCGCCGTACGCGATCACCGTGACCTGCCCGGCGCGGCCGGCCGCTTTCGAGATGCGCCGTTCGTCGGGCTGGCCGGCCTCGATCCACACGTCGATCGCGCCCGTCAGGTCCTTCTGCCACAGATCGGGCTCGTCGACGTCCGACAGCCCCTTGCAGAATTCGAGCCGCTCGTGCGCGAACAGTGCGAACGCGACGATGCGCACCATCATCCGGTCGTCGGTTTCCGACGGATGGCGCGCCACCGTCAGCGCGTGATCGGCGTAGTAATGCCGATCCATGTCGGCAATTTGCAGTTCGGCTTTGTAGATCGTGGATTTCAGCGCCATGCGGATGCGGCCCGGGCGGGCATTCGGTTCGGTCGGGCCGTGATGATACCGAATGCGCGCCGTCCGGCGCGTGTCATGTGCGCCCTCACAGCGCAACGGCCCGGCATGCACCGGGCCGTGTTCGGTTCGCGCCGCCAGTTGATCGGGCCGGCGCGCTCGCGCGTCGTGCGACTGCGCAGCGACTGTGCGGTTATTGCTTGACGAAGCGCGAATCGGCCCAGAGACCCTGCTGGTCGCTGTTGTCTGCGCTGACGAACTGCACGTCGCCCTGGTCGACCGACACCACGCGGAAGCGCTGGCCTTCCGGCACCGACAGGCAGCGGTAGTCGTCGAAGTACTGCTGCTTCGCCTGCGACTTGCCGTCGCGCTCGTGATTCAGTACGGAATCCAGATTGTCTTTCGACAGGCAGCCCCAGGCATTCTTCGTCAACTGGATTTCCTGCTTCGGCTTGACGGCCGAATCGCCGCCGGCCTGGGCAATCGACACTGCGCAAAATGCGCCGACGAGGGCAAAAAGGATACCGGTACGCTTCATCATTTTTTTGTCTCCAGGCTTGCGGGCACCAGGCTTGGGTTAGCTATGTGTTTAAAGGTGATCGTGAACCCGCGTTTTTCACTTTAGAAGACCGGCAAGCGATAGCAAGCACATTTGTTGTGCGACCGCAATAGCGGCGGATTGTCGCACCCCGTGCGCAGCCCGTTTTCCGTGCGGGACCACGCCTGCCGCGCGGTGGACAGGCCCGTGGCGCCGGGCGGGAAGCGTTACCCGGCAAGACTTTCAGCAAAGTTACAATGCGGCGATTGAACGGTTTGGATAATCCATTTCGATATCCGGATCATTTTGATGCGCCGCACATAAAGTCATTCGAAACGATCCGGCTTTACCGCAGCGCGGAATCGCATTTACCTGATACAAGAAAAATGCCAGGTATAAGCGCGTCCGTATTTACCCGTGTTCCCCCGCATGCATCCTGCGCCCGCGGAGGCCATGCCGCGGGCGTATTTCGTCAGCGTGTTTACCCTGCTTTATTCAGGCCGATTGCTGCCGCTCGAAATAATCGCGCTGGAAGATGCACATGCGATAAGCATTGTGATACGCACCGTTGCCGAAAAATTCTTCCTTCAATTCGGCCTCGTGCTGGAACCCGCATTTTTCGTACACGTGAATCGCCGCCGCATTCGTCGTATCGACGATCAGGTACAGCTTGCGCATGTTCAGTACGTTGAATGCGTACTTGATCGCGAGGCGCGTCGCCTGGCCCGCATAGCCGCGCCCCTGGCATTGCGGCGCGATGATGATCTGGAACTCGCCGCGGCGATGGATGTAGTCGAGCTCGATCAATTCGACGAGACCGACCAGTTCGCCTTGCGCATCGACCGCGACGAAACGGCGCTCGCGCTGGTCGTGCACGTGGCGGTCGTACAGTTGCGACAGTTCCGAGAAGGTTTCGTACGGCTCCTCGAACCAGTAGCGCATGATCTTCGCGTCGTTGTTCAACTCGTGGACGAAGCGCAGGTCCTGGCGCTCCAGCGGCCGCAGCGCAAGCGTGTTGGTATCGTTCTGGAGTTGCATGTTCATGTCCTTTTTGATGCCGGCGCACGTGCGGAACGCCCGCGCGGCGCAGCCGCGTTCGGGCCCGTTCCGCACTGTAAGAAGTTGAACGCGGGCGAAGTTCAGAGCCTAGAATGTGAGCAAGGGTTCCTGCCACCGCAAGGAGGCTATCGTGATCGAGCAAGTCATACTCGGTATTTTTCTTGTGCTACCGCTCGTGATCGTCACGGCGCTGTTTTCCGACGAACTTTGGCAGGAACATCGGCGCCAGCATCCGCGCGACGAAAACGCCCCGCACATCGACTGGAAGCATCCGTGGCGCCGCGTGCGACGCGGGCATTGAGCCGATCGCCGTCCATCCGCGGCGCGCGCCGGCCGGGCAGCCCCGGGCCGGGCAACGCGCGACGCGCCCTTATTCCGCTTTGATCCGATTCCCGCCCAACCCGCGAGACGCCGACGTGAACGACAAGCCCGCCCTCCCTCCGCACGATATCCCCAGCGAAACCATCGACCTGCAGATCGCCGACGTGCTGGCAGCCGTCCGCTACCCGGCGAACAAGGATGCGATCGTCGACGCCGCGCGCGACGCCGGCGCCAGCAACGAGGTGCTGTCGATGCTCGACGGCCTGCCCGAACAGGACTACGCGGACGTCGACGCCGTCACGCACTGGGTCGCCGGCAACTTCGGCCCGGGGCTCGGCATTTGAGCGCGCGCCAATAACGCGATAGGATCGGGCCGCACCGGTCGCGCCGCGGCCGGGATGCGCGCCGCCCGGCGCAAGACCGGGCGTTTGCGCACGCGTGTCCGGGGGACTCCATGGAAGGCATCCTGATCCAGCACACGACGCGTCGTCAGCTCTGGTTCGGCGCGCTGACGGCGCTCGTCATCCTGCTCGCACTCGGAATCGCCGCGCCGCACGCGAACGTCACGCTGCCGGCCATCGAGCCGTTCATGCCGATGTGCGCGCTCACCGTGTTCACGACCGCGAGCATCGCCGCGTTCTTCCTCGGCGCACAGTTCACCGTGACGCGCCAGCCCGTGCTCGGCGCGCTCGGCGGCGCCTATGCGTTCACCGCGCTCGCGGTCGCGCTGCAGTTGCTCACCTTTCCCGGCGTATTCGCGCCGCATGGCCTGCTCGGTGCGCGCCCGCAAAGCGCCGCGTGGATGTGGATCTTCTGGCATGCGGGCTTCCCGTGCTTTGTGATGGCCGCGCTGCTCGCGCGCGAGCGGCTGACGCGCGCACCGGTCAGCGCGAAGCAGACGCGCCGGTGGACGATCGCGCTCGTCGGCGGGCCGGCCATTGCGGCCGCGCTGCTGTGCGCGCTCGCGCTGAACGTGTCGCTGCCGCCCGCGTTCCATCCGCCCGGCGACGTGGCCGTGCTGCCCTTCAACGGCGTCGCGCTCGTCGTGTGGATACTCAATGCGCTTGCGCTCGTGGCCGTGCTGGCCACCGGCCGGCTGCGCACGACGCTCGACCTGTGGCTCGCGATCGCGGTGCTCGCGTGCCTCACCGACACGACGCTGAACCTGCTGACCACGAACCGCTTCACGGTCGGCTGGTATGTCGCGCGCGTGTTCAGCATGTTCACGCCCGGCGTGCTCGTGTGCGTGCTCGCATGGGAAGTGACGATGCTGTACCAGCAGTTGTTCGAGGCGCATGCGATGCTGATCCGCTCATCCGCGCGCGACGGGCTGACTGGCGCGTTCAATCGCAGCCACTTCAACGATCATTTCCACACGCTGTTCCTGCAGGCGCGGCGCCAAGGCGAACCGCTGTCGCTGCTGATGGTCGACGTCGATCGCTTCAAGGCCTACAACGACGCGTTCGGTCACGTGAAGGGCGATGCGTGCCTGATCGCGGTCGCGAATGCGCTGGCCGGCGCGGTGAGGCGGCCCGCGGATATCGTCGCGCGTTACGGCGGCGAGGAATTCGCGATCGTGTTGCCGAATACGGGTGCGCGCGGTGCGCGGGTCGTTGCGGAAGAAGCGCGCGAAGCCGTGTTGCGGCTCGATCTCGCGATGCCTGCTTCGCCGGCGGGGCGTGTGAGCGTCAGCGTCGGTTGCGCGACCGTGTCGGCCGACGATCTGTCGACGCCCGACGCGTTGATCGAAGCCGCCGACGCCGCGCTGTATCTTGCGAAGGATGCGGGGCGAAACAGGGTCGTCGTTGCCTGAATACGTCTGCTGTTTGGGGCATTTGTTACGGTCATTTTGACCGGAATAATGCGCCGTTACGCAATGCGGAGCGGGGATACCAATGCTTACAGCCCGTGTTGCGGGCGCTCGATATGCTCGGTTTCATATCGAACCCGAGCAGGTGAGCGCCATGAAGAAAACCCTTTTGCTGATTGCCGGCGTCGCCGTGTTGCTGAGCGGCTGTATCGTGGTGCCTGACGGTGGGTATTACGGTGGTGGCGGGTATTACCATCATCATCGGCATTGGGATTGACGCGGGTGAGGGTCCGGACGGCGCGCTGGGTTGTTAGCAGTCCGACTGTACGTATTCGACAGGTCAAGTGCTCGACGAGAACATCCGGCAGGCAGCATCGCAAACCGAACGCGGAGTCGGCCTGACGACCAAGCGGACGAAGACGTACTTGGCCTGTGTTAGCATGCGCCGCTGCATTCCGATTCGAGGGCTTTCCGTGACGAAAATTTCATCCGGCGACCATACGGCGCGTATCGCTACCCGCGATCGTGACGTGCGCATCGCCGTCATGAAAAAAGTCCTCGCGGAACCCCTGTCGAATCCAAACGTGCTGGTCGTGGAAGAGTTGGGGCTGGAGCATGGGGCCTGCCGGGTCGACATAGCCGTGATCAACGGCGTCATTCACGGTTATGAACTCAAGAGCGACACCGACACGCTTTACCGCCTTCCGTTGCAGATTGACGCTTACTCGAGAGCACTCGACAAGGCAACGCTAGTCGTCAGCGAAAGACACTTCGCGGAAGCGGCCAACCTGCTTCCGCCGTGGTGGGGAGTCAAGGTTTCTCGCGTCGGCCCTCGCGGAGCGGTTCATATCCAGACCGAACGCGCCGCGACGATGAACCCGGATTTGTCTCCGTTCCACGTCGCTCATCTTCTATGGCGAAACGAAGCACTCGCCATTCTGGAAACCCTTGGCATCGACAAGAAAGCGTTGCGTGGCAGCAGACGGTCCCTCTACGCACTACTCACGCAACACCTTTCTCCTTCGTCCCTACGCGCGCAGGTCAGGGAAGCGCTGAAGCGCCGAACAAAGTGGCGACATCCCTCACAACCTTCGTGACATGGTGGTTGCTCCCTACCATCGGCCAGGTCGACGCGCCGCCGGTACTTCCGTCGCCGTTTGCGCAGTCCTCGATGAATTTGTCGCCGTATGAGTAGGCACCGCCCATGAATATGGGCGGCCTGGCTGACACGATGCTCCTGCAAACGTCCGCGTACTGCGCTCGCCCGTGTTTCTTGACCTGTACGCCCATGGCGATGAACCATTCGTCGTTGATGGTGTATTTCACCTTCGCATTGGGATCGAGCATCCGCGGATCGATGAGCTCGGTCTCGGGATGTGCTACGCCATAGTCGCCGAAAGTCGGCACCCGCACTCCTGCCGGGAGCATTCCGACAAGGGATTTATAGCCGAGCCAGTCATGGCGCTTGATAACGCCCGACGGTCGGAACAACGCCGATGGCAACGTCTGCGGGAAAGAAGTCCCGGCGATCGTGATGGACCGCCAGTCCGCGACCTTGGGCAATTCGTCGAGCAGGCCCTTCCAGACCAAGGCCTGCATCTTCGGGCTGGTTGCGATGTCGGCCGCGCAATCAAGAACGAGATCGCATGCCCCTTCGTCTATCCCGATTCCCTTCAGCAGCGCGTCTACCTCTGCGTGCATTGAAACGCCGAAGTCGTCGGGCGTCAGTCGCAGACATGCTCCCCGACCGTCTCGATCAACGATCGCTCTCACCGCGCCAATGTACGCCTCGGAACGCCCCAGCCCCAACACGGGAACCGGCATGGCCCCTGCAACTCGCGCGAGGTCGAAGATATGTGCCAGATGGTGTGTTCCATTATCGACACTTGCTTCGCCGTCGATAAAGGGAGAATCGACAAAGCAACGCCGCGAGTCCCATTTTTGTTTGAGTCGCACGCCAAACTTGGCCAAGTGTTCGTCCAGACTCTTGGCCGGTGCTTCGGCTTCAAAATCCCAAGCCTCTGTCGGCACCTCGAACAAAGGTGTCACCCAATCCCTGACAGCGGGATCCAATCGGGACAATGCGAGATACTCGCCTTGACGCCACTTCAATACCGGAACGTAATGGTTATGATCGAACATGCTTCCCTCGAAATAGAGCTAAATAAGGATGAGCGTTTGCGCCACTCCGAATGAATTGCGCCACTTCAAGGTTACATAGGAAGTTCGATACCACAAGAGCGTGCGTGGCGAACCAGAATCGCTCTTATTCCTTATCTCAATATATTGATGTCGAGGGCGAGTTATTTCTCGCATCTCGCCAAGGGTGCGCTGAGACATATCCGATCAAGCGGAGTGCGGCACATCCCACGATTTCGTTGTCTTGCGCCTCCAGCCATGGGACCCCGAACGCCAAGCCCTGGTGATGTGCGCACGCGAAAGATTACCGCCTCCTCAGAGAGAACATGAAATGGCAATTGCCGTATTTCGGAAAAATGTTAGAAACTGTTTATTTCCAGCACCAGGAGACGCAGATACTCACTCTTATCTACCAGCAATAAACGACATTCCGCACTGAGTGTTGCAAATTTTGGAACCATGCGATCGCTTATTTCCCAATACAAAACCTGCTGAAAATCACCCCCAGCAGATCATCGGAAGTGAACTCCCCGGTAATCGCATTGAGCTGTTCCTGCGCGAGCCTCAGCTCCTCTGCGAACAGATCGAGCGACTGCGCCCTTTGCTCCGCATGATCCGCCGCCTGTGCCAGATGCTCCTGCGCCGCTCGCAGCGCGATCAGATGCCGCTCGCGTGCGAGATACACGCCTTCTGCCCCCGCCTGCCACCCCGCGATCCGCAGCAGCTCCGCACGCAGCATATCGATCCCGTCACCGCGCTTCGCCGACAGATGCACCTCGGTCAGATCGCCTTCCGCGGCAGGATGCTCGACACAAGCCGGCACGCCGGTCAGATCCGTCTTGTTCAACACGCGCACCACCGGCACGCCGCCCGGAAACCGCGCGGCGATCGTCTCGTCATCCGGCGTCAGCCCCGTGCGCGAATCGAGCAGATGCAGCACGACGTCCGCGCGCTCGATCTCGCTCCACGTGCGCGCAATCCCGATCCGCTCGACTTCATCCTCCGTCTCGCGCAACCCGGCCGTATCGATGATGTGCAGCGGAATCCCTTCGACCTGGATCGTCTGCGCGACCTTGTCGCGCGTCGTGCCCGCGATCGGCGTGACGATCGCCAGCTCCGCGCCGGCCAGCGCGTTCAGCAGCGACGACTTGCCGACGTTCGGCTGCCCGGCAAGCACGACCGACAGCCCCTCGCGCAACAGCGCACCCTGCCGCGCATCGCCAAGCACGTGCGCGAGCAGCGCACGGATCTTCGCGAGCTTGCCGCGTGCATCGGCGGCCTCCAGGAAGTCGATTTCCTCTTCCGGAAAATCGAGCGTCGCCTCGACCAGCATTCGCAGCGTGATCACGTCTTCGACGAGCGCATGGATCTGCCGCGAGAACGCGCCATCGAGCGAACGCCCGGCCGAACGCGCGGCGGCCTCCGTGCTTGCCTCGATCAAGTCGGCAACCGCCTCGGCCTGCGCGAGGTCGAGCTTGTCGTTCAGGAACGCGCGCCGCGTGAACTCGCCCGGCTCCGCGAGCCGCAGCCCGAAGCCGCGCCCCGCATCCAGGCAGCGCTGCAGCAGCAGTTGCATCACGATCGGCCCGCCATGCCCCTGCAGTTCGAGCACGTGCTCGCCGGTGTACGAATGCGGCGCCGGGAAATACAGCGCGATCCCGCGGTCGAGCGGCGCGCCGTGCTCATCCAGGAACGGCACGTAGCTCGCATGGCGCGGCGCAAGCTTCTGCCCGCACAACGCGTCGATCAACGGCAGCGCGGCCGCCTCGCCGCCGCGCCCGAACGACACGCGGACGACACCGATGCCGCCCCGGCCGGCAGCAGTGGCAATGGCGACGATCGGATCGGAATCGGTAGCGAGCATGGGAATCGGATGAATCGGGTGATCAGGCAATGAGTGGTGCGCCCGCGCAACAGTTCGGGCAACGGAACGCCGGCATTGTAGCGTGCCCGCACACCCGCCACCGGACGCCACGCGGGATTCGGACTCGCCCGAATTTATCCCACCAGGGATAAGTCGAGTATCAGTCCAGCACGATGACACAGCCACCGTTTCGGACGCGTATGCCTACCGGAGCGGCCTGACACTGCGTCCCTCAATTCCGCTGGTCATCCTGCGCAAGTCCGGGATTAGTCCAAACAAGATATGTTTATCCCATACGGTTGTCTGAAAGACGTCGGTGGAATTGCACAATCTCCCCCATGCCGACATCCGAAGAAAAAGCCGCGTTCTCGGAACGCCTGAAATTCGCCCTGCGGCGCAGTCCGGAGAAGGTCACCGGCGCGACGGAGCTTGCGAACAAGTTCAATCTGCGCCACCGCGGAACGCATCCCGTTTCGCCGCAAACCGCGCACAAGTGGCTGACGGGCCGCACGATTCCGACGTCGGACAAGCTCGCAACGCTCGCCGAATGGCTGCGCGTCGAACTGCACTGGCTGCATTACGGGCCGTCGCCGAGCGTGATCGAACACCCGACGCCGCAACCGCTGCCGCGCGACGAACGCTATCCGCCGACGCCGGAAACGATCGAACTCGCGTCGAAGATCGAGGCACTGTCTCCGCATCACCGCTACCTCGTTCAGGAACTGGTCGAGCAGTTCTACGGCGAACCGAAAATCGAAGCGAAGAAATCCTGACCGGGAACGGCACGCGCATCGCACGCCGCGCGCCGCCACCGAGAAGCAAAAAAGCCGCATGGGCGAACCATGCGGCTTTTTTGCGTGCATCGCGGGCGGCTCGCCGCCCGCGGGTGCGACGGGCGTCAGGCCGGTTTCTTCTTGACCCCGCCGAGCTTGCGCGTGATGTAGTACTGCTGCGCGATCGACAGCACGTTGTTCACGACGTAGTACAGCACGAGGCCGGCCGGGAAGAAGAAGAACATGACCGAGAACGCGATCGGCATGAACTTCATCATCTTCGCCTGGACGGGGTCCGGCGGCGTCGGGTTCAGGCTCGTCTGCACGAACATCGACACGGCCATCAGCACCGGCAGGATGAAGAACGGATCGCGCTGCGACAGGTCGTGAATCCACAGAATCCACGGCGCGCCGCGCATTTCGACCGACGCGAGCAGCACCCAGTACAGCGAGATGAACACCGGGATCTGGATCACGACCGGCAGGCAGCCGCCGAACGGATTGACCTTCTCGGTCTTGTACAGCTCCATCAGCGCCGAGTTCATCTTCTGCGGATCGCTCTTGAAGCGTTCGCGCAGCGCCTGCATGCGCGGCGTGATTTCCTTCATGCGCGCCATCGACTTGTAGCTCGCGGCCGACAGCGGGAAGAACACCGCCTTGATCAGCACCGTCAGCAGCACGATCGCCCAGCCCCAGTTGCCGACGTAGCCGTGGATCTTCTCGAGCAGCCAGAACAGCGGCTTCGCGATGATCGTCACCCAGCCGTAGTCCTTCACGAGTTCCAGGCCCGGCGCGATGCCTTCGAGCATGCGCTCTTCTTCCGGACCGGCGAACAGGCGTGCCTGCACGTCGGCCGACTGGCCCGGCGCGATCGCGGCGACCGGCTGCTTCACGCCGACGCGGTACAGCGTCGGATCGATCTTTTCAGCGTAGATGTCGCGCTTCACGCCCGACTGCGGAATCCATGCCGACGCGAAGTAGTGCTGCACCATCGCGACCCAGCCGTTGTCGGCGGACTTCTCGAAGTTCGCCTTGTTCTTGTCGAGGTCGCTGAAGTCGATCTTCTGGAAGTGCTTCGCGTCCGTGTAGACCGCCGGCCCGAGGAACGTGTGCGAGAACATCGGCGTTTCGACGGCCGTGTTGTCGCGGACGAGTTCCATGTAGACCGTCGGCGTGACAGGCGCCGTGCCGACGTTGTCGATCTTGGTATCGACGCCGATCACGTAGCTGCCGCGCGTGAACGTGTAGGTCTTGATGACCTTCACGCCGCCCTTCACCGGCGATTCGAACGACAGCTTCAGCGTGTTCTGGTCGCCCGTCAGCGACGTCGAGCCGGCGTTCAGCTGCGTGTAGACGTCGTTGTGGTTCGGGAAGTCGCCGCCGAGCAGGCCCGAGCGCGCGAGATACGTGTGGCCGGCCGTGTGGTCGAACAGCGTGATGTACAGGTCGGGCTGCTTGCCGTCGCCCTGCTTCTTCAGCGTCAGCTTCGCGAGCGTGCCGCCGCGCGTGTCGATTTCGCCGTCGTAGACGTCGGTCGAGAACTTCACGAGCTGCGCCTGGGCGGCCGGTGCCGTCGTCGACGGTGCGGCGCCGGCTGCGGCGGCAGGCACTTCACCTGCGGTCGTCGTCGTCGCGCCCGTGCCCGATGCGCCGCCGGCCGCGGCCGCGGGGGCCGTCTGCGTGGCGCTCGGGAAGAACATCGACGGGCGTCCATGGGAACGCTGCCAGTTGTCGTACAGCATGACAGCTGACATGAAGAAGATCACCCATAGGACGGTGCGTTTGATATCCATGCGTTGTCTCAGAGTCGATGGGACCGCGCGTCGGCTTCGCCGCGAGCGCGAGTGTCGGAGTTGGGCGGCGGGACGAGGTCGATGCCGCCCGCGGAAAACGGATGGCATCGGCACACGCGCCTGACGGCGAGATACGTGCCGCGCGCGGCGCCATGATACTGGATTGCCTCGCGCGCGTAATCCGAACAGGAAGGATAAAAACGGCAACGGTTGCCGAGCAGGGGGCTCACGGCAACCTTGTAGAAGCGCAGCAACGCGATCAAGACCGTTTCCATACCTTGGGCGGCGCCGTTTGGCGCCGCGTCAAAACCGGCCGGGCAGGCGCGAACGCCGCACCGGGCACGGATGCGTCACTCGGACGCGGGCTTCGACGCACGGCGGGCGATTTCCCGGACTGCCCTGTCGAGCAGCTCGCGGATTTCGGCCGCGCACATCGCCGCGAGCGGGGCGGAAGCCGCGCTCGGCAGCGCTTTCTTGTCGAAGCGCGTGTGCTGCCGCAGCAGCAGGTCGTAACCGGCGAATTCGGCCCGGCGCAAGCGAAACGCGTCGCGCGCCAGCCGCTTCACGAGATTACGCGTGACTGCACGCGGCGCATACTTCTTGCCGACGACGAGCCCCAGACGCGCGGGCTGACCGGTCGGCTTGCCGTAAATCACGAAGTGCGCGGAACGCCGCCAGGGGCGCAAACGAAAAACGGATGAAAATTCATCCGTTTTCAGAAGTCGCGCAGCTTTCGGGAAGGCGGCTTTCGTCTGCGACGGATTCGCACCCGGCTCGACGGCACCTTCCGCAGGACTGCGGACGGCGGACACAGCGCGCAACCTGCCTTAGATGGCGAGGCGCTTGCGGCCCTTCGCGCGGCGAGCGTTGATGACCTTGCGGCCACCTGCCGTCTTCATGCGGACACGGAAGCCATGGGTGCGCTTGCGGCGCGTCACGGACGGTTGGTAAGTACGTTTCATGATGTTCTCACTTGTTCGAGAATGTCGAAATTCAGGGGACCGCGTGCCCTTAACCGGAGGCATTCGGGCGAACGCAATCGCCGGGAATACAGGATTGGTTTTCGCGGAACCCGCTATTTAAACCGTTTTTCTCTTGACGGTCAATACTTTACGAGTCACGCGCCTGTGCCGGCCCGCGCCGATCCGGCCCCGCGACCCACAAATCCAGCCTGTGGATAAGTCCCGCTGTGGCCGCGTTTGGCGTTAGAATCTCGCCTTATCTCCAAGAATCCCGCACGCCGCCCCGGCTCCCGCCTGCCTCTGCACGACTGTGACGCAGGCGTCCGAGGCACGCTCGCACGACCGCTTCGGGCCTTGTTGCGCCATCGCGACAAGGGCGCCGGCGAGCCGCGCTGTGCATGCAAAAAACGACAGCTACTTGATGAACGATTTCTGGCAACACTGTTCCGCACTGCTGGAGCGCGAGCTGACGCCCCAGCAGTACGTGACGTGGATCAAACCCTTGGCCCCGGTGGCCTTCGATGCGTCGGCGAACACGCTGTCCATCGCCGCGCCGAACCGCTTCAAGCTGGACTGGGTCAAGAGCCAGTTTTCGGGCCGGATCTCGGATCTGGCCCGAGATTTCTGGAACGCGCCGATCGAAGTCCAGTTCGTCCTCGATCCGAAGGCCGGCATGCGCAGCGCCGCTACGGGCGCCGCGTCGGCAGCCCCGCGCGCGCCGCTGCAGCCGAGCGGCCCGGCCGCCACGGTGGCCGCGATCGCCGCCAACCTGACCGCGCATGCCGCGGCTGCGCCCGCCGCGCCGGCCGACGTGCCGATGACGCCGTCGGCTGCCGCCGCGCACCACCTGAACGCCGACGACGCCGACATCGACCTGCCGAGCCTGCCCGCGCACGAAGCGGCCGCCGGCCGCCGCACGTGGCGCCCGGGCCCTGGTGCCGCGCCCGCCAACGGCGGCGAAGCCGATTCG